>CAWBQF010000003.1:0-757476 GCA_963791025.1 uncultured Chloroflexia bacterium | reverse complement strand
CGATTTTACATGTTTTCTGGTAATAGGGCAAGAAAAAAAGAGACTTTGCAATTTAGTAAGGTGTTCATTCAAAAGGGGGAACAAATATAGATAATCCGGGTAATTGCAGGATCAATCACGAACGACTTCACAAGGAATTGGTCAACGGATTCCCGAATTCTGCGACCGGACTACGTCAAGCCTGACTGGAAATATCTCATCCAGGGACATCCTTGGCGGCGTGCATCAAAGCTGTTTCCGTGTAACTGATCTCCATAAATTCATATGGGTACCTAATAATTAATTATAAACCGCTGCCAGACGAGAATGTCAGCCAGATAAACTCGCCTGGTAACTTTCTGGGATAGTAAATATCGTTCACTTAGAAAAAGCAGCCAGGACAAGTGCCTAAGAAAATACCATTGTCTGCATATCGAAGTCAAGGCACTTTCATGGTCGAGCATTCAAACGTTCCTTACCTGTGCAGAATTCGGACAATACGGTTATAAACAACATTCGATATCCATCACCTTGGTTCCACCCTGTGTATCGAAAGATTGAACCAGCGGGGTCCCACCGGTTGTATTCACAAACTGAACGACGACCGTATCAATGTCCTCATGATAGCGTGCGATACTCTAGTATCCTGGTAACCAGCCGGTATGTCCATACTCGTAAATAGAGGAGTAAATAGCCTGCTCATCGTCATTCAGCAATGAGCCATCATTCAATGCTCTCAAGAATATTCCGACATCCTGTGCAGTCGCGACCATCGATCCACCGGGAATTACAAAATCAAGCCCCATCAGATCATCGTCATATTGATACCAGTACCCGCTGACCACATCTTCATCTTCCACCTGGCTGAGCAAACTGTACGTATTCGTTAGCCCGAGAGGAGCCAGATATTTCATTCATCGATATATTGATGGTGACTGTATCCCAACACTTTGTCCAGGATGCGACCTATCAACAGGTAATTTGTATTGGAATAACTGGTACGTGCGTCAGGCTTAAAATCTGCTGGTTCATCCAAGACCAGCTCCAGGGCCTTGTCGATATCTGTCTGCGGACTGAACCAATCCCATGCTGCATCGTCAACGTAAAATTTGGTATGCCGCTGCGATGCTGCACCATCATTCTCAGGGTAATCTGATCCGCATATTCAATTCTTCCAACAAGTTCAGGCAAGTAATCAGCGAGCGTATCATCCAGCGACAACACTGCCCGTTACTGACCAATTTGGCGGTAGCAGCGGCGATATACAGCTTGCTGATGCTGGCAATTTTGAACAAGGCGTGCGGATCGGCTGGCACTTGCGTCTCTTTATTTTCCCAGCCAGCTGCATAAAATGCTGGTGGTTGGCCTGCTTCATCGACATACACAATAATTCCATCCAATCCATAACCAATTGCGTCATCGACTTGTTCTTGGACAGTATCAGGTAATGGTGCTATCGAAGACCATATTCCGTCCCATGGCGGGAATACCACGATACAGATTATCCCCACGATCGGCATGATTATTCTAAGTATTTGAATGATTCGTTCTGTTTTTTGCATTTGTGATTTCCTTTCCTAGCCGCCTAATGGTTGCTTCACCAGCCTGCGGCTTGGCTTCTGAAGTATTGTAAACCAGAAGGTGAGTCATGTTTTCAAATAAATTGGACAATTCAGTTTTGTAATTGTCTGGCGCGTCCGGCGAAAGCCAGCACAACCAGCACAAATGCTGCACCCAGGTAAACCAGCGGAAACCCGTCTGTACTGGCACCCATGAAGTCCAGTGCGGCGATCTTATTCATCGGCCCTAAATACCACATTGTGACGTACAGCACTTCGAACAGTTTATTGCCCCGGCTCCAGACACCCGATGCCAGTGCAAAGGATGGGATGAAAAGAGCAGCGGAAATCCAGATAAGCAGGCCAGCGCTGTCGCCCGCACTTATCAAGCGCAATGCAACACCACCGCCCGTCAGCAGGGTGACGAGGAAACCAGCCAGCCAACTGGCGGGTAACTGTCTCCACAGCGGTGCGGCAGACGAGAAAACCATCTGCTGGACGTTATGTTGAATCTCACGGTTGCCCAGTGCGGACCAGATCAGCACCGGCCAGAGCCACGTAAAAGGCAGCAGGTATGTGCGCGAGGTCTCGACCGGGTTGGCGAGACCTGCGATAAATAACCCGCCTGCCACGGCATACCACCACCAGGGCTGTCCCTTGATGAGCAGTTTCAATTCGGAAACCAGAACGCGTACAAATCCGAATTGTCCCGTGGATGCTTTTAGTGGGGTCAATTGAACGGCGGGGTCCGCTTTGGTAATGGGAGCAGGTTCGGGCTTCGTTTTCGAGGCGCTTTTCTTCGTCCGCTTTGTAGATGGTTTGCGGCGCGAGGTGTCGAAGCGGTCGAAGAAAATGGAGGCGATCAAGGTCAGTGCGATGGCGATGCCAAAGAGCGCCAAACGCATGAGGATGATGTCAGACGTCCAATGTACGCCGGTCCATTGAAATATGGAACTAGCAGTGGCGGGGTCGCCAAGCACGAAGCCGCCGTTATATTCAGGGAAGGCGGCCTTGGCGGCGGCACCCATGCTTTGCTGGAACAACCCCAATCCCAAGGGCTCCAGCGCCGGGTTGATGACGCTCAATTTGTCCATGAGCGGAATGAGCATGAAGAACAGAAAGAAATAGAGCACATTGCCGAAGCCGCCGCTCAGGAAGCCGATGCTTTCGAACAGGACCGCAATCGCCGCAACAAGCGCCATGACGGGCAGGGTGACGAATAGGAAGGGCGCCAGCAGGGCCAACAGGTCTAGATGGGTGTTCTCACCGGCCAGGAATTGAATACCGATGCTCGCAATAGCCAGCACAAGGATCATTGCCATCAGCACGGAAAAGTTGCTGGCCCATTTACCGAAAGTATAAAGGAGTCGCGTGAGCGGCGTAGCCGCCATGATCTGCCCCACACCCGTTTCGCGGTCGCGTGCCATCGAGCCTTTGACCAGATAAAACCCGAACCAACCCAGAAAGAAGGAACCGATCAGCGCCATCATGCTGCCGACCCAGGCAGAATTGAACTCCCCGCGGTAGATGTCGAGCCGCAGCGCGATGTTGCCAACCGCAACCTGATAACCAAGGAAGGCGCCCAGCCCCAGCATGATCAGGAAACTGTAACGGCGCACGCGTTCTAAAAAGTCGGCACGGGCCAGGTGGTAGACGATGCGAACGGCGCTCATGCGTGGTTCTCCCGCCCGATGAAATACAGGTAGGCGTCTTCGAGATTAGGAGAAACGTTCTGGGCCTGGCCCTCGGGCCTGCTCTCGCTGATGACGCGTACCTCCACCCCGTCGCTTCGGCGGATGGTGCCGCTGACGATGTGCTGCTGTTTCAAGGCGGGCAGTTCAGCGCTGGGAACGCTCCATTCCCAGACCATACCATCCAGTTCCTTGAGCAGGTCTTCAGGAGCGGCTTCGCGCAAAAGATGGCCATTGTTGACCAGCGCGATGCGCGTGGCGGTGGCTTCCACATCCGAGACAATGTGCGTAGACAGGATGACGATACGTTCACCAGACAGGTCAGAGAGCAGGTTGCGGAAACGCACGCGCTCCTCCGGATCGAGACCGACGGTCGGCTCGTCCACGATCAGCAATTGCGGATCATTGAGCAATGCCTGGGCAATGCCAACGCGCTGTTTCATTCCACCCGAATAACCGCCCAGCGGGCGTCTGGCCACTTCAACCAGATTGACCACTTGCAGCAACTCGTCAATGCGACGGCGGGCCGAACTGGCGTTCAGACCTTTGATGGCAGCCATGTATTCCAGGAACTCGACCGCATTCAAGTTGGGGTAGATGCCAAAATCCTGCGGCAGGTAGCCCAGCACCGCGCGTAACGTATCCGGTGATTTGGCAATGTCTGTGCCATCCCAGGTGATGGTCCCTGCACTGGGTTTGGTAATAGTCGCCAGCATCCGCATAAAAGTGGATTTGCCTGCGCCATTAGGTCCAAGCAGACCGAGCACGCCGGGCTGCACTTCCAGGCTGAAATCCTTCAAGCCCCAGAATTCGCGCCGGTATTGCTTTCCAAGTTGTGAGATTTCAAGTTTCAAAGAAGACCTCTTTCAATAAATTTTGAGATGAATTAAACGATGTGTTTTCTATCATCATCTAGCCCTTTAGCCTGCCGCTCGAAGGCTGCTCCAATGGCAGCACCGATCGATATACCGATGCCAACACCGACGGCGATATTGTCAATTGCTACACCGATGGCCGCACCAACTCCTGCTCCAAATGCGATGCCAACAGCGATCTTGCTGTCTGGCTTCGTTTCTTTCCTTTTGTCATTTGATCCTGATTTCATATCCAGCTTTTTGTCAAATCCTTTAATGCCTTTCCACAAAAGCCAGAAGATGAGCAACACTTCCCCAATAAATGTAAAGCCGGCGATTGTTAAATTATAGTTGGGCACAAAAAACTTCCCAAAGCTATCGACCATGTAGCCGATACCGGCAATGACCAATAAAACGGCCAGCCATTTGGGGATGTAACCAGACTTGAAAGCCAGGTACCCGACGACCAGCAGATGCATACCAAAAATTACCAGTCCGATATCCCACCCAGATTGAAATGCACTTAGCGATAACATTGCCTGGGCATACAATTGATTTACTTCTAATGCTTTCAAGTTGTCAGCGCCAGTGAGAAGTTGCAAAACATTAACGAGATTGGTCAGGGCGATTGCAAAAATTGCAGCATAAACCACCCTAAACCACGCTGCAAGTAAAGAGAGTCTCTTGTTGACGGGCTTGAGTAAAATGTATAATGCCCAAGCCACAACAACATCGAGAATTGCCACGACCAGGAAGATGAAGATCCCTGTGCGGAATAGCGTGGCAGAAGCCATGATATTTTCACCGGTGGCTTTTGCGTTTTCGGGTATGACAAGTTTTTGCAAAACACCAAATTGGACAATGGGTGCCAGTATCGCCATGATTAATAATGCCAGGCCGGCGACAATTGCGGCTTTCCGTAGTGGACCATCCGTGAATTGAGATGTGTTTGTATTCATTTTATTCTCCTTGTTGATTACAATACCTTTACCATTCATACCCAGCCAGGATATGATTTTGATTTAGATCTTTATATCAGGACAAACTTTCAGCGTGACGCCAATTCCATGCAAACCACACAATCAGGACGGTTGCCGCAATTTCAAGAACGCTGAAAAATACGTAATACATGGCTGGCGTTCCGGCAAACAGTGACGCGGTTTGAACGAGTGTCATTATTACACCGGCAATGATGTTTACCCAGCGATTGACTCTGTATTTCAACACTCTTGACAGGAGAACCATAGCGATCGGAATCTCCACTAATATTGCGGCCCCCAGTAAGAACCCTTGAGTTAATTCCATGCCATTGACTTTTCCGGTCAAATATTGGCTGAGTAATTCGGAATTCATTAACGAGACAACATCGCAATACAAATAGTTGAACGCTGCAAATACCCAGATTATTGAAAGTAATCCCTTCCGATCCATTGTGGTGGCTTTCTGATCTAAATCCATTCTTTTCTCCTTTTGTTTTTGTCACTCAAAGTGATGTTGAAATAGCAAATCTTCTTTCCAGTCGGCAAGTCTCAACTTACTGCTTCAAATCGGCACATCTTCCAGTCCGGACATAACTTGATTGACCGATAGCAACGGTATTCCTAAATCCCGAACTTTCCTTAGCAATCCATGCAACGCGGCCTGATCGATCACCGGACCGGTCAGGAGGGTGTCGCCATTATCTTCCAGCGTGATGGTCAAGCCATCAAACCATTCCGTCCATTGACGGTCCAGGTGACCTTCAAGTCTGATCTGGTAGATCCTTGGTGCATCTGGGCCTTTTCTGAAATTGCGTTTGTCAGTTCTCATCCTGCTCTAAATGTAACAACCAGATGGTATTACTGTCATGCCTCGAAAGAGTTATCCAGGGATTATTTGTTGGTATCTGGGGAAATGAAACAGCGGACCGCTATGTGTCGGTCCGCTGTTCTCGGTGCAATAATAAATTAGGGATGCCGAAAAGAACTGTACCGGCTTTTAGGTTTGTGACAAGATACCCAGAGTCCTTCCCTTAGCAACCGCCTGGGTGCGGTTCTTGACACCAAGTTTGGAATATATATTGCGGGCGTGGACCTTGACCGTATGTAACGAGAGATAAAGTCGGTTAGCCACTTCTTGATTGGATAACCCTTCAGCGATAACTTTTAGCACCTCCAGTTCGCGCATGCTAAGTGGTTCAAGCAGGCCGGCTTCAGCATCTGGTGGCAGGGCTAAAGCTGCCGGTTCAGAGTCGGCAATGGGAAATGCCGCCAGCAACTGGCGAACATATGCTGATTCAATTCCGCGAACAAGCGCTTCGTAAAGCAGACGAGCCATGGATGCCCCTTCATCAACAAAGATGCGAATGAAGCCGCCAGGTTTTGCCGATGCCAGTGCGTCTTTCAACAGTTCAACGGCTGTTTCGCTTCTTCCTTGTGCCCAATGCGCGAGCGCTTGCAGCAACAGCACCTTAAGTCGTTCATCCTGCCACCTCTTTTCCTCCGCTTGCTGACGGACCGGGGCGAGCACATCCAGGGCTTTGCCAGGGTCGCCTTGGGCTAGATGGACGCGAGCCTGACTAATAGGCAGATGATGCGTCTGGGCCAGATTAGCTGCGGTAACCAGATTACCTTGACTCAGCGAAACATATCACCTGTATTGCAGCAACATCATCCATTCGAAACATATAGTTATGTTGATGTATATATGCCTCAGCCTGCTGAAAAACAGCGTCCACAGCCGATGCATCACCTTGCGTAAGTAGCAGACGAGCGAGAAAAAGCTTGTGTGAAACAACGGTTTCAACGCTTTCTATCTGCTGCATGAGCTGCTGACTTTTCTGCCCATGTTTTTTTGCAGCGTTCAGATCATTCCACTGGTAATTTAATCGAGCCAGACCAAGATGGGCTTCACAGGCAATCGGTAGCGGCGGATCTCCTGCCAGCCGCAGTACATGCTCATAAGACTCGGCTGCCAGAGATAACTGGTTGTCTGTTTCCTGGATCTGGCCAAGACTGGTTAAGGCCGCGATGAGGTAAATGGAATTCTCAAACGGCTCAGCAGTAGATATGATTTCGTTATAAGCCTGACTGGCTCTCAAACGGTCTCCCTGGGATTGATATGCATACCCCAATGACCAATTGACGGCGGCCCGATAAGGTAAATTTTCCGGGCGCAGATTGGCGAGTGCCCGCTGTGACTGATTAATGATGATGTCCAAATCATTCCGAACAACAGCCATTGTAGCCCGCATGGTAGCTATCCGTCCGATCAGGTCTCGCATTTCGTCGTCTGGTTCCGCTTTCGCAATAGCTGCCTCAGCCGCTTGCAGTTTCGGCTCAGCGACGGAATTTTGGCCAACAAACAATAACACCGAAGCATACGTTACCCAAAGTGATGGACTGTCGTCTAATATCGACTCGGGTAATGAAGTCAGCCAGTTCAACACCTGAGATGCTGCACCCCGAAAATGTAGTGGCGCCCCCTTCCCCTCGATCAGGCGCGCAGCGCGCTTAACGTCATTGGCGGCCACAGCGTGTTGAAACGCCTCAATCTCCAGGCCATTGTCTTCAAACCATTTGCTGGCGCGAATGTGCAATTCTTCGACTTCTTCCATCTCTTTTTCTCCCGTTGGTGGAACGGAGCCCTGCTGCAATCGCTGCCGCAGCAATTCGGCAAAGAGATGGTGATAACGGTACCAACGGCGCTCATTATCGAGCGGAACGACAAACAGATTACTACACTCCAATTCTTCCAGCATCACTCTGCCATCATTCTGTCCGGTGACAGCATCGCACAGAGGTCCATATAATCCATCCAGAATAGAAGTTCGCAGTAGAAAATTGCGGATACGTTCAGGTTGTATCTGCAAGACCTCTTCCACCAGATAATCCAGCACAAAGTGGTGGCTTCCCGTAAAAGCATTGGATAAATCCGTGCGGTTCTTCTTGCCCTTGCATTGAAATAGCGGCCAATTGCAAGCCTGCAATCCAGCCTTCGGTGCGGTTTTCCAGTGCAGCAATGTCCTCTACGGAAAGGTTCAGCCCCATCATCTGGTTCATAAATTCAGCAGCTTCAGAAGGAGAAAAACGCAAGTCTGTGCTGCGCAGTTCGTTCAATTGGTCTCGGACGCGTAACCGGGCCAGGGGCAGACTGGGATCCTCGCGCGTGGCGATGATCAGATGCATATTGGGAGGTAGGTGCTCGAGCAGAAAGGTGAGGGCCTGGTCAATCGGTTTGGATTCAATCATATGGTAATCATCGAGTACCATGGCAAAGGTATCTGGGAATGCGGTAATGTCATTGATCAAAGTCGACAAAACTGAAGTAATTGAGGGCGCCTGCATGGATTGCAAAAGAGAAAGGGCGTATTTACCAAGATCAGAGCTGAGTCCTTGAAGCGAAGATATGAAGTAAGTCCAAAACCGGGTTGATTCGTTATCCTCTTTATCCAGGGAGAGCCAGGTCACGCAGTGCGGACTCTTAGGAATCCACTCACTGATCACACTCGTTTTCCCAAATCCTGCAGGAGCAGAGATAAGGGTCAATTTGCGATGCAGGCCCTCGTTTAGCCGCTCAATCAGGCGGGGGCGGTGGACGAGTTCCGGCCGGGTGGAGGGGATATAGAGTTTGGTAGCCAAAATTTTCATAGCCATAGATCCATTATAGAGTAAACACTCTAAAAATATCTGTTATGCTCATTCAAACACCCCAGGTTGCGAAGTTTTATCTTAATTTTTTAATAACCAAAGTATGCGGTCATAAGAAATTGTGTAATGAAATAAAGTTGCTGCCGCTAAGATCCATCCGGCAGTAACGCGCTGACTGGCGACAAGAGCGATAGTTGCTATGGCGAATATCGATAGTTCTAGCAAAAGGCGCAAGAACCCGGAGGTGGGAATTGTTGCCTGACCTGAGCGGCTGGGATCGTTGGGGACAGCAAATGTCCCCCACAAAACTGCGGCGACCAAAGGTGCTCCGATCGCCCAAAGCCAGCGTGTCGGGCCTTCTTGTTGAGCCCAGCCCCAGAAACCCAAAGCACCCAGGGCCGATAGTTCCAATAAGAATCGAAGCGCTAAATTAAGCGGATGACTTCCCATCGTCATCTCCTTTCTGCGTTGATATTCACTGACATTTTTATTTGCCCAGGAGATAATCGAATATCTCATCTATGTGGTTGTTGATGGTTGAAAAGTGACCACCATCTTTCACCTCGGTAAGATGAGCTCCCGGCATGGTCTTTGCCAAGTATCTTCCCATACCAATCGGCACTTGCTGATCGTAGAGACCGTACCACAATCTTATTTCTCTATTTATTTTGCTTAGATCAAAGCCCCATTCGTTGACGTACAAATGCCACTCCCACACGTCTCCCTCGAGCCCAGAACGATGAGACTCTTTCGCAGCCCGTGCAAATATTTTTATAACTTCAGGGTTCCTTTCAATTAACTCAACATCTGGAAGCGGCAATGCCTGCTTCATGCGCTTCATCATTTGTTCTTCGTTGCTATAAAATCCTGACATTAGTTTTAACAAGAACCGATTTATCACAGGCACATTTTTGGCAGTTAGAAAAATAAGTTTCACTGGCGGCCACATGCCTTGAAATTTCTCCGGCATGTCTGGTGGCGCGGTACCACTCACGATAGCAACTTTCTTAATCTTTTCTGGAATCTTGTATATCGTAGAAAGCACATGCGGTCCCCCACCCGATAATCCAAATATTGAAAACATCTTTATGGATAAGGCATCGGCTAGTTCAATGACATCATCTGGCCAATCAAGAAGCTGGCGCTCAGGTTGAAATGTTGATAATCCAAACCCTGGCCGATCTGGAACAATGAGCCGAACTTGATTTTTCTCTGCCGCATTTTCAAACCATCCACCTTCCAAACGGGAGCTATTTCCACCCGTAAAGTAAAATACTGGCGACCCTTCTGCCGAACCGTATTCTGCGAAACCAAGTGTACGCCCGTCGCGCAAGCGGATCGTTTGATTATGTCCCTTAGTATGCATCCTTTATCCTTTGGTTATCTTGTTCTGTCATTTAAGTTGCTCAGAGCCATTTCTTCAGAAACTCGGTTTGCAATCGACTTGTTTTACCAATCCATATTCGCCAGAAGATCCGCAAGACCGTCTCGATCGAGATCGGTTCCATTGGAAAGGATCACAATTCCCAGGCCGCTGGCCGGATAAAGACGCATGATCGTGGCAAAGCCGGGCCCGCCTCCGATATGTTCGATGAGACGTGAGCCTTGACGATCTTCGATAAGCCAACCCAATCCACGCCCATCCAACGGTGCGGTTTCATTCATTGCAGAAACTGATTCAGGGCTGAGAATCTGTTTGCCGTCCAAATTTCCTTGATTCAGATAGGCTATCATGAAGCGGGCCACATCCGTTGTAGGCCCGATCAATCCAGTTGATGGCGTGACATCAATATAGACTCTGTTGAGCCAAAGCAGCTTCCCCTGTCTTTCGCGGACCAGCGCATATGCATCCAGCAGGAACGGAAGCAGGGGTGTATAAAAGTGAATGGCGGGCAGGGAGCCGGCCGCTTCATATTCGGCCATTTCAAAGTTATAAACAAAATTTGTGCGCGACATTCCCAGGGGTTGTAAGATATTTTGGGTGATATACGTTTCGTAAGGTTGCCCCGCTACCGCTTCGATGATCGCGCCTAACACCATGTAATTAAAATTGCTGTAGGAGGCCTTTTCGCCGGGTTTTGATCGCAACTTGTTATATTCATGCAAATGTTTTTTTACAAATTCGGTCAGGTCGCGAGATGCATCGTCATAATGCACCCAGCCTATTATGGCGGGAACCGTATCGGGTAAGCCAGAAGTATGCTGCAGCAGGTTACGGATCGTAATGATCTGGCTATTCTTTGAAGCATCATGCGCTTCAAACCACGGCAGGTACCGGGTAACCTCATCGTCCAATTTTAACTTGCCTTGTTCTTGCAGTTGCATCACCGCGATTGCAGAGGGAATCTTGGTCATTGACCACCAGTGATACACAGTATCAGGCGTGGCCCTTTCACCGCGCGGCTGGTCAGCATAGCCAAACCCGCGATTGTACACTAGCTTGCCATCCTTCACGACGGCTACTGATAAACCTGGCGGGCTGCCAGATTCAACCAGGCGATTAAGGTAAGTCTCCAGGTCAGATACATTCCCTACTCGCGCAGGCGTGGAAGGTGGATGCGGTGCGGAAGCGTAGCCCGCAATGAATAAGAGCACTACTGCTGCAATGGCAAAAATCATTTTCAGAGTCCTTTTCACCACGTTTTCCCCCTTATTTTTCTACAGAGTCGTTGTCCAACCACTTTTTCTTCAAAACTATGCTTCCCGATTATTCTAGGCTCATGTCAGCTTGAAAATAATCGAGGCTAATCGGCCAGCGCGCCAACGCCTGGCAGCATGCTTTGCCGGCGGCGGTAAAGTGTATAGAGAAGTACCAGCAGGATGGGGAATAAGAAATCCCAATACACGACGATGCCGGTGTTGCTGGGCGAGAAGTTGTGTTGTTCAATGGCGTGGACGATGTGGGTGATCCCAGCGCCCCACATAAAGGTCGATTTCGCGATGATAAACGGCAGCCAGAAGGATTTCATCCAAAAACCAACAAATCCAATCAAACCAATCCCAATGGCAGCGGATGCGAGTTCGGTTTGGAAACCGCTGTTCATCGGCCAGCCAATCGAAGCGGCAACCTCGTCGGCGTATAGGATATGCCCAAAGAAGCCGCTGATGATGGAAAACCAGCCCGACAGGCCTATGGTATACAAGGCTGCCAGTTCAATCACCAATTCCTTTCGCTGTTTGCTGCGGGTGGTAACCAGGTGGGCCGTAATGGAAATCAGGGTCACTGCAATTTGCAGGTAAATATTCAATCCGGATACTTCAAAAAAAACTTCCATACTTTTCTCCTCAAATCTTGGTAACCAGCAGGATATCTTCTCAAATAAGTAGGGCTGGGTGTGTTTTGTAAGTGCGAAGCACTCACAAAACACACCCTTTTCCCCGAATTGTTAAGAAGATACCCAGAAGGTTTCCATCAATAAATGGAAATCTCCTGGCAGCCTAACCTGTCAGAAGGCTTGAAAATTGGGGAGCCTCATCCTGGCGGTAAGCCTGAAAAAGCTGCATTTAAAGCAAGCTTTTTGATCTCCGCGGCTATTTTAGCGATTCTAATCCCCGGAATCAATCGCAACACTATATGAAGACCGCAGGTTGCCCATATTGTCACTTAATATTGAATGATTGTCAAGTTTACATAGAAATAATAGAAAAATAGTAGATTTATTGCCTGCGACACTTTCTGGCCTTTCTCCGGCAGATCACAATCGGCGGTGTATAACTGAAATATTGCCGAGAATGACAAAATCAGGCGGTTTGTATACTCTCAGAAAGGAGCGCATGGCCGCCCTTGATCAAGGATCTATTGATCCTGCTGGCAATTCTCACCTTATTGGTTGAAATCCACCGAAAACTGCGCCAGATCTCGCTGCGCCATCTGCTTTCACAGAAGAGAAAGGCGAAACGACCACGCAAACCGCCCGTCTTGCGGCCGAAAAGTGAGCGCGACTGCCCCTTTTGACAGGAATAAAAGATAAAAAGAAACCAAAATAGCGCGAAGCGCCACTTCCATGGCATCTGAGGAAAGGCAAAGATAGCCAAAGAAGAAAGTGCCCACAAACGGGTACTTCTTGAAAAGCCATTTGGAGCTGGCCGATAAAGATCCTGTGGCTACTGGCCTTAGGGCGCGGCGTATCACGATAACCGTTCCAGGACCGCGGGTTAGATGATTACCTTGGCGGTCACACCCGCGATTTAGCTTGAATGGCGGTATGTCAAGAATATTAACAAAAATAAAGAGATACGAAAAAATAAAATGGTTGACATGATGCTTAAAACAGAAAATCTGTTCACTTTTGAACAGATTCTTGTGTCTAGAGGGAGCGACCGTCATCGCCCCGTCTTGAAGAAACGCATTCCTGATATCGCGGGATCGAAATTCTCAACAACTTTCTCGGTTTGAAGGTTGTTTTGAGCGATTATTAAGGATCAAACCTTACTTACGGTCGATTTTACATGGTTTCTTGTAACTGAGCAAGCAAAATAATGACTTTGCACATTCGTAAGGCATAGAGCATTGAGGGGGAGCAAATATAGAAGAACCGGGTAAATGATCAGAGATTTGTTCCTGAGTTTTTTTTTGAATAAAGTCCGATAAATTTCCCGTAATGCTTTTTGAGCATATCATGCCTAATGATTATTCCTTCTCTGGGTGAATGATACGCAATCCCAAATGCTGCTCATAGGGATCAAAGTCGCTGTCATTGTGGAGAAGTTCATGGTTGTTTTCAATACAATAAGTAGCAATTAAACTATCGATTGTTTTTCGGACAGTGATCCCCTTTTTACGTAAAGTGCGGTAATTGCGAGCACTCTGGATGGCAAGATCAGGGTTGACCATACGAACGGTTTCAAACTTACTTAGCGCGCGACGGGCTTGCTCAAAATCACTATCGTGCCGGAACCCTTGCAGCACCTCAGCGAGAATGAGATCTCCGACCAGAATTGGAACGGAGGTGAGTATATTGTCCAGGTAGTCGGTCTGTGGATTGATCTGTCCATTGAAGTAATCAACCCAGATGGTGGAATCAATGAATATCATATTGCGCCTCATGAAAATAAGGAAATGAGGATGGATTCTTTGACAAGGATATTAATCGGATAAGCGAGATTGACGTTGTTCGGATAGATTCCCTTCCCAATTCAACTTCCCGCGTAAGGTGCGGATCTCAGCCTGTTCATGGAGTTGAATTAGGGTGCGTAAGGCTTCATTTACCAATTCTCGTTTTGTCTTGATCCCCGTAATTTTTTGAGCGCGTTCGATCAACTGATCATCAGGTGCCACCACAATTTGTAGTTGATAACTCGGTCAACGCTGAAAGATGATAGAATTGCGCGCTTTCAAATCAAAGAACGGAGAAAAAAGCGCGCTTGGTCAAGGAATTGCTTGAAATCTTGGGGATTCTGATATTACTGATTGAATTGTATCGGTATCTGCGACAATATTGGCTTCGCCAACTCCTCGAAACTAAGAAAAAAGAAAAGCGAAGCCGCAAACCGGCTGTTCTGCGACCGAAGAATGAACGCGACTGTCGGTTTTGTTGCGAGGACAAGGGCAAGCGGATAGAAGCCAAGCGAAAAATGCCGGTCTCCTGGCAGTTGCGTCAAGGGCGGGGTGGACGGAAGAAGAAGATTCGGACAGAAGGGTTCTTTTGCCCAAACAAAAGCTGCGAATACTATGGGATCACCGAGGAGGCGCTCCATGCGCTGGTGGGATATGGAACGCATGGGATGCAAGAGGTGATCCAGGATTTCAAATGTCAGGCCTGTGGGAAGAAGTTCACCGCCAGGCGGAATACCATCCTGTATCGTCTGAAAAGCCATTCAGACCTAATTGAGAAAATCCTGTGGCTGATGGCCTTAGGGGTAGACGCATCCGCATTGGAAGAAGTGTTTGGTGTGCGAGAGATCACCATCCGCACCTGGTTATGCCGCAGTGGGATGCAGGGCAAGAAGCTGCATGAACGATACCTGGCAGAACTGAAGTTGGTGCATGTGCAGCTGGACGAATTATGGGCGAACGTGAAAAATAAAGGCCAGGATATGTGGCTGTGGATTGCCAGCGATGCCAAGACGAAGCTCATTCCGGTCATGCAGGTGGGAGCCAGAAACCAGGACATGGCGTATTCGGTGGTGCATGAATTGAAAGGGCGACTGGCGGTAGGGTGTGTGCCCGTGTTCAGCACAGATGGTCTCAAGCACTACTTTTATGCCCTGACGGCGCATTTCGGAAGGTGGGAAAAGATGGAGGGGAAGAAGCCGGTCTGGGTACTCCTGAGCGATTTTGTTTATAGCCAGGTCATCAAGCATCAACGGCGGAGGAAAACCGTAGAAGTGGAACGGCGGGTGCTGGTGGGGGAAATCGCGCAATATAGTGGGCGCCTTCGCGAAGCGGGGCTGAGCGGCAGAATTAACACCGCTTTCGTGGAACGGCTGAACTTATCTATCCGGCAGTGTGTCAGTAAGCTGACCCGCCGTACCTGGGGACCGGCAAAGTACACACCGGAACTGATGGAGCATCTGGAATGGTGGCGCACGTATTATCATTTTATCCGACCGCATGAAAGCCTGGTCGAAGAACTGGCGCATCCGGTTCAAAGAAAGGGGAAACAACAGCCCAAGAAGTACCGGAAGCGGACTCCGGCCATGCTGGCTGGGCTGACCGATCGAAGATGGACGGTAAAGGAGTTGTTACTCTATCCTTTACCGTGATTTTGATTAAAAAAGGGGGCAACATTGTGAATATTGGATGTTCTGCCTGACTCTCAGGCAGGATTTCAAACCGGGTTCCGGGCGGTTTTAACGAAAAACACGCCAATTGGCGTGTCTTCGAGTTGTACACCACAGATAATGGGTGTACCGGATTGTGACTGCTATGATAGAGCGAATGGAATCCTTTGTCAATTGGTTTTGGCGTTCACGCATGGCTTACGGTCATTCGTCATTATGGCTTACGTTCGAATGTCATCACCTGAAAAATAATATTCAATCTGAATTCCATTCCATTTAATTTTGTTAGGCTGTCTCTTACCCCTTAATTATCGTGGACGTACACTAGTTCCACTTTAAAATCTTCAAAATACGAATATTGCCTATAATGGAATAGGGCAGAGAAAAAAATTAAAATCGGAGAGATTGAAAATCATGACCAAGAAAATATTTCGATGTTTTTTGCTTATGAGTATGTCGTTTATTCTAATTGGGAATATGTCTATACCTGTTCATGCAGAGCTTGATAACTGGGCAGATCTGGGAGAGATAATACCTGGTCAAAATGGTGCAACTTTGCTGTCAACCTCACCATCTGGCCATATTTTTGGTGGAACGACTGGTCCTTCAGGCGTACCCTATCTGTTTGATTTTGATACAATAGCTCCTCAATCGGCGCCTTTGATCCAAGTCCCTGGTAGTGGAGCGGAGGTAGGGCGAATTGCGACTGCCCCGGATGGGCGCGTATATATTGCTACTTCAAAAACATATGGCCAGGGAAACCTGGCTGGCTATAATCCAGCAACGAAGAATGTAACCGACTTGGGCTCGATTGGTGATGAATATGCTCAAGGGTTGGTTGTTGGCAGTGATAATAATGTTTATATAGCCACTTGTTGCCAAGGCAAATTATCGATCTACAATCCAAGTACGAATTCCTGGAACTACAGAGGGCGGATTATTAACAACCAGGTGCGCCTGAGTGGTTTAGCGGCGGGACCAGATGGGTATATTTATGGAGTAACCTCGCGGATTTGGATCACACCTTATGGCGATGCAAGCCTTTTTCGCTACAATCCTTCGAACCAGACGACAACTGTGATTGGAACGATTTATGCTGGGGTTCATGAGTCATGGGCAATTTCTTATAACCCTGTGGATGGGAAAATTTATATGGCGGTTGGTTATAATATGCCATCGCGGCTATTTGCCTATGATCCAGTCATTCCGGCGCAGGGCATCCAGGACTTAGGAGCAGTCGCCACCGGCAGTGACTCTGTTTCAGCCGGGGGTATTGCAATATCACCGGATGGAAAAGTTTATGTGTTTGCGTTGCCAGTTAACCATATGGTTGTTTACGATCCTTTGAACCCTGGTGCGGGAGTTGTTGACCTCGGGGTATCGACCGGCGGCTCACCTCTAGTATTTGGAGCTGATCATAAACTGTATGGGATGTCTGGAACCCATTTGCGGCGAAGTAATCAAATAAACCCAGAGGCAAGCTATTCAATCATTGGGACGGTAACCGACGACAATGGGCAACCAGCATCTGGAGTGCAAATATCAACCGATTATGGTACTTCGACATTAACGGATCTGAATGGGCAGTATCGGCTTGTTGGGGTAGAAGCAGGGGAATACATAATTACCCCGAAAAAAGATGAGTTTCGTTTTGCCCCTGTAGAGGTAAAACTAACTGTTGATAAAAACCTGACACGGAATTTCATTATCCGTCCTCAAAAGCCAGATCGGTTTCTTGATCTGCCGTTACGATATACGGATGTATTCGGTTTCTCAGAACAAGAGCGGTTTGCTCTAGCATCAAGTGGGAGTGAAAGGGGAAGTGGCCCAGGTTACGTAAATTCTTGGTTTGATCATGAATTGCCACGATACAATCAACCGAATGGTAAGTTAACCCGTTGGGATGGCTTTGTATTTGAGCCAAAAGACATGATCGGGGTTGGTAACTGTGCTACAGCACCAGGTGGGTTAGGAAAGACTTGTTATGATTATCATAATGGAATTGATTTCCGCCATACGTTACTGATCAATGATCCCCAACCTGTTTACGCTGCGGGAAATGGAGTCGTTGTCGTTTCCCCCAAGATTACCGGTTATGGGAACTCGATTCTGATAAACCATCACAACGGGTATGCTACCTTCTATGGTCACCTGGCATCTGTAAGCGTTTCTATTGGGAATACGGTGGCGGCAGGAGTGACACAAATTGGTGTGATGGGTAATACAGGCACAGGAAGCGCTGGCGTCCATTTACATTTTGGGGTTTATTACGACATAAATGGCGATCATGATTGGGATGAAAGTGAAGTGGTTGATCCTTATGGATGGCGTCCTTGGGTCGTAAGTGACATTGATCCGTGGAAAGTGAATAGCTTTTACCTTTGGAAATATGAGAATGAAATCCAGTCTACGCTTACTTCTTCTGGAGGAAGTTTCGCAGGTGCTTCTGGCTTATTGATGTGTACAATTCCACCTGACAGCGTAATGAGCAATTACACACTAGAAATTATGGATACGCCTACTACGATCGATGCGAGTGCTCAACTTCGCTCAGTAGGGTTAAATTTCCAAACCAAACTCATTCCTGACGTTTCCATCCTTTCTTCCCCTAATATTCAAAATACTAGCAGTGGAGAGTTCAATATTCCTGTCGAATTAAAAGTCTCCTATATTCCATCTTCGTTAAACCATTTGGACTTAAACCTGTTGTCGCTATATCATTGGGATGAGATTTCATTGACATGGTCAAAATTACCTTCAACCTTAAACCAGTTGAACCATACGGTTTCTGCTCAGACAACTGACACAGGTCTTTTTAGTCTACAAACCTCGCTTATCTGTCCAAATGATACAAGCGAACCAAATGATTCGTATGCTGCAGCAGGAACAATTGTTGTAGATAGTACACAGTCGTTGGGAGTTCTTGACATTCAAGGTGATGAGGATTGGTACACTTTTGATTTGGTCGGAGGTAAAACTTATTACATTCGTGTCTTAGGCGATACGGCTTTGGTAAATCCTTCTGTTAAATTATTCACATTGGGTGGAACAACGATGTTACAGTCATTTACTACGGAAAATGGGCTGGGTGTAATTCGTTGGACAGCACCTATAGACGGATCATATTCTTTACTCATTTCGAAAAGTGGTCAATCAAATGTGGGATGCCAATCTGGTTACAATGTTAATGTATCAAGCGAAAAACAGGTTTTTCTTCCAGTCTTGACACGTTGACTTACCAAGTAGCTGATCCAAACGCACACCTCAGTTTGGTATCATACTGGTATTCAAAATCGCCCAATCAGCTCAGTCGTATAGAATCTCAACGTCAGAATAGACTTACGAAATATTCTAGGAGGTTCGCATGCAAAAACTTTTTGAGGTCTATGACAACCGCTTTCTAGCCTTGATCAACCCCGATTCGCGCCTTGAGCAACTTTGCAGCGGTGCGCGATGGGCCGAGGGCCCCGTCTATTTTGCCGAGGGCGATTATCTGATCTGGAGCGATATTAAGAATAACCGCATGCTGCGTTGGTCGGACAAGGATGGCATGAGCATTTACCGTGCGCCAGCCAATTACACCAACGGCAACTACCGTGACCTCCAGGGGCGGATGGTGACTTGTTCCCATGGGGCACGGGCCATCCAACGGACAGAAACCGATGGCACCGTCGTGACGCTGGTGGATCACTACCAGGGCGCGCGGCTGAATTCCCCCAACGACCTGGTGGTCAAGTCGGACGGAACCATCTGGTTTACGGACCCGCCCTATGGCATCATCCAGCCCGAAGAAGGTTATTTTGCGGAAAGTGAACTGCCTGGCAATTTTGTGTACCGCTTCGACCCGCAAACGGGTGAATTGTCGATCGTTGTCGATGATATGGATAAGCCCAATGGCCTGGCCTTTTCACCTGACGAGAGCATTCTCTATGTGGCCGACAGCGGACGCTCTCACAACCCGAACGGGAACCATCACATTCGCGCTTACGATGTGGTGAACGGGAAAAGTACGATCAATGGCCGCAGCTTTGCCATCATCGATGCGGGTGTTCCAGACGGCTTCCGCCTGGATCTCCATGGCTATCTATTTACCAGTTCCGCGGACAGTATCCAGGTCTATGATCCCAGTGGTCAGCTGCTGGGCAAAATCATGGTACCGGAAGTATCCGCCAACTGTACTTTTGGCGGCCCACAGAAAAACCGGTTATTTATTGCCGCGACCAGTTCGGTCTATGCGATTACCTTGAACACATGCGGAATCCAAAAACCTTAACGAAAATAAAGTCTGGTTAGAATACTAAATTGCCTGGTGGGCTGGAGACCCTTTCGTATGAAGCGGTCCGCATGGTGCTAAAAAACGATCTCACACCCTGACAACATCAAAATGTTGTATTCCACTGTTAACGGAGTTAAATTTCCTTGGTGGATGGAAGACATCATGGATCTGTACGCCAAGCTCTATCGGCTCATGTCCAGTCGTCGTGCACAGGGGATGGCGGCCAGCACATGCGACCAATGCGGGGGTACGAACGCCTCGTCGGTCGAGATGGGGGATGGCAGATCGATGCTGATATAGCGCTCGGCCTCACGCTTGTTTAGGCGTCAGATCCTTGTCTTCCATTTCCCAGGCATGATCGAGCGTGTGAAACGCGGTGTGCCGAATCATGTAGCGGAGCGGCCTTTTCGCCATCTTGCCGGCCGGCTTGCCCAGCGAATGATAATCCCGTATGGCCTGGCAATAGGCATCGCGATGCGCTTGCAGCCCCTCGTCCGTCAGCATCGCATCGTCGGGGGTGAGCACGCCAAGCTTCTTCGCCCAGTCCTGCTCGTTGGCAAAGATATGACGGACGATGCGGTCCCGATCTCGCCCGCCGCCGCGCGGACCCTTCTGTAGTTCAGCCGATACGCGCGAACGCACCTCGTCGAAAAACGCCCAGCACGCCCGCAGCAGTGTCAGTTCACGCTCCAATGCCTCAACCGTCATATCTTGCCGGTCGATGCTCGAAAACCCGAACGAAATCCCCCAGAAGTCAGTTGATCCAGGCCCCATATAGCGCTCGACCACGTCAACGGAAGGGTTGATCGCAAATGCGGCCCCCATCCCTGCCAGCTTCGCCACCGGTTCATACCGTGGAACGTAGGAGCGTAAGCGTTCGATCGCAGCCTCCGCGGTTGCTGCCCCGCGTGAGAGACCAGGCCAGTCTGGTGCCACCGCCACGACCTTCTTGCCCTTCGGTCCGGTTTCTAGCGTCACCCGCATATGGTTAGCCACAGCTCCTCCTTTCACAAACACACAAACGTTCCTGCTATTGGTTGCAATTATATTCCACAAGCCTGCCAGGTTCATAACGGGATCTCGTACGGCTGCATCGGCGTATTTGGCGACTCGACCACACCGGCACAACGAGCTTCAATCGAAACCACGGCCCTCAGGAATCAGGCTGCCCATCGGCAGCCTGAACTGTGCCCCGCCATCTCCTGGGCTAGCCAAAAACGATGCCTGGTCAGAGGGAGGCTTACGCCGGGATGTGATTGCCACGGACGATCAGTTTGCGAGTGTGGCACAGGCGGCTGAAACTACCGAGTTTTTCTGTTGGTCTGCATGGACAGCCGAAATCCGTGTGCGCGGCTAGGGTAAACGCATCTCAATACCCAGATGCGTTCACAACCTTGTTACCCACCCCCAAGATGCGTTTTCCCTAAGGCATGAGGTCTTGATGTTGACAATTTTTCCAACTGCATTATCATCGTTGTTATAGACGTTCTAACCTCCCTCACTCCCTTATAAGCTCAGGCAAACCGTGCAACCATCCCAACAAGCTTATTGGATTGATCAAATAAAGTTTTCCCGTAGAAAGCGTAAAAACATAAGGTTCCTAGGCCTTTTTTACAATAAAGAATTCCCGTGTAGCAGATAGTAACGGGGCCTGTATCACAAATTTTCCAACATAAGTTTTACCGCCAAGTTCAAAGAATTTATGGCAACCCAATTACAACGATGTTTCGATTTACCCAAAATTCAGAGATACTCCTTTAACCAATCGACAAACGAACCAGTTTGTAATGCATAGTTAGGGGTTTTACTGAGAAGCATTATTTTTTCCAAAGCTAACGTCACTACTCCTCTTGCGGAGCACATTTGTAGACATACCTTCAATAGATCTTCGGCTTCATCAAATTGACTTAAACCTAGTAAAGCAATCAATTTGTTGTAGTATGGCTCATATGCTGATGGTGAAACGGTAAGTGAATCCTTTGAAAGCTGAATTGCTTCATGGAATGCATCTTCAGCTCTACGGAAACGATTGTTTAGCGTATATGCTAACCCTATAGCAACAGGAATTTGTGCATCGTTCGTTACATCTTCTTTTGTTTGAATTAAATTATGGGCTTGGCTCAGGATACTAAGACCAGTCTCATAGTCGTTTTCCAACAGCAAAGAATTAAGTGGTAAAGTAAATTCAGACACGAAACAGGGCAGCGGATAGGTAAAATCATTCGCATGAAAAAGCAGTATAGTGCCAAACAAAAGGCCCAAATCGTGCTAGAAATCTTTAAGGAAGAGAAAAGCATCGCCCAAATCGCGGCAGAATACGGGGTGCATTCCAACCAGCTCTACCGCTGGCGCGACCAAGCGCAAGAAGGCTTGGCCGGGCTGTTCGAGAAAGGCGCGAAAACGGAGAAGGCCGAAAAAGCCGCCCACGAGCGGGAAAAAGAGGAATTGTACGCGGAAATCGGACGACTGAGCACGCAGTTAGCCTGGCTGAAAAAAAAATCTGGCCTCGACCCGATCGAGAAGTGAGCGGATGCAAATGATCGAGAAGGATAATCGGGACGTGCCGCTCAAAACCCAGACCGCCTTGCTGAGCCTGAACCGCACCAGCCTGTACTACCAACCGCTTGGGCCATCGGCGGCAGAACTCCAGGCCAAGCGGCGCATTGATGAACTCTACACCGCCCACCCGTTCTATGGCTCGCGCAAACTCACGGTGCTGTTGAACCAGGAGAAAATGCCCATTTCCCGCCCGACCGTGCAGCGCTACATGCGCGAAATGGGCATCGCCGGGATCAGCCCAGGCCCAAACTTGAGCAAACCGGGGCCGGAGCACAAAATCTATCCCTATCTGCTGCGCGGGCTGGAAATCACCCGCCCCAACCAGGTGTGGGGCATCGATATCACCTACATTCGCCTGCTAGCCGGGTGGATGTACCTGGTGGCGGTACTGGACTGGTTCTCCCGCTACGTGGTCAGTTGGGCGCTCGATCAGACCCTGGAAATCGATTTTGTCCTGCAAGCCGTCGATCAGGCACTCCTCCTGGCGAAACCGGAGATCTGGAACAGCGACCAGGGCAGCCATTTCACCAGCCCGCAGTATCTCGACCGGCTGAAGGCCGCCCAGGTGCAGATCAGCATGGATGGCCGCGGACGCGCGCTGGACAACATTTTCACCGAACGCTTGTGGCGCTCGGTCAAGTACGAGGAGGTCTACCTCAACGAATATGAGCATCCCCGCCGCGCCCGAGTGGGCATCGGTCACTACCTGTCCTTTTACAATTTGGAGCGCCCGCACCAGTCCCTCGATTACTGTACCCCGGCCCAGGTGTACTTTGCTTAGACCAGCGGGCTGGTCGGCACGGCGTTAAGTTTTTCGCTTTCTGGCCACCGGCAGGGCAGGCAGAAAAGAAGGGCAGACAAACCACCTTCCGAAGAACGCGTCTGCCTGCCCTGCCGTGTGGCGCGCCGGTCGGCGCTCAGGTCGGTCTTCACCGGCGCCCTATCCTCCGCCGGCGCTCGACCATTGTATCACACTCATTTTTTAAGGTTCGATGAAACGAGCGAACCTTAACAAACCTAGAAAGGAGAATCCTACCTTAACCTACCTCGATTCCGTGTCGAAAAACCTTGACCACCTAAGAAAGTCCTTTTCCATACAACCCTTCTTTTTGAACAAAAAGTTGTTTTGGAGTTCTCTTCAGTCTGTTTGCTTCAGCAATTGCTAAATTGTAGTGTTTTATTGCTTCAGTCGTTTGGCCTAAGACGCGATATACATCCCCCATTGCCAAGTAAGTGCCGGGATTATCATCTCCTTTTTGTAAAGAAATTCGAGCTTTTTCTAAAGCGGTCTCCGTATCACCTAATAGCAAATATAGCCCGCTTGTCTTGTTATATGTACAAGCCAAATCACCAAAACCTGCCTCCGCTATTAGCCTTTCCTTAATGAATCTTGTAGCTTTCCTTGTTGCAATAGTAATTTGCTCAATCGCGAATGTGTTCTGTAATATGCCCTACTGCCCTTCGTAAGACCGTTCAACCGAGAATAACAAGCTTGTAGTTGATATGCCAAGTCATCATTAATAGATTTCTGGGGGCGACTTAAAGCCTCTATGTTCTCCTTTAAAAAGGACAAAGAAGGATTGATCTTCAAGACTTCGTTATAGATCCTGATGGCCTCTTCTTTTTCGTTATTTTGTGTCTTAGTATGGCCGATTTCGATTAGAGTATAAACATCGCCATCCAAAGTAAAGGACCTATTTAGATATTCTAAGGCAGCACTTATATCACCATTCCTCCGTGCAGCAATACCCATCGTGCGGTATGCAACAGCTCTCTCTCTTGAGAATGAATTCTCCTGAATTATCTGTTCTGCCTGTAACAGTTTTCCACTTGCCAGTTTTAGGTTATTCGCCTTGGCTGCAATATTAGCATCATCAATGAGTGTTATGATTTTTGTTTCATGATCTAGGCGATCAAATATTTGCTCCTTTAGCGCAGCAACGCTTGACAATAAATCACCGTATTTACCTATAAGATTGCCAAAATGCTGTAAGGAAGTAATTAACTCATGATGATCATTGGATAGACGAGATTGAAGCCATTCTTTGCTTGTGAGTGACCCAAGCAAACGATTCGCGAATTCATATTCACCATACCGAACTGCCAAATTATAAACATCACAGAGAACACTTATGCCAAATTCAATATCATTCAACCAGAATAGGTGGTTCATTCTTCCAATAGCTGCCTCTTGATAATTGCGGTCTCGGAATTTTGTTTGGTAATCTTTGAAACTTGTGGTTTTAGCATAGTAGAAGTCGAGAGCGGCTTTGTTAATCTCAAACAAATGCCCAGAATTACCATGCCCCTCGTTAGAGCCGAGCAAACAAAATACTTTACAATCGAGTGCATTTTTCGATTGGGAAAAATAAATGAATATTCAGCTTGCAGGCGGTTAATTATCTCGACGGTTTTTATCTTTTCATCAAAAACTCGCTTCCTTAGGTGGTCAAGGTTTTTCGACACGGAATTGAGGTAGGTTAAAGGTAGGATTCTCCTTTCTAGGTTTGTTAAGGTTCGCTCGTTTCATCGAACCTTAAAAAATGAGTGTGATACAATGGTCGAGCGCCGGCGGAGGATAGGGCGCCGGTGAAGACCGACCTGAGCGCCGACCGGCGCGCCACACGGCAGGGCAGGCAGACGCGTTCTTCGGAAGGTGGTTTGTCTGCCCTTCTTTTCTGCCTGCCCTGCCGGTGGCCAGAAAGCGAAAAACTTAACGCCGTGCCGACCAGCCCGCTGGTCTAAGCAAAGTACACCTGGGCCGGGGTACAGTAATCGAGGGACTGGTGCGGGCGCTCCAAATTGTAAAAGGACAGGTAGTGACCGATGCCCACTCGGGCGCGGCGGGGATGCTCATATTCGTTGAGGTAGACCTCCTCGTACTTGACCGAGCGCCACAAGCGTTCGGTGAAAATGTTGTCCAGCGCGCGTCCGCGGCCATCCATGCTGATCTGCACCTGGGCGGCCTTCAGCCGGTCGAGATACTGCGGGCTGGTGAAATGGCTGCCCTGGTCGCTGTTCCAGATCTCCGGTTTCGCCAGGAGGAGTGCCTGATCGACGGCTTGCAGGACAAAATCGATTTCCAGGGTCTGATCGAGCGCCCAACTGACCACGTAGCGGGAGAACCAGTCCAGTACCGCCACCAGGTACATCCACCCGGCTAGCAGGCGAATGTAGGTGATATCGATGCCCCACACCTGGTTGGGGCGGGTGATTTCCAGCCCGCGCAGCAGATAGGGATAGATTTTGTGCTCCGGCCCCGGTTTGCTCAAGTTTGGGCCTGGGCTGATCCCGGCGATGCCCATTTCGCGCATGTAGCGCTGCACGGTCGGGCGGGAAATGGGCATTTTCTCCTGGTTCAACAGCACCGTGAGTTTGCGCGAGCCATAGAACGGGTGGGCGGTGTAGAGTTCATCAATGCGCCGCTTGGCCTGGAGTTCTGCCGCCGATGGCCCAAGCGGTTGGTAGTACAGGCTGGTGCGGTTCAGGCTCAGCAAGGCGGTCTGGGTTTTGAGCGGCACGTCCCGATTATCCTTCTCGATCATTTGCATCCGCTCACTTCTCGATCGGGTCGAGGCCAGATTTTTTTTTCAGCCAGGCTAACTGCGTGCTCAGTCGTCCGATTTCCGCGTACAATTCCTCTTTTTCCCGCTCGTGGGCGGCTTTTTCGGCCTTCTCCGTTTTCGCGCCTTTCTCGAACAGCCCGGCCAAGCCTTCTTGCGCTTGGTCGCGCCAGCGGTAGAGCTGGTTGGAATGCACCCCGTATTCTGCCGCGATTTGGGCGATGCTTTTCTCTTCCTTAAAGATTTCTAGCACGATTTGGGCCTTTTGTTTGGCACTATACTGCTTTTTCATGCGAATGATTCTACCTATCCGCTGCCCTGTTTCGTGTCTGAATTTACTTTACCACTTAATCCATATGAAATCGACAACAGGAAATTCGTTTTCAACTTCATCAGGCATAACTGCGAACGTATAAATAAAATCCCTATCACTTACACGTCTAGGATCATCTAAACAATATTTTAAAAATCGATAAGATACAGTTTCAATTATCGAAATCTATATCCAGATTTCTCTGGTTTATCTCCAAAAATTTGAGGTAAATTGTAGCCTTTTGACAAGGCATTTCCGATTACATCAACTGCCAATGGAATTCCCTTTGTTTTCTCATAAATAAAATTGATAATGCTTGGAGGAATTTCCTGATTCGAGTCTTCGTTACATAAACGCAAATAATCTTCTATATCTAGCCGACTAAAATTTTCCAAATCAGATTTGTAAATATACTCATCTCTAATGTTGTCGCGAATTGAGCTTCTTACTTCTTCTGGAATACGTCCAGCAATTATCACAAGAAGGCGATCCGATGTTGGCAGAGCGTATTTGATAAAACCTGAATGAATCCATTTCACATGTAATAAATGTTCGGCTGTGTCCAACATCAAGATAAGCGGTCGGTCCCCCGTTATTTTCAAAAATGCATTTACAAAGTATCGTGATAACTGTCCTC
The DNA here is from genome assembly GCA_963791025.1 of uncultured Chloroflexia bacterium. GTDB lineage: Bacteria > Chloroflexota > Anaerolineae > Anaerolineales > Anaerolineaceae > DSYU01. Next base: position 730,694 of record CAWBQF010000003.1, on the reverse strand, counting down.
TTGGGTCATCAAAAAGATCATAATCATCAGGATTAAGTCTGCGTCGAAACCATTCGGAGAATTTTCTTCTTTGCTCGGCAATTATTGGGACAGCAGTTCTAGCAATCGTCTTAAAAGCAGGCTTCACCAATGAACCACCAACTGGGGACACAAGAGCCACAATATCTGAAGTCAAATCCACCATACTCTCAAATTCTTTAGATGCCTCTATTCTCTCCTTAATGATTTCCGAGTGTCTTTTTCGTTTATCCCTAAATTCTTTGAAATAGCTTTCATATTCAGGAGTCAGTGCATCATGAAGAATATCCATGACGGTGATCGCCTTATCAACCTCATCTAATTCCTTGTCAACCTTATAGAGTTCCCAATCAATCTTAATAACTAATGCATCAAAACTGGGGTCTTCTTCTGCACAAATTCTTATAAACCGATTGAGTAAGGTTGATTTCCCCCATCCACCTTGAGCGTTAAGTAAAAATAATTTTAAATTTTCTGTTACTAAATGCGAATCCGGATTGCCGTGCAATATTTGACGAAAGGCGATTCGGAAATGATTTTGTTCCTCTTGTCTGGCAACAAAACGCCTTTGTATGGCTAGCGCATCGTTATTCAATTCTCTTCTAGCGTCCATAAGGAACTCCGTTGCTAAAACCCATCTAGATTTAGGATTTTGGTTTTCATCACATTACAAAGCAGGATAGAAGCTTTATCAGAATAAAAATGGAGAATATTTTAATCAACTTAATCCATTATTATAGATAAGTATACAAGAATTCACTACATAACTGATATGGCTTTTTCAAAGGATACTGTTGGTGCATAATCCAGGGCATGTGGCTCATCCGCAAAAGGTATGCTTCATCGGGAAGTCTATATTCATTATATGACCTTCGAAAGGAAGGACAGACATATTTTGCCTGTTTTGACTCATTGTTCTACCTGGCTCCTTGTCCAATGTATGGTGGAGAGACTAAATGGAATTTTAAAAAACAGGAAACCACATAAAATTCCGCTTAGCCTTTCTCGCTTTGACAAGCATAATAACTCGATCATACTGGTTCATTCGAAGACAAAAATAAAGGGATTAAAAAGTACTTCCCTCCGATATTCGAAGGGGAGTTTGTAATTTACGGTGAATCTATTTTGTCACGCGCTAAACCTTTATTGTCTAAGGGAGAATTTTATTGTATCAAGCCACTATGAAACTTACGCAGATTGGATGCTCGCGGGCCTCCAGGTAGATCTGGCCCCCGATCAAATGCCGTCAGCGGCGCTGCACGCTTATTTCGCCGCGCTTTACCGCGATATGCAGACGAACCCGCGCATTTACGCCCTACCTGATATCCCCTATGTGCCTTTCCTTGAAAGCGATGCGCACCTGCCGGGAGAAGGCAAACGGAATGAGTCTGGCAAAGGCGCGGGGTTGAAAATCCGCAAGGCGGTGTTTGCCTATGTGGAGTTCTTGTTCCAGTTGGGCCAGATGGGGCTGCCAGAAGGGGAGCACCTGTTGATTCCACGTGCCGAACTGGATAAACTGCTGTCCGAAGGGGCAAACAAAGCGCGCAGCAAAGCGTTTACTGCCACCATGCAGCGCTGCGGGCTGGCTTTTACCGCGGATGACCCGGTCAGAGTGAGCAACACGCTTTATCCCGGAATGGCGGCTCGGCTCGCGCCATTCAGCGCTGCCTGCGCCAGGACCGAAAAGCACCTGCCGATGGTTTTCTTCCGGCGCTGCGATCTGGCCGTTTTGAACGGTAAGAGTGCGCCTGCGATGGAGGCTGTACTGCACGTTGTGCCGCAGGAATACAGGTGCGATGTGGCCGAGACGGACGCGCGCCTGATGCAGATGCGTTATAAACGTGATATTTTTCCCGCTGGCTGCGGAGCATATAACCTGCGCTTCAGCCGCAAGGGCGGCCAGGTCGTTTATTGGGCGCGCTTCTTTGAGCCTGGCTACCCGGACTTGCACCATTTTTTGCGCTGGAAGCTCGATTCGCCGTTGACCGCTGCCCTGTTCGCAAGCCTGGACGAGACTGCGCCTGGCCTGGCCGACCAGGTGTTTGACGGCTTAAAAACATGCGCCTTATGCTATGGCGAGTTCTGCATGGCGCGCAGAGAGGTGGGCGCGGCGGCGTGAGCAAAGCCGTCTGCCATGAAAGCTGCTGGAACCACATCTGCCACGACCACACGGATTACGAGCGCCTGTGGACGGTGATCGAGACGCTCCAGGCTCTGGTCTAGATCATCTTTTCCCTTCCCCCTGTAAATAAGATGCGTTTAGACTATGTGCGCGGCTGGTCGCGCTTGCCTGAATCGATAGGAGTGGTTGAAGCTGTGCGGTTCATTGCAATGATGGGCTTGACCGCTTATTAGGTTCATAGTCACTTTGCCTGGCAGGTTCACTGCCAGGGCGGTCAGGGATCAGGCAGGATCCGAGGCGTCTGAACGATCATAGCAAGTTATGGCTGAACCGTAACCACGTCTGCCATCGTCGCTAAAAAAACGGACGTCCCTTTCAAAATTATTAATTGGGACTGGTACGATACTTTTGGTCTTTTTGGGGATTATAATTCGCGCTCAAATTACTCTAGAAAGCGATATAAAAGGAAATGTATCCGAATTCCAGTCTTAACCAAGGCGTCTTTGTTACCGATGAATTAGCGAATAAGCTCCCAATTCTAAGCTTTGATCTGGTTGTGATTGTCGAACCCGACCAGTCAGCTTTGATCAATAACCCAAATTTTGATCTTCATGACCCATTGTATGAGCTTTCTTGTATCTATTGTGAGCGGATTGCCGATGAAGCTTTAGAAAAGGGAGCGTTTGCGTCTGAGGATGGAAAGATCCTGAGCCCAGATGAAACCCGTTTCTTGTGGGTACGCAATTTCGCCGACACGTATTTCAAGGAGTTCGCTGGTGATGCGGCTCAGATTTCATTTCATTACGGCGGTAACTTTCGAATTCCTGAAGATATGCATTGGTATGTGCAGGCTGCATATCAACACCATCCCGATTGGCGGGTAGCGGTTATTGGTGGGCTGCTTGAAGCCGACATTGTTTCGGTTGCAAACCTGTTTCAGGAAACAGGTTTCCAGACAACTGTATTGACAAGATACTGTCTGACGCTCGTCAATGCGACCAATCTATCGGGTGGGTAAACGGGGGACCATTCGGTAAAGGATCATCATAAAAGAACCGGATGGCGATTGACCATCCGGTTTTATCAATATAGTAGCGATACGCTTTAGCAACCAACCTGTCCTAAAATATGCGGCTTTCGGGTTTTGGACAGGAATCTCTCCCACCAGGCGCTTTACTCTGAACGCCCATCATGTGAGAAGTTACTGGTTAAAATCTTGCTCGATCTGCACTGCTTTTGCCGCTTTTGCCCTTTGGTCAGCATCCAGCGTTGCCAGCGGGATGTTGAGATGTTTGGCAACCGCTGCATAGATGGAGTCTGCTCCACGCATACCACAGTTGGCTGCTAGCTGTGCGGAAATCTGGATGACCGTTTGGTTCATTTCAACCAATCGCAGTCCGGGTAATGCTTGTAAATTTTGGACTGCTCGTTCTGCAAGATCCGGATCACCAGTTCTTCGTGAAATTGCGCCGGCTACTTCAGGTAGCAGCAGGGAAGGGGAAACCAATGTCACGCCAGCTGCGCGTTGCTGGAGCAGCCACTTCTGACAGCGTTCATGGTGTTCATCCTGCGGGACCAGCCGGGAGACCCAAATACTGGCATCCACCACGACGAAGCTCATCGCCGATCCTCCCCGATGGCTTTGGATGCGCTGACCCCTTTTGGCCAACGCGCGCCAATCTCGGCTGCTAGGTGATCAATGTCCATCCAGGCTTTCGGGTGCCACCACAATTTGTAGTTGATAACTCGGTCAACGCTGAAAGATGATAGAATTGCGCGCTTTCAAATCAAAGAACGGAGAAAAAAGCGCGCTTGGTCAAGGAATTGCTTGAAATCTTGGGGATTCTGATATTACTGATTGAATTGTATCGGTATCTGCGACAATATTGGCTTCGCCGACTCCTCGAAACTAAGAAAAAAGAAAAGCGAAGCCGCAAACCGGCTGTTCTGCGACCGAAGAATGAACGCGACTGTCGGTTTTGTTGCGAGGACAAGGGCAAGCGGATAGAAGCCAAGCGAAAAATGCCGGTCTCCTGGCAGTTGCGTCAAGGGCGGGGTGGACGGAAGAAGAAGATTCGGACAGAAGGGTTCTTTTGCCCAAACAAAAGCTGCGAATACTATGGGATCACCGAGGAGGCGCTCCATGCGCTGGTGGGATATGGAACGCATGGGATGCAAGAGGTGATCCAGGATTTCAAATGTCAGGCCTGTGGGAAGAAGTTCACCGCCAGGCGGAATACCATCCTGTATCGTCTGAAAAGCCATTCAGACCTAATTGAGAAAATCCTGTGGCTGATGGCCTTAGGGGTAGACGCATCCGCATTGGAAGAAGTGTTTGGTGTGCGAGAGATCACCATCCGCACCTGGTTATGCCGCAGTGGGATGCAGGGCAAGAAGCTGCATGAACGATACCTGGCAGAACTGAAGTTGGTGCATGTGCAGCTGGACGAATTATGGGCGAACGTGAAAAATAAAGGCCAGGATATGTGGCTGTGGATTGCCAGCGATGCCAAGACGAAGCTCATTCCGGTCATGCAGGTGGGAGCCAGAAACCAGGACATGGCGTATTCGGTGGTGCATGAATTGAAAGGGCGACTGGCGGTAGGGTGTGTGCCCGTGTTCAGCACAGATGGTCTCAAGCACTACTTTTATGCCCTGACGGCGCATTTCGGAAGGTGGGAAAAGATGGAGGGGAAGAAGCCGGTCTGGGTACTCCTGAGCGATTTTGTTTATAGCCAGGTCATCAAGCATCAACGGCGGAGGAAAACCGTAGAAGTGGAACGGCGGGTGCTGGTGGGGGAAATCGCGCAATATAGTGGGCGCCTTCGCGAAGCGGGGCTGAGCGGCAGAATTAACACCGCTTTCGTGGAACGGCTGAACTTATCTATCCGGCAGTGTGTCAGTAAGCTGACCCGCCGTACCTGGGGACCGGCAAAGTACACACCGGAACTGATGGAGCATCTGGAATGGTGGCGCACGTATTATCATTTTATCCGACCGCATGAAAGCCTGGTCGAAGAACTGGCGCATCCGGTTCAAAGAAAGGGGAAACAACAGCCCAAGAAGTACCGGAAGCGGACTCCGGCCATGCTGGCTGGGCTGACCGATCGAAGATGGACGGTAAAGGAGTTGTTACTCTATCCTTTACCGTGATTTTGATTAAAAAAGGGGGCAACATTGTGAATATTGGATGTTCTGCCTGACTCTCAGGCAGGATTTCAAACCGGGTTCCGGGCGGTTTTAACGAAAAACACGCCAATTGGCGTGTCTTCGAGTTGTACACCACAGATAATGGGTGTACCCTCGAATTCCTACCGTTACCATATCACCCTCCAATTGTGAACACAATTGTGGATACATTATAGCATTTCTCCTTTCATGATCCAAATATGAATATCGTATATGGGTTTCAACAAACAGCCCAACCCATTATTGGCTTTGATAGATGGGTTGGACGGGCCGAAGATTACAGGCTGGGGTCCGTCGCGCGAGCGCACTCCAGGAAAGACGGACGAACGTATCCCACCAGATATCTGGTATGCGATCCCAGCTGGCGCCGGCGGCATCTTTCGCAATGCTGGCATCCCGCGCGGTCACTCGGGCAATAAAGCCGTCTGGATGAACGCCGACCCAGGTGTACAGCACGGAATAGAAGGGGGTCATCAGAACAAAGAAGGTTATCTTTCCAACCCCGCAGCGCGCCGGTTGGATTTCTTGAGCAGCGTCGAGGCGATCCTGAATGAACTCAAAATAGGTCATGCCTTTGGGCGCTTGGGGCAGATCCATGGGTGCATTGCCCTTGATTCCAACAAATCCCCCGCAGGCGGTCAGGCAGAGCAGGACGAATAACACGATCAAACGGAACAGCGTTTTGAAAAACATATTGAAGATGTGGGTCATGTGAGCCTCCTTGTATGGAACCATCTGGTTGAAAGTTGTTTAGATCTGCGCGCTTTTCTGTAAGCGGAAAATTTGCAGCCAATATCCGCGCGGCGGTTTCGGCACCCCTAAACGTTTGCAGCGCTTCTCAATCGCTTTGTCCGAAACGCCAAATAACCGTGCAACCTCTGTAGTTGGGCGTGACCAGACCAGGGCATATAGCTCTTCGGTCGATACCTCAAACAGCCGGCGGTCCAGTGTGCAGCAGAGGACTGAGCAGTGTTTGCGCCGGTCTTGATGGGCCGCTGGAACCGTGAATGGTTTTTTGCAGCGAATACACATTTTGGTGACCTGGCGGGCCTTCCGGAGAACCAGAACAGGCTGGCCGGTGCGGTCCATAGTGCGTGAAGCCTTCCTTCCAGGGTCGTCGTCATGATCGGAGCAAGTCAAATAATCACCCTGTAAGAGCTCCGCGAAATAGCGCCGAAAGGGCGTTGGATCGTTCCCGTACAAAATTCCTTTTCCCCGGCGCAGGCAAACACCTGAATCCTTGGCAGTATTTCCCTGGTTTTTCTCTGGTAGAGCGTTGTTAATGCGGTTCGTATCCATCATCACCTCGTTTGAAATGCGCAATCCAATTAATGTGCAGCAAGAGCTGTTCGTTCATTCAGGTTTCGATTGAGCCAGCCCTGTACGCTGCTGTTCAAGTTGAATGGTGCGCCTGAATTCAGGCATTGGCAAAAATTCGTTGTGTAATCCAATTTCATTCCGTCGCCTTTTTTTCGATCCACATACTCCCATCCCGAGGGTTCCGTTTCGGAGAGACGCCGCGGCCTGGATTACCATGCAGCGAGCGCAGATCGGTCAGGCAGCGGGTATAAACCATGCCTTCCAGCACCTGGTTGGTTTCGTTGCGCACCTGGCACAGACAAGCATAGTTTTCGCAGATGATGTACAGCTCGCCGTGTGTCGCGGTGTGCAGATTGCGCCATTTGTCAACGCGCGGAGCGCCTTTATACGCATCGCGTTCCACCTCGATAAAAATGATCTTGCCATCCGGGTCGCGGGCGACCAGATCCGGGCGCACCTGGCTGCCGTTCTCAAGCTGGATATTCTCTGCATCCTTGAGCATGACCTGATAGTTCTCCGCGCTCAGTACATCCGCGGCTTCTAGGATTAAGAGAGTATGCTCCGGTGAGCTGTGGTGAGCAAACATGCCATATTCCGACTCGACGGCTGTCTGATTGGCGATCCGCTGATAGGCAGACTTTCCTAAATCGGTCAGGACCAGAAGATCAATGCCAATGCTGGCCGTTTTCTCAACCGGGCCGGCTTTTTCGATCATCCCGCGCTCGACAAGGCGGTCCAGACTGTAGTGAAAGCTGCTGGTGCCCATCTGGTAAACCTTCTGTGCCAGCGCCACCAATGCTGGCCGGCGCGCCAGGCCGCTTTCACCCAATAAACGGATGACGCGTGCTTCGTTCTCATGGCCTCGCCCATTTTGCCATTCCGTAAACCAGTCCGGAATGTTGGCGGCTGTCGTTTGCGGTTTCAACGCGGATTCAGGAAAGTTCGCTTCCCGCATGGTCTGACCGGCCGCTTGTTGGATGGCGCTCAGCTGGCTCCTTGCCGATTCGAACTGCTCGACCAGTTGTTGCTTTTCCTGTTCAAGCCGTTTTACCTGGTCCTCCGCCTGTTTCAACCTGGCCTGAAATTGTTGAACGGTTTCGGTCGGTGGAGTGGCCACTTGTGGGCGAGAGGCATTCTTCCCTCGTTCAAGCAAGACCTGAATCCGTTCAACCAATGCTTCCTCGCTTTGGGTTTCCGCTGGCTGCCCGGCGCGGGCCTGCTGATCAGCCTCCTGCGGCGCATATTGATAGATCAACTCGACCAGGCGGTTTTTGATCCGCTGCAGCCGGCCTTGTAACCCCTCATTCAGCTCATTCTGAATAGACAGGAGCTGGCGCAGCATTTCCAGTGAGATAACATCCGCCTCTGTCATCATGGGATAAGCCACTCCGATTGGCTCAGTTGATCCACCTGCTGGCGCACTTTTTCCAGGTTCGCTTTGGCCACGTTCAGCTTCTCCGCCGAGGGTGTGCTCACCCAGACCAATGCGGAGCGGGCTGCCTCTAAATAGGCCAGCGCGGCTTGATTGAAGGCCTGGTGCAGGCTGGACAGGGAAAGCGGCGCTTGCGTGCGATCGACCACCTGAACCTGAGCAACAGCTGCTTCAACCGCATGGTTGGCCTGGCTGGAAAGGCTAAACAGATCGCCGGATGGGTCAATCAGCAGCCCGGAAATCTCCGCATCCAGCACTTGAAATTGGTTGATCCAGGAGCGGGCTTCCACCTGGTAATCGTGAACGGCTTTCACTTCCGGGATCAGCAGCAACGGACGGCCCGATGCCCGGTCGATAGGCGAATTGATCCAGCCCAGAATGGTGAGGACCACCAGTAAGGTCCCGCTAATCCAGTACCAACGATGGATCGGTGTATTGTTGTTCATGCCTGGCCCTTGGCAAACTCAGGATCGTTGTTCAGGTGCTGGTTGGCGTAAAACACATCGGGAGATAGTCCGGTGACATCCTCTGACCAGGGCAACAGATAACCTTTGTCCACCAGCCCTTTGCGCGTTAGCATGGCCTGTTCCCAGTTGACGTTATGCAGCAGTTGAACATCTTCCGCCACGATTTCAAAAATATTTTTACCATCATGAACCCGGCGTTGGATGTGGCCCATCACCGCGATCCGGCTGCCTTTGTACACGCCAGCCTGGATCCAGACCGAGTCCCAGCCATAGACACACACGCGTAAGCCCCGCAGCGGCGGTGCATCGGGCGTCCGTGAAATGACCAGGTGCATACGCAGGTACGGGGTGCTTTTGCCATCCCGTTTGAGCACATCGTAGTAAATATCTTCTGAGATCTCGCCGTACTCGAATACAAAATTATTGCGGGCCATGTTCCTCTCCAAAGTAAGTAATGGGTTTGTTCTGATCCAGACTGTAAAGGCCAAAGAATTCGACAATCGCCAGATATTCGTTTGGATCTTCTGATTTTTGAAAGGCAATTTCCAGGTAGCAGGTATCTTCTGGTTGGCTGGTTGGGATGGCTGTGACAGAAACCAACTTTGCGCCGCAGAAAGTTTCCAGGTACTCATCGGCTTCGTATTCCAACCAGGCCAGTTTTCTTTCTTCGACCTGCCGGCCGACTTTTTCAACCGTCATGACCAGACCATCGTTGAAAACAAGATCGAGCTGCTCATCTTCGAAGATGATGTCTTTCACAACCTGGTCATCTACCCGCTCAAGAACCCATTCGATAGGACAAATGGGGAAGAGCGTATCAGAGACCGCCAATGGGCAAAGGTGTGTTTCACAATTTGGCATCTGCGCTCCAATGTCAGGATTGCATGCAATCCCAATTGAGATCGAACACCACCTGGACTTGCTTTCCCAACAGGCCGATCAGGTGGTTGGATAAGATTTTCGATACCCGGCTGTTCAGCCAGTCGCGCGCATAACTATTCGCTACTCCGATCCTGAAAATGCCGGCCTCACCATCGTATTCGTAGGGCTGGCAGCTCTGCACCCAGGTGCCAAAATCTGCCCGGGATAATTCGCTCGCCAGAAGGCTGAAACAGCTCTGCCAGATGCGTAACACTTCCCCAGATACCTGCCGGCCTGGTTCCACGCAATCCCGTTCGTTGGCCATTCCCGTGTCTGATGTTTGATCTGCGGTCATTTCCTTGCGCACCTCGATCTCCTCGCGAATTTGCTCCAAACTCCAGCCGCCTTTGATCGCGTTGACTAACCAACCCGATCCTTCTGCCATCCCCAGGCGGAGGGCCTCGGGGTAGAGGTCGAGGTAGGATTGGATATGCTCTTGCGTGAAGTTGCTGATCAGGTAACTGACCGAGCCAGGATAGACGCCGCACTTGCGCAGTGCTTTGCGCAGTTCATTTGCCTGGTTAGAGTCAGTCAGTTAGTCGAGTCGGTTAAGTCTTTCTTTTCTTTAAGAGAAGAATCAAACTAACTCTTAACTAACTTAACTACAGGGTTGATCGGTCTACTAGGGAGACCGATTGATTTTTCATCCTCCAAAGCCACCCGGATCTCGTAGACATAGCTGGTATGGCCCCGGTAACCAGCCACTACGTGGCGGTCGATGATCCCGCGTTTCATGGCAGCGCTGATGCCGTCCAGCACGGCCTGGTGCGAAAGACCAGTCAGCTCCTCGAATTCGGTTAGCGTGATCGGTTCTGCGCCCCCGACGCGCATAAAGCGGGCGATCGCGGCCAGGGTAACTTTCAGCTCCGCATAACCAAGATACGGCAGCAGGGTAATCACCTCGGGTGGAAGAATGATCTCTTTGGGCAGGTGAATGCCCTCGATGGTTGGGCCGAAGTCAGTTTTGCTGCTCATGCCAGGATCCGCTGCCATACCCGCTGTTCAGGCTCAAAAACGCGCATATCCTCGTGGATGAATGAAATTACCCATATCCCACTTTTCATCGCTCTGGAGGCTTCCTGACGCGGCAGTGTCAGCGGCATCGTAAGCGGCACGTCAGCGGCGCGTAAGATGGGCGTAAGCGGCCAGTAAGCCTTGCCGCTTACGCTCTGATTCGTCCACCAATAAACCATTGATATTTCGTGAAGCATCGAAAAAATCCTCTTAGAACGATGGGTGCGGGGTCCGGACAGCTTCGACTTGAATGGCTGAACGGACTTTGGGTTGCGGATGGAGTACCAGCCGGCCATTCTTGAATGACAAGAGCCCATGCGTGAAAAACAAGGTGGCCAGCTCACCGACGGGGACAAAGTGCTCATTACTGATCTCCTGAATGGATTTCTTGATTTCAGCCGGTATCCCGCGGTAGGTGACCACATTGCGCCACAAGGCAGCCGCATGCTTTTTCTTATCGCGGGACGGCTCATTCCGTTTGCCCCAGCCGGTATCTGACCAGGCAACATGCCGGTTCCAACCTTCGGGAAAGAGAGTCATCAGGCGGCCTTTGGGGTGGGGTTGGATTTGAATCTCGCCATTATGAAAAGCCATCAGCCCAAATTCGAGGAATGCGCGTGCAATTTCTTCCGCATTGACATCTAGGCTGGCAGCAACCTCTTTGATCCCCGCTTGGACCTCAGGCGGCACACCCCGGTACGAGACAGCGTTCGCCCGCCGTGATCGCTCCCATTCGCGGCTACGTCCCTGGCGTTCCTCAGCGACTGGCATCATATTGAGCAATGAAGCAGCGTTGGCTGGAGCGGGAACCGTTGAAGCCAGGTCTTTGACCGGTGCATTGGCATCGAAAAGGTTCTCATCCCAGGATTGATTTTCGACAAATATTCCACGTCTTTTTTTCTCAGTCATATGGCACCTCGTTTGGATTAGTATTTCAGAACTTTATTCACCAGAATCTGGTACTCAACGGAAGCTCTTGATCCCGGATCTTTTTCATAAATCGTTTGACCCTCGGCTGCGCATTCGCGGAGGATGGTGGCCCGATGGATTGGTGACAGGACCCGTTCACCAAACCCAGAAGCTAGATCTGCGATGGCCGCCTTCAATTCGCGGGTTTGTTCGTCATACAGGGTGGGCAGGATCCCCAGGAGAGCGCCGGCCCAGTTGCGCTCATTCTTCAAGGTAAGGATGGTTTCGGAAACTTTCCGGACGCCATCCGTCGATAGGTAGTCGGTCGCGGAGGGAATAATGACCAGGTCGGATGCCCAGATGGCCCGCTCTTGAATACCCCCGACGGAAGGCGCAGTATCAAAAATGATGTAGTCCAGGCCACTGCGCATCAAAGGCTCAATCGCTGATCGGATGCAGGAGACAGGGCGGTTCTCTGCATTGATGATCGTCTGGGCGGTCATGGTCATTTGGTTACCCGGAATGATGGAGAGGTTATCTCGACCGGTTTCGCGTAGCCATTGACGGATGATCTTTTGCTCTTGTGGGGTTTGCCCAGCGGCGAGTAACCAGTAGGCACCCGGTTCCTGGGTCATCCCGAGCGTCACGGCCGCCTGGCCTTGCGGGTCCAGATCGATCAGTAAGATCTGCTTGCCTTTCATCGCCAAGCCATGCGCCAGGGAGATAGCTGTTGTGGTTTTGCCGACGCCGCCTTTCTGGTTCGTGATACAAATTGCTTTTGCTGCCATAATGTTCTCCTTTTCTAGTAATGGTTTCTGGTTCGTTTCATTTGGATCATTTGGCCGGGGCAGCAGGGGAGTTGCCCCGGCCAAGGAAGTCGTTTTGGTCAAGGTTTGGGAAGATGAGCTGAAAAGAGTTGGACCTGGAATTTCACGGCTGTACTTTCCGAAATTCTCCAGAGCGGCGGCATTGATCAATGAATTCGTTTAGTTCAGCCTCGCTGATCCGGGGTTCGTTATCAAAATGCACGATATGCAGTCGATCGGCTGTGATCCAGCTTTTGATCTGGCTTTCATCGGCCTGCATGATGGCGCTAACCTCTTTCATGGTGAAGTAGCGATCTGGCATTGCTTTTCTTTGGCTCAAACGGTCGTTCTTCATGTGATCCTCCTGGTGGTTGGGTGGGAAACAAAAAAAGCCCAGCTGAGGTCAACTCAGCTGGGCTTTTTGGGAATTAAACCAAAAAAGGACTTGAGAGACCTCTTTCTGGTCTTTCAAGTCCTTTTCTGTGGGGTCCGATTTACACTAGGTATTTCGGAATTTCTGTCCCCTCATTTTTACTTGCAGCGGGAGCGACGGGCATCGCTCCATCTTGAAGAAACGCATTCCTGATTTCGCGGGAATGATCGCGGGATCGAAAATCTGTGCAACTTACTCGGTTTGACGGCTGTTTTGAGCGATTTTTAAGGATCAAACCTTGCTTACGCTCGATTTTACATGCTTTCTGGTAACTGAGCAAGCAAAATAACAACTTTGCATTTTAGTAAGGTGTTTCCTTTAGGGGTGGAGCAAATATAGATAAACCGGGTAATTGTAGGGCCAATCCGTTCTTCGATATTTTACAAAGTTTTTTACACTTTTAAAAATGCTAATGGGTGTATTGAGGATAGGAAGCCTTATTAACAAAGCTAGAGTCGATAGTAAACAAATTAGTGTTACAAAAGGATCATGGTTGGAATAAGTTGCAGCAATACAGCTCAAAATTCAGCATGACAGGAGTACTAATTCGGGCAATCGTTAGATGCGCTACTATCTAGCCTGGGGCCGTCCAAAGGTACTCTGGACGGCCCCACCATATCTGCTTATCGCATTACCGCTGGTAAGAAGGCATGATAATTCTGCTCTGGCAGAAAGGCGTAAAATCTCCCATTCTCGTTTATATAGATTGTTCCGTTGGCAGAAAGCACCGGGCCCTGTGATTCACCCCCTAGGTAATACTCCCAGTTCAAGTTTCCTTGGGGACTAAGGGAGTAGAGAGAACCATCCTGAGAAGCCATATAGATTGTGCCATTCTGCCCGATTGCGGCTGATGAATTGACCACATCCCCTGTCGGGTAGTTCCACATCAGGGTGCCGTTTGGATTAAGGGCATAAAAGTGGTTGTCCATGCTGCCAAAATAGACGGTTCCGTCCGCACCAATCGCCGGGGAAGAAATAACTGCCCCTCCGGTCGTGTAGCTCCATTTGAGCGATCCATTGGGGTTCAGGGCATACAACTTTTGATCGATTGAGCCGATATAGACGGTACCGTCGTTCGCGATCGCCGGGGAGCTATCTACGTACGTCCCGGTCTGGTAACTCCAGCGCAGAACCCCTTGCTGTGTCAGCGAGTAGACCCAACTGCTGGTAGATCCAAAATAGATGTTTCCGCTGCCATCCAGTGCCGCCGAGGAGTTGATCCAGCTGCCCACTTCATACTTCCATTTCAAATCACCTTGTGGGTTCAACGCGTAGAAATAGCCGTCTGCGGAGCCGATGTAGATCGTTCCATCCGCCGCGATCGTTGGTGAAGCCGCGATCCAGCTTCCGGTAGTATAGGACCATTTCAAAGTGCCGTTCGAGCGCACAGCATACACTTTCCCGTCCGATGATCCAAAATACACGGTCCCATCACTGGTGACGGCCGGGGTGCGAACTTGCCCGCCGCAAGGATAGCTCCATTTGAGCGTTCCGTTCGGTGCAAAGGCGAAAAGACTATAGTGGAGGCCCACATAAACAGTTCCATCTGGGCTGAGCACCGCGGCGCTTCCTTCATACGCATCTGCGTCAAATATCCATAGTATAACGGGTGCAGAGGCGGGGCCGTTGGCTTGACTCTGACCTGTATGCCGGCTATTTTGGCGGAACATCGGCCAGCTGGTGTTCGCCAGGGTGCAGCCGGCGCAGGATTTGGTCGTAAAGCTCCACCAGCCATCGCTGGCTTCGGTAACACCATCGGTATTGCGCGCGCGCACTTGCCAGAAGTAAGTGGTCGAGGTGTTCAATGGGCCAGCCGCGGTACTCGTGGCTGTTCCAATGGGTTGCCAGCTCGTGCATCCGCTATCGCCGGCAGCATAGTAGCAGTATTCATAACTGGTTGCATGAAGGCTGGCACCCCAGCTTAAAGTCGGGTTGATACTGACCACACTCGTTCCATTTGCGGGACCGGATTTCTGGAATGAAGCAGGTGCGTTACCAACTGTGAATGTCCAGATCGCACTCCAGTTGCTTTCATCGAATTCGTCTATGGTCTTCGTCTTCACCCGCCAGGAATAGGTTCCGGGCGCTAAAACGCCCACGTTCCAGGTAGTGGTCGTAATCCAGCCCGAATTGGTAACACTGCCTGGCCCGGTAAGTTCCGCATAATAGGTGTAGCTCTGGTCGGTCTTCGCCTGCCAGGACAGGGTAATGTTCGTCGTTGCAGCCAGTACCGAGCCGTTCGATGGTGTGGAAAGAGTAGGCGGCGTGATTTCTGGCCGTCCTTCAAGATCGTACCCGGTGCCACAGCCGGCGACGTTCGGGTTCCAGCCGCGAACCAACAGGTAATAGGTGCCAGAGGCGGGGGCTGTCCAATGGATATGCGAGGCCAGACTGTCACCATCATCATCGTTGGATGCAAGCAGGGAAATTCCGTCCGTATCGTACAGGTATAGGTAAGTATCGGCAGAAGGGCTTAGGTTGAGTGTGCGGAAGGTATATGCTTGTCCGGCGATAGCCGCGAATTTAACCCAGTCCTGGTCGTTGAGCCGGTCCATATTGTGATGCTGGATCTGCCAGTAGGTTACATTGAGCGATGTGGCTCCGGTTGGTGTATCGTCTCCCTCAAAAGCATCCGGATTGGCTAGGCAGACCTGTGTGCCGGTCGAAACGTTATTACTCCGATTTAAATCTTTGGTGGTGCCAACGGAATCCACCTGCGTATACAGCGTGCCGGTTACCTCACTGGCAGGAGCAGCAGCCTGTAAAGACAGCCCTGTCAGCGAAGAATCAAGGACCGTTGTTAAGGTAACCGTAGCACCCGCGGGGATGGGATCATTGACCCAAAACTGGCGGCTGCCAGTATAATCGCCGGCTCCAGTGGGCAGGTGATCCAGGTACAAGTCTGTGAAGAACCCATTGGTGGTGCTGAGGGTGCCTTTGTTCTGAACCACAGCTTCGACCTGAATACCACCGGTTGGATCAGGATAGGCGTTTAATGAAATAATGGCAAGGTCAGGCGATCCAGTAGCAGGTGGCTGAATGACCGCACCTACAGCAAATGAAGGTTCATTTTTAATATTTGCAAAGGTACCCGGGTAGAAATCGGTCTTTACGCTTTTTGAAAGACGGAAAGCGCCAATGGTATATTCACCCTGCCCAGAACCCTCGACTGACCCAATTTCTAACGGGACATTGTACGTTGCGCTGCAACTGTTATCCAAGGTGACTGCGTTATCCAGGTTACCGTTGACGTAAAATTTCACCTGGTTTCCACCATCGAAAGTGACCGCTAAATTGTTCCATTGGCCATAATACGGAAGCTGGCGAAGATTAACATTTCCTCGCGCCTGTTGACTGCCGCCGTTACACCAACGTTCAAATTTTAAACGATCCGATTCAAGCGACAACAACCAACTTAATTGGCCATTCGGCCCTAGCTGTCCCGCCAGTCGACCATCGATATTATTATTATTGACATCCGATTTCAACCAGAATTCTGCGGTTAAGGCTGAGAGCGGATAAGGACTTCCACAGCTCAGAGAAATCGTGTTCCCGTTATTGGCGCGGCCGAAATGAAGCCCACTACCCCATTTTGCGGTTGACCAACCCACCGATGGGTTTATTGTACAATGTCTGCCATTACCGCTGTAATCATAAGCAGTAGACCCGCTTCCTTCCTGGAACAGGTAAAGATTGGCTGTGTCACTTTCTTTATAGGGATACCATATTTGGGCTGGATCCGCTGGGGGATTCGACACAGATGGATTCCCAAGATACAGCTGGTGTGAAGTATTCGTGCCACCGCTGGCAATCACATCATTTGAACGGAACCAGATATCAATTCCATCCGGCCCGCATTTCTTGATGTAGCGATTTAACTCGGTTGTATTGTTATAAACGATGCGCAAGTCATCGCACTTATTGGCCGACTGAGATGCATTGTAAATGTCGGACGCTGAAGGCGATGTCCCACTGGTAAACAACACGTTCACAGGATAAGAAGTGGGCAAAGCAGCAGCAGACATATTGTTTTGGATCGTGATGCTGCGCTTGACCGCATAGCCAGTATTCCACCAGGGTTCCGACGGGCGAGCCGTTGGATCGATATTTACAGAAAATCACCGCTGGCTGGATAGCTTCCCGGGTTACCGGCCTTGTCCATTGCCTGGCAGCGAAAACTGTAGGAGTGTCCCACCTGCCCAACGAACAGATCATAGATCTTGGTACTCGGGACGGCAGTCATCCAATCGTTCCATTGATCACTTCTGAGATCTTTGTATTGGATGTTGTAACTGGCGATTCCAGACAAATTATCTGAGCCGCTCCACTGGACCTGGAAATTGTTTTCGTAGCTGACTGGAGTAGTCACATGGGTGGAACAACCCGGTGGAACACGATCAATACCCACCACTTGATCCGTGCTGGAATTCACACCTTTGTCATTGATTGCTTCGATTTGCCAGTACAGCGTTGGATAATCTTGAGAGAGGCTCACCGTTGCCTGGACAGTGCCCTCAGGATAGGTTTGACGGAATACGGGTGAGGGATCATCTTTTGGCGAAGGATTTCAGGCTGATAGTTAATCGGTAAGAGGTGGCGCGAGCAGATAAATCCCACTTGAAACTGACTGTTCGGGAGTTTGAATAGACGGCTTCTCGATTGTTCAGGGAAGGTGGCACTGGGGCTTGTATCCTGGAATTAGAAGGTCGTCGATGGGGTAAGGTGATGACCTGATCTTGATAAACCGCACCACTCCAGCCTGTACTCGCGCCGTGGGCCTCAACACGCACCCGATGCTGGCCGTCACCCGAGAGGGCATTATCTTCCAGCGTATTCCAGATGGGCGCATCTACATCCGAGAAACAAGGCACCCCTAATTCACCGACATTTCGCCAATAACCACTATCCGTTCCATTGGTGGCACTGTTGACCAGGAAGCGAATTGTAATACCGACACTCCCCTGACCGGTGACGCAAGCTTTCAAGCGAATTTTTTCTGAATTCCCATCCAGAGGAGTCGAGTGAAAAAGAGGAGATACTCAAGTTCTGGTTTACGACGGTAAAGTGAAAGTCAGGAGACCATTCACTTTCTGCGCCCTTACTGTCGCGCACTTTTACATGCCATTGATAGGTAAATGCAGCCAGGCTGGAGGTGGTAACACAGCTATTCTCAGTCCAACCGCTGTTCCAACTTTGCGCACTATCATGTACTTCAAAATAGTAAGCAGAAATCGCATCGTTATCCGGGTCGCCCTGCGACTGAGCGCAGAGATTGGCGGTACTGCCAGAGTAGTACACCAGCCAGTCATACGGGCTGGTAGGGATAGGACGATTGGGCGCGTGATTGGTTACAGTGGTACTACCGAGCAGCATATACGTGATGGCTTTGCGCTGCGGGTGGTTCCAGGACGTATCGGTTTGATCGGCGACCTCCACCACAATGCTGTGCGCGCCGGCCGCATAACCGGCGGTATCCCAATCATAATAAATTTCCGGCGCACCCAGCTCATACTTCAGCTGCCCATCGACCAGCAGGCGCATGGCGCGGAAGTTGTCGAATTTATCTTCTTTGGCGTGGAAGCGCACCTTACTGGCATTCGCTGGCGAAGCAGGGTCAGCCGTTAGAAGGGTGATGTACCCGCTTGGGCTGGAAACATAGATCTTGACATAAAACTTTGGCCCAAAGTAGGTACCACCTGGGTTGCGGAGCTGGAAGTACCCCGTGTGTAACCCGGCAGCCGAGGGGGAAGTGATGTTGATCGAGAGATCCGCCGTCTGCCCCGATGCGGTGGAAGGAATGTTCGCAGCAGCCGGCCCGCCCATCTGCTCCCCACTGACAAAGGCAAGCTGGTAGCCACTGCCCCAAGTGGTGGTGCCAGTGTTCTTTACTCGCCAGGTTTTGGTGAGGGCCTGGGAGGGAGAGACAATCATGCCGTCAGGGAGGGTGAGGTCGGAGACGAAAGTAACAGAATCCAGACTAGAGGGAGGGATAACAGGATCGCAAGGGTTGCCCGTGGCAGTTGAAAGACTATCCAACGACGAGACTTTCGCTTGCTGAGCGTTGGGGCATTTATCGATAATGATCCGCGAGACCTGTTTCAGCGGCACGCTGTTGGGAAATGTTGTTACATTCATATCCGCTATATCGCTTTTGCAGATATAGGATGCAGTGTCGTCGTCATGCCACTTATCAGCATCCGCCTGGTTGTGGATATGAAGGGTTGCTGCATATCCAGCAGTCACGCGGAGGGAGGCAGCGATGTCGTTCCAACTGGGGCCCGCACAGGGACCGGACAAAGGCACGTTTGGGTCCAGCGGATCATAGCAAAGATCATAGTCGGTATCATATAGAGGCAGTATTCGCCCCTCAAAATTCGTGTTTTCGTAAAGTATCACCGCTGGAGGTTTATTACTGCTTTTATATTTAATTTCATTGGTACCTACCAGAGTGCCTTCAGGGTCAACCGGATTCGCCTGACTTGGGGGACCAGAAGGGTTGTCGAAGAGAATATGATGTGTATTGGTTGCGTTGCCAAAAACCGAAGTATCGCTGCTATCATGGACCACAAAATGCAGGTGAGATCCACAGGACCAGCCAGTATTACCTGAATAGCCGATTAGCTGCCCGCGGGCGATATGCTCTCCCACCTTGACAATTTGCGTGTCGCTGTGGTGGAGATGCGCATAGGAGGCAACCGTACCATCGCCGTGATCGATGACTACCCAATTGGCGTCTGACGCGTATGTTGCGTTACAACCACCCGTATTACTGGAGTATTTTGCCTTTAAAACAACGCCTGATTTAGCGGCAAGCAGAGGCGTATTATCTCCAACCCGGAAATCATAAGCATAAACACTCTCATTGATCATGTGGTCTTCTGCATCGTATGAAACGCTAAAATCTTTCCCATTCTCCCAAGGGAAACGAAAGCCACTGAGTGGCTGAGCAACATCCTGGAGAGTTTGTGGAGAAACCCGACGATAAGAATCCACCCTGGTTTGAAAATCCTGATCAATCTCGCCCAGCAGATCTTGAGGCAAAGTATGCATCCAATTTGCGAAGGCGGGCTCGAGCGGAAAGGCCAATTCCCATGCCGAATGATCATAATGGGCGAGGACATACCCGCCACCCCCAGGATCGTCATCTGCTCCCATAACAGTGACGACTGCCCAGGATTGATCCGCGCTGAAATATGCCTGAGCTATGTCGAGGCGATTTACAAAGTCCGCTTTCAGGTAGCGCCCCTGTGACATCGCATCATTCAAAGCTGACAGGATCTCATCTTTTGGATTGCCTTGCCCGCTTGCGTGCGCGGGAACAAGCAAAGTCATGCTGACAATTAGGATTGCAATCAGCGTCCCAACAATAATACGGGCAGCGGGTGAGGTTTTCATAGTGTCCCCCTTCGAAAACAAGTTCAATGACAGCACGATGGTGGATTACCCAGGCACCGATTTTCAATTGTAGGTCATTAGTTTAGGCAAGATTCATTATAGCATGTAAGGAAAGAATAGGATGTCCTCACCATTTTGGGTTTCGGTTCGGAGATTTTTTTGCCCTTTTTCTATGCTTTCTTTGTCCGGCTCAGACGGGAGTGCGCGCCGGCGGATCCCTAATGTCGCGTACACCGTGGGTGCGATGATGATCACTAACTTCAATCCCGCGATTAAGAATGAATGCAAGTTAAAACAAAATAATTGTTAATGATAATGCTATTAAACCAATAAAATAGTTAGAGAAAAGATTTAAACAAAAAATCTGCTCATTTTTGAACAGATTTTTGCTTGCAGCGGGAGCGACGGGATTCGCCCCATCTTGAAGAAACGCATTCCTGATATCGCGGGAATGATCGCGGGATTGAAAATCTGAGCAATTTTCTCGGTTTGATGGCTGTTTTGAGCGATTTTTAAGGATCAAACCTTGCTTACGTTCGATTTTACATGCTTTCTTGTAACTGAACAAGCAAATTGTACACTTTGCATTTTAGTAAGGTTTACAAGGGTTTGAGGGCTCAAATTAGATAAAGCCGACATATTAAAAACGGATCTCAGGTTCCCCTTGTGGGTGCTAACGCACTATGAGGATTAAGGACGTTTCGCTACCAGGCGACTCTGTTGTGGAAACGTGCGTTGGAACGGCGGAGTCAACGCAGTAGGATCTTGTGGGAGCGAATGAACCGGTTAGCCAGCAAGTATCTGCCCAATCCTCGAATTTGCTGTTAGCGTTAGCGGCGTTATCCTGATCAGCGGCTGCACGTCACAACCTGAGACAAGAGCCGAGTGCGGTAATTCCGCTCGCTCGGATCTGTGAGGGGGGTGGCCCGTAAGGACCATCCCTACCTCGACATAATGGGTGCACCATAATTTGAGCTATGTCAAAAACCACATCGACTGGCGGCTCCAACCTGTCCATGGCATTCTTCACGCGCCCTAACTATTAACCCTGTGGGTCGAACACTTCTACCGCGGCGGTTTGATACAGGCGCTGATCATTAAATATATCTGACCACTGCACTTCATCCTGGAAATCTTCTGGACTTAGCCTTTGCAGCAGGCCGAATACACCGACTACTGCCAGAATCGGATGCGGATGGAGATTGAGCAAATCCTGTTGGTGGTTGCGCCAGTACGCTTGAACCAGATTTGAATACCGCTTCACTGCCTGCCGGATATCATCTTTACGATACTCGGGAATGTAGATTTGCGCAAAAGAAAACGCGTAGAGTGCATCCAGCTCCAGATAGCTCATCACGTGGATCGTCTCACGCTCCATCCAACTGCCATTGGGCAGCTGCAGCGCTAGCACGCTGTCGACCAGCCTTTCTGGATACGGAAAAGTCTGGCCGTGATGTTGGTAAAGCGGAACAATATGGACAGAACCGCCCAGTGGTTGGTGCCGGTCGCCGTGTGGTATTCCATCTCGCCACCAGCCGGTATTCTCGTCCAGGTTCCTGTCGAGCCAGTCGAACACCCGCGCCAGCCAGGCATTTGAGCATAATTTGCTAAAACTGTAACAGTACATCCCGCCCCAAAACAGGTGCGAAGCACGCCATTGCCATGTCCAATCGATTTTATCCAACCAGTCTGCCACTTTTTCTTCGGAATTGAAATCATCATACAGATGGACAGGAAAGCGCTGCTTTCCGCCTAACACGCCCAACGCTCCAATCACCATGCCATTTGCGTGCAGTTCAGAATGGCCGAAGGTATCAAAGTATTTTCCTGAAGGAACCCCGATGACACTCGCATCTAAGTTGGTCTGAATGCGGGCATCGGCATAAGAGTTGATCGTGTCAATCCACCCGGTTCGTTCTTCCACAGACAAGGTTCGGAACAGATCTTCACCCATCAGGGTACGGGCAATCGCAATATCTAGAGAAGAATATAGGTCCGGGCGCTTTCGCTTCCCCGAGCGATAACAACCATACGGGCCTTCGCGGTCACGTAAAGTTTCGAAATGATTGTTAATCGTCTGTCTGACTTGAGAGAGTTCCATCATCTTCTTCCTGATTAGGAGTAACAACCGTATTCATCTACAGCATCGATAAAGGCCTGAACATTCTCCCACGGAACTTCAGGCTCGACCACGTGTGTGGGAGCGATTAACAAACCCCCGCCCGCTCCTACTGTTTCGATTAGGTTTCGCACAATTCGCCGGACTTCTTCAGGGCTTCCAAACGGCATGGTAGTTTGGGTGCCTACCGCTCCCCAGAAGGCCAGGTCGTGCCCATAGGTTGCCTTTATCACCGCCGGGTCCATCACCTCGGGTTGAACCGGGTTGAGTACATCAACCCCAATCTCGATCAGGTCGCTGATGATGTCATCGATTTTACCGTCGGAGTGAAACCTGACCAGGATATCGGGCCGGACAGAGCGCGCTGCCGCGATGACCGCTGCCAGACGGGGCTTGAACCACTGGCGCCACAAGCGCGGGCGCATCATTAAGGCGCGCTGTGTGCCAAAATCATCCGCCAGAAACAAGATATCAATATTGTATTGTGCCAGTCGTTTTGCCAACCCAACCATCATATCGGTGACGGTATCAAGCAGGGTTGCCGCGAAATCCTGGTTGTCAATCAGGTCAATCAGCAGCGCTTCCATTCCACGCAACTTATAGGCAGGCCAAAACACCGTTCCACCAACTGCCATGCAGTCTGCCTCTACAGCAAATCCTTTTTGTTGAGTTTCGGCAATGCGCGCGGCATATCCCTGAAATCTTTCTTCTGCGACCAGGTTGGGGAAAGGATACTGCAAAACCTCGCGGGTATGGCGTGCATGGCGTAGGGGGTGAACCATGCGCTCAAAGTGAAAGTCGCCGCGAATCCAGGCTATCCCCCATTCATCAACTCTGGCACCTTCGGGTAATTCAGCGAGGTAGGGTTCAAAATTGGCAGGGTTCTTGTAAGCAAGGGGCTGAATTGTCCTTACTTCAAAGTTGTAGTAATCAGCGGGATCATTGGCCCCGGTTTCCTTTCGAAATCGCTCTAACTGGCTTGGGCAAAGCGACATCGATTTGGGAACACGGTCTGGCGTTTTTCGCCGCAGTGTAGTGAGGACGCGTTCGCGAGGCAGCATGCTGGCTCTCCTTACCCTGGCAGGTTATGCCGGTAACGCCCCAGTGAGTGTGAGCTGTTCGGCAAAATGGCACGCCACTGTACCGCCTTGGGCACTGTCTCCAATGGTTCGCAAGATGGGCTCTTCTTCTTTGCAAATTTGCTGAGCATAGCGGCAGCGTGGGTGAAAGCGGCATCCGGACGGTGGATGAGCAGGGTCTGCCACTTCTCCTTCGAGAATGATGCGGTTGAGATGGGCGCGCGGATCAGTGATCGGTACCGACGAAAGCAACGCCTCGGTATAAGGGTGCCTTGGGCGGCGGAAAAGCTGGCGCGTATTGCCTGTTTCTACCAGTTTTCCTACATACATCACTGCAATCCGGTCGCTGATGTGCTTGACAACGCTCAAGTCATGCGAGATGAACAGATATGTCAGGCCAAGCCCGGCGCTGCACCGAGCGCATCAGATTCAACACCTGCGCTTGCACAGATACGTCCAACGCAGATACAGGCTCATCGGCGACAATAAAGCGCGGGTTTAAGGCCAGGGCCCGCGCTATGCCAATTCGCTGGCGCTGACCGCCGCTAAAAGCATGCGGGTAACGCACCGCATATTCTGGTCGCAGCCCCACCAATGTCAACAGCTCGCTCACCCGATCTTGCAGCTCTTTGCCGGCAGCCAGATTATGAATTCGTAAAGGCTCGCTGACTATTTCAAGGATGGTTTTGCGGGGATTTAACGAGCTGTATGGGTCTTGAAAAATCATTTGTATCTTGCGAGTATACTGCTGTAGTTCATTACGACTGAGGGCAGCTAAGTCTTCAGGAGGGTTGTTTTCATCATGGCGAAACAGGATTTTACCTTCGGTTGGCTGATACAGCCGTACAAGCGTACGACCAACGGTGGTTTTTCCACAGCCGCTTTCACCAACAAGCCCCAGCACCTCTCCTTCATTCACCTCAAAACTCACGCCGTCTACGGCCTTTACATAGCCTGATACCCGGCCAAAAAAACCCTTTACAATGGGAAAGTGCTTCTTTAGGCCGCGTACCTCAAGCATAACTTGTTTTTGCCCGCTTGTTTTTTGTAACGTATTCGCCTGGTTCATGCCTGGGTGGCCTCCTCGCTATAAAGATGACAGCGAACGTAATGCCCTGGTCCCACATTTACGTTTGGCAGTTCAACCGGCTGGCTGCAGATGGGCATTCGAAAGCCGCAGCGCGGATGAAATGGACAGCCAGTAGGAAGCGCATAAGGATCAGGAACAGTACCCGGAAGCTGCGCCAGCTCATCTTGCTCGGTATCAATCCGCGGGATCGAATTTAGCAAGGCCATGGTGTAAGGGTGCTTTGGCGAGTGGAATATGGCATCGACCGGGGCAAACTCAACTTCCTTGCCCATATACATTACCATCACATCCTGGGCAATTTCTGCAACTACGGCCAGATTATGGGTGATATACATGGTCGAAGTGTTCATGGTAGATTGCAGTTCGCGCATCAGTACGAGAATTTGAGCTTCAGTCGTCACATCTAACGCTGTCGTAGGTTCGTCCGCAATCAGTAACGCCGGCTGGCAGGCCAACGCCAGAGCAATCATTGCCCGCTGGCACATCCCTCCGCTGAGCTGGTGAGGGTATGCGTCGATGATCTGACCAGGACGGGGTATTTTTACCTTATCCAGCATATCAATGGCAATCTGTCGTGCTTCTAGCTGTGAAACTGGTTTATGCAGGCGGATTGCTTCGGTGATCTGTTTCCCTATGGTATGTACCGGGCTGAAAGAGGCGCGCGGTTCTTGAAAAATCATGGCAAACTCGCCGCCTCTGATCGAACGCATCTCTTTACCCATCGATGGGATTTGCAACAGGTTTAACAGCTGTGTGGCACCATCGGGCAAATGCCGATGATAGATAATTTCACCGCCCATGTTCTTCCCGGGAAGCCTGACCATATTCATAATCGAGCGGGCGGTAACGCTTTTGCCGCATCCACTCTCACCGACAATCCCCAGCGTTTTCCCGCGGCGAATCGAAAAGCTGGCGCCATCTACCGCGCGAACTATCCCTTCTGGCAGGTAGAAGAATGTATGTAAATCACGAACTTCGAGAAGAATATCTTCGTTACTTACTGCTTTTTCAGTCATGTCTCACGGCTCCTGAGGGTTACGTACGCTGGCTGTATGGGTCGGCAGCATCACGCAAACCGTCGCCGAAGAAGTTGAAGGCCATTATGGCGATCAGTACAAAGACTGCCGGGCTCAAAATCCAGGGGTGCAGTGCCACTTCCTGAATTTTCTGAGCGTCTTTTAGCAACACCCCCCAGCTAATGGTAGGTGCCGCCAGGCCCAATCCTAAAAAGCTTAAGCTGGTTTCACCGATAATCATTCCGGGAACCGCCAGAGTGAGGTGAACGAGAATGTAGCTGACAAACGCTGGAATGAGATGGTCTCGAATGACAAAACCGGGTTTTGCGCCCGCCTGCAAAGCCGCAAGAACATAATCTTCTTCGCGCAGTGCCAGGAACTTCCCCCGAATGACACGTGCCAGCGTGGTCCACCCGACGAAAGAAAGAATGATCGTGATCCCAAAGTAAACTCGCAGTTGTGGCCAGCTGGTGGGCAAAGCTGCCGCCAGCCCCATCCATAAGGAAATCGTTGGGATCGAACGGATCAGTTCAATGATGCGTTGAATGATGTTGTCGATAACGCCGCCATAGTAACCAGAGACGCCACCTAAGATCAGGCCAATGACCAGGCTGAGCAAGACACCCACCAGGCCCACCGACATTGAGATGCGGCTGCCGTATAGGATGCGGCTGAGCAGGTCGCGCCCCATAGAATCAGAGCCGAGCAGCAGCAGCGGCACGTCTTCATCACCGGTGCCAAACAGATGAAGCTCGCTTTCAAAAAGACCCAGGAATACATACCGGTCGCCGCGGGTGAAAAGTTGTACCGGGTAGGCGGTTTCTGTATTTTCAACGTAGGTTCGCTCAAAGGTCTGGGGATCTGTCTTACGCTCCATACCATAAGTATAGGGGACTGTCAGCCTGTTTTCAGCGCTGAGCCAGTGCAGTCTGGTGGGTGGTAAGTAGACGTTTCCCTGAAAGCGATGGTTTGGATCGTAGGGCGAAAGAAAGTCACAGAACAAGGCCATCGTATACAGCACAACCAAAATAACCAGACCAAAGACAGCCAGACGATTTTTCATAAACTGCCTGACCACAAGCTGGTTGTGGGTCAGAAACGCCGGCGACCTTGATTTCTGCTCACCGTTGTTCAGGTTAGAGCTGTCAAAAGTATCTTGCGGTCGATTGCCTTTTTGCTGAACATGATTGGTCGCGGTCATGCTATTGTATTCCTCCAAAGCGTATCCGCGGGTCTACCCAGGCCAATAACACATCGGATATCAACGTACCCAGAATCGTAAGCGCACTGAGGATCATGATGAAACTTGCCGCAAGGTACATATCTTGTGTGATTAAGGCGTTATAGAGCAGCGGTCCGCAGGTAGGCAGGCCCAACACCAGCGAGACTATAATCTCGCCAGAAAAATGGCAGGCAGCATCCAGCCAATGGTGCTGATGATCGGGTTCAATGCCACCCTCGCTGGATAGCGCAGTACGACGGCATTTTCGCTTAGACCACGCGCCCGGGCAGCTTCTACGTACGGCCGGCTCAATTCATCCAACGTAGTTGCCCGCATCACGCGGATGGTTCCGGCTGTGCCTGCGACCCCCACAACAATCGCCGGCAGCCAGATGTGTTTTAGCATATCCGCCACGCGTGCAGCGCTCCAGGGCGCATCTAAATACTCGGGTGAAAACAATCCGCCTGCCCCCAGCCCGAAAAAGCGAACGCCAATATACATAAAAACAAGCGCAACCAGGAAGGTCGGAAGTCCGACACCAAGAAACGCCAGGAAGGTTAGAACGTTATCGGCAATGGAATAAGGATGCATGGCAGAGAACAGGCCGACGGGGATGGCAATCGCGTAGGTAAGGGCCAGTGAGAAGATGGAGACGATCAGGCTTAAGAGGATCCGCTCTTGAATGAGGTCGGCAACGGGTTTATTCCAGTAAAACGACATCCCCATATCGCCGCGTACAAAGTTTGTCACCCATTTGAAATATTGAACGATTAATGGCCTGTCCAATCCATATTGGGCTTTGAGGGCATCGAGTTCTTCGGTTCCAATCATTTCGCCTTGTGAGCGCAGATTATTGACATAAGTCGTCAGGTAATCGCCAGGCGGAAGTTGAATGATCGTGAACACAATCACCGAGATGCCAAATAGTAATGGGATGCTTTGAAATATACGTTTAAGGATATATGACCACATGCAATGCCTCCCGGTCTTGCCGGCAGATTATTTCTTCGTAATCTGGCTGATATCAATCAGGTAAATCTGCCGTCCATTCCCCTCGTGATTTAAGTCGATCGTTACCAGTTTGCCGTTGGGGCTAAACCGCGGATGTAAATCGCACCGCCATTCGCCCATATAGTCTTCTCCCGTAAAGAAATGGCCCAGTGGATAACGCTGGTGATCTTGAACATGATAGAGATATGGTTGCTGCTGGCGGTTCTTATCTGGGTAGGTATCGTTCAAAATCCACTCATTGCCGGGCAGGTAGGTGCAGTGCCCATTCTCCACCATAATGTTTTCACCCACTACTTCAGGGTCACAGCCATCTTCAAAGTAAAGATAGAAAGCGCCGCCATGCGTTGGATGCCACGACCAGGCCAGAATGCTGTTGGTATCGCGCCAGATGAAGTGAGAGGTGTGACCGAAGTCGTCTAACACCCGGATATCACTGCCGTCTGGTTTCGCCGTCATCATGCGTGTCGGCAGACCACGTACTGCTTCACCATACCAGCGGTTTAAGAACTCAAAACGGGTTCCATCGGGGTTCCATAACAAATGATTAAACCAGTGCTTCATGCCAGATACGCCGCCGTGCGCCCAGGGAATATCTAACATGCTGGACAGCGGGATAATCAGCTTCGAAGTGCCTGTCTCCAGGTCGATATGCCAGATGCCGGTGTCTTCGGGAGCCAGAACATCTTTATTGGGGTCTGGAATACCGTTATAGCCGTATCCGGGCCGGGTATCCGCGATTCGCCTGAAGTCTGGGGCCACGGCATAACGCCCATCGGGGCTGATGGAGTAAATGGGGCTCTCCACCGTTCGCTTCTGACCGGTTCGCACGTTTAAAATGTGGCAGACATACTGGCCATCTTCGCGGTCGTTCCAGACGACTTCGTCGGTTGAACCCGGGCGCCACTGCAGCATGCAGCCTTGCTGCCAGCACCAGGCGCTGCTGGTGCCCAGCTCAATCCAGCGATCCTGGTCTTGCAAATCAACCATGCCAACGCGAATCACATCTTTGTGCGTTGGTGAACGGTGTTCGAAATCCACTTCCATGCCAAGAACATAACGGCCGGTAGGATCGAACTGAAGCTTATCATAGTAACCGAACCAGTGAAACTTTGGTCCTGTGGTTATAGCTCGAATGAGTGGAAGATCGCTGGACATGAGGTTATCCTTTTTATAAAAGGGGGCATTCGAAAAGAATTTTTCTGTGGGTCATGCGTCCATTCGGACGCATGACCCATAAAAATCCTTTATGTGCGGGTCAGAGGCTGTCTAATCGCATCGATTGGACAGCCTGCTGATGAGAAACGGTCAGGCGCTGAAGAAGAACTGCTCAGGGTTCACCGGCACAGCGCGAATTGTGCCGAAACCGAAGACACCTTTCTCAGGCACATTGTTGAGCTTGGCGTTTAATATCAATGCCTGCGGCACGCCAACCGTTCCAAAGCAGGGCAGGTTCTCATAGAAGCGGTCAATAACCCCGCGCATTACCTTGACCTGCTCAGCCTTATCTAAGGTCTGGTAGAATTTATCCCAGTCTGCATACTGCTGCTTGACCCAATCTGGCGGTTCTTTCTCCACATCGGGGAACTGACCTTTTTGCAGCATGTAGGCTTCCCATGCGCGCCCCCAGCCCAGGGCATTTCCTTCGGTGTCGCCACGCATCGTCTTCGAGGCCAGTGGAAATACGATATCCGAACCGATATCGCCCTGCCAGAACAGTATGGGCAGTTCATTCGCCACGTTGCGCTCATTTAGCAGCTGGCGGTTCTGCGGCTTGATGGTAAATTCGATACCGATATCCTGGAAGTACTGAATGCTCAGCTCGAGGGTAGGTGCGATATCGCCCTGCTCAGGGTCGTATTCAGCAGCGATGGTAATGCGCTTCCCAGACGGGAAGAGGCGGTAACCTTGCGCATCTTTCTGGGTATAGCCGGCCTGATCCATCAACGCGTTGGCCTGGTCGGGATCGTATGAAGCGAAGTAGGTGTCGTCTCCTTCTTTGAAGTAGGCCGAAGATGGCCACAGAGACACCTGGCGCGGTGTGCCTAACCCAAAGTGCACCACATCGTTGATTTCGTCACGGTTGATCGCCAGCGAGAGGGCCTGGCGCACTTCGAGCTTATTCCACAGCTCATTGATGTCTGGGTCTTTTGCGGTCAGGTTCGGATAGATGATCACCGCGGCACACAGGGTCGAATCCCACAGGTAAATCTTATTCGTGCCGTCGGTCTGGGTCTTCTTGTACAGTTCCATGTTCTTCAAGTAAGAGCTGTGGCCCACAAAGTCGAGTTCGCCTGCCAGCAGTTTGGCGGTCAGCAGCTCTTTATCGGCAATGATGTTCACGATCACTTTGTCGATGTACGGCAGTTGGTTCCCTTCGGTGTCGACCTTCCAATAGTAGGGATTGCGCTCGTAGGTATGATGATCTGGATCATCCGCTGTGCGAATAAACGAGGTTAACCCGGGCAGCCCTACCTGGGCCGGGATGGTTGACCCAACCCGCATCTTGTCATTGAAGAGTTGGATCCACTTCTCAAAACCAGCTTCGGTCACCATCTTATCCAGCGTGGCTTTATCAGCGTATTTTGGATGGTACTGCGAGCCATAATTCTTCGGTGCGAACATGCCCGAATACTGCGCGCCAGAATAGAAGCACTGGTTCAAGACGATCATCGGGTTGGGTACGGTGAAGGTCAGCTTCAGGGTGTAATCATCAACCGCTTCCATCTTCATGGGCGTGCGGTCTGCCCCGGTGCGATAAGCCGCTGGCGGCCCGGCCGGGTTGAGTTCTTCGTTTAGCTTGCAGTCTTCCCAGTCGAACAGGCAGTCTGCGGTGGTAAAGGGATCGCCATTCGACCATTTAAGTCCTTTGCGCATATAAAGAATCTGTTCGGTGGCGTCGCTGTTGAACTCCCACTTCTCAAACAAGCCGCCCGTGATGGTTTTGAAGTCGCGGTCGATCCGCAGCGCCAGCTCGGTGCCGATGACCGACTGTGGGTCTCCGAACAGCGCATTCGCGTTGGCGATGGCGACGCGCATGGTTCCCCCATACTGGCCGATAGAGTCGACCGGTGGGATGACCTGTGGGTTGGGTGGCAGGCGATCTGCGATGGCGGGGATTTTCCCCGCTTTGACAAGTTCTGCCAGCATAGGTGCTTCTTTATATTGTGCGGCAGGTACGGCGGGAGCAGATGTTGATGTTGCCGCTGCCGGCGCAGCCGGCACATTTGTCGGTGCAGTGGTTGCCACAGGGACTTCGGTTGGTGATGTTTGCGGAACGGCGGTGGCTGCCGGCGTGCAGGCCGACACCGCAGACGCAGCAAGGGTCAGGGCCGCGCCTCTTAAAAACTCTCTACGGTTGATGCGATGACGCGAAGACATAGGGTTTCCTCCTCAACCAGATCCGAAACTGTTAGCGCAGCCGGTTAGTGCTGCACATTGATACACGTTTCGATTCGCTGCCTTGTGGCAGCAATATCATCAACGTGCTTTTCACAAACAGTTCTCAGGCAGTCAGGTTTACGCCCCGTCGAGAGGCGTGCTTCGATGTGGATCGATCTTGAACGGCGCCGTCTCTAATGAGAACATCGTAAATTCCATCATGCCTTTCCAATACGCATACTGTTCTTCGGTAGAACCCTGTACTGTTATTGAATACTGGTAATGGTCAGAATAAAAGAGGCGAACACGCCGCTGGACGCGTGAACTTTCACCAGCAAAAGTACAAAGCCAATCAATCCCCCATCGGTTGTTTTCTTCAAACGTTGCGAAAGAATCCACCTTTCCTTCCGGTAATTGTGATAAACCTTCGTGAACACCCTCGAGCACCACCTTACGTTCAGCTGGCGCAAGCGGTCTGGTCACATCTTTAACTTCAATTACCTCTCGTGAAAATGGATCCTGTGGATCCGGGATTAATACAATCTGGATTGCGTCACCCTCGGCCGCGTGCAACTGCCACTCAGGGGCATACCAGAAAGAGAATAGTCCTGAAGGGTGGTTATAGTTTGAAACACTCGAAAAAGCGGGCCGGCTTGGCGCAGATGTTGATTTCATCCTGATCCTTTACAACTTGCCGGAGCAGCCGTGGATTGGCGCACGATTAGCTCAGACTGTATAGAGACCTGGCGGGTTTTCCACGTACTGCCTTCGGGTTGGGCCAGCCTCTCTAACAGAATTCCTGCGCCGATTTCACCAATGTGGTAACCCGGCTGTGCCATTGTGGTTAGCCCAGGCCGCATGTAAGGCGCAAAATCAAGATCGTCGTAGCCTACAACAGAAATATCCTCAGGAACCCTCAGGCCAAGATCATGAAGCCCTTGCAGGATGGGGATGGCTGAGTAGTCGCTATGGGCAATTATGGCTGTCGGGCGGGGATCTAACCTGGGTAAAACATTCATCACTTTGGTATAGTAGTCATTGAATGTGTCATCGATGAAAATTTCGTAATCCTGCCGGTAAGGCAGTCCTAGTTCTTGCAGGGCAGCGCGGTAACCGATCGCCCTTTCACGTACGGCATACTGCTTATAAAATCCAGGGATTGCCGCAATATGCCGGTGCCCCAAATCGTATAGGTACTTCATTAAAACGTTGTAACCATGCCGCAGGTCGCCAATCACCCAGTCAGTTTCAAGGTCTTCACACCGCCGGTTTACAAGCACGAATGGCACACCTTCTTCTTGCAAGCGCCGGAAAGGATCACTCCCGCTTTTCACTGAGGTGATCAAGATACCTTCCACACGTTCATTCAACAAAGACTGGTAAGCTCTTTCCTCGACGCGTGGGTCATTATTGGTGTTAAAAATCATGCTTTTATAACCGTTGCGAGTGACGCAATCAAGAACACCACTGACCAGATTTGCAAGAAACGGGGCTGCTGTATTCTCAATAATGAAACCAACCGTCTGGCTGCTGCCGGCCGCCAGTGCGCGCGCGTGCGAATTTGCGCTGTACCTCATCCTCTCAGCCACCTCTTTTACCCGATTGCGAACATCAACGCTTACATCGGGGTGACCATTGAGTGCGCGCGATGCAGTGCTGATCGAGACACCCGCTATTTTGGCGATTTCTCGTATAGTGACTTTCATGGTTCTTATCACTTCCGACTTCTGCTGATTACTCGAAGCGTTACCGGAAACGTTTCCAGTAAAAATATAGTAGCACTTTCTATTTCAAGAAGCAATAGGTTGATGGCGAAAACCGGACATATGTATAGGACGATTGACTATGCGGAAATAACTTTGAAGGGGCAAGTATCATCCTAACAGGATTTGAGGCGTTTGGGTTTAATGCCCACCTTGATGCCTTATCATTGCGCAACAGGTTGAGTGCGGTGTGGCGGATGACTGCCATGTTTTCCGCGCAGTTGTCTTTGTGTAAGCGTGACTGATCTTCATTGAAGGTCATATCCAAGACCCAATGAAAAGAATTTTCAATGCCCTAATGGCCCCGAATAACCTGCAAAAACCGCTCTGCTTTGCCCACAAGTCAGGCGAAATAGTAGCTCATCTGGCTCTCGGTTTTCTGTGCTAGCCTGCGTTCGGGCCAGATCTTAACCACAGGTTTGACTCTAACCTACTTGTCCATATTCCGGGTGTTGGTTCCAAAAAAGGTGGCATTCAGGGTCCAGCACTTGCGAGTTTCGATTTGGAAGGATGCGCCTTCAACTGGCGGAACACCCGCCCGAAAGTGTCATCCGATGAGATCCCATTGCGCTATTCCAGAGACTTGCCTAACCAGTTCTACTTCAGGTTGCTATGTAGTCCCACATCTACCCAGTTCTCACCCCCAGATCTCCGCACAGATGGTAATCGCGATGAGGTTCAGCAGTGGGGTCAGTTTGTTCAACTCGATCGTGGATCTTCTAACTGTGAAAAGTGTACGCTGATATGCAGCCCAGGGGGTAATCGTCACCGCTCCCGCCCCTGATTTGGTCGGCGGCATTCTGGACTAGTAACACCGCCGCTTGATCGAGCAGTTGATTCCCGCATTGAACTACTAACTGACGCTAGTCTTTTCCCTTTCCGGTTTTGATAAACCGACTGTGGGCAGGGGTATGTCCCTACCGAAAACTCGGGCTCACGCGGGCAGGAATAAGTAATCTGCACTGAGGCTATGAAGAGGTTAACGGGATCACCTTAACTTAACCCGGCATACCGAGCTTTTACTATCGCCTGGGCAAGATCGGCAACCTGGAGCTTACTGAAAATGCTGGTGATATAGTTACACACTGTGCTGGCAGAGAGCACCAGCCGGGTGGCGATCTCTGCGTTGCTAAGGCCCTGAGCGATCAACTCCGGGACTTCGCTTTCGCGCTCTGTTAGCTCCGGGAAAGCCTGAGCGGGTGCGATTGGATGGGATTTACTGGAAAAGGCGATGACGCGCTTCGCGATGGTCGGGCTGAAAATCGCTTCACCGGATGCCACAGCCCGGATCGCCCGCAGTAGATCCTCTTTCTGGGCGTCTTTTAAAACATAGCCGCGTGCCCCGGCCCGCATGGCAATAAACACCGACAAGTCATCCTCGATCATGGTCAGGATCAGAATATATCGCCCAGGATATGTGCTCAGAATGCGCCGGGTAGCTTTGATCCCATTCAACCCGGGCATTTGGATATCCATCAGGATTAGGTCAGGCACCAGCGCGTCTGCTTGATCTACGGATTCGTCTCCGTTGGTGGCTTCACCACAACCGGTTAGGTCTGTTGTTGCCTCAAGCGAGGCGCGGACGCCATGCCGGATGAGGGGGTGATCATCGGCGATTAGGATGCGTTTTTTATCCATGCGAGTCTCTTTCTATTATCAGCCCGACCGGCAGGATGGCTTTCACCTGGGTCCCGCTTCCGGGTTGGCTGGTAATCTGGCAAGTGCCGCCTAATTCGGCGGCTCGCTCGCGCATCGAGAGCAGCCCCACACAGGTTGGGTGGTCTGTGGGCAGCCCGATGCCATCACCGCTGATTTCAATCAGTAGATGAATGGCAGTTTGTTGGAGGCGAACCGTACAGCGCCGGGCACAAGCATGGCAGGTCCCGTTGGTCAGCCCTTCCAGTACGATGCGATATGCTGCCGCTTCCACAGCGGGTTGATCGGACGCTTCCACCTGGTTGGTCAGCGCCGCCTCTAATTGGGAAGCATCACCATTTATCGCGCTGGCTGCCGAATAGGTCATCTGTGCGGCACGTTCACGGATAGCAGCCAGTAAGCCAATTCATCCAGTGCAGGCGGACGCAGCTCATAGACCAGGCGGCGGATATCGCCAATTGAACTGTGGATTTTCCGCTGTATTTCCATCGCCAGACCGGCGGCAGCTTGAGGGTTGGTTTCAACCAGATCGGCTACGCTGCTGGCAGAGAGCGCCAGGGCCGCTAGAGTAGGCCCGGGGCCATCATTCAGATCACGGCGGATACGGCGGCGCTCTTCCTCACGAGCCAGTACCAGGTGTTCGCGCGACTGTTGTGAATTGACCGCCAGGCGGCGCATATCGGCAGTGAGGTGCACAGCGTGAACCGGGGCACCAACCGAATGAGCCAGGTCGGCCAACAAGCGGAGGTCTGAGCATGAAAACGATTCGCATGGAGCGCGAGGAGCACACACCATCTCTCCAATCGTTTCCTGCTGAAAAACGAGGGGAAGGCGTAACAGTTCCGCTCTGGGTGCTTTCACAGCAGTTGAATAAACCGCTGCTGGTTGGAAAGTGCCATCCACAGCTTTGATATTAGCGGCGACGTAGGGTAACTTGAGCGAATGGGCCACTGTTTCCACAAGCACCGGCAACACACTCTCGGGGGCGAAGGCGGTTTCCAGTCGTTGGCCCAGCCGCGAAATGACAGTGTAAGGGGCATCACGTTCGCCATAAATCAAGTAGTTGGCCCAGCGTTGAAGTACTTCTCGCAACGGGTGGAAGAGAACAACAACCAGAGCCGTGGCGAGAACGGATAACCATCCTCGACTGTCTTCCTCAAACACCAATCGCATCCCACCCATAATCGCGATGTATAGTATAGGCCCACGATCAGGGCAGTAAGCAGGATTTCGTTCTTGACAATCCGGGATTTCGAGTGCCAGGCATGTGGGAAGAAGTTCAAGGCGCAGCGGAACACGGAGATGTACCGGTTGTCATTCAAGGTTAGTGGGCTAGTTCCTGTGGCTATTGGCCTTGAGATAGGTATGCCGCAAAGGAAGAAGTGCTTGGGACGCGGGAAATTTCTCTACCTGTTTCAGAATCGTGGGTTCGATGATTATTACGACGGTCGCACCCGCGATTTGGTATACATGACGGTTTGTCAAGAATAATAACAAAATCAAAGAAAACGCAACCATTAAAATGGTTGGTGTGGTGCCTTAAACAAAAAATCTGTTCGTTTTTGAACAGATTTTTATGGTCAGCGGGAGCGACGGGATTCGAACCCGCG
This sequence comes from uncultured Chloroflexia bacterium, assembly GCA_963791025.1. Taxonomy (GTDB): domain Bacteria; phylum Chloroflexota; class Anaerolineae; order Anaerolineales; family Anaerolineaceae; genus DSYU01. Next base: position 694,724 of record CAWBQF010000003.1, on the reverse strand, counting down.
GTCTCGGCCTTGACAGGGCCGCATGTTAACCACTACACCACGCCCCCGAGCGAACTTATTCTTTCTCGCGTCAACGGGCATTAGTTTATCATGGGCTTTTGTTCTCGTCAAGGTTTTGGTGGAAATTTGGTAGGGGAAACGCATCTTATGTTCAGACAAGTGGAGGTAGGGAAGCAAAGCCGGCTAACACCTTTTCCCGGTAATCGGAGTTCCAGGCAGCTTGGAGACGCTTGCCTTTGATGGAGCGTTTGGAGGATTTCTCGAGTTTGAGAAGATTGAGGGCGATATGACGGAGAACGGCGAAGTTTTGGGGACCTTGATCTTTGCGAACGCGGCTATCATCCTCGTGAAAAGTAATATCCAGAACCCAATGGAGGTTGTTCTCCACGCTCCAATGGGAGCGAACGGCAGCTAAGAGTGGTTCTGCCTTGCCAGGCAAACTGGAGAGGAAGTAACGGTCTTGGGTCTTGCTCTTCTCCCCCTCGCGATAGTCACGACGCACGCGTACCACACAAGTCAGTTTGGGCCAGCGATTGGCCCCCCGAAGGTACTGAAGGACGGTGGGATCGGTAATGACCCAACACTGTCGTTTCTCGGCGCGAGCATGCGTGTCATCGAAACTGTGAGCGTAGTCGTAGGGGTAGGCGGTCATTTGGCTAGCGTCCAGGTCGTCAAACAAGCGGGTCACATCCTCATACAGATGCGGTTGGTTCTCTTTGAGCGCCAAGACATAGTCGGCTTCTTGATCCACACAGGTTTGTGCCACTTCCACCTGGCAACCCATCGAATCCACCGTCACAATGCAGCCCCGGATCACCAGCATCTTCAGTAACTCCGGGATCGCCGTGATTTCGTTGGATTTGTCATCCACTTTCACCTGTCCCAGCACCACCTGATTGGCACTCGCCCAGGCACTTACCATATCAATCGCCCCTTTCCCAATCCCTCGATCCTGCGAACCGCGCGGTTTCTTCCCATCAATCGCAATCACTTGTCCCCCGATCAGAAGCGTGATTGCCTGCATCCAACTCGCGAAACTCTTCTGGAACGCCACTCCATCGATCAATCCAAACACCCGTCGAAAGGTATCATGCGAGGGGATCCCGTTGGGTAATGGCAAGATCGTCCGTAACCACGCTTCGTTATCCCGCCCAAACTCCGCGATTTCTTCCCAACTCTCTGCTCCGCAGATCACCCCGCAAATCGCGATCACCAGAATTTCGGTGCCACCACAATTTGTAGTTGATAACTCGGTCAACGCTGAAAGATGATAGAATTGCGCGCTTTCAAATCAAAGAACGGAGAAAAAAGCGCGCTTGGTCAAGGAATTGCTTGAAATCTTGGGGATTCTGATATTACTGATTGAATTGTATCGGTATCTGCGACAATATTGGCTTCGCCGACTCCTCGAAACTAAGAAAAAAGAAAAGCGAAGCCGCAAACCGGCTGTTCTGCGACCGAAGAATGAACGCGACTGTCGGTTTTGTTGCGAGGACAAGGGCAAGCGGATAGAAGCCAAGCGAAAAATGCCGGTCTCCTGGCAGTTGCGTCAAGGGCGGGGTGGACGGAAGAAGAAGATTTCGGACAGAAGGGTTCTTTTGCCCAAACAAAAGCTGCGAATACTATGGGATCACCGAGGAGGCGCTCCATGCGCTGGTGGGATATGGAACGCATGGGATGCAAGAGGTGATCCAGGATTTCAAATGTCAGGCCTGTGGGAAGAAGTTCACCGCCAGGCGGAATACCATCCTGTATCGTCTGAAAAGCCATTCAGACCTAATTGAGAAAATCCTGTGGCTGATGGCCTTAGGGGTAGACGCATCCGCATTGGAAGAAGTGTTTGGTGTGCGAGAGATCACCATCCGCACCTGGTTATGCCGCAGTGGGATGCAGGGCAAGAAGCTGCATGAACGATACCTGGCAGAACTGAAGTTGGTGCATGTGCAGCTGGACGAATTATGGGCGAACGTGAAAAATAAAGGCCAGGATATGTGGCTGTGGATTGCCAGCGATGCCAAGACGAAGCTCATTCCGGTCATGCAGGTGGGAGCCAGAAACCAGGACATGGCGTATTCGGTGGTGCATGAATTGAAAGGGCGACTGGCGGTAGGGTGTGTGCCCGTGTTCAGCACAGATGGTCTCAAGCACTACTTTTATGCCCTGACGGCGCATTTCGGAAGGTGGGAAAAGATGGAGGGGAAGAAGCCGGTCTGGGTACTCCTGAGCGATTTTGTTTATAGCCAGGTCATCAAGCATCAACGGCGGAGGAAAACCGTAGAAGTGGAACGGCGGGTGCTGGTGGGGGAAATCGCGCAATATAGTGGGCGCCTTCGCGAAGCGGGGCTGAGCGGCAGAATTAACACCGCTTTCGTGGAACGGCTGAACTTATCTATCCGGCAGTGTGTCAGTAAGCTGACCCGCCGTACCTGGGGACCGGCAAAGTACACACCGGAACTGATGGAGCATCTGGAATGGTGGCGCACGTATTATCATTTTATCCGACCGCATGAAAGCCTGGTCGAAGAACTGGCGCATCCGGTTCAAAGAAAGGGGAAACAACAGCCCAAGAAGTACCGGAAGCGGACTCCGGCCATGCTGGCTGGGCTGACCGATCGAAGATGGACGGTAAAGGAGTTGTTACTCTATCCTTTACCGTGATTTTGATTAAAAAAGGGGGCAACATTGTGAATATTGGATGTTCTGCCTGACTCTCAGGCAGGATTTCAAACCGGGTTCCGGGCGGTTTTAACGAAAAACACGCCAATTGGCGTGTCTTCGAGTTGTACACCACAGATAATGGGTGTACCGGAAATTTGGTAAAACCTCAGTTCTGACCGAAAATCCACTGGTTTAGTGTTCGATCCCACGAGACGACTTCATCTGGCCTGAACCACAGGTCAATTTCAGTCTGTGCATTTTCAGGGGAGTCGGAAGCATGAGTGAGGTTCCGTCCAACCTCCAGGGCAAAGTCATGGCGAATCGTGCCGGGGGCAGCTTCAGTTGGACGGGTAGCACCCATCGTTTGCCGTACTGCTGCGACTGCATTTGGTCCTTCCCAAACCATTGCCATTACTGGAGACGAGGTAATGTAACTCACCAGGCCTTCATAAAAAGGTTTCCCTTGATGAACGGCATAGTGCCGTTCAGCCCGTTCTTGACTAACTGGCATAAACTTGGCCGCGACTAGTTTTAATCCACGGCGCTCTAAGCGGGTGAAGATCTCACCGATTAACCCGCGTTGGACTCCATCTGGTTTTACTAATACCAGGGTGCGTTCCATTATTTTCCTCCCATATTTGGTATCTTTTTATTAGTGTCAGGGAGCACACCTTTTGATCAAGGTATGCTCCCTGACACTAGCGTAGTAGCTCTTCAGCCTTCGTGTAGGCCTCTAGGGCCTCCTGTAGTTGGTTGTTCCGAGCGAAGGCATCCCCCAGTACCTGCCATAAATTAATATCCACGGGGTAGCGATAAAGGGCATCCCGTAAATCGTGAATTACTTCTTCCAGGTTGCTGCCTTCCTGAACCTGACCATTGTAAAAATTTAGCGCTGATTTTAACTTGCCCCGGTTCAACGCGTCGCGGGCACTGGCGAGATCGGAAACACTGGCATCACTAAGCTGACCGGATGGCGCTGAAGGTTCCATTGTTTGCTGGTCTGGCAGCCACTGATGGTCAAACGCGACTCCGGTTGGCTCTAAAGGCTCCTCTAGTACAAAAGAGCCGCTTTTCGCTTCTGTTTCTAGCCCACGCAGCCATTCATCCAGGGCAGCTTCGTCTGATCTTACAACAGAACTGGAAGAGCTTTCTTCCTCAATCTCCACTTGCAGCCAATCAGGCAGTTCTTCCTGAGCAGCTGAGCCTGATGTTTCGTCTTCTTCCGCTGTATCAAACTCAGGCATCCACCTGGAAACCTGTTCGGTATTCAAGTTGGGTTCGCTGATCTCGCCACTTACTTCATTTGCTTCAGTTTCTGGCTCTTGGGACACTGGTTCTTGTACTGGCATTTCTTCAGCGGTTTGTTCTTTAGCTGCTTGCTCGCCCACGAAGACTTCTTGAGCTTCTGTTTCTTGAGCCGTTCCATCCTGATCCTGATGCGTGGGCTCTATATGCTCTATCTCCGCAGACTGAGCTTGCTGAATCCACTCGGGTGGTGTTTCCAGTCGAGCAGTAGGTGAATTGACGAGCGATCCTTCTTCGGCGCCTTGTTTTGCTGCTAATGATTTAAGCCGGGCAAAGGCTGAGTCAAAGTCGTCCACGTTTGATTCGCTCAAAATGGCTTCAGGAACCGTTCCCGTTGGAATGGTCTCTTCTTTAAGTTCCTGTTCCTCTTGCACCGGTTCTTCTACCTGCTCTACTGGTTCTATGCCCAGGATAGGGAGTACAACCTCTTCCTCATCTGTTTCTTCGGTAGGTGTTTCTGATTCGATTCCTTCGATTGCAGTGAAGGGATCTTCACCAGCGACTGAAGGTGCAGCTACTTGCTTTGCAATTTCCTTTTCCAGCCAATCCGGTGGATTTTCCTGGCGTTGTTCAGGAGGTGTCACCAAAGTGGCTTCATCTGCACCCTGTTTGGCCGCCAGTGATTCCAACCAGGCCATCGCTGCATCCATATCCGCCAGATCCGGCATTTCTTCCGCGCCTTCTGGCATCGCCTCACTTCCACGATCATCTGCTTCAGCAGCAGCTGATTCTTGAGGCGAAGACTCTTGAGCCGTAGGTTCCTGATCTTCCGTCTCGTTTGATGCTTGCAGTTCATCCGGTTCCTCTGAGACTAACCAATCTGGAACTTTTTCCTCATAGCCTGGTTCGATTTCATTTAATGAAGTCGTTGTACTCTCAAGAGCTTCCGGTATGCTTTCATCTGAGTGCTGTGTCTCTGCACTGTCTTCTGCTTCAGTTTCGCTTACCGTTTCCAGCCAGTCTGACAGCGCAGCGGTTTCTTCAAAGGCATTTTCGGCTACAGGTTGTCCGGCTTCAATCTCTTTTTTAATCCAGTCCGGCGGTGTTTCAAGGCGCTGTTCTGGTTTGGTAGTCAGAGTCTCTTCTTCGGCTCCTTGTTTGGCCGCCAGCGATTTCAAGCCAGGCCATCGCTGCATCCATATCTGAGAAGTCGGGCATGCCTTCCGTTTCTGTAGACGCTTCTCCAGCCTGTTGTATTTCTTCCTCAGCGCTCACCGCCGGAATTTCTTCCTCGATATCCGCTTTATTTGGGGCTTCTTGCTGCGATAAAAGCTCGACTTCTGGTTCGGTTGCGGCTGGCGGTTCGTTTTCTACGTGCAACTCTTCGCCTGCCAGCCCTTGCTTTTCCATCTCATGCTGAACCCAGTCAGGTGGCGTCTCTTGCCGTTCATCTGGTGTAGTGGTTAGCGTGGCTTCGTCCGCGCCCTGTTTGGCTGCCAGTGATTTAAGCCAGGCCATTGCTGAGTACATATCTGAAATATCCATTCCAGAGTCACTGCTGGCGGTTTCTTCACTGGCAGTATCCTTAGCAGCGGATTCCTCAAAAGCAGTGGCTTTTGCTGCTTGTATTTCTTGATCCGTTGTTTCTTGCGTTACAGGCGTTTCGAACACTGCTGCATTTTCTTGTTCTACCGGCGCCTCTGTTTCTTCTATTGTTGGTTGGCGCATCCAGTCTGGCAATTCTTCCGCAGACCCCAGTTCAGCATCCACGCTTTCGCCTGGGATTGTCTCCGCGCCTAATGCTTGCAGCCAGTCTTGAGACGGGCTTTCTTCTGTACTAGACCATGTTTGCGCCATCCACGGGGGCTGCTCCTGCTCTTCCTGTTCCGTCTGGGCAGTGGGCATGGCGGCGTCATCGTTTTCTTCGGTCCCCATCTGCGACAGCCACCTAGGCATTTCTGCTGTTGAGGCATCCTCCTGAACATCAGAAGGGGGCTGTAGATCTTCAACTTCAGGCGCATCAGAAACCATCCCGGTCAGCCAGTCGGGCAAGTCAGAGATCTCGGACATGGAGACTTCCTCTTCCTTAGCCTGGCTGATTGATTCTACCGTTGGTTGTTCTGTTTGTTCTCCAGGGACGATATCCGTGAGCCATTCTGCGCGCTGCTGATCGGTTTGCTGCTCCACGGGAGGGGGCGCTAACTCTTGCATCCAGTCTGGAATTTCAGCAGGGGCGGCCTCCTCTGGTTCTAACGCTTCATCTTCATCAAATGGGGCTGGCGGTTGTTCCGCAGCGCCATCCGATGGCGCCCAACCAGCTTCTCGCATCCACTCAGGAATTAATTTTTCTCCCTCAGACGTTTCCACTTGTTCATTGGTTGGGTGCGAGGCGGGTTCAGCGTAGGGGGTCGGGGTCGCCTGCGTTGGGGCCAGCGTATTAAGCCAATCGGGTAATTCTTCTTTCGGTTCATCTTTCTGCCAGTCAACGCCTGCCGAGCGCGCCCATTCGGGAGCCGCCTGATTGTCGCCTAAGGATGGCTCGAAGATAAACTCTTCAACAGAAACAGCCTGATCCGGAACTTGTTCGCTGGTCGGTGTTGTGGGAGAGATAAACGCGGCGTATGGATCTAACGCTTTCAGTCGTTGCTGGAACAATTGGGCATCCTCTGCACGGCTGGTTCCTGGCAACACTTGAGCGAGAAGGCGAATGGCTTCGTAGCAGTAGGGCAGTTTGCTGAGTAATGTACTGCAAACTTCGATCGCTTCTACTTTCTGGCCGGTCTTGGAATATAACTGAGCAAGTAAAACCTGCAAGTCAATGCGCTGTGGATCTTCCGCCAGGGCCGCGCGCGTTTCGGCGATCGCTTGCGGATATAGTTCCCCACGTTCATACATTCGAATGAGAGCCCCGCGCGTCAGACGGATTTTCGGGGGTTCAACTCCATCTCGCTGGCCATACAACCTGCGCAGTTCCTCCTGTACAGCCGGGTTGAACGGCTGAACTTCATAAGCACGTTCCATGTGCCAGATGGCTGCATCCAGGTTGCCTTCATCCTCTCGGATAATACTCATCCCAATTTGGGCAGTAAAGTCATCAGGAAGGACGGAAAGGATCCGGCCCAAGATGTCTACCGCTTCGCTGTAGCGCTGGCTTTCCAGATAGGCCTTACCCAGCAGCCGGTAGGTTTCGATGTGTTTTGGGTAGCTCCTCAAGATATTCTTCGCGTGTGCGATAGCTTTCTCGATTTCCCCACGTTCGATAAGGTTGTCAATTTCTTGAGTGTATTTCCTGAGTGGAATTTTCGCCATGTGAAGTCAGCCTCCGCGGGATTAAGTATGCACCAATCCGATTGATTGCGCAAGTACTTCCAGAAAAGCCTTAAGTAAATGAAAAGTCTGGGAAGACTTTAAAACGAGAAGCTTGTGTGTTCACTCTCTATTCGTTTCATTGTTGTTTCGTTGTTTTATTGTTTTTACCGTTTTTATATTCTCTACTAAGAAGCTGTCTGAACATTCGATAAAAATGATAAAACCGAGCGAATATTCAGGTACTGGTCTGTCGGGCCTTCTCTTGTTCTCCTTGTTGGAGGAGCATCCGTCGGTGAACATTACTCAACGCAAGTAGATCAAACTGGTTTTTTGAAATCTGCTCTATGAGCCGATTGGCCTCGCACCATGCCAAGTCGAACTCAGCGGTTGAAATGTTACCACTTTCACGGGCGGTAAGAAGTTCATCGGCATCTTTCACCTCTATCTCCATTGTTGGCGAGACTATCAAGTCCAGGTACAGGTCGTCTAGCCAGGGAACATTGTTTTGAGCTATCCCTGTACGTAGACAAATATCGATATACCACTGCAAGATTTGACCACTGGCATCAAAGTTAGTGGTGACTGTGAAATGGGGTTCATCCGCCGGGAACTGTAATAACATAGAGTAGCCTGCATCGAAAATGCAGGTTTTCCGGTGAAAGAAGTGGACCTCACGAGGTGCGGTTACCGCGTCCATGCAGTAAAGAGCAATGTATCCTCTGAATTCCGAAGTATCCAAGTAGGAAGTATAAAAACGGTGTTGGAGAATGCGTTTCCAACCCGGGAAATTAGCGAACTTCCGACCTATCATATTTTCAACCTCCGCTGTTCAGGCAGTTTCTAAGGCCGGCTTGGGGCTGGCGAGTTTAATGATAGGATGAAGGGGACTGCACAAGCAACCTGTCAAAAGGTGCAAAAGAGGAAGCCCATGAGAATGCAATTGGGGCTGTCTCGGTTTTTGAGACAGCCCCAATCTTGACAATGCAAAGCGTATCAAACAACTGGCAAAGGATGGATGTCCACTTACCACACGTTCTTTTTTATCGCTGCAGCCTAGTCGCCTAGATAGTCTCGCAGTTTGCGCCGAATGGAAGGATGGCGCAGCCGGCTGAGTGCCTGAGCTTCGATCTGGCGAACTCGCTCACGGGTAACGCCCATCTTGCGGCCTACTTCTTCCAAGGTGTAGGCCTGTCCATCTAACAAGCCATAGCGCAACTGGAGAATGCGCACCTCACGCGGTGGCAAGGTATTGAGCACCTCTTCCAGGTGTTCACGCAGGAGGTTATAGGTGGCGGTTTCATCAGGCGGCGGTGCTTCATCATCTTCGATGAAGTCGCCCAGTACAGAGTCTTCTTCGTCATCCGTCGGCGTTTCGAGCGAGAGCGGACGACGGGCCACCTGAATCATATTTTCAACCTTCTTAGGTGGCACATCCAAAGCCTCTGCCAGCTCTTCTACGCTTGGTTCGCGCCCCAGACGCTGCGTGAGCTGATGCTGCACGCGCAGCAGCTTATTGATCTGGTCGCCCATATGCACTGGCACGCGAATGGTGCGGCCCTGGTCGGCGATGGCACGAGTCACAGCCTGACGAATCCACCAGGTGGCATAGGTGCTGAACTTGTGACCCCGGCGGTAGTCAAACTTCTTGGTGGCGCGAATCAGGCCGATGTTTCCTTCTTGAATTAAATCCAGAAAAGGCACACCCCGGCCCATATACTTCTTTGCCACGCTAATGACCAGACGAGAGTTCGCCGTAATTAAATGTTCACGAGCGGACCATCCATCTTCAATAAGATGGCGTAACTCCATTCGGCGGCGGTTGTTTACGCTGCCACGAGCAAGTTCTTCGCGAGCCATACGCCCGCGTTCAATCCCCTGAGCAAGATCGACTTCTTCCTCAGCGGTTAATAATGGAACCCGGCTGACTTCCTTAAGGTATAAACCTATGGTATCATCGGTATCAATATTCGCGAGATCATCCAGGAAGAGCTGCTTTGCATTTTCCTCTTCCTCGTCTTCGCCCGCTGTACCAGTAACCTCAAGCTCGTCTTCGGAGGGTTCTTCGACAATTTCGTCTTCAACATAAGGAATACCTGCACTAATGAGTGCAGCAAAAGCTTCCTCCAACTGTTCGACATCCTGCTCTGCATCGGGGAAGAAATGCAGGATATCGTCAATGGTGACATATGACTTTTGCCGCCCCAGTTCAATCAACCGGGCGATGGCAGGGTATTCTTCGTCCTCATCCACAACATTAATTAACACGTCATCCATAGATCTGCCTTCTAACACCTCAATTGAGATGAAAAATTACTTCGTCTTTCCGAATCACCGATAAGTCAGGTCAACAACGAATTGACAGGATAAGACATTGTCAATTCAGCATACACTTTTTTAAGGTAAAAATCAATACCCACTGGCCTGACATACATCACAATTTCCAAAGGACGCCTATGGCGTAATTGTGGCGTCTGGAAATGCTGTTCCGCCAGGGGTGGGTGTAGGTTCTACAAGCTGATCTTTTTGCATCATGTTCATCACAGCGTCAACTGTATCCTTGCTTACCACCACAGGGGTTCCTTGATCGAGGCGGACGTAATAGCCCGAATCAGTTGGCGTTGCGTTCCCAATCTGGACTTCAACTTGTTTGCCTTGCGCATTTGCAAACACAATTATCTTTTCAGGACTGGATAATCCTAACGAATCCAGGGGGTAGGAAGCATCCATTTGACTGAGAATACGCATCGACGTGAGTTGAGCGGTGATCAATCCTACCGCGCCATCTTTTGCCGGAACGTTTTCGGATGCAATAACCCAGGTTCCATCCGGATTCTTGTTGACCTCCAGGTTTCTATCTGGGCTTTTAACCTCCACCATTTGAATGTCTTGCGCCTGCCAGCCTTCCAGCAATGGTACTTCTGCTGTTGGGCTAGGGGTGATATCGGCGCTTGCGGGGGTTTTTAGCGGGGACTTTTGCAAGTAATAAGCCAACCCCAGGACTGCGATGAAAACAATCAGGACCGCCCATGTTCCCTTACGTATCATGTCGTTCTCCTTCCTGTTTGTGACTAACCGCGCCGGCGTCGCTGCATCCAGACAGTAATGCCTGTCAGCAGAACAAGACCCGGCAGGAAGAAGACTGATCCAAACAGAATTAATCCCATGGTATAGCGCTGCGGAAGCACCATAAAGCGTTGGGTGGGAGTTTTGGGGGTCAGGCTAATTAGATTGTCTTGTTCAGCGGACCAGTCGATGGCATTCAGTAAGAAGTCACCATTGCCATATAACTGAAAATACTGGCTGCTGGCAAAGTCTGAATCACCCGATACAAAGATACGCGCTTTCGTGGTGTTGTTCGTGCCTGCTACGGCGAGCGTGAGGGGACCCGGAATATCCTGTCCTTGATCTTCGGTTACTTGCTGATTTTGAACGCTCTCAAAGTTGGTTTCACCCCAGGCCATTTGGGTGGTAAATGCTAGCGGGGTGAGCTGGATATCTTGTGAAGGTGCATTCGCTTGAATACTGCGCGCTGTGGGGAAGAGCACTCCCAGGGAATACATTTTTTGCGTGATGGCGTGGTCACCAAACTGGCTAGCAACAGCAATCAGTGGCTGCTGCGGGTTGTTGCGATCAATAATCAGGTCATTGTCGAGCTTGATGCCCCAGTTTTTTTCGAGATAAGCGGCCATCGGGTCGGCGGCATCTCCGAACTTGGTGATGGGGGTCGGCTCTGCCAGGTACATCAGAGAGCCTCCTTTATCCAGGTAATCAGAGATTGCTTGAACTTCCCGATCTGAAAGGGGCTTGGTCGCTCCAGCGACAATCACAGCCAGTGCGTCCTCTGGGATCTTGGTGTCGGCCATCAGGTTAAGGGTCGTGACGGTATAATTCTTTGCAGTCAGGCTGTTCTTCACTTCTGGATAGCTGTTCTGATCTGTGCCATCCAGGGAATATTCACCGTGCCCGGTTAAGAAGTACACGTTCCGTTTGCCGGGATTGGTCAGGCGGATCAGCGCCGCGGTGATCTCGTTTTCACTGACGTAACTCACCTGTTCCTGGCGATCAGCTTGGGTCAGCACAATGGTTCCGTCGCGCGTGACGTTGGCCTGTTGGGTACGGATGGGGTCTTTCTCTGGGTCAATAATCGTATAGTCAAACTTACCCTTGCTGTTTTGTTTGAAATTCTCCAGCAGATCTTGAGCCGTGGTGGCAGGGAAGCGGCTGCTGAAAAATGCTTCGGCATTAACTGGGTCTTTCAGGCTGTCTAACGCCTGGACTGTTTCGGGGGCCAGCGTGTTTTGCTGGTCTTCCGTCAGATCCCAACGGCGCGTGTTCTGGTACGCCAGGTAATTGATGACGACTAGAATACCGATAAAAGCCAACGATAGCACGAGTGCATTTGAGCCATAGCGGGCTTGCCGCCCGGTCAAAGCCTCTTTTGTCCGAACAGGATCCAGCAAAGCGAAGAGGGCCAGACCCAATACAATTGCTGCCAGGCTAATTTGAAGGGGAAGCGTAAAACTGTGCTGGATGATATAGAGCACGCCCGAAACGAGCAGCGCCAGTCCAGCCAGGTACAGCCCAAACGGGGCAAAACGGCGGAAATCTTGTCTCATCATTATCGCCACCTCCGGGTTTCAACCGAGACTGATCCCAAAAACAGGGCCAGAGCGGTGACGCTCAGGTAATACACCACGTCTTTTAGTTCGACAATCCCTCGAATGAAAGAAGGGTAGAAATGCTCACTCATATCCAGATAGCGAATCAGTTCGCCTCCCGCGCTGCCCATGACCTGAGCCGGGTAACTCACCATCCACAGCACCAACAGAGCGCCGAGGGTGGCAAAGAAAGCGGCTATCTGGTTATTGAGCACGGTGGACATCAGCACCCCAATGGCCAGGAAAGCGCCGACGACCAGCAGCAGCCCCAGGTATCCAGCGATCATTAATCCCTGGTCAATACCGGGCTGCACAAGCTGGTTAAGAATCAATGGATAGAACAAAGTGAGCGCCAGGACGGTCAGCACGAAGAGCATGGCGCCCAGCCATTTGCCAACGACAACTTCCCAGTCTCGAACAGGGGCGGTCAACAGCAGTTCCAGCGTACCGGTCTTTTGTTCTTCTGCCAGCGTGCGCATTGTAATGCCTGGTGAAGTGAAAAGGAGCAGCGTGGTCAGCGGTGCGATGATGATCTGTATATCGGGAGTCATTTGCTGCATCGATGCGCCCAAAATATTCCCGTAAAACAAAATGCCCAGGATCAACAGAATGGCAAACGCCACTGCGTAGGCGATCGGGCTAATGAAGTAATGTTGAAATTCTTTTCTCGCAATTAACCAAACGTTTCGCATGGTTACTATCCTTCCCTTAGCCTTCGACGCTTTCGACATCCATTTCAGTGATGTCTGGGCCAAGCGGAGCGGTGCTTTCATCTCGTGTCAACTGGAGGAAGATCTCTTCCAGGCTCAGGTTTACCGGGCGCAATTCCAACAGATCGGCGCCCAATTGAACTAACAAACGAGCTACAGCCGGTCGGGCATCTTGCCCGGGCTGTGCTTCGAATTCGAAACAATCCTCTGATTTGGGAGTGATATGGATAATTCCGGCTAAGTCTGCTACTTTTTGGGCAAATTCACCGGCTTCGCCACGCACCCGCACTTCTACCCGCTGCGCGCCTGTCAGACGAGTTTGTAAATGCGCGGGGGTGTCCTCAGCGACAATCTTTCCTTTATTAATAATGAGAACGCGATCACACAATTGTTGGACTTCGGGCAGGATGTGGGTTGAAAGCAGCACAGTCCGATCTTCCCCAATGGAGCGAATCAGTTCGCGGAAACGAACTACCTGTCCAGGGTCGAGGCCAATAGTTGGCTCGTCGAGGATAAGCACTTCGGGGTGGTGCAGCAGGGCTTGGGCCAATCCCACGCGCTGACGCATTCCTTTGGAAAGATTACCGATATAACCCCGCGCGCGGTCCTGCATCTCTACCATCTCTAACGCTTCGCCAACCCGCTCTTTGACATTTGTAACATGACGAATGTCACCCATATACTTCAAGTATTCGAAGACTGTCATATCATTGTAGAGCGGTACGCTCTCTGGCAGATAACCAACAATGCGACGCACTTCGAGAGACTGGTCTATGACATCATAGCCACCGATGCTCACTTTTCCGGCGGTAGGCGGCATATATCCCGTTAAAATCCGCATGGTCGTCGTTTTTCCGGCGCCATTTGGACCTAAAAAGCCGAGAATTTCACCTTTCTCGGCGTTAAAGGTCAGGTCGCTTACCGCGCGGCGTGAACCGTAATCCTTGGTTAAACCAAAAACACGAATCATCCGTGTCTCCTGTAATGAATTTTAGTACATTGGATCGCCATGCTCGGGCACGTGGTGGTCCTGCTAAAGCTGCAACGTAGACTTTCTCGATGTAATCGCCTTTTCAGGCGTGCGACGAGCGGGTGCCCAACCCCCGCTCGCTACAAAAAAACGTGTTGTTCTCACGTTTGATCTCAGAATCGATATCGATTTTTGAAAAATAAAGGCTCCCAGGGAGGAACCGCTATAAACTATACATCGGGAAGGTGACAAAAGTCAATATTTATTTCTGATTCTAATCCAACTATAATCTACACTGACCTATATTGCTTTAATACAGGTGTTGGAGTACAATGCAACCGGAAAGACCCCAATACCTGTAAGTAGCAAAACTTCATATTTTTTCCCTTAAACCCCTAGAGGAGGTAGCATGGACATATTGGGTCTTGGATCCCGGCACGGCTTGAACTCGTTCGAGCAAATTGCTATTTTGTGCGTTGTCCTCACGTCGTTCGTTAGCTTGGTGTACGCATGGTTCTTACGCGGCCAAGTGCTAAAGAAGGACAAAGGCACAGAGAAGATGCAGGAAGTTTGGAATGCCATCCGCGTTGGTGCGGATAGCTATCTAAGCCGCCAACTGCGGACAATCTTGCCCGCTATTCTTTTATTGATGGTTGCCCTATTCTTAAGCGTATATGTTGTTCCACCCAGTGTTGAAGCCCAGGGAGAGTTTGGCGATAATGCACGGATCTGGGTCGCTATTGGACGCACGATCGCTTTCGTAATGGGCGCGACATTCTCTCTGACCGTAGGTCAGCTTGGTATGCGCATGGCCATTCAGGCCAGCGTCCGTTCTTCCTCGGCTGCTCGCCGCAGCTTCAATGAAGCCCTCTCGATTGCTTATTATGCCGGTACGATTACGGGTATGCTCACCGATGGTTTAGGGCTGTTCGGCGGCACGATAATCTTCATCATCTTTGGTAAGGCTGCTCCGGATGCACTGCTGGGCTTCGGCTTCGGCGGTACGCTGATTGCGCTGTTCATGCGCGTGGGCGGTGGTATCTATACCAAGGCGGCGGATGTCGGCGCTGACTTAGTCGGTAAGGTTGAAAAAGACATCCCTGAAGATGACCCGCGCAATGCAGCAGTGATTGCTGACCTGGTTGGTGACAACGTGGGTGACTGCGCCGGTATGGCTGCTGACATCTTCGAGTCGTATGAAGTGACCATCGTTTCTGGCTTGATCCTCGGCCTGGCGCTGCTGGCGCAGACCGGCGAACTCAAGTGGATCGTCTTCCCCCTGATCATCCGCGCGATTGGTGTGATTAGCTCCATCCTCGGTACTTTCACGGTTCCGATTTGGGAAAGCATTCCGATCAAGTTCTTACGCTCTCATGACGCGGAAGAATCCATGTTCCGCTCTTACGAGGTTTCGAGCGTCAACACAATCCTGTGGGCTTTCCTCCTGGCGATCTTCTACGCCCATGATTGGAAATTGGGCATGTTGACCACCGTAGGCGTCGGCCTGGCGGTCGCGTTCAACCCGCTTACTTCTTACTTCACCTCCACCAAGAAAGCTCCGGTGCAGGATATCGTCAAGTCCATGCGCACAGGCCCAGCCACCACCATTCTCTCTGGTCTATCGGTTGGTATGGAATCCAGTGTGTGGGCGCTAGTCGTGATCGTCATCAGCTTTGTCGCTGGTCTGCTCATCTACCAGGATCAGGGTCCGCTGTATGTTCTGTATGCAGTCGCCATGATCGGTATTGGTATGCTCAGCCACACCGGCAACAATGTTGCGATGGACTCCTATGGTCCTATCTCTGACAATGCGAACGGCATTGGCGAGATGGCCTGGCACGACATGAATGATGCCGAAACCCTCAAGGCTCGCCAGATCATGGCTGACCTGGATGCGGTTGGCAACACTACCAAAGCGATCACCAAGGGCGTTGCGATTGCTTCTGCCGTTATCGCTTCGGTTGCTCTATTCTCCTCCTATATTACCGACATTGGACGTGTGCAGGAACAGCTTGGCCTGGTCAAACTGGATGCCATCCGTATCTCCGACACGTCTGTGTTCATTGGTTTCCTGTTGGGCGGCGCGCTGCCCTGGCTGTTCAGCTCGCTCTCGATCCGTGCGGTTAGCCGCGCGGCTGGCGAGATTGTAGAAGAAGTCCGCAAGCAGTTCCGCATCCCTGGCATCATGGAAGGCACAAAGAAGCCAGACTATGCTCGTGTGGTCGGCATCTCCACTCGCTCGGCCCAGAAGGAACTGGTCCCGCTGGCGACCATCGCGATCTTCATGCCGCTCGTGATCGGCCTGATCCTGGGTGTTGAGGCATTGGGTGGTTTCCTGGCTGGCGTGATCCTGTGCGGTCAGTTGTTGGCGGTCTTTATGTCCAATGCTGGCGGCGCCTGGGATAATGCGAAGAAGGCGATCGAAGACGAGCCTCGCAACCTGGCTGCCAACACTGGTAAAGGTTCTGAGCGCCACAAGGCTGGTGTGGTGGGCGACACTGTCGGTGACCCGCTGAAAGATACTGCTGGCCCAGCTCTCAACCCAATGATTAAGGTTGTCAACCTGGTTTCACTGCTGGCTGCCCCGGTTATCGTGCAGCATCAGGGTAGCGTTGGTATGTGGTTGGTCGCGGTGCTTTTAGGTGCTGCTATCATTTGGGGCATCTTCCAGAGCAAGAAACCCACTACTGAAATTACCGAAGAACCCGTCGCGGTTGCAGGTGACTAAGATAGACTGAAAGATTTAGAATCAAAACGGCCCCTCTCGCAGTTAGAGAGGGGCCGTTCTCTTGTATAGAAGTGCTTTTCAGCGTTTGGCAGCTGGCGGAAGAGAAACAAGATCAATAAAATATGAGGACTGCGTATATTCACTCACGTCTATTGAAAAAATGGGCTATGCGGATAAGAAGTGAATCGTTTGGCGGAAATCTTCAGGATAGGGAGCTTGAATGGTGAGCGTACTGCCGGTTTGCGGATGGCGAAACGCGACTTGCAGAGCATGCAGGGCAGTACGTTGAATTGGTAAAACGGGTGCGGGCGTAAGCTGTCTGGCAGGGTGCAGGCTTTTGTAGAGCGGGTCACCTAGCAACGGTAAGCCCTGGGCAGCCAGGTGTGAGCGGATTTGATGCGTATAGCCACTATGGGGATGGGCCTCAAGAAGGGTTACGGCAGGGTGAAAGCCAGCAAAGCGGCGCAGCACCCGGCAGGTGGTGGATGCCGGACGGCCCTTGACTGTGTCAATGACGGTGCGATGCCGCCGGTCACCGTTCACTCGCAGGGGCAGATTGATTTCACGATCTTCCCAGTCGGGCGCGCCAACGACCAGGGCATGATAGGTTTTCTGCGTCTGACGTTGTTCAAACTGTACGCATAAGTCCCGATGGGCGGCTGGAGCGCGCGCAAATAGGATGACGCCGCTGGTGTCTTTATCCAGGCGATGCACTACCCATATGGGACCGTACGCTTCCTTTAATAGCCCAACCAAATGGGGCAAACTCGGGTTGTAACCATCGGGGATGGTTCGCAGCCCGGGCGGCTTATCGACAGCCAGCACCCATTCATCTTCATACAGCAGATCAGGCGTATTCACGGAAATGAGTTTTACTTTCGGCTTTGAGAAAGAGGGGGGATGACTGGTGACGCTTGCATGAAGATGGCAGCGTCACCAGTCCAATGATCAGGGTATTCGTGAGGTTTCCAGGGCTACCAGGCGTAAGCCTTGGGTGCCTCGCCGCCGGGGCCTGGGAAGATCTCATCCAGCCGCTGCAGCGTCTCTTGATCAAAATTGATTTCAAGCGCGCGCGTGGAATCGTTCAACTGCTCGATGGTCCGCGGGCCAATAATGGGGGCGGTGACGACCGGGTTCTTGAGCAGCCATGCCAAGGCGACATTGGCCGGGTTTTCACCCATATTTTTGCTTAGCTGTTCGAAGGCTTCGATCTTTGAACGGTTCTTTTCAATGTTTTTCTGCATGCTTTCCGAAGCGCGCCGGCCCTGGGTGCGTTCCTTTTCCAGCACGCCGCCTAACAAGCCGCCTCCCAGTGGACTCCAGGGAATTAGCCCCAGGCCATATTCCCGGCAGGCTGGGACGACTTCCAGTTCAACCATGCGAGCATTCAGGTTGTACAGGCTCTGCTCGCTGACCAGTCCCATAAAGTTGCGCCGTTTAGCCGTCTCCATCGCCTGAGCGATATGCCAGCCGCCAAAGTTGCTCGATCCAACATAGACCACTTTGCCCTGCTGCACCAGCACTTCCATCGCCTGCCAGATCTCTTCCCAGGGCGTCTCAAGATCGACGTGATGCATCTGATAGAGATCAATATGATCGGTTTGCAGCCGCCGCAAGCTTTCTTCACAGGCCTGGCGAATATGGTAAGCGGACAGGTGCTGCTGGTTGGGCCATTCACCCATCTTTGAGAAAACCTTGGTGGCTAAGACAATTTTTTCGCGCCGACCGCCGCCCTGGGCTAACCAGCGCCCGACAATCTGTTCGGTGATCCCTTCGCCCAGCTTCCAGCCATAGACGTTGGCGGTGTCGAAGAAGTTAATGCCCAAGTCCAGGGCTGTGTCCATAATCCGGTAGCTGTCCTCTTCACTGGTCTCGGGACCAAAGTTCATTGTTCCCAAGCACAGCCGGCTGACTAATAAGCCTGTACGGCCGAGGTGTGTGTACTGCATCTTTCCCTCCTGATCGAAATTATGTTGCTTTCAAGCCTTTGAGCGCTGCTGTTCAAGACAAAGCTTCTGGCAGCAGCGTATTCTCACTGAAGTAAAACGATCTCTTTGATGGTTCCGGCCCGCTCGCTGCGCACGATCAATTCCACCTGCGTGCCTGCGGGCGCTTCTACCACCCAGCGCGTCCGTCCACGGTTATCTGTGGCACTGTGCCCAAATAAGGATGTGCGGGTATCTTTGTTACTACGGCCTTCCAGGTGACCTATCTCTTGACGTGGTTTGCCTGTTATCAGGTGCGCTCCTTCGGGCAGCCTGATCTCTGCAAACACGGGACGGACATTCGCGCGCTTTTTCGCCTGCTGACTGGTATAAGTGGGCAGCCAACCGGCGTTATCCACTACCATGTCCACCAACCAACTGTTCTCTCCCAGCCGGGTTACCTGCACTGCGGTTGGCGTGAGGTGAGGGATCATATCGCCCAACGAGAGTATGAAGGGCGTGTGGAGCGCGGCTTCCTTTTCCATAAATTGTGGGGGTGGGTTGCGCCAGGTGTAGAGGGAGTTCCACCCGCCTAACTCCACTTTGCCAAGCTGAGGGTGCTGATAGGTGTACCAGGAAACATATCCCTCTGGCCCAACATGGGCATCCACCCAATTCAAGATTTGCAGATCATCTTCTATAGGGTGGTTCCAGAACCACTCGCGAAACTTACGGTCTTTAATTCCAGCTTCAGTAGGTAAATCCCAAAGCTCGACGGTAAAAGCCAGCGTGCCAAAGTGATCGTAGGCCCAGTCATCAAAAGCCCCGGTGGTCAGCTCGGTGGGCGCGCCGCGGAAGTCGTGGTAGGTGGAGATGTTCCGGTAGCCCGTCAGGCGCGTGCCAATCTTTCCGACTTCCTGGAAAAGGCGCAGGTCGCTGAAATCCATCGTTTCATCGGCGTGCGTGCTGTAGGGGCGCAGCAGCCCGCGCGAGTAAGTGTGGAAAGTCAGCGCGAAGTTGATATTCGGGTGAGTGGCAACGAAATCTACCACTGCCCGAATTTCTGTTTCGGACGCTGGAAATGGCCCGGCTCCAGGCTGCTGGTTTTCAGGCTGCCATTCAAAGGGGAAGTTGCGGTTAAAGTCCAGCCGCTGGAGGGGCAGCGCGATATTAAGTAGATAGCCGTCGTAGTTTTCTAGTAAGCCTTCTGGCAGCAGGCGGTAGTACATCCCGCCGTGTTCATCTGGCTCGCGTTTGACCATCAGGCGCGCATCCTGATCTGACACTTTCCAATCGCCGTTTGGATCGGGAATGCGCATTTGCAGGATACGCCCATCACCATCTATATCTTGCACGTGCAAACCCTCTTCCCGTTCTTGCCAGGGATAAGGCCGCACCCCAGAGCGTAGAAAGCGGGGTTGGTCTGCCAGTGCCTGGGCCGCACCATCTGGATTGATGCGCGGGACGGCATAGAAAACGGCATGATCCAACTGCCTGGTCACCCGCTCATCTTGCCCATATTGACTGAGGGCATAATGAAGGAAATACAGCACTGTGGTTGTACCGGCGAGTTCAGTTGCATGAATGTTTCCATCCAACCAGATGCCTGGCTTTTCCAGATCCGCGCCGCCGGATTGATTGGTGAGGGTAACTAACCAGATTGACCGGCCTTCGTGACTCTGCCCAATGCTGGATAGCTTCACCAGTTCGGGATATGCCTGAGCCCAATCTTTCAGGACAGCTTCAAGCTCATCGTTGTTAAAATAGTGATTGAAGTCCATTGTCCTACCTGCAAATGAGTGCAAATTTGGTGTTGTTGAAGATCGAAGTCTGATGGGGAATAGAATACCCCGAACAAACATCGACTAACCCTGGTGGATAGTATATCAGAAAGTTCCTTTTGACGAAAACCGGCGGTTCAATGGGTTATTGGTCATTTGCCTGACAAGACGAATTGCTTGAGCACAGCAATTCTCAATATGGTGAACGGAAGGGCTAAGGGGAAAAGGCAATTCCTCAAGCTGCTCATCAAGAAGAGGTGAGATGATGATTTGTGGTCCAAAGCAGCGGGACGGCCAGGGGAAACGCAAATGGCTGCGGAAAGAAAACTGCCGCAGCGGATCAAAGAGTGAAAAGCTGGGGGCATCGGTCATCCGCTATCCAGTTCAAGACCTTTGCACATAAAAGAAAGCACAGCCTCCCAGCTTTCAAACTGGAAGTAGCGCAACAATGCTTCCAAATCCTGGAAGAATCTGCGACGAGTACCCAAAGTCTGGCGAATGGCGCGGTATTGCTCATCCAGCAAGTCTAAAACGGTATGAAACAAGAATGCCAGCAGGTTGAGGGAGAGCAATAAAGAGGACAAATGCTGCTCGCCATGACCAAAGTTGTGTTCAAGATGATACCCTTTGGTTTTGAGGACATTGTTGTGCTCGTTTTCAACCTTCCAACGAGCCCGACCATCTCGCACGATCGCTTCAACAGTGCTTTCGCACTTCGAAATCGGTTACAAAGGCGTTTTTATAGAGTTGTTCCCCGCTATCTTCGCGCGTGATGGTGACTTCACACCAGCCTACCTTCAGGGCATCCGGCTCCCCCTTCAGAGCAAGCTGGTTGGTATAGCGATAGGTGCAGATTTCCGCATAGCGTCCCACCCAGCCCCGGACGACTTTCGAGCCTAAAATTTGCTGGGCAGCCAGAAAATCGACTGTTTGATACAAATGCGTATGCGAGTCGGGTTTGCACACCAAAATAAAATGCAAAAGCTTGTCTTTTAGCACCCGACAAAACGGTTGGCGACTGAATAAATCGTCTCCCAGCACAGTGACCCCTCGCTTTGCGTAAAATCGTCCCTGTTTCTCTACCCAGCGTTTGCCGGCCTGGATCTCGCAATCCTGTTTTTCATGCCCGTCCTGGGGAACGATGAACTCGGGTTCCAATGAAATCACATGGGCATTCCCCGGCTGAACGATCACCGGGGTCAAGGCGCTATGAAAATAGTGGGTCTGGCCATTGTTCAATTCACGCTGGTTGCAGTTTTCGCAATGGATCTTCTGGGAGGAGAAGTATTCTGTCCCATCCATGGCCACTAACAACTGGTTTGCGAAGGAACGATACTTGCCAATAGTTCGCTTTGCTCCAGGCCCACAAAGATTTGCCGGTAAATCCGCTTGAGATTCTCCGGCTGACAGGATCGAACAAGTTCCGAATTTGATTGTCACTGGGAATGTCATCTAAGCCAAACAAGTTTTCCGCATTGCTGCGGCCTTTGCGCAATTTCAGGTCGCGTTGATGCGCCAGGAATGAAGGGCTTTGGGTGAAAAATACCGAAAAAGCGCTCATACCGACATCGGGCAATTCGTATTGACTGTTTTCGCCCTGTCCGCAGGTCCGGAAATTCCTACACTGCTCCCGTAACACGGCCACCATCTTGGTTGCCTTCAATTTTTCATACATCGCACAAGGGTAATTCCTCCCCGCCATTGTCAGAATTTGCTACTGCTTCACTCCATTTTCATATTGAGAATTGCTGGCTTGAGCATGTGTTCATTGGCTATTTTGAAAGTGATATGGTATACAATTAAATCAATACGATGTCGTTGGAGGAGAAAGATGCAAATTGTTCTTGTTCATGTTCATGTAAAACCAGATTGCATCGAGGAATTTAAGGAAATTACGCTTGAAAATGCGCGAAACAGTGTGCAGGAACCTGGCATCGCTCGCTTTGATGTGATCCAGCAGGGTGATGATCTGAACTCGTTTTGTACTGGTGGAGGTATATCGAGACAGCGAGGCCCCGGCCAAGCACAAGGAAACCGATCACTACCGCACCTGGCGTGATCGAGCGATCGATATGATGGCTGAACCGCGTTACGGCATTCGTTATGAGAATGTCTTTCCAGATGATCAGGGTTGGGGCTAGATGACGCGTTTTGCGTTTGCTACGCCGCAACAAATTCTCTTTGGCGTGGGTGTTTTTGAAGAAGTAGGCGCCTTAGCGGCTGGTTTGGGCCGCCGGGCGCTGCTGGCTGCCGGTCATCATGGGCCAAATCTGGAGCGACTGACTGGCCTGCTGGAAGCACAGCGGGTTGACTGCGAGGTGTTTGAGGTACGCGGCGAGCCGGATGTGCCGGTTGTGGAGGCTGGCCTGGAGCAGGCTCGCGCCAAGGGGTGTGATTTGGTGATTGGCTTTGGCGGCGGTAGCGCAATCGATACAGGCAAAGCGATTTCGGCTTTGCTGACCAACCCGGGTGAGCCGCTGGACTACCTGGAAGTGGTGGGCCGCGGGCAGGAACTGCGCGAACCCGCTGCTCCTATGCTGGCGATCCCTACTACTGCCGGTACTGGTAGTGAAGTGACGCGCAATGCAGTCTTATCGGTACCCGAAAAAAAGGTGAAAGTCAGCCTGCGCAGTCCACTTATGCTTCCGCGAGTGGCCCTGGTTGATCCTGAACTGACCTATCCTCTCCCGCCGGAAATCACCGCCAGCACCGGTATGGACGCTCTGGCACAGGTGCTTGAGCCGTACGTTTCGCGGCGGGCTAACCCACTCACTGACCTGTTCTGCCGAGAAGGGATTCAACGCGCCGGTCGTTCCTTGTTAAAGGCGTATCACAGCGCTCAGGCTGAGACAGTAGATGCCGCGGCGCGTGAGGATATGGCATTCACCAGCCTGATGGGCGGTTTGGCGTTGGCGAATGCTGGTTTGGGCGCTGTGCATGGTTTTGCGGGGCCGGTGGGCGGCATGTTTGACGCTCCGCATGGCGCTGTCTGTGCGGCGCTCTTGCCATCTGTGGTACGCGCCAACGCTTTGGCCTTGCAAACGCGCGAGCCAGAACATCCCGCGCTGGCTCGCTATCAAGAGGCTGCGGGTTGGCTGACAGGGAACCCTCGCGCTGGAGTGGAAGATCTGGTAGATTGGTTGGATGCGCTCCGCCAGGAGTTGAATATTCCTCCGCTCCGGGCTTATGGTTTGTCCGCGGCGGTTTTGCCTTTTTTAGTGGAGAAATCGGCGGCCGCCAGCAGTATGAAAGCCAATCCCATCACGCTGCATTCCGCAGAACTCCAGCGCATACTTGAAATGGCTTTGTGATTTCCTTCGATCATGCGCAAAATAAAAACATCAGGCCTCCTGCTGGCCTGATGTTTCATTGTTCCAGACAATCGAACTATGCTTCACTCACAAAGTAACTCGCGCCAATAATCCCTGGCCCGGAATGAACCAGGATGGCGGGAGTCAGGTCGTAGATCGGAATGGTTTCTGCCGGGATATTGAGCAGTATACTGAATTCATCTGCCAGCATCCTGGCTTCTTCTTCTGCATCTCCATGCATAATACATAGATGGGATGAGGGGTGGCGGGGACAGTCATTGAGCAGCACTTCTTTCAAGCGCGCCATAGCGCGTTTGTGGGTGCGCTGGCTGTCAAAGGGCTCTGTCCGTCCATCTTTAAAGGTCAGGATTGGCTTCACCTGCAGCAGGCTGCCAAACAGGGCTTTTGCTGCCCCAATGCGCCCACCTTTGAATAAGTATTCGAGGGTATCGACCACAAAGTAGACGCGTTCGCGCTTTGCCATTGCTTGCACTTTCTGCACAATGGTATCCGCGTCCTCGCCTGCGTTTGCCCATTTCACCGCTTCTTTCACAATTGCGCCCATCCCGCCAGCTACAATCCGCGTGTCGACGATGCGAACATCGGCCTGAGGAAAGTCTTGGGCTGCTACTGTAGCGCTGCGAAACGTGCCGCTCAAATCGGAGGAGGGGCAGATTACGACCATGCTTTGCCCTTGCTCCGAATATTCTTGATAGATTGGTTGGTAAAGAAACGGCTGCGGGGCTGCCGTTTTGGGAAGCTCTGAACTGGCTCGCAGGTGCTTTAGAAACTGACGGGCGTTCATTTCCGTGTCGTCTCGGTAGGTGTCCTCACCAAAAACGATGATCTGGGGGAGATAACTGATTCCTAGATCTCTTGCTTCGTCTGGAGGAATACAAGAAGTGGTGTCGGCGATAATCTTAACCATATTGAGTCCTTTCGAAAGCGAACCTGTGAGAATATATGCGGCGATGACAAACCAGCAGATGAAAACAATGACTTGATTAAGAAAAAGAGAATGAACTGATTATAAACCATAGCGCTCCGTTTTCACCCATTGAAGACCAAGTTTTAAGGACAGAACCGATACGAAAACAGCGTGTTTGACTGTTTGCGGCGCTATAAGCTTGTGCAAAACCTGGAGAACCCGAACTGAGTTGTGATGCCTGGGGGATATCTGGACTATAATAGTGTTGCTTTTGTTATGAATCGGAAACTGTGTGTTAAGAGAGGGAGATGTCTGACAATACACGCAGTACCTCGTTTGTACAGTAATTTATTTATATCGAATTAAAGGGTGTGACGGTATGATTTCATCGAATGGGGATGAGAAACAGGATGTGAAGCCAGTCGCTTTCGTCGTATTTGGTGTAACAGGTGATCTCACGCGCCGGAAGTTGATCCCGGCATTGTATGAGTTGAAACTGTCGGGGCGCTTGGATATGCCGCTTCATATTATTGGTTTTGCGCGGCGCGATTGGAGCGACGAAACCCTGCGTGATACGCTTCGTGAGGGAATTGAGGAGTTTGCGCGCACGCAGCCCATAGATGAAGAGGTGGCGGAGGATCTACTCTCGCGCGCCCGATATGTCCGCGCGACCTTTGACGACCTGGATGGCTATAAACGCTTGCGCAGCCTGCTGGATGATCTCGATATTCCAAACGTGATGTTCTATCTGGCTACTCCGCCGGAGTCTTATATCGAGATTATTCAAAATATTGGTAAGACGCAGTGTAATCAGGGCTGCGGTGGGTGGACGCGGCTGGTGGTGGAGAAGCCGTATGGCGAAGACCTTGCCTCTGCCCTCAAGTTGGAGGAAGAGGTTCACGAAGTTTTCCGTGAAGATCAGATTTATCGCATTGATCACTACCTGGGCAAAGAGACTGTGCAGAACATTTTAGTATTCCGCTTTGCCAACGGTATTTTTGAACCCTTATGGAATCGTAACTTTATTGACTTTGTTCAAATCACGGTTGCAGAGACGGTAGGCGTTGGCACCCGCGCCGGTTATTATGAAACGGCTGGCGTGATCCGCGACATGTTTCAGAACCATCTCTTGCAGTTGCTCACCCTGACGGCAATGGAAGCGCCGGTTGCATTTAACGCGGACGCTGTTCGTGATGAAAAAGTGAAGGTGCTCAGGGCGCTGCGACCGATAACGGAACAAGAAGCGATCCAAAATACTTACCGCGCCCAATATACTTCTGGGACAGAGGATGGTCACCGTGTTTTGGGCTATAAGGATGAAGACAAGGTAGCGCCCAATTCGATCACCGAAACTTTCCTGGCTGTCCGTATGTTCATCGATAACTGGCGCTGGGCAGGTGTGCCCTTTTATATGCGCTCTGGCAAACGCCTGCCTAAACGGGCTACTGAAATTGCTATTCAATTTAAACAGCCGCCTCTATCCCTGTTTAACTGGCAAAACATGGCTGGCAATGCCCCCAATGTGCTGATATTGAACCTTCAGCCAAATGAAGGGATCACCCTCACTTTTGGGGCGAAATCACCACGCCCTGTTAACCAGATTACACCGGTGCAGATGGACTTTGATTATGCTGAAACCTTCGGCACTGAGCCGCCCGAAGCCTATGAGCGCCTGTTGTTGGATGTCTTGATGGGAGATGCCACCCTGTTTACGCGCGGTGACGAGGTGGAAGAAGCCTGGGCCTTCACCACCCAAATCCTGAAGGCCTGGCAAAACAACCCTGTGCGGAACCTGCCGGTTTATGAAGCTGGCACGTGGGGCCCGCCTGGCGCAGATGAGTTTATTGCAAAAGATCAGTGGAATTGGAGAAACCCAGCCGAGGCTTAACGGTTTCTGGCTGGAAAGCTGAGGGCGAGGGTTTATGCCCCATTCATTAATGAGAACATTTCGATAGATTAACGAAATGTTCTCATTTTACGCGAGGCTGTTTACTGCCGGCTGTGGCAGTTTGGGCAGAAAGGTTCGTTGTGCCGCAGCACAAAACCACATTTCCTGCAAGTGCTGGGTTGGGCATAACCGAGCGGCGCGCCGCAGGCGATGCAGCGCGGCTCGCCAACCGGGTTGGCAGTACCACAATATTCGCAAGTCAACCGCCGCAGCCGTTCAGATAATTCAAAAGATGCGCCGTAAGACTGGGCTGTCAGATCGATCACTTTCCAGACTTCTTCGACCATCTGCAAGTTTTCCACATCCTGGAAGATGTCATCCAGGCGGTTCAAGATATTGAGTGGGTTTTGCAGCAGGGCAATCGCGCTGATTCCTAAGCTGGCAGCCACGCCCATCCAGGCCTGCTGTCCAAGCTGTACTGAAACGCCATCTTCTACCTTCTGTATCAGCACGCTTAGAGCGGTTTGCCCGCCAGAAGAGGGGCGCTGTCGGGTGGCAATCTGCACGATCGCTTTGCCCTGATCGTTAATGCGCTGAACTTGCAGGTTGCCCCGGTTGAAGTGCGCCATGAGCGCGTCAGCCAGATCGGCTGGAATCATTGATCCGTGATAGATACGCTGGTCCATATATCGATTATAATCAGAATTCTGGTCATCATGGATGGAATTTTTAACCGAAAATTGGAGTGTTGATGAAGCGTTGGTGGGTTAGACCCATTGTCTTGTTTGGACTGCTTGTAATCGCTGTTGCTTTTACCTGGCAGCAGCCCGTTTCTGCCAGTGATCCGTTTCAACTGCCTACCGTCGCCATTGCCACTGTTACCGGTTCGCCTTCGGGCCCGATGGTGGTGATGAATGGCAACGAACCCCAGGCTAACTTGCGCGCTGGGCCAGGTTCAAACTACGAAAGGGTTGGTATTCTCCTTCAAGGACAGCGCTTACCCGCTAAAGGTCGTTCGCCTCATGGGGAGTGGATCCAGGTTGAATATACCGGCGCGCCTGGGAACACAGCCTGGATTTACTCGTACCTGGTTAACATTGATCCAAGTTCGGCTAACCTACCGATTGTTGAGCCTCCGCCGACACCCACCCCCGTCACGACGGCTACGATCGATCCCACCCTGGCGGCGCGCTTTGTGATCACTGTGGAACCCAGCCGGCTGCCCACGTTTACCGAGCCTCCGCCGCTGGCAATTCCAACCTTTACTGCTGAAAGCGCGCCTTCGGTAGGTGCTGTTCCGATGGGCTTTATTGTGCTGGGTTTAGCGGCGTTGGGTCTGTTTATTGGGATGATTGCGTTTTCACAGCGCGGCTGAGCGTTTAGTCCAGCAAGAACGAATCCAGGCCGCGCAAGCAGGATGCGCTCAGTTTGTGCCCGACCGGGCTTTCGCAGAAGGTCACATCGGCGCCCGCGGCTTGCAGGGATTGCACAGCTTCTTCGGCTTTCTGGACGGGCACAATATCATCCCGCGTGCCGTGCGCGATATACACCTGCTTCCCATCAAACGCCTTCAACCGTTCAGGTTCGCCCTGTGGTAGAAAACCAGCCAGGGCCGCTACTCGTCCGATGCGTTCAGGATGATAAGCTGCCAGGCTGTAGGACATGGCTGCTCCCTGGCTGAATCCCATCAGGTTATATGGCTTGTTCAGGGCTGTCTCTGGCGTCCCGACACGCTTGCCCCACTGTTGAACTGCTTCTAACAGGCTGATGGTGGCGGGTTTAAACTTAGGCAGGGTAGGCCACTCGCTATCTTTGTGCGGCAGCCAGGCATAGCCGCCGCTGGCGACAGAAATGGGGGCGCGCGGTGCAAACATCCAGAAATGTCTCGCCAGGCTGCGGGTAAAGATCCACATCACCCGTTCATCCCCCGTCCAACCATGTAAGAGCAGCAGGACTGGCGCTGTCTCAGGCTTTTCTGGCGTCTGGTAGTTGACTGTCCAGTCCTGTTCTTCAAAGGTCTCGATCTTATTCTCGGTTTGCACGTTTCACCACCCAATCCATCACCATGAAAATAATCCATATCAGCAGCACTGGCAGCAGCCCGCCGCCCAGGCACAGCAGGCCCATTAGGGCTGCACCAGGGCCATAGATGAAGTAGATTAGCCCATCTCCGACAATAAACAGGAGCAGCGCGGCGCCCACTGCCAGCTGCACACTCGTTTGGCGGGCATACTTACGCAGGTCGCGGTCTTTCAATTCAGTTTCCCTTGCCGCTCATCCGGCGTGCTTTCGGGCGGCATTCCGGCAGCATAAACTGCGCCTACCAACCCGCCGATGCTGGTTCCGGCCACTGCCCGGATCCGAAAACCAGCCATCTCCAGTTGGTGAATCACGCCAATATGGGCTATTTCTTTTATCCCACCACCACCCAACGCGAGAGCAATATCCATATGTTTTACTTCGCTAACGCGCGTGAAAGTTCCAGCAAGTTAAGATCTAATTGTTTCTTTGCCCCAACCACTTCCGGATAGGGTGTGGCTGTAACCTCACCTTTACTTTAAGCCCATGAGCGCGCCATACTGCCCTTGTTCGATGCTCTTGACAGCGGCTGCGCCCAGGCGGGTAGCCAATAGACGATCAAACGCGCCTGGCTCACCTCCGCGCTGTACATGCCCCAGCGTAGTCGCTCGTACGGCAAACCCAATCCGTTCGCGGTGTTCCTGAAAATATTTCACCAGGGCTTCAGCGTCATATCGGGCGCCTTCGGCTACCACGACCAAGGCGTGTGGTTTGCCTCGTTCATACGCGATTCGGATTCCTGCCGCCACTTCTTCGGGGGTTACATCGATCTCAGGAATGACGACCATTTCTGCGCCGCCGGCAATGCCTGACATGAGCGCCAGATATCCGCAGTTTCGACCCATCACCTCAATTAGAAAGGCGCGTTGGTGTGAGGAAGCCGTCACTTTCAGGCGGTCAATGGCTTCCAGGGCAATATTAAGGGCTGTGTCTACCCCAATTGTGATCTCGGAGCCGACCAAATCGTTGTCAATGGTGGAGGCCACACCCACCACAGGGAAGCCCATCTTTGACAACTCATAGGCGCCGGTTTGCGAACCGTTGCCGCCAATGACTACCAGCCCATCGATCCCCTGCTGGTTCATCTGGCGAATGGCTTCAAAGCGCCCATCTTCTGTCTGGAACTCTGGGCAGCGCGCACTGCCCAAAATGGTGCCACCAAGTTGGATAATCCCACCCACATCACGGGCGTTCATCTGGCGGATGTTGCCAGCAATTAACCCAGCATAACCATGCCGCACGCCGAACATTTCCCATTCTTTTTCCAGTCCAGTGCGAACGACAGCCCGAATGGCGGCATTCATGCCGGGTGCATCCCCCCCACTGGTTAACACAGCTACGCGTTTCATGTTTTTCTCCTTCTATGATTGCTGTGAATGAATTTGAAAATCAAAATTGATCGCCCCGAGACCCCACCCTTTTTAAAACACGCCATGCAAAGAACGAACTTGCTGGTGTTTATACAAACTATTCTGTCTTAATTGTACTTTGGTTTTGGAAAAATTACGGCCTGAGAGGCAAAAAGCTCCTGCTCTCAACCTTTTCTGAATGCCCCTTCTATCAATGAGCCGTGAGCGGCCTTCCTCGGTATTTCCCTGAATGACCAGCAACCAGGAAGGCCGTCTCTATTGTGCTATGGATGAAGGCTTATCTATCAAACAAGAGCTTCTGTAAAGCTTGCACCAGCGTTTCTACATCTTCTGGGTGGTTGTACCCCTGAAATGAACACCGAACCAGCCCATAATCTTTCCACTGGAGGACTGGCACTTCCACTCGATACTGGTGGTACAGGCAATCGTGCAGTTGGGCGGTATCTGTCCCTGCGGGCAGAACCGCGCTCACCATTTGTCCAAACCAGGCAGGCGACACAGGCGAAAGCGGCTCTAGCCCAGTCATTTGTTGGATACGCTCCAACGCCTGGCAGGTCAGTTGGTGGCATGTTTCTCGGACATTGTCCCAGTGATGTTCACGTTGGTAAGCGATCGCATCTGGTACAGCCAGGAATGCTGAGATATCGCGGGTGCCAGCATATTCTACATAGTCGATCAGTGGAACTGCGCTGGGAACATCTGCCTGCCAACCCCAACTCACTATTAACGGCTCGATCAGGGCCTGATGTTCGGGGCGGGTGTATAAGAAGGCTGCGCCTTTGGGGGCGCACAGCCACTTGTGCAAGTTGCCGGAATAGAAGTCTGCCCCGATTTCATCCAGCGCCAGCGGAACTTGCCCTGGGGCATGCGCGCCATCCACCACTGTCAGAATGCCTTCCTGGCGCGCGCGCCGGCAGACTTCGTGAACTGGAAAGATGAGGGCCGTCGGTGAGGTGATATGGCTCAAAAAGATCACTCGTGTGTTGGGCGTCACCCCTTGCCACAAATCCTCGACAAAATTATCGACTGTACTTACTGGTATGTGGATAGGATGATTGATATACTTAAAGCCTTGCTTTTGGGACAAAAAACGCCAGGTACGATCGAGCGCGCCATATTCGTGGTCTGTAGCTAATACTTCGTCATACGGCGAGAGTTTGAGTGAGCGGGCCACAATGTTCAATCCGGTGGTGGCATTTGTCACATACACCAGGTTGTCGCGCGTGGTACCCAGGTAATCTGACAAACATGCCCGGGATTCAGCCAGCAATCCGCCTGCACGCCTGCCAAGAAATTCGGTTGGCTGATATTCTAGTTCATGCTGCCATGCCTGGTAGCGCTCAAAGACCGGTCGAGGGGTCGCTCCGAAAGACCCGTGATTCAGGTAAGTGATCTCGGGATTGAGCAAAAAATCTTCGCGAAGGTTGAGGGTAGGTTGGATGTCCATGGCAAGATATTATAAATGGGATGAGCGTTCTACAAACTTACAATGCGCTACTACTTCATTAACCGTATTCGCAACTCTTTTCGCTCCGCACGACCGGTTCCAGCCGAGCTGCGCGGAACCTTTCTTCATCTTTACCTCGATATTGCCTGGTTTGGCCTGCTAAGCGGCACGACGCTGGCTTTTCTGGCGGTCTATGCTGCGCGTCAGGGAGCCAGCCCCCAGCAAATTGGCCTCATGAGCGCTGTGCCAGCCCTCAGCAGCCTGCTGTTTTCTTTGCCGGCTGGCTCCTGGCTAGGCAAGCGCCCGATTGGCGGGGCTGTCTTTTGGACCTCTGTGCTGGCGCGCGCTTTTTACCTGGCTTTCATCCCGCTGCCGCTGCTGCTGGCCCCCCATGCCCAGGTTTGGACCATCATTTTCCTCATGTTTGTCATCACCATTCCCAATACTGCCGTGACGGTCGGTTTTACGGCTTTGTTTGCAGAAGCTGTGCCGATTGAGTGGCGCGGGCAGGTAGTCGGTACGCGAAATGCCTTGCTCGCCATTATCACCACGGTCACTTCACTGGCTGCCGGGCAGATCCTTGGGCGGGTGGCGTTTCCGCTTGGATATCAGATTGTGTTTACGCTGGGCTTTCTCGGCGCGGTGATGAGCAGCGTGCAGTTGTACTACCTGCGGCATGTTTGTGAACCGGCTGCCAGGGTAGGGGAACCCTCGAAGCAGTTGAGGAATGGCGCTGCCCGCCGGGCTGTGGAACTTGGTTTGCTTTACCGCCGCGGGATTCACAGCCTGCGGCTCGACGTGCTCAGCGGAAGCTTTGCGCGCCTGATGAGCCTGTTGTTTTTCTGGCACTTTGCCCAGTTTTTGACGATTCCAACTATTACGCCCTATGTCGTCAATCATCTTCATTTTTCAGACGATCTGATTGGGATGGCTACCGCTATTTTTAATCTGACGACTTTCCTGGGGTCATTCCGGCTTGGGCAGGCTTCGATGCGTTGGGGGAATAAGAAAGTGACCGCTTTTGGCATTATAGGCGTCAGTGTCTTTCCTATGCTGATGGCCCTGACGCGGGGTCCGGCTCTTTACCTGGGGGCGCATCTGGTTGGTGGGCTGGCCTGGGCTATGGCAAGCGGCGCTTTATACAACTATATTCTGGAAAATGTTCCCACTCATGACCGGCCCGCCTACCTGGCATGGTACAGCCTCATTTCGAATGCCGCAATCCTGAGCGGCTCACTGCTCGGCCCTGAGTTGGCGGGGATGATTGGTTTTTCTCTGGCCCTGTTCCTTTACGGCGTTGCCCGCTTGCTTGCCGGCGCTGCCATTTGGAAGTGGGGCTGAGATAAGCTTGCTATTCACGTCATTGGACATTAAAATGAAGACCTATGAGTGTAAAAGTTGTCGCCACAAACCGAAAAGCACATTTTGAATATTTCTTGCTCGAACACTTCGAAGCCGGAATGGCTTTGCAGGGCAGCGAGATTAAGTCCATCCGCGCTGGGCAGATGAGCTTGCAAGAGGCGTATGTACAGGTTGATGGAAAAGATGCCTGGCTGATCAACGCGCACATTGCCCCGTATGACCCCGCCAGTCACTTTAACCATGATCCCATACGACCGCGCCGCCTGCTGCTGCATAAACGCGAGATCCGTGAAATGTGGGACGCTGTCCGGCAAAAGGGTGTCACGATTGTGCCAGTGCAGGTATACCTGAAGGATGGACGGGCCAAGCTCGACCTGGCAGTGGCTAAGGGTAAAAAGCTGTACGATAAGCGCGACGCAATCGCCAAGCGCGACGTAGAACGGGAACTCGAGCGCGAACACCACGGCCGGTTTTAAAGGCCCGCTTTGCTAAGGCGGTATGATGTTAGGGAATAACTGGGTGGCGACGCTGGCATCTTTTGGGTTGGCGCTGGCCTGGCTGCGTATTAATGACTTTTCGGCTCATAAGGGCTGGATAGGTGGTCCGTTAAGTCGCAAAATTATTCATATTGGCACCGGCCCACTTTTTGTTATCACCTGGTTGTTGTTTGGCCCTGGTCCTGAAGCCCGTTTTCTTGCTGCCCTGATCCCGTTTGCCATCACCGTTCAGTTTGCCCTGGTCGGCCTGGGCGTTATTCGCGACCCGGCGGCTGTAGCGGCAATGTCTCGCACGGGCGAGCGCCGTGAGATTTTGCGCGGTCCGCTGTACTATGGGCTTGCTTTTGTCGTGCTTACCCTGATTTTCTGGAAGGAATCGCCCCTCGGGATCATTGCTCTGATGCTGCTGTGTGGGGGCGATGGGCTGGCCGACGTGATTGGCAAGCGCGTCCCCAGCCGCTGCCTGCCCTGGTCGCCGGGTAAATCTTTAGCAGGTTCACTGGCAATGTTCCTGGGTGGTTGGGGGCTGAGTGCTGCGGTTTTAGGTGTATATACAGCAGCCGGTTTGTTTGGCGGTCATCTGGGGCCGTTCCTACCAGGGCTGTTCCTGATCGCCTTGCTGGCAACACTGGTCGAGTCGCTGCCTGTTCGTGACCTGGATAATCTCACCGTCCCGCTGGCGGCGGTTCTGGTTGGTCAATGGGTTCTGGCTGCTTTCCTCTAGTTAGCAGCCGGGTAAGATATTCTAGAAGGATAAACAGTGCATGCTCCAAATTGATGGCAACCATCTGACGCTTTCTGACGTGGTCAACGTTGCCCGGCACGGTGAGCCGGTAGCGCTTTCTGAGCAAGGCTATCAGGCGGTGCAGGCCTGCCGACGCAGCCTGGATCAGATTGTAGCCACCGACCGGCCTGTCTACGGCATCAATACAGGTTTTGGTATCTTTGCTGATCAGCGCATTCCCCGGGCCGACTCGGCTGCTCTCAGCCGCAATCTGATCCTCAGTCACGCGGTTGGCACTGGCCCGGCCTTACCCGAAGAAGTGGTACGAGCCGCGATGCTGGTACGTGCAAATACCCTTGCGAAGGGGTATTCAGGCGTGCGCGTGGAGATCGTTCAGCGCTTGCTGGAGATGCTCAACCAGCATATTACCCCGATTGTACCTTCGCAAGGTTCGCTGGGATCGTCTGGCGATTTATGTCCCCTATCGCACATGGCGCTCGTCCTGACGACAGATGAAGTGGACAGCGCGGCTGAATTGGGCATGGCGGTTTACCAGGGGCAAGCGTTGGATGGCAAGACTGCCATGCAGTGCGCTGGACTGCAGCGTATCCGCCTGGGGCCAAAGGAAGGCCTGGCTTTAAACAACGGCGCTACCTTTTCGGCTGCGATTGGCGCGTTAGCTGTCTATGATGCGCTCTATTTGATGGATATGGCTGATTTTGCTCTCTCGATGAGCCTGGAAGCCATGATGGGCTGCATTACTGCTTTTGACCTGCGCTTGCAAGCGCTTCGTGGTCATCCGGGGCAGATGGTGGTGGCGGAGCATGTTCAACGCATTACCGCTGGCAGCACCCTGCTGGACGGCGCTGCGCGCATTCAAGATGCTTATTCCCTACGCTGCGCGCCTCAGGTTAACGGCGCTGCGCGCGACACGCTGGCTTTTGTGCAAAGCGTAATCGAACGCGAGATTAATGCTGCCACGGATAATCCTCTGATTTTTGGCCTGGACGATGTTATTTCGGGGGGGAACTTCCACGGCGAACCGGTGGGGATGGCAATGGACTTTCTGAGTATTGCCATGAGTGAAACGGCTGCCATTTCTGAGCGCCGTACCTTCCGCTTAACCGATGGCAAGCTGAATGGGGGGCTGCCTTCGATGTTGGTGGACAACCCCGAAGCTGCCGGCCTTAACTCTGGATTGATGATGCCGCAGTACACAGCCGCTTCACTTGTGTTGGAGAATCAAACTCTTGCGGCGCCTGATTTAGTCCGTTCTTTGCCCACTTCTGCTGAGCAGGAAGATCATAATGCCAACTCGATGACCGCTGCCCGGCACGCCCGCCAGATTCTGGAGAATACGATGCACGTGCTGTCCATCGAGCTGTATACTGCTGCCCGCGCAGTCGACTTGCGTTTACGCCAACTCCCTGAAGCGCAGTTAGGGGAAGGCACTCGGGCCGTTTATTCACGTTTGCGGCAGGTGGTTCCTTACCAACCTGGGGATGCCTGGTGGGGCCCAGAGATCGCTCAGGTGCATGAGATGGTTGCACAGCGCGCCTTTACGCCTCTGGAGGCCTTACAGCCGATTGGCTCAGACGGCGCGGAATAAGCGACTTCCTCTTGCTTCTCAGGTGGTAAGGACAAATCAACCTGGAAAATAGGATCAAAATAGGTTGACAACAACACGATTCGTGTTTATCTTTACCGGTAAGGTTGGAGATGTGCTTTTTCGCTGACCCAAAATATTGTTACAGATGGTTTCGGTAGGAAAGTCGGAATATGGAATTAAATCGTAGAGCATTCTTGAAACAATCTACCCTGGCACTTGGCTCACTGGCCCTTCGGCCCTGGCGTTATTGGGCGCAAGAAATGACTGATTGGCCGGAGACCGAGAAGATGGGGCGGGTTTGTCAGGGACGGGTCGACATCCGGGCGAAACCTTACGCGAACAGCACCTCTACCAAAGTGATTTACGATGATGCGGTTGTGCCCTGGCTGCGAGAGGTGGTAGGGGAAGCCCCTGGTGGGTACGGCAGCGCGCGATGGGTAGAGACGCCCGACGGTTATATCTACGCTCCACGCTTGCAGCCCGTCTGGAACCATCCTAACCAACCTCTGACCTCGCTGCCCGCTGACCCAACCTATGCCCCCACTGGCAAAGGAATGTGGACCGAAGTCTGTGTGCCCTACGTGGATATTATTATGCGCCGCCCGCCCAGTTCAGCCTGGTTAAAAGAACGGGTTGAGGCGCAGCTTCCCACCCGTATGTACTACGCGATGGTCGTGTGGGTAGATGATCTCGAAACCAAAGAGGATGGCACTGTTTTGTATCGGGTGAATGAGCGTCACGGCAACCCGGGCGATGTTTACTGGGTGCCAGGGGAGGCGCTGCGCCCGCTGACGCAAGAGGAAATGAGTCCCATCAGCCCTGAGGTGACTGAGAAAAAGGTGGTGGTGAATCTCACGCGCCAGACTTTATCTTGTTATGAAGGCAATCACGAAGTTTACTTCTGCCGGGTTTCATCCGGCGCTAAGTATGATGCCGAGGGGAATGCCGTCGATAAGTGGTCTACGCCAGTCGGGCCGCACCCTATTTTCCGGAAACTTGTCTCACTGCATATGAGCGGTGAAACCACTGGTGATTGGCCTGCGGTAGGGTGGACACAGATCTTTGCCCAGGGGGGCGTGGCGATCCATTCGACCTACTGGCACAACTACTTCGGCGTGCCTCGCTCGCATGGCTGTGTGAACTGCGCCCCGGATGATGCCAAGTGGGTTTGGCGCTGGACGTATCCCCCAGCCGAATCTTTGCCCGGCGACCTGGATGTGAGCGGGAACTGGCCTCCGGTGGGTACTTATGTTGAAGTGATTGAGTAAGGATTGATAGAGGGAATACCGAACATGACGGTAGATGTTTCAATTGGTTTGGCTTTTTTGGCGGGGTTGGCTTCATTTCTTTCTCCCTGTGTTTTTTCACTGGTACCGGCCTACATTGGTTACCTCAGCGGGCGTTCGCTGGCGATGAGCACGGGGACGGGCGACACCGCTCAGGTAAATCGTTGGGATACGTTTGCTCACGGTTTGGCCTTTGTGCTTGGTTTTAGTGTGGTGTTTGTCACCCTGGGGTTGATCGTTTCCAGCCTGGGCCGCTTGATGTTTGAACTGCGTCCTGTTCTTTCTAAAGTTGGTGGGGTGGTGGTTATTTTGTTTGGCCTGCACATGACCGGCATTCTGCGCATCCCTTTTTTGGAGTACGACCTGCGCCCACAGTCTCGGATGGATCAGCAGCGCAGCTATCTTTCTTCTGCGCTTATGGGCATTTTCTTCTCGGCTGGCTGGTCGCCCTGCGTGGGGCCTGTGCTGGGCGCGATCCTGACCCTTGTTTTAAACGGTGGTTCACTGACGCTTGGCGCGCAGCTTCTTTCCGCTTATTCCGCTGGTCTTGCCATTCCTTTCTTGTTAGCGGCTGTGGGGATTGGTTGGGTGACAGGTGTGTTGCGCCGGTATCGAAAGGTGATGCACTATGTCGAAGTTGGGATGGGCGTGCTGGTCATCATTGTAGGCGTGATGTTGTTCATTGGCACCTTTGAACAGCTTTCTCGTTTTGGCTTGTTCGTCGATTTTGGACTGTAAGCGGGTATCTTGTGAAGTGGAAAGTTTTCCTACTCCTGGCGCTTGGTTTGGGGGTGGGGCTTGGGCTGGGTGCGTTGATTGTTTTGCGTTTTCTTCCGCCTGCGGCAGCAGCGCCGCAGCGCAACTTGCCTCCGTCTGTCGGGGCAGAAGCTGCTGATTTTTCGCTGACCACCCTGGATGGTAAAACCATCCATTTGAGTGATTACAAAGGCCGTCCGGTGGTGCTGAATTTCTGGGCCACCTGGTGCCCTCCCTGTAAGGAGGAGATGCCGCTGATCGAGCGCTACGCTCAAACTTACGGGGATCAACTGGTGGTTTTAGGCATTGATCATGCCGAAAGCCAGGGAGTAGTGCAGGATTACGTGGATCAGATGGGGATTCACTTCCCAATCTTGTTAGATCAAGATACGCAGGTTTCACAGCGCTACTTCGTACACAGCTTCCCTGCTACGTTTTTTGTCGATGCAGATGGCGTTGTGAGGGCGCAGCACCTGGGCCTGTTATCTGAAGATTTGCTGGTAAGGTATCTGGAAACGGTTGGAATAAAACCATGATTACGGTAACCCTTTATTATCAGGACGCGTGCGCCCAGTGTGATGAGATCGTGAAAGACTTGGATGCTTTTCAGTCGATTGCTCCACATCACCTGGTACGGATTGACATCGCTCAAGATCCGGCGCTGGTGGAACGGTGGGGGGAGCATCTGCCCGTGGTGGAGATTGGCCCCTATCGTCTCCAGTCTCCTTTCACCCGCCAGGATTTACAGGTCATGCTCAGCGCCGCAAACGATCGGTCTGGTCAACTGGAAAAAGTCGATCAGGCAGGCTATCAGAAAAGCCTGGCACAGGGCCATTCGCTTTCCGGCGCCGACCGTCTTTCTTACTGGCTCAGCCATCACTACCTGCTGTTGATTAACTTTTTCCTGTTCATCTATGCTGGTTTACCCTGGCTGGCGCCTGTTTTGATGAAGGCCAACCTTGAAGGTCCGGCTAACCTCATCTATAAGGTGTACAGCCCTATGTGCCACCAGTTGGCCTTTCGTTCCTTTTTCTTGTTTGGTCCTCAGGCCTTCTATCCCCGTTCACTGAGTGGTATTCAAGGCGTGGTGACCTACGAGCAGCTTCAACATGAAGATACGATCGACCTGTTTGCCGCCCGCGCGTATGAAGGTGGCCCGGGGGTTGGGTTTAAGGTAGCTTTGTGCGAGCGGGATATCGCTATTTATGGGGCGATGCTTCTGTTTGGCCTGATATATGCTTTATCTGGGCGGCGCTTGCGGCCCATTTCGTGGTACGTATGGTTGTTCATTGGCCTGGTTCCGATTGGCTTGGACGGTTTTTCTCAGCTACCCAGCTTTGCTACTGGTTTACCGGCCTGGGTTCCGATGCGTGAAAGCACCCCCTACCTGCGGACTTTCACCGGAGCCTTGTTTGGCTGGATGACTGCCTGGTATCTATTCCCGATGATTGAAGATAGCATGCGCGAGACTCGCCGCATGATGCAGCGCAAGATGGCGGTTGTGCAGCAGTTGAAAACGGCTAACCCGGTGAAGTGAGGGTGTATGCCTTTTTACCAATATGACTCACTGCGCTACTTTGCTTTTGACCTGTTTCAGGGGTTCCCGGTCGTGCAAGGCATGTTCTCTCGTCAGGGCGGCGTCAGTCCTGCGCCCTGGGACTCCTTGAACCTGGGGGGGACAGTCGGTGATGAGCGCGTGAATGTGATTGAAAACCGACGCCGTATTTTCGAGGCGATGGGGCGCAAGGTCGAATCGATCTATGATTCCTGGCAGGTGCACGGCACTCATGTCATCTGCACCACTTGCCCGCGCCCACTCGACGGTTTGCACGAGAAGGGGGATGCCATTCTCACGGATCGTCCAGACGTCACCCTTTTTATGCGCTTTGCTGACTGCGTTCCCATCTTCTTGTATGATCCTGTTCGTGAGGTGATTGGGATTGTGCATGCCGGGTGGCGCGGCACAGTCGAGCGGGTGATCTCGGTTACGGTGGAGCGGATGCGGGAAGCGTACAGCAGTCGCCCGGCCGACATTCTTGCCGGGATTGGCCCTTCCATCTGCGCAGATCATTATCAGGTCGGCCCCGAAGTGGTCGCCGCAGCTCAGGCGGCCTTTGGCGCGGAATGCGACCAGATTCTCGTCCAGAACAATGGCTCTATCCACCTGGATCTCTGGCAGGCGAACCGCCTGTGTCTTGAGCAGTCTGGGGTGCGCCAGATTGAAGTTGCCCAGGAGTGTACCCTGGAACATGCCGACTTGTGGTATTCGCATCGTGGAGAGAAAGGAAAAACGGGGCGTTTTGGCGCGCTGCTGGCATTAAAACAAGGATGAAATGGAAGCTCTGACCGAAAAAATACAACATAATCTCACTACTGTCCAGAATCAGATTGCTTCTGCCGCCCGTTCCGTGGACCGCAGCCCAGACGACGTCCGCCTGGTGGTAGTTACCAAGGCCCAGCCGGTGGAGGTGCTACAGTCCGTCATCGAGGCTGGCGCTGCAATCCTCGGCGAGAACTATCCTGAAGAAACTGTTCCTAAGATTGAGGCACTGGGGCATCCTGTGAAAGTCGCGTGGCATATGATCGGCCACTTGCAGAGCCGGAAGGCGGCCCTGGTCGCAGATGAATTTGATATGCTCCAGTCGTTAGATAGTCTCAAGCTGGCTGAGCGCCTGGAAAGGCTGATGGTTGAGCGCGAACGTGTGCTGCCTGTGCTGCTGGAGTTTAACGTTGGTGGAGAGGCCAGCAAGTATGGCTGGCAGGCTCAGGATGAGTCGCATTGGCCTGATTTGTACCCTGATATTGCCCGTCTGCTGGAACTAAAGCATCTTTCTGTGCGCGGCCTGATGACCATGCCGCCTTTGTTTGATGACCCTGAACAGGCGCGCCCTTTCTTTGCCAGTCTACGCCGCCTGCGTGATTACCTGGCTGAACAGTTCCCTCAGGCGACCTTCTATGAGCTTTCTATGGGGACCAGCGCCGATTTCACAGCTGCCATCCAGGAAGGCGCTACCCTGGTGCGGGTTGGGCGGGCGATTGTCGGTCCGCGACCGGAAAAGTTATAAAATCCTCATTTTTTTGGTCCGCCTTGCGGTTATAATTAAGCTGTTATGAACGCATTAATCATTCAATTAATATCGGTTATTGGGAATCTCATTACACTTCTGGTGATTGTTGATTCTTTACTTTCGTTTGTAATGCCTCCCTACCATCCCATACGGGAAACTTTAGGCCGCGTGTTATATCCTATTTATGCTCCTATCCGGCGAGTCATTCCGCCGCTAGGGATGCTGGATATCACACCGATTGTCGTCATCCTGCTTGTCCAGGTCATCGAATCCGTTCTTATCTCCATCTTGCGCTAACATAGGGGCCCTAATGAAGGAACGAGACTATCAATTCCATGATGGAAAGACTGGCGCGGCGATTACCGTCCGTGTCACACCACGCGCCAGCCATAATGAGATCAGCGAAATCCTTTCTGATGGAACGATCAAGATTTGCTTGACCGCGGTGGGCAGCGAAGAGAAAGCGAACCAGATTCTGCTTGTGTTTTTGGCCGACGTACTACAGGTCAAGCCATCGCAGTTAGAAATTGTGGCGGGTTTATCGGGCAATGACAAGTTGATTACCATCACTAATCTGGACAAGAGCGTTGTTCAAGAACGTCTCCTGCGTAACTTGAGCTAAGGTAACGAACAGGTAATCAAAAAAAGGAAGGTGATCAGGAAAAGTTTCCTGCCACCTTCCTTTTTGATTTCTGTGGAATGGCTGCTTATCCCAGGCCAAACTGGGTTGGATTGGGGATTTTTACACCGCTCAACAGAATCCACCACAGCGCCGTGAGCGCCTGCTGCTGGAGTTCAGCCTGATTGCTGTACAGCACGTGATAGATAACGCCAATCACGCCTTCATCAGCTTGCGTGCGCAAGTAACTTAGCGCTCCGATTTGCTCCTCGAGTGTTCCTGAGCGTAAGGCGGTTAGCAGGATGCTGGTAGCTGGCTGGTCTGGACGCACGCCCTGCCCTAACTTGCTGGCAAAGGCCAAAAGCCAGGCGCTTTCCGCTGGGGCCGGCAGCGGCCTGGGAACGAATGGATTAGACTGTTGGAAACTCTCCAACGCCTGGGCGGCTGCGTTCCGCACGATCCACTGTGCATCTTCCACGGCTACCTTTTCCAGCAATTGGCGCGCCCAGTCTTCCCGTACTTGCATTAATCCAAATACTGCAGCGTGCCGGGCCAATAGATCATCCACCGCAACCGCTTCTTGCAGTACTTGTTGTCCTTCGCCAGGCCGCTGCGCCAGGGCTTCGGCTGCTGTCTGTCTTATTTCTTCATCCCCTTGCATCAAAATGTCGACTACTGTTC
The DNA here is from genome assembly GCA_963791025.1 of uncultured Chloroflexia bacterium. Taxonomy (GTDB): domain Bacteria; phylum Chloroflexota; class Anaerolineae; order Anaerolineales; family Anaerolineaceae; genus DSYU01. Next base: position 653,115 of record CAWBQF010000003.1, on the reverse strand, counting down.
GCAGCGCGTTTTCGCCCGGCAAGGAGGCCAGCGCCAGGCAAGCCGTTTTCCGTACCTGGGCATCTGAGTCAGCCAGCATCGCCAGGAAATCGTCCGCCAGGGCTGGGCCGCCCAGCGCCGCGCAGCCCATCACTGCGTTTTGACGCACTACCACCGAACGCGAGAGCAGAAGCTGCTTGAAAAGCTTGAGCGCCGAGGGCTCGCGGGCAGTCACAAACGCGGCTGTGAAGCGCGCCCGAACTCCGGCTGGAACTGTCTCCTGCTGGAGGAGAGCCGCCATCTGGCGCAGCAGATAAGTCCGCCATTCCGCTTGTGGGGGGGCATCTGACAACCAGCGGGCGGCGATTAACAGCCGGTTAAACAGCGGCGGCGTCTGATTCTGCAAGATTTGAGCCAGCCACGGCCCAGCCCCGCCACAGACCGCGGAAAAACGCAGGGATTGAATACCGGCATCCCACTTGAGATCATGAACGACTGCTTCAGTTTCTTCATTGGTTAATCGGGCGCTAGCCAGATACCCTAGAACAACCGGGCTGCTAAAGCGCAGGCGGCTGCCAGTGTGATCCAACAACAGGCCACCCCTCACCAGGCCATCCAAGATACGCTCCCCCTGGGTGGTCATAACTTCTTTGGTCAGGCGGCGCTTCTTGCGTTTTGGCGTTTCTGTGACGGCTTCTGCTATTGGACTGGCGTCATCAGAGGCCACTGACAGGGGCTGATCTGGCTGGAAAGCGGTCAGCAGCTTTTCCAGTGCATCGTAGTCCATGCCCGAAGTGTTGTACTGAATATACTGGTGAGCCGCCTCTTGCAGCGCAGGATGGAAGGTGGCTTCTGGTAAGATGCGCGCGATGTAAGTATCCAGCAAGTGCGACATTCCAGCGCCGTTTAAATCTCCTGCGTAGGCCGCCCAAACTTTCAGCGTCCATTCAAACGGCGATTTGCAGCTCACCTCACTTAACAACCAGCGTTCAATCAGGCGGGGATCGGTATCCAGAACGTTGAAGTGCTTGCGTACATCCGGCAGCAGCTGCTCTGTCCACAAGCGCCCCCAGCGCTGTGTAAACGCGGCCCGCTGTTGTAATGACCAGGCTGCCATTCCTAATGGAATGAAACCAATACGCGTTAGCCCATCCACATATTGGGCTGACGCTGATGTGACAATCTGTAGATCAGGTTGAACCGCCAGCAGCGCTTCTAAATAGCGCGACACTGCGCTTAACGGTTCGGGCGCCAGTTCGTCCAGGCCATCTAGAATCAGCACCGGCTTGCGACCCGGCTGTGCAAAAGTGGTTTTTAAGAAGCGCGTTACTTGTGGTTGAGAAACGATATTTCCCTGGCTGGCGACGGCTTTGATCAAGTTTTGGCGTGGGTCTTGTCCTTCGGACAGCGAGGGGTCCAGATCCATCGCGTGCAGCAGCAGCGGCAGCACTCCCTGTAATTTCCCAGCCGATGGATCGCGTTGCGCCAACAGCGAGGCCAGATGCGCCAGGGCGACTGTCTTGCCGCTGCCGGGTTGTCCGACTACCGCAATATGGCAGCCATTTTCCAGCGCTTGGGCCAGGCTGAGAGTTGGCGCGCCCAGATTGGCTGTCAGTTCCGGCCAGTCGGGTAAATAGGGCAGCACCTGGGCTGCTATGGGAATAGAGAGAGGGGGTTCATCAGGTTCTTGAAAAGCAGGCGGGGCCATCAGATGCGGTTCGATCAGCACTTCATCGAGGGCAAACAGTGCTGCCGCGGCGTGACTGCGTTGTGCCCGCCGTACGGTTTCGCGTCGGAGGTATTCCTCCGCGCCTGCTAAGTTGCGCTGGCGAAAAGCCTGGATGGAGCGCCGAATTTGCTCGCCCAGTATGGGCAGCAGTGGACGGGCTCGCGCAATAAACCACCAGAAGAGCGTGGCAGCCAAAAAACCGAGTAAGAAAGAGATCCGGTCAAAATGGATATTTGGAAGACGAAGCATTGATTATCCGGCGTAGAGGATTCTTCCACAGTTTGAACAGTAAACGAAATCTTTTGCTGCCCGAGCGTCTTGTAGTTCAGCTGGGCGGATGTTGGTTCCACATAATGCACAAGAGCCTTCATGAGCAATCGTCACAGCCACACCATTTTTTCGCTGGCGCATCCGGTTATATAGCTGCAAACTGAGGGGTTCTACCAGTGCCAGGGCCGCGCCCCTTTCCGCTTGCAGCCGGTCGATTGTCTTCATCAGTTGGTCACGCTGGCCCAGCCATCCAGCCGACTGTTCGGCAAAACTGGCTTGTGCTTGCAGCAGCGCCGCTTGCGCCTGCTGGTCTTCCCCTTCCGCTTCTTCCACAGCGATCATGGCTTCAAGCTGCCGGTCCTCCAATTCCGAAAGGTACTTTTTTAACGAAGCTACTTCTTTTTGTAGATCCTGAAGTTCTTTCGGGTTGCGCACCTTGCCGCCATAAAGCGTGGCTTCACTTTGCTCAATCTTTAATGCTTGTTCACGCACCGCAAATTCAGCCTGCTTTAGCGCCTGGCGAGCTTTTTTTAGGATCGCTGCTTTTTCATCTACTATGTGCTGAGCCTGGCGAATATCTTCATCTCCCGCCAGCAAGCGGTCGAACTCCGCTATTCGAGCGTTGACCTGATCTATTTGAGTATCAATTTGTTGCAGACGGTAAAGATGAAATGGTTGATTCATAAGCTTGATTATAAAAAAGGATGTGATTCAAGGCAAGTCATTTCCTGCTTCAATGTGAATTTGTAAGAAAGTAGTAAGTTGAGATGGGCGGCGGCTTGTTGCGGGGGACTGGGAACTCATGTATACTTTTGGATTGTAACCCTATGGCAAAAAAAGAAGTATTCTGGTTGCTGGCGATTGTTCTCCTGGTCGTTTCACTGCCCTATTTGCTAGCGGCAGCGTTGGGTGGGCGTTATCTGTTTAGCGGTTTTTTAATGAATCCGCTGGATGGAAATTCTTATCTGGCGAAGATGTATGAGGGCTGGAACGGGTCCTGGCGTTTTACGCTCCCATATACCGCTGAGGCTGGTGAGGGAGCGTATCTCTTCCTGTTGTACCTGTTCCTCGGTCATCTGGCGCGCTGGTTCCATCTGCCGATTATTTGGCTCTATCACCTGGCACGCCTGTTTGGGACGGTTTGGCTGGTGTTGGCGCTGGCAGCATTCTTTCGTCGTGTGTTTCCTGATCAGCCGCATTCTGCTCGTTTGGCAACCTGGCTGGCAGCTCTGGGATCGGGTATGGGCTGGGTCGTGGTTTTGTCTGGACTGCTAACCTCCGACTTTTGGGTGGCTGAGACCTATCCCTTCTTATCGGCTGCCACTAATCCCCATTTTCCTTTGGGTTTGGCCTGCCTTCTGACTATCTTCACCCTCGATTTAGCAGACGCTCCTCCTCGGCTGCGCTTCCCCCTGCTGGTTGTGTTGGGGCTGCTGTTATCGGTTTTGATGCAGTTTGGCCTGGTGCTGGCGGCTCTGGTGCTGGCGGGCAGGGCGCTCTGGCTGTGGAGTAAGCAGCGACGGTTGGCCTGGCAGTCTTTGTTTGCGATCCTGCTGCTCGGCGGTCCGTTTTTGTTGTACCAGTTTTGGGCTCTACAGAGCGATCCAGTTTTGGCCGGTTGGAATGTTCAAAACCAAACCCCTTCACCCGCTTTGTGGGACTTGATCCTTTCGCTCTCTCCGATGCTGTTCCTGGCTGGGGTTGGCGTTTGGGCGCTTTGGCGTGGCGCTGCCACTCCAGGCCTGATCCTGTTGACCATCTGGCTGGGCTTTGGTTTGGCGCTGGTCTACTTCCCGTTTGCACTCCAGCGGCGTTTTCTGTTGGGGCTTTATATTCCGCTGACTGGCCTGGCAGTATATGGTCTGGCGGCTTTGCGCCAAAAGGGACTGCGCTCCCGTTTGGTGACACCGGCTTTGTTTGGCCTGGCCCTCCCCACGAACTTGCTCTTGCTGCTCTTATGGATTGTTGGCGCGGTTAGCCATGCTCCTGGACTGTATCTATCTGGCGATGAAGCTCAGGCGATGAGCTGGTTACGCCAGGAAACGCCCGCCCATGCCCTGATCCTTGCCTCCCCTGAGTTGGGTAACTTCATTCCTGCTCAGACTGGGCGGCGTGTGATTTATGGGCATCCGTTTGAAACCGTCCATGCGCTGGAGGAGGAGACACAGGTGAATGCCTTCTACGGAGATGGCTGGACAGACGCACAGACCAGCGGTTTTCTCCATCAACGCGGCGTCGATTACGTCATTGTTGGAAATCGCGAGCGAGCGTTGGGTTCACTAGCAGACTTACGGGGATATCCGCAGGTGTTTCAAGCCGGTGAGGTAGCGATTTATTCGGTGAAAGAGACGCCATGATCCGTAGGCTGCTGCGCGCCGCGCTCTTTCTCTTACCGGTTCTCATTCTGCTGCCAAACCTGGGTCGTTTCCCTTTTCCACCCGGTTCCCCTTTTTCGGATCTGGTTATCAGTCACTATCCGAACGCTCTTTTTGTGCAGCGTTCGCTTACCGAATGGAAGACTGTTCCTCTTTGGTCTCCGACCATCCTCAGTGGTTATCCCTTTGCGGCTGACCCACTTTCTGGACTGTATTACCTGCCCGGCTGGTTCGTGCTCCTGTTTCCGTTGGTCGTTGGGTTTAACTTGCTGGTTGTGCTTCACCTCATCTTGGGTGGGGTAGGACTCTACTGCCTGCTGCGAGCCGAAGGTTTGCCCGAAAATGCGGCTTTGTTTGGCGCTTTCGCTTTTGAAGCGATGCCTAAGTTGTTTTCCCACCTGGCTGCTGGTCATATCAGCTTGCTGTATGCTGTTCCGTGGACTCCCTGGCTGCTGCTGGCTGAGCTTTCGGCGCAAAGATCTTACCAGACCCTACAATCCCGCGACCGGTTTTCGACTGGCCTGCGCATTCTGACAAGCTTGCTGCCAGGGCTGGTTCTGGGGATCATTCTCCTGGCAGATGTGCGATGGGGGGCTTACGCCGGGCTTGTGTGGGTTGGATATCGTCTCTGGCATACCGGCAAGGGCGTATCTTTCCGAACCAGTGTAGTGTGGATTGTTGGGCCTGGACTGTTTGCCCTGCTGGTGGCTGCGCCGCTGTTAGTGCCATTGGCCGAGTATACCCGACTGTCTACCCGCGCCGCGCTGACCCCGCAAGAGAGTTTCATTCTTTCCCTCAATCCAGTTCAACTGCTAGGGTTGATTTATCCCTACCTGCGCGGTCCGGCTGAATGGTGTCTTTACCCAGGCGCGCTGGTGGCTGCCCTGTTTCTGCTGGGACTGTCGCTGCCGGTCGTGCGCCGTAAGGCCGGTTTTTGGATGCTGCTTGTTGCGGTCACATTGGTGTTTTCTCTTGGGAGCTACTTGCCGGGTCTGCCGCTGCTGGCGCATCTACCAGGGTTCAGCCTGCTGCGTGTTCCGCCGCGGGTTTTATTCCTGTGTGGACTGGGGTTTGCCGCCGCCGCTGCCTACACTTTCAACGCGCTCACCACAGGGAGTGAAGCCGCCCAAATGAGAGCCGGATCGGGGCGGATGCTCTTTGGTGTGACCGCGTTGGTGGTGCTGTTTGGCGCGGCTGCTGCTGTGGTTGTCCCTCAGGCAGCTGTGCGGCTTCAGTTTGGGTGGGGGGCGCTGCTCTTTTTGCTAAGCATGCTCTTCATCTTTCTGGCGCGCTTCCGGCGGGTCGGCTCCCCGGTCTTGTTTGTGATGGCTACTGTGCTGCTGTTGGCTGATCTGAGCGCCGTTAACGCTCTGGCCCTCGACTTCCGTTCTTCCGCAAATACGTTTGTACCGGGCGCAGCTTCTGCAGCGTATCTTTCCGCTAAAGAGAATGTTTCATCTAATCTACAAGGGCCTTTCCGAGTCTATTCCCCTTCCTACAGCCTGCCACAACAAGTCGCCGGCCTGTTCCACCTGGAACTGGCGGATGGAGTGGATCCTTTGCAGCTTGCCAGTTATGCTGCTTTTTTCCAACCTGCCAGCGGTGTGCCTGCACCGGGTTACAGCGTTACCTTACCGCCTTTCCAGTCTGGCGAACCGGCTATGGACAACCAGGCTTACCGTCCAGACGCCCAACGACTGGGCCTGCTGAACGTGCGATATGTCGTCGCAGCGTATGAACTGCCAGGCAGCCAGCTTTACCTCCTGGCGCACATCGAAGATACTTACATCTACCGCAACCCGTTTGCCTTGCCGCGCGCCTGGGTGCAAAACCCCGATTTTCCTCCGGGCAAAAGCCTACTTTCTACTCCCTGGCTCACTGAACGGCCCAACGCTATCCTGATACAGGCGCAGGGGCCAGGTTTGTTGGTGCTTTCTCAGGTCGATTATCCCGGCTGGCGGGCTTATCTTGACGGTCAGCCCGTTCAGATCCAAAAAGTGGCGAACCTGCTGCAGGGGGTGCTTCTGCCTCCCGGTCCGCACACTGTGGACTTTGTCTTCCGCCCATTTTCGGTCTACCTGGGTCTGGGATTGGGCGCACTGGCCTGGATCAGCTTACTGATCTTGCTGCTCTTTGTCAGGCGAGGCCGTCCATGATTTAACCACGTGAACGCCGTTGGGTGTTAGGATTTGCGCTGGTCGTCATGCTGGTTACCAGCCTGCCGTATCTGCTTGGCTTCCAAAATCAGGGCAGCGAATGGCGTTTTACCGGCTTCCTATTCGGAGCGGAGGACGGCAATTCTTACATCGCCAAGATGCTGCTGGGCGCCTGGGGTGATTGGCTCTTCCGCACCCCTTATACTGCTTACCCACAGTCCGGCTTTCTGGCATTCCTACCTTACCTGCTGCTTGGTAAGCTCAGTGCACCGCCTGGAGAACACGAGCAGCTGGTCGCTTTTTTTCAGGTTTTTCGTGTAGCCAGTGGGGTTTTGTTCATCTGGGCCACCTACGATTTCCTGGCCCTTTTTCTGCGTGAAGTTTGGGCGCGCCGTCTGGGTACCGCGCTGGCGGCATTGGGCGGAGGCTTGGGCTGGCTGACCCTGGTAGGTCTTCAAGGTTTGTGGCGAGGGCGTTTACCCGGACTGGATATGCCTCTGGAGTTTTACTCCCCTGAAACTTTTGGCTTTCTGATGTTATATGGCCTTCCTCACTTAGCCGCCGCGCGCGCCTTTTTGCTGTGGGGGCTGCGGGACTATCTCAGCGAATCCTCTAAGGAGCCTCGCTCCTTGACCGAACGCCAACTCAGGGTGCGCGGCGGCTTGTTCTGGCTGCTGCTGGGATTAATGCAGCCGCTGACTGTGGTGGTGGGGTGGTTTGTGGTGGGACTGCACCTGGCGGTAACGGGTTTCTGGCAGATGACGCGACGCTCGACACAGATCCCGGATTGGCCTCGCTGGCGACTGTACTTTGCGCGCGCCCTATGGCTTGGCTTGATTTCTGCTCCCTTTGTGCTTTACAATGTGCTTGCCTTCCAACTCGATCCGTTCTTGAGGAACTGGCAGACCCAAAACAAAATCATCTCTCCTTACTTCAGTCATTACTTACTCGCTTACGCACTACTGCTGCCGCTGGCGTTGGTGGGTGTCCCCGCTGTGTTGCGCCGTATGCCCTGGCGCGGCTGGCTGGTCACTGCCTGGTTCGTGGCGTTTCCTTTCCTGGCCTATGCCCCCTACAACTTGCAGCGCCGTTTACCCGAAGGCGTCTGGGTTGCGATTATTGTCCTGGCCTTGTACTGGCTGGAAGGCGCTTCTCCTCTAGTCCGGCGTTGGGCTCCGCGCTACTTGAGCCTGGCTTTCCTGTCCAGCCTCGTGCTGTTGGTAGGGGGTCTATTTGCAGTCCTTACCCCAGCGACTCCGCTCTATCAACCAACCGCTGAAATCCGGGCCTTCTTATTTCTGGCAGGTCAGGCCCGCTCAGAGGATGTTGTTCTGGCTTCTTATAATACTTCTAACCCGCTGCCAGCCTGGGCGCCCGTGCATACGCTGACTGGTCACGGTCCGGAGAGCATGCACCTGGATCAAATCGCTCCGCGTGTGGCCTGTGTTTACCAATCCACCTGTTCGGATGCTTCCCGGCTGGCTTTCCTGCGCACGTTTGACGTCCGGTATCTCTTTTGGGGACCTGAGGAGCGTAAACTGGGGGACTGGAATCCGTCCGGCGCCGCGTTTTTAGAGCCGATCTATCAACAAGATGGTTATGCTATCTATCAGGTCAAGGCTGAAGCGCGGGTAAAGTAGATGCTGAAGAACGGATCTCTTCCTGCTCGGATGCGCACTGGAGGCGCTGCGCGTACCGCCGCCCTCCTGTCTACTTACCTGCCGCTGATCCTGGCTCCCTTCCTTTTGTTTGCGCCGCTCCTCCTGCGCGGAGAGGTATTGTTTTGGGGCACACCTTCTCTACAGTTCGTTCCCTGGTGGTGGGCCGCCTGGCAGCAGATCCGTCAGGGGGTGCTGCCCTTGTGGAATCCTCTCAATGGGATGGGCGCTCCTCTTATTGCGAATTACCAGCTGGCCTTCTTTTACCCGCCGAACTGGCTGCTGCTGGGGTTCGCCGCGCTGGCTGGGCCTGGCGGCATTGCCTGGGGATACACCTTCCTCGCTCTCTTTCATATCATCTGGGCCTGCTTTGGGATGGCTTTTGTGCTGCGCCAACTGCGCCTGGGCTGGACGGCACAGATGGTGGGTGGATTGGCCTATGGGCTGTCAGGCTATCTTGTCGGTCGTCTTGGTTTCTTTAGCATGACCTGGGTGGCTGCCTGGCTGCCCTGGGTAATCTACTTTGCCCGCCAACCCTACCTGCCCAATCGTCGTCTACCTCTCTCGCCGGGTCTGGTTGTCAGCCTTGCTTTGATGCTGCTGGCAGGTCACGCGCAGTTGGCCTGGTATACCTTGCTTCTGTCCGGCGCCTGGTCGTTATGGATGGGCTGGCGCGCGGGTGGTTTCCGCAGGGCGTTTCAGTATGGACTGGCCTTTGCTGCGGCTGGGCTGCTCGCCGCTGCCATCGCCGCGGCGCAGTTAGGGCCTACGCTCGAATATCTCCTGACTTCTCAACGTTCCAGTTCCGTTCAGTACACCGAAGTGATGCGCTATTCTTTCTGGCCCTGGCGTTTCCTGACCCTCTTTGCGCCCGACTTCTTCGGGAATCCTGGTCAGGGTGACTACTGGGGCTATGCCAGTTATTGGGAAGATCACCTTTACCTGGGTGTCCTGCCGCTCAGTTTGGCTCTGACTACCCTCAAGCTGGCCTGGAAACGCGCTCACCGTGGGCTGCTTTTGCCCCTGTGGGGACTGGTTCTGGTCAGTTTTGCCCTGGCTCTGGGGCAAAATATTGCGTTATTTCCCTTCTTGTATCGCCATATTCCTACCTTTAATATGTTTCAAGCTCCCGCCCGTTACCTGATCTGGGCTGCTTTTGGCCTGGCGCTGCTGGCTGGGGTGGGGGTGGAGCATTGGCGCTGCCCGGTAGGGAAGGGCCTCTACTGGTTCCGTCTGGCGACTGCCGGTGCGTTTGCGGTTACGCTTGGATCTGGTTTGGCCTGGCTGCTGGTAAGCAATATCCAGTTAACCTTCATCCGCGCCACCGCCCTGACTGGCGCATGGGGGTTGGGAGCCGGTTTGTTTACCCTGCTTCTGCCGCTGGCTCAGCGCAAAGGCCGTCAATCGGTGTGGCGTTGGGGGGTGATTGGTTGGGTAACAGCTGATCTGGTTTTGGCTGGTTGGGCGCTTAACCCCGGCGTTCACCCCGACTTTTATCAGAACAACGATCAGCCTGCACTGACCTCCGCTGCTGACCATGAGGTAAATCGCCTATATCTCAGCACTCAGGCCGAATATGACTTGAAGTTTAGCCGCTTTTTTCGCTTCAAAGACTATACTGCCCTGGAGGACTGGCGGGGATTACGCACGATCCTCCTCCCTGACTTAAACTTGTTGGATGGCATTTCTACAGTAAATAACTTTGATCCTCTTGTGCCGGGCCGTTATGCCCGCTGGATGGCAGCCCTGGAGGGTCTCTCTTTTCAGGATCAGGCTCCCTGGCTGGCCCTGATGGATGTGGGCACTATGGAGCGGATTGATGTCAGCCAACCGGGCGGTGTTCGCTTTGATTCCCTTCCAGATGCCAACCGGTTTCGCTGGTATTCTTGCGCTCAAGGGGTGTCGTCAGAAGAAAAGGCCTGGCAGGCGCTGGAACAACAGATGAAGCTTCCCGCTTATGACCCGCCGATGCTCATTCTTGAAGGCAAATCTGGTGTTAATAACGCGCCGTGTGTTCCTGTCGCGAATGTGGCGCTACGCCTGCTTTCGTCCCGCCCGGACAGCCTTTCTCTGGAAATCGATAGCCCATCCGAAGGCTGGCTTTTTATTGCGGATACCTGGTATCCCGGCTGGCAGGCGCGCCTTGATGGACAGTCTGTGTCTCTCTATCGAGCAAATTATCTCTTCCGTGCTGTGGCAGTTCCTGCGGGAAAACACCTGCTTAATGTAAACTATACCTCTGTAGGGTTTTATTTCGGCGGGTTGTTTAGTATACTTGGACTATTCTTGTTATGGATTTTGATCAAGGATACGAGCCACCGCGGAAACTCTTCCGCTCCTCGATAAAACTGAACAGTTATTTCTTCATAGGAGAGTTTTGTTTATGGAAGCAGAGCTGACGGTATCGGATGTTCAGTTGTTCACCGACCGTATTTTGGACAACCTGGGAATGGTCATTGTAGGCAAAGACCGCGTACTAGAATTGACGGCTGTTGGTCTGCTTTGCCAGGGGCATATCTTGATTGAAGATGTTCCGGGCGTGGGTAAGACTGTTCTAGCACGCAGCCTGGCTCGCTCGTTGGGTGTGACCTTCAGCCGCATCCAATTCACGCCGGATATGCTGCCCAGTGACGTGACCGGTGTTTCTATTTTTAACCAGCAAACCCGCCTGTTTGAGTTCCGCGAGGGCCCTGTTATGGCGCAGATTGTGCTGGCGGATGAAATCAATCGTGCGACGCCTAAGACGCAGTCTGCCTTGCTGGAGGCAATGGAAGAACGTCAGGTGACGGTGGATGGCATTACCCACATGCTGCCCGAACCGTTCATGGTCTTAGGAACTCAGAACCCTATTGAGTATGAAGGCACCTTCCCGCTGCCCGAAGCGCAGTTAGACCGCTTCTTGCTGCGCATTCAACTTGGCTACCCAGCGCTGGAAGATGAGGTGAAAATCCTCAGTGATCAACAGTATATACACCCCATCACCACGATTAGCTCAGTGGTATCTCTAGAAGAACTCAAGAAGATCCAGGAAGCTGTACGGCGCGTCTATGTTTCGCCCGCTGTGAAGCGTTATATTGTTGAATTGACCCGCGCCACTCGCGAGAATGCCGATATCTATCTAGGCGCCAGCCCGCGCGGCAGTCTCGGCTTGTTCCGTGCTGGACAGGCCCGCGCTGCACTCCAGGGCCGTGACTATGTTTTGCCAGATGATATTAAAGCCCTGGCAGAAAATGTGCTCTCGCATCGCATTGTCACCAACCCGGCAGCTCGTCTAAAGAATCTTTCGGCGGGTCAAATTGTGAAGGAGATCTTGCTGAACCTGCCCGTGCCAGGCGGCGACCTGACGGGAAGCAGCAACTCGAGGATTTAATCGACTCTCCGGCGCTCCTTCTGGGCTGTCTTATTCTTGCTGATCTTCAGCATCATCGTGGCGTACTTCACGCCCCTGGTTTCGGGCGTGCAGACCCCGGTATTTTTTACCCGCCTGGTGTATCTGACGGTCTTGCTCATCATAGCCAGTTGGGTTTGGGCCTCCTTCTCCACCCGCGGCTTTATTCTCACGCGTGAAGCGCGTATTTTACGACATCAAATGGGGCAGGTCTTCGAGGAGCGCTTCAAGCTGAATAACCGTCTGCCCATTGTACGGCTGTGGGTTGAAATTCGTGATGAATCCTCCTTACCAGGAAATTCTGGTACGCGCGTCATCTCGCTGATTGGCCCCCGCCAGCAGCGTTCTTATATCGCCTACACCATGCTGAACCGGCGTGGTTCCTTCTTGTTAGGCCCAACGCTACTCATCTCAGGTGATCCATTCGGCTTGTTCCAGGTGACTCGCAAGGCGCCCACGGAGCATACGCTGGTAGTCTTGCCTTATATTGTCAACCTGGCTAAGTTCCCTTCCCCCGTTGGCATGTTCCCAGGTGGGCGCGCTATTCAGCGCCGGGCTGCCGAAATCACCCCTCAGGCTGCGGCTGTGCGCGATTACGCTCCCGGTGATCCTTGCGCCGCATTCACTGGCCTACTTCTGCCCGTCGGGATCGCCTTATGACGAAGGAGTTTGATCAGGATCCTCAGGCGGATGTCTGGATCTTTCTAGATGCTTATGAACCCGTTCACTTTCACATAACGGAAGCGAACCCTATTTCGCCAAAGATTGACCAGTTATGGATGTGGCAGCGTCAGACAGAAGTCAGACTGCCGCCTGATTCGTTTGAATACGCGGTCAGCGCCGCGGGATCTATCGCTAACTATTACATTCGCCAGGGCCGCACAGTTGGTTTTGTCTGTGCCAGTGATGTTCTCACCGTCATCTCGCCTGAGCGGGGTGAACGGCAGCTTAATAAGATTCTCGAAACCCTTACCTTCTTAAATAGTGACGGCAATCTTCCGCTTCCTGCTCTTGTAGAGTCGCAGGCCCCCAGCTTGCCGCGTGCCAGCACGGTGGTACTAATCACGCCCAGCACGCATGAATTGCTCGCGATTTCTGTCGACTACCTGATGATGCGCAACTTGCGCCCGGTGGTGGTGATGCTAAATGCCAATTCTTTTGGTGGGAACCTGGGTGGAGAAGAGATCGTTCAACGTCTTAGCCAGCGCGGCATCCCCATGGTTGAACTGGCGCGCGGAGATGATCTCCAGTTGGCCCTTGAAGGGAAGTAAAGCGCATAAAGCCTTCCAAAAGAGCGGGCTATTCTGATAACAGAATGGCCCGCTCTTTTGGACTCGGCGACTGCAACTATCCCTGTAAGTTGTGCCCCGCCTCAGCCGCGCTGTCTTCACGCAGTAACTGCACAGCATGGGGCAGCACCGGTAGTACGATCATCAAGTTCTCTACGGCTGCTTTTGGACTGCCCGGCAGGTTGATAATCAGTGTGCGTCCGCGAATACCTGCCACAGCCCGTGACAGCATCGCATGGGGAGTGATTTTCAAGCTCGCCTGGCGTATCGCTTCCGCCAGGCCAGGCGCACCTCGTTCGATGACTGCCTGAGTAGCCTCTGGCGTCACATCACGCGGCGCAAAACCAGTTCCGCCAGTTGTCAGGATCAAATCTACCTGCCCACCGTCCGCCCATTCAGCCAATACGGCCTGGATAGTTCGGATATCATCCGCCACAATGCGTGTAGCGAATATCTGCCAGCCTTGATCCTGGGCCTTCTGCACCAGGGCCGGGCCAGAAGCATCGAGGCGTTCTCCACGTGAGGAACGGTCGGAAACAGTCAGCACGGCGATGCGGATGAGAGAATCAGACAAGTGATTATCCTTTTAGGAGCTGGATCAGTTCGTCGGGCATGTAGGGCTTGAGCAAAAAGGAATTTGCACCCGCACGGAGGCTTTCATCTTTCATATCCATTCCCGAGGTCATCACCACCCGCGTTTCTTGTAGGGCAGGGTCGCTGCGTATTTCTTGCATGACATTAAAGCTGCTGGCATTCGGCAGATGTACATCCAGCAGTACCACGTCAGGTTGGTTTTGTCGGATCAGGGACAGAAGCTCCTCTTCCATTTCACGTCCTGAGGTGGTAACAATCTGGAAACCTTCAATTTCCAGAAGCGTTTTGAGAACGGATCGCATGGTGAAATCGTCCTCTACCAGCATGACTTTTGCTTGCTTTTGTTCTGCCATGTCGCCCTGCTTGATTTTGAATTGACTACGGACACAAAGGGTTTTGAATAATCAAAAAGATGCTGCTGCCCATGCGGCTGGCGAAAATTCCATTTCACCGCCAGCCGCATGGAATTTCAAATCTTGGCCTGACTAGGCTGCCGCCTCTGGTTCGGTCGCCAATTGACCTTCTTCTTGTTTGCGCCCGTCTGGCTGCGGCAAGTCTTCTAAAGCGTGCGCCAGGACTTCGTCGATGCGTTCCGCCGGTTCGAAAGTCATCACTTTGCGAATTTCTTCAGGGATATCGTCCAGGTCTGGCTCGTTCAACTTCGGCAAAATGATCTTCTTCAGGCCGGCCCGATGCGCGGCCAGCACTTTCTCTTTCAAGCCGCCAATCGGAAGCACCTGCCCGCGCAGTGTGATTTCACCCGTCATGCCTACATCCGCCTTTACCGGGCGTCCGGTGAGCAGGGATGCCAGGGCAGTCGTCATGGTGACTCCGGCGGAGGGACCGTCTTTCGGCTGCGCGCCGGCTGGAATATGCAGGTGAATATCGGTCTTTTCAAAGAAATCAGGGTCGATCCCCAGGTGAGCGGCATTCGCGCGAATATAGGAGAGCGCCGCCCTGGCCGACTCTTGCATTACGTTGCCAATGGATCCAGTGACAACGAAGCCCTTTGAGCCGGGCATCCGGGTCGCCTCAATGAACAGCACTTCGCCGCCCACTGGCGTCCAGGCCAGACCGGTTGCCACACCCGGTAGAGAAGTGCGCAGCGCCACTTCATCGTTCCCCTGGTAGCGCTGTCGCCCTAACAGCTTCCGCACATCCTCTCCATCAATCTCATGATCCACCTGGTTTTCTTCGGTCAATCGAGTGGCGACTTTACGACACACCGCCCCAATTTCACGCTCTAGATTACGCACTCCCGCTTCGCGGGTGTAATTGCGCGTGATGGTATGAATAGCATTGTCTGTGAAACTTACCTCATCCGGCAGCAGTCCATTTTCCTTCAACTGCCGCGGAATGAGATAATGGCGCGCGATTTGCAGCTTTTCTGCTTCTGTATAGCCAGAAATGCGAATCACTTCCATGCGGTCTAATAGTGGCCCGGGGATGGTCTCTAGCTGGTTTGCGGTGGTGACAAACATCACCTGGGATAGATCGATGGGGACTTCCATGTAGTTATCCCGAAACTCTGAGTTCTGCTCGGGGTCCAGCACTTCCAACAGGGCTGAGGCTGGATCACCACGGAAATCGGAAGATAGTTTGTCGATCTCGTCCAGCATGAACACAGGGTTCATGGTTCCTACGCGCCGCAGTGACTGTACAATTCGTCCTGGCATCGCGCCGATATAGGTGCGCCGGTGACCCCGGACTTCTGCTTCATCGTGAATGCCACCCAGTGATACACGAATGAACTTGCGTCCCAACGCTCGAGCAATCGACTGACCCAGCGAGGTTTTACCGACCCCAGGTGGGCCAATAAAGCAGAGAATAACCCCTTCACGCTCATGCCGGATATAATCCACCGGCTGGTCCGGCTCGTTGTGCAGCTCGTACGCGCGTTCCATGCGCAGCTTTCGCACTGCCAGAAATTCAAGGATACGCTCTTTTACATCTTCCAGACCGTAGTGATCTTCATCCAAAACATGGCGCGCGTGCGGAATTTCCAGGTTATCCTGAGTGGTTTCGCTCCACGGAACAGAAACCAGCCAGTCCAGGTAGGTGCGAATGACACCATATTCAGCAGCCACAGTTGGCAGGCGCGACAGACGATCCAGTTCTCGCCGGGCTTGTTTCTCGGCCTCTTCAGGCATCTTCGCCGTTTCGATCCGCTGCCGGAACTCTTCAACGTCCGCAGCCGTTTCGTCGCCTTCTCCCAGTTCGCGCTGAATCGCTTTCATCTGTTCGCGCAAGAAGTATTCGTGCTGCATCTTTTCGATCTCAGAGCGAGCCTCGTTCTGAATCTTTTGACCCAGTTCCAGTACTTCTGATTCACGGGTCAGGATGTTCACTAACTTGCGCAGCTTCTCTGTCACCGACTCTGTTTCCAGTAAAGCCTGTGCTTCTGCAAGATCCATTCGCTGAAAGTTAGCGATTGTGTAAACGATTTGAATTGGGTCTTCGATCGCGCTGATCGAAGCGACTAACTCGCGTGGGAACGAGGGGATCATCTCGGCGATGTGGGTGAACTGGTCGCGCGCATTCCGCGCCAGTGCTTCCACTTCCAGACCCTCTTCGACATTTTCCGGAGCCAGCTCGATTTTTGCGCACAGGTATGGATCGGTAGAAGTAAATTCACTTACTCGAAAACGGCTCAGACCCTGGACGAGCAGCCGAATTGTTCCATCTGGTGCGCGGAACATGCGGTGGATGACAGCCACTGTGCCATAATCGTACAAGTCCTGGGGGCCAGGATTTTCAAGGTCAGGATCCTTTGAAGTCACCAGGCCAATTAGCTTGTCGCCAGCCATCGCATCATCCACCAAGCGCACTGAGCGCGGCTGACCAATTGTCAACGGGACGGCAGTTTGTGGATAAACCACCAACCCACGCAGTGGCAGGATGGGTAGTTCTTCTGGAATATTGGAGAGCATCTCCTCCACTGCTTCGGCGTCGACTTCAACCGTTCCATCTTCCTGCTGTAAGTCTTCTTGGGATGGACCCTCTTCTGAAACCGGTTCATCCAGGGAATACTTCACAATTGTCCAGGAGCGGCCTTCGACCATACCTTCCAACAGATCGTGAACGATGTCATTAGGTGGAGTAGATTCCGTTTGTGATTGTAAGGCGAACATGGTCACTCTCATTCATTTATTTTGATATGTTTAGGCTGCGCTTTTGGTAAGATCACCCACAGAAAACCATTTTCATACTCAGCATGAACCTTATCTGTGTCAATGGGCGTGTGAATTTCAACTGCTGTGGCAAACTCACCAAAACTAATTTCCATCTGATGATAGGCGCGCCGTTCTGTCAAATCGGGGCGGACACCGCGAACCACCAGGACATTACGATCCAGGCTGATGGAAAAGTCATCCTCATTCATCCCAGCGATCTCCACCCGTACGACCACCTTGTCTTCATGTTCATAAACGTCAGTGGGTGGTCGCCATGCATGTGAACGTGAATTGATGCGCCAGTTAACAATCATGTTTTCAGCATTTTCGGGCATCTGCGGACTGCGCCGCTGGCTTGATTTGAAGGTTACAGATATCATCTCGCTTTCACCTGTTGTTGTCATCGAATCAAAGACCGCCGAAAGGTCTCCGTCGCAGATTGTTTAGTCTGGACGGGGGAGGTATTCACTTGTATACAGCGGTACGACGATCCATAATCGGGGAAAGGCAGCTGGCGAACTATCAGATCCCCTCGCAAAGTGCCAGCGCCTACCCGGAACGCTCAATCAACCACGAACCTCCCATCGTTGATTGGCGACCTGTTATTCAACAAATCGCAAGATGAAATCCACATCTTTTCAGACTGGTTCGCTTGCAGGTTCCATGATGCGATTACTTTAGTTGGATTATATCACAGCGCCTTCCGTTGCATACAACCGAAGGCGCGAGAGGAAAATATAAACTTGAGCGCCCCTGGTGGGACTCGAACCCACAATCATCGGATTAGAAGTCCGGTGCTCTATCCATTGAGCCACAGGGGCAAACCTAGTAGATCTGGTGGTCTTTCGACCGTTACTCCCCCAGATATAATTTATTTTTCGATTTTACCACAACAATAAAGACTTTTTAATAAAAGTCCGATGTTCTACACAATTTCGTAATCTGTCAAAGCTCATTCTTTTACTACAACTCATTTCTCACGATCTAGTGCTTTTAGAGATGAGACTGGAACTTCAACAGGAGATTGGCTCTTAAAGATATCAATCATTACCCTCACAAGTTGTTCTTTTGGATTAATTAGGAGGATAACGCCTTCAAATCCAATAAAAGGTCCAGCGATTATTTGAACTTTTTGGCCTATCCGCCACGCATCAACCTGATTTAGCAGTTCTTCTCCCATGTGCCTTCTCCTAAAAGGTCAGTACTTCCTTTCAATTCCTTCTCCTGTTATAAACATTGCGGTTGGGCAGACCGCTAGTCGATTAAATCCTTTTTGTTTCCTTCGCATCATGCTCTGATGACCATAGAAAAAAGATGATACTAAAGGCGATAAAAATGATCATACCGCCTACCAGCCACATGATCACTCCACCCATTTGTTGATCAGATACGGAAGAGGGCGCGCAGATCTCCAGAGCAAAGGAGCGCGAAATGTAGATGAGCTGATTTGCAAATGTAAACCCAATTCCTAGTCCGGTCATCGGCAGCCTTACAATCAATAGATAGACAAGCTGCAGCGGATAAACTGGTCGCCAGGATGGTAAAGGACCGGCTACCGGCCACCACAAGATCAGTCCCGAAACCAAAAATAATACTTGTTTAAGGATCCAGATCGTCAAATTACTTGAGGCTGCTTCAAAGAAAACGGGTAGGAACCAGACCAGAAAGATCGCAGTGCTGAGGAGTCCGGCGAACTGTGGTTTGCTGATAAAACGCTTCAAACGACTGCCTTGTAAGACCGGTTGTACCATGATAGAGGGAATACCGAGAAACAGCAGCGCAGGTGCTACATCCACTGCGAGCAGTACCTGCCCCATGCTTACCGTGAAGCGACTATCAGACCCGAATAAGTCAGGGGATGGGATAAAAACCACCAGCGCTGCCAGCAGACCTACGATAAAACTAGCCAGCCGCAGCCACTGTTGAGAGGGTGGAAGCTGATCAGCCACCCGGCTCATAAGGATAGCGTAGCCCCCCAGAATTGCCAACAAGATAATGAACAGGTATGCTAACATTTTTCGTTACGGCTGCTGCCGGATGGGCAGGTCAAGGGTAACCGGCCCGCTCTTTTGGAATTGGAGGGTGATTTTGATCGTATCGCCCTCTTTCAGATCTTGCGTCAGACCTTCCAGCATCACGTGATAACTGCCTGGTTTAAATTCTACCTGGCCGTGGGCAGGAATTTCCAAACTTGGGATGGGTACCATTTGCGCAACGTCGCCTTTATACTGCGTCTCATGCACGCTGGCCTGGCTGGCTGCTGGGCTGGTAACGCCCGTTAGCGTGTCTGTGCCGCCCCCATCATTAACGATGACAAAGTATGCGGCGCTGCTCATGGTATTCTTTGTCATTCCAGCCATTGCTTGTGTATCAGGCGTTTTGCTCGCCGTACTCATTGGATCCATCACGACGGCGGGACGCGCCCAGGCCTGATCTACGTGAATTTTGGGGCTGGCATCTGCTTGGGCTGTACAGGCAGCCAGCAGGAATAGTCCAGTCAATAAGCCGAAAAGTTTCCATATCATATTTATTTACCACTTTGGATTTTGACGATTTGTTGGATAAGGTTCATGGCATTGTCGATATCTGTACGGCTTCCGGGTGGAAGCGCACGTACCTTGCCCTGACGATCAACCAGGAAGAGGCGATCTGTATGATTTACAAGGTATGGTGTATTGGGGGGTGGGTTGGTAAGGGACCGCTCAGGGAAAGGGGTGTTTTCCACATAATACACGCGCTCTACGTAAAGCCCCAGGGTTTTAATGAGAACCTGGATTTGATCGGACGCGCCGGTAAGAAAGACCCAGTTGCTTAGATCCGCGTGGTAGTTTCCGGCGAACTGTTTTAGAACCATCGGGCTGTCTCGCTCGGGATCCACAGTAAACGTAACCAGTTGAACCTTGTCACTCAGGCCGGCTGCTTGCAGGCGGTCTTGAATTTGCTTCATCATTGAAGTGGTGAGTGGGCAGATATCCGGACAATGGGTATAGATCGGGCTGAGGACGACTACCTTCCCATGGGTTTGATTCAGATCGAAAGGCTGTCCATCCTGATCTATCAGAGTCACTTCTGGCAGCGTCATATAAACAGGCAGCGGCTGTAACCGGGGGGCGAGGAGTTGATATAAAAATCCAACGCCGGCTAAAGCTAACAGAACAAAACCTGCTTTCATCCAAACATTTCTTGACATCGCTTCTCTTATCTATCGGGCACTTCGTGTAGTCTTGGATTCGGCGCCACCCGATCCTGTAAATACTGGTGAATGGTCATCTGAACTCCCCCTGTTCAGTTATATAACATTTATAACAAAAATGTTACGTGTACTAATATACAATAGGTGGATTTAACGGTCAAGAGGCTGAAACAGTTCCCGGAGTTCCAGGTTCTAAAGACGTTTCAGCGTAATTAAATGAGCTCCGCAGCAAGGCTCAGAAAGCTCAGGGAACAAGGATTGGGAATCAGGAAGTATTTATTCACGCCTGATCGCCGATTCTTCTTGCCCGACCCGAAAATGAGCGAATCAAGAGTTTATTGTTAAGAAAAAGGTTTAGGGGTAGCTGGGAGAGGAACGACCAACAGGATGCTCATTGGGAACTGTGGTTCCAAACACTTCTTCTGCTGCCGCGTATAGATCTACCGGCTGCTTATAGCGCCGCGAGTTTACCAGTCCCCCTAACTTTACAGATAGTTCATAGCATTTCTCTTGGACTTGATAAGCCTGGGCAATAATACTTTGCAAGCGATCCGTGACCACTGAAATATCTTCATCCTTTTTCAGGTCTTCCAGTAAAATGGCAAACTTCCAGGTAGAGACCCTTGCGACCGTATCTGTGGGACGCAAGTTCTTCTTCAATCGCTCTGCCATTTCTTGCAGAATAGCGTTCGTTATTTCTAACGAAACTTCAGGATCTGTTGATCCGTCAACCCGAACTTCAAAAATCAACATGCCAAATCGAAAATCTTCGCGCCGCTGAGAGCGCTCATATGCCAGTTCGAGGCGTGTCAGGAAGAAATCCTTGTGAAAGAGCATTGTCACCGGATCGCGAAACGACAAGCGTTTCGGTGTAAAGCTGTAAGATGAAATCCGCGAAACGAGGGTTTGCAGTAGATCCACTGGTACTGGCTTCACCAGCACCAGATCCGCCAGGTTGGAGACCATGTCGATGGTAGTCGGATAGCCGGTCACCACGATCACTTTGGTCTGGTCAAAGCGTGGGTTCGAACGCACTTGATAGAGAATATCTTCCCCACCAATCTCTCGCCCCAGGCGCATATCTAACAAAATCAGACTTGGAACGGTAATCGTTAAGTAGGATAATGCTTCTTTTGCGGAAAAGGCTGTTTCAACTTCAAAATCCATCATGTTCAAGATAGTGCCCAAATAATCGGCGCTTTCTTTATCATCCTCGATGATCAACACCTGCGACCTGCTCATTTATTTTCCCCTACTTGCATGAATTTGATTTGTAAAGCGCCTACTGATAACCACCCAGTATATTACCATAATATATGACTTTATCAACAATTACAACAGTGAAAAGGTAAAGAGGATTATACAAGTACTTCGAATGGCTGACTTCCAGGCGCCCTCACAGTTCCAGAGTAAAATAGAATTACATTTCAGACCACGGAGAACAACATGGGCGACCAACCCCAACTGCAAATGATTTATCCGATCGACCAACAATCTCATCCCGCCACTCTCCATTTACCTGCTGGTTATGCCCTGCGCACCTATCAACCTGGCGACGAGCCGCAGTTTTATGAAGTAATGAAAATGGCTGGATTTGGGGATTGGGATGACGAAAAACTCTCTCCCTGGCTGCGGAAGATTCTGCCAGACGGTTGGTTCCTCATTGTTCATCAACCTGCCAATCGCATTGTTGCTACTACCATGGTGCTCCACAACCCACGCGACTTGCATCCTTTCGGCGGCGAGATGGGTTGGGTGGCAGCTGACCCTTCTCATTCTGGTAAAGGCCTTGGCATGGCAGTGTGTGCTGCTGCTACTGCCCGCCTGGTGCAGGGCGGTTATCGCAGCATCTACCTCCTTACTGATGACTTCCGCTTGCCAGCCCTGAAAATCTATCTCAAACTTGGTTGGATTCCCTTTTTGTTTGAAGAAGGGATGCCGGGCCGTTGGGAGCAGGTCTGCTCGCAGTTGCAGTGGCCTTTTACCCCCGCAGCCTGGCAGCAGGCCCGCTCCTTTTCTGTTCAATTCTGAGAGCCTATCTACGCATGGGCAGCCTGTTCAAAACCGCTTTCGACATCTTACAAACCATCGTATAAGCCGGATCAAAAACATTCCCAACTTCATACGCCACGCTTTGTCCCATCAAAATGCCCGCGCTGAGCGCATCCAGTTGGTAGTCGTTTTGCAGCCAGCGCACCATTTCAGTAGTTGCGTGCTGTAAAGCCTGGTCGAGTGGGCGCGCGTTTCCGAGGGTGAATATCCACTCCTCGTTTTCGCCGCGCGGCCAGCCAATCGGGTGGCTCTTGATGAGATCTACCCGAAACTCAACTTCCATTGAGATTTCGATTCCTGTGCCCGCAATTTCTCCGTCTCCCTGGACCGCGTGCCCGTCACCCAGGAATAACAGCGCGCCCGATGTAAACACTGGGAAGTAAGCTGTCGTCCCGGTTACAAAGCCCCGGTAATCCATATTCCCGCCATTTTGGGCCGAGGTGGCTGTGGAGAGCACTTGCTCACCCCAGGGGGCGACCCCAAAGCAGCCCAGCATCGGCTTGAGGGGCAGTGTGATGGCCCCTAAGCGGGTGGCTGGTTCGTGTAGGGTGGCTGTGCCAGCCGCGTTATCGATTTCCCAGATCGCCAACTCCCGATCCTGTCCGGGCGGGAATTGAAATAGGCGGGGAATATAGTTTGGGTCTACCACGTTCCAGGCCATCGTTTGGGTCGTCCAGCCTGTGGCGCGGTTGGGCGTGATCCGTGTTAACTGCACGACTAGTGTATCTCCCGGCTCTGCTCCTGCTATATAAAAAGGCCCTGTCATTGGGTTGCCACCCTCATTAACAATGTTACCGTTTTCATCCCGCCCGCCAGCGTCGATGGTGGTGGTCACCACACAGTCGCCTGGCAGAACTGTAAGAACAGGTTCATATGATCCAAGGTTGTTGTAGTAAACGTTAGGGGTAAAATGGTGAGTAGTCATATCGCCTCCGTTTTTCAAGCCTTTATGGATAAAGCCTCAAATTCTTCAATAGGGTGCCGTACTACCGCTGTGTTAGGCGCAGTTGTGGTTCGAGATTAGATTGTGCATATGCCTGCGCGTCCGCCTGAGGGTGTACGGATATGCTTGATTTGCCAGTAGATCCTTGCTCGTAACCGCATCCTTTTTAAAGAGGATCATAAAAAGTATAGATCAGTTCGATCAAATGATGTTATTAAAAATGTCATATCACGCTTCATTTGACGATGCTTAACCGGCAAGATGGATTTATAATAACCAGACTTCAAACCTTTAGAAAAGACCGTTTACCTATGCTTTCTCAACGAAGAATACAGTTTCCTGCTACTTTTCGCGCGCTAAGACATTACAACTTCCGTTTGTGGTTTTATGGGCAGACGATTTCCTTAATCGGTGTTTGGATGCAAAATATGGCCCAGCAAGTGCTGGTCTATCGATTGACCAACTCGGCTGTCGCTCTGGGGATGGTCAACTTCCTGGCCCTCATTCCACTGATCCCGCTTTCTTTATGGGGTGGAGCTTTTATTGATCAGCATTCCAAGCAGAAAATCATCATTTTTACCCAGGTGGCGATGATGCTGCAAGCCTTTCTGCTCGCGGTTCTCACCTGGACGGGGACCGTCCAGGTCTGGCATGTTTATGTGCTGGCTTTGGTTCTTGGTTCTATCAATGCGATTGATGTGCCGGCCCGCCAGGCTTTCACTGTGGATATGGTTGAAGGCAAAGAAGACCTTACAAATGCGATTGGGCTTAACTCTGCCATGTTTAACCTGGCGCGTGCCCTTGGCCCGGCGACCGCTGGCCTGGTCGTTGCAGCGATCGGTGAAGGATGGGCTTTCTTTGTGAACGGCTTTACATTTGTCTCTGTTCTCATCAGCCTGGCCTTGATGCGTGATCTTCCTGCGCCGCATCGCACGCTTCGCAAGAGTGGCACCTCGGTTGAACATATCATGGAAGGGCTGCACTTCATCTCTCGCCAGCGCGCGATCTTCTTCCTTGTCAGCCTGATTGCGATCAGTGCCTTTTTGTCGATGCCTTATAACACGCTTATGCCCGTCTTTGCTACTGAAGTTCTCGGCAAGAGCGCGGAACCAGTCATTTCTATGGTTTGCGGGCAAGGTCCTTTTGCTATCAACTGCCAGGCGCCAGAAGCGCTGCCGCTAGGAAATCTTGCTCACCACTATTGGCATCGGGGCTGTGATTGGCGCGTTAATGGTGGCATCGCTGCCTGAGACTGCGCTCAAAGGTCGTTTGCTGACGGCAGGAAACCTGGGCTTCCCTCTGGTGCTGCTGATGTTCTCTCTATCACACTCCTTTGTGATCTCGGTTTTGCTGATGATGCTGGTTGGTTTTAGCTTCATCTGGCAGAACGCTCTTGCCAATACGCTGTTGCAAATCATCACGCCTGACGAACTGCGCGGACGAGTCATGAGCGTCTATACGATGGTCTTCC
Organism: uncultured Chloroflexia bacterium; assembly: GCA_963791025.1. GTDB lineage: Bacteria > Chloroflexota > Anaerolineae > Anaerolineales > Anaerolineaceae > DSYU01. Next base: position 628,845 of record CAWBQF010000003.1, on the reverse strand, counting down.
AGGGCGCTATGCGCCTGGGCGGCTTGCAAGCCGGATTGGTTGCTGACGGGATGGGCGCTCCATTTTCGGTGGGGATTGGCGCACTCATCTCGTTGGTTTATGGCGCCTGGGTCGCCATCCGGGTGCCCGAAGTGCGTCGATTGAAGTAGCAAATCGTCTTGGTGAGAAATCAAAAGGGCCGAGAGATTATTCCCGGCCCTTTACTTATTATTGTGCTGCCTGTTAGTTTTGCATTGGGCGAATGCCCCTATATACACGCGCCCCAGAGAGTGTGCGTAGGATTGTTTCTGCTGGTCGCAGGATCTCTTCCGAAAGATCATCTGGCGTCATTGGATGGTTGCCATGCGCCAGCAGGACGCGGAAGACAGAATCTACCAGGGTGGTGTTATCGGTCAGAAAGTCTTCTTCCCGCGCGCAGTGATTTATCAGCACATGCTGTAACCCGTCTACGCGAGTCACCTGTGCTGTATCCGGATCCACCCAATCTACCCACACATTCTGGCTGCTGTCGGAAAAGGCATCCTTATGCTGCGGGCACAGGTAACTGATTAGAAAGACACGCCAGTTGCTCTCATGATCCTTCCACCAGTCAAAGTCTATATGGAAAGGTGTTTCTGTTGTCGGTTTTACCAGGCTAAATTTCTTGACATCACTCATTCGTTGTTCCTCCAGATGTCTCAACCAGGCGGAAATAGAAATTCCCGAGATGCTGAGCCCAAGAGCTTTCAAGCAGGACGGCTAGAATGGGGCCTGGAGGACACCGGCGGAGGATATTGATGCCAGCATAGAGTTCTTGCGCGTGTACGTGACTTTGAGGGCTGAGTTTTGCCATCTCGCGCACGACCAGTTTAACGGTCTGGGCCAGTGGAACGCGTTGTTTCGTATGCTGTTCCCAGATCTGGTCGAGTGCCTCGACATCGGGGACAACAATTCCCATCCGTTCATCTACTGCTGCTGAGACGTTATGCTTCAACATGGAAAATACAATTCCCCCGTCTGAGCTGACCACGGCGGTGCGAAGCCATTCGCGCGTCGAACGTTTTTTATTGGCCTTTACAATGACCTCTCCAGGGTTCTTGCCGCGCTGGACTTTTACCAGGCTGCCTGCAATGAGACCTTGCGCTTCGTACCACTCTCTCAACCCATAAACATAATGACTTGTGCGTACTACCCAACCGGGAAACGTTTCTCCCGTGTTGCTGTCAACAAAAGTAAACCGGATGCGCGGAGATTTAAACGCGGTCGGGAATAATGCTACCAGATTGCCAGCCAGGGGCAGCGTTCCGGCGCGCCAGTGTGGATAGATGAGGCTAAGCGTCACTTCATCTGGCGCATCCGCCTCGTCATCTGGGGCCGGATTGACGGCTGGCTCTAATTCATCGATCACATACGGGCTAAACTGCTCAAACTGGCCTTCAAAATTCTCGGAATTGTAACCCTGAATGGGGTGATAACGCAGATAAATCGGCGTTTCGCGCACGCCTTCTGGTTCCAGGCGGTGTAGATACCACAGGATCTCACCAGCTGGGCCAACTTCATCAAAACGTTTATCTTCCTGGAGGGCCAGGTTGAGGGAGAATTCGTTTAGATTCGCATCTACATCTGTTGGCAGCTCAATTTCTTCCATGAGCGCGCGGGTTGGCAGCGGGCCACCGCCCATCATATCGAGTACTGCTTCTGCCAGGTTGAGGTGACCAACATTAATATCCACCAGCAGTGCGCGTGGAAACCACCGCCATGCGATTCGCACCAGTTCTTCAGATGCTTCGAAAGCATCATTAAGCGTGCTGGAAAGCGCTTTGCCAAAGTGTTCGAGCACATAGTCCGCATCAAGCAGTGGATCATTTGTGTCGAAGGAAACTGGTTGGTTGAGCACGTGCTGCTCTAACCAGGATGCGAACTGCTGCCGCTCTCCAGTTTCCATATCTACTTCGATCACCTTGAAGGGCGGCAGTTCAGGGTTCTGCCCTGAGCGTACTTCAACGACTTTACCCGTCTTCCAATCCAGCGCTGGGAAACGCAGCGTTTCCCCAACCTGGTAGTGTTCTTTTGGGTAATAGACTGTGCCGCTGCTTTTTTGCTGGTCCTCAAGGGCCTGTTTTTCTTCTTGAACGCGTTCTTCTACCAGCGCTCTTGCGAGCTCCTCTGTCGTTAACGGCGTTTCAACCTCGAGAAGTTTGTTATAAAGAAACTCGAGGTCTTGTTCAGTTACTTTAAACTGCTGCCAATAGTCTTTTTGAAGAGATAAAGGTACAATAACCATCCAAACCCACTCACTTCTTCTGCGGGGACTGGCCTACGGAGGAAAGTCTTACCTGGCGCAGGTCGGTCTCATGCCATGATTTTGTAAAATTTTGTACAATGCCGAGATAATTATACTCCACCTTCAATGCTCGGCAAGCAGAGCAGCGTGGGCAATTTACGGATAGGTTTGCTGCAGCCAGGTAAGCGGGTTAACCTGTACCCCGTTTACCCATATCTCCCAGTGCAAATGTGGGCCTGTAATGCGCCCTGTTCCCCCGACCAGGCCGATCACTTGACCGGTTTCCACGTGGTCGCCGACGTTCACCTTAAACTCGGATTGGTGCCAGAAGCCCGAATATACTCCCCAACCATGATCGATGATCATCGCGTTTCCGCGCACGGTCAGTGGCCCAGCGAAAACGACGACTCCTGGCGCCGGTGCTTTAATCTCCAGCCCTGTTCCGCCTCCATAATCGATGCCACTATGAAAGTTAGAATAGGGGCCATCATTATAAGAGCGGCGGGTGCCGAACCAGGAAGTAATCCATTCTGGGTCGTACCCAGGGCTGACAAACAGGCCGTCCCAATACTTTTCAGGCGTAGCGGGTGAAGTGATCGCTCTGACTTGTTTTTCTTCCGGCTCTGTGACAGCTGGGTCAATCGTCACTGGATCTACCCCTTCGATATCTTCCCGGCTATATCCGGCTGCCTGTACTACCACCATTTGCTCAAATGAAAAGCTTTTCCCGTCTGGTAGTTTGCCTTCCAGCGTAATGGGATAAATACCGGGATCCTCCAAAGCATAGACCCCTTGCAGCGCCACGTAACTGTCGTCATCATTCTTGAAGAAGTGCAGATCATTTCCGGCGAGGCTGCCTGAAAGTTCCAGCGGCTGCGCCGCGCTTACTTTAATGACTGACGTGTAACCCTGTATCATCGGCAGCGGCGATACTTCCAGATCCTGTACCAGCGGCGAAATCAGGCTCAGCTTTTGACCCGATTCGTCTGGCCAATCGAAAACCGCGTCGCCCGGCAGCAAGCTGTCTGGGCTGTTGACCTGGTTGATCTCCGCCAGCAGCCACGGATTCTGATTGGCAGCGGCGGCTAATGTCAGGAGGGATTGTCCTGTTTCTAACAGGTAGCGTCCTTCTGGCTGCTGACTTTCTTCCACCTGTGGGATGATCAGGCTGGCGCCTGCAAACACTTCCATTGGGCTGGTGATGCGATTGAGCCGCATGACCTGATCTGAAGGAATCTGGTAGCGAATAGACAGGCTTCGCAGTGACTCACCCAGTGGAATTGTCTCTGTAACCAGTTTGCCTGATACCCCTTCCAATCCCGGAATCACCAGTTCCACCCCTGGCGAAAGCAGATCTGGGTTCGGGAGCGAACTGGCATTGGCTTGAATCAGATCGTTGACGGTGATACCAAACCGTAGTGCAATGCTTGAAAGGGTATCCCCTTCTTGAACCACATAAACGGGTCCAGAAGTTGTGGTTTCCTGGTCCTTAAGCTTTGCAGAGGCTGTGCTGGTTAAGGCAAACAGTGAAAAGGCGAGAACCAGGCACACAGCCAGGTGGAGAGAACGTTTGAGAGGATCGTTCGTATTTATTCTTAACATGATTGGAGTAAGATCTGGTCGCCAACCTGATAGTCTTTCAGGCGGTCGGGGTGCGTTTCGAGTACATATTTTGCCGGGCTCGCTGGCGTGTAGGCGGGTCGCCAACGTCGTGCGCGTTGGGCATCTACCACCCGTAAGTTTTTATCTAGCCATACCACAGCAATATCAAAATTCATGAAGAACATATGGATAGCGGCGTCAACTTTGTTTTCACGCGGCTGAACCATTAAAAGCCCTTCCTGTGGGGTTATCGTTGGACGAAACATTAAACCACGCAGGCGGCACAGAAAGGCCGCGCAGTAGGCGGCTTGTAGCGGTTCTTGCTGTAGGTGTGTCTGGTTAATGAGGAGGACAAAATCCATAGAAAGGAAGTCCTGAAACGCTTATCGAAAAAGTCAGGACTCTGCTCAGAGGCCCGGCTGAGAACTTGATCGACACTATCGAGTAGTTCTTGTGGTCGGAAGGGCTTTGCGATGTAGTCATCTACCTTCGCGATGTGCAGACCCAACACCCGGTCGATCGCTTGCGCTCTGGCAGTGATGATGATGACAGGGATACTGCGAGTGTTTTCATTCGCTTTCAACTGCTGGTATACTTCCCATCCATCCATGCCTGGCATCATCAAGTCGAGCAGGATCAGGTCTGGTCGTTCTTTATGGATAATATCTAAACCGTTCCGCCCACCATGGGCGCCCTTCACAATGAACCCTCGGCGGCTTAAAATCATTACCACCAGATCGATCATTTCGGGATCGTCTTCAATATATACGACGCGGCGGCTCGTTTCAGCGTTCATGATTGATCCTTGACTTTCTTGAGGTAGTAGCCAGGGTCTGGTCATCATAGGGCAAGTTCCAGCACGGCTAGCTAGTCGATGGTTTATGACAAGTTTACCATAGCTTTATTCTGGAACAACAGGGAAAGAAAAAATGAAAATAACAACGTGGAATGTCAATGGTATTCGGGCGGTGCTCAAGAAAGATGCTTTGGCCTGGGTAGAAGCCGAACAGCCGGACGTGCTTTGTTTGCAAGAAGTGAAGGCCTTTCGCGAGCAGGTTCCTCAGGCTGATGATTTTCTAGCTGGTTATCAGGGCTACTGGAACTCTGCTGAGCGGGCAGGTTACAGCGGTGTGGCCGTTTACAGCAAGGACCAACCGGTAGAGGTTTCTTATGGCCTGGGGGATGATCGCTTTGATCATGAAGGGCGTGTCATCCGCGTGCGTTATCCTGACTTCCTTTTGTATAATATCTACTTCCCGAATGGTCAACGCGGGCACGATCGTGTGACCTATAAACTGGACTTTTACGCCTGTCTTCTCGAGCAGTGCGACCAGTTCCACGCTGCTGGGGAGCGCATTATTATCACGGGTGATTTTAATACGGCTCATCGCGAGATTGACCTTGCCAATCCGAAGAGCAATCAGAAGACCAGCGGATTCTTGCCTGAAGAACGCGTATGGATCGATTACTATTTGGCGCATGGTTTTAAGGATGCCTATCGCGAGCGCTATCCTGATAAGGTTGAATATACCTGGTGGACCTTTATTACCAATGCCCGGGCTCGCAATGTGGGCTGGCGACTGGACTACTATCTGCTCAGCGAGCAGCTTATGCCCCAGGTTGCGGATGTGATCATTCACGGCGACCTGACGGGCTCTGACCACTGCCCGGTGTCGCTGTGTGCACGCAAAAGTTGTCAGGGAGCAAAAAGAGTGCCAACCAAGTAAGATATGGGTTGCGACAAACCAAATCGAACAGGAGGCACTCTGAAATGGACTATACCACAGAAAAGATCACGGCGATTGCAGGCCTGGTGGTGAGCGTGATGAAAGAGACGCTGGAAACCAGCGGGGTCAATCAAGGGATCGGCGAGATCGAGATACAGATGCGCGAGCTTTTGCGCCAGGTAGGGGCGGCGGCTTTGGGGCAGTATCTGAGCGGATTATCGACTCCAGAAGTGGCGAAGATCGCCTGTGCGTGCGGCGGGGAAATGGTGTATCAACGAGAGCGGGAAGCCAGCCTGTTGAGCGTGTTTGGGCGGGTGCAGTATCGCCGGAGCTACTATGCAGGCTGTAGTTGCGGGAAAGGGCAAGCGCCGCTGGATCGAAAGTTAGGTCTAAAACCGGGTGGGGCCAGTGCCGGGCTGGCAGAGTTGTTAGCCTTGGGCGGGATTGAACTGGCCTTCGAGCAAGGGCAGCGGTGGTTGGAGAAGTATTTGTTGTTCCGCGTATCGGAGAATACGATCCGCAGCGCCACCGAAGCGCGCGGCGCACAGCGTCAGGCTCAGGAAAAGGCGTGGAAGGCCAACAGCCAGGATGAAGCGTGGTTACAAGCTCGCTTGCAGAGCGCCAGTCGGGCGCCCCAGCGGTTGTATGGCTCCATCGATGCTGCCAAGACCCGGATTGAGCCGCGCTGTCCGGAAGAGAAAGCCCAACGGGAAGAAGCTTTTCGAGATCTCAAGGTGGGCTGCTGGTATGAGCTGGAAGCGGTTCCTCCGTCCCAGCGTTCGCACCGCCAACGGGACAAGTATGATCGCGAACAACAGGTATTTCGGGCCAAAAACTTGCGTTATTACTGTGATTTAGAGGAAGCAAAAAAGTTCGGTCAGCTCGTCTGGGCCACCGGTTGCCGGGTGCTGGCTGATTTTGCCCCCGAGCTGGTTTTTGTATGCGATGGCGCGGTCTGGATCTGGAACCTGGTCAAGCAGTATTATCCGCAGGCCGTGCAAATTGTCGATTGGTATCACGCCACCGAGCATCTGGAGAAGATTGCTGCGATTGCCTTCCCGCAAGCCGAGGAACGCCAGGCCTGGCTGGCAGAGGCCAAGGAAGCCCTCTGGAACGGTCAGGTGCAGGAGGTGATCCGCTCTTGCCAAGAACTGGTGCCCTGGCAGCCCAAGGTGTTGCCGGAAATCGCTTACTTTGTCAATAATGAACCGCGCATGGACTATGCCCGTTTCCGCGCAGCTGGGTATGCCATTGGCAGTGGCACCATTGAAAGCGCTTGCAAACAGATCGTTGTCCAGCGTCTGCGTAAATCCGGTGCACAATGGACCACCGATGGCGCTATTCGTACAGCGAAAGCCCGGGCTGCCTGGTTGAGCGGTGAATGGGACACCCTTCCCTTAGCCGTTTGACAACTTTTGCGTGCACACTGTCGCTGTTAATCAACGAAAAAAGATAGAATCGGTTATAATCCTGGTCAAAGAATATAGTATCTATTTGAAAATAGATTTGGATACGCTTTTCTTCGTGAATGAGCTGTAAGGGTTACTTACGGCCATCGGGTGTAAAACCGGTGGCAGGAGGATGAGAGGGAATGACAAAAAAGAGGATTCTGTTAGTAGACGATCATGAGGTGGTGCGCCTGGGGTTGAAAGCACTGCTCGATCACCATGCTGGTTTCGAAGTCGTCGGTGAAGCGGCCACCGCCAAAGAAGCGTTGGAGCAGGTTTCCCGCCTGCATCCTGATATTGTTTTAATGGATATTCGTTTGCCAGGCACTTCAGGCATTGAGGCTTGTGAAGAAGTGGTGCGACAGTTTCCAGAGACGCGTGTGGTGATGCTGACCTCCTATGCCGAAGATGAGATGCTCTTTTCAGCGATTCGAGCAGGCGCTTCCGGGTATATCTTGAAGCAAATTGGGGGGGAGGATCTGGTACGCGCCCTTGATTCAGTAGGGCGGGGTGAGGCGCTGCTCGATCCTGCTGTTACTCAGCGTGTTTTTCAAGAAGTGCGCCGCGCTGTGAAAGAAGAAGAAGCTTCTGCCTTTGTAAATCTCAGCCAGCAAGAGCGACATGTACTCCTGCTGGTATCCGAAGGCCGCACGAATCGTGAGATTGCCAAAGCTCTCTTTTTGGGGGAAGGCACAGTCCGCAATTACGTCAGCAGCATCCTCTCTAAACTGGGGGTTAGTAACCGCGCTGAGGCTGCCGCCTATGCAGTCGAGCATAATTTGAAGGAATATCTGTAGCTTCTCACTTCTAACAGAATTGATCAGAGGACAGCAGCATCGTAATCTCCGTGCTGCTGTCCTCTGATTTAACCTGCGTAAGCCCTAGCAGGTTGTCGGAGAGGGAGCGGAAGGGAAGGATTTATGAAGCTGGAATGGCCCGCAAAGCGAAAACATGCAATCCAGGCGGTCTAAAGGACGCATTTGAGGGGAGAATGATCCTAAACTTCTCGCAACAGGCGCGCTAATAGAGTGCTTGCGCCAGCCAGATGGAGTGGATGCGTTTCAAATTGAAGGCGAGGCAAACCAAACACCATTCAGCGGTCACATTTTTTAGACCCCGCAGCGAAAACTGGCGAAAGCCGAGGATTTCCTTAATGATGCCGATCACCGGCTCAACGGTACATTTACGCAAGCGATAGATTTCCTTGCCGATCTCCAGGGCCAGTTTATAGGCCATTTTCTCTTTGGGGCTGGCATCGGCGGCGGGCGTATCGGGCAGGTTGCCCAGCAAGGCATCCACGCTCTTGTAATGCGCCTCGCGCCCGGTCGCAATGTAGGGCTCCAGCTTACGTTGTTCGCAAGCCACAATGTTGCTGGCACTGAAATAGCCATTATCCATGGCAATCCCCCCTGGCTGACCTAATTCGGTTGGCAGCGCATCCAAAGTCGGTTCCGCCTCTTGTTTATCGTTGGGGTGATTCGAAAGCGAAGTGGCCACAATCAACAGGCTGTTCTGGGTCACCGCCACCTGCACGTTGTAATGCTGGTCATATCCCTGATCGGTGCTGTTTTTCATAATCCGCGAATCCGGATCGGTAAAATTGTACTGGTCTTTATCGCCTGGTCTTTCTTGGGGTGGTTTGGGGGCTTTTCCGCGTGGTTTTTGGTGCCGTTTGCGGGCTTTGGCTTCGCGCTCGCGCAATTTTGCGTCGTACTCGGCCTTTTCAACGGCATAGCGCTCCTGGGCGTGTGCGTCCAACGCTGCTTTGGCTTTGGCCAGGTTCTCCAGACGCTCTTTGCGAAAAGCGATTTCATCCTCGATCACCAAACCTTCGGGCAGTTGCACTTCGCCCTGATCGGCGCGCTCTCCCAAGGCAAACAGGCTGGCCACTTCTTCGCGTAAGGTTGTTTCTAATTCTTTCAGCCGTCCGTAACTCACCGCTTTACTTTTCGAAGCATCCGCGTGGATTTTGCTGCCATCCAAACTCAGATTGCCCACCTTCAACACTCCCGAAAGTTGGGCCATCAGCAATATCTGGACAAACAAGCCTTGCAGCTCGGGCAAAAAGGTCTTGCGAAAATTCGCGATGGTATCGTGATCTGGATGCAGTCCCCCGGCCACAAACCGAAATCCCAAATCTTCGTAGGTCGCCTTTTCGATTTTCCGCGAACTGAACTTCCCGGTAGCATAGCCATAAAACAGCAAGGCCAGTAAGACTTCAGGCGCAATGGCCTCTCCACCGGAAGCAGCATACCGCAGATAAATCAAGCTCAAATCTAGTCGGGCCACGATGTCCACTACGAATCGCGCCAGATGGTTCGCCGGGATGGCTTCTCCAAGGCTGATAAGCGCATTGGAGGTCGCTACGTAATCGGGTTTTGTGAATTTTCTCGCCATGCCTTGAGTCTATCATCTTCTTACCCTTTCAGCCTCTCCGACAACCTGCTAGTTCTTATTTTGAATCGCTTCCCATCTTTCCTTAAACAGGAGTGCATCCTTTTCCATCTCAGGGCTTTCACACAAGATCCGCCCGCCGCACTCGCGTTCATACAAAGCCATCAGCATCGCTTGCAGATCAAAGTCACTTTCTTCAATCGGAACATGGTTGCGCTCTCCTTTTTCGCTGTATTCAATGCCAGAGAGGTGAATGTGCAGCCGCTTGAGCGCATCTTTTCCCAATGCCTGCGCATAGGCATCCAGTACGCCTAGCCATTCTTCTTTTGAGTTCATGGAACCATCTCCAGTACGGGCATGCAGATGGGCAAAATCCAGGCAAGGCTCCACGCCTTCGATCGCCTGGCTCATTCTGATTGTGTCTTCCAAGGAGCCAAGCATTGCGGATTTACCCATTGTTTCTGGGCGGAGGATCACTGGATTTCCTGCATCGCGTAATTCTTTTACACAACCTTGTAGGCGTTCAATTGCTCGTTCTAAAACCTCATCTGCTGGCTGCTCAAAGTATGAACCAGGATGAAAAATGATATCGGTTGCGCCTGATAAATTGCCGTAGTGGGCGGCGTCCATCAAGCGCTTTCTGGACTTCGGCCACTCATCACTGTCTCCGTTAAGATTGATAAAGTAAGGCGCATGGACGCTAAGGCAAACTTTGTTATCTCCACCTGTCTTTTTGATTTCTTCACAGGTTGCCTCACTCACTCGCACGGACCGCACCCAGCCAAGTTCCAAAGCTTCCAGCTCTAACTCTTTTAGATGCATAATTGCCCCAACGCTACCGCCAGGCTTCTTTGGCGTGGTTTTCGGTGATCCTACTGTTCCAAAGCGAAAATTTGTCATCATCATTCCTGTTCTATCGATATCTCCGCGTTACGATCCTGTGAGCCACAACCGGATCAAACATACCAGGGGCGGCCCCATTACCAGCAAACCAATAATCACTGCCGCTACCGCCGCGATCAGTACTGCTGCGGCGCCTACATCTTTCCCGACTTTCGCCAGCGGATGCTGCTGTGGCGCAGCCAGGTCAACCACCACTTCCAGGGCGGTATTGAGGAATTCGGCGGTCCACACCATCGCTATCGTCAGGATTAAGATTGGCCCAGTCACGCGCTGGCAGCCACAACAGAAAGGCCATCAGCAGCACGGCTGCCGAAGCAATCGCATAAATCCAGGCATTTTTTTGCGTACGGATGACAAATACCCATCCGGCAAAGGCGTAACGAAAAGAGCGAGCGCGCAGACGAAAGAAATTAATCATATGCTTTTTTTTCGGGAAACCGCTTCGGTTGTAGAAACTTACTCCGGCAAACGCTTCAGCCTGACCCCCAGGGAGTGCAAAATCTCATTCTGCGCGGACCACATTTCTTCCTTTTCTTCTGGTTCGGCATGATCAAAACCTAACAGGTGCAGCACGCCATGTACCACCAGCAGCTGCATTTCATCCTCGACTGTATGTCCTGCGGTGTTGGCTTGTTCGAGCGCGCGTGGATAAGAGAGGATGATATCACCCAGATAGGCTTTGCCTGTTTCCGGGTCTACCTCATCTCCACCCGACGGGAAAGACAGTACATCTGTGGGCGCATCAATCCCCAGGAATTCCTTGTTCAATTCTTGCAGCCGGGTATCGTCTTCTATCGCAATGGTAAGATCCTGGTCTTCTTCGACGGCTTGCTGGCGCAGGGCTGTCTGAGCCGCCATTTCTAGTTTGGTCGGTTGAACCAGATCGACAAGTGGATCAGCAATTTGAATATAGATCATCCTCAGTCCTTCAGGTGCAGCCTTGCTTCACTGGCTGGGGGAATTTAACAACTGTGGCTGCTCGCCATCCTTGCTGGTTCCGTCTTCCCCTGCCGCTTCAAGTTCGCTGCGGACTGGAACCGTGGCGGGGCTCAATTCTGGGTATCGAATGCGTGGATGGTAAGTATTTTGCAACGTCTTTACGAAAGACTCAGTAATGATATTCAGGTCACGCAGGGTCAGCCGGGTATCATCCAACTGTCCTTCGCGCTGGCAGTAATCGACTACCTTACGCACCAGCGTGTGAATCTCTTCCTCATCCTGAGGAATCTCCGCGCGAGCTCGTGCCTGACAGCCGTCTGCCAGCATCAGGAGGGCGGTCTCGCGCGATTGGGGACGTGGGCCATCATAGCGGAAGCATTTGATATCCACTTTTTCGGGATCATTCCCCGCTTCTTTCAGGGCTTTCGCGTACTGGTAGCGCGTGACATGCGTGCCGTGATGTTCGCGCATAAAGTCGAGGATGCGCGAGGGGAGATGGTGTTTGCGTCCTAGAATGACGCCATCTGAAACGTGCCGGATGATGGTCTGCGCGCTGACCGCCGGGTCGAGGTCGTCGTGCGGATTTAAGTTGCCAGGAAGCTGGTTTTCGATAAAAAAGGAGGGATTTACGGCTTTGCCCACATCGTGATAAATGGCTCCCACGCGTACCAGCAAGGCATCCGCGCCGATCTTTTCAGCGGCTTGCTCGGCCATAATGGCAACCTGTAAACTGTGCTGGTAAGAACCGGGTGCGTTTGTCAGAATAAACTGCTGCAAAGGGTGATCGGGGCGCGAGATTTCCAGAAGCTGCAAGGCAGTCGCCAGTCCTAAAATCTGCGCGAACAGGAACTGTAAGATGAGGGTTAAGCTGGCAGAAGCCATGCCATTGAAGAAAGCCGCGCCAATCAGCGTGCCCAATCCCAATATGTCAGTAAAAGATTCAGCCAGGCGATATGCCAGCACTGCCGCGCTGCCTGCCGCGCCGATGCCCATCCCCGCCCAGAAAAAGCTGCCAATTCGCTGTCCTTTTCCAAGGATCAGAATCCCAAACAGGCTGGAGAGTGCGTAGTAAACGGTAAGATCGAGACTGTTTGGCAGCCCAAAGGCGGTCAGGATGCTCAACAACAGCGAGAGCATCAAACTCAGCTCGACATTAAACAAACACGCGATCGTCAGCCCAAAGGCAGGGATTGGGTACAGATAGGGCAATACCGTCCGATTGGGGATTGACAGTCGCGCGCCGTACAAGAACAGTAGGAAGGTCAGCGCAATCAGCGCCAGGCTGCGCAGGTTTTCCCCAACAGTCATGTTGCGTCGTGAGAAGTAGATGGCAGTCAGACTGCTGATGACAGCCACCAGCGCCATGGCTGCCAACAGGGCTTCATTATCCTTAGGCGGCTTGATCAGGCCAAATTTTTCAAGTGCTTCCCAATTCGCCTGGGTGATGATTTGCCCGCGTCTCACGATCGTTTCACCCGTTGCAAAGGAACGCGTTACCACTTCCACCCGGTTACGAGCTTCCTGCTGGGCGATAGTTGTCATTTCTGGGCTGTATAGGCTGTTTGGAACTACGAACGGAGAAACCAGATTGGTGACCAGCCCCGCCAGATCTTGTGGAAGAGAGAAGCTGATCATTGTCGGAACGCTGCGCTGGGCATCCTTCAACTGCCCTTCCCGGATGGTGTTGCGCATGACCTGTTCCAGCACCGACAGCGATTCTTGCTGTACGATTTGCCAGCGGGTATCGGTTAGCGCCAGGATCTGTCCAGCATCCTCGCGGCTGACTTGAATGGAATCGAGCGCCGAAAGATCAGAAAACTTCTGATCGAGGGTGGCGTAGGTATCGTAGCGCACCGTATTGATAAAGTTGAGCGCCGAACGGAGATGTTCAATTTGCCGCCGGGCCACGCTCGGGTCAGAGGGTTGGTATACGGGGGCCACCCGCTGCTCAGCATCATCCCGCGCCTGCTGGGTAAGTACATCTGAAGGATAAGAAAGGGCATAAGGGGCCTGCATATCTAAACTGGCTACATCGCCCACTTTCATTGGCGCCGAGACAGGTCCCCCAGTAATCGGTATCACCAGCGCGCCAAATGACAGCACGCTGGTGATTAGCAGGAGTGTAATCTTGATCAGCTTGCGGTTGATGGCCCGAAAGTATGTTCCCTTAAGCAGCTTCGCTTGTGCCATACCTAACTTTGTAGAAGTTTCCGAACGGTCAGACTGACCTGGTTACCCGGTGCCCGTCCCTGGATTTTCGGTACGAGAACCTTCATCACCTTGCCCATATCCGTGGGGCTGGTGGCGTTTACTTCATCAATCGCTTCGCGTGCCATCTGCGTCAACTCTTCCTCGCTTAACTGCTGAGGGAGGAAAACTCCAGGAAAGCCATTTCGGCCTGAGCCTTTTGTGCCAGATCTGGCCGGTTGGCTTGTTGCGCTTCCTGCAAGGCTTCCGCGCGCGACTTTAGTTCCTTTTGAATCACGGCAATGGTTGCGGCCTCATCTAACGGACCGCCTTTCTCCACTTCACTTAATTTGATGGCGCTTAACGCCATGCGCACCGTTGCCTTGCGCAGGTCGTCTCCAGAGCGCATTGCATCTTTGAGGGCAGCGTCGAGTTTCTGTCTGGTTTCCATTGCTTAAAGTTATACCTCGTTGAATTGGAGTATAAAGGTTTAATTCCTAACCATTCACCATCAAGGTACTCCCTGAATCATTACCAGGTCTTTCAAGCGTTCAAATGTAACATCGCCAATGCCTGGAACATCTTTCAGGTCTTCTAACTTTTCAAATCCGCCACTTGCATCACGGAAGTCAATAATTTGCTGAGCACGCGTGGGACCAATACCAGGCAGCTCATCTAACTCTTCCAGCGTGGCGCTGTTTAAGTCGATGGGGAAGCTTACTTCGCTTGCCGCTTGCGAGTCTGTTTCACTTCCGGCGACTGCATTCCCCAAAACGACAGCGCCTGGGGTTGGAATCACCAGCTTCTCGCCATCTTTCAGCGGGGCCGCCAGGTTCACTTTCGCGCGAACAGCATCCTCGCGCATTCCTCCTGCCGCATCCAGAGCGGCCTGTACGCGGCTGCCGCGTGGCAAGCTGTAAACCCCGGGCTGGAGGACTGCACCTTCTACTTGCACGAGAATAGGAGCCGGTGTGGGCATGGGTTGTAAAACAACAGCCGTTCCACGTGGTGGTTGAGACGATAACATTACGATAGGTGTAATTACAATGCCGGCCAGGAAGCCAAGAAGAACGCTTTGCCAGGTTTTCATTTCCCGCCTCAATGAAAGTGAGATGCAGCCCGCTGCTAACAGTATATCCCCCTACAAGCGCGTGTCAAGTTTTCAGGCTCTTTTGGTTTTCTTCAGGCATATAAATGGGATGTTTACCACACCCTTACGCATCGTAAGCATCCCATTCACTTTTAATGAACTATCAAGCGACTTCGGGTTCTGGCTCAGGCATGGGCCGGTCTGTTTCTAAAACAGGTTCGTACTGCTTTTCGAGTTCAATCATCGCCTTGAAGGCTGCAATGGATACTTCCACAACTGCGGCATCTGGTTCGCGCGTAGTCAGGTGCTGTAAGGCCATATTCGGGCGGATTAAGATGCGAACGATGGGGCTATCGAGGTGGCGCGCTGTCCAGCGAATATACTCATATGCCATACCCGCCAGAATGGGCACAAACAAAATCCGCGAGGCAATTCGCCAAAAGGCAGACAGCGGCCCCAGCAAAGTAAATACCAGCACAGACAGCAGCACAAGCGTCAGTAAGAAGGCTGTTCCGCAGCGGGGATGTTCCAACGAATGTTTCAGCACATTCTGTGGTGTTAGCTCATCTCCAGCTTCATAGGCGTTAATTGTTTTATGCTCTGCGCCATGATAAGCATAAACCCGTTGAATTTCCGGCATCCGTCCAATGCCCCAAATATAGCCAACGACTGTGACGAGTTCTCACCAACCCTTCAAGAAGGTTACTCCACCAGCTATTCAGCCCTAAAAGCAACTCTGAGAGATGACCCAACAGCGCTGGCAGAGCGAAAAACAAGCCTACCGCGAACAGGATGGAGATCGAAAGTGTGGCGAAGAGCGCTTTCCCTTCCAGCTTTTCGTCTTCTTCTGTCTGCAAGTTTGCTGAGGTCGTCAAGAATCGCATCCCCAATCCTAAGGCATCCCACAACGCCACCAGACCGCGCAGGAAGGGCACCTTAAACCAGGGATTCTGATAGATGCCGGTGAGCTGCTCAGTGTGGATAACGATTTCTCCCTCTGGAGAGCGCATCGCCGCCGCGACGGCGTGCCCACCACGCATCAGCACCCCTTCAATTAACGCTTGTCCACCATAGGAGGGTAACTTTTCAGGGCAGGGCGCACCTTGTGTGTTTGCTTTTGGTGATTTCAACTTCGTCTATTCTCCTGTAAAAATGCCGAAAAACAATCCGGTTTTTCGGATTAAGGACTGTCCAAGCTCGTTGTATTCTACCTCAAATTAGACTCGAACAGCAATGCGCGTAGTCATGATGGTGCTTGTGGTGCTTTCGAATTTCCAAGTCCCACAAATGGAGAGAAGCGGCTCTTAAAAACTCAAGCGTGGCTGAGTGTATTTACCAGCCACGCTTGAGTTACAAACCCAACGATTTTAGAGGTTGTAGAAGAAATGGATCAAGGCATCAATTCCACGGTACCAGGTCGGTAAGTGCAGTTTTTCATTCGGCGCGTGCAGATTATCATCCGGCAGGCCAAACCCTGTCAGGACTAAATCTACGTCCAATATGCGCTGCATATCTCCTACGACTGGAACCGAGCCACCTTCGCGTTTATACACCGGGCGCTTCCCCCACACCGTCTCAAGGGCCTGCGCCAGGGCTTTTGTGGCTGGTAAATTGGGGTCCGAAAGGCTGGCTGGGCTGCCCGCCATGCTTATCACTTCCCAGCGCAGGGTAGCAGGGGCTTTCTCTCGCAGGTATGCCAGCAACTGTTGATGCACCTGTTCCGGATCTTGATCTGGCACGAGGCGCATTGAAACTTTTGCCATGGCTTCCGCCGGGATCACCGTCTTTGAGCCTTTACCGGTGAAACCTGCCAGCAAACCGTTGATTTCCAAGGTAGGCCGCGCACCCACCCGTTCAAGCGGGGTATAACCTGCCTCTCCCCAGGTTTGCGAGAACTCCCATCTGGGCGCGGTAGAAATCTTCATCCATCGGCAAGCGCGCAAGTTCCTGGCGTTCTTCATCTGAGATAGCCCGTACGCTGTCGTAAAAGCCTGGTAGGGTCACCCGCCCCTGCTCATCGTGCATCCCAGCGATCAACTCGCAAATCGCTTGCGCGGGGTTATGCACCGCTCCGCCGAACAACCCGGAATGCAGATCATGTTCCGGACCATATACCCGCAGTTCAAAGTAGGCCAATCCGCGCAGCGCATACACAATCGTAGGCACATCTGGCGCAATCATACCGGCGTCTGGATTGACCGCTACATCGCAAGATAGCAAATCTTTATTCTTTTCCAGGAAATCTCCCAGGCTGGGCGAGCCAATCTCCTCTTCGCCTTCGATCAAAAACTTGATGTTCACTGGCAGCGCCCCTTGTTTCATAACTGCTTCAACCGCGCTCAGGGTGGCTACCACCTGGCCTTTCATATCCGATGCGCCGCGCGCATACAAGTTTTCACCGCGCTGTGTGGGCGCAAAGGGTTCAGACTTCCAAAGTTCCAGCGGCTCAACCGGCTGTACATCATAATGACCATATATCAGGATGGTCGGCCGGTCACTTCCGGCTTTCAACCAATCCGCATATACCACTGGATGCCCTGCCGTTGGAAAGATTTGCACATGTTCTAAGCCTAGCTGACGCAGATGCTCTGCTAACCATTGTGCAGTCTTCTGCATATCCGCTTTGTGTTCGGGGCTGGTAGAAATAGAAGGAATAGACACAAGCTCCTTCAGATTATTAAGGAAGTGCTCCTGGTGCTCGTGCGCGTACTGCACGGCCTTTTCACTCAGGTTTGTCATATCACTCGTTCCTTGGTTCAAAATTTTGATCGTTCAAAAAAGGACCAGCCAGGGAGTAAGAGGCGTGGTTGGGCGCAGTGCAGGGTTCGATCGTTTAATATACCGCAGCGTCAGCATCTGCCTTCATTTCCCACTGAGCTGAACTGTTATCGAGATTATACTATGAGCCTTTTGACTTCGTTCCAAAAGAGCCGAACCGATTTACAGGGGCTATTTGCCCAACTATGTTAAAATTTAAAAATGCAGGAGGGCTTTACACAATATGCTAATTACGAACGCGACATTGATCACCTGGGAAACTCCTAACCGCATTCTTCCTAATTATGGTTTATATATTGATGAAAACGGGTTGATTGGCGCAATTGGCCCACAGCAGGAAATGCTGGATTGCTATTCACAGGAAGAACGGCTGGATGCTCATGGGCAATATGTTATGCCCGGCAATATCTGTGCCCATACCCATTATTATGGGGCCTTTGCGCGCGGTATGGCTATTCCCGGCGCGGCCCCTAAGGATTTTCCGGAGATTTTAGCAAAACTCTGGTGGCCCCTGGATAAGGCGCTGGACCTCGACGATGTTTATTACTCGGCCCTGGTGTGCCTGGTAGATGCCATCCAACACGGCACAACTACACTGATTGATCACCATGCCTCTCCCAACGCGATTGATGGCTCTCTGGATACGATTGCAAGAGCGGTTGAAGAAAGCGGTTTGCGCTCTGTTTTGTGCTATGAGGTGACTGACCGCGACGGACCGGAGAAGGCTCAGGCTGGCATTGCTGAGAATGTGCGCTTTCTAAAACGGCTACAGCAGGAAGGGAATCACAATGGCACGTTGGGGGCGATGTTTGGCCTGCACGCAAGTCTCACGCTGAGTGAAGAGACTCTCCAGGCCTGCCGCGAAGCCGCCGATCAGGTAGGTGACCAGGTCGGTTTTCACGTACATGTTGCTGAGCACAGCGTGGATCAATATGATTCGCTCGCCAAGTCAGATCTGCGGGTTGTGGATCGTCTCAATCAGTACGGCATTTGGGGGCCAAACAGCATTGCCGTTCACTGTGTTCACGTAGATGCTAAAGAGATTGGTATTTTGGCTCAAACCGACACCTGGGTAAGTCACCAACCTCGTTCGAACAGTAACAATGCGGTCGGTTTACCCCCGGTCGAGTCCATGCTAAGAGCCGGGGTGCCGGTTTGCCTGGGCAATGATGGCTTTACGAACGCGATGTGGGAAGAGTGGAAGACGGCCTATCTGGCGCACAAACTGCATAACCTCGATCCACGCTCCATGTCTGCTGCGGATGTGGCCCAGATGGCAGTTTACAACAACCGAGCGCTGGCTGAACGCCTGCTGCCAGGGGCTCCGTTAGGGCAGATCGTACCCGGAGCACGCGCTGATCTGATTTTGGTCAATTACCAGCCCTTCACGCCGATTACAGCCGATAACCTGCCCTGGCAGATTGTGTTTGGCTTTGAATCCAGTATGGTGACTACCACCATTGCGGGGGGAAAAGTCTTGATGCGGGATCATCAAATCCTGGCGCTGGATGCTGAGCGGATTGCGGCTGAAGCGCGCCAGCGCGCCCCCCATGTTTGGAAGCGATACGAATCACAAGTCAGGCGTGTTATGGCCCAGACAGCCGGCGTAGAAGAACTTTAATGCGTAGAAACATTTGAGGAAGAAGTGACAAATATGCAATCTCAACCCAAAACGATCGCGATTTTAGGCGGAACTGGAAAAGAAGGCAAAGGACTTGCGTATCGCTGGCTGAAGGCCGGGTATAGCGTGATTATCGGGTCTCGTCAGCAAGAGAAGGCCGAGGCGGCTGCTCAGGATCTGCGGGATTTAACGGGGGAAGAAGCGGGCTTAAGGGTGCAAGGCATGACGAACCCAGAGGCAGCGCAGCAGGCGGATCTTGTCGTGCTAACGGTTCCTTACAAGTTTCATCGTGACACGTTAGAGTCGCTGAAGCCCTATCTAAAGGGCAAGGTGTTGATCGATGTCACCGTTCCATTGGTTCCTCCGCGTGTTAGCAAAGTTCAGATGCCTCCGGCTGGCAGCGCTGCACAAGAAGCGCAGCAAATTTTGGGCGAAGATACCACAGTCGTTTCTGCCTTCCAAAACGTATCTTATGAAAAACTGTTGGGGGATGAAACGGTAGAATGTGACGTGTTGGTTTGTGGCAGTAAGGCAGCCCGCGCGGAGGTATTGGAACTGGTCGAGGCTGCCGGATTAGTTGGGTATGATGCTGGTCCGCTCGAAAACTCAGTGGTCGCTGAGGGTCTTACCTCAGTACTGATTGGAATTAATAAACAGTTTGGAGTACAATCAGCAGGGATTAAAATCACAGGGGTTCCTCGTCCCTCAGATCATCTATCATAAGCGCCGGTCTGGCGGGGCATCACCGAGAGACACAGACTTAATGACAACATTCAGTAAGGTGATCACAGTCGGGCTGGTGCTTTGTGCCTGAAGATCAACGCAAATTTCAACTGATGCAGGTTTACCTATGACGCTCACGCTTCGTCCTGTTCCTGATATTCCACTCATCCAACCCGGCGATGATCTGGCTGGATTGATTTATCAGGCGCTGCAAAATGCCTCCATTCAACTCGAAGATGACGATATTGTGGTTGTTGCGCAGAAGGTCGTTTCAAAGGCAGAAGGCCGGCTGGTCAATATTAATCAGGTAGACCCTTCTCCTGAGGCGGTTGAACTGGCCCAGGTGACTGAAAAAGATCCACGATTCATTGAACTGGTGCTTCAAGAAAGCAGCAGTGTTCTCCGGACGCGTCCAGGCACAATCATTGTGGAACATAAAAAAGGCTTTGTGTGCGCCAACGCTGGGATCGATCATTCGAATGTGCATGGATCATGGGGAAATGCGGAAGACTGGGTTTTGCTCCTGCCTGAAGAGCCTGATGCTTCTGCCGAACGGCTGCGCCAGCGTTTGCAGGAGGCCAGCGGCGCCCGCGTAGGCGTGGAGATTATCGATTCACATGGACGGGCCTGGCGGAATGGAACGGTAGGCGCGGCGATTGGTATTGCCAATGTGCCTGGGATCGTCGATATGCGCGGTAAGCCGGATATGTTTGGCTACCAGCTTCGTGTAACCACCATCGCTGCGGCTGACGAACTGGCAGCAGCGGCATCTCTGGTAATGGGGCAGGCGGATGAGCGCTTGCCTGTTGTGCATGTGCGCGGTTTTCCTTACCCATTACGAGAGTCGCGCTTGCAGGAGTTGATTCGGGCAAAGGAAATGGATCTATTCCGTTAACATGTATGCAATTGCCTCGCTGCTTGATTCCGTTTCAGCCTATGCCGTACGTGGTTTGTGGTCTCGTTTTGAGACACATTGTGGTCTGACCGGGATCAAAACGACACCGCTGCCGCACTTTTCATGGTTGGGGGCGCAGGAAGTACAAGTCGGGCGGGTGGAATCAGTCTTAAGTCATATTGCTCGTCAGTTACGACCTTTCGTGGCACGGGGTGCAGGACTGGGAATCTTTACAGGGCCAATGCCGGTGCTATACGTGCCGCTGGTGAAGGATGCTGTCATTATGGAAGCGCACCGCAGAATCTGGGAAGGGGTGCTGCCGTTTTCGATCCGAATTTAACCCGTTCTATAGTCCCAGCCGCTGGATGCCACATATCACCCTGGCACTGCATGAGGTGAACCCCAACCTGTTAGGGTGTGCAGTGGAAGATATTGCTCACCAGCCGATTGACTTTGAAGTGATGGTGGATCATTTGTCGGTGATCTACCAGGTGGATGGGCAAAGTGGACTACAAAGCCGCTTTCAGTTTGGGAGTGGTGAACGCTTATTCGAAAGTTGAAAGTACGTTGTAATCTCTAAAAGTACAGGAGGGAATAAAATGAAATTACCAGAATCACATAAAGACCTTTTAACAGATGAAAGCCTGAAGGCTTTTGCAGTATTAGCAACAGTGATGGAAGATGGATCGCCGCAGGTAACCCCCATCTGGTTTAGTTGGGATGGCGAGCATGTGCTGCTCAACTCTGCAAAAGGGCGGGTGAAGGATCGCAATATGCGGCAGCGACCTGAGGTTGCTGTGTCTATTCAAGATCCTCGCAACCCTTATCGTTACATTCAAATCCGTGGCAAGGTTGTCGATGTCACTGAGCAAGGGGCACGCGAGCATATCAATCAACTTTCGAAGAAGTATACAGGCAACCCTGTATATCAGGGCAACCCAAGTGAAACGCGGGTAATCTACAAAATTGAACCTGAACACATTAATGTGATGGGATAAGCGCGGCACCTGTTCTGGTGGCGGGAGAATGCATACCGCATTAAAAGAAGATTTCGAATGTTATATAAATGCCAGAGGGGAGGAATTTATTTGCTATGAGCCTTTGGGCGATTGTGCCGGTAAAACCGTTAAAGAGAGGTAAATCGCGACTGGCTGGTATTTTATCGGAAGAAGAACGAACATTTTTGAATTATTCCATGTTAGGAAATACGATGAGAGCGCTCAGCACTGCTCGCGGCGTGGATCAGGTTTTGGTGATCAGCCGTGACCCAGCAGCGCTGGCCCTGGCGCGTGACTTTGGCGCGCGAACTGTACAGGAAGACAGTAATTCAGAGTTAAACCAGGCCCTACAGCGTGCTACCGTGGTAGCACAGCTTTATGCGGCGCGAAGTGTTTTGATTATCCCAGCGGACTTACCGCTGTTAACAGGGGAAAATGTAAGCCAGATGATTGAGCGGGCAGATAAGCCCCCTGTCATGGTCATTGCACCTGACCGGCGAGGGGAAGGAACGAATGGTTTGCTGCTAAATCCCGCTGGCCTGATTCAATACCGATACGGCGCAAATTCATTACAGTGGCATATCGAACTGGCCCAACGGAAGAGGCTGAAAGTCGAAGTATATGACGATCCGGCTTTTGCTTTGGATCTCGATCTTCCCGAAGATCTTGAATTGCTGCATCAGATGGATGTTTTCGATCTGAGCCATCCTACGCCAGAAATGGGATAAGCGCTTTACAAATAACCCGGAGGAAAACGTGACCGAACGAGTTGCTTTATATTTACAAGACGCTCACGATTTGCGTGATGGGCTGGATTATGTGCGTTACGCAGAGCAGCGCGGCTTTGAAGCTGTCTGGCAGGCAGAGAGCCGCCTGGTGCGTGACGCGATTGTTCCGATGGCGGCCTATGCAGCTGTAACGGACCAGTTGAAGGTGGGCTCGGGCGTGATCAATAACTGGACGCGTAACATTGGCCTGCTGGCAGCTACCTTCCTGACCTTAGATGATCTGGCGCCGAATCGCATTATTTGTGGAATTGGCGCCTGGTGGGATCCGTTAGCGCGTAATGTCGGCGTCGAGCGCAAAAAGCCGCTTACTGCGATGCGCGAAACCGTCACTGTGCTGAAGCGCTTGTTGAACATGGAGCGAGTCACGTTTCATGGTGATTTTGTTCAGGTGGATGGAATTGAATTAGATGTTGTTCATGGTCGCCGTGAACCCCGCAATGTGCCTGTGTACATTGGCGCCACAGGTGATCAGATGATGGAAATGACTGGTGAGATTGCCGATGGCGTGGTATTGAATTATTGCGTACCACCGGAATATAATATCAAGGCTCTGGAGCTACTGGAGAAGGGCGCTAAGAAGGCTGGTCGCAGCATCGACGACCTGGACCGTCCTCAGTTGGTGGTGTGCTCAGTGGATCAAGATCATGATAAAGCGATTGATACCACTCGTGGACTGCTCACCCAGTACCTGGCGCAGCAGCCGCATATTGCGAAAGCTTCAGGCGTTTCGGAGGATGTGGTGAAAGAAATCCAGTCTATATTGGGCTGGCCTGCCACGCATGAACAAATTCAGCGCGCCAAGCATCTGGTCCCTGAAGACTTGATTTTACGCATCACAGCCTCAGGCACCCCAGCGGAAGCGCGTGCCAGGGTAGAAGAATATAAGAAACACGGCTGCACCTGCCCTATTCTCTATCCGGTCGGTGGGGATGTGCGTCTATTAATTGATACTTTTGCTCAATCATGAATCAACAACCCAGCTCACTCAACTGTTTTGTATGCGGCGTCGAAAATAAGTTCGGCCTGCATATACACTTCTATGAAACTGGACCAGACGAGGTTACAGCGGAATACACCGTTCCAAATCAACATCAGGGGTATCCAGGGATTGTTCATGGCGGCATCGTAGCCACCATGCTTGATGAGGTTTCTTCCCGCACTGTTTTTCGGGGCGATCCTCCCCGGTTAGTCGTGACCGCCAGGCTCGCGCTGCGCTATCGAAAGCCCGTGCCGGTGGGTGTGCCGCTTAAACTGGTTGGGCGTCTGCTGGAGGATAAAGGTCATGTGTGCCGCGTTTCCGGAGCCGTATATGGACCTGATGACGCACTGCTAGCCGAATCTGATGCGACTTTGTTTGAAGTGGCAAGCAGTTTTTTTGAGGGCTTTGCCACGTTAGAAGATCAGGGTTGGAAGGTATACCCGGAGAATGAAGATGGAGAGCAAAGAGAGGTGGCGGCATGATTATCGAATATCATCGCCCTCAGGATTTGGACCAGGCGCTAACGCTGCTGGCGCGCGTTGATCCGCCAACCTTACCCTTGGGTGGGGGGACCATTCTGAACCGTCGCCTGCGTCGTGAGCAGCAGGGTTTCGCGGTGGTCGATTTGCAGCAGTTAGGGCTGGATACCATCCGGCGTATGGGGAATCAGTTAGAAGTGGGGGCTACAGCCCACTTACAATCTTTGTATGAGTGGGAAGATTTACCTGAAGAAGTGCGTAGTTCGTTGCGAGAAAGTCTGGAGCACGAACTGGCGTTGAATGGCCGTCAAATGGCTACTGTGGCCGGTACAATGGTTAGCTGCACCGGTCGGTCTCCTTTTGTCACCGCCTTGCTCGCATTGGATGCGCATATTCAATGGGTGGGCGAGCGCGAGGAGGACACTTCTTTAGGCGATTACCTGGCCTTACGTCCAGCAGATGTTGTGCAGGCTGGTCAGGGCCAGCGTTTAATGGAAGAAATTCATTTGCCGGTAAATGTGCGCCTGGTTTTTGCAAGTGTGGCGCGTTCACCGATGGATCTTCCAATCGTATGTGCGGCAGTGGCGGCCTGGCCTTCTGGGCGTACCCGGGTTGCGCTGGGTGGATATGGTAAAGCCCCAATCCTGGCGATGGATGGGCCTGAAGCGGTCGGCGCAGATGTGGCGGCGCGTGATGCTTACCTGAACGCGGGGGATGCATGGGCCAGCCCGGCTTACCGTTCCGAAACTGCTGCGACCCTGGTTCGTAGACTTGTAAAAGAATTGCAGGGTCGTTAACGAACTCTGCCTGGAAATCAAAGAGGTTGTATGAAAATCTCACTTCAGCTAAATGGAGTGCAGCAAACGTTTGAGGTCAACCCTGGCAGCACCCTGTTGGAACTGCTGCGGGGGGAAGGCCATTTTGGTGTTAAGTATGGGGGCTGCCAGCGCGGCGAGTGTGGAGCTTGCACGGTGCTGTTTGACGGACGGCCTGTCAATTCATGCACAATGTTAGCTGCCCAGGCTGATGGTCACCGGTTAGAGACTATTGAAGCAGAAGGCCAGCATCCCGAACAGGGTTGGAAAAAAACTGCCGGGCTGAGTATTTTGCAGCAGTCTTTTGTCGATAGCGGCGCGATTCAGTGCGGCTACTGCACCCCGGCTATGATTCTGGCTGCGCAAGAACTGATCGAACGCCAACCAGACCCCAGTGAAGAAGCGGTGCGCGAGGCCCTCTCGGGGGTCTTGTGTCGCTGCACCGGTTATCTGAAACCAGTCCAGGCGGTTCTTCGCGCCGCCGCTCAGATGCGTGGAGAGTATGTTCCACCCATAGGGAGCGTTCAGTCAGGTGGTCAGCCTGCTCCGGCAGAGTGGTTGCAGCAGAACGATCCTGGACCAGAGCCTTCAGGGAACATGGGGCTGAGTGAAGAGCCAGTCCAGACAGAACAGGAAACGCGTGTCCAGAAAAATCTGCGCCTGATGCCCGAGATGTGGATCACGCCTGAAACAGTCGAGCGATCTACGGTGGGTAAGCCAGAACGGAAGGTGGACGCTGTCAAACTGGTACAGGGGAAACCTGCCTTTACAGATGATATCGAGCTGCGCGGTATGCTGGTGGCTAAGGTGCTGCACAGTCCGGTGGCGCACGCGCGTATCAAACACATTGACGCGAGCAAAGCACGCAGTCTTCCAGGGGTAGCGGCTGTGCTTACCTGGCAGGATATTCCACGCGTCATCTACTCTACCGCTGGACAGTCTGATCCCATTCCTGGGCCGCTGGATGATTTCTCTTTAGATAGCAAAGTGCGTTTTGTCGGCGACCGGGTCGCTTTTGTCGCTGCAGAAGATGAAGCGACGGCTGAACAGGCTTTAAAGTTGATTGAGGTGGAGTACGAACCTCTGCCCGCTATTTTAAATTCGCGAGAGGCCATGCAGCCGGACGCTCCCGTGATTCATGACGAGCTGGAGTATGTGAATTTCGCCGATTCGCATCCTGAACGTAATCTGGCGGCAGAAATCCGCATTGACATTGGGAATGTGGAACAAGGCTTTGCTGAGGCAGACTACATCTTAGAAGGCGATTATGAGGTTCCTAAAGTTCAGCAGGCTCATATCGAGCCGCATGTAGCGGTAACC
Source organism: uncultured Chloroflexia bacterium (assembly GCA_963791025.1). Lineage (GTDB taxonomy): Bacteria > Chloroflexota > Anaerolineae > Anaerolineales > Anaerolineaceae > DSYU01. The sequence goes on along the minus strand of CAWBQF010000003.1, from coordinate 602,896 downwards.
TATTGGGACTCGGACGATCGCCTGGTGATCCGTACCAGCACGCAGGTGCCTTTCCACGCCCGCCGGATTCTTGCACCGATTCTGGATCTGCCTATCAAGCGCATCCGGGTCATTAAGCCGCGTATTGGCGGCGGCTTTGGCGGCAAGCAAGAAATCCTGATGGAAGATGTGGCGGCTCACCTGACGATTGCAACGGGCCGGCCTGTACGTTACGAATATACCCGAGAAGAAGAATTTATCGCGGCGCGTTCGCGGCATCCGATGCGGGTGCATATGAAGACTGGTGTGAAGAATGATGGCACCATTACTGCTAATGAAATGTACGCCCTGAGCGATACAGGCGCATATGGCTGCCATGCGCTCACCGTGACAGGCAATACGGGGCACAAAGCGATGGCGCTTTATGTGGGGGATGGCCCTTACCGGGAATCCCCGAATATCCGCTTTTATGCCGATGTGGTGTATACCAACACGCCGCCTTCTGGGGCCTATCGAGGGTACGGGGTGCCGCAGGGTTTTTGGCCGTTAGAGCGTCATATCGAGCGGATCGCGCGCGAGTTGGATTTGGATCCGATTGCGTTCCGCTTAAAGAATGCAGTACGGGCGGGCGAGTTACATCCATTTAGCACTGCCTGGAGTGAGGGGCGCGAGCCGCGTCCCGAAATTATCAATACGGTAGGCCTGGAAGAGTGTGTGCGCCAGGCTATGGCGGCGATTGGCTGGAATGAGAAGTTTGGAAATCCTGCCTGGCACCAGGTGGAAGGGAAGCCTTATCTACGCCGTGGCATTGGTGTGGCTACTGTTATGCAGGGGACGGCTATCCCTTATCTCGATATGGGTGGCGCAAGCTTGAAGATGAACGACGACGGTTCGTTTAACCTGCTAGTTGGCGCGACGGACCTGGGGACCGGTTCGGATACTGTGCTTGCACAGATGGCGGCGGAAGTTTTAGGTGTGCCGATCGAAGATATTTTGGTTTATTCTTCAGACACAGATTTCACCCCCTTTGATAAGGGGGCCTATGCCTCCAGCACCACTTATATTTCGGGAACTGCCGTAGTTCGGGCTGCCCAGCAGGTGGCGGAACGAATTTGCCTGAGAGCAGCGCGCATGATTAATGATGGTGGGGACGGCGCGAAGGTAACGCCAGATGAAATCCATCTGGAAAATCGAATGGCGGTTGCTCCAAATGGACGCTCTGTCAGCCTGTCAGAAGTCGGGCACGACTCACTCCATCATGAGGACCAGGAGCAGATTATGGCAGTGGCTTCTTATGTGTCCCCTTCCTCCCCACCCCCCTTTGCGGCTCAGTTTGCAGAGGTGACTGTGGACATTGAGACTGGTCAGGTGCGGGTGGACCGCCTGGTCATGGCTGTAAACTCTGGCGTCATTGTGAACCCGATCACAGCTTCTGGACAGGTGGAAGGCGGCATGACCCAGGCGCTGGGGTACGCTGTATCTGAAGAAATGCGGTATGATGACCAGGGCCGCGCGCGTGAGCGCGATCTGGTGGACTATCACATCTTCCGCGCCAATGAGATGCCTGAACTGCAAACTATTTTTGTGGAGACATATGAGCCTTCGCATCCCTTTGGGGTGAAGGCGGTAGCAGAGATCCCGATGGATGGCGTTGCCCCAGCAGTAGGGAATGCTATTTTTGACGCCTGTGGGGCCAACGTTTATGTCAATCCCGCTACGCCTGAGCGCGTGTGGGAAGCGCTGCGTAAGCACCGCGATGCAGCTATGGAGACCGTCAAAGAGGAATAGCAAACCCTTGGTGAATAAGATTTCGCCGATTTATGTGACCGGTCATGTCAACCCGGATACAGACTCTATCGCAGCCGCGATGGGGTATGCCTGGCTGCTGCGAGAGCGGGATGGCGTAGATGCGGTAGCTGCCCGGGCTGGTGCGATTAATCAGCAGACCGCCTGGGTGCTGCGGCATTTGGAGATGGATCCACCTTTCTTACTGACGGATGCTTCTCCGCGCTTTGAGTTTGTGGTACATCGTCTAAATACGACCACTCCTGACCGCCCGCTGCGCGAGGCATGGGCCATTGCCAGCCGGACAGGCGGGATTGCGCCTTTGTTGAATGAAGATGGCACCCCTTACGGTTTGATCACAGGCGAAAGCTTATTCGCTTTTCTTAACCAAAAGGTAGGGCCCAACCTGCGCAGCCAGGAAGTCAAGATTGGCGCGCTTTTGGAAGTGCCGTGCCAGCAGGCGGCAGATGTGCGGGTATCTAAATACTTATCCTCTACCCGCATTCGAGATGTTCTCAACCGGTTACTGCGAGAAGATCGCGATGAGTTTTTCGTGGTGGATGAATCAGGAAGGTATGTGGGTGTCTGTCGCCAGCGTGACCTGCTCAACCCACCCCGCCTGCGGCTGATCCTGGTAGATCACAACGAATCGCAGCAGGCGATTGGCTCGATGGAAGAAGCCGAGTTATTGGAAATCCTGGACCATCACCGTCTGGGGAATCCTTCTACGCATGTACCCATTCGTTTCACGGTGGATATTGTCGGGAGTACCAGCACGCTTGTTTCTGAGCGCACGGAAGCGGCAGGATTAAGTGCTCCGCCTGCCCTGGCTGGGATGCTGCTGGCGGGTTTGCTTTCAGATACGCTGATTTTAACTTCGCCTACCACCACAGAGCGAGACCGGCAGGCGGCTGAACGATTGACCCGCTGGGCATTTGTGGGGGGCAGCGTACTGAATAATGAGACGATCCAATCTTTTGGACAGAAAGTACTGGCTGCCGGGGCGGGGTTAGGAGCACGCGCGCCGCGTGAAGTTGTCAGCGGCGACATGAAGATTTATAATGCTGGCGGCTGCCAGTTCTCCATCGCTCAGGCAGAAGTGAGTGACTTGTATGAAGTCAGTGAGCATCTGGCTTTACTAAATCAGGCGCTGAGAGAACTGCGCGAGTTGAAGGGACTAGACTTTACCATGCTGATGGTAACAGATGTAGTGCGTGGGTCGAGCCGCATCTTGATGAATGGCGCACCGCCCATTTTGGATGAACTGCCCTATCCTCCCCAGCAGGATGGAACCCGCCTGGCAGAGGGGGTTGTCTCGCGGAAGAAACAGCTCTTGCCAGGCATTCTCAGCCTGTTGGAGATATAGCGAATGAGCATTTATGAGGCAGTTGTTGATTTAGAACAGCAGGGCGAAAGCGGCGCACTTTGCACCATTATCCGCAGCCGTGGCTCAACTCCGCGTCATCAGGGCAGCAAAATGTTAGTGTATGAGGATGGCCGGTTTATTGGCACGGTGGGCGGTGGTGAGGTTGAGGGGCGTGTGATGCAGGAGGCGCTGCGAGCCATACAAGATGGACAGGCGCGCTTGTTGAGTTATGATATGGTCAACCCGAAGGAAGGCGACCCGGGGGTATGTGGTGGCACAGTGGAGGTATATGTGGAGCCTTTGTTACCCAAGCCGACCATTGTGGTAATTGGTGGTGGGCATGTAGGGAAGGCGGTAGCACATCTAGCAAAGTGGATGGGATTTCGGGTGGCAGTATCCGACGACCGGGAAGCGTTTTGTACGCCAGAAGCCAACCCGGACGCCGACCAGTTCTATCCAGTGAGAATGCAGGATCTGCCGAAGAAAATGAAGATCACACCGCAGACGTATATTGTCATGACGACGCGCGGTGTGCAGGTGGATGTCGAAGGCCTACCTCCTCTTTTGGATACCACGGCTGGCTATATCGGTGTGATTGGTTCGCGGCGGCGCTGGGCGATAACCCAAAAAAGTTTGCAAGAAGCAGGTGTGCCAGAAGAAAAAATTAACCGGGTGGTTTCACCCATTGGATTAGAATTGAACGCTGAGACACCTGAAGAAATTGCTGTTAGTATTATGGCCGAAATTATCATGCTGCGGAATGGGGGGAATGGTCAACGAATGCAGTCTTGACCAGTAAAAGGCAGACGAAACCAGGTCAGCGGCGCGAGCGCCGCTGCTAGTAGGAGGTTGTATGTGGCGTGATTACATCAGCGCGACAAGCGTCGATGAAGTACTGCAAGTTTTAGGGCAGCGAGGCACAAAGGCACGCGTGGTGGCGGGCGCTACCGATTTGATTCTTGAACTGGAACGCGGACAGCGGAAAGGGATCGAGACTCTGGTAGATGTAACCCGTATTCCGAACCAGGATCAAATCACCAGGGATGAGGATGGTTGGATTCATTTAGGCCTGCTGGTAACGCATAACGACTGTGTGGCTTCAAAAATTATCCGCGAGCAGGCTTACCCATTAGCACGCGCGGCCTGGGAAGTAGGTTCCCCACAAATCCGTAACCGGGGTACTGTGGCGGGTAATCTAATCACAGCCTCTCCGGCGAATGATACCATTACGCCTTTAATGGCGCTGCGCGCTGAAGTTGCGCTGCGTTCCTTGCGCGGCGAGCGATGGGTGGCGCTGAAGGATTTTTATACGGGTGTGCGGAAGACCGTGATGGAGCCAGATGAGATGCTGGTGGATATCCGCTTTCGGGCGATGGAAGCCAACCAGCGCGGTTCCTTTGTCAAGTTTGCGCTTCGACGGGCGCAGGCCATCTCTTTGGTAAATGCGGCTGTGATTTTACGGCTGGAAGGTGAAGAAGAAAACAAGGTCGTTCAAGAGGCCGTCATTACCTTGGGATCGGTGGCGCCAACCATCGTCCATGCAGCGGAAGTTGAAGCATACCTGGTCGGAAAGCCGCTTGATGAAGATGTTTTGCGCCAGGCTGCCCGGTTAGCAAGCGAGGCCGCGCGCCCAATTAGTGATGTGCGTGGAAGCGCCCTTTATCGAAGTTCCATGGTGCGTGTAACGGTGCTGCGAGCTTTGCAGTCGATTGCTCAGGGTACAGAGCGGGAGGGCTTTCCAGAAGATCCAGTACTGCTTTGGGGCGGCGACCTCCACTTCAGTGGTAAGTTGACTGAAGGGCAGGTCCATGATGATCAAAAGCCCATTGTGACCCGCATTAATGGACGGGAATATGTATTAAACGGCGGGCAGCATAAGACGCTCCTGCGGCTGCTGCGTGAGGATGCCGGGCTAATTGGATCGAAAGAGGGCTGTGCGGAAGGCGAGTGCGGCGCATGTACCGTGTTTTTAGATGGCGTAGCGGTGATGAGCTGCCTGGTGCCAGCCCCACGCGCGCATGGCGCTGAAATTATCACCGTGGAAGGTTTGGCGCAAGATGGTCATCTGCATCCGGTACAGCAGGCCTTTATTGAGGAGGGCGCGGTGCAGTGCGGTTACTGTACGCCAGGCTTTATTATGTCGGCGGTTAAACTGCTGGAGGAACGTCCTAACCCAAACCAGGATGCAATTCGTCAGGCGATTACAGGGAACTTATGTCGATGCACAGGGTATTATAAGATTATCCAGGCAATAGAACGGGCCGCAAAAGAATCGGCATCCTAAGAGAGGTCATGGCATGGGCAAATACAATACTACTTACTCTGGAGAAAGAGGATCGAGCCGTCGGGAAACGGAAATCCATCCCGTTTGGCGTGGGGTCGGGTTTGTGTTTATGATCCTGATCCCGGTCATGTCGTATTCAGCCGCGATGGTTCTGATCGAACAAAACAGTAAGAATGGCTGGCTGCCCATGCCCGTTGACCTGTTGGCCCGGACCGGCTCTTTTTTGTATTTTGGCGACCCTTTAATCTATATCAAGGGGCTGCTGACGTTGACCTTTTTGTTTGTGTTTTATGCTATTTTCTCGTTCATAACGTTTTCGATTAATAGTGCCTTTGGCTCAACACGGTATGGACCTTATGATCTTCCACCCGTCAAGAGGGCAAGGCGCAGGCGCTAAGTAAGCGCTTATGTAGGTGTGGAAAGCTGTTTTAGGAGGTAGATATGTTCTATGTGGGCCAATCGGTCCAGCGCGTAGATGCGGTTGGGAAAGTGACCGGTGAAACGTTATACCCCGGTGACATTAACTTTCCGAATCAGGCGTATATGAAAATACTTTTTGCGAATCGTCCGCATGCGGTGATTTGCAAGATTGGTACGGAAAAAGCGGAATCATTAGCAGGGGTTTTGGCTGTTTTTACTGCCAAAGATGTGCCCGTAAACGAATATGGATTAACAGAATCAGACCAGCCTGTGCTGTGTGGGCCAGGTTCGAGCGTCCCTTACGCTGATCGAGTCCGTTTCGTGGGGGACCAGGTGGCAGTGGTAGTAGCCGACAGCGAAGAGATCGCTGCCCAGGCGCGCGACCTGATTGAAGTAACGTATGAGGATTTACCCGTTTTAACCGATCCGGTGCAGGCGATGCAGCCTGACGCCGTGCTGCTTCATCCAGAAATAGACAGCAATGTTTTTGTGCATTTCCGGATTCGCAAAGGAGATGTGCACTCTGCCTTTGATCAAGCAGATGTGATTGTAGAAGGTACATATCACACACCTGTGCAAGAACATGCTTTCTTACAACCGGAAGCCGGGGTGAGCTACATGGATGAAGAGGGTCGTGTGACGGTGGCGGTAGCCGGTCAGTGGACCCACGAAGATCAGGAGCAGATTGCTCACTCTCTGGATCTGCCGTTGGAGAAAGTGCGGGTCATCTACCCTGCAATTGGCGGAGCCTTTGGGGGCCGCGAAGATATGTCGGTGCAGATTGTATTGGCGCTGGCGACGCTGCGGCTGTCGCAGCGCGGTATTGATCGCCCTATTAAGATTATTTGGAGCCGCGAAGAGTCCATCATCGGTCATCATAAGCGCCATCCTTACCTGATCCATACCCGCTGGGGAGCGACACGCGATGGGAAAGTGATTGCTGCGGAAGTGGAGTTGGTCGAAGATGGCGGCGCATACGTTTACACTTCGAACAAAGTGCTCGGGAATGCTACCCTCATGTGTACCGGGCCGTATGCCATTCCAAATGTGAAGGTGGACTCGTATGCGGTGTACACGAACAATGTTCCGAACGGCGCTTTTAGAGGCTTTGGCGGCCCGCAGGGCGCCTTTGCTGCTGAATGTCAGATAACGAAATTGGCAGAAGAATTAGGTTTGGATCCCGTTGAAATCCGGATGCGAAACTTGCTGGATGAGGGTGATCTCCTGTCTGTAGGAACCCCGCTTCCAAAAGGTGTGAGCATCAAGAAAGTGGTTGAACAGTGCGCCTTGTCTGCCGGGTGGCAGAATAGTGAACAGGGATGGCACTTCTCGGGTGAAGTAAAGGCTGAAGTACCAGGTAAGCCTTATCTAAAGCGCGGTTTGGGTTTTGCCTGCTCTTTCAAGAATGTGGGCTTTTCTTTTGGCGCTCCTGAACAGTGTTGGGCGACGATCGAATTGAAGGGCGGCGCAGAAATCGAGTCGGCAGTGCTGTACCACGCTGGCGCGGACTGCGGTCAGGGAGCGCATACCATCTTTGCTCAGGTCGCAGCGGAGGCACTCGCGCTTCCCTTAGAACGGATTCAATTAGTGATGTCGGATACAGCCAACACACAGTCTTCGGGCAGTGCATCAGCCTCACGCATGACTTTTATGGCTGGTAACGCTATTCGAGGGGCTGCTGAACAGGCGCTCAAAAAGTGGCGTGGCGAAGAGCGCCCGGCAGTAGCAACGTATCAGTATCGCCCGCCGGCGACTACCCCTTATGATCCCCAAACCGGAAAATCCGAACCGAATTTTGCCTATGGCTATGTCGCTGAAGCAGTGGAGGTTGAAGTCGATACGGATACTGGGCAGGTGCGCCTGGTGAACGTCATCTGTGCGGATGACGTTGGTAAGGCAGTCAATCCACAGCAGGTGCAAGGGCAGATTGAAGGGGCAGTGGTTCAGGCGGCTGGTTATGCGCTGCTGGAGAATTTTGTCCAGAAGGATGGCTACGTGCTGACCAAAGGGCTTTCCACTTATCTAATTCCGACAGTGTTGGATATTCCCGAAAAGGTCGAGTCGCTTATCTTGGAATACCCCGATCCGATTGGCCCCTATGGGGCGCGTGGAATGGGCGAAATGCCTTATCTGCCGCTCGTGCCTGCCATTACATCAGCTGTTCATAATGCCACAGGCGTTTGGCTTAATGAGTTTCCAATGACGCCTGAGCGGGTGCTGGCCGGACTGAACCCTGGCAATCCTTTATCGGACGAAGCGTAATCAGGAAGGCCTTTCGCCGCTTTCAAGCGTTGCAAAAGGCCTTCTTTTTTATCGATAGGATAGGTGGGTATGACGCTGCGAATCCTGGTAAGAGGAGGGGGCGATTTAGCCAGTGGGGTTGCACTGCGGCTGCACCGGGCAGGTTGGCAGGTGCTGGTGACCGAACTGGCGCGCCCACTGGCCGTGCGGCGTTATGTTTCCTTTGCGCAGGCAGTTTATAGCGACGAAATACGGGTTGAAGAAGTGCTGGCCCGGCGCGTGGCGGATATCGGTTCGGCGAAGAAGGCGCTTCTTGAACGTGTGCTGCCCGTGATGGTCGATCCAGCTGGAGAAGCATTGCTCAGTTTTCATCCGCATGTGCTGGTCGATGGCCGCATGCGCAAACACCCGCCGGAACTGCATATGGACGCTGCTCCTCTGGTAATTGGTCTGGGTCCGGGTTTCACTGCCGGTGTAGACTGCCATGCTGTGGTAGAGACGAACCGGGGGCCTTTTCTTGGGCGGGTCATTTGGGAGGGCCCGGCAGAGGCGGATACCGGTATTCCTGAACGTGTAGCTGGTTACCGGGCTGAACGCGTGCTGCGTGCGCCGGTAGACGGCCGGTTAGAAGCAGTCGCCGGGATTGGCGCTCAACTGCGTGAAGGTGAGGTGGTCGCCCGCATTGCCAGTGTGCCGATTTATGCGCCCTTTGCTGGCGTTCTGCGCGGGTTGGTAGAGGATGGCCTGGGCGTGCGGGCAGGCGAGAAGGTGGGGGATGTTGACCCGCGGGGAGATGCTCGCCTGTGCTGGTTGGTGTCGGACAAGGCGCTGTCTGTAGGGGGTGGGGTGCTGGAAGCGATTTTGGCGAGTGAGCCGATGAGAGAAGCCCTTTACGCTGGATCAGAATGACCAATGAGAATGGTTTGAGCCTACAGCGCGCACTACGAGCGAGCCAGGCCAGCCGAACAGCGTTTGTGGGCGCAGGGGGAAAGACCACGGCCGTATTTCAACTGGCGCGTGAACTGAATCCTCCTGTGCTTGTTACGGCGAGTACGCACCTGGGCCAGTGGCAGCTAGGGTGGGCTGACCGGCATATTCGTGTGCTAAGCCCGGCAGATGTCGAATTGGAGGATGTGCAGGGAAACGGTGTGACTGTACTCACCGGGCCAATCGAGAAGGATGAGCGTGCCAGTGGGTTGGATGCCGCCAGTCTGGAGGCTGTTTACCAGTTGGCGGAAAGGTTGGCATGTGCGGTGCTGGTTGAGGCGGATGGATCGCGCCAGCGGCCCCTCAAAGCGCCTGCTGCTCATGAACCAGCGGTCCCAGGCTGGGTACGAGACGTAGTGGTGGTGGCTGGTATGGCAGGTATCGGTCAGCCTTTGAGCGCAGACGCAGTCCATCGTCCAGAGCGATTTGCTGAACTGAGCGGGCTTGAAATGGGGGAGATGATTGACGAGGCTGCCCTCGCGCGGGTATTGACCCACGCACAGGGGGGCTTAAAGGAAATCCCGAATGGGGCGCGGCGGACTGCGCTGCTCAATCAGGTGGTAGGGGAAGGGCGACTGCACGCAGCCAACCAGATTGCCAGGAATATTTTAGGGGAGTATGACACAGTGATTGTGGCGAACCTTCTTCCCCAGGCTTCCTCAGGTGAGACTCGAACTTCACTCGCGCTTCATACAGGTGTTCTGGGCGTGTATGAGCCGGTGGTGGGTATTCTACTGGCTGGAGGCGAGTCACGGCGCCTGGGACAGCCGAAAGCCCTGCTGGAGTGGCATGGGAAGGCGCTGATACGGTATGCGGCGGAAGCGGCCCTGTCAGCGGGACTGCGGCAAGTGGTGGTGGTGTTGGGGGCGGTACGCGAACCGATCCGAAAGGCGCTGGAGGGTTTACCGGTGACCTTTGTGGAAAATGATGATTGGGCAGAGGGACAAAGTACCTCGGTCAAGGCAGGACTGCGGTTTGCGCGCCGGCAAAACCTGCGCCAGGAGCCAGGCGCGGCTGTCTTTTTGTTGGTGGACCAACCCTTTGTAAATGCGGGTTTGCTTCGAGCGCTAGTGAAGCGGCACTGTGAGACGTTAGCGCCGGTTATCGTGCCGCGCGTCAATGGGCAGCGGGCGAACCCAGTGCTGTTTGACCGGGAAACCTTTGAGGCGTTTGAGGGTCTGAAAGGAGATGTGGGGGGGAGGGCGATCATCCGAACACTGGAGCCTGAATGGATAGACTTGCAGGATGAACGTCTGTTAACGGATGTGGATACACCAGAAGATCTGGAGCGACTGCGGGGAATGGAGGCAGAATGAAGCAAATTGGAGCCATTGTGCTGGCCGCCGGGTTATCGCGCCGGATGGGGCAGCCGAAAATGGTGCTGCCCTGGGGAGATGGAACGGTGGTTGAGCAGGTGGTGAAGACGCTGCAATTCGCTGGTGCTGCGGATTTGGTGGTGGTAACTGGCGGAGCACATGATGCGGTGGAGAAGGCGCTTGCCGGGCAAGCAGTGAAGATCGCTTACAACCCCAGGTATGATAACGGTGAAATGCTGGCCTCGCTGCAGGTGGGCCTCCGAGAGGCGAATCCTGAATGGGACGCCTTCTTGCTGGCGTTAGGGGACCAGCCTCAAATGCGGGTTGAAGTGGTGCGGCAGGTAATGGATGCCTATCAGGAAAGTGCTGCCCGGCTGGTAGTGCCTAGCTACCAGATGCGGCGAGGTCATCCCTGGTTGGTAGGGCGGGAGTTGTGGGAGGAACTGCTGGCGTATCAGGCCCCGCTGACCATGCGAGACTTTCTCAACAGGCACAAGGCAGAGATTCACTATGTCAATGTAGGCACGGATAGCATTTTGATGGATCTGGATACGCCAGAGGATTACCGGCGCCAATCACCATCAGGACCGCCAGATCATTAATTTGCGCATAGCCAATTAGGTATATGCTTGTTTCAATATCAGCATCTTTACCCACTTATTCATTCCAAACAAGAGCCATCAGAATAGGCAGGACTTGCCCGGCAGGGTAGGGGAAGTAATAACGCGCGTGGACGGTCAATGGCGTTGGATTGGGATTGATTTCGACGACAACTGCCCCTGCACGCAAAGCCTCATAGGGTAAAGAAGCAGCCGGCTCTACTACACCTGAAGTTCCAACCGAGAAAAAGACATCGCAGTTTTTTGCAGCGTTCAGCGCAGCTTGAAAGGCCTGAACAGGTAAGCTTTCACCAAACCAAACGATATCTGGGCGCAGGATAGCGCCACAGTTTGGGCAGTGTGGAATTGTTTCCTCTGTCCAATCGCTAAACACGCTTTCTCCCTGCGAACAACGCAGCCGGTGAATGTTGCCATGCAGCTCAATAACGTTATGAGAGCCGGCCATGAGATGCAGTCCGTCCACGTTTTGCGTGATCAAAGTAAAGCGGTCCACCTGTTTTTCCATTTCGGCGAGCGCGAGGTGACCAGGGTTTGGCGTGGACTGATCCACCAGGTTGTGCCGCCAGCGATACCAATCTAAAACCAGATTCGGGTTTTCTTGAAAGGCCTGCGGCGTGGCGAGTTGATGCGGATTGTATTGAGCCCAGAGGCCGGTTTGCGAGTTGCGGAAGGTGGGAATGCCGCTTTCCGCGGAGATGCCTGCTCCCGTTAGGACGGTAATGGAATGGGCCGACCGCAAAGCTTGAACCAGTTCTGGGGAGATGGAAAGTTGAGAAGATTGTTTCATTGTTTTATTGTTTCAATAAGATTTCGATGGCTTTTTGCAGTGGTTGGCTGGTTAGATCGTCTTCGGATGCCAAAACATCTGGTTGGAGGCCCATCCCTCTAATTTCATCACGGTGATTAGGAACCCACCAGCGCGCTGCGGTGACATGCAGGCTGGAACCGTCGCCCAGGTCAAACACGAGCTGGATGCTGTCTTTGCCATATGTAGGACTGCCTACCAGTAATGCGCGCTTTTGACCCTGAAGGGCGCCAGCGAAGATTTCAGCGGCAGAGGCTGTGCCTTTATTGACCAGGATTACAATGGGTAAACTTGAAAATGATCCAGGTTTTTCAACTGAATACGTTTTTACCGGCTGGTCGCGGTACTGTTCCTGAATGACCTCTCCTTGGTTGAGGAAAAGCCGGGCGGTATTGACGCCAGCATCGACTAAACCGCCACCGTTGTTGCGTACATCGAGGACAAAGTGCGTGGCGCCGCGCTGCTCAAGATCGATAATGGCTTTATCGACCTCGTCTGGCGTGGTATCAGCAATCACATTAATCTGAACAAGGCCGACGGTGGGATAGTCGGGCGCAAGGTTGAATGTGACGGACGGCAAAGGAACATCGCCGCGTTTTACGGTCAGGAGAATAGGGGTAAAATCTGGCTGGCGACCTACGGTTATCTTGACTGCTTCACCAACTGGGCCACGGATGGCAGCCTGGATGGTGTCGATGGGCGTAGCGGGCGCAACGATTAGCATATCAATCGCGAGGAGACGATCACCTTCCTGAATGCCCGCCTCGGCCGCGGCTGAGTTGGGCAGCGGATAAAGATAAACCAGGTTTTCAGCATCCCGTTCAATACGCACCCCAATCCCACCAAAATGGCCCTCTAGTTGGTTACTTTGTAACTCTTGCTGCGGTGGTTCAAGAAAAGAGGTGTAAGGGTCGTTAAAGGCTTGCAGCATTCCACGGATCATGCCATATTGAAGGGCACGGGAATCAGGTAAGGAATTGTAGGCATTGTCGGACAAGACTTTATAGGCACGATTTAGCACTGGAAAGTCATCTGCTTGCTGAGAAGGCAGCCAGTCATGGATTAAGTAACCCGCCAGAAAAGCGATGCCGATCAGAAGGATTTGAAAGAGTACAAATATTCCCCAGAATAGTTTCCTGTTCAGTCGCGATGATAATTTAACTGCGTCAGGTACTGGGAACGATGAATTTTGCATGGCAAATCCCTTTCCGGAAAGCTTGTCAGATGAACCCATTTTGTAACAGAAACACAGAAAAGTAACAATGCTGAGTATAATCGTTATTTCGAAAATCAATAAAGGATGATCAATATGGGTACTGAAGTTGCGGTTTGGAAGCTGGGCGCGGAAAAAGAGGACAGCGGACTGGAACGGCTCGCTTTACAGGCTTCCTCACTAGATGACGGAACACGGCAGCTTCCTTCGGGTGGTTATACCACCTTTCGGACATTTCATCAAAAGCAGGTACTGCGTTTACAGGACCACTTTGACCGTCTGGAAGAAACGGCTCGCCTGGCAGGGAAGTCGCTGCGCATTGACCAGGAACGAGTTCGGGCAGCGCTGGGGACGGTAGTTGAAGCCTATCCAGCAGAAGAAAAACGCGTGCGGGTGATATTAGACCTGGTAAATGCGGTTGGCGCATTTTATTTTTTGGTGGATAGCCTGCATGTTCCACCATCAGAAGCATATCATCAAGGCGTGCGGGTAGTTACCCGGCAAATGCAACGGCACAATCCGAAGGCTAAGGTGACCTCGTTCATCGAAACTGCTGAGAAGGTGCGCGAAACACTGCCAGAAGGCGTGAATGAGGCTGTTATGATTGGCGAAGATGGGCATATGTTAGAAGGTTTGAGCAGTAACTTCTTTGTGGTACGTGACGGAACGGTTTGGACCGCTGAACAAGGAGTATTATCGGGTATTACTCGAACCATTGTGATCGACGTGATTTGAGATTTGGCAATTCCGTTGGTGCTGGAAGGGGTTTCCTATGATGCACTGGAGAAGATCGACGAGGCCTTTATCACCAGCGCCAGTCGCGCCGTACTGCCCGTTACCGAAATTGATGGACGAGCCGTCAGATATAGAAAACCTGGACCGATTACCTTGAGACTGCTGGCACAGTATCAGGCGGTGATTGAGACGCAGTTGTCCCGGCTTTAACCTGGTTTAGTAAATGGGTCGTGTGGATCCTGCTTGTTGCCTTTTTTCTTCAACCGTTGTTCTTCTTCATCCAGCGGAAAATGGGTTTCGAGTTTACCCTCTTCCATCGCTTGAAGAATTTCTTGCGCTTCTGAAACCCGGCTGCCGGGTACCAGTACTTTCACTTCACCCAGCGGCCCTACGGTTAAGCCATAGACTGCCCCGGCTGATTCTTGTGAAAGGATGGCGGGAATCTCCATAGATTCTAGCAGCAACTTGATCATTTCCCCAGCAAGCTGACCATAGGCGGTATATACAGGAACGTACTCATTGGCGTTTTGATGTTTATTACTACGATGGGATTTGTCGTCCGATTGTTTTCGGGTGGAACCTGGCGTTTCGGGCATGATTGATTTCATCCTCCGGGCTATTGTCTTTGCTGTACTACCTCAGCAGCCAGTTCAAACATCTTATCCAGGCGGTTCTTGTACTTTTGATAGTTGGCGACTTCACGGTTGTTCGACAAGTTCTGAGAAGCAAAACGGCGGTTCAGATCGGCTCGCATCGTTTGCAGGCGATCTTCAGGGAGTGTGACCGGCAGGTTTTGGATGACTTGAATGACCACTTGCGAAACGAGCTGATCATACTCAGCCAAGACATCGTGCAATCCACGCAGTTCAGACAACGAAGCGTCAGGCGGCAGAAGGGCAGTCTTTTGCGCAATCACCATCCGTTTTAGCTCTTCGAGCGGCGTTTCATTCACCTGCATCTATCATCCCTCCTCTATCTATCCTACAGCACTCACGTTTCTTGAAAACGCGCACATTATACTAGACGCGTATACTCCATTTTATCATGAAAACAGCGTGATTTTTTTAATTCGCGTAGTCATTTCCCTAATTCCACTCTCAAACCTGGTAATCCTGCCAAAAAAAACCTGCTTTACAACAAACAAGGAGACGGGCGAATGTACTTCTCATCGAAAGACGCCCTACTCATTGACTGGGGCAGGGTGGCTTGGAAGAGTATAAGATTATAGGAGTGCATGGGAAAGCTGGTAAAAAGTGCAAAAAGTACTGAAAGTTAAGCGCTGGAGCGATCCAGTTTTCGAAGAATGCGTGTGATGCGCTGGCGAAGTTCTTTTTCTTCCGCACGACGAGTGGACTCAAAGGTAAAAAAGCCATCCAGCAATTCCACCGCGCGCTGCGACCAGTAGAGCGCCCGGTTGTAATCACGATCGCGATGTTCATGGAACTTTGCCAGCTCCACACAGGCGGACCAGTAGCCATGTTCCGCGGCAACCTGCCAGAGTTGAACCGACTTTTCCCAATCCCCCTGTCTGCGGCGCATTAAGGCATAGCGCTCAATCGTCTTGAAGAAAAAGGAGTCGGGCATATCTCTCTTCTCAATGCTGGCTTCATACAAAGAAGCCGCACGCTCAAGCCAGCCCATTTCTTCATAGAGACGAGCAATCGCCGCCAGATCCAGACCAAAGTGACGGGCATGATTGGCGGGATTTTCTAACAACAAGGACATATGGTTAAAGAGCGAGGCCAGCGAGAGGATATCCATGGCATTATGGTAAAAGACCCCGCCTAAAGGACGCGCATCTTCTGTACGCAGATAATCAAAATAAAGCTGTGGAACCAACCACCCAGGCACCTCCTCACCGGTACGGTAAAAATGGACAATTTCCTTCTCTAATTCTCCTAAAGCGCGCGAAGGAAGACTGTCACGCCAGAGCTTACGAGCCAGGGGAAGCAGATCAAGATGATCGATGGACCCAAAAGGAGACGAAAGGCCGTTAAGGACGTAGCGAGTATTCAACAGGGGAATATCAAAGGTTCTCCCGTTGAACGTCACTACCACATCAAATGGCTGAAGCCACTGGTGAAGCGCTGCCAGAAGAGCAGTTTCTTGAGAAGGATCACGCATGAAAAACTGAACGAGGTGGAACCCCTCTTCATTCCGGTAACCAATCCCAATTTGAAAAGCATAAGTTCCTGTACCGCCAGCCAGCCCTGATGTTTCGGTATCCAGAAAAACGACATTCCGAAGGGAAGGATCCGTCAGGTGAGCGGTGTTCCCCCAGCTAGAAAGAATATCCAGAGAACAGTCGAAACAAAGCGAGATGCCGCCATGCTGATAGTCTGGTAAGTACTGTTCCTCTATGACAAAAGCCGGACCGTACATTGTCGTGAAGTCAAATCCCTTGACGACTTCTTCTATCGGATACCCACGATGATGTTCCTTTTTAACCGGCGGGGTCGGCTGAGAGATGTACCCAGCGCCTAACTGAACACCCATCGATTTTAGTTTGTCAAAGAGGGATTCGGAATCAGATGTCATGGCTGGCCCCTCTCCTGGGAATCACCGCATAAAATATCCAACAGCGCAAGGGTTTCTTCTTTGCCTCCCATGCCTTCCAATAGGGAAGGGCCAACACAGGAGGGACAGCCGCTCTGACAGGGACAGGCGGAGACCAATTCGCGAGCGCGCCCCATTAACTCAGCGTGGAGATCATAAATCGCTTCACTAAGACCAATCCCAGCAGGCACCAGATCATAAAGGACCACCACCGGCTGCTTATCGGCCAAAGGCGAGAGAGGATCGGAATGACTGCCCAGGTCACTGACATCACACATGATGAAAAGTGGGGCAAGGTTATGTAAGACATAACTGAGACCAGCCAACCCGGAGCGCATTTTCACAGAAAGCTCAGCAAGCTGATGACAGGAAGGACAAAGGGTAACGAGGTTATCAAGCTGGTTGGCCTGGTAGAAGGAAGGGAAAGCGCGAAATGGCACCTTGTGATGAACATGAAAAGGCCGGCCTTGCTCCACCAAACCACAAACCTGACAAGTACGGCGATCACGCTCCAATGCCTGGCGGCGCTGAAGCTGCCAGTTAGGACCATAGTCATTCGGATCATTTTGCCATAAGCCTACGTCACGCAAGCGCTCAACTGTCTCAGCATTGGGTGACACCCAATAACCGGTCGTACGCAGTTGAGTTGCAGGCAAATCCAGAGGGCCTTCTCCTAGATTCTCATTGGTGAACCAGCGCAAACGCCGAAAACCAGTTACTTGCGTGGTCACCATAATTTCACCCAGGCGGATTTCGCCTCCCTCCACAATGGCTTCCTGGAAAACCGAGAGCTTCTGAATATCCACTTGGCGGCGCGGGTCCGTGTAGTAATCCACCTCCACCTGGCGAAGATGAGCGACACTGCTCTGTAAATCCAGATCCTGTACCTCATACATTTGGCCAGCATGGAGATAAATGGCCTGGGGATGGACCATCCACAGCGCGCTTTCATAGTCCACTTCACCGATGACCCGTACACCCTCCGGCGTCATGGATTGTAAGATGATCTGATGAGGTGAAGAACTGCGCAGTGAAACCGTATCCGCCGGGTAACGATCTGCCATCCAATAATAATTTGCGCCAGAAGCGTGCAGTTCTCCGGATTCGGATAGAAGCTGGAGGATGGAAGCCAGCATCTCTTGAGGCGCACTACCAAAGCCCTCCACTGCGCGAAAGGGCAGTTCGAAAGCCGCGCAGCGAAGATGCTGCAGCAAGATAAGCAAGTTATCTGGGTTAATCAGGGCCTGCTCGGGCGAACGCTCAAAGATATATTCGGGATGCTGCATCAGGAACTGATCGAGGGGCGCAGCAGAAGCAACCAGAACAGCCAGAGATGTGCCCTGTTTACGACCAGCTCGACCAGCTTGCTGGCGAGTGGAAGCAATCGTGCCAGGATACCCCACCAACAAAACAGCATCCATACCACCAATGTCGATGCCCAACTCCAGCGCGTTGGTAGCCACTACAGCCCGGGCCTGTCCTTCGCGCAAATCGCGTTCAATCAAGCGACGCTCCCGAGGAAGATAGCCACTCCGGTAACTGCGCAGGGCGCCATTCTCCCCTTGCCCGCGCTCCTGCTGAAGACGAACCAGCATTAACTCAACTGTACGGCGCGCACGGCAGAATAACAGCGACTGAATATCCTGATCCAATAAATCGCTTGTCAGATGAATACTTTCTGAGGTGGCGCTGGCCCGCAAGCCGAGATCGGGATTGATGATAGGCGGGTTATAAAGCAAAAAGTGCCGCTGCCCGCGGGGAGAGCCATCTTGATCAACCACCTCAACCGGCTGTTCAATAAGCCTGCTGGCAAGCTGATCTGGATTGGCAATGGTCGCAGAGGTAAGAATAAACTGCGGGTAAGCGCCGTAAAAGTGAGCTACCCGCTGCAAGCGGCGCATCAGATTGGCAACATGCGAGCCAAAAACACCACGATAAACATGAATCTCATCAATGATCACGTAGCGTAAACTACGGAAGAATTCAGCCCAGAGGGTGTGATGGGGCAGAATACCCGTATGCAGCATATCAGGATTGCTAAGCACCAAACGCGCCTTGCTGCGAATGGTCTGGCGCTCATTCATGGGCGTGTCACCATCATAGATGCCAACTGCTAGAGGGCCTGTGGTTTGTAAGCTGATGCGCCTGGAGCGGGTTAAATCATCTTCCATGTCGATCTCTTGACCCATTATAAAACGAGCAATCCCCGAAAGACCCTGGAACTGATCCTGGGCAAGCGCTTTGGTTGGGAAAAGGTAGAGGGCGCGGGCAGAAGGATCGCGCAAAAGGGTATCGACAACAGGGAGGTTGTAACAAAGGGTCTTGCCACTGGCAGTACCGGTAACCACCACAACGTTCCGCCCATTGTGAATCTGCTCCCAGCTATCCTGTTGATGCTGATAGAGCTGGTGAATACCTTGACGATGCAAATAGGCAGCCAACAGGTCATGCAACGTGTCAGGAAAAATTGTAGTGCGAGCAGAACGCGCAGGGTCGGTGTGCCAGGCAACAATATTTGCGGCAACATTTGGCTCTCGAGACCAGAGGTCGAGCAAGTGGCTCAACGAACCGGGCATACGCGCGTAACTTGTAGAGGCAAGGGTCATGGGTTCAGCCTGATCAAAGTACCAGAAAGCAATTACCAAAATATATGAAGTGTTCCAAAATGTTTTACCGCAAAGTAGAACAAATATCAAGGAGAAAGAAGATTAACAATTCACAAACAACTTACGGCAGCACCAGGTTGAGATTGTAATCTCGGTTATACTTCAAAAATGATCTTCTTCCGTTCAATCTTATATATGAAGTGTTCCAAAATGTTTTACCGCAAAGTAGAACAAATATCAAGGAGAAAGAAGATTTAACAATTCACAAACAACTTACGGCAGCACCAGGTTGAGATTGTAATCTCGGTTATACTTCAAAAATGATCTTCTTCCGTTCAATCTTATAAAGGAATATTTCTGTATGAATGGATTCATCGCAGCCGGTCTCGCATTATTGGGATGGATAACTGGTTACTGTGTAAATTACCTGGCAGATGTGCTGCCCCAAACGCGCACCTTCAGCCAGCCCACCTGTCCAGCCTGCGGAGCATCTCAGCAATGGTCTTTCTATTTACGGCTACAAGGCTGCCCAACGTGCGGTAAGCAGCGACCCATACGAACCTGGCTGGTGCAGTTCGGAGCTATCCTGGTGACCTTTGGATTATGGCTTTTGCCCGAGCAGCACCTGGGGTTTGGGGCAGGCCTGGTATTGATGACTTACTTTGGTGTGGTGGCGGTGATCGATATTGAACACCGGTTGATTCTGCACCCAGTCAGCCTATTTGGGATTGTATTAGGCGCAGCCCTGGGACTGTGGCGGCACGGCTGGTGGAGCACGCTGTCAGGCGGAGCCGCCGGGTTTAGCATTATGCTGGCCCTATATTGGTTTGGGGGAGTGTTCGCCCAATGGATAGCGAGATTGCGCGGGGAAGAACTGGACGAAGTGGCGTTAGGCTTTGGAGACGTGAATTTGAGTGGAATCCTGGGGTTGATCCTGGGCTGGCCCGGAATCGCGGCGGGACTGATGGGAGCGATCTTGCTGGGCGGATTGGGCAGCCTGATGGTGTTGGGTTATATGCTCGTTTCACGACGGTATCAGGCTTTTGTCGCCATTCCTTACGCGCCATTTCTCATCCTTTCAGCAGTAGCATTACTGTTTTACCCGCGCTGAGGCCACATGCAATCTTCTTCTTCAAACCTCACAAGAGGTTATCTAATCGCCCTGCTTAGTGCAGCGATTTTGTCAACGACAGCCATCTTTATCCGGCATCTAACAGTAACCTATCAGGTTCCAGCCCTGGTACTGGCCTTCTGGCGAGATGTGTTTGTTATATTGACCCTGCTGGGGGTATTCGGTATTCGAAAATCCAACCTGATCCGCGTACCAGGACACCATCTGCCTTATCTGGTGGCGTACGGGCTGGTGCTGGCTTTCTTCAACGCACTATGGACACTCTCGGTCGCCTTGAATGGGGCCGCGGTGGCAACTGTGCTGGTATATTCTTCCGCAGCTTTCACAGCGCTGCTGGGATGGTGGCTGCTGAAAGAAGGGCTGGGATGGGTAAAGATTGTGGCGGTGATTTTTAGCCTGGCGGGATGCGTGCTGGTGTCGGGCGCGTTCGATGCGACTGCATGGGAATCAAATGTGGGGGGAATCCTAACTGGCGTTTTTTCTGGGTTAGGTTACGCAGCTTACAGCCTGATGGGAAGATCCGCTTCTCAGCGCGGCCTGAACCCCTGGACTACTTTGCTATACACGTTTGGTTTTGCGGGGCTGTTCCTGCTAATCATCAATCTGATTCCGCTGGCGAACTTGCCAGGGAAAGCCGCCCAAACAGAGGAGCTGCTGTGGCTTGGCAATGCTTTTGCCGCCTGGCTGGTGTTGTTCCTGCTGGCAGCTGGACCGACAGTGCTGGGGTTTGGCCTTTATAATGTCAGCCTGAGCTATCTGCCTTCCAGTGCGGCAAACCTGATCGTTACGCTTGAGCCGGCCTTTACGGCTGTGACAGCCTACTTTTTGCTGGGCGAACGTCTGACAGGACTGCAAGCCGCAGGCGGCGTGCTGATCCTTTCTGGCGTGTTGTTCCTACGAATTTATGAAAATCGCAAGGGCGGCATTAGAGTTGCATTAAATCGGGGCGTGGACGTGCGCCGGTCGACATAAGCTAAGCTATAATCAATGTGATACTTTCTCATGCACATTCCCTCTCACAAGGAAGCACAACAAACCACGATGGATGATGTGATTAAAACCGTTTCTCGCACCGATAAGGCACTGATAGAAGCGCTTGGAAAGATTCAATCGGCGACACTGCACGAAGTGATGGGAAAACGCGGCGCATTTCCGCATACGATCAAACCGATCTGGCCTGAGATGACTTTGTGTGGGAGCGCTATGACGGTAAAGGCGCGCCCTGGAGACAATCTGATGCTGCACAAAGCGGTGTCTTTGGCGCAGCCCGGCGACCTGCTGGTGGTCGAAAATGACGGCTTTATCGAAGCGGGAATGTGGGGCGAAATTATCACAGTAGCAGCCATGGAGAAAGGCATTACCGGTCTGGTGACCAACGGCGGCGTGCGTGATACTGTTCAAATCCGTCAACTGGGTTTTCCAGTGTTTTGCGCTGGTGTTTCGATTAAAGGGACAACGAAAAGCGTGCCAGGCAAAATTAATCACCCAGTCAGCTTTGAAGGGGTCATTATCCACCCAGGCGACATCATCGTCGGCGATAATGATGGCGTGGTTGTCGTGCCACGAGCAGAAGCGCAGAAGGTATTGGAGGCAGCCCAGGCAAAAGAAGCAGCCGAGGCTGAGATTATCCGTAAAATCCGGGCAGGACAATCGACCATGGATCTGTTGGGATTGCAAGAGGCATACCAGCGTTTGGACTTATCGGAAGAGACATAGTATGTGCTAAAAATCAATGCAGCCTGCCACCCAACAAGTTTAAACTGGTAGAAGATCAGAGGTAAGCGTGATTAATCCCTTTATGGAGCCGCAAGATCAAGTTACTTTATCCAATCCACTGCCAAAACGATCAACCATTGGTTTACTGACTGCCAATATTCACATGGGCGCCGGGAAGATATTATGGCCCGGCGTGGCAGATGCTGCCGAGAAGCTGGATATCAATCTGTTTTGCTTTATCGGTGGGATCCTGAATCACTCCAACAACTACGAATACCAACGGAATATTGCTTATGACCTGGTCGATGCAGACCGGCTGGACGGACTGATTAGCTGGTCTTCCAGTATTGGCGGCTCAATGAGCAGCCATGAGGTGATCCAGTTCCACCAGCGCTACCAGCCGATTCCACTATTGAGCCTGGCACAGATGGAAGGGTATCCTGTTCTGGCGCTGGAGAATTATAATGGGATGCGCTCCGCCGTCATTCACCTGATCGAGAAACACGGCTTCAAACGACTAGCCTTCTTGCGCGGCCCTGAAGGTCATTACCTGGCTCAGGAACGCTACCAGGCTTATCGAGAGGTGCTGGCGGAGTATGAGATTCCAATCGATGAAAACCTGATTACGCCACCGCTCAATTGGGATGCGGGCACGGAAGCAGTGAGAATCTTACTGGATGAACGCAGCTTGCGCCCAGGGGTGGATTTTGAAGGAATTGTGGCCGTCAGTGACCTGCTGGCGCTGGACGCGGCGCGCTCGCTCTATGCCAGAGGATACCAAATTCCACGCGATGCTGCCCTGGTTGGATTTAATGATTCGAGAGAAGGACGCCTGTTTACGCCCCCGCTGACTTCGGTCGCACTGCGGTTTTATGACCAAGGCATACGGGCTGTAGAAAGCTTGCTGGCGCGGATCGAGGGGAAGTTCATCCCTCAGCGAACCCTGCTGCACTCGCGCATGGTGGTCAGGCAGTCCTGCGGCTGTCCCTCTGAACAGGTCACACAGGCAGGCTGGATTGACGCCGAGAAGCAAGCCGACCGGGCGCAAGAAATACTCGTAGCCAAGATGGAAAGTGCTGCGCAAGATTGGGGAAAAAGCAGCACGTGGGCCAGGCAGTTGATCGATGTTTTCCTGGAAAGCATGGCTGCCGCCCCCGGGCAGGAAGGCTTTCTCGCTGCGCTGGCTGGCTGGCTGTATCAGGCGGCGCAAGAAGGCAATGACCTAAACCCCTGGCAGTCAGTCATCTCGATTCTGCGGCAAGAACTGCTGCCGCAGCTAGACATACAACAGCACCTGCGCGCTGAAAATTTGTTTGGGCAAGCCAGAGTATTAATCAGCGAAGTCGCACAGCGCGAACAGGCCCAACGACAGCTCCAGGCTGAACGACAGGCGGGAATGCTGCGAGAGTTTGGCCAGGCGATGATCATGACATTTTACATCGAGGAATTGGCAAATGTCCTGGCAGAACGCCTCCCCAAGATGGGGATTAAGAGCTGCTTCTTGTCGCTGTTTGAAAATCCAGCAGCACCGCTGGAGACATCCCGGCTGATTTTGGCTTTTACAGAAAAAGGGCGCATCCCGCTGGCCCAAAAGGGAGTGGCGTTCCCTTCGCAAAAGTTAGTCCCAGAAGGAATGCTGCCGCAAGACCGGCGATTCAGCTATATCGTCGAACCCCTTTTTTTTCGGGATGAACGAATTGGTTTTGTGCTGTTTGAGATTGGTGCGCGGGAAGGTAGTGTGTATGAAGTGCTGCGCGGGCATATCAGCAGCGCGTTAGAAGGGGCGCTCATTTTCCGCGAGGCGCAAGAAGCACGTATTGCTGCTGAGAAAGCGGATTGGATTAAAACCCGGCTACTTTCAAATGTCAGCCACGAACTCCGCACCCCATTGAAAATTATCATTGGGCATACCAAGAAAACTTTGCAGTCGCCCAAGCCATACGGCATCACCCCGCCGGCTGAACTTGTGAACGATCTACGGCAAATCCAGACCAGCGCAGAACACCAACTGCGGGTCATTAATGATCTGCTGGATCTGACCCGCGCAGAAATCGACGAACTGGATCTTTACCTGGAAGAAGTGGACGTGCGGGCGCTGCTGGAAGATGCGTTCCGCAGTATGGCGTCCTATACTGTCCCAGAGAATCAAGTGGTGTGGCAGTTAGAACTCCCTGAAACCCTGCCTTCAGTTCGAGGGGATCCGGTGCGGCTGCGCCAGGTGATTCTCAATTTGTTGAGCAATGCCAGTAAGTTTACCGACCAGGGGCATATTACCCTGGGAGCGGAAGTGTCCGCTTTGAACCTGCACATCTGGGTGGAAGACACAGGCGAGGGCATCCCGGCGGAGAGACAAGACCTGATCTTTGAGCCATTCTCAGCCAGTGAGAGCGAAAATAACCGTAGAAGTGGGATTGGACTAGGGCTATCGATCGCACGCAGGCTGGTAGGGCTGCATGGCGGCTCAATGCAGGTGAACAGCGAGGAAGGAAAAGGCAGCACTTTCCATATATATTTGCCGGCGCCTATCCACAGCACGGTAAGTGAGACGGTGACAGATGTGGAGCAGTTATCCCTGCTGCTGATCTCAAATTCTGAACAGCCGCCCGCTGAAGTGGCTGTGTTTTGCCAGCGACTTAATCTTGAGATTCAGCGGCTGGCGGGATACGAAGATCTAGAAACCTCGTTGGAAGGGCGAAAACCGGCTGCGCTGGCGTGGGACTTGAGCAACGCGAACGCAGATAATTGGTCAATTGTGAGAAGGATTCGCAACCATCCCTACCTTTGCAGCGTCCCCATCCTTCTTTATGAACAAGGGCAGGATCATGAATCGACTGAGGGGGTGGGGCTGACAAACTTTCTCTTAAAGTCAAACGACGAGCAGGTCTTTATGGATGTGGTGCGCGCTTCCTATCAGAGCGGAACGAAAGGGACGATTCTGGTGGTGGACGATAACCCACAGGAACGCAGTACGCATGTAGCCATTCTGCAAAAGGCATTTGCTGAACATCCCATTCGAATGGCTGAAGATGGAAAATCTGCGTTAGAGATCATGGCGAGCGAAGTCCCCAGCCTGGTAGTGCTGGACCTGCTCATGCCAGGTTTGAATGGTTTCGACGTGTTGGATCAAATGCGAGAAGATGCGCGTTTGAAACATGTTCCGGTAGTTATTCTGAGCAGCAAACTGCTCACACTGGACGATGTCCAGCGCCTGGAGCGGCACAAGCAGGTCACCTTCCAAAGCAAAGGAATCTTGTCGGAAAGCGAGATGGTCGAGGCTTTCAATCGGGCCCTGTTTGGGACCGACAGCCTGCCGCCGCAAACCAGCACGCTAGCCAGGAGAGCCGTCGCCTACTTGCAGCAGAACTACGCCAATCCACTTTCGCGCTGGGAAATTGCCGAGGCGATTGGCGTGAGTGAAGATTACCTGACACGGGTATTTAACAAGGAACTGGGGCTTTCTCCCTGGGACTACCTGAACCGTTACCGGATCCATCAGGCGAAGAAACTGCTGCAAAACAGCAGTGAGAGCATCCGATCCATTGCACGCAAAGTGGGATATAAAGACCAGTCTTACTTCAGCCGGGTTTTCCACAAGATCACAGGGGCAGCGCCGAACGCCTACCGGCTCGGACCCGGTCAAAACGCCTGATACGGCTAAAGTAGAATCAAACCATACCATAAAGGGCAGCCCAAGTTCGTTTCGGCTGCCTTTTTGATTCAGTACAAGTAAACAGAACGCTTTTGTACATAGAGAGAACGTTTAAATCCAAATCGTTTTTATTAAAATAAAAGGAAATCAAATAGGTCTTCATTACCAAATCGCAATCTATTATTGAGGTAGTCGACTGGGTAAGTAGTGTACTGTACGGCGCAATATGGAGTTCCTCCTGAGCGGCTGCCGGGTGGTCGAGCGACTTTCCACCCGGCAGTCAAGGCGGGGGGTTTTATCGGTTAGGTTTGCCAGTGCCCTTAAAGAACAACCGACATCGAACTTCAGGGAGAAGTATGCAGCCAGAATTTGTGGAAATGCCTTCAGAGACCAGGCAAGACCAATGGTCAGTACGCATGGCAAACGCGGTTCTTCACCGTCATAGGCCTGAGACTGTAAGTTGGCGCTATGAGCAAGGGCTGCTGTGGAAGGCAATCGCGCAGGTAGGCACTGCAAGCGGCAGGGAGACTTATAACCGTTTTGCAAAAGAAACTGTTGACCAACTCATCGACGCGCAGGGGAACATCCGGTCATACAAACCACAAGATCATAACCTCGACCTGATCAATCCAGGGAAAGTGTTGTTTGGGCTCTATCATTCCAGTCAGAATGAACGGGACAAGCATCGCTACCGAAACGCTCTCTTTCTCCTCAGAAAACAACTAAAGGAACAACCACGCACAAAAAGTGGGGGATTCTGGCATAAGAAAATTTATCCCTTCCAGATGTGGCTGGACGGGATCTATATGGCTTCCCCTTTTTATACGGAGTTTGCGCAAACCTTCGAAGAGCCAGAGGCTTTCGAGGATGTTGCTCATCAGATTACGTTAATCGCGGCAAAAACGCACGATCCACAAAGCGGGCTGTACTACCACGGTTGGGATGAGCACAAGCAGCAGCCCTGGTCTGATCCAGAAACAGGCTGCTCGCCGCACTTCTGGGGAAGGGCAATCGGTTGGTATGCAATGGCGCTTGTAGATGTGCTAGACACCTTCCCAGAAAGCCATCCACAACGCCCCGCTATCCTGGAGATTTTACAGCAGGTGATGGCTGCTGTCGCTTCCGTACAGGATGAAGAAAGCGGCGTTTGGTTCCAGATTATGGATCAGGGCAGCCGTGTTGGGAACTACCTGGAAGCATCGGCATCCTGCATGTTTGTATACACAATGGTAAAGGGGGTACGGAAGGGCTATTTGCCCGAGGTGTATTCACAACGGGCAGCGAAAGGGTATCAGGGTATTCTCATGAATTTCATCAGTACTGACGGACAGGGATGGATCAATCTGGAACGGACGTGCGGTACAGCTGGTTTAGGAGGAAACCCTTACCGGGATGGCTCGTTTGACTACTATGTCGGCGAGAAGATCATCCAGAACGATGAAAAGGGAGTGGGCCCATTCCTCCTGGCTTCACTAGAGATGGAAGCCCAAAAACCGTCGGAGGCAAACCGGGTTTGATGGGATCACCAGTAGAAGTTTCCTCGCGCCGAACCCTGGATATACAGGACTATGGCGCGGTAGGGGACGGGCAAACGAACGACGTGCAAGCCCTCCAGGCCGCAGTCGAAGCCTGCCGTTTAAATAGTGGCGGAATGCTTTCGATTGCACCTGGGACGTACCGGACAGGATCGCTTTTCTTGTGCAGCAGCCTGACCCTAAACCTGGAATCAGGCGCCTGTCTGCCAGGAAGCCAGGATCGGGAAGGCTACCCAGTCATTCCACTGGGAGACCAGCCTATACAGTGAATCAGTTAAAGAATAGAAAGGAGGTGGTGGAAGCCAGTCATAAACCAATGTTAGCTTATATGAGCCTGTTTGATGTCTATGGATATAGGAGGAACGAACCATGATGCAAAAGAGGAAAGTTTCGCGGCGAGAGTTTATTCGCCTTTCGGCAGTAGGGTCAGCAGGAGTCGTTTTGGCCGCCTGCACTACCTCTACGCCGACCGAGGTGGCTGCGCCCACCGCAACGACAGCGGCGCCAATGGAAGCCACTCAACCAGTGATCAATCTCCAGGCTACAGCAACCACCGGACCAACACCGACGGCAGTTGCGAAGTTCAAAGAAGCCCCGATGCTGGCAGATATGGTCAGCGCTGGCAAATTACCGCCAGTTGAAGAACGTCTTCCCTCTAACCCGGGGGTACTGCCAAGTGTAGAATTGATTGGGGATTACGGCGGCGGCGTCCGGCGCGCCTTTAAAGGTGTCTCTGACCGATGGGGGCCTACAAAGATGCAAGACCATGGCTTTGTGTGGTTCGATAAGTCACTGGCAGTGCAACCGCGCCTGGCAGAATTGTGGGAAGTGAACGCTGATGCTACCGAGTGGGTCTTCTACCTGCGCAAGGGCACCAAGTGGTCAGACGGAACGGACTTCACCACAGGCGATATCAAGTGGTGGTACGACAATGAACTCCAGAACACCACCCTTAACCCATCTGTGCCGACGAACTGGCGGTCCGCAAAAGGAACCATGATGGGGTTGGAAGTGCTGGATGATTACACCGCCAAATTCACCTTTGATGTACCCACGCCACTTTTCATTTATGCGAACCTGCGCGGCATCCCTGTCTCTCCGGGCTTTTATATGGCAAAGTATCACGTTGACCTGACACCCGACAAGGATGCGCTGCTGGCGGAAGTGAAGGATAAAGGATTTGATTCCTGGGATCAGTACTATGTGGACCGCAACTATTGGTACATGAACCCTGAACGACCAAGCGTGGGCGCCTGGGTCTCAGCCAATGCGCTCTCCAATGAACTGTTCCAGATGACCCGCAATCCATACTTCTTCGGTACAGACGCAGAAGGGAAGCAGCTGCCCTACATCGATAACGTGCAGCACCGCTTGTACCAGACACCGGATGTATTCAATTTGTGGATTGTCAATGGTGAAATTGACTTCCAGGCCCGCGGTGTTTCCTTCGGCGATTACACCCTGTTGAAGGAGAGTGAGAGCCAGGGCG
Source organism: uncultured Chloroflexia bacterium (assembly GCA_963791025.1). Lineage (GTDB taxonomy): Bacteria > Chloroflexota > Anaerolineae > Anaerolineales > Anaerolineaceae > DSYU01. Next base: position 574,462 of record CAWBQF010000003.1, on the reverse strand, counting down.
ATTACAAGGTGATGTTGGGGATTAATGCCAGCCACCTTGCAATGCAACCTAACCATTCCACCAAGAATGAGAAACTGCGCGAGTTCTTCCAGAACCAGAACGTACGTATTGCCATGAACCTGGCGATGAACCGGCAGGAAATGAACGACCTGATCTGGAATGGGATGTTGAGTCCACGCCAGTACAGTCCCCTCAAGCTGTCACCGCAGTATTCCGAGAAAGCGGCCAATGCCTACATTGACTACGATCCGGATAAGGCCAATGAACTGTTGGATGGCGAAGGGTATATGAAAGGCCCAGACGGCATCCGCACATGGAAAGACGGCAGCGGACAGGTAACCTTCATCGTTGAAGGCACGGCAGAATCAGGCACGCCAGATGAGGACACCGTCCAACTGCTGGTGAAATACCTGAACGAGGTGGGCATTAAGGCCACTTATAAGTCGGTTGAACGCTCGCTGTACACCGAACACTACGAAGCCAACGATATCGACGCAGCCTTCTGGGGCGGCGACCGCACCGTTTTGCCGATTGTGCCGCAAGCGATTATCTTCCGCGGTACACAGCCTGACCGCCCATGGGCAGCTGGGTATGCCATCTACTCGAACCTGGGAGCAGATGCTCCGAACGCGGAAAAACCGCCGGATGGTTACTTCATCTGGGATATCTGGAATATCTGGGACAATGAAATTGCCGTTGAACCAGACCCCGAAAAGCAAAATGCAGCCTTCCAGAAGATCCTGGATATTTGGGCAGAACAAGTGCCCATGGTAGGTTTGCTAGGCGAGATGCCCGCGCCGGTGATTGTAAAGAACGGCTTCCACAACTTTATTGAAGGAGCCCCCATCGACGACACTACAGGTGACGAGAACGTCTACGGCACCGAAACCTACTACTGGGACAACCCAAACTCGCACCAACTGAGTTCAACGTAAGCATCCCAGTTCGTTAAGAAGTTCGTACAAACCAGGGTGGACCGCGATGGCCCACCCTGGTCCTTTTAAATAAAGCGAATGGTTATTCTAGCGACCGCCTGAACATGGCTGTGAACAGTGAGGAGTATAATCGCTAGTAGTTCCAGGCAAGAATTTATCGAAGCGATTGCGATTGATCGAAAGGAGTGATAGCCAGTATGGCAACCGAAGCGGTTATCTATGATGAAGCGCTTGTTCCAACTTATGAACTGCCTGAGATCCTACGGTGTCTCGATGGATCGCCTGTCAATGATGCGCAAACGTGGCGCGAGAAGCGGCGAGCAGCAATATTGGGGCTGTTCGAGCAGCATATGTACGGAAAGACACCCCGCACGAAAATCCCGCTCCGTTTTGAAACCCGTTCTGTAGATTCAAATGCGCTGGAAGGGAAAGCCACTCGCAAAGAGGTGCGGCTCTGGTTTGGCGAGAAGCCAGACAGTCCCAAAATGGATCTGCTCGTTTACCAGCCGAATGAACACAGTCATCCCTTACCTGTATTCGTCGGGTTAAACTTTAGCGGTAACCACACCATTCATCCCGACCCGGGTATATCACTGGCGGAGGGATGGGTGATGAAACGAGAAGGGGATCATCAAGCCAGTGAAGCCGACCGGGGAGCGGCTGCCAGCCGCTGGCCTGTCGAGCGGATTCTGGAGCGAGGGTATGCACTCGCAACAGCAAATTATGGTGACCTGGATCCAGACTTTGAAGATGGCTTCCAAAATGGCATTCATCCATTATTTTACGGAGCCGGTCAAACTCGACCAGAGAAGAACGAATGGGGATCCATTGGCGCGTGGGCCTGGGGATTGAGCCGGGCTTTAGACTACTTTGAGGTTGACCCAGAGCTGGATGCCGCGCGTGTGGCGGTGATGGGGCATTCAAGACTGGGCAAGGCGGCGGTTTGGGCCGGCGCGCAAGATGAACGGTTTGCAATGGTGATCTCAAACAATTCGGGCTGTGGGGGAGCGGCTCTATCGCGGCGAAAGTATGGTGAAACCGTGGGGTCCATTAACGAACGCTTTCCCCACTGGTTCTGTGAACAGTTTAAACAGTACAGTCATCAAGAAGATCAGCTGCCGATTGACCAGCACATGCTGCTGGCGCTTATTGCTCCCAGACCACTCTATGTAGCCAGCGCAGAGGAAGATCGATGGTCCGACCCGCGGGGTGAGTTTCTCTCAGCACTGCATGCCAGCCAGGTATATGAACTGCTGGGAGCCGGTAAGCTGAATGCCACCGAAATGCCAGAACTGGAACAGCCGGTGATAAGCCAGATCAGCTACCATATCCGGCATGGAAAGCATGATGTGACCGACTATGACTGGGAACGCTACCTCGACTTTGGTGACCAGTATCTAAAATAAGAATCCACCTATTCCAACAAAAAAAGACGTGGTGTTCAACATGAACCACGTCTTTTTTGTTAGTCATTTTTCAGTTTAGCGATTTATGCTGTTTGTGGGAGTTGGCGTGGCGGTGGGCGCAGTGGCAGCCGGTGGCGTGGCGGTAACTTCCACGAGATCAATCGTCAGACGATTCTCTGTGGATGAAACATTCGCCAGGCGAAGATCGGTTTGATTGAGCTGCCCGACCAACTGCTGGTTAATTTCCATCTCCATACGATTTTTCAAGCTGCTTAAGCTGGTTTCAACGACTTGCGAAGGCAGACGCAGACCGCTAAAGTTGGTGTTGATCACCCGCATCTGGACCTGGTTATTCACCACGAACATTTCCAGTGTGACAGTCGGGCGAACCTGGAACTGTTGAGCAACCCGGATCGTGAGGGTTACATCCGCAATATTGGGTTGGTGAAGATCTACCACCGCGTCCGAAAGCCCCTGTTCATTCTGAATCGCCTGGCTTACCAGCTTATTCAAGTACAACTCATTCATCGAAACCTGCACAGCCGGATTCACCGGTGCAACATTTGCTGTGGGTGTGGGTGTAGGCGCCTGCGCCTGGGGCAGTAAGCCGCCCTGGAATACTGAAAAGGTCAGCAGCAAAATGGCTGCCAGGGCAAAGTTCATCCAAAGTGGGGAAAACTTCTCTTTCAAAGGATTTCGGTTTTTAAAGTTTATGCCTGATTTCAAGGCATACCTCCTTTCCGTTTACCGATATTTGCGATATCGATCGTCATCTACTGATTCCAATTAAAGAAGAAGAGGTGAGTTCTAGTTGTAAAACCTGAAACGAAACCTAGTATCCAAGAAATGGAAACCTGGCGGCGAGTTCCTCCCCCCGTACTTTCACAATACGTTAATAATTGTATTATTCCAGATAAATAATGTCAAACCAAGGAAACAGCCCACGAGGGTAGGGAAATTCCTTCCCTGAATAGTCGCAAGACCAGATAAAAAGAGAGAGACAGAACGATTGGGACTATTAAAACACTATGCCAGAACACTTGCCCCCAAGTGTCTGGCAATAGTTTGAACGGATAAGGATGACCTCAACCACCGCGATAATTTATTTTGGGCTGGGCTCCCGGTGGCAGGGAATGATCCGCTCCTTTGCGTTTCCGCTTGTTGATGGTTATTTTATCCGCTCTCTATAGAAAAACCAGAGGGGGTTTTTCCTCCTTGTGCATAGGGGGAACCCTACCGGGTTTGACTTGACAAAGTGTCACAAATATCAGGCGAAAGTCATGTTGTTAAACCTGAGTATGCACAGGAGGTGTTAAGATCTCATTGATAACCATGGCCGTGACCCATACTCGATAATCTAATGTCGATCTGGTAAGATTAATCACAAACTTGTTCGTTCCTGTCCCTTGGGAGGCAAATTTGATCACCCAAAAGAAGATTGAAGAATGGATCCAAGAGGTCCAGGGCAGGCCGGCTTCTGCCGGACTGATTATTGAATATATCGCAAAACGCCTGAGTGAGCTGACCCGCTGGAACGAAGAACTCCTTGCTGACAATATCGAACTGCGCAGTGAGAAACGCGTCGAGGAATACGAAACCCGCATCGCCAACCTGGAATACCAACTTGAAATGCTAAAGCGCCAAATTGGGGGAGAAATCGGATCGTTGGCGCCTATCGTGAAAACCATGAGCGTGCTTATTTATGCCACTGACGGGCATGTACTGCACGTAGAAGCGCCAATTGAACGATTGGAAGCGGCAAGCACCCTCCTGTGCCTGCAAGGGCTGCCAGGCAGACAGGAAGCGCCGGTACATTTGCTGGTGACAAACCCCCAGGAAGAACTGTTGTTTGTGTTCGATTCAGGACGAACGGCAGCTATGCCGGTTGGAGATCTACCAGCGGTGCATCTTTCTGCTGAAGGTGAAGTGGAAACACTGAACTGGCAGAATGCTTACCTGGTAGAACCACGCGGTGGGGAAGAACTGGCAACCGTTTTCCCCATTGCAAAAATGACTTTATACGCCTACTGCCTTCAGGTCAGCCGGCGGGGATGTGTAAAGAGGATGATGAAAGCCTCTTTCGAATCGCACCTGGGCAAGAATTATATTGGGAGCGGTGTGAAACAGGCTCCAGACAAAACCTGTGACCTGACATTGAGCAGTAAAGACGACCGGCTGGTGTTAGCAAGCCGGGAGGGCTTTCTCGTAAGCCTGGAGGTGGACAAGCTCCCTTACACCGTAGAAGAGGTGCTGCGGCTGGGCCCCACAGATTACCTGGTCTCAGCGTATATGGCTGCCCAAAAACCTTACTTGTTAATGGTAACTCAGGCCGGGAAGGTGATCCAACGCGAAACAAGCTGGCTGAACACAGCCGAATCATTCCGGACGCGCGGGCAAGCGGCCTTTTCGAGTTCGCGCCGGAATGCTGGTGTGCGGTTGGCAGGGGCAGCAGCAGTGGATGAAAACGACTGGGGCATGGCCTTGAGCGAGAATGGTAAGGTGACAATACACAAAATGGAGGATCTATTTGGGACAGGCGCGCTCTGGCAAGATGATGAATCAGCTGGGAACGTGGCAGCTTTCTACGTGTTCCAGATGACCAACGGAATATCCAAAGACATTCAGGCCGAGTGAGGAAGGGAAGTAACATGGCGATCAAGGTTGGGATTGACTTTGGAACCTCCAATTCTGGAGTGGCAGTCAGCAATGGCAGCCAGATCAAGATCTTACCTATTGACGAGAAGAATTTAGTGCCAGAAGTGGTAAAAACGATCCTGTATATCACCCGCGATTTTCAGATTTCCATTGGTCAGGAAGCGGTGGAACTGTATTACCGGCATAACGTTAACCGGCTGCGGCGGTTCGTCAAGAAGTGGGTAGGCGAGGTAGAGTACCACGGCGGTGATATGTACTATGTAACGGACGTATACGCCTTTGTGGATGAACTGATGCCAGGACGGCTGCTCCAGTTTATCAAAACTGCGCTGCGTACTGAGGGGTATGAGGGCACCTACATTTTCGAACGGTATTTTACTGTTCAAGATATTGTTAAACTATATCTGGGGGATTTGAAGCGGCGCGCCGAGGGACTGCTGCAGCAGGAAATTCAGAGTGTGACACTGGGCCGCCCGGTGAAGTTTTCGAAAAAAGCGGAGCTGGATCAAAGAGCGGAGAACACGCTGCGCCAGGCGGCTTACGAGGCCGGTTTTGCGGAAGTCAGCTTTGAGCTAGAACCGGTGGCGGCCGCATTGTTCTATGAGCAGCAGTTGGACCATCCCCAAAACGTACTCATTTTCGATTTCGGCGGCGGCACACTGGATATCACCATCATGCGGCTGGGTGATCGCAAGCGGCGCAAAGTGTTTGCAAATGGCGGCATCGACATCGCGGGGAGTGATTTTGACCGGACTATCATTCAGAAGCGAATGCTGCAGCACTTCGGGAAGGGTAGAATTGATTCCCGCCTGGACCTGATGGAACTGGTAAATGCTGTTGCGGATTGGATGGTGCTGCCTGAACTCAGCGTGCCAAAAGCGCGCGTGCGCCTGAACCAGGCGATCCAGAACGGTGAAGCGCCGGTGCGGCTAAAAGCTTTGGAAGCCTTAATCTTCAACGATCTGGCCTTTTCATTCTATAATGCAGTTGAGGCTGCCAAAATTGCCCTTTCTAGCCAGAATGTAGCTGTGATTGGCCTGGAAGATAAAGACATTGATATATGGGAACTCTATACCCGTTTTCAGTTTGAGAAAGATATTTTTGAGTACCGAGAACGAATTGAGCAGGTCCTGATGGACACAGTAGCGGCTTCGGGACTGGCAGTCGAGCAAATCGACGCAGTGGTGAAGACAGGCGGTTCCTCCAATATTCCCATCTTCACAGAGATGCTGGAGCGAATCTTCGGCGCGCAGAAGGTGAAGGCTTCTTCTAGCGCATTTAGCAGCGTGAGTGCCGGGTTAGGGATCCGTGCTTATCAGGGGCAGCCATTTTAGCCAGTGGAAGAAAGGTGATGGGATGAAGTTACACTTGATGGAAAAGGGTTTCCGCATCGACGCTGAAACCTATTCAGTGCGTGGATTGGAAGGCGCAGTCCCCGGATTGGTAATGCTGCGCGAAGGCAAAGCCATGTTCCGGCTGCCGGTAGTGTCTGGGTTAGCCAATATCGAGGAAGAAGAACGCCTGACGAATATCAAAATCAATCCCGAGCCAGCCCCGGTGGAATCGGCCTATATCCTGCGGGCCAGCGCGGACAGCTCTTTATGGGGCCAGCGCACCTTTCAATGGACGTTTTACCCCACCTTTCTTGAGTTCACGCAGACGGCCAGCGGGCGTGATGGGCAGGCGGTGCGGCCTGGCAAATGTTACTTCTTCTCCAACGGGGTTTCAATGCCCTGGTCAAACGGCGCCAGCCAGGGTGTGGAAGGTAATGCCACCATCTATACGGACGGGTATTTCTCGCCGCGCGCTAACCACGCCAACCAGTTTTATTACTCGTTGGGTGTGGCGCAGTCGGTTGGCATTCTGAGCGAAACGCCGCTTAAAGTTGCTATTGAGCAGTCAAAGGCGCGCGAGCAGCGCATTTTTCTTCCTGAACAAGAAGCTGGAGATCTTCTGCCCACCCCCACTGGCGCTGGTATTTGGCAGCAGGCACAGTTGGGCCAGCCTGGGATTGGGTACGAGACCGGGTGAATACCAGTTCAACAGCCTGGAGTACAGCGGAGCCCTGTATGCAGGGGCATCCTTCTATGTGGATTACCTCGGCTATCCATTGAGCGAAGGGGAATTCTACGCACCGGTCATGGCGCTGCACTTTGGCTACAGCGAATTTGAGGCACTCGAAAAGTACACCGCCTGGTTAGACGAGCGCGGCTTTTCCACCCAGCGCCCATATTCCAATGCCAGTTGGCACCGGATGCCGGTATTTTGCGGTTGGGCAGAGCAAACCAGCCAGGCCAACCAGCAGGGGATGGCGGCGCGTGATCTGGCGACCCAAGATAATTACGAAAAGTGGATCCGAATACTGGAAGAACGGATGATACCAACCGGTACAATTGTCATTGACGATAAGTGGCAAAAGGATTATGGTACATTCGAAATTGATCTCGAGAAGTGGCCAGATCTGCCAGGCTTTATCGCCCGGCAGCACGAAAAGGGACGGCGCGTTTTGCTGTGGGTGCCGGTTCACTCGACGGAAGGTATCGACGATGAACTGATCGTGTTCGACGGTGAACGACGAGCGGCAGCCGACGTGACCCACCCTAAGTACGAAGCTTTTCTGCGCGAACAGATCCGCAAACTGGTCGTAGAGGCTGGCGTCGATGGGTTCAAGGAGGATTGGCTTTCGGGCATTACACTCAGCCCAGGTGTTAGGCGGTATGGCAACCTGCACGGCATTGAGTTCTTACGGCGTTTCCAGTATATTGTATATGACGAAACGCACCGCTGGAAACCAGATGCTATGGTGGAAACCCAAACACCTAATGCGCTGTTTCGTGAATCGTCTGATGTGCTGCGGTTGAATGACATCTGGTATGGAACGCGCGGTGTTCCAGAGATGATGCGCTTACGGGCGCGCATTGCCCACATTGCAGGTTGGCCCCTGGTAGACTGTGATAATGCCTCGTCCACCACATTGGCAGAGTGGTGGGACTATATGGTAGCCCAACCTGAGATCGGAATTCCATCCCTGTATTTCGTCCATGCCACTGAAACTACGTTTGAGAAAGTCGCAGATTGGCAGTGGGCTTATCTTGCCGGGCTGTGGCAGCAGTATCTTGAGAATAATGGTTTGGGATAATTCGTTCTAGAAGGTCTTATTGATAATTTGCTATGGCTGATCACTCTTTACAAATTTTTACCGGATCCTCTCACCCACAACTGGCTGTTGAAGTGGCTCACCTGCTAAATATTCCGCTGGGGGTATCGACGACCACAATCCTTCCCGACGGCGAACTGCACGTGCGTATCGACGAAGTGGTGCGAGGCAAGGATGTGTTTCTACTGCAAACCGGAAGTCATCCGGTGAACGACCATATCATGGAAACCATCTTATATCTAGATGCCTTCCGGCGGGCCAGTGTACACTCTGTCACGCTGGTAATGCCCTACTTCCCCTACGCGCGCCAGGAACGTATGTCACGTGGGCGTGAGGCCATTAGCGCCCGGGTGATGGCTGACCTGGTGCAGGGGCAGGGGGCCGATCGCGTCATCTACGTGGATATTCACGCGCCTGCCATCCAGGGGTTCTTCACTGTGCCAGTTGATTCACTGTCAGCGATCCCTGTGCTGAGCGGCTACTTCCGCAAGCCAGAGTTTGCCAACGCGACGATTGTCTCGCCAGATGTTGGGCGAGCCAAAGTGGCTGGCAAGTATGCTGAACTGACCGGTCTGCCGCTGGCGATGATCCATAAACGCCGGGAAAGTTTCCAGGAGACGCGCGTCACCCACCTGGTTGGCGATATTCGTGGGCGGCAGCCAATCATTATTGACGACATTATGGCCGGCGGCAGCGTGCTGAGAGAGATTGATTCGCTGTACGAAAACGGGGCAGAAGGCAAAGCTTACCTGGCGATCACACACCCGGTGCTGCTGCCGAAAGCAATGAAGATGATCGAAGAAGATGAGCGCATCGCAAAAGTGGTTGTGACGAACACTTTACCGGTTCCACCTGAAAAGCGCACAACCAAGATTGAGGTGATTTCCATCGCCCCACTGCTGGCAGGCGTGATTCAGGATATTCACGAAGGCAGAAGCATTTCCCCAAAGCTAGTGCTGTGCTAAAGATGTCCTCTAGAACAGTGAGTCTGAAACTGTTTTCAAACTCACTGCAAGATCTTTCTAATGGTGCGGGCCGGCCAGTTCCACCTGTTGCGGTACAGAAGCGGCAAACTGAGCGAAGTTTTCCTCAAAGCGGTTGACCAGGCTGCGCGCCTGGCGGCGGTAGGCTTCTGAGTCGCTCCAGGTAGCCGCCGGGTTGAGCACCTCAGTGGGAACCCCTGGGCAGTGTTCAGGAATCCATAGATTGAAGATATCATCCTGGTGAAACTGCACGGCCTCGAAGTGATGATTCAAGACGGCGTGTACCATCGCGCGGGTATAGGGCAGGCGAATGCGCCGTCCAACGCCATAAGGCCCGCCTGTCCAACCCGTGTTGATCAACCAAACCTGCACGTTATTCGCGCAAATCTTTTTTCCCAGCAAGTTAGCATACAGCTCAGGTTGGAGCGGCAGGAATGGCGCTCCAAAACAAGCTGAGAAGGTGGCCTGCGGATCACTCCCCAGGCCTTTTTCAGTACCTGCCAGTTTAGAGGTATAGCCCGAAAGGAAATAATACAGCGACTGTTCAGGAGTGAGGCGTGCAATAGGCGGCATGACGCCAAAGGCATCGGCGGTTAAGAAGAAGATGTTATCAGGATGGCCCGCATGCCCCTCCGGAAGATAGTTGGGGATGAACTCGAGCGGGTAGGCCGCGCGGGTATTTTCTGTGAGACGGTCATCATGGAAGTCAAGCATGCGAGTCTCTGGGTGATAGATCACGTTTTCCAGCACGGTGCTGTAACGGTGTACAGCCGCCCAAATGAGCGGTTCCAGTTCTGGGTCGAGATGAATGGTTTTCGCATAGCAGCCGCCTTCCAGGTTAAAGACCCCCTCTTCTGACCAGCCATGCTCATCATCTCCAATTAGCGCGCGCTCGGGGTCCGAAGACAGCGTGGTCTTTCCAGTTCCTGAAAGACCAAAAAACAAAGCGACATCGCCATTTGCGCCCACGTTTGCCGAACAATGCATGGAGAGGATGCCTTGCAGCGGCAAAATGTAATTCATAACGCTGAAAATGGATTTCTTGATCTCTCCAGCGTAACTGGTACCGCCAATAATAACCAGGCGACGATCGAAGTCGATCGAGACGATCGTTCCGGTGTGCGTGCTGTCTTCTTGTGGGAGCGCTTGAAAGTCGGGGCAGTGGATGACGGTATATTCGGGAATGTGATGATCGAGATTTTCTGGCGGGAGGCGGCGAAAAAGGTTATAGGCAAAAAGGCTGGCCCAGGCCTTGTCTGAAATGACGCGGATGGGAACCTGGAAATCAGGATGAGCGCCTACGGCCATATCCTGCACAAAGACATCCCGGCCTTGCAAGTAGGCCTGCATCTTTTGATGAATCAGTTGAAACTTATCAGACGCGATGGGCTGATTGACCTTCCCCCACCAGATTGGACTTTGATCCGTACTGGGCGTACTTGCAAGAAACTTATCACTGGGCGAGCGCCCGGTGTGTTTCCCAGTATTTACCACCAGGGCGCCCGCTTCTGAAAGCTCACCTTCTTGTCGAAGGATAGCCTGTTCGATTAACGCAGATGGAACCATGTTCCAATAGACGGTTTTGAGGTGATGCAAACCGTGATTTTCCAGTCCATATTGACTGGATAATCCCTTGTTTTGCATTGAACGATCTCCTGTTTGTTAAAGGGCCTTTTACTGTGGTCCTTGTCCTAACAAGCGTGGATACCAGTACCACAGCACATCGGCAGCGGGTTTGTTTCGCACGGAAGTGGATTTGTCCTTGAGGGATACCGGAGGATAATACCCATCGGCGATAAAGCCTGAAACCCAGGAGCGTTGATTGACAGCGGAGAGCGCGGCGCTATAGATATCGGCTTGCTGTTGAAGTGCGAGTTCAGCGTCAGGAGCCTCAAGCGCCGGCTGGGTTAAAAGGGAAGTAGACAGACAGCCATCCCCAGATTTGACACAACTATTGACTGCCCCAGCCGCCGAAGGATACTGCAAGCCAACAAGAATCGGTTCGTTGGTCTTTTCTTGCAAGGGCAGAATCTGTTTGTCAAGCAGTTCGTTCAAGGCTGTCTCGATCTCAGCTTGCGCTGGCTGGGCAGAATCAGTCAGCGGGGCCGAAATACGTACATAGAGCATATCTACCTGATCTACAAAGTCTGGAATGGCAGGCAGTTCGGAAGAGGTCAGTGGCAAAGCCCAAATAATTTGGCCCTTATAACGGCTGCGGATATCGAGGATCAACTGCTGCCAATGTTCAGCCGCGTTTTCAGGAACACCCGAAGGCGTACCATCTGGTAAGGTCCCGCCTGGCAGCGCCGGGAGAATATTTTCATCTCCCAGAATAAGTGCTTTTGCGCCAGTTTGGGCAGCCAGGTCGGCATGATACAGGAGGAAGGTGTGGTAACGGTCGAACCAGCTTTGCCACCAGCCATTATCCCGAACCCCATTTTTCCACCACTCGGCCGCATTCTGATTGAGAACCACAGGGCGCACCACGACATTCAGGCCGCGCTGCTGCGCCTGATTCGCCATCTGAGTCAAGTCCTGCCAGAGTGGATCTTGCCCAGGGACCGGCTCAATCACGGGTGGAGTGCCGTAGGTAAGATGCCAGGAAGGGCTGACGATGATGGTATTCGCGCCAATCTGCTTAAGGTTTTGGAAGGACCACCCGAGGTAAGGCTGCCAGCTTGGATGATAACCAGCCGTAAACCCGGCGCCCGCCATAAAGTTAGCGCTGCGAGGTTGGATGTCATCCGATGAAACGACTGTCTGAGGATTCTCGCCGCCCCATAGGGCCCAGGTAAGCGTATCCTCAATATTCTGCGGCTCTTTACTGAAAGGCAGTCCCGCGGCAGTCAAACCGCTGGTACCTTCGGCGTCAGCATAACCACACTGTTCATTGCGGCAGTAGCGGTAGGCAGAATTATTAGACAGATTAAGCGGGCCATAAAGGATGTAAAACCAGCGGTTGTTGCCCATAGGCCACATTGGAATTGGCTCTGTCCAACCGTAAGGATTAAACTGAATAGAGATCGTATCCGTGAGGGGGGTTGTATCTGGAACGACCACAGTGAAAGAAACAGGCTTCACATCACTTGCCGTAGTCCAGGTTGTTACACTGTCATTGACCTTGATATCTTTGTCAGGCACAATCAACTGACGGGTTCGGAAGCCGCCATTGGCATAATGTTCTGCATTCCAGAAGCCGTCGCCAAGCGTGTACTTGTAGCGTAGGTCCAGCCCAGCGGGCAGACGTAAGGTAAGGGAATAACTGCCGTCGTCATTAATGCTCATGATAGGAGCGCGCGAGGCGACCACGCTGACCCCACCACGCAAATCGGCAAAGGTATTGCCGAGGGAATACGTGTTACCAATGAGACGGACAGGCGCACCCTTTAGATGACCCTGAGGTGGTTTAAGTTGGAAGGTCACATTGACCAGCCTGGCAGCCGGGTTCAGTTGGATGAAAGCTGGTGTGGTTAAATCGGGCGCGACAACGGCCCCTTGTTGAAAAGGCTGGAAAGAACCGTCGAGTGAATAGACGACCAGGTTGTGGTTTCCTGGCGGCAGCCCTTCCAGCAAAAAACTGCCATCAGAGGCAGTCATGGTCTGTAAGCCGCCAGCAACGACCAGCGCGTTGACGATAGGCGCGTTGCTGCCTGCAGCAGCCACCTGTCCCTGAATACGCCCGGCGTTGACATCGAAAGGCATGTTGCGCCAGGTGCTGATCACATCGTTCACCGCGACCGGGCCATCGACCTTCACCAGGCGATAGCGCACCTGCTGTCCGCGGCTCGTGTATTCAGTGGGACCAATCGGATCATTATCACGGGTATAGCGATACTTGACGACTGAGCCAACGACAAACGGCGCCTTGATTGTATACTTCTGTGGGTCAATCGCTTCCATCTGGATGAGAGAAGGATTCAGCGCGAGGCCGGTCACTTCGTCAAGAAGATCAAGATAAAGGTTTTGACCTTCAGCCAAGGGCGCAGAAAGCTGGGCGGTGAAAACCACCTCTGCTTTGGCAGGCTCTGGCGTTTGATTGAGTATGGGGAGATTAGGCAGCGGTTGACCCGTACCAGCAGAACAAGCAGTCAGTGTGCTGGCTGCCAGTGCAGATAACAGGAAAAGAACACAAACCAGGCGTATGAACTGCTTGGAGAATTGTTGATTGTGATAAGGACGCTCCAGCATTTGCCTTCCCCTTTCAGTTTTCGGAATTAAACGGAATTAAACTAACTTCATTTTAAACTTGCTCCCCAGGGCTGCCCTTGTGCCCTGGGGAAATTTGTGATCATGAATTCGGACGAGCTGTTTGAAGCGCCAAAAGCTCTTTGAATTTCATCCTGCCGGTTGGCAAGGGAACCCAGCACACCATTTACAAAGCGGGGGGTGCTGTCAGATCCATAGATTTTTGCCATCTCAATCGCTTCGTTGATTGCAACTTTGATCGGCGTGATGTCCTTCACAGCAAATTCCCACAGAGCGATCCGAAGAATATTGCGATCGATCACAGCGACCTGATCCATTGGCCATTCCTGGGCATGTTGAGCGATAAAATCATCCAACTGTTGAACAATGGGCAGCACCCCGAACACGATTTGCCTGGCAAAATCTGCAAGGTTGTTTTCGATTGGTTCATCCTGCAGGCGGTTTTCAATGGCTACTGCCGGTGAATGACCTGTTATATCCACTTCGTAAAGGGCCTGCAAGGCGATACTCCGCGCCTTGGTTCGTGACTTCATAAGCGTTACGACTCTGGTTTCGACTGATAATCAATATCTTCGATATGGATATTCACCTTACCAACTTCCATACCGACCATTTCTGAGATTGCGCGAGCTACCTGCGATTGAATATTACGACTGACGTCTCTTGTATTAACGTCGCTTTCCATCACAACAAAGAGATCCGCATAGACAGCGTCATTCTCAACCTCGATTCGAACCCCTTCAATAACGTTAAACCCCCGTTTGAAAAACTGGTTTACATCTCCTGGAGAAACACTCAACCGGCTGACGCCTGGAATACTGAGAGCAGTCAGTCGAGCAATGGTTGTTAGTACTTCAGGGGCAATTGTCGTCTTGCCCGGCGGACGCAGTTCATTTTCCATACATTCTCCGCATTACAGTTCTTTGCGTTTTGTTTATTATAGTCGAAACTGCCTAAGAAGAAAGAGATTGTGAAAAATCAACCCCTAAGCTATTGGGCTGTTGGAATTGTGTTGGTGGCGCGCGGCATCACAGCTACCCGAACAGGGTGATCGAGTGGGCCTAAGAGGTTTAGACCAACGCCAACGGCTTCATCTAAAGAAGATGCTGGGGTCATTAGCAAGCGCGAAACAAGCTCAGCCGGGATTTCAGATAACATGACGATATGAACGCGGGCTGCATCACGCGCTACCTGGAAGGCTTTATGCGGACCAACCCGGAAGCCCATCTGCCGGAATTTTTCAAATACCTGCTGTGGCGAGGTGACGCCTTGCATAAAGTCTTCGTAGCTCTGGCTGCCGGATCCTTCTGGGCAAGCCGCGACCAGGACAATCACACCGCCATCTCGGGTGATGAGGGAGGCGTGCGTGACGGCTTTTTGCGATTGATAGAAGTTGATATCCTTGGGCGCGCCACCGACCGAAGCGATCACCATATCATACTGGTCAGCGGTGTGAACCTGACAGATTTTGCGACTGATAGGAATGCCCGCTTGCATGACAGCACGCGGAGACCCGCATACCGCCTGGACAATTTTCTTTTCGCTGTTCATGATGACATTGAGCGCAAACTGAACACCCAGATAATCGCCAGCCTCTTCGATATCCTGGCGTAAGGCATTGTGCTCAAACTCCGCGATACGCGAATCTGGCTCTACCAGCATAGCGTGGTTGGGGGTAATTGTCTTTCGTCCGCCCAGCCCAATCGCAGCAGTTTTATAGCCACCTGAAAAGCCGGCGAAGTGGTGTGGTTCAATATTGCCTAGCACAATCTTCAGGTCCGATTGGTAGAAACGCTTGTTGAACCAGATTGGCGTACCGCGCGAAGTTTCACCCAGGTAGATAAAATTATCCTCGTCATCTATATTGTGTGAAACAACATTATATTTTTGTATAATCCATTCTGGTAGAATGCGCGAATATTCCTCAGGCTGCATAGGCAGGTGCGTGCCAGTGGCAATAAAAAGGGTAATAGCACTGTCCAGAATGCCCAGTTCGCCCAGCTTATCCAGCAGGGGAGGGAGCATGTACTCATGCGGAACAGGCCGCGTTTTATCATTAATGGCGATGGCAACACTTTGCGCACCCGAGTAATTTGAAAGAGAAACCCCATCTACCGGGTTTTCGATCGCCTGCCGAACAACGGTCAACGGGTCTGGAGCAGGGGGGGTGTAAGAAGGCTCGATCCAATCTACCTGAAAAGAGGCAGGTAGATCTAATGTTAGTTTTTGATTACCATAGGGAAGCTGATTACTCATTATGCCGGGGTTCCTGATCTAATAAATGGGACCGCTTTTTAGCAGCGCTACGGCTTCGTCTCCGCGCAGGCCCATGCAGTTAACGCCTTGAACCACGCCTTCTGTCGTAGGGACTTCATCAGCCGGGAAGCGGATAACTTTGCCAAGGCGCGAGATCGCAAACAAGTCATCGTTTGGTTCTATATTCACCGCGCCAACCGCCTTGCTGGTTTTAAAAGCAATTTTGCCGCTGCCTCCGGGTGATTTATTGGGGGTAAAGCCGCTCATCAAGCGAACTGCACCGCGCCCATCTGCACTTAAGAGAAAAACGCCGCTGTCTGGATAAACAGAAGCAATGCTGACTACTTGATCATCGCCTGAAAGACGAATGCCTTGATCCCCCTGAGGAGGGATGACTTTCTCAGCAAAGCGAATTCCAATGCCCTCACGGGTTAACAACAGAAGCTCAGCATCCCCAGGCGTCCAGCATACAGAAGCCAGCGGGCCAAAGTCATTGGCATTATACATAGCTGTGCCTGGACGCATATGCTCACCAAACAGATGATGCCGCAAACAGCGCACCCGTCCGGTCACACTCACCAGGGCTACGTATCCTTTTGCCTGCTCAGGCAGCAGGGATACAATGGTTTCGCCTGCTTCCAGCGTAAAACGACCGATAATAGAAGCCCCATGGGCATTAACAGGTTCAGATGGAATAACTGTAATGGGGAGCCGGAAAACTCTGGCATTGCTGGTGAAAAAGAGTAAGTTCTGGTTCTCTTCGCTGCCAACCAGGGTAGTCGGAATATCATCACCAGAGAGATCAAAGCCAAAAACGCCCATGCCACCACGATGCTGGCGGGTGTATAGATGACGGTAGGTGCGTTTGGCAAAGCCCTCCTGGCTAATTGTAATGATACTGTAGGTGGTTTCACGTTCCGCCGGTAAAGGTTCAGCAGCCCGCTCAGGGGTAATCATGTATTCACTGTCGTGGCTGGCAGATTGGCGGACGCCTGCTTTTTTCTCCAGATATTCGATATAGGCTACAATAGCCGGATCGACATTGTTTAAGTCAGGTCGCTGCATGCTTCTACTCTCTCATTCTTGTATTGTTAAGCTTGCGGCTGCTGTTCTCACAAGAGACGAGCCTAAACAACCGCGATATTATAATTGTAACACCTCTGGTCTGGAACCAAGCTAATCTAGCTGCATGGAAAGTATGAGAGGCGTATCTTGAAATTAGATGAAGTCGTTATCCGGCCGGCCCTGCTGGAAGATGCAAAACTGCTGGCTGAACTGGGCGCACGGACATTTTATGAAACGTTCGCGGCCATGAATACTCCTGAAGATATGGCTGCGTATCTACATGGGGCTTTTTCACCCGCGAAACAAGCTCAAGAGCTGGCGGAAGAAGAATCTTTCTTTTGGATTGCCGAAACGGAAGAGCAGGCGATCGGTTATTTTCGCTTACATGATACGCCTGCGCCTGAATGTGTTCGAACAGATCACCCGATTGAACTCGTCCGGTTGTATGTATGTAAGGAATGGATTGGGACTGGGGTAGGGGGCTTGCTCATGCAAACGTGTATTCAAGCGGCGCGCAAGCTGGGCGGCGACGCACTGTGGTTATCTGTATGGCAAAAAAATCCCAGAGCGATTGCTTTTTATAAGAAATGGGGATTTGTGAAAGTGGGGAAGAACATTTTTCAGATTGGCAGCGATCTGCAAAACGACGATTTCATGCAGCTCGACCTGTGACCGTAAGCATGAACCGCCGCGAGACGGCTAGCTGGTGGGGGAGCGCCCCTTAAGCCAGTCTGGCTTTGAATCCCTTTATTGCTTTTGATAACTATCATTATCACAAGCAATAAGTTATCAAAAGTAACCCTAAATTTTCTTTACTGGTATTGCCCCCCTAGGGGTAACCCTTTCACCAGGCTAATGACGATGACGCTTTTTTGCCGCAGTGGATCGATTAGGAGACTTTACAGGCGCAGCAGCCGATGTGAGGAATTCGCTTCTAATTCAAGCGAGCCTAAATGTCCATCTTTTCTAGCAATGCAATCCAAAGCCCCCCTTCTTAAGAAAATTTGACGTAGTCCCCAGGAAAACAATCACGCATAACGAGACAGAGATTATTTTCTACAGCTCGTTATGCGTGATTGTTTAATGTTTGTGTATATTCTTTTAGTGGACGTTTACTAACGTACCAACCGAAGCCCAGTTATACAACCAGGCAGCATCCTCGGTCCGCAGATTAACACAGCCATGACTCATCGGTGTGCCAAAGTTATGGTGCCAGTAAGTGCCGTGCAGGCCATATCCCTTATAAAAGTACATTACATAAGGAACATCCTTTAAATAGTAGCCAGGCCCTTTCATATCATCGTAACGCAGCTTGGTCCAGATGGGATACTGACCGGTAACCGTCGGATAGCTGGCGGTGCCAGTGGAAACCAGGAACGTCTTTAACAAGGTACTGCCTTCATAGGCGCGCACCGTCTGCGAAGCCAGATCGACATCGATCCAACGACCCTCGCCCACGCCAACCGCCTGGGCAATTTCCTGCTGCTGCTGCGCGCGGATCCGTTCCGCCTCGCTTTGCAAACGCTGGATGTCTTCTGGTCCTGGCAACACAATCCTTTGGCCCACATAGATCACATTCGGGTTATAAACTTCAGGGTTCGCGAGGAGCAGAGTCGATAAGGAAAGATTGTTTGCACGCGCAATACGAGCCAGGGTATCGCCACGCGAAACGACATGCACTTGCGCCGCAGCGCTCATTTCAGCCGGCTGCGCCTGACTTTCTACCTGGCTTTCTGGACTACCCGTCACTGGGATCGGTTGCTGAACTTCAGGGGCCGAAACTTGAGGTAAATACACTTGCTGGCCTTCCTGCAGCTCACCAAACACACCAATATCAGGGTTTGCATACAACAGCGATTCATATGAAAAGCCACATTGCTCGGCGACAGTCCGCAGCGAGTCACCCAGCTGTGCAATGTATGGTGATTCACACGCCTGCGGCGCATCCGCTGCCGCTTGAACCGGAACAGCGCAAAATCCAAGCGCTATAATCACCGCCAAAAAAATGGGAATCAAAGTTTTCATTCCGGTATAAAACCTCCCCTATCCTGCTTGAACCGGTAACAAATTATGCTTTTTGATTGTAAGAAGCATCGTGACCGGATTTATGGAAACAAAGTGAGGGATCGTTCGAATGTTTCAGGGGAATGTCTGCTACACGAAATATCCCCCAAAAATATATCATTTAGTGTAGCACTTTGGCAGCCTACACGCAACTAGGTCTTTCCATAAATTCCACACGAAGGAAAATCCTATTGATTGGAGGGGGTTCCCTTAGATAGCAGTTATTTAGATAGCAGTTATGAAGAAAGGGTTACGGTGACTTCGAAAGATAAATAGAATTGATTGATTCTCGTTGTTCTAATCCACTCAACCAGGATCGCATCAGAATCAGCGCGGCGAGAATATAGATGACACCATCCGGGATCCACATAATCAGTCCTGCAGTTTGCTGATCAGCCAGCGGTGACAGCCCAAGCGCCTGAGCAGTTGTTCCGTATACGGTATACCAGGGGGTCGGCGAAAAGGTGATCAACGCGCCTAAAACACCGCTGTGGAGCGCTGTGGTGAACACAAACAGGATCCCCAGTCCGCGCCGGTTGACCCAACGACCAAAATAGTAAACCACCTTCCACCAGAACAACAGCGATGTTCCCAAGAAGATCAGGTGCTCAAGCGCGTGGATCGCGTCATTTTCGACAGCCGCGGAATAAAAGGAAGGCATATGCCAGACCCACAACGAAAGGGTATACAACACCCATACCGACACAGGGGCACTCAGCCAGTTCCAAAGCGTACGCAGCACACCATCCCGATTCCACCATCGCCCAAGCGATAGGCGCAGGGAGGCTGGCAGCGCTAACAGCATGGGCGCTAAGGGATAAGCCAGGGCCAGCAGCGGCGCAGCAACGTGCATCAACAAGATATGCTGAACCATGTGGACAGAAAACAACTGATCGGCAAAAGCATCTAACGGGCTGACAAGCGCAACAAAGATCGCCAACCATCCGCCAGCAAAAGCCAGTGACTGCCAGAAACGCCGCCGGCTAAGTTTTCCAGTTCGGGCGCGTATTCTTCCTAACCCGTGCACGTACAAGAACCCCATCACCGCTAACCCGATGATCACACCGGGGTCAAAGGCCCACTGCGTGAGCAGTTCCGAGAGGCTGTGCGGCTCGCCACCATGCGCCTGGACTGGCTGGGCAAAAACGAATCCCAACATCAGCACCAGCCCAAGGCAGCTAGGCAGCCGCCAGATGTTTGCATGCTGAAAACGAAACCTTGTTTTCCATTCCCCCTGCCTACGTACCGGCATACCCTTTCTTCCTTTCGCCTACCATCCCCTGCCCATTCCGACATTAGATGACAGATAGATGCGCACAATTAAACCTATTTTACTCCACAATAAATGCTTCACGCTGTACACTTCCCGAAGCGAGTCAGCAAAGAATGGTATCATAATGACAGAAGGGGGCTTCTATCACAGTTCCTGGAAAGGACAAGAAAACAAGCAATATGTCACAAGCTGTCGAACAAACCACAGACGTCATCATTGTAGGCGCAGGGCCAATTGGAATTGAGCTGGCAGTTTCCCTAAAACGCGCTGGCATAGATTTTCTGTTATTTGATGCAAAACAGGTTGGCTATACCATCTCATGGTGGCCTCGTCATACCCACTTTTTCAGCACCACTGAGCGGATTGAACTGGCTGGCGTCCCGATTCAAAAGATTAACCAGGAGCGAGTGACGGGTGAAGAGTATCTGGCTTATTTGCGCGCGCTGGTCGAGCAGTTTGACCTGCCCGTGAAAAACTACGAGCCGGTGGCTGGTATTGATCAAGGCCAGGACGGCTTTATTGTGCGCACTCATCCACTGCCCGGCGAGCGGCGCTATCGCTGCCAACGTGTGGTGTTGGCAAACGGCGACATGGACGCCCCCAACCTGCTGGGAATCCCCGGTGAAGAACTGCCCAACGTAAGCCACTACTTTGTGGATCCGCACCTCTACTTCCGTAAGCGACTGCTGATTGTCGGTGGGCGTAATTCGGCAGCCGAGGCAGCGCTGCGCTGCTGGCGAGCCGGAAGCGAGGTGACGCTCAGCTACCGTCGAACAAACTTTGACGAAAAGGCGATTAAGCACTTTCTGCTGCCCGACTTGCTCACGCAGATTGAATTGGGCACGATTGGTTTTCTACCTGAGACGACGCCGGTTGAGATTACGCCGGATGCCGTCATCCTGGAACGTGTGGACAGCGGGGAGCGCATTCGTCACGAAACGGATTTTGTGCTGCTCAATACCGGCTTTGTAGCAGATACCCGCCTGTTCCGATCTGCTGGAGTGAATCTGGTGGGCGAACAGCAAGCGCCAGCGTTCAACCCAGAAACTATGGAAAGCAATGTGCCGGGAATTTACATCGCCGGTACGGCTGCGGCTGGCACTCAGACGAAGTACCGGCTGTTTATCGAAAACTGTCACGTTCATGTAGGAAAGATTGTGCTGGCGCTGACCGGTCACTGGCCCGAAAAGTTAGGCACGATCCCAGCGCGGCAGTATGAACAACCTTTTGAAAATATCCAGGCCAACTAAACAAACCGGTAGTTTGGTTTGGAAAAGTTCTCCTGGTGTTTTGCTTGTCCCGGCTTGAGAAGATCTTGAGTAGACCCGGTGAAGCAAATCCGATAAAATAAGTACAGTTATCGTTATATTCTGTAGGATTTGCAGTGACTGAGGAAAAGCGTGAAACTGCGAAAGCTTTGGTTGTTTATCAAACTGACTCGGCCCATTTTCCTGGTAGGCGGTATGATGCTCTACCTGCTAGGAACAGCGCTGGCCCTTAAGGAAGGCGCGTCTTTTCACCTGGCGCGCTTTATGACCGGGCAGTTCCTGGTAACAGCCATCCAGTTAATGACCCACTACGGGAATGAGTATTACGATCAGCACGCCGACAGCCTGAACGACGAGGGACGCACCTGGTTTTCTGGTGGAAGCGGTGTGCTGGTCGAAGGGGCGTTATCGCCCGGCTTGGTGTGGCGGGCGGCGAAGATCTTCGCCTTGCTGGCAGTAATCATGCTCATCGTCGCCGGAATGCAAGTACCCATTATGTTCTTACTAGGCGCATTGAGCTTGCTGACCGCCTGGTTTTACTCCGCGCCGCCCCTATCCCTGGTCAGTACCGGCTGGGGCGAGTTAAGTGCCTCTCTGGTGGTTGCCGGGTTGGTTCCCCTGGTTGGGTATACCATGCAGGTGGCAAGCATCAGCCCGGTGCTGCTGATGATCTGCCTGCCGTTGGTGTGCATCCACCTAGCGATGCTGGTGGCCTTTCAGGTGCCTGACTGGAAAGCCGACCGCCAGGCCGGCAAACAGACCCTATCTGTCCGGCTGGGTTTGCGTGCGGCTGGGCGAATTCATAACCTGGCGCTCGGACTTGGTTTTGGGCTGCTTTTCATTATGGGGGTCAATAACTGGCATGGCGCGAAGTTTACCTGGCTAGCAATTCCGCTGGCGCTGTGGCAAGGAGTGCGCATCCGGCAGTATATTGAGGCTCGCTCGCGCCGCTACCTGTGGTTGACCATGCCGGCTGTAGGTCTGTTTGCTCTGACAGTTGGACTATGGCTGACCGGCATTGTCTTTTATTAAAGAGAACATCGTAGGGAGGAAAACATAGATGAGTGTCATCGCGCGTAGCTTGAATAACCTGCAGGTAGAAATCACAACAGATCATCACCGCCTGATTTCTGACGAGCCACCAGGGATTGGCGACGGAGCCGGGCCAGGCCCCTATGACCTGCTGCTGAGTGCCCTGGGTGCTTGCGTGGTCATGACCCTAGAAATGTATGCCCAACGCAAGAATTGGCCACTGGAAGGGGTGGAAGTGATGCTGGAAACCTACAGCGTGCATTCCAGAGACTGTCAGGATTGTGAAAGTAGTCCTGAGGCAAAGGTCAATATTATTGAGAAACAGTTAGTCTTACGCGGGAACTTGACCCCTGAGCAGATCGCCCGACTGGCAGAAATTTCAGATCGCTGCCCAGTCCATCGCACTCTGACCAGTGAAATTAGAATCCAAACGACAGTCAAGGCACACGAAGAACCGTAACCAGCGCCTAGCGGTGAGCCTCCACGCCTACCTGCCGGCACATGGACAGCACCGGGCAGGTAGAGCAACGCGGCAGCTTGCCAGTGCAAACATGTTTCCCAAAGGGAACCAACAGGCGGTTAATCTCCACCCAATACTTCTCGGGAAGCTTTTCTTGCAAGGCCTTCATTGTCTTTTCAGGCGATTTGGTTTCAACATATCCCCAGCGATTCGTAACGCGATCAACATGCACGTCCACGCTGATCTTGCTTTGCCCGCATGCAATTGCCAATACCAGATTGGCGCACTTCACCCCCACCCCAGAAAAAGAAAGAATAAGTTCTTCATCACAAGGGAGCGCGCCATCGTATTCTGCTACTAACTGGCGCGCAATCTGCTGTATTTGCGACGCTTTGCGTTCGTGGAAGGTGCTGCTGCCGATCAACTGATCAATCTCTTCCACTGATAACGCATTCATCTGCTTTGGTGTGCGGGCGCGTGCGAACAAGTCCCGTGACAGGCGTAGGGTCGTTTCATCGTAAGTGCGAATAGAAATCATGCAGGCGACCAACTGCTCAAACGGCGACTGATACCCCTCATCTGCCAGCTCAAATAAAGCTGCTTTCGGATATTCTTGTACTGCTTCACGCACCTTACGGATTGCCACATCAATATCAAATGGGATTTTTTCCATAATACCTTCATTCTCCGCTTGCAGTTCTATCCCCCACATCAATTGTAAAGCCAAATTCCAAACCCGCCCCTCCTTTTTAAGCCAAATTCTTGAGGTGAATTATAAGGAACTTGTAATGAAAACTTAACCCCCGCGAGGTTGACTAGACAACTTGCGAGGTGTAGAATGGCACCATTGCTTGATGGTTGGCAAGGAGATCATTATGGGTTCTGGTGTTTTCCGTTCGGACGCAGCAATTTACCGGTTCGTGGTTCAGCCGCGCCTGAAGTCTGATTGTAATCAATCCCCGCGCGCAGACGAGCCGCTCGATCCACGTTCTGCCGCTTACCTGTCTGACGCACACGCTCTGGGCTTAGAGGGCGTCGAACAAATTCAATGTCACGACTTGTTCTTTATCGAAGGCCGGCTAAGTGAAGGCGACCTGGAACGCCTGGCTGTCCGCCTGCTAAGCGACCCGCTGACACAGTCCGTCACCTGGACTGCGCTCAATCATCATCATGAAGAAACCCAAGGAGACACGCGAACGGGGCAGCACCAGATTGAGGTAGCGCTGCGACCAGGAGTAACCGATCCAGTGGCGGAACAAATTGTCCGCGCTGCGCAGGTACTGGGGATCACCGGAGTACACCGGGCCTCGACTGGGCAGCGCTTTTTGATTAAAGGGCAGCACCTGGACGAACAGGTTCTTCATTTGCTTGCAAAGCGGCTGTTGGCAAACCCCGTCATTCAATGGTATGCCTTAGGGACAATCGAGCCAGTTTTTCCAGAGGAAGCCGAAGCTTCTGGCCGTGTAGAGACCTTTGATGTCCGCGCAATGACCGACGCTGAACTGATGAGACTGTCGCAAGAGCGCCAGGCGGCGCTGGATCTGGCTGAAATGCAGGCCATTCGGCGGTACTTTCAGCATGAAAAGCGGCTGATGGCGGATATTGAGTTTGAAACTATCGCCCAAACCTGGAGCGAGCACTGTGGACACAAGACCTTCAAAGCCCACATTCAAATCAAAAATCCGCGCAGCCCACACGAAACGGAGATCGACAACCTTCTAAAAACCTACCTGCGCGCTGCCACGGATGCGATTGGGGCACCCTGGGTGCTGTCAGCCTTTGTAGATAACGCCGGGATCCTGGCTTTTGATGAGGAGTATGAAGTCTCCTTTAAAGTGGAAACCCACAATCACCCCTCGGCGATTGAGCCGTTTGGCGGCGCAAACACTGGCGTGGGTGGCGTCATCCGCGATGTGATTGGGGTCTCAGCCAAACCCATCGCGGCAACTGATGTATTATGCTTCGGGCCACAAGATCAGTCCCTGGAAGATCTGCCGGAGGGAGTGCTGCATCCACGCCGCATTCGCTCAGGGGTGGTGGCTGGGGTGCGGGACTACGGCAATAAGATTGGGCTGTCAACCGTCAGCGGCGCGATTCTATATGACCCTGGCTTTACCACGAACCCGCTCGTTTTCTGCGGCTGTGTAGGCATTGCGCCACGCGGGAAACATGTGTGCCAACCTCAACCGGGTGACCGGGTAATTGTGCTGGGCGGTCGTACCGGGCGAGATGGGCTGCGCGGCGCGACCTTTTCATCCATGACGATGGATGCGCAGACCGGTGAGGTAGCCGGGGCTTCTGTGCAAATTGGCGCTCCCATCACCGAAAAGGGCCTGATTGATGTAATTGTCCAGGCGCGGGATGAAGGGCTGTACCATGCCGTGACGGACTGCGGCGCGGGTGGGCTTTCTTCAGCGGTGGGTGAAATGGCAAGCACTGTAGGCGCGGATGTGGACTTAAAGGACGTGCGCTTGAAGTACCCCGGTCTGGCGCCATGGGAGATCTGGCTTTCAGAGGCCCAGGAGCGCATGGTGTTGGCGGTGAAAGAAACCGACCTTTCCAGGTTGCAAGCGCTCTGCGACCGTTATGATGTGGAATGGACCGATATCGGCCAGTTTGAAGCGAGCAGCCGGCTGGTAGTGCGCTATGGCCAGCAGCGGTTGCTGGATCTATCCAATGCGTTTTTGCATGATGGGATCCCCCAGCGCCAGTTAATCGCAGTGCTGCCCACCTCAGAACAAAGGCGTGAAGAAGCAAATGTTCCCGAGGCCGTTCGACTGAATATCAACGAAACCCTGGCAGGTCTACTCTTGAAGCTGTTGGCGCACCCGAATATTGCCTCAAAGGAAGACGTGATCCGCACTTATGATCACGAAGTGCAGGGCGGGACAGTAGTCAAACCCCTCACGGGGGCCCAGAATGACGGCCCCTCAGATGCTGTTGCGCTGCGTCCTATGGGTACGCGCAGTAGGCAGGCGGTGGTGCTTTCGAATGGCATTAACCCAGAGTACGGTAAACGCAATCCTTATCGTATGGCCTTTTGTGTGATCGACGAAGCGGTGCGCAACGCGGTCGCCGTGGGGGCCGACCCAACCCGGATTGCGCTGCTCGACAACTTCTGTTGGGGCAACCCGCTCAACCCCAAAACGATGGGGGAATTAGTAGAATGCACGCGCGGCTGTCATGATGCCGCCCTTCTCTATAGAACGCCTTTCATTTCAGGAAAAGATTCGCTCAATAATGAGTATCTTGGAAAAGATGGGCTGCGCCATGCCATTCCCCCTACCCTGTTGATCTCCGCGATTGGTTTTACAGAAGATATCGACCAGGTGGTGACGATGGACTTGAAAGAGGTTGGCAACCCGGTTTACCTGCTGGGCCGCTTCCAGCCAAAGCTGGCAGGCAGTCACTTTGCATTAATCATGGCGGACGGGCTCACCAACACAGCATCAGACATCCCCGAACCAGACTTTGAAGCGCCCAAGTTGTATCAGCAACTGCACTATGCCATGCAAAGCGGCCTGGTCCGGTCCTGCCATGATCTAAGTGAGGGAGGGCTGGCTGTCAGCGCAGCCGAGATGTGTATTGGCGGTCGCCTGGGATTGACATTGGAACTGTCCAATCAGGAAGAAGCCCTTTCCACGTTGTTTGGAGAAACCAATGGCTGTCTGCTGGTAGAAGTGCCCGCTGACCAAAGCGCGGCTTTTGAAGCACGCCTGGCAGGACTTCCCGCGCGCAAGTTAGGAACTGTGACCGGGGAAGCGCAGTTAGTTGTGCAGCAGGATAATCAAGAACGACTTTCGATGCCGGTACGCCAGTTAGTAGCCGCCTGGCAAAATAAAGGAGCATGAAGATGATACAACCCCGTGCCCTCATATTACAGGCCACCGGTACCAACCGGGACCAGGACGCTGCCGAAGCGATGCAGTTGGCCGGCGCGCAGGCTGAGATTATCCACCTGAATCAACTTCGCCAGGGCGAGTACCGCTGGGCAGACTTTCATATTCTGGTGCTGGCGGGGGGATTCTCATACGCAGATGCCCTGGGAGCAGGAAAACTGCTGGCATTGGACTTAGAGCATTATTTTGCAGATGAAATCCGCGTATTTGTGGAAAGTGGAAAACCTGTAATTGGAATCTGCAATGGATTCCAGGCATTGGTCAAGGCTGGTCTCCTGCCAGGGGGTGGGACGAATGAACAGCCTAAAGCCACACTGACCTTTAATGCAGGCGGACGCTTTGAATGTCGCTGGGTACATCTGTCGCCCGTTTCGCAGCAGTGCCTGTGGACCTGTGATTTGCCGGATGAGATCTACTGTCCGGTGGCGCATGGGGAAGGTAACTTTGTGGTGGCAGACGACAAAGCCTTAGATCAACTGCGGGCACAGGATCAGATCGCGTTGGTATATGCTGGCGGAGAAGGAAGTCCAGCCGGGCTGGCTTACCCGGCCAATCCCAATGGCTCCATCGCAGATATCGCCGGGATATGCAACCCGGCTGGAAATGTACTGGGACTCATGCCGCACCCAGAAAACCATATCTATGGCTTTCAACATCCACAGTGGCGGCGCAATCGACCCGGTGAGAGGGATGGCTGCGGGCTGCCGCTGTTTACCAACGGGGTTCGCTATGCCAGCCAGATGTGATCAGAAAGGAATGAGAATGGAATCTGACTCCAAAACTTCCCAAACGGTTTCGTTGGCGCGCCTGGCCAGTCTGATACCGGCAGCATTTGGTGAATTTACTTTGCCACTACCAGGCAAACAGTCTGGCAAAGTGCG
This sequence comes from uncultured Chloroflexia bacterium, assembly GCA_963791025.1. Taxonomy (GTDB): domain Bacteria; phylum Chloroflexota; class Anaerolineae; order Anaerolineales; family Anaerolineaceae; genus DSYU01. Next base: position 546,922 of record CAWBQF010000003.1, on the reverse strand, counting down.
CGAATGGTATCCACTGCTAGAAGGCAAACGCCTGTTTGTGACCACTGACCGGCTCTCAGCGTTTGACCGTGTACTGGCTTGTGTGCCATATAAAGGTCAGGTGCTGAACCAACTTTCGGCCTGGTGGTTTGAGAAAACACGCGATATTCTTCCCAACCATCTACTCTCTCTACCTGATCCTAATGCACTCGTGGCGCAAGAAGCGAACCCGTTCGCTGTGGAAGTGATTATGCGCGGCTATATTACTGGTGTGACCTCTACCGCCCTGTGGTATCGCTATTCACTGGGAGAGCGCGAAATTTACGGCTACCGCTTCCCAGAAGGACTGCGCAAGAACCAGGAACTATCAGAGCCGATCATCACGCCAACGACCAAAGGCGGCCCTACCGGGCACGATGAGCGCTTAACCTGCGCCGAAGTAGTAACGCAAGGTTGGCTCAATACGCAAACTTGGGAAGCAGTGCAGTCCGCAGCGCTAGCCCTGTTCCGGCGCGGGCAGGCCACCGCGCAGCAGTCAGGGCTGATTCTGGTAGATACAAAGTATGAGTTTGGGCGCGCACCAGATGGACAAATCATGTTAATCGATGAAGTCCATACGCCAGATTCCTCCCGTTTTTGGAAAATAGACAGCTACGAGCAGCGCTTTGCGTCTGGCGAAGAGCCAGAGAATTTTGATAAAGAGTTCGTGCGCATGGCATACACCGAGCGCGGCTACCGCGGCGAAGGTCAACCACCCGAGATGACGCCGGACCTGTGGGCATCAGCCAGTCAGCGCTATATTCGGATCTATGAGATGCTGACCGGACAGACCTTTCTTCCTGCTAGTTATCCAGTTGAAGCGCGGCTGGAGCGCAACTTACGGGAAGCAGGTGTCTTATGAGCCGTCCTATGGTGGTCATTTTGATGGGGTCTAAGGCCGATCTGGCGCACTGCCAAAAGATAGCTGAAGCGGCTGAATACTTTGGCCTGGAATGCGTACTCCGGATTGGCTCAGCACATAAGACGGCAGAACACACCTTACGTATCCTACAGCAGTACGAGCAGGATCCGCGCCCCAAGGTCTATATCACCGTGGCCGGCCGGAGCAATGCCCTGTCGGGCTTTACGGATGGCGCTGTAACTGCTCCGGTGATTGCCTGTCCGCCGGCCAGTGAAGCATTCGGCGGCGCGGATATCTACTCTTCGCTGCGGATGCCTTCCGGCGTCGCCCCAGCTGTGGTGCTAGAACCGGCCAACGCGGCTTTGCTGGCAGCGAAAATATTATCCTTGGTGGATGATGATGTAAAAACCGCCGTCAATGCCTTTCAACAAAAACAGGCCGAACGAATTATGCAGGATGATGCTGGGCTCCACGCGGGAACGAATCTGATCCCAGATACCCGATCAGGTGCAAAATAACATGGATACCGATTCGATAATGGATCCCTGGTTTGAGGATGCCCCGCATGACGAATGTGGGGTGATTGGAATTTATGCTCCCCATGAAGATGTGGCCCGTATGGCCTTTTTTGGCTTGTTTGCCCTCCAACACCGCGGGCAAGAAGCTGCCGGGATTGCTGTCTCGAATGGGGAAACCATGCGCCTGCATAAAGATATTGGGCTGGTTTCACAAGTGTTCACACCCCAAAATCTGGCGCCGCTGCAAGGTCACTTCGCCATCGGGCATACGCGTTACTCAACGACCGGCTCTTCTGCTGCGCGCAATGCTCAGCCCTTTATGATCGAAACTCAGTATGGCCCGGTTGCGGTAGCCCATAATGGCAATCTGGTCAATGCGGGTGAACTGCGCCAGGAACTGCTGCGGCATGGCGTTGGATTGTCTTCATCATCAGACACCGAAGTGATCACCATGATGCTGGCAGGTGCAGAAGGAGATAACTGGAACGATCGCTTGAAGAACAGCATGCGGAAGTGGCAGGGCGCTTATTCGCTGGTCGTGTTGACTCGTGAAGGCGTGCTGGCTGTGCGCGATCCGTGGGGTTTTCGCCCTTTAAGCGTAGGTCTGCTGCCCGGCGGTGGACACGCGGCCGCCTCCGAATCGGGCGCGCTGCGAACTCTGGGGTGCGAGGCAGTGCGCGAAGTTAACCCGGGTGAGATTATCGCTTTGAGCAATAATGCGCTTCGGGTGCAGCAAGCGCTGCCCCCTTCCCCTGAACAAGCCCGGTGTACCTTCGAGCACATTTACTTTTCTCGGCCCGACAGTTTTTGGGATGGTATGAGTGTGCATCAGGTGCGTCAAAATCTTGGTCGGGTTTTGGCGCGCGAAGCGCCTGCGCAGGCAGATGTCGTCATCCCAGTACCCGATTCTTCCATTCCAGCCGCGATTGGTTATTCAGCAGAAACAAACATTCCATACAACGACGGCTTTATCAAGAACCGTTACATTGGCCGGACTTTTATCCAGCCCACTGACACGTTACGAAAGCAAGGGGTAGCGTTAAAGTTTAATGTTATGCCCGAAAACGTGCGCGGTAAGCGCGTAGTTATGATTGACGACAGCATTGTGCGAGGCAATACGACTGGCCCGTTGGTTCACCTGCTGATGCAAGCTGGAGCAAAAGAAGTGCATGTGCGTATCACCTGCCCACCAATCGCTCACCCTTGTTTCATGGGAGTAGATATGGGCACCTACCAGGAACTGATTGCTCATCGTATGAGTGTTGAAGAAATCCAAAGTCATATCGGCTGCCAGTCACTGCACTTCCTTTCGATAGCAGGAATGATGGAAGCAATTGGCCGGACCAGCGGCTACTGCAATGCCTGCTTTACAGGTCACTACCCCATTAATGTGTACCCAGAGGCAGCCAAGATTTGTTTTGAAAAAGCCATTGCATGAGCGGAAGAGAGGCCCAGCATGAAGGTTTTGATTGTCGGTTCCGGTGGGCGTGAACACGCCCTTGCCTGGAAGGTCTCGAAGTCAGCCCGGGTAGATAAACTATATATTACCCCTGGAAATGCGGGTACGGAGCAGTTTGGTGAAAACGTAGCAGTTGCGCTAGACGATGTAAACGGCTTGAGTGCTTTTGCTCAGCAGTCAGCCATCGACTTGGTGTTGATTGGTCCAGAAGTTTCTCTGGCGGCCGGGCTAACCGATGCGCTTGTCAAAACTGGTGTCCGGGTCTTTGGTCCTAGCCAGGCGGCAGCCCAGATTGAAACCTCGAAGGCCTTTGCAAAAGAATTTATGCTCAGACATCATATTCCAACAGCCCGCTTTGCCCGTTTTCAAAATCTGCCAGACGCGCTAGCGCATTTACGTCAGGTAGACTACCCAATTGTGATTAAAGCCTCTGGACTGGCTGCGGGTAAAGGCGTGATAGTTCCTGAAGGGCCCGAAGAAGCTCGTGCTGCGTTAGAAGCAATGCTGGTTGAACGCGCGTTTGGGGCTGCTGCTGATGAGATCTTAGTCGAAGAACGCCTATCCGGCGAAGAAGTTTCCTTACTGGCCTTTACGGATGGCTACACGGTTCGTCCTATGCCGCCGGCTCAGGATCATAAGCGCCTGTTAGAGGGGGATCAAGGTCCAAACACAGGGGGTATGGGAGCATATGCCCCCGCGCCGGCCTGCCCGCCCGAAATGGTGGACCGGCTGGTGCAAACCATCTTACAACCAACAGTGGATGGACTGCGCGAAGAAGGCTGCCCATTTGTAGGTGTGCTGTATGCTGGCCTTATGCTGACCGCTAAAGGGTCGCAGGTGCTTGAATTTAACTGTCGCTTTGGCGATCCAGAAACGCAGGCCATTCTACCTTTGCTTCAAACGGACTTGATCGAAATTGCACTGGCGTGCAGTGAGAGCCGCCTGAACCAGGTAGAGGTAAACTGGAAATCAGGCGCGGCGGTATGCATTGTGCTGGCGGCGGGTGGCTACCCAAAGAAAGTGGAGACAGGCAAGCAGATTACCGGTTTGAACATTCCCAGCGAATCCGCGATTGTATTCCATGCTGGAACCCGTCGAGAAACAGATCGGGTACTGACTTCTGGTGGGCGGGTTTTGAACGTGACGGGACTGGGCGAAAACCTGAGCCAGGCCCTGGCGGCTGCTTATACGGCCATTCCTAAAATCCGCTTTGCTGGAATGCAGTACCGGCGTGATATCGCCGCCCGCGCTTTTTCTCTTCCCGGCTGTACTGAAAAGAATCGCTCAGCCTATGCTGCTGCTGGCGTAAACATTGATGCTGGAAATGAGGCCGTTGATCGAATGCGGGAGGCTGTGCAGTCCACCTATACACCGTCGGTGCTGGCGGGAATCGGTGCCTTTGGAGGTTTATTGGATGCCAGAGCGTTGCAAGGCATGCAGTCTCCGGTGCTAGTAGCTTCCACCGACGGTATCGGAACCAAAGTGCGCCTGGCAGCGGCAGCTAAACGATATGAATCGTTGGGACAGGATATCGTCAACCACTGTATCAACGATATTTTAGTACAGGGCGCGCGCCCGCTGTTCTTTTTAGATTATTTTGCTACTGCCCAACTGGTCCCTGAAGTAGCGGCTCAGGTGGTAAAAGGCATTGCGGCCGCTTGCCGGGCGGCTGGCTGTACCATACTCGGCGGTGAGACGGCTGAAATGCCGGGTGTATATTCTCCTGGAGAGTTCGATATCGCTGGGACGATCGTGGGCGTGGTGGAACGCGATCAAATCTTGCCGCGAAATGACCTGGCGGAGGGTGATCTACTGGTGGGGTTACAAGCTAGCGGCGCACACACAAATGGCTACTCCTTGATTCGGAATGTGTTCGCAGACGTGCCGCTGAACACCATCTTCCCAGAGCTGGATCAACCTCTGGCAGACGCGCTGCTGGCTCCACACCGTTCCTATTTGCCCGTACTGCAAGCGGCGTTATCGCTTCAACCATCCCCTATCAAAGCCCTGGCCCATATCACAGGTGGTGGTTTTCTCGAAAACATCCCCCGTATTCTCCCTGCGGGTCTGCGTGCTGTTATCCGGGTTGGTAGTTGGCCTGTGCCGCCGCTGTTCCGCTTAATTCAAAAACGCGGTTTGCCGAGTGAACAAAGCATTTCCTGTGCAGAAATGTTCCGGGTCTTCAATATGGGGGTGGGTATGGTAGCTGTCATTGCGAAAGATCAGTTGGATATTTTCCAGGCAGCCGTACCGGAAGGAACTTGGTTGATTGGAACGTTGGTAAAAGGAACGAAAGGCGTAGATCTGGCATGAAGGATAAAAACGGATCGAGTTCAGCGCTTGCGCGTCTGGTAGTCCTGATATCCGGTAGCGGCTCTAACTTGCAGGCTGTTTTGGATGCCTGTGCCAGCGGGCAGATCCCTGCCTGTGTGGCAGGCGTAATTTCAAACAAAGCCAATGCTTACGGGTTGGAACGGGCTCGCCAGGCTGGGATTCCAATCATCGTGAAGCCCAAGGAGAAATCACAGAGTCGCCGGGAGTATGATACTGAATTGGCAGATCTGGTTACTTCCTGTTCCCCAGATTGGATTGTACTGGCGGGCTGGATGCGCTTACTTTCCGGCGCTTTTCTGAATCGCTTTCCACAGCACGTCATCAATCTGCACCCCGCCCTTCCTGGCGCATTCCCTGGCGTGCAAGCCATCGAACGCGCTTACGATGCGTACCAGCGAGGTATCATTGAGCATACCGGTGTTATGGTGCATCTGGTGCCTGACGAAGGCATCGATTGCGGCCCTGTTCTGGCGCAGCAGGTAGTTCCCATTACACCACATGACAATCTCGAAAGTCTGTCTGAGCGTATCCATCAGGTGGAACATCAATTATTGGTGGATACACTGTATAAGATCCTTACTGTAGAGATCACGATTAGTTAATAGAAGGTAATAGACGAGAGCATATGAACGAAGAATTGTTTAACACACATGAAGCATTAACTTTTGACGATTTATTAATCGTTCCTGGATTTAGCGAGTGCCTGCCCTCAGAAGTGGATGTGCGGGCCCGGCTGACGCGAAATATCACATTAAATATTCCCATTCTCTCAGCCGCGATGGATACAGTCACAGAAGCTCGCCTGGCGATAGCCCTGGCGCGCGAGGGGGGTATTGGCATTCTCCACCGTAATATGTCTCCTGAAGCACAGGCCAAAGAGGTCGATACCGTCAAGCGCTCCGAGGCGGGTATGATTACAGATCCAATCACCCTGCCACCCACTGCTTCATTGCAAGATGGTGAAGATATTATGGCGAACTTCCATATTAGTGGGGTGCCAATTGTCGATCCTGAGACAAACAAGCTGGTAGGGATTTTAACAAACCGCGATATTCGTTTTACTGAACCAGAGGATTATACTCGTCCTGTAAGCACCTTCATGACTACACGCAATTTAATAACGGCTCCAGTCGATACCACCCTGGAGGAAGCTCGCCGAATCTTACAAGAACACCGGATTGAGAAACTTCCCCTGGTAGACGGGCAAGGACAGATCGTTGGATTAATCACGGTTAAAGATATCCAAAAGAAGCGTGACTATCCGAACGCCGCCGCAGATCGCCAGGGACGTTTACTGGTAGGCGCAGCGGTGGGTGTCGGTGCAGATTTAGAAACCCGCCTGGAACAAATGGTCCCTAAAGGACTGGACGTAGTCGTAATGGATACCGCGCATGGTCATTCCGCCGGTGTGCTGGGTGCTATCCGGCGCATCAAACAGCGCTGGCCTACCCTACCCGTAGTCGCCGGGAATGTCGTAACCGCAGACGGCACACTGGCCTTGATCGAAGCCGGGGCAGATGCCGTCAAAGTGGGCGTGGGCGCAGGTTCTATATGCACTACACGCATTGTCTCGGGCGCTGGCATGCCCCAAATGACCGCTATTTACGAATGCGCTCGAGCCGCTCACGAGAAAGGTGTGCCGATCATCGCGGACGGTGGGATCAAGTACAGCGGGGATATTGTGAAAGCCATTGCGGCTGGCGCGGACACCGTCATGCTGGGCAGTCTTCTAGCCGGCGTAGAAGAAGCGCCAGGCGATATCATCGTTTTTGAGGGCCGCCGGTATAAACAATATCGCGGCATGGGCAGCCTGGGCGCTATGCAGGGCTATGGAAAAGATCGCTATGGCTCTGGACAAGGCCGTGCTGGCAAACTGGTCCCCGAGGGTGTCGAAGGCATGGTTCCCCTTAAAGGCGGCCTGAGCGACTTTATTTACCAGCTCGTTGGAGGGCTGCGTTCAGGGATGGGGTACGCAGGAGCCAAAGAGTTGGAGGATCTGCGCGCCCACACCCGCCTGACCAAGATCACCAATGCTGGCCTGACCGAAAGCCATCCTCACACCGTCACCATCACACGCGAAGCGCCTAACTACCGCAAAAACGATTAATAGATCAACCCGGCCTGGTCTTTTGGAAAATGGCAGTCCGCTCACTTCATTCCCTAAAAACCAGGCCGCGCATGAAATTTTACCCTGTAATTTTGTTGATTTAATCGAAACTTTTGGTATTATAATAACCATAGATCATTCAGTATGCGATCCTCCCTTAATAATACAGTCATCCTTGCCATATTTGGGTCTGATATTTATTGATATGTGATGTTACTGCACATACATCTTCTGAGTGTGTGCTAGATAAGCGCAAGGTGGGGAAAAGCCGGTCTTCTTTACAAGGACGATACTGGGATTCATCCAGCGATCAAAGTCAATAATAACCAGACGATCTTATACCAATGAGGAGACGAGTGATGGCAAATACGGACCAGACCAAAACTTTCTTACGAAACGTTGAACTGTTTCAGGGACTGAAGGATCGCCAGATACAACGTCTGGCTGACCGAATGGTTGAACGCGATTATGAGTCAGGAGATGCGATTGTAAAGCAAGGACATGGTGGTGAAGGATTCTTTATCATCGTTTCGGGCAAAGCCGATGTTGTACGTGAGCGCCTGGATGGGGAAAAAGTTGTCGTCAACCACTTTGGCCCCAAAGATTACTTTGGTGAATTAGCCCTCTTAGATGAAGAAGGCATTCGCACCGCCTCTATCGTCACCACTGAGCCAACAAAGTGCCTGGTACTGACCCGATGGGACTTCATCAGCACCCTTCGCCAGGATGCAGACATGGGTGTTGAAATCCTTCAGGAACTTGCGCGAAGGTTCCGCGCCGCACTCAACACTTTATAGGACGACCAACAGGAGTTCGTTTGTAGACGAGGCGCTCGATCGATGAGCGCTTCGTTTTATAAGTCTTACTGTTATGAAATGTCCAAAATGCGACTTTGACTCCCCTGCTGAAATGAAGTTCTGTGGGATGTGCGGAATGCCGCTCACACGAACCTGCCCGGAATGCAGTTTTGTCAATCCGGTCAATTTTCGATTCTGTGGCATGTGCGGCGCTTCCCTGCTTCAGGAAGAAAGTCCGCGCAATCGCCCTACCGCCAATGCACATCGCACCAACGACAGCCATCCTTACCCCCCATTCGTCCCGCAGTTTCCTGCTCCTCAAACCACAGCAGGGCCGCTTGCCGCAGGCCAGATACCTGCTGCAACTCAGACGACTGCCACAGCGCCAAACCCACTTTCACTCGAAGGCGAGCGCCGGGTTGCTACGGTCATCTTTGCAGATGTGAAAGGCTCAACCGAGCTTTTGGAACACCTGGGAACAGAAGCCTGGGTAGAAGTGATGAATAATGTCTTCCAGGTGCTCGAATCAGAAATCTACCGTTATTGTGGCGCCGTAGATCAGTTCCGAGGAGACGGGTTAGTCGCTTTGTTTGGCGCCAGGGCTGCGAATGAAGATGACCCAGAGCATGCGGTCTTGGCAGCGCTGGCCATGCAAGCCGCGATCCAACCCTATGCAGACGAGTTATTGCGAAAAGAACAGATCGAACTGGTGCTGCGCGTGGGCGTAAACACAGGTGAGGTAATTGTCGCCAACGTGGGCGACGAAAGCCAGCACAGCGAGGATACCGCTATGGGCGAAGCGCTCACAATGGCGGCCCGCATGGAAACTGCGGCGGAACCGGGCACGGTTCTAGTCAGTGAGAGTACATACCGCCTGGTAAAAGACCAGTTCGACTGGCTGCCATTGGGCGAAATTATGGTCAAGGGCATCAGTCATCCCATTAATGTCTACCGTCCACAGAAGTTTAAGGCTCCTCTGGAAGGCGGACAGGAATCGCAAGTGCCAGGCTTCTCACAAGGCTTGATCGGGCGCAAGAACGAGTTTGAGGTTCTAAAAACCACAGTGGAAGATCTCTATTCCGGGCGCGGTGGGATCTTGTCCGTGAGCGGTGTAAAAGGAATGGGGAAGTCCTTCCTGGTCAACCAGGTGCGCCTGCACTACATGCGCCAGAATGCCCTGCTGGCTGTAGCGCAAAGCAAAGAAAGCGAACGCGACAGCGCAAGCCGCGCCGCCGAAGCAAGCAACCAGCCGGTAACCTGGCTGCACGGGCGCTGCCGCTCGTATGGGCACCTGCGCCCCTACTCGATGTGGCTCGACCTGATTCAAAGCTGGCTGACGATGCTGCAAGGCGCTCATCAGGCAGAAACCCGGGCCATATTACGGGCGCAGCTCGAGGCGCAGTGGGGCAGCGATGTGGAACGTTACTATCCTAACCTGGCATCCTTCCTCTCCACACCACTCGATGAGACCGCCGCTGAACAACTCAAGCACCTGGACGCGGAAAGCATGAAGCGCCAGTTCTTCCAGATCACTTATAAGATTATCGAAGACCTGGCCGGTCAAGGTCCGCTGGTAATCTCCTTTGCGGATATGCAGTGGGCCGACTCTACCTCCCTTGAACTGTTGGAATACTGCCTGCCGCTGTGTGATACCGATGCTGTGCTGTGGCTGCTGGTCTACCGTCCCGATCGTGATTTGCCCATCTGGGACTTTGAGTACAACCTGGAGAAAGAGTATCCCCACCGGCTGATGCACCTGAACATCCCCCCCTTCAATCAAGAAGAGACCAGCGCCTTCATTGATCAGTTTATCGGGCCGGAGGTACTTTATCCAGAAACACGCGCGCTGATTATCAAGAAGTCGGAGGGCAATCCTTACTTCATTAAGGAATTGATTTATGCCCTTATTGCCCAGGGAGCACTGGTGCATGAAGAAGGCCGTTCCTGGCGCCAAACCCGTGCCGTGACTTCCCTGGATCTACCAGACAGCCTCCAAAGTTTACTGATGGCGCGCATCGACCGTCTGTCGACCAGTGAGCGGCGCGTGCTGCAAATGGCCGCTGTCATTGGCTCTGTCTTCTGGATGAACGCCCTACAGGCCCTGGCAGGCCCGACCATCCCTGTTCAGCAGCTCCAGACTGACCTGGTCGCTTTACAGCGGGCCGGCTTAATCCACGAGCGGGCCTTCGTGCAAGACCTGGGGATGGAGTATGCCTTTGATTCATCTCTCATCCGCGAAGTAGCTTACGAAAGTCTTTTAAGCACCCAGCGTGTCTCCTATCACTTACGGGTCGCGGAATACATGGAAGAAATTGTCTTCCGCGAGGGCAAGAAACGCTACTTTAACAGTCTGGCTCACCATTATCGCCTGGCTGGAGATATTAAAAAAGAACTCTTTTACACTTTGCAAGCCGCCGAGCGCGCGCAAAGCATCTATGCCAACGCTGAAGCGCTGCGTTACTATTCACGGGCTATCGAACTCCTCAACCAAATTGAGGAACAGGTTTCGAATGGTCATCAGAAGTATGCTATCTTGACCCAAAAGTTCGAAGCGTTGGATGGCCGCCGGGCCGTAAACTTCCTGATGGGTAACATCGATGCCGGGGTAGAAGACGCCCAGGCTCTGCTGGTTCTCGCACGCCAGATGGATAAAGACCCCACCTGGCTCATTGACGCCCTGCTGCAGCAGCCCGGCGTTTCTGGGATCACATCCGTAGACAGCCGTGAAGAAGTGCAAAAAGGCATTCCTCTAGCCCAGGAAGCCCTCGATCTGGCCCAGAAAATTGGCGACAAGCGCCGTGAAATGAACTGCTTGTTGACCATTGCCAATCAACGCAACCTGCTGAACAAGCCGGGTTGGATCGATGTCGGCGACCAGGCCCTTTCGCTGGCGAGAGAAATTGGCGATAAAAACTACGAAGCCCTTATTCTGCTGGCCTTAGGACATGCCTTCGTAGGGCGAGATGAACTGCAAAAAGGCATGGAATACCTGAATGCGGCCTTGCCCATTGCGCGCGAACTGAACGACAAGGTGACCGAGATGACGCTCATGCGCGTGATGGGCGCGCAGTTCGAGCGCAGCGGCGACCATCACCAGCGCCTGGCGTCTTACGAACTGAAGCGCCTCCAGTTAGCCCATGAAATTGGTCACCGCTTTGAGGAAGCCAACTCCCTGCTATTCTGCGGGCAAATTCAGGGGTTGAACCTCGGCGATCTGGAAGTCGGGTTAGGGCAGATCCAGGAAGCGCTAAAGATCCTCAGTGCCGTTTCGGGCCGGCTGTTCCCGCTGCTGCGCATCATCCAGCTACAAATCTGGCTGGGGCAGTATGAAGAAGCGCAGGCTACCCTTGACCAGGCACAGCCGGTGGTCGAGCAAAATGTGTATGAATTGGGCCGTGTTGGATGGCTGGTAAATTCGGTGCTGTTGTATAATGCTCTAGGAGATGAAGTCCACCTCCAATTAGCCTTGCAGCAGGTTGATGAGATGTTGGAACTGGTCGACCAGCAGATGGTTTCCAGGCAGTACCGTATGGCGGCGGGTTGTGAAGCCACCGCTGCTCATTTGTCCCTGGCGCGTCTTAACACAAGTGAAGCCGAACGCCAGGTACATTTAAAGAAAGCGCTGGAATCATCTCAGATGGCAATCGAAACATATCAGTCCTTTGGGTATGTCAATATCGTTGAATGTGCCTGCGAGGAGGTATTCCTTCGCCACAGCCAGGCCCTGGCAGCCAATGGTTCTTCAATTGAAGCAAACGAGTATTTAGAGCTGGCCTATAACGAGATGATGCGTAAATACGAGATGATTCCAGTAGACAGTCACTACCGCCGGACTTTTCTCGAAAACATTCCTTATCATCGTGAAATACGGGCAGCTCATACGGCGACCATCTTGTTAAAATCAACAAACGGTCATAACGGCAAGTAATCGCTCTGCATATGCTCACCTCCAGGCTTATGTCGAACCCGTGCCGTGTTGCGATCATTGGGTATGATCAAGTGTTAACCCTCTCAACCCTATTTCATCACCAGGAGAATCAAATATGTCAGCTTTCCCACGGGTAACGGTTTGGAATGAAGCGCGTCACGAGAAACAGGATCCGGCTGTGGCAGCAGTCTATCCAGAAGGAATACACACCGCCATCGCCACTGCTTTACGCGAGCGCGGGCTCACAGTAGGTACTGCTACGCTGGATGAACCAGAGCACGGTCTGACGGAAGAGGTACTGGCAAACACGGATGTACTGCTGTGGTGGGGCCACATGGCGCACGGCGATGTACAGGATGAGATCGTCGAACGCGTTTATCAACGCGTACTGAAAGGCATGGGGCTCATCGTTCTGCACAGTGGTCATTTTTCCAAGATCTTCCGCAAGCTAATGGGCACCACCTGCAACCTGAAGTGGCGTGAAATTGGCGAAAAAGAGCGTATGTGGGTGACCAATCCGGGTCATCCCATTGCGGCTGGGATCGGTGAATACCTCGAGTTAGAACATGAGGAAATGTACGGCGAACACTTCGATATCCCCGCGCCCGACGAACTGGTCTTCGTCAGTTGGTTCCAGGGCGGTGAAGTGTTCCGCAGCGGCTGCTGCTTCTACCGCGGCATGGGTAAGATCTTCTACTTCCGCCCGGGCCACGAAACCTACCGCACTTACTACCAACCAGATGTGCAGCAGGTACTCTATAATGCCGTACTATGGGCAGCCCATGCTGGCGGCCCAGAAGTCACCTTTGGGCACCGACCTGAACCGATTGAAAAGATAACCGTCTCTGAAGGCTAAATAAAACAGTTTTCATGTCAGCAAAGACAGGTGGGACAGTATTCTGCCCCGCCTGTTTCTATTTAAAGAAAAAGCAGCGAGCACCCCAGGGGAAACTCCCGAGGGAGAAACAGGAAAGACCCCCGTACAACAGCAAAGACGGTAATACTATAATTAATTGGAATAGCACTTTGCGATGAAGGAGGCTTAAATGCTGCAAAGTCTGAAAGACTTACAAGATTACACTCTCCGTACAACGGACGGTGATTTGGGCGAAATTGATGACTTTTTGTTTGATGACTTTAACTGGACCGTGCGGTACATCATCATCGATGTTGGCGACCGCAAAGTCATGCTTTCCACACATGTTTTAGGCATGCCAGATTTCAAAAACCACATTCTGCCCATTAAGATGGATCGGGACCAGATTCTCACGGCGCCTCAAATGAATCTGAATGAGCCGATTACCCGTGGGCGAGAAAGAGAACTGAGTGAGTTCTTTAGCTGGCCTCGCTACTGGGAAGATGATGATATCCTCGAATCGCTGCCAGGCGACCTGACTGCCGTGCCTTTAGTGGATATGGAAACCGAAAAAGAACCCATGATTCCACAGACAGGCGACCTGGGCGATGAGGATGAAAACCACCTCTTTAGCGCCCGCGGCGCGATGGGCTTTGCGATGGAAGCGCGCGATGGAACAGCCGGTAAGTTGGCAGACTTTATCATTCAGGATGAAGACTGGGATCTACACTATCTGGTCGTAGATACCGGTGGGTTGTTCTCCGGAAAGAAAGTGTTGGTTTCACCGCAGTGGGTGCGTGACGTGGATTGGGATAACAGCTTAATGCAAGTGGACCTGGAGAAGCAAACCGTGCATGATAGTCCAGCCTGGTCATCCTCTTCAGGAGTTACACCGGAATATTGGACCAACGTCGAAGACCACTATAAACACAGCTAAAACACGAATCAAAAGAGGACCGGACGAACAAAATCCGTTCCTCTTTTGATTCACGTATAAATCAAATTAAGCGTTGATGTTTTCGCGTTCCTTTACCCCAAACAAAGAGGGCGGAACAACCAGGAAGAGAACGTTCAGGAGGATACCGACAATTGCCGCGAAAACGATTGCCGGGATGCCCGCAGGGAAGATCACAGGCACAGTGAAGGGGAACAGACCGCCAGGCAAGCCCAGATTACCGCCAATCCCTAAAATTAAGATGGATGCACCTACCGCCAGCTGGCGCGGCTCAAACAGGTTGACTTTCTCAGATTGGATGAGCGCTACACCTTGCATACCGATCACACCAAACAGGTAAATGGCCAGCCCGCCCGTCACAGCCCCTGGAATAGTATTGATGACCGCAGCTAGTTTGCCCACAAAGCCAAGCAGCACAGCAATGATACCAGCCGTCATTAAAACAGGGACTGAGTAGTTGCGGGTAATTGCCATCAGGCTGTTGTTTTCGCCGTAGTTCGTTCCGGCGCAGCCGCCCAGCATCCCGACCACCACATCGTCCGCGCCGTCTGCGATCAGGTTCAGGCCGATCAACTTTTTGATTTCAAACGGAGCCCTGCCCAATTCTTTCGCCAGCGCATCGATATACAAGCTCATCTGATAGAGATGGGCCGTGCTTTCTGGGATGGTTGCAATCGCAATCAACGAAATGGACAGAACAGCTCCCCATGCGCGAGCGTCGGCAAAGGCAGGGAAGGTAATAGGTGGAATGCGCAGCCATTCCGCCTGAGCCACCAGGTTGTAATCTGGCAGACCCAATGCTGCCGCGACAGCGTAACCAACCAGCGCGCCGAACAAGATCGGCAGCATCCCAAACAGCCCCTTCCCCTGTAAGTAAACTGAGAAGATTATGGTTGCAATCAAGGTGACAAAAGCAACTGCCCAGTTTGCACCAGCCATAGTGAGCGCTGAACCAGCCAGGGCGATCCCAATGACAATCGCCACCGAACCAGTCACAACCGGCGGCAGCACCTTGTCAAGCGCATTCTTGCCGATCCGCATAATCAGCAGCCCCACCAGGATCTCCAAAACGGCGGTACCGATAATGCCCACCTGAACTAACCGGACCCCTTGCGGACAGTAAAAAGTATTCGGATCGCTAAAGCAGTCATTCGCATACAGGCTCATGGTTGTGACGACCACCGTTATGTAGCTAAAACTGGAACCATAGTACATTGGAATCTGGCGCTTCGAAACCAGCAAGGCGATAATCGTGCCAATGCCGGTTGCCAACAGCGTAACGCCAACATCGAACTTGGTCAAAATCGCCACCACCACAGTAGCCGGGAACATGGTGATCACTTGCTGGAGCCCCAGGCTGAGCATCGCACCCATTGGCGGCACATCCTGAGGCAGATAGCCGAATGCCGTTTTAGCTTTAGCGGCTTTCTTATGGCGGGCAATCTTCTTCTCTAAAGTACGAGAGGTCATTTCTCAATTCTCCTATATCAATAAAAGGCCATCCAATTAATCCAGATACATTTGGGCAAGCTGCCCCACACAATCTCGCGGATTTCTCCTTTGGCTTCCTTACGCCTCCTTTGTTGTTTTTTGTTACCACCTTCCGCCTGAACGGGCGCGCACGCTGAGAGAGATCTGCGCGGCGCGTTGCGGCGCACTTCACAGACTGGCGATCAACTCGCTGCCCGGTTTATTGCCTTCGGGCGCGAGTCAAAAAAATACTTCCAGGCTTCTGGAAGTATTTAACGACGATAGAAATAAAAAATGGAAAGAAAAGCAAAAAAAGGGTAATGCGCCAATGCATCTCAGTCATAGGACGGATGCGGGCGCACACTAAGATAGAGGGTGTATGAAGATTTTTTCCGCTTCACAACGATCCTCTCCGGACGATCATCAAGTAAATTCAACGCTGTTTGGACAACTAGCCGATTTTAGCATAGTTACAGTGTGAAGACAACCCCCAATTCCTAAATTTTTGCGCTTTTTGCCAGGTTCTCCATGTACTCCTTCTCGTATACCCTATCCAGAAAGAGGTATCCAATCCAGGCGAAAACCTGCCTCCAGGAGAAAAACTTTGTTGACACGAGAAAAAATGTCATCCATAATGGGTCTATCTCCCCTCAATAAGGGAAACCAGATCAATACTCACTTGGAGGATTCCATGACGAAAATTGCCTTCATTGGCGCAGGAAGTTATGGGTTTACCCGCGGGCTTGTCAGAGATGTGCTGACCTTCCCGCTGCTGCAAGATACGACCCTGGCATTGATGGATATCAACCCTGAGCGGCTTGAATTTGCGCAAAAATCAGTTGAACGGATTGTAGAGCTGGGCGGCTACCCTGCTAAAGTGGAAGCCACCCTCGACCGCGCCGAAGCGCTGGAAGGCGCAGACGTTGTGATGGTCACCATCCTGGCTGGCAGCGTGGATGTTTGGTGCCATGATATTGAAATCCCCTCTCAGTACGGGGTTGACATCAATATTGGTGACACCCGTGGTCCTTCCGGCATTTTCCGAGCCCTGCGCACCATCCCAGTGATGCTTGATATCTGCCATGACATGGAAAAGTACTGCCCGCAAGCCACCATGCTGAACTATACCAATCCTATGGCCATGCTGTGCCGGGCCATGCAGCGTGAAAGTTCAATACAGGTCACTGGCCTATGCCATAGTGTGCAAGGAACAGCCATGATGCTGGCCCGCTGGATCGGCGCGCCGTATGAGGAAATCACCTACAACTGCGCCGGGATCAATCATATGTCCTGGTATTTGGACTATAAATGGAACGGTGAAGATGCTTATCCCCTGCTCCATAAAGCGGTTACAGAAAACCCAGAAATCTACAATGAAGAGATCGTGCGCAATGAAATGTACCTGGCGCTCGATTACTACGTGACTGAATCAAGCGGCCACAATTCAGAATATAACTGGTGGTTCCGCAAACGCCCCGACCTGATCGAGAAATACTGCGTGCATGGCACCGGCTGGAACCCCGGTGTGAGCAAGTATATCTTGGACGCATATCGCAAACGCGAAAATGCCTGGCGAGAGGAAGCCAGGCAGTGGTACGCTTCAGATAACCCCATCTCGCTGGAACGCGGTCACGAGTATGCGGCTTACATTATTAATGCTTTACAGGGGGGTGAGCCTTTTGAGTTTAACGGCAATGTGGCAAACAAAGGGTTAATCACCAACCTGCCCGAAAATGCCTGCGTAGAACTGCCGGTGTGGGCCAGCAAGAAAGGCCTCAGCCCGGTGCGAGTAGGCGCGCTGCCGCCTCAATGTGCGATGCTCACCAATCTCAGCGCGCAAATTGAGGAAATGGCAGTGGAAGGCGCTCTGACCGGCAACCCGCGCCTGATTTATCAGGCTGTTGCTCACGATCCGCTGACGGCGTCTGTGCTCTCGCTGGCCGAAATTAAAGAGATGGTCAACCAGATGCTAGAACAGAATGCGCCACATCTACCGCAGTTCTCGACCTTCAAAGTCTAAACCAGATATCAAGCGGAAGAGCGTACTGGCAAATGAACAGATCCAGTACGCTCTTCTCAAATAAAAAGCCAGTTCATTCTGGAAGGAGAGCGATACTTTGGCAAAAGACACTCCGGATAACTACCGCAGTCTGGTAATCTACGAAATTTTTGTGCGCAGCCACGGACCCAATGGAAACTTTGCGGATGTTGAAGCGGATCTGGAACGGATCCAGAGGATGGGCGTGGATATCATCTGGTTTATGCCCATCCATCCAATTGGACGGGTAGATCGCAAAGGTTCCCTCGGTTCGCCCTACTCCATCGCTGACTATCGTGAGGTGAACCCGGAATATGGCGTCAAAGCCGACTTTGCCCGCCTCATTGAGAAAGCGCACCGCCTGGGCCTGAAAGTGATGATTGATGTCGTTTACAATCACACTGCTCACGACTTCAGTCCTGGTTCGCCAGCACCCGGAATGGTTCCACCAGAACGCTTTTGGCATGCCTGTGACCACCGTTCCTGCCTGGAGTGATGTTATCGATTTGAATTTTCCAAACCAGCCCCTCGAAGATTACCTGATTGAAACGCTGGTCGGATGGGTTCAATTCGGGGTAGATGGCTTCCGTTGTGATGTGGCCTCGCTTCTGCCCGAAGCTTTCTGGCAAGAAGCCCGCCGCCGAGTAGCTCAAGTAAAGCCTAGTGTCATTTGGCTGGCGGAATCAGTACACCTCAACTTTGTAGGTTCCCGGCGGGCGGCTGGTCTGACAGCCCTCTCGGATAGTGAGGTCTTCCAGTCCTTCGATATGGCCTATGATTACGATATCTGGCCTATCTGGCAGGCTGCTGTGACCAGCATGGATCCTACAAGCCGCTATCTCGAAATGGTCCGGATGCAAAGTGACATCTACCCGGCCAATGCCGTTAAGATGCGCTGTGTCGAAAACCACGATCAAGCCCGCATTCTGGCGCTGGCTCCTTCTCGAAATCAAGCCCTGGCATGGACTGCCTTTGAGGCTTTCAACAAAGGTTCCTTTTTGATTTATGCTGGACAGGAAGCGGCTGCGCTGCATACTCCCTCCCTGTTTGACAAAGATCCGATCGATTGGAAAGACTACGAACTTCAGCCCTACTTGACCCGGCTGGCAAAAATCAAGAAAGAGGACGCGCTCGTTTCTGGGACATTCACCATCCCTGTAGCGCATCCTGCCGTTGTGGCCTGCTGGGAAACAGACAATGGTGGTCTGATGGGTATTTTTAACGTACGAGCAGTGCAAGGATCAACGCCGGTTCCACTACCAGACGGTTCCTATCAAGATACTTTAAATGGCGACATGGTCACCGTGAAAGAGGGCCAGGCGTCCATTCCAGACTGCGCCGCCATCCTCCGTTACGACCATCCGGTTCAACCGGCCTGGTTCTACTCCATCCTGCTGGACTTGCACATTCCACCCGAACGGATCGATTAATCACGATTAATAAAAAGGGAGCCTGCTGACAGGATCATCAGCAGGCTCCATATGAACAGAAAGACCAAATGGTTAATCGTCCAGCAGGTTTTCGGGAAGATCAACCGGCATAGGTGCAGGGCGCGAGCAGGTGCTCTGCATGTTAATATGGTGGCCTTGCTTTGCGGCATCATGAATCGTATGCATAATGTCGAGCACATGATAAGCCATTTGCCCATTGGCGCGGTGCGGCCGCCCCGATTGCAGGGCATGCGCCATATCCGTCACACCCAGGCTGCGGCTGTTCTTGGCCCGAATCGGAAGCAGCTGCACTTCCTCGCCCTCCTTAGATTCGGGCTTCCATAACACCACCGGGCCGCCAAACGTGTTCGGATCTGGCACGCTCAAAGTACCCTCGCTGCCGTAGATCTCAATGCGCGGCAGGCTGCTCTTCCAAACATCGAAGCTGGTAATGAGCGTCGCGACTGGGCCGCTCACGAATTCAAGCAAGCCCGCCACATGCGTAGGGATATCCACAGTAATCTTCGTGCCGCGTTTCGGCTCACTGCCAATCTCGCGTTCTGGGAATGAAATCCGCGCCGCGCCAGTCACGCGGTTGACTGGCCCCAACAGGCTGACCAATGCCGTCAGGTAATAGGGCCCCATATCAAACATTGGACCACCGCCGACCTTGTAGAAGAACTCCGGGTCGGGGTGCCAGCGTTCAGGGCCGTGTCCCATCATAAAGGCAGTCGCCGCGACAGGCGTGCCAATCGCGCCATCATCGATCAAGCGGCGGCAGGTCTGCAAGCCAGCCCCCATAAAGGTATCTGGGGCACAGCCAACTCGCAAGCCACCTTCTGCGGCCAACTGCAGCATTCGCTGCGCATCTTCGCGGAAAGTCGCCAGTGGCTTCTCATTGTAGATTGACTTACCCGCTTGCAAGGCGCGCATAGCAATTTCAGCGTGGGCGCTGGGCGGGGTCAGATTAAGGACAATTTGAATATCAGGGTCCGCCAGGAGTTCATCGACTGTATAAATACAAGGAATGTCAAACTCTTTCCCTCTCGCCCGAGCGCGCTCCATATCCACATCAGCGACGGCATAGGGTTCAAGGATATCGAAGGTGTGGGATTGTTCCAGGTATATTTTGCTAATGACCCCACAGCCTACAATACCGAACTTCACTTTTTCAGTCATAGATCACCTGTTTGTTCCTTCAGTGAACTGTTAGCGAGTTGCCCAGAGCAGGCCGCGCCGGACAATCTCTCGCGCTTCAGGAACCTCAAAGTCTTTCGCAACATGCCCTAAAGAACAATAGAAGACTTTCCCCTGGCCCCAGCTGCGCTTCCATACCACCGGCATCACTGTGCCTTTAATCGAAGGAACGAGATCACCCTTGAAAGTAGTAGTTGCCAGAACCTGATTCCCTGGATCGACATGCATGTAATACTGTTCAGAATGCATGTCAAAGTCATTTAGCCCAGCAGTGATTGGGTCTTCATGATCGATAATATTGACCCGGTAGTCAATCACACCGCCCGGGTGGGCTACCCACTGCCCACCGACAATGAACTGGTAGTCTGTTTGGTTGCGGAACGAGTCGCCCATGCCGCCGTGCCAGCCGCCAAACCCGACACCGCTTTCGATTGCGGTGGAAAGGCCTTTCAACTGTTCTCGAGTGATATCTCCCATGGTCCAAACTTGTGAAATCAGGTCATAGTGGCGCAGAGCATCGACATCCAGATAAACATCCAGTGAATCACAGATCGTCACGTCATACCCCGCCTCTTTCAACAAAGGGGCAAAAGTATCAGTCGTTTGCTTTGGCTCGTGACCTTCCCAACCACCCCACACAAACAATGCGGACTTCATAAAATATCTCCTCAACTGTGCTAAATCAGAATTTATAAGTTCTTCAGGTAAGTATAGCTCTTACGAGAAGCTTCCATCGGATCGGTAGCGACACGATCCATTTCGACGATTAACCACTTGGCATTGTCACCCGCTGCCTCAATGATCCCGGGGACATCGATTACGCCTTCCCCCACTGCTGTCATTGGATCCTCGCGATTGGCAGGACCGTCTTTAATATGCAGCAAGGGAGCTCGTGCGCCCATCTCTTTGACCACTTCGATTGGGTCTGGGCCAGCCACCTTAATCCAATAGGTATCCAGCTCAAAGAATACACTCGGATCAAGATACTCCTGCATCAGCTTATAGATGTACTGACCATCGACTTTACCATACTCAGCCCAGTGGTTGTGAAAGCCAAACGCCATGCCATTCGCGCGAGTGACTTCATTAGCCTGGTTGAGCGTATCACAAAAGCGCTTCACCGCTTCCACGGACTGAATGTCATCTGGTCGAACGTAGGGCTGAATCAGGCGAGGCTTGCCTAACGCTTCCATCATTTCCAATACCTGGTTCTTTGCATCACCCAAAGGAGGTTGTGTGTGCGCAGCTACGACAGTGATTCCTAATTCTTTAAATAAATTTGCAGCTTTCTCAGGGGTTGTCCCAGGAAAGCCAGCAGTTTCTACGGCCCGATACCCCGCATCTGCTACCTTGCGAATTGTATCTTCATAGTTCTGGTTTGCCAGTTCGCGAACCGTATAGAGCTGTAATGCAATCCGGTCTGCCATTCCCATATTCTCCTGATTAAAAAATTTGAGGGATTAGCACTTATTGTAATGGCAATCCCTCAATTTGACCTAGTATTTCACGTCTACATGTCGTTCTGATTCGGCTGACTTAAGGATGGCATCTAGGATCACGGCATTTTTATATCCATCCTCAAAAGTCGCACCGTATGGGGCAATATCCTTGTTGTTGACAATTGCATCCAGCAGATGGGAGATCTCGTGGACAAAGGTATGTTCCCAACCAATCATGTGACCATGAGGCCACCAATTTTCCCAGAAAGGATGGTAAGCCTCTGAGACTAACACATTGTGGAAGCCCTGGGTTTCCTTCGGTTCTTCGTCTTTCCAGAAAACCTCCAGTTCGTTGAAGCGTTCCAGGTTGTAGACAATGGAGCCTTTCGATCCATTAATCTCCAGCACCTGATGATTCTTGCGCCCGGCACTAAAGCGAGAAGCCTCTAGCGTGCCAATCGCACCATTCTCAAACTCGAACAGCGACACAAAGGCATCATCGACCGTCACTTCGCCCTTGCCCTCTCCGCTTGAAAGAGGACGCTCTTTAATAAAGGTTTTCGCCATCGCCGAAACTTTACGCGGCTCGCCCACCAGGAAACGGGCCAGATCGACAATATGCGCCCCCAGGTCCCCCAGCGCGCCGCTCCCAGCGCGGTTCTTATCCAGGCGCCACACCATCGGGAAGGCCGGATCCATAATCCATTCTTGTAAATAAACAGCCCGGAAATGATATATTTCGCCCAACTTGCCGGATTGGATTAATTCCCATGCCTGGCGAATGGCAGGAACGTAGCGGTAGTTGAAAGATACCATATTCTTCACGCCCGCCTTGTTCACAGCCTCAAGCATTTGAGCCGCTTCTTGTGGGCTGCGCGCCAAAGGTTTCTCGCACAGAATATGCTTCCCTGCCTGGGCAGCCATGATACATGGTTCAGCGTGGACATCGTTTGGGCCACCATTGTCGAACAACTGAACCCGGTCATCTTTCAACAGATCGCGCCAATCCGTGTAATACGTTTCGTAACCATAGCGCTGCGCGGCCTCTCGTACTGCTTCTTCATCACGACCAGCAATTGCCACGAGATTTGGCACAGCGGGAGGGGGATAAATCATATAGGGAATCTTCTTATAGGCGTTTGTGTGGGCCTTACCCATGAAAGCATAACCCATCATGCCCACGCCAACTTCCGGAGCTTTTCCAGTAGCTTTCGCTCCAGACATTGTCACAAAACCAACATCTTCAGGCATTGTTTCCTCCACCAGATCGGTTACTTGCGTTCAAAGGCAGCATCAAAGGATTGTCTTGAGGGGGCAAAGTCGACTTGCTTGACAAACTCACAAGCTTCCCGTGCGCCGTGTTCGCGGTCCATTCCACTATCTTCCCACTCCACCGAGAGAGGTCCATCATAGCCAATCTCATTTAAAGCACGGATGATTTCCTCAAAGTTGATGTTTCCCCGTCCCAGAGAACGGAAGTCCCAGAAGCGCCGGTTGTCGCCAAAGTTGAGATGTCCGCCAAATACGCCAGCTTCTTTTGGTTGAGATGACCAAAAGACATCTTTCATATGAACATGATAGATGCGGTCGGAGAATTTGCGAATGAAGGCTACGTAATCGACCCCCTGATACCCTAAGTGACTGGGATCATAATTGAAACCGAATGCTTCTCGCTTCCCTAATGCATCAAGCGCCATCTGAGCACTGGCGATATCGAAGGCGATTTCAGTTGGGTGTGCTTCCAACGCGAACTTAACGCCCACTTCATCGAACACATCCAGGATTGGATTCCACATTTCAGCAAAGAACTGATACCCCTTGCTGACCATATCCGAAGTGTTGGGTGGGAAGGAGTAGAGATAAGCCCAGATAGGTGACCCGGTGAAACCCGGTACAAGCTTTACCCCAAATCTGGCGGCTGCTCGTGCCGTATTTTTCATTTCTTCGGACGCGCGCGCGCGTACTTCATCTTCCTTA
This sequence comes from uncultured Chloroflexia bacterium, assembly GCA_963791025.1. Taxonomy (GTDB): domain Bacteria; phylum Chloroflexota; class Anaerolineae; order Anaerolineales; family Anaerolineaceae; genus DSYU01. The sequence goes on along the minus strand of CAWBQF010000003.1, from coordinate 523,537 downwards.
CCACTCCCCCAAACACGTTCGGGCAGGATTTCTTTGTGGCGTTCATCGATCCGGTCACAAACTGCCTGGCCTACCAGGTGATTGCTGATGGCATAACAGTTCAAGCCATAACTGTTGAGGATGTCCCAACGATTCTTTATGTAAGAGTCGTCCGAAAGGGCGCGCTCAACGTCAAAGTGATCTCCCCAACAGGCGATCTCAACGCCATCATAGCCAAACGATTTCGCTTTTTCACAGACAGATTCAAAGGGGAGGTCGGCCCATTGGCCGGTAAAGAGAGTAACAGGTCGTGACATTGATTCACTCCTTATGTTCTATGAACTTACCGCTTTCTATGCAGTTGGGTATTTCAGACAATGTATTTCTTGAGGTGGTCAAGTAAGAGGTTACAAGCTTTCAAGACGCCTATACTTGAGAACCCTACTAAATTTACAACGAATAATTTAGAAGCGCAACCGTTTTGATTACAGCAATTCCATCATTAGAATTGTTTAATGTTCTTCAGAATCCTAAACAAAGTAAGGTTCTTATATCTTTTTCATGGTTTAATAGGCCTTGTGCCAATCATCACATTATTGTAATGGAGGGAAAAAATGAATTACCGCCGATTGGGCAAAGCTGGAATCAAGTTAAGTGAACTTTCATTGGGCGCCTGGGTTACTTATGGGGGCCAGGTGGGGGAAGAAGTTGCGGAAAAGTGTATGACAGCCGCTTATGACGCTGGCGTTAATTTCTTCGATAATGCAGAAGCCTATGCAGGTGGCAATGCTGAAACCGTTATGGGCAACGTGATCAAGAAACTTGGCTGGCGTCGCGAAGATATTGTCGTTTCAACAAAGATTTTTTGGGGTGGAAGTGGACCGAATGATACCGGCCTTTCACACAAACACATTATAGAAGGCGTAAATAACTCACTGCGCCGCTTGCAAATGGACTATGTCGATCTGCTGTTCTGTCATAGACCAGACCCAAATACTCCTATAGAAGAAACAGTGCGCGCGATGGATATCGTTATCCGGCAGGGCAAAGCGCTTTATTGGGGCACATCTGAGTGGTCGGCTGCTGACATTATGCGTGCAGATGGCATCGCCCGGCTTTATAACCTCACCCCCCCAACCATGGAACAGCCACAATATAATATGTTCCACCGCGAAAGTATGGAACAGGAATATCTTCCCCTCTTCCGCGACTTAGGCTATGGGACGACGATCTGGTCACCGCTCGCTTCAGGCTTGCTGACTGGTAAATATAACCAGGGCATCCCCGAGGGCAGCCGCGCATCGCTGCAAGGGTATGAGTGGCTGCGAGATAATGTCATTACCCCAGAACGCGTTGAAAAGGTGAGACGGATTCAACCGATCGCAGATGAGTTAGGTTGTTCCCTGGCCCAGATGGCGTTAGCCTGGTGCCTGAAGAATCCTAACGTCAGCACCGTCATCACAGGCGCCAGTCGCCCTGAGCAGGTAAAGGAAAATATGAAAGCTTTAGATGTCGTACCAAAGCTGACATCTGATGTAATCGGGCGGATTAACGAGATACTTGGGAACGACCCGAGTCAGGAATAACGGATCGAGACGAAGTGTGGCTTTCGAAGGAATATTCGAAAGTCCCACTTTTTCGTTTTGCCATAGTGTCTATACGCAGTAATTGCGCATTTAAATAAAAAAGCACTCTGTGCTAAAATTTCTATAAGGTCTTCTAAACGCTTTTTAACACTGGAGGTCATTTACAAGATGACAGAAAAACATCCCTTGCGTGTTGCTATCATTGGGACTGGCAAACGTTCCGACTACCTTTATGGGCCGATTCTGGCTGCTTTACCTGAGGAAGTCGAGTTGGTCGCGGTTTGGGGTCGCAGCGCCAAATCGGCGCGCCGCCTTGCAGAGAGTTTAGGCGCACCCTCGTATACCGATTTAGACAGGTTGGTACGTGAAACAGCCCCAGAAATTGGAATTGTCTCCGTAAACTACCAGGCCAACGGCGAGGTTGGATTGATGGCAGTTGAAGCAGGGCTAAATGTCTTGCTTGAAACCCCCATTGCGCACGACTTGGCCCAGGCTGACGCCATTATTCAGGCGGCTGAACAGCGTGGATTAAAAGTCGAAGTTTCTGAACAGTTTCACCGAAGGCCGCAAGAACAGATTAAACTGAAACTGATTGAAGCGGGCTTATTTGGCAAAGTCTACAGCTCCTTCAACGACTTCGCGGGCCACGGCTACCACGGGGTCAGCGTTATGCGCAGCTACCTGGGGTTTGATGCCCGTCCTGTACAGGTCACAGGGGCTGTTCGCCAATATGAACTTGCTCCATACTGGTCACGATTGAGTAACTCGCGAGACTCACACCAGGAAACCCAGGAACATGGCATCGTCTCGTTTGAAGGTGGACAAGTTGGTATTTTTCACTGGACCAGTGTAGGCTACAATTCACCACTGCGCTGGTGGCGCAGCAGCCGTTTTCTGGCAGAAAAGGGAATGGGAATTACCATTGGCGCCGGGTTAGATCTGGAAGAACGGTTAACCCTGCTGGCAGAAGGTGGCGAGGCTCCCCATTATATTACCCTGGAACGGCGCTACGAGCGGGTTGATGGAGGTGCGTTAATCGGAATTTATGCCCATACAGGAGATCCTGACCAACCGATTATCACCTGGGAAAATCCTTTTATACCAGTCCGGCAAGGGCATGGTGTCCAATGGCACGATGATGAGATTGGCGTCGCAGGCTGCTTGATGAGTCTGGTGAATGCGGTTCGCAACAACACCTCCCCAACCTATGGCCCTCATCAAGCCAGGCTGGATCAGGAACTTATCCTGGCAATTCGAAAATCTTCCGAAGAGAACGGCGCGCCGGTTCAGATTCCACTTAAATAGGAACCCGACGTTTTGGATGTTGGATGTGATCGCCTTAAATAGTCAATGAAACGGTCACATCCAACAATAACTTCTACTCTTCTCTAAAATAGTCCCTTCTAAAGAAAGACTTTTCCTCAATAACCCTCTTCGCTTAGTGTGTTTTATCACGAAGGACGATTAATAGACTTTATAGAATAGTACATAAAAATAGTCCATCATGAGATTGACACCATTTTTTGATTGTGCTATAGTAAGAAAGTGGAGGCTGTGATCTACGGGTGACATCTTGGTCGCAACACCTCATCTATCAATGGAGGTAACCCGTAGGGAGCCAGATGCGAAACCGGCCACTCTGGTCGGTTTCTATTGTTTATGGGAGCCTTTCTAACCCTGTATCGGATGGCGGCAACCAATCGGTACAAAACATAAACGTCACGGGACTGTAACCTGTGGCAATACGCTAACATTACAGACATTTAGGCGGGACTTCGACATTAGAGGGGAAAGATCGTTTATCAGTTTTAGATTTTAATCATTCTCTTGGCACTCGGGTGGTCGTTGGTATTTAATCTTTTCTAGTCCACGACGATCAGTGTGTTTTGTCTCGCCTATCAGAAGAACCTCTCTAGCGCTACGCCACTTAGAGAAGAATTCGTGTCCCGATATTCTCTATCCCATAAACATAAGAATTTAACCATGAGACTATACAGAAACCCGGTAAGGATTCTGTACAGTCATTCATTATATATTGAATAAAAACACCTGCAATGTATCAGCCATTGTCAGAATGGCGGAGCACGCCTGCAGGAAATACACTTATTTGTTAATAAACAGGGAGAATATGGCAAGCACGATTGAACCGCATTCACTTAACGCACTACAGAAGGAACCACCGCACATCCACATAGAACCTTCAACTAGCTGGCTCAAGTTGCCATTGAAGGAAATTTGGAGGTATCGGGAACTGCTCTACTTTCTGACCTGGCGCGATATCAAGATTCGATATCAGCAAACGGCTCTGGGAGCAGCCTGGGCAATCCTTCAGCCACTATTGACCATGGTTGTGTTCTCTTTTTTCTTTGGAAAATTGGGCAAAATTCCTTCGGAAGGTATCCCTTATCCCATTTTTAGTTATGCGGCTCTGCTGCCCTGGCAGTACTTCCAGCAATCCCTTTCCGTTTCTACGAACAGTTTGATCAACAACTCGAACTTAATCACCAAGGTTTTCTTTCCAAGATTAATCATTCCGATCTCCTCTGTTCTGTCAGGGCTGGTTGATTTTGCCATCGCATTTATCATCCTGATCGTAATGATGGTCTTCTACCAGATAAAGCCGACGATCGGCGTACTTTTGCTGCCTGCGTTCTTGCTGTTAACGATGGTGACAGCACTGGGAGTTAGCTTATGGCTATCCGCATTAAATGTGAGATATCGTGATGTGCGCTACATTGTACCCTTCCTGGTGCAGTTTTGGATGTACGCGTCACCTGTCGCCTATCCATCAAGCATGCTAAATAACCCGCTGCTCATCACTTTATATGGGTTGAACCCAATGGCCGGTGTTATTGAAGGTTTCCGCTGGGCACTGCTAGGCAGTAACCCTCCGGGGCCAATGCTTGTCGTTTCGATAGGGATCGCAATCCTCCTGTTAATTACGGGTTTGCTTTACTTTTAACCGGGTAGAGAAAACTTTTGCTGATGTTATTTAAACATCAATCTATCTGCCAATTATTGATTTATGAGATTTTGAATAAACCATGACGAAAACAGCTATTCGCGTACAAGATGTAGGAAAGTGGTATCGAATTGAACATGAGCGTAAACCAAGGTATCAAACGCTCCGTGATCAAATCGCCAAACTCGCTCAAAACACCTTTCACTCTTCAAAGAAACTCATTACGAAAACCGGACCCAGTAAGAAGGAAAATCTTGAAAGTTTTGTATGGGCCCTCAAGGATGTAAATCTGGAAGTCAAAGAGGGGGAAGTGGTTGGGCTCATTGGCCCCAATGGGGCCGGCAAAAGCACCCTTCTCAAGATTCTCACCCGCATTACTGAGCCAACTACCGGCGCAGTCGATATTTACGGGCGTGTTGGGTCTTTGTTAGAAGTCGGCACCGGATTCCACAAGGAACTAAGTGGGCGCGACAATGTCTATCTGAACGGCGCCATTCTCGGCATGAAGAAGAAGGAGATCGACAAAAAGTTCGATGAAATTGTTACCTTTGCTGAGGTGGAGAAGTTTATCGACACGCCTACCAAGTTCTACTCTAGTGGGATGACAGTGCGCCTCGCCTTCGCCGTCGCTGCACACCTGGAGCCAGAAATCCTGTTGGTGGATGAAGTGCTTGCAGTCGGTGACGCAGCCTTCCAGCGCAAGTGTCTATCAAAGATGGAAAGCGTCGGTCAGGAAGGCCGAACCGTCATTTTCGTATCACACCATATGCCGTCCATCACCCGCCTTTGCGAACGAGCCATCCTGCTGGATCATGGCAAGGTATTAATGACAGGCCCGGCAGATCAGGTTGTCGGCGATTACCTCAGTTCCCATTGGGGCACAACCGCCGCTCGAGAATACGATAAAGATAAGTTAGCTCCAGGGAGTGATATTGTCCGCCTGTGTTCTGTGCGTGTTATCAATGAGATGCAAGAAGTCAACTACAGTTTCGATATCCGCAGCAAAGTTGGCATACAAATTGAATACGATGTACTTCGCCCAGGATACGTTCTTTATCCACACTTCTTGGTGAATAACGAAGAAGATACGCTGCTCTTTACCTCAATCGATACTGACTCTGAATGGCGAGGAAAAAATCGTCAGCCGGGGCACTATGTTAGCACCGGATGGATCCCAGGGAACCTGCTCTCTGAAGGAACCATGATTGTTACGGCAGCCATGCGAACGGAGATTCCGCATATGCTCCACTTTTTAGAAAGAGATGTGGTCGCATTCCAGGTGATTGAAAGCCCGGAGGGAGATACCGCCAGGGTCGACTTTGCAGGAAAGTTGAAAGGGGTCGTGCGTCCTTATCTCGATTGGAGTACCGAATACAGCCAGGAGGGGAGGTTTGTTTATGACCATCGGTAAGCCACCTCGTTTAAGTATTGGTTTACCGGTGTACAATGGGGAGCGTTATCTCCGTTTTGCACTGGATTCAATCCTTTCACAAACGTACAAAGACTTCGAGTTAATCATCTCGGACAACGCATCCACAGACACTACAAAATTGATCTGCCAGGAATATGCTGCCCGCGACCCGCGCATTCGTTACTTCCGCAATCTCGAAAACGTAGGCGCCGCAGAAAACTTCAACCTGACTTTCGAGCTTGCAAAAGGGGTCTATTTCAAGTGGGCAGCAGCAGATGATGTCCTCTCCCCAACTTTTCTAGAAGAATGTGTCAACGTTCTCGACGACCACCCTGATGTGGTACTGGCTTATTCTAAAGTAAATCGAATAAACCCAGGTGGGGAAATTGACGGGGTATATGACTACGAAATGCGCGTGAATGCCCCCGCAGCTCACACCCGTTTTCATGACCTGATTATGGTCAATCATTTTTGTATTGCCGTCTTTGGGGTAGTTCGGCGTGAGGTGCTGGCGCGAACTCCGCTCATCGCCAAGTTTGTCGGTTCCGACCGGACGTTACTGGCTGAGATTGGATTAAGGGGAAAGCTGTGCGAAGTTCCAGCATATCTCTTCCATCGCCGAGATCACCCCCAGGCATCTACCCGGCTCTTCCCTAAGTACAACAGGTTAATCTGGTTCGACCCATCCAAGAGTTGCCATCTCAACCTGATCTACTGGCGAGTCGGATTCGAATATGTCTTGAGTGTTTTACGTGTTCAAATGCCGCTTGCAGAGAAGCTCCAATGTCTTCGGACATCCGCTCAATGGTTTACCAGCCGTCGGCGGCAGTTGTCTGACGACATTAAAGCTGCAATCCTTCAAGTCCTGCCTTTCACACGATTTGTGCTCCAATTCTCTCGAAAATCACAAAACAATACAATAAAGTAAGTTAGGGGAGGTTACTACAATGAAAGTGGCAATCCTTGCCGGTGGGTTTGGGTCACGTTTGGCTGAAGAAACAGAAGTCAAACCGAAGCCAATGGTAGAGATTGGTGGTCGGCCCATTCTTTGGCACATCATGAAGCACTACGCCTTTTATGGTCACAAAGATTTCGTTATTGCGCTTGGTTACAAAGGGGAAGTAATCAAACGCTATTTATTGGATTACTACTCTCTTGAAAGCAACATGACCATCAATTTGGAAAGTGGTGAAATTCAGATCCATGATGGACCAAAACCCGATTGGGTCGTCGATCTGGTCGATACTGGCTTGAAGACGCAAACGGGCGGACGCATCAAGCGTCTGGCGCCATATGTTGGGAACGAGACTTTCATGCTGACATGGGGAGATGGCGTCTCAAATGTAGACTTAAACTGCCTCCTTGAGTTTCATCACGCTCACGGAAAACTAGCAACCCTCACAGCAGTTCGCCCCCCAGCCCGATATGGACACATGATGTTTGATGGAAATCAGGTGGTCGATTTCATTGAAAAGCCACAAATTGGTGAGGGGTGGATTAACGGGGCTTACTTTGTATTAGAGCCAGGTGTATTTGACTATATAGATAGCGATCAAACGGTCTGGGAGCACGAACCTTTGGAACGCTTGGCGCGAGATGGTCAACTGATGGCATATTATCACGAGAACTTTTGGCAGTGCATGGATACATTACGCGAGAAACATATGCTCGAATTGCTCTGGTCAACTGGAAAAGCACCCTGGAAAATTTGGGAGGAATAACAACAATGCGCGTTCTATTAACTGGACACAATGGCTATATTGGAGCTGTGCTTACATCGATGCTCTTAGAAGCAGGGCACGAAGTAATTGGACTAGATAGCGACCTATTTTCGGCATGCAGCTACGGCAGTTGGAAACCTCTAGTTCCCTCGCTGCATAAAGATGTTCGAGATGTAGCGTCAAAAGACCTGGAAGGCTTCGATGCGGTTTTACACCTGGCCGGCCTTTCCAATGATCCACTAGGCGACCTGAACCCTGACTTGACCCTGCAAATCAACCATCAAGCCTCCGTGCGGCTGGCAGAGCTGGCGAAACAAGCAGGCGTGCAGCGCTATATCTTCTCTTCATCATGCAGCAACTATGGCGCAGCTGGTGATGATTCTCTGGACGAAAGTTCAGCTTTCAATCCAGTGACTCCCTACGGAACTTCCAAAGTGCTGGTAGAGCAAGATGTATCGAAGCTGGCCGATGATCACTTCAGCCCGACTTTCTTACGAAATGCCACAGCCTATGGCGTATCCCCCTTCTTGCGCTTCGACCTGGTATTAAACAACCTGGTTGCCTGGGCCTACAGCACTGGGAAAGTTTACCTGAAAAGCGATGGCTCTCCCTGGCGGCCAATCGTGCATATCGAAGATATTTCACGCGCCTTTCTAGCTGCACTGCAAGCCCCTCGCGAGCTGGTACATAATGAAGCCTTCAATGTCGGCCAGACACAAGAGAATTACCGCATCCGCCAATTGGCCGAGATTGTGGCTGAAGTGGTTCCAAATTGTGAAGTCAGCTTCGCCCCAGACGCCGGCCCCGATAAGCGCAATTATCGCGTGAACTGTGACAAAATCCAGCGGGTACTTCCCGAGTTCAAACCGCAGTGGACTGCTCGCCGTGGCGCCCAAGAGCTATACGACTCCTACTGCAAGTTGGGACTAAAACTGGAGGATTTCGAAGGCCCGCGTTATAAACGCATCTCCCATATCAAAGAACTGTTGAGCAATGGGAAAATAGATGAAGACTTACGCTGGAAGACCCAAGCGATAGCGGTTTAGATCCCTCAACAGAACATCGATCCCATAATCCGTCAAGAACAATCAAGAGAAATATTCAGGAGGGAATTTCATGGAAGACCTATATCAGATCGAAACGCACTGCCGTTCTTGTGGAAGCAACAATTTAGAGCTCATCATCTCATTCGGGGATACGCCTCTGGCCGACCGTCTGCTCACTGCCGAACAGCTTACACAACCCGAGCCTTTCGCTCCCCTTGATTTGGCTTTCTGCCATGACTGCTCGCTCGTACAGATCACAGCCACTGTCAAGCCGGAAATTCTGTTTGGTCAGGAATATCCTTACTTCTCCTCTGTCTCGCAAACCTTGTTGAAACATTCTCAAGCAAACGCAGAGGAGCTGATTGAAACAAGAGGATTAAACGAAAACAGCCTGGTCGTGGAACCAGCCAGTAATGATGGCTATATGCTGCTCAATTTTGTCAATCGAGGTGTTCCAGTTCTGGGAATTGACCCAGCCAAAGGACCAGCCGAAGCCGCTCAAAAAGCTGGCGTGCCCACTATGCACACCTTCTTCTCCAAGGAGCTAGCCGCTCAACTGAAACAAGAAGGGAAACAAGCCGACGTAATGATCGCGAATAACGTTCTGGCCCACGTTGCTAACTTGAACGGTTTTGTAGAAGGCGTAGCCACCCTGTTGAAAGAAACCGGTGTAGCCGTTATGGAAATGCCTTACGTGGTAGATCTGATAGAGAAAGTTGAATTTGACACGATCTACCACCAGCATCTGTGCTACTTCTCCGTTACTGCCCTGGATAAACTGTTCCGCCAGCACAACCTGTATCTAAATGATGTCCGTCGCATCTCTATTCATGGCGGCTCTCTGCGATTGTATGTTGAAAAGCAAGAAGATGTAAAAACTTCGGTAAAGCAACTCTTGAAGGCCGAGAAAGAAAACGGCGCAGACCACATCGAGTACTACTGCCAGTTTGCTGATCGCGTACGGCACATCAAGACAACGCTGCAGGAGATCTTAAGGGATCTAAAGTCGAAAGGCTGCAAAGTCGCCGCGTATGGAGCAGCAGCTAAAGCCTGCACACTTCTAGCATATTGCGGAATTGGAAACGACCAGGTGGATTACATTGTCGACTTGAATAAGTTCAAGCACGGTCGATATTTTAGTGGGAATCACCTCCCCATCCTCCCTACCAATCACCTGGTAGAGGATATGCCTGATTACGTGCTGCTGCTTGCCTGGAACTTCGCAGATGAAATCCTGCGCCAGCAAGAAGTCTATCGCCAGCGGGGGGGAAAGTTCGTCATTCCAATACCAGATCCCATCATCGTCTAACTACAGTCAGGACCTAAAACAATGAAATATTGGAACTTGAATAAGGTCAGTTTACTGGCCTCAATTCTCTTCTTGTTATCTTCGGTCGGCATCGTTCAGGCAGCGCCTTTAAGTTCCACACTGCCAAACTTCCAGTGGTATCAGGAAGGATCGGCCGGCCCGTATAATTCCGATTTCACGGTAAATCCACTCGCAGCAGGCCCAACCATCACAGTTTGGTATGACGGTACATACAACTTTGGCAGCATTGGCATTCCTCAAACGCAGATTAACATCCTGGGCAAAGTATCAAGTGGGGTGAAATCCTTAACCTATCGACTGAACGGCGGCGCATCAACTGCCCTGACAGTAGGCCCTGACACCAGACGGCTTGCGAACAGCGGAGACTTCAACATTGCCATTGACGTTAGCGCACTGCAGAACGGCACGAACAAGGTCGTGATAACCGCTGTCGATAACAGCAACCTTTCCACCAGTAAAACAGTCTCTTTCACCTATCAAAACGGCAGTACCTGGCCAATGCCTTACTTCATCCATTGGGATCAGACCAGCAGTATTCAGAGTGCATCTCAAGTGGTAGATGGTTTGTGGCAGCTTACATCAGGTGGTGTTCGCACTGTAGAAGGAGAAACCGGTTATGACCGCCTCATCGCGATTGGCGACAGAAACACATGGAAAGATTATGACATCCTTGTTCCAATCACGGTGCATCAGTGGTTTGATGATCCAAATACAGTCTATGCTGATGGCGGGGTCGGCATCATTTCCAGGTGGCAGGGTCACGATGGCACAAACAATCCACCAGATGAATGGTGGCATATTGGTGCTTATGGTTATTACCGGCTATACGACCAAAAGCCCGATATTTTTATAAATAGATCAACTCGCTATAAAGCCAGTGAATTGATGACCTTCAACCTCAATCAGACTTATTTCTTTAAGCTGCGAACGAAAAGCTCAGGCACAGATGCAGCAACATATAATTTGAAAGTTTGGCCAAAAGGACAGTCTGAACCAGCAAGCTGGATCGCCTTCAATGCAACCACAACAACTACCGAGGTACTGGATTCCAGTGAAGAAATGGGCAGCGGCTCGATACTTCTGGTTGCACACTACGCCGATGCCACCTTCGGTGATGTCAGCATCTGTCCAATCAGTGATGGCTTTACTTTAACACCCCAGGTAAATGGGGCAGGCACGATTACCATCCCCTCAAACCAACAGAAGTCCAGCTACCAGTGCGGTGATATGGCGACTCTCACAGCCAATCCCAGTCCTGGTTGGGTCTTTTCAGGCTGGACTTTAGGAAGTGGGCAAAAATGGATGGATCCAGTGTTGAAGGTTCAAATGGGAGGCGATCAAATCATCATGGCGAATTTCAGCCCGGCTGGAGATCCCCTCCCAACGCAGACGCCCGTTCAACCAACCCCAACGCAGCCGCCCATCCAACCCAATCTCAATAACCATCTGTTTTTACCTTCCATTTCCCACTGACAACATATACGCCAAAAACCCCGACACAGAGAGGAGGTGACAACACAATAATCCAGGATTGAAGAAGCTCAAAACATCGATCCATTCAACATCGCCGACGACGCACATCGAAAACACGATGCAGCGTCCTATTATGCGATCGTTTTCCATAGAAGAGACAATAAAGAAAGATCACTGCCGTATAGATGCCTTGGACCCTGATCGATAAGGGTTCATCGCGACGACCAATAAGCGAAAGGGTATAACAACATGACCCCAAACAAGAAGCTCACGAAACGTTTGCTAACCATATCGATCTCTATGCTGCTGGCTCTCGGGCTTGTATTCCCATTTATTGCCACGGTTAACGCCGCGGCTTTACAAGCCACGAGCATTCAGTCTGATGACTTTGACCGCTGCGTGGTAGACAATGGCTGGGAAGTTGTAAACACATCTAACACCCCGGGCGGAAACCCCACTACACAGGGTGCTTTCACCAGTAATGCCGATTTGCAAATGTCTGTTCCAGGAGGAACAGTCTATACATTCTGGAGAGAGAATCAGAATGCACCCCAAATCTACCAGCCAGCAAGCGACACGAGCTTTACGGTAGTTACTAAGTTCGATTCAATTCCTCGCAGCGAATGGCAGATGGAGGGTCTGCTGGTTCGCGACAAGATCCATAACCGCTATCTGCGCTTTGACTTTGATAACGATGGCAGCGGATTAAAAGCTTATGTAGGCCATATCTACTCCACCACCAATCCGGATAGCTCACTCAACTGGTATGGAAAAGGCTTGTATGGACCTGCATTCGTCGGGACACCTAATCCTGCCGACGGCACCCCCTTGTACTTGAAAATTTCACGAGATATTACCACCGGTACCTGGAACTTCTCTTACCGTGTTGGGTCCGCCGGAAACTACACCTCGGTTCTCGAGTTCTCAGATACACCAGATACCAGTCCTACCGGAACATATCGGGTTTCTGTCACCGATATCGGCCTGTTTGTTGGCTCCACCCAGAAGGTATCTAATCCACCGGCGCCCTTTACCATGCTGGTAGATTACATCGCCTACGCTCCCACCGCTAATGCAGATCCCTCTATCGCAAACGAGGACAGCGCCACCAACACTCTAACCATCAACCCGCCTGCTCATGGGCAGATCACCGGTGCAAGCAGTGGCGATCAGTTCACCTGCGCCAATAATCAGGTCACCCTGAATGCGGTCGCAGCTCCTGGCTACTCCTTCTCCAAGTGGACGGGGGATTTCCAACCCAGTGAAGATGTAAATGCAAGTCCAATCACGATCACAATGAATGGCAGCCGGACGATTTCTGCCGAGTTTGTAACTGGAAATCAGCCTCCGACACCCACTCCTACGACACCTACCCCTACCCCTACACAGCCGCCACAAGGTGAACTCTCGCTTAAGATCTATCTCCCGAAGATTATTCACTAACAACGTCTACGAACCCTAGATCTAAATCAACACGAGGGGTTGGGTAAGCCGTGAATAAAACCGCGGTTTACCCAACCCCAAAACCAGACAGCCCTCTTCTTATAAATAAAACTTATGAATTCAAAAATGACATCTCATTCATGCCCAGCCTGTGGTTCTAATGAACTAACTAATTTTTACACCCTTGAACAAGGAATCCCTGTTCACAGTGTAAAGCTGCTGAAATCACGTGCAGAAGCCTTGCAGTACCCATCAGGTGAAATGACCTTAACCTTCTGCGACCACTGTGGTTTTATTCATAACAGTGGCTATAACCCTGACCTGCAAGACTATTCTTCAGAGTACGAATCCACTCAGGCTTACTCGCCCACCTTCAGTGCGTTCGCGCGCAAACTTGCTCAGCAGTTAATCGACCGTTACGATCTCCATCACAAAAAGATTATTGAAATTGGTTGTGGTCAAGGAGAATTTCTCTCATTATTATGCTCAATGGGAGATAATCAAGGAACCGGCTATGACCCAGCTTATGACGCTGAACGCTCTGCCGTTTCTAATCCTGAGCAGGTTGAAGTTGTGGCTGATTTTTATTCCGAGAAGTATGCGGAGCAAAAAGCCGATTTTATCGTCTGCAAGATGACCCTGGAACATATCCGAGATGTAGCCGAATTTGTCGGTACTGTGCGCCGCTCAATTGGCGACCATCTCGACACCACTGTTTTCTTCCAGGTGCCTGATGTTGAAAGGATTTTAAAAGAAGTAGGTTTTTGGGATATTTACTACGAGCACTGTTCTTACTTCAGCCAGGGCTCACTAGCTCGCCTTTTCAGACAGGAAGGCTTTGACGTGATCAATTCTTGGAAAGACTATGGCGAGCAGTATTTGATGCTGTATGCCAAACCTTCCAATGGAACGCCCCAGCCTCAGCACAGCCAGGAAAACGACTTACAAGAAATACGAGAAAACGTGGCTGATTTTGTTTCCCGTTATTCAGAAACACTGGCTTCCTGGAAGGGAATGATCCAGAATGCTGTTCAGCAGGGAAAGAAAGTTGTCTTGTGGGGCTCTGGATCAAAGGGTGTAGCTTTTTTGACGACGCTCAATTTATGTAACGAAATAAAGTATACCGTCGATATTAACCCTTACAAGTTCTATACGTATATGGCTGGCACCGGACAGGAAACTGTTCCGCCAGATTTTCTAAAGGAATACCAGCCCGATCTGGTCATCCTTATAAATCCGGTATACGTTGATGAAGTAAGAAATGAACTGAAAAAACGGGGGCTTTCACCTGAAATTCAAGCGGTAGGTTAGGAAAACGTGATCCAATTAGATTCCATTCGCATTATACTGTTCCGGGTCACAAAACGCTTGAGAAGGGCGAACGGCATCAACAGAAAGCCTGTTTTGCAAGGACTCCCGAAGGGTCTCCAACACGAACAGCTTGATTATATATGCCGTGAGCAGTTCGGCAGTCCCCTCCGTAAAACAGCTTATGTTCATCTGTCTGGCTGGAAAACACTGGGTGCATACCGGCTTATCCTCAACCTTCAAAATGGCGAACATCGCCGGATTGTTTTCAAGAATGTAGTTTATGACGATGAACAGTTGCCCGCTCTGATAGATTTCCCAATCCACCCTGGCCCGCCTGAATTTACCATTCTAAGTACCAAAGACAAAGCACTCCGATCATTTCTACCAAATGTCTACTCAGTCACTGAGTTGGTTCCCCAAAAACATTATCAGTATTTATTGGAGGACTTGTCGACAGATTATCACTATGTACGTGATCCGCAAGATTTTATCCAGGTAGCGCAAAACCTGCCTCGCATTCACCAAATTCTGGATGAATGGGTTGCCAGTAAGTGTCCGACGAGTTTGTTGGAATATGATTTACCTTTTGCAAAAGCACTCTGTGCTTATACCGTCCACCACCTTCAAAACTACAGCAAGGTTTTTAGTACGCCCGAGTTACATCAGGTATTAGAACGGTGGTCTGACATTCAACCTTTGTATATCAATTCCCCTGTTTGGGATGCAAAAACGGTGAAACCCGTCCATGGAGATTTAAACTTCACCAATATCCATCTTCACAATAAAAACGCAGGGGCGATCAAGTTGGTTGACTGGGAATGGAGCGGTTTTGGCCAGCCTTATGCTGATCTGGCTTCACTTCTTAAAGGGGCTCCAACGAAAGTCGTTGAACCCGTCCTCCAGATTTGCAAGGATCTTAACCCGCAACTTTCAGAGCGCCAGCACCGATATCTCTACCAGTGGTGTGTACTCGAAAGAGGTTTACTGGACGCAGGCTTTCTGGCTGCTCAAATCAACAAAAGCCTCAAAGAAGCCAATTTTAGTTTACCCACAGCCATAAAGAATTCACTCTCTCGCATCTTGACTGCCGCTGAGACCTTAACCACTTTACAAGAATAGAACCTACTGAATAACAAATGGAAGCTCAACCAAGAACACCAAACCACACCCTCCAAACCCAATCCTGTCCTGTCTGTCAATCTACGAATATTGAGCCTGTCCTTGAGGTAAAAGGAGTCCCAATTATCAGCAACGTGATATGGGATAATCGAGCCGAAGCATTAGCATCACCTCGCGGGGATATTGAACTGGCTTTTTGCGCCAACTGCGGTCACGTTTTCAATCTTTCCTTTAACCCGCGCAAGATGGAATATAACGTCACCTACGAGAATTCTCTACACTTTTCACCTCGCTTCCAAGAATATGCCCAGTGGCTTGCCCACCATCTCATCGATCACTATGATATTCACAACAAACAGATTATTGAGATCGGCAGTGGAAAAGGTGACTTCCTAAAGATGTTATGCGAGTTTGGGGATAACCACGGCACAGGTTTTGACCCTAGTTTCAAACCAACTCCGGAAGATCAACACCCCGCCATCACCTTTGTCCAGGATGTGTATTCTGACCGCTACGCTCATTATCAGGCAAACCTGATCTGCTCACGGCATACCCTGGAGCACATTGATCAACCTGGCGCGTTCATCTCCCGCCTACGGCAGACTGTGGGCAGTGACAGCAATGTGGTGATCTTTTTTGAAGTTCCAAATCTAGGGTTTATCCTGCGGGATACTGCAATTTGGGACATCATCTACGAACACATTTCATACTTCAGCGCTCATTCTCTGGCAAATCTGTTTGAAAGGCACGGCTTCCGTACGCTCGCCCTGGCTGAAGTATATGAAGGTCAGTTTCTATATATTGAAGCGCAATCCTACACTGCCAAACAGAATTCCTCCTGCCTGACCAACTCCACTTCCCTGGATAGCCTCAAGGAACAGGTTGATCAATTCCGTGAAAAGAGCGACCAGAAACGAGCTTACTGGCGGCAGAAGATCGACCAGATTCAGTCTGAAAAACACCGGGCCGTGATCTGGGGAGCCGGATCGAAAGGGATTAGTTTCCTTAATATGCTGCACATACAGGATGAAGTCCCATACGCGGTTGATATCAACCCTCGTAAGCGGAACAAGTTCATCACCGGTACGGGTCAGGAGATTATCCCTCCTGAATATCTCAAGGAATATCAGCCCGATACAGTGATTCTGATAAATCCTATTTACCAAGAGGAAGTTCAACAGGCTCTCCGGCAAGTTGGCATAGAGGATGTTGAGATTTTGAGTGCAGGATAGGCTGACAGAATGTCATTGTCCTCGAAGCACTACAACATTGTGATCGCCCACTACCGCCCAGATATTGTCAGCGGCGCGGAAAATTCAATCGCCGACCTGGTCGATGAGTTGAGAGACCGTTTTTACATTACTATGCTCGTGCCCGGACCTGGTAGGCTGGCACAGTTTTATGAGAAACGTGGATTCGACGTTTGGATGCGCGCCGTGCAAACTCCCCGTCGCCTATTCCCCGGCCTTCATACAATCCAGTCCATGCAACTATCAAAGGCTCTTAAAAAGGCAAATGTGCATGCCGTCTTATGCAACACGCACCCAGCCGCCAGCCGAGTGGGAACAGCTTGTGACATGGCGGATATTCCCCACGCGATTTACGTACGTGATCAGATCAGCGACGCGCCGATTCATCGCAAGATCTTGAAGCGAGCCCACCGGATCTTCACAATATCAAAGGACTTGCAAAATTGGATTTGCCAACTCACCGACCCAGACAAAGTCTTCCTCACTTATAACTACATAAACCCTCGCCCTATTCTCGAACGAGCAAAAAAGCATTGGGGCCAGTCAGAACGATTGCTTCCGTTCGATATTCAACATCCGGTGGTCGGTTTGGTTGGGCGCATTACCCGCTATAAGCAGCAAGACTTATTCATTCGAGCTGTGCCCCTGATTCTCCAGTCTGTTCCCCAGGCCCGTTTTGTGGTAGTTGGCACAGCACAGGAAAAAGAGAAGGGTTACGAGGAAGAGGTTAAAGAACTGGCAAAAACATTAGGGGTGGCAGACAGAGTCTGTTTCATGGGCCATCGTAATGACTCGATCGAAATTACAACTGAACTTACCGTTGCCTGCCTCACCTCCATAAGAGAACCTTTAGGAAGGGTCATCTTTGAAGCGCAGTTGGTGGGAGTCCCGCTGGTCGTTTCAAACGCTGGCGGACCAGCCGAAACGACGGTGAATGAAGAAACTGCTTTACAGTTTCCTCCCACTGCAGAAGATGCAGTCGAACAATTCGCGGCGCAAGTTATCAGGCTTTTACAAGACAAAGCTTTACGGGAAAAGCTTTCGACGAACGCTAAACAGTCCGTCACGAACAGCTTTGCCAGCCGCAAACCTGTAGAACGACAAGAACAGCTAATTGAAGAAATGGTGAGTGCCTCAAAGAATGGGGGCCATTGAGATGCTTTCTGAACCGAATCGAAAAAGGCAGGTGGCGGTTGTCTACAGCTTAGACCACCCAGGTGGTGTCCAATCGTGCGCATTTGCCATCATTCGCGGGCTCAATCGCCAGGGCATTACGCCTGAAGTACTTTGGGATGTCGCCCCTAACTGGAAGTACCTCAATCAATTAGGATTGAAAGTCACCTTCCATCCAATTCGTTTCACTGTTCCCAGCACGCTCATTAACCGCATGCCAGTTTCACTGCGCTACCTGGCTTGGGCGCTCAATGGGGTTCACGCCAGCAAGCTGGATAAGAAGCATGACTTTTACTTCATTTTTTACAACGGCTTCTACCCACCAGACGACGCGCCCCACCTGCGCTACCTATCGGGTCCACCATTAATCCCTGCGCTAAAGTCATTCCGTCCAGGCCTTCGTGGCTTCCCAGGTCGCTTCTCTGACTGGTTTTATGATCACGTTTTAGGCCATTTCAGTTCAGTACACCAGTATCACCGTGACTCTGTCTACGTAATTAACTCTGGTTTTACAGCCGATCTCTTCAAAAAGGAGCATGGCGTCCAATTACCTGTTATTTATCCTCCCGTAAATCTCTCCGGGCGTCATTTTGACTTTTCTGATCTTCTGCAGCGCAGCCAGATCACCTTCTTTTCCCGCATTATTGACTACAAGCGGCCTGAAAAAGTACTGGAACTGGCAGCGAACTATCCGGAGAAACCGTTTTTGATTATGGGTGCAGTTCCATCTGTGCGCGAATCATACTATGAGACGCTGAAAGAAAAAGCCGCGGCGCAAGGATTGAGAAATGTACGTTTTCTCGCAAACCCCAGCGATGAACGGGTGAAAGAAGAACTCGCCCAAACCCGGTTTTATGTCTTTCCAGCTGTGAACGAACACTTTGGTATTACAACCGTTGAAGCGATTGCCTCTGGTGTGATCCCCTTCGTTCACGACTCTGGGGGTCAGCGCGAAATTGTCACGAACCCAGAGATGCGCTTTACCGATGATTATTTTTTGGACAAGTTTGCGGATCTGGTGGATCGTTCTGATGAAGCGCTCAACCAGGAACGGCAGAAGCTGTTCCGGCACATCCAACAGTTCTCGGAAGAAAATTACATTGCTCGCATGCTCTCCTTCATCCCACGCAGTACTCCTTCTTACCGGGTTGAAGGAGCGCAGCAGCCAGCTTAATGAG
This sequence comes from uncultured Chloroflexia bacterium, assembly GCA_963791025.1. Lineage (GTDB taxonomy): Bacteria > Chloroflexota > Anaerolineae > Anaerolineales > Anaerolineaceae > DSYU01. Next base: position 504,555 of record CAWBQF010000003.1, on the reverse strand, counting down.
TGAGTGAAGAAATACTATGAAGGTTTGTATTATCTCGAAAAAAGAATGTTGGCAAGATGCCGACGGAAAGTGGTATTCGTCAGGCGGCTTTCCAGCTCAAATGTCAGCCATCGCTTCATTGTTTGATGAAACCGCTATGCTGATTGTGCAAGTCCCTCCTAAACAGGGAGGCATTCCCCTTCCTCCGCAAGCCCAGGTATTCCCATTGACGAAACCTGAGGGAGAAGATGCTCGGCGGAAGCTGTCCGTCATCTCCAGGCTGCCTTACTACATCAACAACCTGGTGAAACACATCAAAGCGGCAGATGTGGTACACACGCCGCTGCCTGGGGATATCTCCATTTTAGGTTATTTAATGGCAATCCTTCTACGCAAACGGTTGATTGCTCGCTATGGATCTTCCTGGCAAGATAACAGCCAGACCACCTGGATGAACAAAGCAGTCAAGAAGTCGATGGCATGGTTTGCTGGCGGGAACAATGTTATGATCGCTACGGGCAGAGGAAAAACGCCGCCCGCCCGGGGAATGCATTGGTTATATTCCACTGCATTGAGCGATGAGGAAATCCGCAGCATACGGCCAAACTTGCAGCGCGACCTCGGTAAACCTGCCACAATTGTTTATATTGGACGTTTATCTGTTGAAAAAGGCGTCCTCTATCTGATCGAAGCGATGGGAAAGTTAAAAGCGGCTGACTTTCAATCGATGCCACAGGTAAGAATTATTGGTGATGGCCCTGAACGAAGCCTCCTTGAAGGACGCGTGAAAGCGCTCAGCCTGGAAAACGAGGTCACCTTCCTGGGGCAAGTTGACCGGGAGAAACTCTTTGATCTGTTAAGAGAAGCTGATTTCAGTGTTCAGCCCTCCCTCACTGAATCCTCCAGCAAGGCATGGCTAGACGCGATGGCAGCCGGGCTGCCTGTGGTTGCCAGCCAGGTCGGTGATGCGCTCATTGTTTTAGGCGCACCGGGTGAACGTGGTTGGGTATCTCCTGCTGGCGATGCGGAGGCTTTGGCCCAGAAATTAATGGAAATACTATCTACCGAGGACAATTGGCCGGCCCGCCGCCAACGCTGTCGAACTTATGTAGAGGCGCTTACACTGGAAAACTGGGCCTACCAGATCAACCTGATCTGTGCCAGCCAGTGGAACCTTAACCTTATTGAAAGTAGACAAGGAATATGAGTTCAAGAAGTTTACAGGCTCCCCAAACAGCACGCACCATTTATATTCGCGCGAAAAAAGAAGAAAAGCCTTCTTCAGCGAAACGTTGGGGCCTGCTGATTGTGGTTGTTTCCACCGCCATCTGGCTTACCGGTCTTTTCACTGATTTCACCACCACCCTTACCCTCCTGACCGTGATGGGTTTGGGTCTAGCAGCGATTGGTCTCCGTTTCAAGACGGCGGGACTGCTTGGTATTGGCATGTTAACAACATTAGATGCCCTTACCCGCTACTTCCTTCTGACTGGCGGCTTGTGGCGATGGAACACTTTTAACTATTTTCTACTACTGGTTATGGGACTGAACGCTCTGTTTTTGCTTCGGTTAAACGATGTGAACTCGCGAATACTGGAGATCTTCCTCCTGCTGTTAGGCATGGAATTAGTATTAAGCCTGGATGTGGAAACTGGTATTCTAGATATTCTAAACATCGTAACCATGTTTGGGTTTGTGGTGTACTTCGCGCGTGCGGCGAAAGATGAAGATAGTATTTACTGGCTAGGCGTTGTGACTGGCACGCTGAGCGCGGTGGGCAGCTTTGTTTTCTATACACAAATGAACAACTTGCCCTACATCAATCCCAATGCATGGTCGTTCTTTCCCCTCTCTGGTATGTTTGGTACAGCCATGGGCCTGCCGTACGCCAGAGAAAAGGGTAACAAATATATTATCCCGCTGCTTCTGTTATCAGCAGTAAACCTGGTTTGGGTTTTCCTGAGCGGCAGCCGTGGTTCCTTATTAATGGGCTTGTGTGTGGTCATTTACCTGATTATCTCTCTGCGCAGCATTTCCTGGACCACCCTGGCAATTGTCCTGGGAGTGATCTTATGGTCCATACTCGCCGCCCAGTTTGTCGATCAACAGGCGTACGCCATGACTCGCCTGCAAAAGACTTTTGATACAACCAACTCCATCGACAGCCGTACCAGTCACCGCTCTGACATCGCCATGGCTGGCCTCGAAGTGTTTTTCGAGCATCCATTAGGAACAGGCACGGGCAGCTTTGAGATTGCCGTTCAACAAACCAGTATTCTCTTCCAACACGCCAGGCCAGCACATTCCGCCTGGGTGAAAGTGTTAGCAGAAAATGGTGTTCCAGGCTTCCTGCTGCTCTTCGCGTACGTGATTTCGTTTCTGTTCGTCGGCTGGAGTAAGCGCAATATCAACATTCAATATTTGTTTTTGGGCTTCCTGGTTACAAGCGTGTTTGCCACAGCTTTCCTCTCAAAAGAGTTCGAAGGAAAGAGCCTGTGGATGCTGGCGGCAGGCGTTACAGTCATGATGCGCCCGGAGCAGTTTCGGGATATCTTGAAGAAGGAGGTTCCGGAGGGGTTAAAAGTGAAACGCCAGGAACTCAGGAGAATCCGGTATGGCCGCAAGCAATAAGCAGCTCCGGGTGGCGTTTATTGTCGGGAGCTTATATCAGGGGGGAGCCGAAAAGCAGTTCCTCTACATTTTGGAGGCACTGCGGCGCAAAGGGGTACAGACAAGAATTTGCGCCCTGAGCCAGGGAGAGTTTTACGAAACGATCCTGAAACAAAAAGGGTTTGAACCAGAGTGGGTTGGGAACGGCAACCCACTATTGAGGTCCTTCCGTATTGCACAAATGCTGCGTTCCTTCCAGCCTCATATCATTCAATCCACCCACTTTTTCTCAAACCTTTATGCCGCCTTGTCTGGCTGGATGTTGAGAACCGTTTCTGTTGGAAGCATCCGTAGTGATGCATATAACGAAATAAAAAAGGAAGGTGCGTGGGGTCCTTGGCTCGTTCGTCTACCCTCCGCAATTATTGCAAATTCCTATGCAGCTTATCAAAACTTAAAAAGCCAGGGCTATCCTTATCAAAAGGTTCATGTCCTTCCAAACGTAATTGATCTTTCGGCTTTCGAAAAGGCTGCGCAAGCAGCCAATCAGGCTCATTTAGAGTCAGACTTGACACAACCCGATCAAGTACAGGTCATTACCGTCGGAAGACTGGTAAAAGCCAAGCGATTGGATATCTTTCTACAGGTGCTGGCGCTCGCTCGTAAAACGAATCCGCGAATTCATGGGATCGTAGTGGGGAATGGGCCAGAACGAGCCTTTCTAGAGAAAACAGCAGAAGAACTGGGGCTGCTTTCAGATGGAGTCGTTTTTACTGGTCGGCGCAATGATGTTCCCCATCTGCTGAAAAGCGCTGATATTCTCATGCTGACCTCCAGTCATGAGGGTTTTCCAAACGTTTTACTTGAAGGCATGGCGGCCGGACTTCCTATCATAACAACGCCCGCAGGTGATGCGCCAATCATCGTTCAAGAAGGTGTCACAGGATACATCTGTGACTTTGAAGATATTGAAGGCATGGCACAGCGTTTACTGAAACTGACCAGTTCGACAGAAGCCCGTCTGAGCGTTGGGCAAGCCGGCGCCGCACGTGTGAAACAAAAGTACAGCGCCGACTCGCTTGATCAGCAGTTGCTAAATACTTACCGTGACATTGGTACGGCTAGCGGCAATCGGGTTCTATTAAACGCGATAGCGCAACAGCCCGCAGCGCGGATTGACCAGCCGCGTGAGTCACTTCATTGAGCAATCAACACGAATACACCAAATTCCGGGAAGGTCGAATCGGGTTTGAAGTTAAGGCCAAGCGGTTGGGCGACTGATCGTCCTGTCATCGGCACTCGAATACTACTGCCGTCATATATTCCTGAAACCACATCGCCATAAAAGTCTTGCGCGTTATGAAGTTCGTAATGCATTCCTGGTTTCAGGTTTACGCCAGCCAGATCACTTGCGCTAATCGCGACTTCATTCTGAAGGCCCCAGTTGTATATTGTAAGATTGGCCCGGTTTGGTTCATAGATATTGGGGCGGACAAAGGCTTTTGTCCCACCTGGTCTCGAGGCCAGCCAACTGTTATTCCCATATGAAGATGGGTTAAACCCTTCGGTACTCGAAGCATAAATCGTATTCCCTGACATATCTAACCCGCTCGACGAGCCCCCCAGAACCACTCTGCCGATCATAAAATAGTTACCGGTCACCTTACCATTACTACTGCCTGCGTTATATCCCAGGTTCAATGAAGTGTCATTCGGGTCGAGAGAGTAAGTAAAGTTATTGGTAATGACAGGGTTTCTCGCCACAACAGAACCACCCAGGAGGATATTACGAGAGACTAAACCATAGCCTCCGCCACTCTGGTAACCGATATTACCATTTTCAAAGAGTGTGTTCCCTTCAATGTAAAAATTGTTCAGGTAAGCGCTGCTCGAGCCATAGGCGTGAATACCGTGACTGGCGTTGTTGAAGATGATGTTGTCAACAATTCGCTTGGTTCCATTCTCATTCTGGGTGTAAATGCCATGCTCGAACTTATTGCCACCATTGTAGTAGATCAAAGAGCCGTAGATTTCCAGAGTCAGCGTTAGGTGACCAGAAAGCAAACCCCATTGCAGAAAGATCGTGAACGACCAGGTTGATAAATTTGATATGGTGCGAGTTGTGATTTGAAGCGATGCCAATCCCATCCCCACCACCTGGTTGATCAGAAGTATTTCTCTTGACGGCTGAATTTGTAATTTCGAGATCCCAAATATTTACATAGTAACTGTCGGAAATAAGCAGGCCCTTGTCTGAGTTTGTCCTTAAATCAATCGTTGCCCGCTCACCCGGATAGGCCCGAACATTGATTTCCGCACCACTTGCGCCCTTCAGGTGACTGACAAAAGTATCCTGGTAGGTTCCGCCCCGCACCCAGATCGTAGCACCAGGCTTGACCCCACTCGGTTGATCGAGTGCATGTTGAAGCGACCAGGGATCGCTCATACTCCCATCCCCACTCGAACTACCATTCGTGGATACGTAAAATTGAGTCCCAGTGCCTGAAGTCGTACTAACTGGATTGTGAACTATCACTGGAAGATAGACATTGTTGTTTCCCCCATCTGCATCAACGCTGTTGGTGTTGAAGGGCAGCACAATCAGTGTCAGCGCCGTCAACAAACCAACAAAACCTAAATAGGTTTTCTTGATGAAGAGGTTACGCATTGAATATTACTCCTTGTTTTTTTGTGGTTTTTCCACATCAACATGGAACATTAAGTTCCTGCTTTCCCGCAGGATTTCTCTTTCTGTAGACCGACTGAGTACATTGTGATACTACCAGATAAATATTATATAGGTGATATTCTTGGTAATTTTTACTTCGAATTTATGCGAAAAGATTGGTTTTAACGCTTTACTGCGCTTCTTATTGATCAGGTTGCAGACGGGTATGAAAGAGATATGGAGAAGAAACAGATGATTCAAACTGCCAGACCGAACACAAAAGCAGCTGTCAAACAAAAGACAGTTACCGTGGTCATGCCGGTTCGAAATGAGGGAAAGTTTATTACGAGCAGCGTTCAATCCGTGATCCATCAGGATTACCCGCATGAATTAATGGAAATCATCATTATCGATGGAATGTCCACGGATCAAACGCGCGATCTGATTCAGGAGATGCAAAAAGATCACGCCAACTTTAAAGCTGATTGATAACCCTGGCAAAATCGTCCCCACAGGGTTAAATATTGCTCTTCAACAGGCAAAAGGCGATGTCGTTGTACGCGTCGACGGGCACTGTGAAATCGAACCAGACTATGTCAGAATGTGTGTCGAGTATTTAGATCGAGAGAATGTGGATGGTGTCGGCGGGCCAATGGAAACCATTGGTGAAACAACCGTTTCACAGGCTATCGCTTTGGCAATGAGTTCTCCTTTTGGTGTTGGTGGTTCAGCATTTCGCACGATCAAAGATCGTAAGATGTTTGTCGATTCGGTCGCCTTTCCAGCCTATAAGAAAGAAACTCTGCAAAAAACAGGGGCGTTTGACGAAGAACTGGTCAGAAACCAGGATGATGAATATAATTATCGATTACGGTCAATGGGCGGGAAGATTCTTATGACTCCCGACATTCGATCCCGATATTACAGTCGAAGCTCGTTTCGGTCTCTTTGGAGACAGTATTTCCAGTATGGCTACTGGAAAGTGCGGGTCATGCAAAAACATCCCCGCCAAATGAGCCTCCGCCAGTTCATTCCACTTACCTTTGTTGTCACACTGGTGACGCTCTCGATCCTGGCAATCTTCTTATGGCCGGCCCGGGCACTTCTTGCTTTGGTTACTGGCCTGTATGTTGTGGCAAACTTGGGGGCATCTGCTTTGACGGCATCTGAACACGGGTGGCAGTACTTTGTTTATCTGCCAATCGCTTTCGCATTTCTGCATCTGAGTTATGGATTTGGCTTTCTTTATGGGTTGTTTAAGTTTGCCAGTCGATGGAACACTGAGGCTCGTAATGGCTGATTTGCCACGTGTGTTAATGATCACCAGCGAATGGCCCACAAGCGAAAAACCTTATCAGGTGCCTTTTATTGTCCGGCAAGCCACATTCTTAAAACGGGCTGGAGTAGCACTAGATGTCTATCCATTTCGTGGTTCGAAAAGGCCAGACAGATACGCCGCATTTTGGGCGGAAGCTCAGCGAAAGATTGCTTCCAGAAAGTATGACCTGGTTCACGCACAGTGGGGGCAAAGCGCATTGTTAGCTTTACCCAAACGGATCCCTTTGGTCGTGACCTTTCGCGGTGATGACCTGGAAGGAATTATTGGTTCAAATGGCAAACCAACCCTGGCGGGTTATGCCTTGCAAAACCTTTCAAGAGTAGTATCGCGGGTAGCTGATGAAGTGATATTGGTTTCGGAGAGTCTGGCCAGACGGATGCCCAAGAGAGATTATCACATCATTCCGAGTGGTATCGACATGGATCTATTCCGACCCATTGCGAAACAAGAAGCTAGAAAAAAGCTCGGGCTATCTCCCAATCAGCGCTTGGTGTTGTTCGCTGGTTCTGCGACCAATCCGCGCAAACGCATCGATCTGGCGCGTACGGTGGTCGAACTGGTCTGCCAGGAAATGGATGCGGAACTATTGGTAGCAAGTGGGGTAAATCACGATCAGATTCCACTTTATATGAACGCAAGCGATGCCTTACTGCTCACATCCTTACATGAAGGTTCACCCAACGTTGTAAAAGAAGCGATGGCCTGTAATCTGCCTATCGTCTCTACAAATGTAGGGGATGTACAAGAACGGATCGGAAACATTCAAGGTTGCTTCATCAGTCAAGAGGATGATCCAGAAACGATTGCCAAAGGACTGCTGAAGATTTTAAAGGTTCCAGAGCGTCCAGACTTACGTTCTCACGTAATGGATTTGGATGAAAACATTTTGACACAAAAAGTAATACAAGTTTACCGGAAAACAATCAATTATTCGTAATCCCTATTAGGGGGACAGGAGATTCTGGTTATGGATCGCAACACGGTTCCCGTTACTGGTTACCGCCCAAAGATAAACCACCCACGCAATAAGTTTCTCGTACAAATCGATAACTTCATTCGGCGCGCACTCGATATCATCCTTTCACTGATTGGGATGGTCGTCCTTTCGCCGCTGTTTATCACGACTGCCATTATCATCAAACGGACATCATCAGGTCCCGTATTTTACTGGGGCCCACGTGCCGGTAAAGATGGTAAGACATTCATGATTATGAAATTCCGAACGATGTATGAACGCAAGGAGAGTTATCAAGGGCCAAAAGTAACAGCCGAAAACGATCCACGGATTACACCTCTGGGGCGTTTCCTGCGCCAGACAAAACTCAATGAGCTTCCACAGCTTTGGAATGTCGTGAAGGGCGATATGAGTCTGGTAGGGCCTCGCCCAGAAGACCCAACCATCGTTAAGGAATGGCCCGAGGAAGTGCGCAAAGAAATTCTTTCCGTACGACCTGGAATCACAAGCCCTGCGTCTGTGGTTTATCGGAATGAAGAAGACCTGCTGCGCTCTTCAAACTTAATGGATACCTATTTGTGGGATATCCTGCCAACAAAGCTCCGCCTCGATCAGATCTACGTTCGCAATCGGTCTGTCTTATCCGATATGGATGTCGTTTTCTGGACATCCATTGCGCTCATTCCACGGTTAAAAAAATCGCTATTCCAGAACATCTACTTTACTGGGGACCGTTATCTCAGTTTACTTACCGCTACCTGGGATGGTTCTTTATCGACTTCATCGTCTCATTCCTGGCGGTTGCCATAGCGGGTGTGCTTCGCCGCATGACCACCCCACTCGACTTAGGTGTTCAAGTAGCCGTTGCCATTGCGCTGGCAATCGCATTCCTGTTCAGTATGATTAATTCGTTGGCTGGGTTAAACCGCATCAACTGGTCAAAGGCTCGTCCACAAGATGCCTTTGACCTGGCGACCTCTGCTGGTATCGTTACCTCTGTAATCCTGGTCGCCAACCTGGTTTTTCCAACCACAAGCCGCTTCCCAATCAGTGTTGTTCTGATGTCGGGTATTTTATCCTTCATCGGTTTCGTGGCAGTTCGTTATCGCAGCCGCCTGTTAATGGGCATTGCTAACCGCTGGATAAGGCTGCGTGGTAACAGCATTAATACACTAGGCGAGCGCGTACTCATTGTGGGGGCCGGTGAGGTTGCGCGTTTCTCCTCCTGGCTGCTGCGTAACGAAACTTTTGCACAAGCCTTCTCGATTGTCGGAATGGTGGATGACGACCCGCGAAAGATTGGCACAACAATCGACGGCTGTTCAGTCATTGGCAGTACGGCCTTCGTCCCTGATCTAGTCTCCAAATACGATATCGGCCTGATCCTCTTTGCAATTGCCGATATTCAACCTGAAGATCAAGAGCAAATCCTGTCGGTGTGCCAAAATACAGATGCGCGCGTCATTCCAATTCCAGACATTCTTGAAACGCTGCGCGCGCAGTTCCCCAAGAGTGAAGACGAGCGTGCGCAGCAGTTTAACCGGCTGCTGCACAATGTAACCACAGACCGGCTGACCGGCGCATATAATCGCGCGCATTTTATGCGACTGGCCCAGGCGGAAATGGAACGCGCGCAGCGGTACGGGCACCCCTTGTCAGTTGTGATGCTCACAGTTGATTATGCTCGTCCAGAAAACACAACAGCCGTGCGAAAGGTCACACTGCAAGTACTCCAGTCTTCCGCTCGACGCGTGCTTTCCAGCATTCGTGGAATTGATTTGTTAGGCCGCTTCGACAACAATATCCTGGTTGTGCTCCTGCCCGAAACCGATCAATCCGCAACTACTGTTGTAGTCCAGCGTTTACAGCAGCAAATTCTCGGCAGCCCGGTAAACACGGATCAGGGCGAAATCGATATTGTCGCTGCGATTGGCTTTAAATCAACTGTACAAGATCAAGAAGAGAGTCTGGAAGCCTTGCTTGACAAGGCTTATTCAAGACTCGAGTTGGCTCAAAGCCAGAAAGAGGCTTTACCAACACAGCAATCTAAAACATACGAACAATAAAGCGGGGTAAATCATGACTGATTCTTTTAACGATAAACGAGTACTTGTCACCGGCGCTGGCGGCTTTATTGGCAGTCACCTGACGGAACAACTCGTGCAGCAAGGGGCCAGAGTACGCGTCTTTGTACGCTATAACTCGCGAGCCGATATCGGTTTACTGAAACAACTGCCGGGTGAACTGCTCGCAGAAGTAGAGATTGTAGCAGGTGATCTGCGTGATTCACATGCCATCTATCAGGCAGTTGAAGGAGTCAATACAGTCTTTCACCTGGGGGCGTTAATCTCCATCCCGTACTCCTACCAACATCCACGTGAAGTGGTCGAGACCAACGTCATTGGAACACTGAATGTGCTTATGGCTTGTTTGGATCTGGAAACGCCGCGCATGGTTCACACTTCCACAAGTGAAGTATACGGAACAGCGCTGCGCGTACCGATTGATGAGGAACACCCACTGCAAGGACAATCACCTTACTCAGCCAGTAAAATTGGTGCTGATAAGATTGTGGAAAGTTTTTACAACGCCTATGAACTACCAGTCGTCACGGTGCGCCCCTTTAACACCTACGGTCCTCGTCAGTCTGCGCGCGCCGTCATTCCCACCGTTATCACCCAGGCACTGACACAGGAGTCCATTCTTCTTGGCAAACAAGACACCAAACGTGACTTCACGTATGTTACCGATACGGTAAACGGCTTTCTTAAAGCGGCGCAGGCTCAGAACGTTGAAGGCCAAACCTTCAACCTGGGAACCGGAACGGAAATCACGATTGGGGATTTAGTTGATAAGATCATCCAAATTGTTGGTAGACCAGTAAAAACCGAGGTAGATCCGCAGCGCCTGCGCCCTCAAAAATCAGAGGTACTTCGTCTACTTTCAAACAATTCGCTCGCCCAGGCAAAACTGGGATGGCATCCGGAGGTTACCCTCGATGAAGGTCTCCAGCGTACTGTCGCCTGGATTAGCCAACATCTAGAGAACTACCGGATTGGTGTATACGAGTATTAGGAGGAAAAGTATGAAAGCTGTAATCTTGGCTGGGGGAAAAGGAACAAGGTTAGCGCCCTATACTAAAATTTTGCCCAAGCCGTTAATGCCCATTGGAGATATGCCCGTGCTAGAAGTCTTAATCCGGCAGTTAAAGAGGGCCGGAGTCGATGAAGTCATTCTTACAGTGGGACACCTGGCAGGTCTGTTACGCGCATTCTTCAATGATGGTAAAGACTTTGACGTCAAAATTTCTTATAGTTACGAAGATCATCCGCTTGGAACGGCTGGGCCATTATCCATGGTTGAAGGACTGAACGATACATTCGTAGTAATGAATGGTGATGTTCTCACAAATCTACGAATTGGGAACCTGGTTAAGTTTCATAAAGAACAGGGTGCGGCAGCAACCATTGCCATGCATAAACGGAAAGTGAAGGTCGATTTAGGCGTTATCCTTTGCAACGGCGGGCCAGAGGTTGTCGGTTATATTGAAAAACCAACTTACGACTACTCTGTCAGCATGGGAATTTACGTGTTCGAGCCGCGCGTTCTGTCTTACATTCCATGCGGCGAATACCTGGACTTCCCAAACCTTGTTCACAAACTACTCGGGGCCCGTGAAAAAGTAGTCGGCTACAGCTTTGATGGTTATTGGCAAGACCTGGGACGCCCGGACGATTACGAACAGGCTAACCTTGACTTTGAAAAAATGCATTCTGACTTCTTACCGGAGGAATAAATGGTTACATGGCGCGTTCCCCTTTCCGATCTCATCTTAGGCCCAGAAGAAAAAGAGGCCGTGCAAAAAGTCTTAGACAGCGGTTGGTTGGCGATGGGTGAAGTTGCCCAGAACTTTGAACAAGCGTTTGCTGACTTTATCGGTGTTAAGCACGCCATCGCCGTCACCAATGGAACTGCTTCGCTTCACCTTGCCTGCGCTGCGCTTGGCCTGGGCCCAGAGGATGAGGTCATTGTGCCTTCGCTCACTTTTGTAGCTACGGCTAATGCGGTCGCATACACAGAGGCTCAACCGATCTTTGCTGATATTACCAGTCGAGAAAACTTTAATATCTCATCTGCCTCAATTGAAGAACGAATCACCGACCGCACAAGAGCCATTATGGTCATGCATTATGGGGGATATCCTTGTGATATGCCAGCCATCATGGAGATTGCCAAAAAACATAATCTGGTAGTGCTTGAAGATGCTGCCCATGCCCCAGGGGCAGAGATTAATGGTCGAAAGATGGGAACATGGGGAAGCATTGGCAGTTTTAGCTTCTTCCCGAATAAAAACATGACCAGTGGTGAAGGCGGCATGTTGACGACAGATGACGATGAGCTGGCGCAAAAAATACGAACTTTGCGCTCACACGGCATGACCACACTCACCTGGGATCGTCACCGTGGACATGCCTGGAGTTATGATGTCGTCGCTCTGGGATTCAACTACCGCCTGGATGAAATCCGAGCAGCCTTAGGCCTCGAACAGCTTAAGAAACTGCCACATAATAACGCTCGCCGTCAGGAGCTTACTCAGCTTTATCGGAAACTATTCCAGGAACAAGCCCCTGATCTCATTATTCCATTCCGAAGCTCGATTGGCACTTCCGTCTGCCATATTTTACCGGTGCTGCTGCCAGAGGGCATCAACCGTACCCGCTTTGCAAATGAGATGAAAGAAAGGCAAGTTCAAACAAGCCTCCATTATCCCCCCATCCATCTTTTTACCTATTATCGCAAGAGCGACCTGGCAGCCACAGCGCCTCTTCCCCTCACGGAAGAAGTGGCCGCTCGCGAAGTTACGCTGCCGCTCTATCCCACCATGCAAGATGAAACCGTTGAACTTGTGGTTCAGGCCGTTTGCGAATCACTCAAAGAAGCTAGTGAACCGGCAACAGCACGTGCTCAATCATAACAGGCTGCCGGGAAAACACACTCATGAGTTTATTAATGGAATTGATATAATCCAAGAAAAGGATCAAGAATGGAAATAAGGCAGTATTTGAGGTTACTCATACGCTGGGCCTGGCTGATCATTCTGATGGCATTATTAGGTGTTGCGGCTGGATATGCTCTGAGTCGCTACCAAACTCCTGTTTACCAGTCTTCGACTACTATCCTGATTCAGCAGTCATCCGGCGATGTACTATCAAACCCATACAACTTAAACGATAAGCAGCTTCCACAGACCTTCACGGAACTCATCGTTACCTCACCGATTCTGCAAGCCACTTCTCAGCGACTTGGGTATCCCGTGGATCCGCGCAACATCTCAGTCAATCAGGTTCCAAACACTGACCTGATTCAAATATCGGTCGAAAGCGATTCTCCACAGCGAGCCGCAGATGTGGCCAATACCCTGGTGAATGTTTTCCTGGAAGAAAATAAAGCGGTTCAAGCGAGCCGCTATGCTTCTGCTGAAGACAGCTTACAGACGCAGATTGCAGATTTCGAATCGCGCATTTCAGACTTACAGTCTCAGCTAACGCAGCTATCCGAAGACAGCTTCAACAAGCAAGTCGATGAGATTACAAAGACAATCGCCGATTTACAATCGGAAATAAGTAGTTTGCAAAATGATATTGTGCAGCTTGATTACATTGTCAACCCGCCGCCGCCGCGCAATCCATATCGCTATTCCACTGCTCCGACACCTTCAGTTGATCAACAACTTCAGTTGGTGCAGAAGCAGGATCGCTTGAATGAATTAAAGACGCTGCTTGCAATGTATCAGAAGATGTATGTGGATCTGACCTTTGCGCGGGGCACACCTGGCGCGCCCTCCTCTCGGAAAGCAGAACAGCTTCAGGCCGCATTGAACCAGTACCTTCAAAACTATTCGAAGCTGCTGGATAATTACGAAAGCTTGAAACTGGCGCGTATGCGCAATACACCCAACCTGGTTCAGGTTGAACAAGCTGTACCACACCGCAGCCCCATTCGCCCACAACCCATCATGAATATGGCACTCGGCGGTATTCTCGGTTTGATGCTTGGCGGTGGCTTTGCTTTCCTCAAAGAGCATATGGACGACACCTTCCGCTCGCCGGAAGAAGTCTCGCAAATCTTGCAGGTGCCTGTTCTTGGTCACATTGGCGATATGAAAGCGCCGCGTCTCAGTAACGGAAGGGCTAAGCTTCCATACGTACTGGCCGCTCCTCGTTCGCCAGTGACAGAAGCGTTCCGTTCGTTGCGAGCCAACCTCGAATTCACCGAATTGGACAACCCCATCAAAACCCTTCTGATCACCAGTTCCACTCTTTCAGAAGGGAAAACGACTGTGGCAGTCAATCTGGCTATCGTTATGGCACAGCTAGGCCGGCGCGTGGTTCTGGTAGATGCCGATTTACGCCGGCCGAGGGTTCATCAAGTATTGGGCATCTCGAACCTGACCGGGTTAAGTGATGTCTTACGAAAACGGGCTACCATCCAAGAAGTCGGACATGCATGGGGCAATGGCAACTTGATCGTTGTCACCAGCGGCAGCCTGCCCCCCAACCCGGCAGAAGTGTTAAGTTCAGGTAAGATGTCTGATGTGATGAATGAACTTAAACGTACTTCAGATATCGTCATCATCGATAGCCCACCGTTCCTGCTAGCCGATGCTTCTGTACTGGCAGCCCGGGCAGATGGGGTTCTACTGGTCATTCAGTCGAACAAGACGCATCTCAATGCGGCAGTTTCCATGATGGAGCAGCTTAACCGTGTAGGAGCTCGGATCATAGGCGTTGCTTTAAATCAAATCAACTCCAAGCATACTTTTTACTACTACGACGATTTAAAACATTACTCTTCATATGCCTACGATTATGAGAAAAATCAGTCGAGTAATAATTAGTTATGAAAGCGAAAAATTGTCCGTATCTTGGGTTACGAAATGACCCAAGTACAGCACTTAACTTTCCATCTGAAGGGAACTGCTGCTACCACGCGAACCCAGTCGCCCCAATTGACTCGAACTATCAGGCACAATACTGCCTGACGGAGAATCACACCCAATGCCCAATCTTTACGGCGGCCCATCCGAAGGCACTTCCCTTCGGCATGATGTCTCCTGCTGCCAGGCAGGGACGTATCCGCAGAATATTGGCAATGGTAGCCATTCCGATTGTCGTAGTTGCCACTGCGTTTGCGATAAATTGGTTCGGTCGCTCAGCGATAAATAGTTTGTTTGCACAACGAGCGGATCTCCCCCCCGAATCTCCAGCAGAGATCCCAGCATCCGGCTTGTTTGGTCGATCCTCAAGTCTGTCTGCGACTCCTTATCGTACCAGCACGCCAACCCCTACAAGAGATCCGCAGCCAGTCGTTGAAAGCTGCACCTTCCCAGCCGGTTGGTCACCTTACGTCGTCAAACCCACAGATTCTCTCTTTCGGTTGAGCGTTTTATACGGCATTAGCGTTAAGACGTTACAAGCCGCTAACTGCCTTGGGGATAAATCTGTGGTTCTTCCCGGGGATATCATTTACGTTCCAGAGCCAGCCACCAACACGCCTACCTTTAACCCCCTCGATCACCTTTACGCGCGTGTATCGATATCAGCCGCCGGCTAACACCCCCGCACCACAAAATGAGCCGGATCAGCCTCAAAATCCACCACCACCAGCAGCAACGGCGACTCCTGTTCCTACAGAGGCTCCTCGCGTTCAGCCAACCAGTCCACCAGTCGTCAACACGCCTACGCTGGCGCCCGCCCCACCCATCCAGCCAACCTTAGCACCTACCATTCCACCACCAGCGCCGACAAACCCACCCCCTGTCCCCACTATAGCGCCAACCGAAGCGCCACCACCAGCGCCGACAAACCCGCCACCGGCTCCCACTTCAGCGCCAACCGAGGCGCCACCAGCACCTGCTAATCCACCGCCAAAGCCGAAGCCAACCAAAGCCCCACCAAAGCCGAAACCAACTGCCGCTCCAACCCTGGCGCCCATTGTTGTGCCACCTACGCTGGCAGCAGCTCCCGCTAAACCATCCAAGCCACCAAAAGATCCAAAACCAACCAAGCAGCCAAAACCGACAAAAGCAGCGAAACCACCAAAAGATCCAAAGCCAACGAAAAAGCCAAAGAAGAATGCATCGATTTCTCTTCCAGACACTTCAACCGTCGTAACATAAAGTGAGTTATTCAATGAAATCTAACCACTTTCTACACATCTTCATGCTAACGGTTCTACTAACAGCTTCGTTTTGGCAGCCAGTAGTCGCAAAGCAGATTCAGACATCTCAAAGGAAAAGGCCCCCATTATTCGCGAATGCTGGTATTGTGGTCACTCCTGTCTCTGGGTTGGTAACGACTGAAAACGGCGATCAATCTAGCTTTACTGTAAAACTGGCAAATCAACCGTTTTTTAACGTAACGATCTCCCTGGAGAGTTCAGACCCTGGGGAAGGTACGGTTCAACCTACCAAAATGACCTTTAACAAGAATAACTGGAATACCGAAAAAACTGCTGTGGTTACCGGACAGGATGATCAGGTGGTTGACGGTGATCAATCCTACGAAGTAAAACTCACGGCTACCAGTGGGGACTGGCGATACCGAATCTCCACTCCAATGATCGTATCCATCATCAACCAGGATAATGATACTCAGCCAGTCGTGAGTGCGCAGGATGATATCTACCGTGTGAATAAAAACGAGACTCTACAAGTCCAGGCTCCTGGTGTACTGAGAAACGACACAGTCACAGATGGATACCAGCTACAAGTCCAGTTAGTCTCAAATGTAGCTCATGGATCTCTCACCTTGAATGGAGTAGGATCGTTTGATTACCATCCTGACCAAGGTTTCGTTGGGGCCGATTCCTTTAAATATCGTGCTGTTGTAGATGGTAACCCGCAGTTTTCTGGCACAGCGACAGCGACGATTAATGTAAACGACACCAATTCTCCCCCCACAGCCGCAAATGATGCCTATTCAACGGATGAGAATTCGACTTTAGAGGTTTCCTCGAAAGATGGTCTTTTAGCCAATGATACGGACCCTGATACCAGAGATCACCTGACTGTATCCCTTATTAAAAACGTTATGCATGGCAATCTGGACCTGAGCGAGAACGGCTCTTTTCGTTATAAACCCATTGAAAACTATAATGGCAGCGATCAGTTTACATATCGAGCCAGTGATGGAAAATCAGAATCGAACATCGCTACAGTGAAGTTGACCATTCATGCCGGCAATCAAGCCCCTACCGCGAACGATGATTATTATCTGATCAATGCAACCAATTCGATTCCTTTCACTGTCGTCGCGCCCGGTCTGCTCAGTAATGACACTGATCCCGAAAATAAATCTCTCACCGCTTCTGTCCTAAGCCAACCCGAAAACGGCAGCCTGACTCTTAATGTGGATGGTTCATTTACCTACACCCCTCAGACGGATTTTAACGGTCTCGACACCTTCACCTATCAGGTTGAGGATGGCAGCGGGGGAACAGATTCGGCTATCGTGCAGATTGAGGTCGATACAACCCCGCCACCGGCTGTGATTTGGGTTCTCCCGGATATTGATGGCTCCATTAATTCTGTTAACGGAGGCGATATTTCGCTGGAAGTAACAGTGGACCCCTCGATCACAGACCTGGATCACATCACCTTCTACCGCTGGGACCCAATCTTGAATCAACGTTTAGAGATTGCGACCAAGACGAAGCCACCTTACACCATTACATTGGATAGTTCGACCCTGGTCTATGGCTGGAATCAGGTGGATGCAGCCGCGTTTGATAAAGCAGGCAACCATTCACTACTAAGCCACATCTGGGTCGTGCGTAACTTCCCCCCACAGGCTTATCTCCCCCTGATTTACCATTGACCTGGTTTCCTTCGATTACATCTGGAAGGGCTCCCCATTAGACTCCCTTCCGCCCCTAGCCCACCGGTTGCCGACGGTGGGCTTTTTTTATCCAGGTTTTCGCCTTGGTTCACCACCAAATTTCCATTCCGGCGTTTCTGTCGATCTTTGCTATAATCAACCCAAGAGGGCCAATCTATGATGCATATCCTCAATGAACAACAAGAAAAACTACTCAAAGATGAGCGGACACTGCTCAACGACTTACGCGTAACCCTTGCACAAATTGGAACCACTCCCGAAGATCAGGAAACATTGGGGGAATCGATTCAGCAGCTTGAGGAAATGTTTCTGCTAGTCATCGTCGGTGAATTCAATGCAGGCAAAAGCGCTTTTATTAATGCGCTGCTTGGGCAAAAGCTCTTGAAAGAAGGCGTTACCCCCACAACTACTCAGATTAACGTCCTCCGCTATTCCGACCAACAGCAGCGTATGGTTGTGAACGAAAACCAACATCTACTGACCTTCCCAGCACCCCTGCTCGATAATATCAGTATTGTAGATACGCCAGGAACCAATGCCATTATCCGCGAGCATGAGCAAATCACTTCGCAGTTCATCCCTCGTTCAGACCTGGTTCTCTTTATCACCTCTGCTGATCGTCCATTTACTGAAAGTGAAAATGCTTTCCTGAAACGGATTCGCGATTGGGGTAAGAAAGTCGTCATCATTATTAACAAAGTCGATATTCTCCAGTCTGAAGAGGATATCAAACAGGTGATTAACTTTGTGACTGAAAACAGCCGCGCGCTGTTGGGTGTCCGTCCAGAAATCTTCCCGATCAGTGCCCGGTTGGCACTACGCGCAAAGCAGGGCGAGCCCTCTAACTGGCAGCCCAGTCGGTTCGAACCGTTAGAGCAGTTCATTCAAGATACGCTGGATGAAAAAGGCCGTGTTCAGCTGAAACTGCTGAATCCCTTAGGAGTGGGCCAGCATCTTGTAAATCGCTATCTAAACATGACAGGTGGGCGTTTGGATTTACTACGTGATGATTTCCAGATGCTAGAAGATGTTGAAACCCAGCTGAACATGTTTAAAGCAGACATGCTGCGTGACTTCAACTTCCGCATGGCAGATATTGAGAACATTTTGTTTGACATGGAAAAACGGGGAGACATCTTCTTTGATGAAGTCTTCCGGTTGGCTCGGGTGATGGACTTGCTGAGTAAGAGCCGAGTGCAACAGGAATTTGAGCATACGGTTGTAGAAGATGTGCCCCAGCGTATCGAACGTAAAGTCAACGAACTCATTGATTGGCTGGTAGATGCTAATCTGCGCCAATGGCAGGCGGTCACCGAACACCTGGCCGAACGGCGCCGGCAGCATCAATCACGCATTGTAGGCGATGCGACAGCGGGCACGTTTCATTATGACCGAGAACGCTTGATCGACGCCGTCGGACAGGAAGCTCGCCACGTAGTCGATTCTTATGATAAGGAAGATGAAGCGCGGTCTATCGCTCAAGATGCACAAGAAGCTGTAGCAGCTTCTGCAGCCTTAGGGGCTGGTGCAATTGGCCTGGGTACTTTAGTAACTGTTCTAGCAACCACAGTGGCAGCGGATGTCACAGGCATCCTGCTTGCCAGCCTCATCGCCGCCCTGGGACTGTTTGTCATCCCGGCCCGCCGCAGACAAGCGAAAGCAGAGATGCATGAAAAGATTAGCGGACTGCGCACCAAACTAGCTGGCTCGCTCCATGAACAGTTTGGGCGCGAGATCGAACGCAGTTTACACGAGGTAAATGAAGCGATTTCTCCTTACACTCGTTTTGTACGCGCTGAACGTCAGAAACTGACAGAAACGCAAGATCAGCTTGAGGATATCAAGTCCAAGATGGATCAGCTTAAAACGCAGATTGACGAAATTTAATCCCAGATATAAAAAGAGCGGCCTTTTTCGGGCCGCTCTTTGATTTAAGCTTCTGCCAGTTCTTCTTTTTCTCGCTTCGTCTGTTTTCCACGCTCATCTGTATCGAGGATACGTTTTCGAATCCGGAAATTCTTCGGCGTAACTTCCAGCAACTCGTCTTCAGTCAGATACTCAATCGCTTCATCCAGACTCATATCGCGTGGAGGTGTAAGCCGTACTTCGATATCCTTATTTGAAGAACGCATATTTGTGAGGTGTTTCTTTTTACAGACATTGACGGGCAAGTCGCTGGCGCGCAGCGTTTCACCAACCACCATACCTTCGTAAACCTCTACACCTGCATCGACGAACAAGATCCCCCGCTCTTCAGCATTCTTCAATCCATAATTCGTTGTCGTTCCGGCTTCCCATGCCACAATTGAACTTGTCGAGCGTGAGTTAATCTGTACCAGCAAGCGGCTCATAGCCATGGAAGATGGTATTCATTACGCCCATGCCGCGCGTAGACGTCAAGAATTGATAGCGGAAACCCAACAGACCGCGGGTTGGAATAATATACCTCAGGTGAACGGTGTTATCTGGGTTATTGATCATGTCGATCATCTTCCCACGCCGTCCCCCCAACATCTCTACCACGGTCCCAACGGTATCAGCGCTGGTGTCAATGTGGAGCTCTTCATAAGGCTCTTGCAGCTCGCCATCTGGCCCACGCAAGAAAATCGCTTCTGGGCGGGAAACCTGAAACTCGTAGCCTTCGCGGCGCATTGTTTCAATCAAAATCGCAAGATGCAGCTCACCTCGTCCAGAGACCAGGAAAGTTTCTGCGCTCTCGGTTTCTTCAACCCGTAAAGCAACATTATTGCGCAGCTCTTCAATCAAGCGCTCGCGCAATTTGCGTGAAGTACCCCATTTTCCTTCTTTACCAGCAAAAGGCGAGGTATTGACGCCAAAGGTCATACGAACGGTTGGTTCTTCCACATGAATCGGAGGCAGCGCCACCGGGTTTTCCGGATCCGCCAGGGTTTCACCAATGTTAATGCCTTCCAGCCCGGCAATCGCCACAATTTCACCCGCTTCAGCACTCTCCACTTCCACCCGACTGAGCCCTTGATGCACATAGAGATAACGCGCTTTTTCCGGAAGAATCTCACCCTTCGTCGTCATCCGCGCCAGAGCTTGCCCAGCCTTAATTTTCCCAGCAAAAACACGACCAACTGCCGTCACACCACGGTACTCATCATATCCCAGGTTGGTCACCAGCAGCTGCAAAGGTTTGTCCACTTCCACTTTAGGCGCTGGAATATGATCTAGAATGGTCTGGAACAGCGGCTGCAAGTTAGGGCTCATTTCCTCCGTATCGCCAGCCTGGCCGGTAATACCATTGGCATAAATCACCGGAAAATCAGCCTGCTCGTCACTGGACCCTAGTTCAATAAACAAGTCAAAAGTGCCATTTAGACTTCGCCCTGGTTCAGCGTCCCGGCGATCCATCTTATTAATCACCACAATCGCGCGGTGCCCCATTTCGAGCGCCTTCTTTAAAACAAAACGTGTTTGTGGCTTAGGCCCTTCAGCGGCATCTACTAACAGCAGAACACCGTCAACCATATTCATCACACGCTCAACCTCACCGCCAAAATCCGCGTGACCTGGTGTATCGACAATATTAAATCTTGACCAGTTCACCCGTTTCAGGATTGGGAATTGTTATAGCAGTGTTCTTCGCTAAAATCGTAATTCCACGCTCTCGTTCCAGATCGTTTGAATCCATCACGCGTTCCATGACCTGTTGGTTTTCACGGAAAACACGCGCCTGTTTGAGCATTGCATCTACCAGGGTTGTTTTCCCATGGTCTACGTGAGCGATAATCGCGATATTTCGTAAATCTTTTCGTTCTATAAACATACAGTAACCTACTATTAACTAATCAGGGAATCAGAAGGCATCATCTGAAGTTAATTTCAATACTAGACAAACAAGGACCCCAGCCTAACTGGCCGGGGTCGTGCGGCTAGCCCTATAATCATAACAGAAACCAATGAACTTGTGAAGTGTTAAATAATATTTTTGAACAACAAAAAAACTACCGGTGGATCCCTTTCCGCATCAAAAGCAGATAGAGGCCAAAGATCATCAATCCGATTGAACCAGTATTACTGATAAAGCCGAGGGCATTGTCTGGGTCTCCTCCAATGTACAATCCACAGCCAACCATCGCCATAATCCCCCCTGGGATCAGCGGCCACCAGGCAAAGCGATGGTAGCGCATTCGTGAGAAGAGGGTAATCAGAGCCCAGCCGAGAGAGAACCACACCAACATAACACCTGTTTGAACCAGACCATTTGCCGGTTGATCTGCTCCCCAAGCCATGTATATACCCGGGCCAGCGCCAATCAGCAAGCAACCTGGAATGATCAAACCAAACAAACGGCTCACCAGGCCCCAACCGAGCAACGGCAAACCCAATCCCAAAGAAAGATACAAAATGATATCCGTCCAGGTAAAAGAGGTCATAAAGATACACGCACTCAATGCCCCTGATACACCAGCAGGAATCAACGCCCACCAGGCCTGCTTTGCTGTAAACAAAACAGACCCAATGACCACCAGGAACCAACCTACAGCGAAAAAGAGCATCAGGTTCCCTAACTGGGTTAAAAATCCAGGCTGGGTGATCATTGGATTTAAGGCTGTCGCCAAACCAGTCCCCGCTCCTGCCATCGCCCCCCCTATGATCAACAGCAAGTAGTGGTGCAGGCGAATGCCCCATAAATACAAAAACAGTCCTACCCCAGGCAGAACAAGCATTGATAGCCAGCCGGTCCTGAGATATTGATCCAAAAAGAGCAGTCCACCGGTCAAGATCAGCAACACACCGGCTATCGATCTAACATGGCGTATACTTTTTTCCGGTTGACTGTGGTCGTAGATATCCATTTAGATCAATCCATACTCCCGCGCTTTGAGCACTGCTTGCATTCGGTCTTTCACACTCAATTTTCCAAGTATGTTGGTCAGATGGTTCTTCACGGTTCCTTCAGCAATAACCAGTGTTCCGGCAATATCTCGATTGCTTGCACCAGTAGCCACCAATCGCAATATCTCCATCTCACGTGGTGAAAGTGGTTCCGCCAGGGTCTCAGTCGTAACGGGCGCCAGGCGTGAAAGCCGTGAAAACTCAGCC
Organism: uncultured Chloroflexia bacterium; assembly: GCA_963791025.1. Lineage (GTDB taxonomy): Bacteria > Chloroflexota > Anaerolineae > Anaerolineales > Anaerolineaceae > DSYU01. The sequence continues at coordinate 482,032 of CAWBQF010000003.1, read as the reverse complement.
ATTACCTTAGCTGTGATCGAAGGCAACAAAAAGTATTCTCCCCGATGAGCTGCTCGCACAGCCTCATAAAGTTTTTCGGAAGAAACGTCTTTCAAAAGATATCCTACTGCTCCGGCTCGCAAGCCGTCAAAGACATACTCGTCATCATCAAACGTTGTTAAGACAATCACCTTGCTCTGAGGCAAAACATCGTGCAAACGATACGTAGCCGTCACGCCATCCATCACCGGCATGCGCAGATCCATTAAAATCACATTGGGATGAAACTGCACTGACAAACGCAGAGCCTCTTCTCCATTCGCAGCCTCTCCCACCACCTCAAAATCAGGTTGAACAGACAACAGGATCCGTAAACCTTCACGAAAAAGTGCCTGATCATCTACGATCAAAATGCCAATCGTCATTTATCAATAACCCTCATCCAGGTAAACTGACCTCAAGCCGAAAACCGTTTCCAGGCGCTGTATAAATATTAAATTCACCATTCAAGAGATGGATGCGCTCGCGCATACCGATCAAACCAAAGCCATTACTCAGCTTTTCAGCCCCTACACCATCATCCTGAATGGTCATCCGCACCTGGTTTGATAGTGTATAGTCCAGTGCAACACACAACTGCCTGGCATGAGCATGTTTGCAAGTGTTGCTTACACCTTCCTGCACCGCACGATAAATCGTTAGCTGCGACTGAGGTGAAATTTTACGGACTGAACCGATCACCTTTAATTCAACGGTCATACCCATTGCTTCACAGCTCTTCAACATCTTTTCAATCTTCTCTGGCAAGGGGAGATCTTCTTCAAATTTATCGCGCAAAGCGGCTACCGACTGTCGCACATCCACCAGGGCCTCTTGGGTCAGGTTCTGAGCCGTACTCAAAGCATCCTGCGCCTTTTGGGGATCCATCTTCATCACTGCTCTGGCTGCCTGGATTTGCATAAAAACAGTCGTCAGGTAGTGGCCTAAGCCATCATGAATCTCTCTCGCCAGCCGGTTGCGTTCCTTTGTAATCGCCAGTTCTTCAGCCTGCAGCGCGTAGGCGCGTAAGTTCTGGTTTGCCTCAGCCAAATCCTTCACTAGCTTTTCAACTTCCGTGCGGGCCTTTTCCTCGTTTACGGCCATTTGGGTAAAAACGACAATGAAAATTTGTCCGGCTAAAAAGATAGGCAGTACAGACCATACCTGGCTCCAATCCGCTGAGATGATATTCAGGGACAGGGCATACGCCATAATGATCATAATGTTCACAATCACACGCCAGGCTTGCGGCAGCAGCATGACGCTGTGGCCTGCCAGCGGCAGCAGTACCAGGGCGTTGAATCCTACCCCTTTTCCCAAGTGTACAATCAACCCGCCCAACGCAATTTGCACAATAAAGTAAGCCAGGTGATACACAAAACGGCCAGAGCGGGCCGCGAAAGCGTATCCATAAATTCCAACCGCAATATAAGCCACGCCTAAACCAATCATCAGCAAAAGCTCACCCGATGAAGCGCTGCGCAGCGTGCTAAAAGTGGTGAAGTAAGAAGCCAGAACGACGACAGCAAAAGCGAGGTCGGCATCCCCCCCTGTATGGATAGGTTGGAAAGTTCGGTCCATATTTGTATTATAGCACCTACACTTTCTGACTGAATGGGAGGGGTGAGTCACATCTTTGTCTATGAGTCACACTACGCTATGTGAAGCAGTTTGTGACTCCAGTTACCTTTTTTTGTGATTCAGAAACAATACGCTTTATCTAATTCTTGGGAGGGACACATATCAATGAACATCTTAATGCTTTATCCTGAGTTTCCGGATACCTTTTGGAGTTTCAAACACGCACTTCATTTTATTAACAAAAAAGCTTCTTCCCCGCCGTTAGGCCTGATCACTGTGGCTGCCATGCTGCCTAAAGAATGGAATAAGCGGCTGGTGGATTTAAATATTTCATCGCTGCGACAAAGTGACCTGGAATGGGCAGATTACATTTTCATCAGTGCGATGGTGGTTCAGCGCCCTTCTGCCCAGAAAGTGATTGAACGAAGCAAAGCAGCGGGCGTAAAAGTTGTGGCAGGGGGGCCGTTATTTACATCTGAATATGATCGTTTCGAACTAGTCGATCATTTCATCCTGAATGAGGGAGAAATCACACTCCCCCAGTTCCTGTCTGACCTGGAAGCAGGCAATCCCAAGCGCGTCTATTCCACAGAAGAGTATCCCGATATTACCCTCTCGCCAGTGCCCATGTGGGATCTGATTGAGATGGATCAATATGAACTCGATGAGCATTCAGTTTTCGCGCGGCTGCCCTTTCAGTTGTGACTTCTGTAACATCACGGCTTTATTAGGGCACCGGCCCAGGACAAAAACCGCCCAGCAAATTCTTGCTGAACTGGATGCGATCTATGCAGCCGGTTGGCGAAGGAACATCTTCTTTGTGGATGATAACTTCATTGGCAATAAACGAGTGCTGAAAGAGTCTGTCCTGCCAGCCTTAATCGAGTGGCGCAAAGGCAAGGTGGGCTGCCAATTTATCACAGAAGCCTCTATTAACCTGGCTGATGATACCGAACTGATGGAACTAATGAACAAAGCGGGTTTTGTTTCCGTTTTTGTTGGCATTGAAACCCCCAGTGAGGAGGGCCTGGCTGAATGTCACAAGGCACAAAACAAAGGCCGCAACCTGGTCGAGAGTGTAAAACGGTTGCAGCGCAATGGTTTGCAAGTAATGGGCGGCTTTATCGTTGGTTTTGACAGTGATACGCCATCTATCTTTCAGCGGCAAATTGATTTTATCCAGCAAAGCGGCATCGTGACCGCCATGGTGGGCCTGCTGCAAGCTCCCTACGGCACTGAACTTTACAGCCGGTTAAAGAGGAAGGCCGGCTGGTTGATGAGATGTCAGGAGATAACGCCGACGGCTGCACAAATATCATTCCTAAGATGGATTTGAGACTGCTTCAGTCAGGGTATCAAAAGATCTTGGAAGGGATTTACGCGCCAAAGCCCTTCTATGAAAGAGTACGAAACTTCTTGTTGGAGTACAAGCCCACCGACTCACCGGTTCATCTCGAATGGCGTGAGATCGCAGCCTTTTTCCGCACGATCTATTGGCTAGGGATACGCGGGGATGAACGCCGGGAATACTGGAAGCTGTTCTTCTGGGCACTGTTTACACAACCCAAGAAATTTCCACTGGCAATTACCCTTTCGGTTTATGGCTTTCACTTTATGAAAGTCTTTGAACTGCATATCATGCCAAACCAACCTGCTGCAGCAGAATAACCGATCCTCTTGTCGTCAGAAGTAAGTGAGGACTTTCGTTCTTTTTTTCAAGACGTTCACGCCCGGCCTTTTTAGCACCGGGCGTGAATTGATCATGCGCCGGCCGATGAGGAGTTTGCCACCCCGTAGATCACCGATTGTAGGCTTTGCAATCACTATTCGACAAATTCAACAGTAGAATGTTGGTCACGCACCAGATAGATCATGGGGAGGCTGGTGACAGTAACGATGCCCTTGATGATGACATTGGCCCAGAAGATGGCGACCACCGACGAAGTGGGCATGACGCCGTAAAAGGCGAGGAATGCAAACAGGAACGAATCGAGGGGGACACTGACCGCATTGGAGGTCAAGACGCGCATCCATTGAAAGCGGCGTGTTACCCGCTCTACCCAGAAGCGGTATGCTTCTGTATCAATCAACTCTGCGATCACCTCGGCCAAAATACTAGCCATTGTAATTCGCCAAATCGGCGAGAGCACCTGCCCCCACAAATTGCTGCTGCCAGCAAGCGTATCCGGGGGCAAACTGGCTACAAACCAGAAGTACAGCGCCATTAACAAGTTAATGACTGCGGCTGAGATAATCAGAACACGGACGCCGCGCAGCCCTAACACTTTATGCGCAAGATCGCGAAGGGTGAACGTGATTGGGTAGATAAACGTACCCGCATCCATCGACAGACCCGCAAACCGAACGATCTGCAAACTGGCAATATCTGCTAGCATTTGAGCCGCTACATAACTAACACCAATTAAAAGCTCAATGACCATTCTACTTACCTATATCATGTCACTACAGTTAGAAACAGTACTCACAGGCACAATTGGAGGAACTGAACTGCCCAGCCTAATAAAGCCCCTATTATAACCGCTCCTTCTCGCCAAAATAGGGGATGTTACCAGGACATTCGAAAGCACCCAGATCCAAATTGTTGGATTAACAAATCCCATATTTATTGACTAGATGCTTGAAACTTTTCCTGGATTATTGTATAACTCCATTACAACAACTACTCTACATCCTAAGAGGTGAAAGCATGCTGGTCAGAGAACGTATGTCCCGCCCGGTCATTACGGTCCATCCGGAAACATCCATGCAAGATGCATTGGACCTGATGCGTGAAGAGCACGTCCGGCGCTTACCGGTTGTGAATAAGCGCGGCCAGCTTGTCGGCATCATTTCTGAAAAGGATCTATTTAAAGCCTCACCTTCCAACGCAACCACGCTCAGCGTTTATGAAATGCACGACCTGCTGCGCAAAATCACAATTGAACAAATCATGACGCACGATGTAGTCACTGTCAACGAGGATACGCCGTTGGAAGAGGCTGCACGCATTATGGCAGACTGCAATGTTTCTGGTTTGCCTGTTCTCCAAGGTGGCAAGCTGATCGGGCTGATTACAGAAACAGATCTATTCAAGACCTTTCTCGAGCTGTTTGGCGCACGCGAACCTGGAGTTCGCCTGACCGTGCTGGTACCAAAGGAACCCGGTCAATTGGCCAAACTCACGCGAGCGGTATTCGAAGCTGGCGGCGATATCGTCGCTCTGGGCGCTTTTGAGGGCGAGAATAGTGAAACAGGGCAAATTACGCTGAAGGTAACAGGGGTTCGGAAAGAAGATCTCCTTACAACCGTCGCCCCGCAGACGCTAAAAGTTCTGGATGTACGCGAAAGCAACCCATAATAAATCTTCTTTTTGAATTTTTACGAATTTCTTCCCAAAAATTCAAAAAGATTATATAATAAATTTGCTTCCAGTTTGAAGCAGCACTCAAACCGCTTCAAAAACACAATTAATTATTTCATTAAGAGGATTTGGGTATGCCACTGTACGAATATGTATGCAAAGATTGTGGTCAACACTTCGACGTCTTACGCACCATGAAAGACGCTGATAAGGCGATCCAGTGTCGTTCCTGCCATAGTGAAGATACCAAGCGCGCCATGTCAGTTTTCTTTGCCTCAAGCGAAGGTCGCTCGGTGACTTCCAGCGGGTCGAGCTGCGGCGGCTGCAGCGGCGGCAGTTGCGCTTCCTGCGGTGGGCACTAGCAGCAAGCGTTTACCTGTTAATTGATGAAATCCTATGAAGGAAAAACTGCTCTAGTTACGGGCGGATCAAGCGGCATTGGCCTGGCATTGGCTTGCCAATTAGCCTCCCTGGGCGCGCACGTCTGGATTCTCGCGCGAGATTCAAGTAAGCTGCAAGAAGCAGCTTCACAGATCGAAACCTCCCGGCGTAACCCTGCCCAGCAAATACAAATCGTTCAGGCAGATGTTACTGACTTTGAGCAGCTCCAGGCCCAGCTAGAAGAGCAGATACAAACCGACGGCACGCCGGACTATCTTTTCAACTCAGCAGGCGTCGCCCATCCAGGTTTATTTGAACAATTAGACCTCCACATCTTTCGTTGGATGATGGAGGTCAATTATTTTGGCACGGTCAACGTTACCAAGGCGCTTCTCCCTGGCATGATTCAGCGCGCATCCGGGCATATTATCAATATCTCTTCGATTGCTGGGTTCTTAGGCGTTTATGGATACTCTGCCTATGGGCCGACCAAGTTTGCGATACGTGGATTATCGGACGTTCTACGGACTGAGTTAGCTCCGCATGGTTTGCACGTATCCGTGGTATTTCCACCCGATACGCAAACCCCCCAGTTGGATTACGAAAACCAGTATAAACCGGACGTCACGCGTATCCTCGACGAAAGCAATAAAGTGATGGCCCCCGAAGCAGTAGCCAAAGTCATCCTGCGCGATACTGCCAAAAATCGCTACATTATTACCCCCGGTTTTGACAGCACCCTTTACTATTACGCAAACAGTCTACTCGGGAACCTGCCCTACCGTCTGATGGATTGGATGGTCGCCAACGCTCGCCGAAAGTTGAGCGCCGCCAAAAGTAATGGCACTCATAAGAATAAAGGAAATCCAGATCAGGTTTGAAACCAGCAGATGGACAATCTGCATCCAAACAGGGGCCAACAGCGCCACGTTTAAAATTCCAAGAAACAACTGCAATCCATACAAGCTAAACAAAAGGTTCGTCACCCGTTCCAGGTACTCTGCCTGGAACTTTCTGCGCACCCATAAAGTGACCGCCGCCAGATACATTCCAACGCTAACCGCAATAGCCGGATGATAAATCCGGATGCGGATCAGGTAATGGGCAGTAGCAGAAAAGTCCTGCTGGATCCCTTCGGCGAGAGAACCTGAAGGGAAAAGGGTATCACCCAGCGCGGTGATCGCACCGCTGGCGCCCAGCAACAAGATCGCCAATCCGCCGACGACAAGCAAGGTTCCAGCGAAACCGCGAATTAAAAGGCGATCCGGAACGCCAGTGCTTGACCACCAGGCAGTAAAGGTCAGGGAGGCAATCAGAAGGAAGGTGTTTACCAAGTGGGCGACCATCGACACAGCCCGATAGATCGAGTTATTGTATTCCACCAGGCGAAATAGGACTAAACCCGCGCCAATTAAAGCTTCGGTGATGATAAACAACATCGCAAAAGCCGAGCTAACGCGAATTAAGCTGCGCCCTTTGAAGATCCGCCAGGCCCAAATAAACAACACAGCCACACCAATTAAAGTAAGACCGCTGGTTAGCCGGTGAGTATATTCAATGACCGTATGGATCGCAGGGGCCTGCGGCACAACTACGCCGTTACATAACGGCCAGTGCGCCCCACAACCAGCACCTGAACCTGAAGCGCGAACAAACGCTCCAAACAAAATCACGAAAACATTATAGGCTAACACGGCCCAGGCATACTTTGAAAACCTTGTCGCAGAAAGATTCATAGCACTTCCGGTATATCCTTCAAATTTTCCCTTTCGCTTAATCATAAGCCAGCCTGTAAAAAATGTCAAAACGTTCAGAGAACAAAAACCTGAATACTCCAGATCCAGATTCAGAGGAGCATTTCGCTGCACGATCATCATGCTTTTATATGCTTTTCTCCTTTGTTGTCTAACAACTGCTTATGATATACTTCTTTTTGGCGGGTAAACATCTTTTATGCCTTTTGAGGAGCTTCTATGAAAAAAGACTTCATTGCCATTGCCGACTATTCCCCAGAGGAACTTCAATCTATCCTTGACCTTGCGATCAGCCTAAAGAAGGAATTAAAAGCGGGTGGAAACCGGCCTATTCTCAAGGGCAAAGTTCTTGGGATGATCTTTCAAAAACCCAGCCTGCGAACGCGTGTGAGTTTCGATATGGCGATGCGGCAATTGGGTGGTGACGCCCTCTATCTTTCGCCCAATGAAATAAGCATGGGGCAGCGTGAGTCAGTCGCAGATATCGCCCGTGTGCTAGCTGGATACGTAGATGCGATTATGGCGCGCGTATTTGAACATGAACATGTGACGGAACTGGCGCAATGGGCCAGCGTGCCCGTCATTAATGGCTTAAGTGACTACAATCACCCTTGCCAGGGAATGGCAGACGCGCTCACCATTGAAGAAAACTTTGGTAAGGAAAAAGGTATTAACGTTACTTTCATCGGGGATGGGAACAACGTCGCTGTCTCGCTACTGCATATTTGCACCAAACTCGGGTGGAATTTCACCATTGCCAGTCCCGAAGGTTTTGATATGAATCCAGAAGCCGTTGAGATCGGACGTCAGCTTGCTGAAAAGAGCGGCAGCCATATCAGCCTGATGCGCGATCCGCATGAGGCTGTGCGCAATGCTCAGGTCATTTACACGGATACCTGGACCAGTATGGGGCAGGAAGCCGAAGCAAAGAAACGCGAACTGGTTTTCCCTCCTTATCAGGTGAATGAACAACTGGTTTCGGAAGCGGACCCCAGCGTCATCGTCATGCATTGTTTACCCGCCCACCGCGGACAGGAAATTACAGACGAAGTTGCAGGTGGTTCTCACTCCGTTCTGTTCCCCCAGGCGCATAATCGGATGCACGCGCAGAAAGCCATTATCGCCTACCTGTTTGGGGTCGCCTAGATCAAGGCATTGTAAACATATGAATACAAAGAACTTAATCGCGCTTGAAGAAGCGTATGGAGCGCACAATTACCACCCTCTCGATGTCATACTGACACGCGGTGAAGGCGTGTGGGTGTATGATATCGAGGGGAAGCGATATCTCGACTGCCTCAGCGCGTACTCAGCGCTCAATCAGGGGCATGTGCATCCCCGCATTCTCGCGGCGATGATCGAACAGGCTCAAAAAATCACGCTCACCTCGAGGGCCTTTCGGAACGACCAGCTTCCACTGCTATATAAACAACTTACCGATATCACCGGCTACGAGATGTCACTGCCGATGAACAGTGGGGCCGAAGCAGTAGAAACGGCAGTGAAACTGGCGCGCAAGTGGGCGTATCAGGTGAAGAAAGTTCCAGAAAACGAGGCAGAGATTGTGGTCGCCAGAGGAAACTTCCACGGGCGCACCACAACCATGGTTTCGATCTCCACTGAGCCAGACTATCGAAAAGATTTCGGGCCATTTACTCCTGGCTTTACGGCTGTTCCTTATGGAGATGCAGAAGCGATTGAGAAGGCAGTTACACCCAATACAGCCGCAGTCCTTTTGGAACCCATTCAAGGGGAAGCCGGGGTCATCATTCCACCGGAAGGGTACTTGCGGCGTGTGCGCGAAATCTGCACAAGTAACAATGTCCTCTTTTTGGATGATGAAATCCAGACGGGCCTGGGGCGAACGGGCAAGCTCTTCGCAGTGGAGTATGAAGAGGTCCGCCCGGATATTGTCATTGTGGGCAAAGCTTTGGGGGGTGGTTTCTACCCAGTTTCGGCCATTCTAGCGGATCGACCCATCCTAGGCTTATTTAAGCCCGGGCAGCATGGCTCTACCTTTGGCGGTAATCCGCTCGCGGCTGCTGTAGTGCGGACGTCGCTCGATGTTATCCTGGATGAACATCTGATCGAAAATGCCGCGGTTCAGGGAGAGTATTTCCTCGAACAACTGGCAGAGATCCCATCGCCCTATGTGAAAGAGGTTCGCGGGAAAGGCCTACTGATTGGGGTTGAGCTTAAGCCTGAAGCCGGCGGCGCCCGGCGGTTCTGTGAAGCGTTGATGCAAAGGGAGGTCCTTTGCAAAGAAACCCATGAAAATGTCATCCGTTTTGCGCCTCCATTAATCATCGATCGCGCGACAATTGATTGGGTTTTGCCAAGAATTCGTGAAGTTTTGAACCTAAAAGCAGCCTGATAGAGACACAAATGATGAATTGGGAAACAACCTATCAGTCACGCACAGTTACTGCTGAAGAAGCTGTTCGCGCAGTCCGGTCGGGGAATCGCATTTTTCTAACCGGAAATTGCTCTGTCCCCAAAAAACTGCTTTCCGCTCTGATCGCATACGCGCCCAACTTAGAGGATGTCGAGATCTGTCAGGCGCTCACAGTGACAGGATCAGAATACGTCAGCCCGGAGATGGAAGGTCATCTCCGGGTTAATTCTTTGTTCATCAGCGGGAATGTTCGGAAGGCTATCCAAGAAGGGAAAGCGGATTTCACCCCTGTGCTTCTGTCAGAGTTTCCGCTGCTGTTCAAGCGCAATATCCTGCCGCTCGATGCAGCTTTTATACACATCTCTCCCCCTGACCCACACGGCTACTGCACATTAGGGATCGAATCAGGATTAACGCGGACTGCTGCTGAATTGGCGCGGTTGGTTATCGCAGAAGTAAATCAGCAAATGCCCCGCACGCACGGCGACACCTTGATTCACGTCAACGAGATTGATTATTTTGTTCCCGTTAACTATCCGCTGGCTGAACTTAAAATGGCAGAAGAAGGCCCCAATGAAGTGGTGGCGAAAATCGCCGAATATATCGCAGAGCGAATTCCCGATGGAGCCACCCTACAAACCGGGATAGGCGCCATTCCAGATATGGTATTGTGCTTCCTACAAAACAAGAAAGACCTGGCTGTACATTCTGAGCTGGTTTCGGATGGCATCATCGACCTGGTTGAAATGGGCGTGATTAATGGGGCACGCAAAACACTCCATCCAGGGAAAATTATAGCAGGCTTTATATTAGGCACTCACCGCCTGTATCACTGGGCCAATGACTTCCCGCTGATTGAACTTCATCGTACAGAATACGTCAACAATCCCTTCGTGATTGCTCAAAATGCGAAAATGGTAGCCATGAACAGCGCTATCGAGATCGATCTTACCGGGCAGGTTTGCGCCGACAGCATTGGTCCGCGCTTTTACAGCGGCGTGGGCGGGCAGCTTGACTTCATTTATGGAGCGTCGCTGTCAGAGGGAGGCCTACCCATTATCGCCCTGCCGAGTACTTCCACACTGCGGGATGGTACCCTGGTTAGCCGGATCACGCCTACGTTAAAGATAGGCGCCGGTATTACGACTACCCGAAACCACCTCCACTATGTTGTTACAGAATATGGCATGGTAGATTTGTACGGCAAGTCCATCCGGCAGCGCGCTCAACTGCTCATCTCTATTGCTCATCCCAATTTCCGGGATGAATTGACTCTCCAGGCAAAAGCATTAACCTATATTTAACTATGAAGCGAAAACCAAAGATTGTCGCCACAATTGGACCCGCCAGCCAGGATCGAGAAACCCTGATCCGGATGATCAAAGCTGGATTGGATGTTGCACGGCTGAATTTTTCGCATGGAACCCATGAGGAGCACGCGGCCCAAATCACGCTGCTGCGCGAACTGTCTGAGACGCTCCACAAGCCAATCACAATCCTACAGGACTTGCAAGGCCCTAAGCTGCGGGTAGGGAACCTGCCAGGAGACGCCGTAGAACTGACTCCAGGAGAGGTGATTGTCCTCTCGTCGAAACCAGAAGCTGCCAGCCACCAAGAAGCATTTAAAGGAAAAGAAGTAATCCCTTTAGATGTACCGGATCTGGAAAAGAGTGTAGCAGTAGGCAACCATATTCTGATGGATGACGGTCAGTTAGAAATTGAGGTGCTCGGTACCAACCCGAACAACCTGGAGGCGCGGGTGGTTTTGGGTGGCGTTTTGAAGTCACACAAGGGCGTAAACTTACCACGCGCTAACCTAAACATTCCAGGGTTTACTGACAAAGACCGGGAGGATCTAGAGTTTGGGTTACACGCTGGGGTAGATGCTGTCGCCATTTCCTTTGTCCGCAATGCGAAGGATGTAGAAAATGTGCAGGAAGCGATGCGCCAGCTTGTTCCAGAACGAGCGAACACCCCCATTGTCGCCAAGTTAGAACTGCCGGAAGCGATTGATAACCTGCATGAAATTATCCATGCGGCAGATGGAGTCATGGTAGCACGCGGCGATCTGGGAATTGAGATGTCACCCGAAATGGTGCCTAACATTCAGAAAGAAATAATCGAAACTGCCAACCGTCACGCGAAGTTTGTCATTACTGCCACACAAATGCTGGACTCGATGATCCACAACCCACGCCCCACCCGCGCCGAAGCATCCGATGTAGCCAATGCCATCTTTGATGGCACAGATGCGGTTATGCTTTCGGGTGAGACGGCAGCAGGAAAATATCCAGTCGAAAGCATCGCCATGATGGATGCCATTGTGTGCCAGGCAGAGAATCAGTATAAGCGATGGGGAACTACCTCAACCTTCCCTGACGAAGTGACCGTACAGACAGACGCACTTTCAATGACCAGGGCAGCGCGAGAACTGGCGCAGGATCGTGACGTGGCAGCAGTAGTCGTCTTTACGGAAACAGGACGAACAGCCCTGTATATGTCGAAAGCGCGCCCCACCGTCCCCATTCTGGCCTTTACGCCTGAACTACTCACCTTTCGCCGTATGGGATTGTACTGGGGAGTAGTGCCATTCCTGGTGCCGTTTGCGACGACAGTTGAAACGATGCTGGCGCACGTTGAATCTGCCTTACTGGCCTCATCTGAAGTACAGCCGGGGCAGCAAGTTGTTATGATTACGGGCTTTCCCCTTGGTGCAGCCCGCGAGCCAAACTTTGCCTTGCTCTATACCGTTGGATCAGGTCTATAAACTGACAAATGCTATGGAAAAAAATCAAGTCATTCTCTCTGTAAAAGAATTGGCAGATCATCTACAAGACCCTGAATGGGTTGTTGTGGACTGCCGTTTTGACCTCGCTCATCCAGATTGGGGCTTCCAGAGCTACCAGGAAGGACATATTCCGGGCGCCGTCTATGCGCACCTTGATCGAGATCTATCTGGTCCGATCACGCCGGAAAGCGGGAGGCATCCACTCCCTGATATCCATGAAATAACAAAACGCCTCTCGAACTGGGGAATTGATCAAAATGTCCAGGTAGTCGTATACGATACCCACAGCGGCGCGTATGCCGCGCGGCTGTGGTGGCTGTTGCGCTTCTTAGGCCATTCCGCCGCAGCCGTATTGGACGGCGGCTGGCAGGCCTGGCAAGCTGAAGGGTATCCCACCGCCACAGGTATTGAACAGCGTCCCGCGGCGGTCTTCGAAGCAAAGCCTGACTGGGAGATGGTTGCGACTACGGAGGACGTACTGGGCGTGCATCTGGACCCCACCTACCGCCTGGTGGATGCGCGCAGCGAGGAGCGCTACCTGGGCGAACGCGAACCGATCGACGCGGTAGCTGGGCATATTCCCGGCGCAGTCAACCGCTATCATGGGGACAACTTGAAGCTGGATGGCACTTTTCTACCACCCGAAACCCTACGTCACCAGTTCGACAGTTTGTTAGGCGGCGTACCGCCTGAGAAAACCATTCTATACTGCGGCTCCGGGGTTACATCTGCCCACCACCTCATTGCAATGGAATCGGCTGGGTTAACTGGCTCAAAACTGTACGTTGGCTCGTGGAGTGAGTGGATTCGCGACCGTAAGAGACCAACCTTTCCATAAACGAAAAAACCGCCCTGCCGTGATAAATTTGGCAGGGCGGTTTTATGTTTTGAGTTTATTCTAGAACATCAACGAGTTGACCTCGTCAATCGTTTCAGGAGCCGGGCGTAACTCCTTCTCGGTAAGACGATTAAGCGCCTTTTCAGGTAAATCGTAGAGATCGAAGATGGAGGGCGCGTCAGGTTCGACGTAAATCAGACCAGTGACCATATAATTCTCACGTTCGGCATCTTCCAGCACGCGCAGCGCCTGCCAGCGGTCGGTGGGATCATAGTCAGCTTCTAGCTTCTTCAGCATAATCATCGAGCCATCGTGCAGTTCCACTTCACGGACGGTTCCTTCTTCAAAATCTTCTATCGTAATCTCATCTCGCGGCGGCACAGGTAGGAAAGAAATATCATGTAGACGCACTTCGTGATCTTTGCCCCAGGCATAGGAATGCAATGACTCATCCTGATTATTGAATGTGACGCATGGGCTAATGATATCTAACACAGCCAGGCCGTTATGACTGATGGCTGCTTTAATCAATTCACGAACCTGCTTGGGATCGCCGGCAAAAGAACGCGCTACAAATGTTGCATTTGAGACCAAGGCCTCTTTGCAGATATCGACTGGCTTATAGAGATTAGTGCCCTCCCGCTTCAGGGACAATCCCCGCTCTGCAGTAGCCGAGAACTGGCCTTTGGTCAGCCCATAAACGCCGTTGTTCTCAACAATATAAACCATCGGCAGATTACGGCGCATCAAATGCTTGAACTGCCCCATCCCGATGCTGGCGGTATCGCCGTCCCCACTGATTCCAATCCCTTTCAGCGAAACGTCGGCAAACAGCGCGCCTAAAGCCAGGGAAGGCATACGACCATGCAAACCATTGAAACCAAAAGACCGGTTCATGAAATATGTAGGGCTCTTGCTGGAACAGCCAATTCCGCTGAACTTAACCACGCCTTCCGGCACAATATTGAGTTCATAACAAGATGAAATGATCTGATTCGCAATGGAATTATGACCACAGCCCTGGCATAGTGTACTGGCCTGTCCACGGTAATCCGTTCGCGACATGCCCACCTGATTGGTTTTTTCTGCTGTTGCCATCTCTACTTCTCCTCCTGGCTCAGGACTTCTTCCCGAACCCAACGAGCACTTAACGGTAAACCGTCCACATGCGCTGCCTTGCGCAGTCTGGTCGCCAGATCAGGAAGGTTAATCGTCAATAGTTGATGCAGCTGCCCATCTCGATTAATTTCAACCACATATACCCGCTCGTGGTCACGGATGAACTGCTCCACCTCAGCGGTAAACGGAATAGCGCGCACCCGCAGATAGTCAACCTTTACGCCCAACTGAGCCAGCTGGTCACGCGCTTCGCGCACTGCCATATCGGTTGACCCCATTGTAATGATGCCGATTTTGGCGCCTTCCATTGTTTCCACAACAGGCTCCGGCACATACTGTTTAGCAGTTTCATACTTGCGGGCCAGCCGCGCCATCAATTCTTCCCAAACTTCAGGCTCTTCACTATAACGAGCATATGGATCATGCCCAGTGCCGCGCGTGAAGTAAGCGCTGCGCTGATGACGGTTGCCTACCAGGGTTCGATAGGGAATTCCATCGCCATCCACATCCAGATAACGGCCCCACTGACCGTTCATCTGCTCTAACATCTTTTCCAAATCTTCTTCCCATAGGATCTTCCCACGATCCATCGGCGTATCTGGATACCGAAAAGGCTTTGTCATCCACTGATTCATCCCCATATCCAGGTCGCTCAACACCGCTACGGGCATCTGCATACGCTCGGCGATATCAAAGGCTCGCCAGCCAAACTCGAAGCACTCATTAATGTCGCCAGGCATCAAGATAATGAAGTTTGTGTCGCCATGACCGGAAAAGTAAATCTGGGTTAGATCACCCTGCTCTGTGCGTGTGGGCAGCCCTGTGCTGGGCCCTACCCGCTGCACATCCCACAACACAAGAGGGATTTCAGCAAAATACGCCAGCCCAAGATACTCAGTCATCAAACTGACACCCGGCCCAGCCGTTGAAGTCATCGACCGCAAACCAGCCCAACCAGCCCCTACAGCCATTCCCACGGCAGCCAGTTCATCTTCTGCCTGAACCACCACGCAGGTTGACTTACCCGTCTCAGGATCCTTGCGCAGCATCGGGATATACTGATTCACAGATTCTGCCAGTGAAGAAGCAGGTGTGATCGGGTACCAGGCTACAAGCTGCACACCACCATATAATGAACCAAGAGCCGCGGCAGTATTGCCGTCTGCCATGATATATCCTTCCGTGGCATTCATGCTCTCTAGCTGATATCGATCCTGCTTCGTCAGGTTTTCAGCTGCCCAGTCCGCGGCAGCTTTGATCACACTAAAATTCGATTCAATCGGAGTCTTCTTCCCTCTAAAGTGGAAGTCCAACGCTTGGTATATCGCATCCAGATCAATCCCCATCATCTGCGCCAAAACACCCACATAAACCATGTTCGCCACATAATCACGCAGGCTGGAAGGCACGTCTGCTTCACGGATCAGCTTCTTCACAGGCATGGGATAAGCAAAGATATCTGTACGCTTAATCGGCTGCTTCATATCATCCGCGTAAAACACAACGCCGCCCGGCACGAGGTCTTCCATATCTCGCACAAAGGTGGTGGGGTTCATGGCGACCACAATATCGGTTCTCTCCATACGCGCCAGATAGCCATCCTTGTTTACGCGAATGGTGTACCAGGTGGGCAGGCCTTGAATATTACTGGGGAAGATGTTTTTACCCGAAACAGGTATCCCCATCTTGAAAAGTGCCCGCAGCACAGTATTATTGGATGTTGCGCTGCCCGACCCATTCACGGTGCAGAAGGTGATTCCGAAGTCATTGATAATGGGTGCACCATCTGAACGAGGACCCTCTTGAACTGTAGGTGAGGCTTGAGTCATGATCTCTCCTTGAAAAGTAAGGAAAAAGGTTGGGTGGTATCAGGCAAGAAAGATTTACTCGAATTCTTGCCTGGGAACAGGCCTGGAACGCTGCATTAATAAATCGGTATGTTCTACCAGGGCGTGATAGCCTTCACTGGCATTCCCTGTGCTGATGGCTTCCACCATACGCCGGTGATATGCCCAAACTGTTTGCAGATAAGTAAGATCCGCATATAAATTCAGGCCTACCGCTTCGTAGGCCTCCCAATAAGCTTCTAATATGCCAATGACAAAAGGATTGTTTAATCGACGGTAAATGGAAAGATGCAGCTCACGATGCTCTGCATGGGGGATCTGGATCGGATTCCCTTTCAGTTTTTCTTCCGCTCGATCAATCAGGTTGTGCATCAACTCGAAATCTTCTGAAATGAGAGTTCTCAACAGCCTGATACCAGTAAGCCATCTCAACATGGGTGCGCAGCTCTGCAAATGCCGAAAAAAAGTAATCGGGTTGAATTGCTGCCGCATAAGATAAACTCTGTAAAACAGCCGGTTTGAAAGTGTAAGGAAGCCTGCGAATGCCCGTCTTTGGGCGAACTTCCACCAGCCCCAATGCCCGGGCAACTTCCAACTGTTCGCGCAGCGTTGCTACACTAACCCCCAGCTCCCGGCTTAGATTCGCTAAAGAAGGAAGCCGGTCCCCATCTTCCTTTTGGAATGCCAGGTAGCTTAAAAACTCAGAAAGGTCTGTAAAGCTTTTTTCGTTTGCCATTGCCGCGCCAGGGAAGAAAATTCTATTCCATAGATTAATCAGATTATTATGACAATATGGAGTATAGCACGGCAAAATTGGAATGTCAATCAGGACTCTTAAGATTTTTCTAAGAAAGGGATTTTGGTATTGGGTTTTATCGAAAGCAGTTACTCTAAGATGTTTCAATCAAAGAGCGCTGGTAATTCATTCAAGGCTAACGCCAGCCGGGTTCCATACCAGGTGAGTAAACTGCCGTCCACGCACAAGATGCGTCGGTTATCTACCGCTGGAGTTCCCGCAAACCACTTCTGGAAAGAAGCGATATCCTCCTCCTGATAGTGGTAAGGTTCATCTGGCAGCAAAATGATCTCTGGACTGGCAGCCAGCACTTCCTGGCGCGAAACACGTGGATAGCGAACATCACGCCCTGCCGGATCTTCTGCCGGCAAGTATTCCAGTTCCGCCAGCAGCGGAAAGCGGCGTTCACGTCTGGCAAAGACATTCTCCACATTCATCGACCGCAGCAAGTCACTGGAATAGGTTTGGCTGTTAAAAGTCATCCACCAGGTTTCACCCGTCTCAAGCCTATCTTGCCAAATGGGACAAAAGCAGCGTAAGGATGGCCGTTCCTTTGCAGCCAGACTCACCCACTCCAGACTGCGCTCTAACACTTGCAGGCGTTGCTGAGCCGCTTCTTTACGGAACAAACGCGCCAGCGTCCAGAGGTCGCGCAGCGCATCCGCTACTGTTTGAGGAAAGGTGACCCATACGGGAATACCTGCTGCTTGCAGTTCTACCACTGCCTCGCGAGGGTTTTCCTCCGGGTTGGCAATCACCAGATCCGGCTGAAGCTGTAGAATATCCTGTATGCACGGATTCTTTGGACCGCCCACTCGTGCAATCTGTTTTAGCTTCTCAGCAGGCCGATCACAAAAGTCGGTGATGCCAACCACGCCACTCCCAATTCCTAACTCAAACAGACTTTCTGTATAGGAAGGAATCAGTGAGACCACCCGCTTAGGGATGGTCTCATCAAATAGCATGAGTGGATCATTCAAAACTTGTCTCATTCAAACGCTGTTACGAGCGAGCTTGCTCCAACAGATCCATTGCAGCGGCGGTCATAATCGCCGCAGCACGTGGAAGCACAGCTTCATCAATATCAAAACGCGGATGATGATGGCTGTAGATCAGCCCTTTCTCTGGATTAGCGGAGCCGATCAATATAAAGCAACCCGGCACTTCCGCCATCATATAAGCCATATCTTCAGAAACCATCGTGCGGTAATCCTCGATTAATTCCACATCAGGGAAAACCTTCCGCACGGCCCGACTCACCACCAGCGCCGCTTGTGGGTCATTGCTCACGGTAGGTGTCATGACCTGCACCTTAATACTGGCCTTACACCCCAAAGCGTCCGCCACGCCAGTTACAATTTCCTCAAATCGCGTCAATATTTTTTGGCGCACTTCTGGTTCAAAGGTACGAATTGTGCCGCTGAATTCGGCTGTCTGCGGGATGACGTTGAATGCTTCTCCAGCGCGCAGTTGTCCCACACTTACCACTGCCGATTGTAATGGCGAAAGGTTGCGGGAAACAATTGTTTGGAGAGCAGTGATGATTTGAGCACTGGCGATAATCGGGTCAATCGTACCTTGAGGCAAGGCTCCATGACCACCCTTCCCCTCAATCGTTACCTGGAACAAATCTGCCCCTGCCATGAGCGGCCCCTGTGAAACACCCACCCAGCCCAGCGGCTTCTCATTCCAAACATGCATCGCGAGTGTAAAATCCGGCCTGGGATGATCCATAATTCCGGCTTGAATCATTTGCTCCGCGCCGCCCAATCCTTCTTCGGCTGGTTGGAACACAAACTTCACCGTGCCCGACAACGAGTTACGCTGTGCGTGCAGCATTCGAGCAACAGTCAGACCAACTGCCATATGCCCATCATGCCCACAAGCATGCATCACACCACTCTGTGTTGAGGCATATTCCGCGCCGGTTTCTTCAAAGATGGGCAGTGCGTCCATATCAAAACGCAGCAGCGCTACCGGACCGGGCTGCTTCCCTTCTAACAAGGCAACAACGCCTGTCTGGGCAATGCCAGTGGTCACTTCCAATCCAAGCTGATTCAGCTCACGCGCCACGATACCCGCTGTGCGTATTTCCTTAAAACCTAGCTCGGGGTGACGGTGGAAGTCACGCCGCTTGGATTGGCTATATTCAAACAGATCTTGTGCCTGCGCGAATAAATCGTTCATCGTTTAGCGGAACTTCAACCGCCGGAATTTCTCTTCATAACGCGGATCTTCATCCGTGCTATCCGCTGTGTGGCGGCTGCGCATACGCTTGTCCATGCCATCCATATCCGTAATTTGGCTAGCATGGTTATGAAGCGCCTTGATCTTGCTTTCCCAATAAGAGGTTACATCGATCACGGTGTTCGGCTGTGGCGTAACCGTTAACCAGATTTCTTTCACCGAATGCGGCTCCAGGCCTTCATCAAACATCAGATCTTGAAAGTAAAGCGGGTTTCCAACACCCGGATAGGTTGCATCCACCACAATTTGTCCAGCCGCGCGATGATCTGGATGATTGACCGAGTTTTCCCCAAATAATTGAGTCGGGTCAGAAGTAACCAGAATATCTGGTTTTTCCTGACGGATTACCCGGGCAACCGCCTTGCGCGAATCCAAATCGGGCACTAGGCAGCCATCGCGATAGTCCAGGAAGGTTACCTTCTTTACACCCAGGCTTTCGGCTGCGCTTTTCTGCTCAACTTCACGCTGTTTTCCCAACTCATCAGGGTTGATCGTGGCTTCACGACCGCCCTTATCACCGCGCGTCAACAAACAATAATGGACCGTGTTGCCCATATCGGCCCAGCGAGCAATGCTCGCACCGCAAAAAAATTCAGGATCATCAGGATGTGCTAATATGACGAGAATCTTTTGAGGTTCTTCCCACCCTTCAGGCTCTTGTTTCATCATCATGGCTGCTTCGTCGCCGTCCTTTTTTCCTACGAGATTTTTCTCTTCCTTTACCTTGCCCCGGGCTTTGTGGCCCTGAAGCCGGTTCATCAGGTTTTTCTGTACCCTGTTGTGACGTCTTGTTCGTGCTTTGATCCGATTGGTTTTTCGCTTCCTGATCTTTTGGCCCTCTCGCCTTACGGTCTGACTCGCGTCTTGGCTGGCGGCGAGACCGTCGTGGCGTTTGCTGCTCTTGCCCGGGCGCGGCTTCAGGATTGCTCAGGTTTGCAGGTTCTCCCCAGGCCTCTCCTGACTCAATTGTCGCTTCATGGGTGGTATCCGGCTGCTCGGTTTCCGTTTCTTTTCGCACCTCAGCAGGCGGAACCACTGACTGACCTTGCGCTGCTGCCTGGGCGGCTTCCTCTGCCTGGTTAATTTCCTCGCCCGTAAACTCGCGCCGTCCAACTTCTGGAACATCCACCATGACTGATCCCCGCAAGGGGATCACATCTACCACCTTGCCTTCGCCGAGCGGGGTTCGCACACGTTTATTACGCTTGGGCAGTTTTTGGCGCGCATCGACATACTGATCATATTCATAAATTAAACAGCAGCGCAGCCGCCCACACATCCCGGTAATTTCAGAAGGTGTTAGCGAAATGCCCTGCTCCTTAGCCATACGAATTGAGATGGAGGAAAACTCAGTGAGGAAAGCGCAGCAGCAGCGTTTTTCTAATCCACAGGCGCCCATTCCACACATTACCTTGGCCACGTCGCGCGGGCCAACCTGGCGCATCTCGACCAGTGAAGGCGAGAATACCTTCTGCATATCCTGGCGCAAAGACTTAAGGTCAATTTTCTCTTCTGTTTCACTGCTGTATAAAATCATCAACCGCGCCCCATCAAAACTATATTCTGCGGAGGCGATCTTGATTCCAGATAGGTTTAATTCCACTGACCTGGCCTGGCAGGAAGAGACGACTTCCGCCTCTTTTTGCTGCCACATCTGGCGCAGCAGCAAGTCGCGAGGGGTCGCGCGCCGGTCGATCAGTTTCCAACCATCGGGGGGTGGTTCTGCGTCCTGTAGAATTTGGGCAACTTGCCCAAGCTGCCAGCCGCGGCTGGTCTCTACCACCACCATGTCACCAACTTTCAGGTCTGTCAGGCCATTTGATTCAAAATGGTAAATTTTACCCACTTTGTTAAAACGGACACCAACAACCAGGAGTTCAGCGTTTTGTTCCATTATGCCTGCTAACCAACAACATTAATCGAAACGCCGCCAGCGCCCTGTTGAAGAGCAGCCACACTTAATTTAGCGGCGATCTGTTTGGCAAGATCACGAAGGGCCACGGCTGAAGGGGAATCGGGAGTGGTGATGACAATAGGTTTCCCCTCATCTCCACCCACGCGCACCCCGGCCTCCATTGGTATCGCCCCTAAGAAAGGCACCTCAGCACTTTCAGCCAGTTTCTGGCCGCCTCCAGTGCCGAAGATATCCATGCGGGTTCCATCCGGAAGTTCCAGGTAGCTCATGTTTTCTACCACCCCTAAAATTGGCACGTGTAGCTCTCGGAACATTTCCAGTCCACGCCGCGCATCCTCTTGTGAAACCTCCTGAGGGAGGGTAACAATAATGCCGCCACTCAGGGGAAGGGATTGCGCCAGGCTTAACTGCGCATCGCCCGTACCAGGGGGCAGGTCAATCACCAGGTAATCCAACTCGCCCCAGGCTACATCACTTAAAAACTGCCGGATGGCAGAGTGCAGCATTGGGCCACGCCAGATCAACGGCTGACCAGGTTTGACCAGGAAGCCAATGGACATGACCTCAACGCCATAGGCCTCCGCCGGAACCAGTTTCTCACCTTTTTGCGGCGGCAGCCGGTGCACGCCCATCATAGTCGGCAGATTGGGTCCATAGATATCTGCGTCCAACAGGCCTACTTTCGCGCCTGTTTGGGCGAGCGCCACAGCGACATTCACTGCCACTGTACTTTTCCCTACCCCACCTTTACCAGAAGCAACAGCCACTGCGTTCCGGACTGGCAGCTTTAACAAGCCACGCATGCGACCGTCCGCCGGCACGTTTGCATCCATCTTGATTTGCACCTGGCTGACACCAGGCACTGCAAGTACGGCCTGCCGGGCTTCATTCTCAATACGTGTGCGCAGCGGGCATGCCGGTGTGGTAAGCATTATCGTAAACGAGACTTGACCTTCTTGGATGTTTAAGTCTCGGATCATGTTTAATGTCACCAGATCTTTATGAAGCTCTGGTTCTTGAACTTTACTGAGTGCTGCTAAAACAGCATCACGTGTCGCCTGGGATTCACCCATATTTTATCTTATCCCCTTCCTCGATGTCTTTCATCAAACCTGTATCATAAAGGATACGCGTGTGACGCTCATCGTCACACGCGCGCTATTTACTCTTCTTGATTTCACGGAGGTCTTTTGCACATAGGCCTCCACGTCGCGCCGCATCTGATTTAACTGCTCCATCAGTTCACGGTCTCCACCACGAAACCGGCGAACCGTCTGCCGGGCGCACTGCGTACAGCCGCGCATGGCACGGAATGAGTTAGCATTACAGCCGACACAGCCGCACATCTTGACCATTAACGCAACAAATGCAAAGCGCTCAACCTGGGAACAGTCTTCAGACTGAATATGATCCACCAACTTACGCCACTCATCACCTTGTAATGATCGCAGCGTTGGAATCACCCGAGATGGAAAAAGGACTTCTGTATCTTGATTAAACATAGTTAAGCGCCGATCCTTAAACGTTAAATTATGCGAGATAGGTCGCGCATGTGAAAACAGGCGTGTTCTATCTCGCGTAATTATAAGTCAATTTGCAGCCGCCGCGCCAGCTTTTCGGGCAGCTTTTGCCTCTTTTTCCGCCTGACGAGCCGCCTCTTCGCGGGCATAGTTCGTTGGGCGAATTTCTGCATAATAGGAAACCGGCTTTGACAGCTTATCAATGTCGTAGATATGCTCTTTGTGCCGGTCGTAGGATGCAATCTCATAATCGTGATCCATCTTGATCGCATCGAACGGACAGTACTCGGCACACATACCACAGTTCATGCAAATATCGACATCGATATAAAAATCTGCCGGAGAAGGCACCGGACGTCCTGTTTTGGGATCGCTAGTGCGAACAATCCAGATGCACTGCGGCGGACATACTTTCGCGCAGATGCCACAAGAAGTACAGCGCTGTTCCTTCGCGCCATTCTCCCCTTCCTCATAAACCAGAAATGGGATATAGCGAAACTCTTCTGGCACAGGCACTTTTTCTTCTGGATACTGCACGGTGACCACACCCCGTGCGCCAACCGTAGTTCGCTCAGCAATGCCTTCCTTGCTGTAGTAGCGTTTCTTTCCAGCGCGAGCCGCACGGAAATCTTCCAGATAAGTATCGACAAAATGCTGGAAGGTTACGACTAACCCGCGGATCACTCCAATTCCATTCATACTTCTATCTCCTCATCGTCCGGCGCGCTACCGGTCTACTTCACCCAGAACAATATCAATTGCGCCCAGGATGACCACGGAATCAGCCACCTTGGCTCCCCGGCTCATATCGGCCAGGCTGGTTAGGTTGATAAAGGATGGGGCGCGTACATGATACCGCCAGGGGTTGGTTTTCCCAGTAGAGACGATATAGAAACCAAGTTCACCCTTCGGGCCTTCCACGCGGCCGTATGATTCTCCTGCAGGTACTCTCACGTTATAACTCGGTTTTCCGGTAAAGATAGGACCTTCAGGCATATCGCGCAGCACCTGCTGCAGGATACGAATGCTCTGCCGGATCTCTTCCATACGAACCAGGTAACGATCATAGACATCACCATGGTTGTAGGTAACCACATCAAAGTCGAAATGGTCATAAATACTGTAAGGATCAGCCCGGCGCAAGTCATAGGGTACACCCGAAGCACGCAGAATTGGCCCAGCAGCCGAATTAGCGATGGCTTGTTCCGCTGTAAGCACGCCGACACCCTGGGTGCGTACCTGGATAATTTCATTCTTGGTTAGGTACCGATCCAACTCATCCACTTTTCGCGGCAGGCGGTCATTTACCAATGCGCTGAGTTTTTCAAATACGCCTTCTGGCAGATCACGCGCTACGCCACCAAAGCGGTAGTAATTGCACATCATGCGCGATCCAGATACCGCTTCAAAAATATCCAGAATCAGCTCGCGCTCCTCAAACGCATACAGTACTGGCGTGAAGAATGCGCCCAGGTCATTCAACAAGAAGCCAATCGAGATGAGGTGACTGACGATACGGGTCAATTCAGCCATCATCACGCGGATATACTCAGCACGCTCAGGCGGTTTGACCTGCGTCAACTTTTCCACGGCCAAAACATACCCGAAGTTATTGCTCATGGAGGAAATATAATCTAGCCGGTCAGTGAAGGGAATGTTCTGCAGCCATGTGTTCCGCTCACCAATCTTTTCGTGGTTGCGATGTAAGTACCCAAAGATTGGCTTCAAGTCCACAATCGTTTCCCCTTCCAACAAGGCGATCATCCGAAATACACCGTGTGTGGAAGGATGCTGCGGTCCCAGGTTGACAATCATCTGATCCGTCTTCAAGTCTGGGTCGTCGCCCGTATGCACTCGCCGCATGGCTGTGTAAAGCGCTTCGTCGGTGTCTGGAACCCACTTTTCCGGGTCGAAGCCGTCCGGATACTGAATATTATCCTCAAAAGGATTATTGTCTTCTGAGCGCACAACGTTACCGCTTGGCCATCGGCTCTTAAAAGGTTTATTCTCTTCTTCGAAATAAGGCTCTTTCCAATCTTTCTGGAGTGGATGTCCTGCAAATCCTTCCCAGGTGAGAATGCGGCGTAAATCTGGATGTCCTTCAAAACGAATCCCTAGCAAGTCCCAGGCCTCGCGCTCCTGAAAGTCTGCGCCTGGGTAAAGAGATACCAATGAAGGAACCACAGCCTTATCACGCGGAACCTGCACCTTAAAACTCACACTCGGCCCGCCAGTGGTGCGGCTCACATGATAGACCACTTCCATCATATTATCAGGCTCATAATCTACGCCTGTAATAGAAGCCAGATAATCGTAACCAAGTTCATCTCGCATCTTTCGAACGAACTCGATTAAATTCTCTGGTCGCGCCAGGTAACCCTCATATCCCGGTCGCGCATCTGGTGTCAGCCAATTTGGAAAACGAGCGGCAAGGCCCTTTTCTTCTGAAATAATTACTTGTTCAGCCACCTTGTTCTCCTTAAGCCTTCACCTTATCTGGGGCCATTTCATCTGGCTGAGCGCTCGCCGCTTCAGCCTTCAGCCGTTCCACTTCTTTAATCCGTGCATACTTTGCCGGATCCATTAAATCGGGACCAAGCACTGGTATAGGAATCGGAGGTAATTCACCCTTCTGGTACCAGCGGGATTTTTCAACGACTTAGTATCCACCTTCTTTTGCAAAGCGATCATGCCATTCAGCAAGGCTTGTGGAGTTGGAGGGCAGCCAGGGATATAAACATCCACTGGGATATAACGGTCAATACCCGAAACGACCGTATAACCTTCTTTAAAAGGTCCACCGCCCGAAGCGCACGCGCCCATGGCGATTACATACTTCGGTTCCGGCATCTGGTTATAGAGTTGAACAATTTGGGGAACCATTTTCTTGGTGACTGTGCCAGATACGATCATCACATCTGCCTGGCGGGGACTGGGCCGCATGACTTCAAAGCCGAAACGAGAAAAGTCATACCGACTGGCAGCCGCACAAATCATTTCGATCGCACAGCATGCCAAACCAAACATCATCGGCCAGAGTGAATTGCGCCGGCCCCAGTTATAAACGCGATCCAAAGTAGTGATCGCAACCTGGTGCTGCATCTCTGCAGGAACTTCGTACCCAGGCGAGTTTAACTGCTCCTGTTCCATTGCCTGACCTTTCCAAAGAAAGATTTCTTTATAATCGTGCCAAACGAAGAAGAATTTTCATTTTTGGCTTTCATAAGGAGTTACGAACTAATTCTAACACTCCTGGCCCTACTGTCAAGCCGATTAAAGTCAAATTTTTTTTGCTTTAATCAAGCCTTCACAGTATAATTCGTCACATGTCCCCCGAAAATGCTTCTTCAGGCACGCGCCAACGGATACTGGCTTATCTACAGGAACACCATACCGCGTCCGTCAGCACCCTCAGCCGCACCTGGGGGCTAACGCGCGCCAGTATTCGCTATCACCTTAATGATCTCATTAAGGATGGCAGTCTTGAATTGGTTCCGCGCGATGCTGATAAACCCTCAGGACGCGGACGTCCCTCCCAGACTTACCGCCTGGCAACCCATTCTTACCCTGATAATCTGGCTCCTCTATGTCATAACCTGCTGATTGCCTTTTTTAGTCATTTGTCGGAAGATGAGCAGCAAACTGCGCTCAAGCAGTTAGCAGAAAGCATTGCAGGGGACTTCACAGCCGTTGAAAATATTACCCGGCGTTTCACTCAGGTAGTGGCTCATCTCAACCACTTTCAATATCATGCTCGATGGGAAGCGCATGCGCAAGGGCCACGCATCTTGCTACGAAGCTGCCCTTATGCCGCCATCCTCGCCCATCATCCTGAGTTATGTCAGCTCGACGCCTACCTTATCCAACATTTGCTTCTGGCTCCTGTTCAACAGTTGGCCCAAATGGATCTGGTTAGCGGCAATCCACCAGCCTGTGTTTTTGTTCCGATCCCAAAATGAGAATTTATTAATTTTCTCGAAAGGTATTGACAAATGAATACCATCATGATAGACTATAGACACTCAAGGAAATAGAGATTACATCAAAAATTTCCAAGAGTTAGGGAGCCCCGAGAAATACGGAAAAGCTCTCTCTCGATAGCCCAGTCAGAAAACCGATTAGGTTTTGTATGCCAGAGTGAAAAGCTCAGTAGGTGGCAAAAGCGAAAGGAACGGACAAAGGGCAAGTTATTTGAGAGAAAAGCTTGAAGGTTACTTGGGGCCCCTACATTTTATTTTAAGGACTGCTTTTTGCTAGCAGTCCTTTTTGATTGTCTCTCAGTCTTTCATCCGTGAGAAAAGCGCTTCAGGTTTTAAGATCCCCACAAATGGCAAGTTGCGATAACGCTCATGATGATCAAGCCCATACCCCACCACGAAGTAGTCTGGCAAGTCAAACCCTTTGTAGCGGATAGGGATTTCAATAATGCGACGTTCGTCTTTGTTAAAAAGCGTGCAAACTTCCAGACTGGCTGGTTGGCGCGCGCGCAAATTATTCATTAAGTAATTTAACGTCAGCCCCGTATCAATCACGTCTTCAACAAAAATCACATGCCGCCCGGTGATCACCCGGTCCAGGTCTTTAACCACCCGAACCAGGCCCTGGTCACGCGCCTCTGGGGAATAGCTGGAGATGGCGATAAAATCCACCTCCACCGGAATCGAGATGGCCCTCAACAGATCTGCCATAAAGCAGATCATCCCTTTTAAGGCCCCGACTAAAATAGGGCTTTTATCTTTATAATCCTGGGAGATTTGGCGACCTAACTCACTGACCTTATGCTGCAATTCTTCTGCAGAGACATACACTTGCTGGATATCATTTACCAGCTCATTGTCTTTATCAAGGGCCCAGGTATTTATCATGATCCATTCTCCATATCTTGCGCTTCGGTACCCAGGATTCGTTCTGCCTCCTCTTGCAAACCGAACCGAAGCATCATGTTACGCAGCTCTCGACGCTTATATAACTTGATATGAATATCAGGGTAAAGTTCCTTAATTCGTTTCATTTTGCGGTTTTTCTTTAACGTCAGCTTGGGGCGCAGGGTGGTAAGCTCAACGTATAAATTTTGTTGGGGGAGATAAAAGTCGGGCGTAAACGCTTCGGCCACATTCCCAACCTCATCCCATTCGAGTGGAAAGGTGCGCGGCTCATATTCCCAATCAATCCCGTAAAAGTCAAGAATCTGAGCAAACGCAGCCTCAATCGGATGAACAAATACAGGTTCACGCTGCTTCTTTTCTTCGTTACTCAATGATCGCCTCGATTAAACCAGAGTGGTTAAGTGATTTTTTTGTTTAAGCGCCTCACACACCACAACCGCAGCTTCTTCTGGCAGCAAGTGGGCCGTATTAATCATCACATCATATAGTTCAGGGTCATCCCAGCGAACATGGTAGAACCGTCTTAAATAGCGCGCCCGACTCTGATCACTGGTTTCTACCTGCGCGCGCGCCATTTCTAAAGAGATGTTTTGCTGCTGTGTAATGCGTTTAACGCGGAGATCAAAGGGAGCATAGATACGGACATGCAGTACATCTTCAGCTTCTCTGAGAATCACCTGTCCAGCTCGCCCCACAATGACTATTTTTCCTTTGGAAACATACTCTTGCATCAACTCACGCACAGCTTCGTGGTAGGCGCGCACATCCTTAGGGTTAGGTCGCAGACCCAGCAAATCCAGTTCATCAATCGTCGCCAGCGCCACCTCTGGTACTTTTGCACGGCTGGCGGCCTGGTTAATCACTTCGCGCCAGACCACATGATACCCAGCTTCCTGGGCAATTGCCTCTGCCACCTTGCGTCCCAGACTACCCATCTGTCGAGAAATCGTTATTGCGGACATCCGTTTCCTTTCGAAGAACAACGGAAATCATCTTCTTATAGAAATAATTATACATCCCTTAAATAAAGAAACGGGCTGTTGATCGCTCCCGTCTCTTCTCACCCGAAACTACTCTTTAACTCCTGTATCCACTTTATACTTCAGATATTCATCCAACCCTTCTGGGCGATAATCCAGGGACTGGTGTCTGAAGTACGTATTGTAAAGGGTTGCATAATGTCCGCCAGCCGCAAGCAGGCCTTCATGGTTGCCTGTCTCAATGATCCGACCATTCTCCATCACAATAATCCGGTCGGCTGAACGGACAGTGGAGAGGCGGTGTGCAATTAGAATGCTGGTCGATTTTTGCAGAATCAGATTTAGCGCCTGCTGAATTTGCCACTCAGTAAATGGATCAATACTGGCAGTGGCTTCATCCAGGACAAAAATAGAAGGGCGCTGCACCAAAACCCGCATCAAAGAAACTAACTGCCGTTGACCCATCGAAAGCATCGAACCACGTTCCCCTACTTCGGTGTCTAACCCTTGCGGCAGCGTATCCAGCCATTCACCGTCCCCAATCTGGCGAGCGATTTCCTCAATCTCAGCACTGCTGGCATCCTGACAGGCATACCGGACATTATCAAGCACGGTACCAGAAAACAAGAACGGCACCTGTGAGACAATTCCTAACTGGCGACGGTACTGAGTCAGATCAAAGGTGCGGATATCCTGTCCATCTATTAATATTTTCCCGCCCTGGAACTCATAAAAACGGGCGATCAGTTTGGCAATTGACGATTTTCCAGCGCCTGTGTGACCTACCAGGGCAACATTCTCACCCGGTTTAATATCCAGTGAAAAATCCTGTAAAACCGGCTCATCCGGTTTGTAGTGGAAATCAACATGTTCAAAGTCAATTTCCCCCTTCAGGTGGGGCGCCGGTCGTTGTTCAGACTGCACCACAACCGCTTCAGCATCAATCAACGCAAACACACGTTCCGCCGCAGAAAGACCTGACTGCACATTGGTCCAGAACGAGGATAGGCTCATCACTGGAAACAGAAAACGATCCAGGCTCTGCAAGAACAGATACCATACACCGGCTGTAATCGCTCCTTGTGCTGCCGTCAAACCACCGAAGTACACTAACACCGCCGACATCACCCCACCAATTGTATTGAGTGTCGGGAATACCAGCGACAGCACAAATCCTCGATACACATTCACCTTGTAGGAAGTCAAGTTTGCGTGATGAAACTCTTCATAAATCCCTGCTTCCTGACGGAAATTCTTAGCTACCGAAATACCACTGATCGTCTCCTTAATGGACGCGTTCACATCAGCCATAGCCTGCATCCCGCGCTTCGTGACCCGCCGCGCCAGTTTCCTGTAACTGATCGCGAACAGAAAGACGACTGGAATTAAGGCAAACAAAATTAGCGCCAATCGCCACTCAATCCGCAGCAGAACAATCCCCAGGATACCAGCCTCTGTTACCTGTGAAATCAGATCAGTGGTAATCATAATCAGGTTGCCAAAATCGCGCGTATCAGAGGTGATGCGCGACTGAATGCGCCCTGATGAAAACTGATCATAAAACGAGAGATCATGCTCCGCGGCAGCATGAAAGGCATCGTTTGCCAGCACAAGCAGTACATCTGAAACTGTGCGTATGGTCAACCGCCGCCGCACCCAGTTTGCAAACCACGCTGTAACGCCTACCAGCATCACCGCCCCCGCAATGGTCAGGATTGCGGGCAGGGTCGGGGTGGACTTCATCAAGTCCACGCCTTGCGAAACGATCACCGGGTTCAATGCGCCAGCCCCCGAAATTACCAACACAGCTACGGCAATCCCAGCCAGGCGGCGAGCGTGTGGCTTGATGTATTGGAGAATGCGTTTCAGCAGTTCTCGGTCGGAATACTGCCGGTCATATTTTTCTGCGTTTAATCCAGCCCAAAAACCCATAATTCGCTCTCTCTCACTCGCTAAAAATCCGGCGGTAGGCTTCAGAGGTTTTCAACAAGTCTTCATGCTTCCCAACGGCTGCCAATTGGCCTTTGCGCATCACGATAATTAAATCTGCCCAACGGATCTGAGAAAGCCGGTGGGTAATAATTAACGTAGTGCGTCCCTGCGCTGCCGCGAAAATTGCACGCTGAATCTTGTCCTCGGTGGCGCTGTCAATGGCGCTGGTAGAGTCATCTAAAATGAGGATACGCGGATCTGTTAAGAAGGCGCGCGCTAACGCGATACGCTGGCGCTGCCCTCCTGAAAGCGTAACCCCCCGCTCCCCGATGACTGTATCATACCCTTCGCTAAAAGTGGCAATAAACTCGTGAGCCTGAGCGGCTTCTGCGGCTTGTTCAACTTTATCCCGTTCTGCCGATGGCTTTCCAAAGGCAATATTATCCGCGATCTTACGCGAAAACAGGAATACATCTTGTTCAATGATCGAAATACCCCGCCGCAGGGTTTCCAGGTTCCAGTCGCGCACATCTACGCCATCTACCAAAACCTGTCCTTCAGTAACATCATATGTGCGGTTCACCAACTTTGCAAGCGAAGTTTTTCCAGAGCCGGTTTGTCCCACAATTGCCACTGTCTGTCCGGCTTGGACTTTAAAGGAGATGCCCTCTAGAATCTCTTCATTCCCTTCATACCCAAAGGACACATTCCGAAACTCAATTTCTCCGCGCATAACGTTGGTGCTGCCCTCCGCGTTCTGATCCAGCAGAGTCTCGCGGTTCATCAGTTCCAGGATCCGGCGTGCCCCAGCCAGTCCAAGCGAGATTTGAGAGTAAGCCCACATAGAAGTCCAGGTGGGAAAATCCAACATCAACAAGATGCCGAAGTAAGCAATGACACTACCTACGTCCAGAATGCCCATGCGGAAGAGCAGTAGGGCGTGCATCAAACCAAAACCGAGCGCCAGACTGAGCAGCAGCAGCGGCAAGAAGCGCGCCTCGATATCTCCCTGCCTGACCGAAGCATCACGATAGCGGCGCGCGTTGCCGTAAAACGCTTTCGTTTCAAATTGTTCCTGGGCCGCGCCTTTAACCGTTTCAATCCCATCCAGGGCTTCTGCCAGGCGCGTATTAAGCTGCCCAAAGGAAGCACGCACCTCATCCGTAACTACACGCAATGTTCCCAAATAGTGGCGCAAAGCAATGACATAAGCCACAATGAAAATCAATGGAGTCAATATCAAGGAAGGATGAAAGGTTGGAGCAACAAACAACGGCACGATCAGAAAGTTCAACGAGCCAACTACTAAACTAAAGCCAGGGCTAAACATGAAATTAACTTCACGCACATCATTTGTAGCGCGCGCCATTGTGTCACCTACTGGCTGCAAGTTATGAAAAGTCATGCTCTTCCCCAGCAGGCTGACATATAATTCATCTCGCACTTCACGTTCTATCCCCTGCGCCAAAAGTTCTGAACCAAAATTACGCGAAAACTGCAGCAGACCGCGCAGCGCCTGCGAACCAGCCAGCAAAAGCGCATAGCGCGGCAGCAGGTTTACCTGAGGCGGCGATGCTAAAATGGCCCGAAAAGCCTCTCCAATTAAGAACGGCGCTACTGCCGCCAGAGCCGCATTTCCAAAAGCTCCACCGAAGATCATGATCCAAAAGGGCCACTTTCGGATCGCATGTGAAAAGATCCAGCGGACAGGACTGCTCCGGTTAGATTTATAGGGTCGAGCAATCGTAAACTCGGCATTGTTGGTTGTTACAGCCACTCTACTTCTCCCTACCTTCAACAAAGACGTTAAAAACCACTTGTTACCGCCCAGGCCACTTTAATGAGATGCGCCCGCGCTCCGGTTCAACTTTCAGAATCTCGACTTCAATAACTTCGCCAACTTTCAGCGCGGCATCCGGTGGAATCTGGCTGCGATGCATCAGCCCATCTTGCTTCACGCCGATATCAATGAAAGCGCCAAAATCGACGACATTGCGCACAGTGCCTTTCAGAGACATTCCCTGGCTCAGATCTTCCATCTTAAGAATATCGCTTCGAAGAATCGGTGCGGGCATATCCTGACGAGGATCACGTCCAGGGCGCTGAAGCTGCTCAAAGATATCTGACAATGTAGGTACACCTGCGCCCAACTCATCCGAGATTTTCTCCAGCGAGGTCTCCCGCAGCAGGCGATCCAGTGCAGTCTGACGTTGAGGCGTTGGCGTATGGAGATTGATTGCGGCTCTTTGAATTACCGCTTCAGCAATTACATAACTTTCTGGATGAATAGCACTGGCATCTAAGGGATTACTACCTTCGCAAATCCGCAAAAAACCCGCCGACTGTTCAAAAGCTTTCGGCCCTAAACCCGGAACTTTCTTCAACCGGGCGCGGTTTTGGAACAGCCCGTTCTCATCCCGAAAGGCAACAATTTTTTCAGCAAGTTTCTGCCCAATTCCAGAAACATAGGTTAGCAGCGCCGGAGAAGCCGTGTTTACATCCACCCCTACCTGGTTAACCACACTCTCTACGACAGACTGGAGCGAATGGGTCAAGGCCGTCTGATCCACATCATGCTGGTACATGCCTACTCCGATTGACTTAGGGTCAATTTTCACCAGTTCAGCCAGTGGGTCCTGCACACGCCGCGCAATCGAAACAGCGCCGCGCAGTGAAACGTCTAGATCCGGTAGTTCAGCCCGCGCCAGAGGTGAAGCGCTGTATACACTTGCCCCAGCCTCATTCGTAATCAGATAGTGCAGGCTGCCCCCCACTTTCCGAATTAATGCTACTGCCAACTGCTCGGTTTCGCGTGACGCTGTGCCATTCCCAATTGCAATCAGCGTTACCTTATATTTTTTCACCAGGCGCTGCAACGTCTCCAGGGCCTCATCCCAACGTTTCTGCGGCTCGTGTGGATAAATCGTGAGGGTATCTAACAACTTACCCGTTGGGTCTACTACAGCCACTTTACTGCCAGTACGAAAACCCGGATCTATTCCCAGTACGGTTTGCCCGGCAAGCGGCGGTTGGCCCAACAGAGCGCGCAGGTTTGCCGCAAATACTGAGATCGCATGCGCATCCGCCTGCTCACTCAACGTCCGGCGCACATCCCGTTCAATGGCAGGCAACAGCAGTCGTTCAGCCGCATCCGCCACCGCCTGACCAAGCTGCTCAAATAAGGGAGAGCGCCGGTCTGGCCGAAAATACATATACACGGCTTCCAGCCAATCCCGTTCTGGAACAATCACCTTCACCCGTAAGACTTTTTCTTCCTCGCCGCGGTTAATCGCCAATGCCTGATGAGGCCGCAGCCGGTCTACACGCTGCTCAAAACTATAGTAAAGCTCGTAAACCCGCCGCTCATCATTGGCATCGTCTATTTTTTCTACGCGGATTGTGCTCCACTGCATGGCCTTTTCACGCGTTATGCGGCGTACATCAGGATGATCGCTGACTGCCTCAGCTACAATATCGCGCGCGCCAGCCAAAGCGTCATCCACTGAGGCTACATTTTCATTCAAGTAGCCCTGTGCAAGGTTTTCTGGAGCATCTTTCGTTCGAGCTTGCTGCAGGATTAAATCAGCCAACCCCTGCAAACCCTTTTCACGCGCAATGCCGGCACGGGTACGCCGTTTTGGTTTATAAGGTTGGTAAAGATCTTCCAGCGCAGTCAATGTTTCCGCCGCCATGATCCGGCTGTGCAGTTCATCTGTCAACTTGCCCTGGTCTTCAATCGAAGATAGCACTGTCGCCCTTCTCTCGTCCAGTGCGCGTACATGCTCTAATGCTGCTTCTACCTGGCGAAGTTGTTCTTCATCCAAGGTATCCGTCATCTCTTTGCGATACCGGGCAATAAATGGTATTGTATTCCCCGCATCCAGTAATTCAATCGCCGCTGATACTTGCTGTGTGCGTAAACCCAGCGCATGGGCAATGATTTCTGCGTAGCTCATTTCTACTCCAAGGCATATCCAAGTTATAACTTATCGATAAATTCTAACATCAAACCAAGTGGTAAAATGGCTCTCGAGTCTTTCGGATTCGAAATAGGATGTAAGGGAAGCAAACTAAACAAATCGCACGATGAGACCCGCATAACTGTTGAACAAAACCATGTACATCTCATGTTGCGATTAGTGTAGAGCTATTTTCCCTGCATTACGGCAAAACCAGGGAACGGATAAAACCAAACTTATGAATGAGACAACTCCCGCGATCCAATTCTTACAAGAAAAAGGCATTCCACACCGGGTTTTTAAACACACTGGTTCCATTCATTCGCTGGAGCAGGCGGCTGAGGAGCGCGGTGAACAGCCTGAACAGGTTGTGCGCAGCATTGTGTTCCGGCTTTCAGAAGATAACTTCGTCATGGTGCTGGTCGCTGGTCCGGGCCAGATTCCATGGAAGGCGCTGCGCCGCCTCTTAGGGGAATCGCGTATGACAATGGCGAATGAAGAGGAACTGCTAACGGTTACCGGCTATCGGCCTGGCACGGTAACCCCCTTTGGCCTCCCCCAACCGATGCGGATTCTAATAGATCAACAGGTACTTTCACAATCGGAAGTGTCGCTGGGGTCTGGTAAACATAGTGTCGCCATCATCATGAACCCCGCAGATATTCACTCCGCTCTCGAGAATACAGAAGTCGTTAACCTGTTCGATTAAACGCAGCTTTAAAGCAAAAAGGATTTTGAAATGGGTTTCATGTGTTTGGTTTGACCGGTAAAAACGCCCAAACCAAACACACGAACGATATTCCCGAATAGATCTTATGTAATTAGAGTCTCAGGCAGGTGATCCGTCCTGTTATGGTAGATGAGACTCGGCGCACTTTGGTCATTAAAATCAATCCGCGAGATACCAGTGTTGTTCATCATCAACCAGACGTCCTCACCCTGGATATCCAATAAAATACGCATCAGGTGCATATAGAAGCCGCCATGACTGACAATCGCTACCCGGTCGCTGGTGCCTCCGTGCCGCTCCACCAGGGTAGCCAATACCTGGCGGGCTCTCTCCGGACGCATTTCATTCGCTTCAAAAGGTCGGTTCCACCAGCCCTCTTCTGTTACAGCTTCTGGTAGTACTAACCCGGCATATTTCTTGGCAAAATACGAGCGTGGTTTTCCAGGCAAACCCTTCGGCTCGCCCGTTACCTCATCTTCCAAAAAAATGCCACCCGTTTCATGAATTTCAGGCCAGGCCACTAACGGCACATCGACCGCTTCTGAAACCCTCATGCCAGTGGCTACTGAGCGAACCATTAAGCTTGTGTATAAGTGTGTAAAACAAAAGGAATCACGTCGATATCCTGATGCCTCGCCGCCCGCTTTTTCCTCCATGTCTTTCTGCTGGATGAAGTGAGCCAATCTTTTTGCCTGTTCTCGACCAGTTTCTGTCAGTTCCGGGTCTTCACTGCGCCCCTAATTCGTTCCCTTCGTCTCCCATAATGCATTGTTTACAGATTGTCCATGACGGATAAAATAAAACCGCATCTTCAAAAACCTCCCAATGATGTCCTCGTTTTGTTCCTTCAATTTCGTACCAAATTTTACCATTTTTAAGGTTTTCACAGAAAAAGGTTCTCGCATTTTAACAGAACTGGAAGAGGCCCCTGATACCTGTATATATCTCAACAGCCAGCGAATGAATACTGAGGATAGACAGAAAAGATACCTCTTTAAAGCCACAGTGGAGGTTGAAACCCCCACTGTGATGATCTCAAACGTTTAATTCTTCCATGCTTCCGTTTACTGTGGTTCTCTAGAAGTGTGCCAGCCAGCACGAACTGCATCTTGATAATCGACCCATTTGCGCCCGTGGAAGTGTGCTTCCCAATCGTGACGCAGCTCGGTTTGAATCATATCCCAATCCGCGTTGACAAAGTGACCCTGGCGACCCATCGCGAAGCCATATTCGTATGAATCACGGTAGTCATCCCAACTGGCTCCTCGCGGAGCATATGTCTCTTCAAAATGTTCGCGGAAACGAGGCTCATAGGTCAGGAACCCCATTTGGCCTGGACGCCCTACGTAGTCTGACTCTGTCGGTCCGGTATAAATCTGCACACCTCGGACTCGCGGCTGGTTGGTAACAGCAGATTGGCGCGGTCGATTGATATTCCGATAGGGTTGAGCGTTTTCATCAAACCGTTTCCACCGGTTCGCTCGCCAGTCTGCTGCTCGCGCATGAATATCCACCGGGTTATGCCGGTTAATGATGTCTGCTGCGCGGTTCGCC
Source organism: uncultured Chloroflexia bacterium (assembly GCA_963791025.1). GTDB lineage: Bacteria > Chloroflexota > Anaerolineae > Anaerolineales > Anaerolineaceae > DSYU01. Next base: position 445,431 of record CAWBQF010000003.1, on the reverse strand, counting down.
ATTTCATCCGTGGTATCAACTGTAACCAGTGTTCCTCCCCTACGCACCCCTTCCGCATAAATATTCGCTTCTTCTTCAGACACCCCGGCATTGGTCAGCGCGCCAATAATTCCCCCCGTCACAGCACCTACGCCTGCTCCGCCTAACGTAGCGAGAATAGGGCCAGCCGCTAAAATGGGCCCAATGCCAGGTACAGCCAGGGCACTCAGGCCAACCAGCAACCCAGTGATTCCACCCAGCACAGCGCCTACCCCTGCGCCTGTGGCGGCGCCGGTATCATTCACGTTTACACCTTCCAGATCTCGCGCATACTGGCCACTCACATCGTTAGCGATCAGGCTAATATTCTCGCGAGCAAATCCCCCTTCAACAAGATCGCGTACGGCATCCCGCGCTTGAGGAAATTGATCAAACAATCCAACTACTGTCGTTGGCATGAGGTTTCTCCTTTCCTAAAACTGCTTTAGGCCCTCCTCTGACTTTCGCCCCTAAGCTAAAAACATAATTTACCAACGGTACTTATGCGGTCCGAAGTCGGCGTTGTAGTAAGGCACAACTTCCGTTCCAGGCGGAACGACTGCATCAATTCGCTCACGATCAGAATCTGTCACCTCAACTGAAACGGCTCCGAGGTTATCCTCCAACTGCTCCATCGTTCGCGGCCCGATGATCGGGCTGGTCACGCCTGGCTGCTGCGCGCACCAGGCCAACGCAAACTGACTGGCCGTACAGCCTTTCTCTTTAGCAATCTGTTCCACTGTTTCTAATGCGTCGAATGCCCGATCCGTAAAGTGCCGGTCGGCCCACTCATTATCTTGTGATAAACGCGAACCTTCTCCACGTGGTTCACCACGCTGATACTTTCCAGTTAAAAAGCCGCCAGCCAATGGCGACCAGGGAATAACGGCAACTCCATAGGTTTGTGCCATTGGGATTAATTCCCGCTCAACCCGCCGGTCCAGAATGTGATACGGGGGCTGCTCTGAGACAAACCGATTCAACCCCAACTCTTTTGCCACCCACATTGCTTCCATCAACTGCCAGGCAGCGTAAGTGCTTGTGCCAATATAGCGCACCTTACCAGACCGGACCAGATCATCCAATGCGCGCAGCGTTTCATCGATCGGAATATCTGAACTGGGCCTGTGAATCTGGTATAGATCGATGTAATCTGTTTGAAGTCGTTTCAATGATGCTTCGCACTGTTCAATAATGTGCCGACGGTGGTTACCCTGCATGTTCGGATCCTCATCGTCCATTTTCCCATGTACTTTCGTTGCTAAGACGATTCGGCTACGTTTGCCATTTCGCTGCAAGGCCTTCCCAACTACCTCTTCGCTCCGTCCACGAGAATAAACATTCGCAGTATCCAAAAAGTTAATCCCACGATCAATGGCGCAGTCAATGATATCCATCGACTTATCTTCAGGTGTCTTTCCCCCAAACATCATGCATCCCAGGCACTCTATACTAACTTTCGTCCCTGTTCTTCCAAGGCTTCGAAACTCCATTGTGGATCCTCCTCTATCAGGAATATCTAGAATCTTTTTCCCCACTCGCTGAATGGCTTAAACCTTCCATTTCATTTTCCGATGGGGCCGGAAAACAACGCCAGAAGAGCAATTCCCCTTACCTGTTATTATAGCCATTTTTGCGACCAGGAGGATCAAGTTTGAGGGTAAATAATAGTGTACATCATCTACATTTTATTGAGGGATTTCCCCCCATATTCGATAGGGATCCATCCTATGGCAGAGTGAGAAGCGATTTATTACGATAAAAGCGATTGAGGGAATAATCCCTCATACACTCGCAGAGGATGAATCATGAGGGTAAAGGGAGGAAATAAAAAGTGTTCTTTCTTCACAACCCTAAGAAAGGAGGCGAACCAACCCCCAAAGATACTTCTGCAACAGAGTGACTTCAAACGATCGACTGTTTGACAACAGTGTAAACGGAACACAGATTTTAATTCGCAAGAAGAATGAAGCTTGTAAAGGAGGCTGGTGAACGGCAGCAAAGATCGCTCACAGCCACTTGTTTCCACCAGGAAGCAAGCGCATAATCTGTATAGTTGTGCGTGCAAGCAGGGGGCGCTGTAAGCCACGTCACGTAAGTAAGAACATCAGCATAAAACGCAAGAAAGACGGGCTCATATCAACGAATGAGAGAGCATGAGAGAGATGGTCAAACATCCTTTGGTCATTGTTTCTTTTTGCTACTCTGCTATTCCTTGAGAAAGTATTGGCACGACTATCTACACAAATTGATAAGCGTTTGCATTTCCCGCAAGCTTCAATTAGACAATTAACAAGGAGGTTTTCCTACATGAAAAGAGCAAGTTTTCTTTTCACCTTTGTGGTCGTCCTATCTTTACTTCTAACCACAGGAGTAAGCGCACAGGCCACAACCCCTACAAACCAACCGGGGCAAAACTTTACAACCTACACGACACTCCAAAATGAAACCTTGGGTAACCTGATGGACCGTGCCACGATTGATATCGGAAACCTGGCACAGCCAGGAGATCAAAAAGATCTCGGTCTTCTCCAGGCATTTGTCAATCAAAACCAAGACTTAGTTTTCCCCGCGAACGCAAACCCGGGTGTTCCTCAAGGCTTCTCGGCAGCGAATAACAACTTCCAGGGATCATTCACTTTGAGTCAATGGTTGAACGCCAACAACATTAGCAATAATATCAACCAGATCCACCAGTTGTTTGCTGCGAATATGAATTTGCCTGTTACGGCGAACCAGACTGTTTATCTGCCTGTTTACGTACAAGGCAATGTTCCTTCAACTGGAAATCAGAACCAGCAGAACCAGAATCAGCAACAGAACCAGAACCAACAGCAGAATCAGAACCAGAATCAAAAATCGCTCAAATCTGCGATTTACGGGTCTGCGCTGCTTTCCTGGGCTGTCTATGGACAGAACAACAATCTGGTAGGTGAAGTAAGAGCGATCATCCTGGATACGGTAAACGGAAGTATTCCGTACATTGTCGTGCAAGGTGACAATGTGTTCAGCACACATAAGGTGCTGCTGCCCTGGAGTTCTTTCCACACCATTCCAACTGCGTATGGCGCCAACTTCTTTGGCCTTGGCTCAAATAACACGAACAATGCCAATAACGCCCAATTGTTGGATCCGACACGTGATATGTCACTTCAGTTAGACATTACAGAAACTCAGTTCGAAAATGCGCCTTACTTTGACTTGAGTGACTACGATAACACTGGCGCGTTTGGCGTAAACTGGGACGCGAACACCGTTAATTACTGGAACGGCGTGTATGGTAACAACAACTTATCACCTTATACCAACACAGACGGTATACTGGCTATCAAGAGCGGCATCTTTGATCGCATTGACTTTGACGTGATCAACAAAGCTGGCAATGAACTAGGCCAGGTTGAACATCTGATTATTAATCCAGATGGTTCAGTCCGCTACGCGTTGCTCGACCCAGATAACGGCTTGAACCTGCCTCTGACAGGAAACCAGTATGTTGCCGTCAATCTGAAGGCAATGAATTGGGATCCAACAAACACCGCCTTCATTTTGAATGTTCCTGAAGGAACACTTAGTAATGCTCCGGTCTTTGACACAACCAGTCTGCCTGATCTGACAAACCCGAATTGGGACGCTAACTGGAATAACTTCTGGAATCCCTATGTCGGCAGCGCATCTGTTCCAGCGACTGGTAACAACAATGTTGTTACTCGCCGTGATGTGATTGGCAGCACCGTCACCTATGGTGCGAACAATCAACGTCTAGGAAACGTGCAGGATGTGGTCGTTGGACCGAATGGTCAGGTACAGTACGTTACCGTTTATGACTTAACCAATGATGTATTCCATCCCATTCCGTGGAATCAGTTCACTTACGATAACACCAACAACAGCCTGTTTTACAACGGAACCCTTAATCAGTTCCAGAACTCACCTGGGTTCAATAACCTGGGCGACATTAATTCCAATCAGGCTGGATGGAACACTGGCATTGATAACTACTGGGGCACACCCTAGTAAAGAAGTTCTCTCGTAATTCATGAGAGGAACAAGTAAGCAGCATCTTTAAGATGTTGAAACAACAAAACAACCCTCTGGTTTTGTGATCTCGCAAAACCAGAGGGTTTGATATTAAACGGGATAGAAAGTAAAGGTAGGCGTTGAAGCAGCAGATCTCTTTAGATCTCAGGCGCAGTGAATAACCAGGTTATTCATATATCGTCCGCTGAGCAGGCTCATCCAATCGGAACTGCAGCCGGTGTAGATGTGCATATAATTTGTTCAGCGCAATCAGTTCAGTATGCGTCCCCACTTCAACAATCCGCCCAGCTTCTAGTACAGCGATACGACTGGCGTTTTGAATGGTTGAAAGGCGGTGGGCAATTACAATACTGGTACGGCCTTTCATTAAACGCTCCAGCGCTTCTTGCACCAGCCCTTCACTTTCGCTGTCTAAAGAACTGGTTGCCTCATCCAATAACAAGATGCCTGGATCTTTCAGGATCGCCCGTGCAATGGCAATACGCTGCCGCTGGCCTCCACTCAACTTTACCCCCCGCTCTCCTACTGTGGTGTCATAACCATTTGGAAGCTGTTGGATAAATTCATGGGCATTTGCCATACGCGCAGCTTCAACAACTTCAAGCTCTGAAGCGTCTAGACGACCGTAAAGAATGTTCTCTCGGACAGTACTTCCAAACAGCAATGTTTCTTGCGGCACAATTCCGATTTGTTCGCGCAGGCTGTCTATCTGAAGCAACCGTAAGTCATGCCCGTCAATGCATATTTTTCCACTGCCTGGATCGAAGAAACGCGGAATGAGGTTTACGAGCGTCGTCTTGCCAGCGCCACTCGGTCCCACCAAAGCTAATACTTCACCAGGATGCACATCGACAGAAACATCTTCCAAGATTTTGTTATCCGGATCATCCAGGTAAGCAAATGAGACGTGATCGAAGGAGATTTGCCCTTTCACGCGTTCCAGCGGCACCGCCTCTTGAGTCTCTTGAATATCGGAGTGGGTATCAAGAATGGCAAACAAACGCTGAGTCGCTCCTAATGTCTCCTGCAGGCCTGTCCATAGGCCGCTGAACTGGCCAATCGAGCCGGCAATCGTCAGGGTCAAAACCAGGAACATAAATAACTGACCGGCTGTCATGCGGCCCGCCAGGACTTCATGCCCACCAAACCAAAAGATAGAGACTACCGCTGCAAACCCCATGAAGGAAACGATTGGACCAAACAGGGACGAGATTCGTATGCGCTGCATCGCCAGCGAAAAGGTTTTTTCAATATTCTCTCGAAAACGATTGACTTCGTAATTCTCACGCACAAATGATTTCACGACCCGAATACCACTAATGGCTTCTTCCATCACTGTGGTTGCCTCAGCCAGTTGATCCTGCACCTTTGCAGAAACTACTCGCAGCCGGCGGCCAAAAATCACAGCAATTAACGCTACGAATGGAATGAGCGCAAACATAAACAACGTCAGACGCCAATCGGTGATCACAATTAATACAAGCGCGCCAACAAACGTCAAAGCCTGCGAAAGAGCTGTTGAAACATCACTGGTTACCAGCGCCCGCACAGTTGACACATCATTCGTCAAGCGGCTGACCAACTCACCTGTCCGGTGATCATTAAAAGAAACTCAGTGAAAGAAACTGGAGATGATCAAACAACTTGATGCGCAGGTCTGCCATTACCCGCTCGCCAATGAACGCGAGCAGATAGGCTCGAACGAAGTAAAACACGCTCTGCATGGCAAAGATACCGATCAATAATAGGGTAATCTGATTCAACAGGCGTGAATTATTATTCTTAAATACAGCATCAATCAAGAACTGAAGCGTGTATGGTCCTGCCAGCCCTAGCAAACTACCGATGACAATAGCGACCAGAGCGCCATAAAGCCGGTAGCGATAAGGGGTGACAAACCGGAACAATCGCTTAAACTCGTCCAGATTTTTCAATGGATTAACCCGTTTGTTTGATTCAACAGGTCGAACGCTCATTTTCCCTCTTTAATAGAGTATCAAGGATAGATGTAAAATTCTCCCCTAGGCGACTATACCACAATTCAACTTAAGCGTGCAAACACACCGGACTTTCTGCGTTTGAAAAAAGGTCCCAAAGCGCCATCCCGACTTACAAAATCTCAGTCCAAATTAGACTATAATTATCATCTTATAAAGGACCCTAAACATAAATAACCTGAGTAAGGTTATTGCGAACCCTTGAAAGGATCTTCCTACCGATGCCCTGCAATATTGATCTAGAACGAGCCGTTAAACTTTATCGAAGAACAGGAAGGGGCTTTATTCGAGAAAGCCCATCTTCACTACCTGCTGCGTAAGGAACCACCTGACCCTGCTATTCTTCGTCCATTCCTCGACTTACAAAGTAAAGACGGCGGCTTCCCCTCACGTCCCAGGCCGGGGAACATTAGCTCTGTTGACAGCACCTTGACAGCCCTCGAGAAACTAGATTATTTGGGAATGCTGGGATCTCAGCCAACGCAAGATGCGTTGAACTTTCTTGTCGAAATGCAACAGGAAGACGGGCATTGGGATGAGAATCCGGCCCTGCCCTGGCAAGATATCGCCCCCTGGATCAAACCCGGTGATCCAGCCTTACAAGTGTATTTAACGACTTCCTCTGCTTTTTGGTTGGGTATCAGTCATTTTAACCCACCCGCCTTTGAAAAGGCCGTTCATTATATTACCGGTCTTCAGAAAGAAAACGGAGAAATTCCTGGTTTTACATCAAGCACTTGGATTGCCACCAGTGACTTCTATATGGCAGGAGAAGCCAGTAAGCAAGCAGCCCAGAATGGAACCCAGCACCTAACCAGCAAGCCTTTGCCTGAGTGGGATGATTTACAGCTTGCCTGGGCGCTCGATTGCCTCAGCCATGCTGGATTACCTGCCAATGATCCCTGGGTGGACCGGGCGCTGACATATCTATGCGAACGTCAAAGCGAAGATGGTAGTTGGGCCACAGAGGAGGGCCGGGGCTTTGTCGTGGCGACCACTGTGCAGGTGATCCAGATTTTTCATCGCTATCATCTGATAGAAGCATAAAACAAAATGATAGATACAAGGATCTTCTAAGCAAAAAGGGCGCATATCAAGCAATAGCGCCCTTTTACATTCTATTCATCTTGAACACTGTCGGGAAGTTAGTTAAAATGTCCAACCCATTCTCAGCATTTCTTCTACCGCCTGAGATAAAAATCCTTTGATCCGTGTAAAGTGATCTCCCGCAGCCGTAAACAGCTCTGTGTCTCGCGTCTGCATCGCCCGTTGGTAGTTCTGCTGAAGCGCATCTACCTCTGGGCCGATCTGTTTTAATAATCCATCAATATTTTGGTAATTCCCTGGGGCTGGATCGACTCTGCGCCAGCGACCAACCACTTGTCGAAACAGCCAACAAGGCTGTCTGCATTTGCTCATTCCAGACCTGGTCATCGACTAGCGCATTGTTTTGGGCCAACTCATTATTTAATTCCATCCACTTCTGTAGATCCGCGGCAAACTTTTTCAACCGCAGCATCACTTCCGCCTGATAAACCGCTGGCTCCAGTGTTGGAATTGGCGTGGCAGTTGGTATAGGCGTAGCAGATGGCATTGGGCGCGGCGTGGAACTCGGTATTTGGGTCAGGCTTGGGAGCGGCGACAGCGCCAAGGGATTGATGCGTTCGATTCTTGTGATCCCACTATCGATGACAATGGGGGTAGGATCAGCGCGAAGGTAACTTAGTGGTGTTGCAATCAATGCTTCTGGAATCGATATAATCCCAACAGAATTGTAGAACAAAGCCAGCATTCCCACTGCCGTAATGACAAGCAGCGAAAGAAAAATTAAACCAAGAAATGCCAGGAAGTTCTTCACCTTGACACACCTATTCCGATCACAACGATTGTTCGAGTAAATCTGAGGGGTCACAGAAAACTCCCTCAGATCAGATATCATTCTTTATGGCTGTCTGATAAAGATGGTTTGAGCGATTATTAATCTACCAGGTTAAGATAAAGTTTACCACAACAGAACATTTGTACTATGATAAAAAGATTAGAACATCCTAAAGTTTTCATTTCTATTAAGTTAGACAAGACCAGCGAGAAGGATGAGAGTTTGTCTCTCGCTGCTGTTCGAACTACAGCTTTCCTTTAGTGAAACTGTTTTTCTCGCAGCTCTTCTTCCTCTACGTTTTCGCTTGAAGTTTCCGGTACTGTCTCCTTCTCCTGCTGTTCATGACGTTGGACGGTTTCAGGAACATAATGAAACACCACCCAGGCCGCAATCAGTGACAAAAACCCGCCAATAATAAAAGGAAGCTGGAAATTAACGACGGCCAAGAGTCCGGCAATTAATGGACCCAGGGCAATCCCAAGGCCAAAGCCCATTGTAATGATGCTCATTTGGCGTCCCTCACCGCCTTTCTTTGCAAGGTCGGCTGCCACGGCAAATGCCGGAGCAGCAATCCCAGCCGAAGCAAAACCCTGGAAGAGGCGCGCCAGTGTTAACTCGAAAGTGGTGCGCGTATAACCCAGTAAAGCGGTTGCCGGAAACATCAAGACTAGCCCAACGATCATGAGCGGCTTCCGCCCAATCCGGTCCGAAAGCCGGCCCAGCGGAACCTGGAAAACGAGCCGGCTGATGGTCAATGCGCTAAAAGCAATCCCAAACCCCACAGCAGTCTGGTTCAGACGGGCGTTAAACTGTTTTTCCAGGGTGGTCATCATTGAAAATGCGCTGGCCATCGCGAAGCTGGCAAAGCCAGCCCCAACAATCCCGGCAGAAAGTAAGCTGGTATCCAGAATACGGAAGGGCTCCTTTTCTTTCTTGACCTCCGTTTCTCCCATTTCTGCTGCCGAAGGCACCCACAATTGAACCAGGATGACACCAAGCAGAATAAAGCTTGACCCAACTATAAAGGTAGGTGTGTAACCATAGTGTTCAAAGATTAACCCGCCGAGCAAAGGTCCAACAGCGAGGCCAGCCATCCGAAAAGCTGAGTAAATGCCCATTGAACCTCCGCGGCTTTGCCGGTTGCTGGAGGTTGCAATTAATGCAACCGCTGCTGGGACCGTCATGGCAACCCCTAGTCCTTGCAGCAATCGCAAAAGGAGCAGGTGCGTAAACTGGTTCGCAATGATAAACCCAAGCGAACTGATCACCATCAATATCAATCCAGCCTGGATGAACAACTTACGTTTTCCTGAGCGGTCACTGAATGCACCCATGACTGGCTGCAAAACAGCATTCACCAAACCAAACAAGGAAATGAGAATTCCTACCCGAACCGTCTCTGGGAATGGAAACCAGGGCGCAGGAAGCGTGGCAACATATAAAGGAATTACGATGAACAGGATGCTGTTACCAACTGCGTCCCCTAACCGTGCTGTCGAAAGCGCCATTACGACGCGATTTCCCCCATTATTTTCGAAAAACCGGCGGATCATTAATCCCATCCCCCTATCTGTACTTCAATCAAAAAACGCGTCATCATTTGCCGAAAAGAACTCCTCTCCCCCCATATCAATTACCAATAAAACTTCCCCCCACTTCATCAAAGTCAATACATCTTTGACTTAATATTTCCACAATTCACTCATCATTATACACTGTATGAAATGTTGGTAAACCAGTTGACGAATCTTCGTTCATTGATATAATGACAATTACAATAAGATTAATACAACTACTTCTGCCTTACTATCATCTTATCGTTAGCAAGGTACAGAAACTATCAAAGACAAGTTCATATTCTCTCTTTTTAAGGGAGGCTGAGAAACAGTACTGTTCCATTGGTCGCTCAATCTCGAATCCATCCTCACCAGTACTGCGGAGCCAAAAGCGAAACCGGCCCTTGATGGCTGGTTTTTGTTTAATCTTGTAAGAGGGGAGGTGATGTCCGCAAGATCTTCAACAAGTTTGCAAACTTTCCAGGCTAGCCCACTTCATTCTGAACCAAAGGAGAGTACGAAATGCAAAAATGGTTACGGGTGTTACTAGTAGTCACATTCCTTGCGTCTTTTGTCGCCATGCCGGTTATGGCGAATCAAGGACCAAACACAGACCAACCTACCAATAATGCCTCTGTCGATCGTTCTCGGGCACTTGTGCAGTTGAAGGGCGATCCACTTTCCACCTACGAGAAAACCAAACCCCCGCAGGGGAAAAAGATTGATTTTGATCAGTCCACCGTAAAGTCTTATCGGGCCCAACTTTCGGCGCTTCGTAAGAACTTCAAGTCCTGGCTGCGCGCCAACGCCCCCAAAGCCCGCGTTACTGGCGAGTTCGACGTCTCACTAAATGCTGTCGCCATTGAGTTAAACGGTGAAGACCTGACGAAGATTGCCAGTGCTCCGATGGTTGTAAGCGCGGAATACGAAGGTTTATATTCCCCTACACAAGATGAGACCACCGATCCAGACTTGGCGCTGATAAGTGCCGTGAGTGCATGGGATCAATCAAACGGCGATGCTACCGCTGGCGCAGGCATTAAAGTGGCTATTGTTGACAGTGGCATCGATGTAGCTCATCTGTGCTTCGATGATGCAAGTTATCCTGATGTAGATCAACTGGGGGATACACGATTCACCAACAATAAAGTGATCGCCGCCAAAGTCTTTAACAACAAAACCCCCAGCCGCCACTACACTCCAGAAGCAATTGACTCGCACGGCACGCATGTTGCTGGTACTGTGGCGTGCAATTACAACACGCCCGTAGTGGTGGACGGCGTCAGTATTCCTCATGGAATTTCTGGCGTTGCGCCTCGCGCATTACTGGGCAACTACAACGTTTTCCCAAGCGACGTAGCAAATGCTCGTTCAGAAGATATCTTAAATGCATTGGAAGCCGCTTATGCTGACGGCTTTGATGTCGCCAATATGAGTTTGGGTGGCGGATCGCATGGCACGCAGGATCTTCTGACTATTGCAGTAGACAACCTGGATGAAGCCAATATGGTGGTAGCTGTGGCAGTCGGGAATTCAGGCCCTGGCTATAACACAGTTGAATCGCCCGGCATGGCAGAGCGCGCCTTAACGGCTGGGGCAAGCACAGTACCGCATTTTGTAGCTGCTCCGGTTACTGTAGACGGCGACACTTATGGGGCTGCCGCAGGTGACTTTCCGACAGTGGATACAGACCTAACGGCCCCACTGAGTGTGGTTACAGGAAACTCAAATGGATTGAGCACAGCATGCAGCCCACTCTCAGTCGACCTGACTGGAACAATTGCCCTGATCTCACGTGGCACATGCACCTTCTCTGCCAAGATTTTGAATGCCGAAAATGCTGGCGCGGTTGCCGTTTTGGTCGCCAATAACGTCGCTGGCGATCCCACCGCAATGGCATCCGATGGGACACCTGATCAGCCCACTGTTCCTGCATATATGGTGGCCCTTAGCACAGGACAGACTCTCCTCGATAAAGATGGTAGTAGCGCGACGATTGGCGCTGATAAGCAGTATCTGGTGACTGCCAATGGGGATATCATGGCGGGCTTCAGCAGCCAGGGCCCCACAGACGTAAAATTCCGCGTAAAACCAGATGTTGTGGCTCCCGGGGTTAACGTCTTGAGTTCAATTCCAGCAGCTTACTGCGAAGAACCTCCTTGTTTCGCCTTCTTCAGTGGAACATCGATGGCAACGCCGCATCTGGCAGGTTCAGCAGCCGTCGTCCGGCAGCAGCACCCTGACTGGACAGCCGCACAGGTTCGATCAGCGATTGTGAACACAGCAGACCAGGGAGTTTTGAAAGACTACCAACAAGCCAATCCTGTGTCAGATGTGAACATCATTGGTGCAGGACGCGAGAATTTGCTTTCTGCTGTACAGGCTCAGGTGGCGCTTGATCCAGTAAGCATTAGCTTTGGGGCAATTCCCTCCGGCTCAGGACAAACACAAACTTTCGATTTAGCACTGTCGAATCTAAGTGCCTCAGCGCTGACGCTTAATTTAGCGATCGAGGCGGATGATGCCAGCATTGCTTACAACGTCAGTTCATCCACAGTTACTTTAGACTCGAATGAATTGATCACTGTCACCATCACTATGTCCGCTAATAAGGGAGCAAGCACAGGGCCACATCAGGCCTGGCTGCGAATCACCTCTCAGGATTTTGAAATTGCCCATGCGGCAGTTTATACCCTTATCAAATAGTAAGTAACCAAACTGTCTTGAAACAAGGCTCAGCCCGTAACACGGCTGGGTCTTGTTTTACATTATTCGCCCTAAGATTCTCGCCACAAGAATTATAATGATCCTGTGAGGCACTCGGAATCGATACCGGCAGGCTTCGCAAAGGGAGGAAACTACAATGGCAGATGAAAATCCAAAAAGTGTGAACCCAGTTCAGGTACAAAAGTTTTTAGGCGGCATCGATTACCCCTGTTCAAAGCAGGATCTTCTCAAAACAGCCAAGGATCAAGGCGCGGACGACCGCGTCATTAACCTTTTAAAAGCACTTCCAGATAAGAAATATGATGCTCCTACAGATGTAACCAAGGAGATCGGGAAAATCGAGTAAGCCAAACCGAAGTAAAGAAACGATAAAAAACATTGAGAGGTATGGAGATCAGACCATACCTCTCAATGTTTAAACAGCAGAATCAAGTGGGGAAAGTCCTCTCCTTTTTTGGGGAGATTCCTGATTCCGAAGGTCCTGGTCCCTACCTAAACTGAATAAGGATCAGGCATGATGTACAAGTAATCTGTTTATTTGTCCAAACAAAAGTAATCTCCATGATCCTAGTTTGATACGGGGGGAAGAAGGGAAGAGTCATTCATTGATCCTGCTTGCGCCCATACTGCTGCTTTTCTTTGGAATATTGGCTGTGATGGTAGTCGGTCAAAAGTATATTCAGGTAGTGGCGCCGCTCAGTATTGCTGTTGCCGCTGCCTCTTTTGGAATACTGGTAGTCATTTGGCAGCAAGGTGGCGCACAGGTCGATTTGAACTGGCTGCCTGAATGGAATATATATCTCCGCTTTCACATGGACGGCCTGGGCGCCTTCTATGCCATTCTTGCCAATGGGGTCGGACTGGTTATCCTTTTTTACTCTTCTCGTTATATCGACGCTCATTTGGAAAGAGAGAAACGGCCACAGAAAGATAAAACGCGTTTCTTCGCGCTCCTGCTGTTTTTTATGGCCTCGATGGTCAGCCTGGCCCTGGCGCAAGATTTACTACTCTTTTTCTTCATCTGGGACTTCACCACCGTCGCCTCTTATCTGCTGATCGGTTATGATCACGAAAAACCTGAAGCCCGACAGGCGGCCCTGATGGCGCTGCTGGTCACCGGCATCACTTCTGTGTTCCTTCTCATCAGTGCGCTTCTTCTTTACAGCCAATACCAAACCTTCTCAATCCCGGTTTTGTTAGCAAATGCTTCGATCGAACCAGTTACCCAGGCCGCGTTAATCCTCATCGTGATCACCGCGGTCGCCAAAAGCGCGCAGGTTCCCTTTCATATCTGGCTCCCGCGCGCCATGCAAGCCCCCACCCCGGTTTCTGCTTACCTGCATTCAGCCGCCATGGTCGCAGCTGGCGTTCTCCTGATGCAGCGCATGTACCCTCTGATAGTACAAAACACAGTTGTTCTAGATTTGATCCTGGGGTTTGGCCTGCTCTCTATGATCATCGCCTCTCTGCTGGCCCTGACCCAAAATGTTTTAAAGCGAATCCTGGCCTATTCTACAATCGCGCAATATGGCTATATGGTTTACATGCTCGGGCTTGGCACGCAGAGCGCTTATATCGCGGTCTCCTTTTATGTTCTGGCCCATGCACTTATTAAGAGCGCCTTATTCCTATCGGCTGGCGCCGTTATGGAAGCCACTGACGATGAAAAAGACATCACCCGCCTGGGCGGGTTATGGCGGTCTAAGCCTGTGCTAGCCGTCTCAACGGGTATTCATGCAGCCGCATTAGCTGGTCTACCGCTCACCGTCGGATACTTTAAAGATGATCTCTTCTTTAGAACCGCCTGGGAGCGCGGCTGGCCGTACGCGGCTTTTGCTGTGCTGGGTGCTACCCTAACCCTGGCTTATATCTGGCGATATTGGCAAGGAATCTTTCTAGGACCCAAACAGAAAGAAGATCACGCCATTCCATCTGACCTGGTCGCGCCGGTCGCTTTCTTTGCTGCTCTTGTATTTGCCGGTGGCATCTTTACTGGACCCTTTACGCGCCTGGCCGAAACCGCAGCACAGCATATCCGCCAAACCAACAGCACCGCCACCCTGGCGCCCCTACACTATCCCCTACAGTTTCGGTCAGAAACGATCATGGCCCTGCTGGTCTTTTTGCTTGGCTTTTTGGTAATCCTTACCCGGCCTTATTGGGTGCGTGGCGTGAAGGATTTTGCGAACGCCGGAAGCCAGGCTGGCCCAGACAAAGTGTATCGGGTCTTCCTGAAATGGCTAAACAGCTTTTCAAATCAACTCTACAGATTCGAGTCGGACAGCCTCGCAGGGCGTCTCATCACCCTGCTCATTCCTTCAGGCATCCTCATGTTATTAGGTCTCTTCTTTACCCCTACGGAAGGCCTATATCGATTTGGTAGTTTATCATGGAAGAATCTTCCACTCTTTACCGCCGTTATCCTGGCTGCATTCGCCGGATGGACAGTCTCTCAACCCCGCAGCCACCTGACTTAGGTTTTTGCTCTCGGCAGCCTCAGCTTTGCCTTATCTGCCACTTTTTCCTTTTTCGGAGCGCCGGATGTGACCCTGGTTACGGTGTTGATTGGAACCATATCCACGATCTTGTTTATCGCTATCCTGGCCTTGTTCCCTACGGAAGCCCTCCAAGAAGCCCGCAAAGAACAAGAACCTGAACGCCTTTTCCACTGGCATACTCTGGCTGCCGTTGTCGCCGGCGTCTTATCCTTTCTCTTTGCGTGGGGGATCTTATCGCATGTTTCCCCTGAAAACACCATGGCTACCCATGAAGCCCAACGTGCCCTCAGTGCTCATGCGAAAGATATTGTTACCGTCATCCTATCTGACTTTCGTGGTCTCGATACGATGGGCGAGTTAACTGTCATTGGGATTGCTCTCTTAGGGATTGCGAAACTGTTGGAATGGAAGAAGAAATGAACTCCTACCTCACCCAAGTGATCGCGCGCTTCCTGTTCCTCCCCATCCTGGTGGTCTCAATTGCTGTGTTGTTCAAAGGCTATGCCTCGGTTGGAGATGGCTTTAGCGCGGGCTCTATTGCTGCTGCGGCAGTCTTGATCGAGTACCTGGCATTTGGCAGTTCCCGTTTGAAGAACCAGAGCTTTGTTCGCTATTCACTTTACATTGCCCTATTTGGACTGTTGCTGGCGCTAGTGGACACCTTTTTCCCCCTTCTACTTGGAGAACCTATCTTCAGTTACTTCCCTCAAGCCGGTCAACCAGTCGTGCATCTGGGCAGTCTTCAGTTGGATACCTCACTGCTGTTCGATACAGGAATTTATCTCCTCGTGTTTGGTTTTGTCACTTATACCATTGACTACATAGGGCAAATCTTATCAGAGGACGCCTCATGATCTTCCTCCTGTCCCTGGTCATCGGCCTGCTCTTTGGGAGTGGTTTCTATCTGATGCTGAAACGCGACCTGATTCGCACCATCATTGGGGTTGTGCTGCTATCGAATGCTGTCAATCTCTTCATCGTCTCGGCGGGGTTAACCTTAGGCGTCGCGCCCATTTACCCATTGGAATCGATACAAAACGCCAGCGACCCACTGGCTCAAGCCCTGGTGTTGACCGCGGTAGTGATCAACTTTGGCGTTTCCACCTTTGCCTTGATCCTGGTCTATCAAGTCTTCAAAGTAACCCATACGCTGGATGAGTTTCAGTTAGAACATAACGAAAAAGAAACTGAACAAAATCTGGCGCAAGAAGAGAAGGTGGAGTAATGCTCGTTCTACCCTTACTAACAAACTGGCTTTCCGCGATTCTTCTCGCATTTCTGGATGGACGCAAAAAGCGGGTAGGGTGGCTGGCAGTAGTAGCGCTGTCACTTAGTGTTGGGCTGTCGATCTGGCTGGCAGTGCAGGTTTTGCAGCAAGGGCAGATGGTGATCGTTACTGGGGGCTGGCCGCGCGGAGTCGGAATCACCCTGCGAGCCGATGCAGTGGGAGCAGCCTTCACCGTGCTGACCAACAGCCTGCTTCTCGTAACACTGATTTACGAAAACCTGGGAGGAATTGATGAGCGCCCCTTCCCGGCTCTGATTTTATTCTTAGCAACCGGGATGAATGGGCTGTTTGTGACGGGGGATGTGTTCGACTTTTATGTCTTCTTTGAAGTCTCGATGACAGCATCCTTTGTCTTATCTACCTATGGGAAAGGCCCCCAGGAATTGCGCAATGCTTTCAACTTTACGGTGGTAAACCTGATCGGTTCAGCCATTTTCTTAGGCGCGGTGGTGGCGATCTATCGGGTTACTGGCACACTAGAGATGAGCTTCGTATCAGAACGCATTCGCCAGGCTGACCCAGCCTCGGTCATTCTGATTGCCAGCATGGTGTTTGTGGCCTTTGGGCTTAAGCTGGGGTTGTTTCCATTTCACTTCTGGCTGCCGACTGTCTATCGCGGCGTGCGCCCGGTGATCGCGGCGATCTTGAGCGGGGTGCTGGCGAATATAGGCAGCTACGGTTTACTGCGCTTCGGAGCCGACATTTTTGCCAATGAGGTTCACTATGCAGCCCTGGTGCTGGTGCTGCTAAGCACATTTAGCATTCTATATGGCGGAACACAGGCCATTGCACGCAAAGATAACCGTGAAGTGCTGGCGTACTCATCCATCAGCCAGGCCGGGTATATTCTGTTGGCGATCACAATCGGTGGACCGGTTGGGATTGCCGCTGCGGTGCTGTATGCTTTTATGAACGCGATCAACAAAACCTTACTGTTCCTATCCACTGGGCTGACAGGCTGGCTGGTAAGCGCAGCCTTTCTGATCGGCGCATTTAGTGTAACCGGGCTGCCGCCTGCGCCCGGGTTTTTCGGTAAGGCCTCGCTGTTTCGGGCAGCCATCGCCAGTCCGTCGCAGCGCATCGCCCTGATTTTGCTGATCTTCATCGGAAGCAGTCTATCCTTCATCTACATGTTCCAGGCCTACCAGCACACCTTCTGGAAGAAAACGACTGGCGTGAGCAACAAACAAGCCGAAAGCCCCTTTATCCAACGGATCTGGGTCATGGCTTTTGCTTGCCTGATTCTGGCAGCCGGACTGTGGCCGCACCCCCTGATCTACTTTACACAGCAAGCCGCAATGGCGATTTTGCAGAAGGTGCCGTAATGCGTTCTCTCACCCATTGGATTTTACCCCTCATCCTGCTGATACTGGTGTATGTCTTCGTGCTCGAGCGACTGACCGCGCTTGACTTTCTGGTGGGAGCATTCATCTCACTGGGGCTGATCTTGCTATTCCGGTCCTTTGTGTTCGAAGACTTCTCCTTCGGCTGAGGTCCCTGGATTCTTCACGCGAGTGCTGGCATTTTGGCCGTTCGTGGGCGCTGTGCTGGTGCAGATCACGCAGGGCACATGGAGGATGATCCTGGTGTCGCTGCACCTCAAGCCCAATATACGCCCAGGGCTTGTCACTGTGCCCTTTGAAGCCCGCACGAAAACCGGCGTGGCTGTCTCTACACTGGTCAATACACTCTCCCCTGGCTCGGTTTTGCTCGATATAGATTGGGAACACCGGCTCATGCGCTTTCACTACATCAACTCGAGCGATCCGGTGAAACTGCGCCAGAACATGCAAACCTTCTATCAAAAGTATCAACGCAAGGTCTTTCCCTGAAAATGGGGCTGGCTTATACATGCTAAAGTCAAAAAGAGAGGGAAGATGCACCCGATTGTACTGAATATCGCCTTTATCTGGATCGCCCTGCTGACCGGGGCTTGCATTGCGCAGGTGATTCGTGCCAGCACGCTGCTTAACCGGCTGCTGGCGCTGGACACACTCAGCATGATCCTGGTTGGCTTTCTGACGCTGTACGCCATCCGCGAACGCAGCCCGTATTACATGGACGCGGCCCTGCTGCTCAGCCTGATTTCCTTTGCGGCTACGCTGGCAGCGGCGCGTTACTACGGGGAAAGGAAACTTTTCCGTGAATGATTCGTGGGTGATGTATCTGGCGGATGCAGCAGTGATCTTCGGTCTGGTAGTACTCACGATTGCTGTATATGGGATGTTCTGGCTGGCGAGCCTGTATACCAGCCTGCACGCCGCAAGCAAGAGCGCGTTTTACGGGACCGTGCCGATTCTGTTTGCTGCGGCGCTGACAGGCGTGTGGGGGATTATTGGGCGGAGCTTGCTGATCTTCACCTTCCTATTCCTGACCACCCCTATCTCGGCACATGTGATGGCACATGCAGCGTACCTGACAGGTGTACAGATCACAAACCGGTTGGTCGACCGGACCCAGCCGAAAACAGAAAGCAAGGAGGGCTAAATTCTAACGAACAGGAATGGATATAATTCCTATAGCGTAAGGCAAAAGGCGGAAATTATCGATCGCAAGGGAGCATATCAATGAAAGCAGTCCAAATACATGAATATGGCGACGCCAGCAAGCTGGTTTACGAAGATATTCCGATGCCCGAACCGAAAGCGGGGGAAGTACGGGTGAAGGTTCAGGCGACGGGCTTAAACTTTGTCGAGATTTACCATCGCAAAGGCCTTTACCCCAGCCCGCTGCCGTTTGTCGCGGGGGGGGAATTCGCGGGGACGGTGGACGCGCTGGGCCAGGGGGTGACCGGCTTGCAGGTTGGCGACCGGGTGGCGACAGCCAGCGGACAAGGTGGTTACGCAGATTATGCGATTGCGGCGGCGGAAAGACTGGTACCGGTGCCCTCCGATATTACCCTGGAGCAGGCGGCGGCGGTGCTGCTGCAAGGCATGACGGCGCACTACCTGGCACTGTCCACCTACCCGATTGAGCCGGGCGATACCGCCCTGATCCATGCAGCGGCGGGCGGCGTGGGGCAACTGCTGGTGCAGATTGCGAAGAAGCGCGGGGCGCAGATCATCGCGACGGTGTCTACAGAGGAAAAGGCGGAACTGGCGCGCAGCCTGGGGGCGGATGATGTGATTTTGTACAGCCAGGAGGATTTTGAGACGGGAGTGATGCGGCTGACCGGCGCGAAAGGGGTGGATGTGGCGTATGACGGGGTCGGGAAGGCGACCTTTGCGAAGGACCTGAATGTGCTAAAGCCGCGGGGCTACCTGGTGCTGTTTGGGCAGGCCAGCGGCCCGGTGGAACCGATCAACCCGCAGATCTTGAACCAGAAAGGCTCGCTGTTTCTAACGCGGCCTTCGCTCGGACACTATACCCTGACACGGGAAGAGCTGCTGTGGCGAGCGCGGGACCTGTTTGAGTGGATTGGATCGGGAGAACTCCAGGTGCGAATTGACCAGACCTTCCCGCTGGAAGAATCCGCGGCGGCACAGATCTATATGGAAGAGCGCAATACGAAGGGTAAGGTGCTGCTGCTGCCAAACCCGATGGATTTGAATGTGGTTTGAGCGCGCGCCTTACGGGCCGGGCGGAAACTGTGCTGAACCGTTTACAGAACCGTTCACAACCAACGGAATGCCGCTATCTACCAGAACATTGCCGTACCAGTCGGTGACCCGGAAGGTGTAGGGGCCAGGATCATGGTCGGGGGAAAGGTTAATGATGAAGTAGTTATAGTCTTCGCGGGGGAGGCTGACCCATTTACCGTTTGAAGCACGGTATTCGAGGCTGGCGATGGGGTTACGATGGTTGCGGATCTGCACAGCGATCCACCACTGATTGCTGCCATCTTTGAAGTGGTAGGCAATGGGGCCAGAAAGGGCGGGGCTGACGATCTGCCAACTGATAGGGACGCGCCCCTGAGGAAGATCGGCGATTTGGGCAAAGGCCTCGCGGCTGAGGTCGAGGTGACCGGCCTGGCAACCGGGGCAGAGATCGACAATGCGCACCATGGCGCTGCCTTTGGGGCCTTTGACCTGGACGTAAGCTCCGCAGGTGGCGGCATGGTCGTACTCAGCGGCGTTCATGGCGGCGACCATCAGGTCGGAGGGAGAGGCGCCAAACAGGCAGGAACCGGCGCCGGTTGCATCGTAATAAGTGGCAATGCCTTGATGGACGGCGTTGGCGCTGAGAGAGCCCCCAGAGACGATGGGCAGCCAGATGGAATTGGGCGGGGTGGACTGTCCAGCCGCAGAAGAGAAGGGCAGCAGCAGTAGTAGGATCAGTATGGCAGGGGCAAACATTCGCACTGGTTTTCGTTTTTCGTTTGGCATACGAAGATTATACCGAGAACCACAAGGAAAGGGAAACGGCAGACAGGCGCCCAAGGGGACACCTGTCTGCCGTTATTGATGCGAGGGGGTTAGTATCTGCGCTCGGGTGGAATGATCAGCCACAGGACGATGTAGGGCAGGATGCCGGGCAGGCCACCGGGTAGAGAGAGGATGATGAAGAGGAGCCGGAACCAGAACGCGCTGAGGCCGAAAAACTCGCCTAGACCACCGCACACACCGGCAAGCACGCGATTGCTGCGCGAACGACGTAATGTATTTCTGGGACTCATGATTTTCTCCTTTCGCTGACTGGCAGCGACTATTTTCTAGTGAGTTGTTGCGTTTATTGTACTGTTTCATGTAGATATACGCAGCGAGGCGTGGAAAGTTGCAAGGGTAGGCGATCGGCGAACTTATTGGAAGTAGAAGAATGTGAAAGAGGAGATTGTTAACTGGGCAAACCACAAATTCTGTATATAATTAAAGCTCTCTAGCATGTTTATTTGACAAAGCCAAAATGCTTACTAGCCACCTGACAGTTTGAGAAATCACAGGTAGGTACACAACGAAAGGCAAATCGGAAGGGCGTTGATCAATTGGCGATCAATAAAGCGCAAACCAATTTGAAAAATAGACAAATCTCGGCGATCTTTCCGGTCGACCAGATGTCTGCGGCCTTCATGGATGGTGCGAGCGCCGGTCGACACCGACCAAACATACAACAAAACCACGGCCAGGGTCAGGCAGGAGAGGCGCTCGGCATGCTGCAGCATGGTACTTTCCAAATCAAAACCATGTCTTTTGAGGTCGCCAAACATTTCTTCAATCCACATTCTGCGGCCATACGCTTTGAGGGTCAGCGCTCGATCCGGCAAATTGGTCACCAAACACCAGGGCTGCTCTTCGCCAACAGCCCAATGTACCAACAGGTTGACGGGATAGATTTCGCTCTCGGTCAGCCAACCCTTTCCCAACCAGCGGCTCTGACCCGCCTTTTTCACCCAACTGCCCAAGTCATGCCATTCAGTTTCCCGCGCCAAACAGACATGCACCGAGGTTTTTTGGCGCAAAACGTAATCCCAACCCCATTGATCCAGTTGTTTGAGCACTTCCACCGGCCCAAATTCGCTATCGCCCACCAGCAGCACCGCAAAACCTTGCGGCAACAAGCTGCGCACATAGGTCAACAGATCCAATTGGGTCGTTGCGTTACTATGCCCGCGCACATATCCGACCCACGTCCAGGCAATCGGGATGGCGCGCCGCCGATACGCCAAACTGATGATCAACAATTGATGCGCAAAACCCACTTTGCTGCCATCCACAATCAAGCGGATCTGTTGCCCGTTCCTGGCCTGACTTTCCAGCCATTCTCGCGCAATTGGTTCATACCAATCCCGCGCGACAATCGCCGGATTGGCCAACAGGCGGCTCAAACGCCGCGTGACACTGACCAGTTTCGCCTGTCCAGGGATCTTGCCCGCCACCCGGCTCAAATTGACCGAACGGCTTTGGTAAATCCCGACCATCAGCCAGACGAAACCGCGAATTTGCGTGATGCGTTGCTCGCAGCGCAGTTCCCGAATTCGTTGAATCCAGGTATGATAGAGTGTGTTGATCGGCATGGAACCCCTCCGGTTGGGTTTTTCTGTGGTAAGAACTACTTATACCGCAGTTCCGTTGCCGATCAACTTTTCTTTTGTTAAACTGTCAGGTGGCTAGCACGCTTTCAACATCAGATATTTATGTTTTGTTGTAAAAAGAATGTGAATCCTGGATTCAGGTGAATAAATTAGATTGTGATCCTATTGTAGTTGAAGCTTAGAATTACTAATAAACAAGGGGGAAAAGTGGGAAACATTGAAGTTGGTTTAGAAATAAACAAGATAAATGAAATAGGTCTTACTGATCTTCCTCCTGCAGTAAATACCTTTGTTTCATCAAGTATGAAAGATGAAGAGACCATTGTTTTTTGCACCTGTGGCTTCTATAGGCCATTCATGGGGAAACCCGTTTCCAGATCTTTTGTTATTACATCTGAAAAACTTATCAATTTTGGCGTATCCACATCAATAGAAACTGATCATAATAATAGACTTGTGGTGAAATAGAGAGAAACGGGCTATACTACCAGGCATGATCACCTACCAGAAACTGAAAGCCCATCCGCAAGCGGCAAAAAGCATCACTGGCATGAGTTTGGAAGCCTTTGAGGAACTGTACAAAGCGTTTGCTGAAGCGCATCGGGAGCGGCTGGAGCAAGCAACCCAGGCGCAGTACAGTGGGAAACCACGCCAACGGGCCTATGGCGGTGGGCGGAAAGCGAAGTATGATCTGCGGGACCGATTGCTGATGACCTTGTTCTGGTTGAAAGCCTACACCACTTACGAAGTGCTGGGCTTCTTCTATGAGTTGGACAAGACCAACATCGAGGACAACCTGAAAGCCATCCTGGCAACCCTGGATACGATGACCGGTTTCACCTTCGATCACCCCTCGCCGGATCGGCGGAAGTTACACACCCCGGAGGCGGTGATGGAAGCCTTTCCCCAGGTGGGTTTGGTGATCGATGCCAAGGAACAGCGCATCCAACGGCCCAAGACCCCCAAAGGCGGATCAGGGCAATCCGAGCAGCGCCCCTACTACTCTGGCAAGAAGAAGGCTCATACCCTCAAAAGCCAGATTGCCGTCCGACCCGATGGACACATCGAAGCGGTGTCAGAGAGTGTTCCTAGGGGCAGCTATCACGACATCACCCTCCTGCGCCAGAGCAAGCTGCTAGATCAACTGGCCGATGGAGAAGAAGCGATGTTGGATAAAGGGTATGATGGCATCCAGAACGATTACCCGCAGCTGCGGTTGACTTTGCCCTTTAAGGCCCGTCGCAATCATCCTTTGGAGGAAGATCAAAAAGCCTACAACCGTTTGCTTTCTGCTTATCGCATTCTCGTCGAACATGCCCTGGCTCAGATGAACCACTTCCAGGTGTTAGCCCAGGTATTTCGCCACAGTCGCAAGGGGCATGGCCGCTTGGTCCGGATTGTCGCCGGTTTAGTCAATCGGAGAATTGAGGTCAAACCGCTCAAAACCTACGCCGCGCTCGCATAGCCTTTTGATTGGCCCTTTCTCTCTTTGGTTGTTATCGTGCTATTTCACCACAAGTCTAATAAGATTCCTTCTCTAATTGAACTAGAGAAGATTGAAAAAATAAAAAAGGGCAGCAACTTTTGGAAAACTCAATTTTTCTTAGAAAGCGTCTGAAAACTCAAGCATGAGAAATGGCCAAGCGTCTGAGCATCAAACGGATCATGGCAACGTAGATAAAGGCTTCGCTGGTCTCCGGCAAGCGCTCATAATCCTTGCCCAAGCGTCGTGGGCGGTTAAGCCAGGAAAAGGTGCGCTCCACAATCCAGCGTTTGGGCAGTACTTGAAAACCGACCTGGTCGCCCAGCTTTTCCACTATCTGCAAGGTCCAGCCAAAGCTGCGCTTGACCCAGTCAATCAGCCCACCGCGGTAGCCACCATCGGCCCAGAAGACCTGCAAACGGCACCAACCGATAATGCGGTCTACCAGCGCCTGCAACAGCAACTTGGCCCCATCCCGATCCTGGACATTACCGGCGGTGACCACCACCAGCAGAACCAATCCCAGGGTGTCAACTAAAATATGTCGTTTTCGACCGGTCACCTTCTTTCCCGCATCATAACCGCGTTCTTCTCCGCCTTCGGCGGTTTTGACCGATTGGCTATCGATAATCGCAGCACTGGGTTCGGGTTCCTTACCTTGTTGGATCCGCACTTCTGTGCGCAAAGCCGTGTTCAGCGCTTCCCAGGTACCATCCTTGCGCCACAAGCGAAAGTAGTGGTAAACCGTTTTCCACGGAGGCAGATCGTGCGGCATCATGCGCCACGAACCGCCAGTGCGCAGGAGATAAAAGATCCCATTGAGAATGGCACGCCAGCCATGTTCACGCGGTCGGCCGGTAGTCGCTTCGGGTGGCAGGTATTGCATTACAATCTTCCATTCGGTATCATTCAGATCAGTCGGGTAAGCTTGTTTTGGTTTGGTCATCAGGCAAGTTTGCCCGACTGCTTCTTCTTTGTCTAGTTTTCAGACGCTTTCTTAGATGTTGATTTTGGTAAAATGACAGAAACTGATGATAAATTATGGCTTCGACTGAACTTTGGTGAAAATGAACATCTTCAAGACAAGTTCCACTCAGTATTGATATATACAATTGATCAAAGGAAACGAAAAAAACCTTCAGAGCTGAGATAAATGATCCTGTACAACAGCAGTTTGAAGAAGATAAACAGTTAGAGCATGTTGTTTTGAATGGAATCTGGTACTTTGATCCAGACTATGAAAAAGAGTATTATACAACGCTTGAACTCTTTGGTTATAGTTTTGAAATGGTTACCTTTGATGAAGGAAAAATTTGTAAAAGAATACATGGCTCTCACAACAAAGCAATAGAAATCAGTTATCAAGTTGTTTCATCAAATGGTGCTTATGTTACTTTAGAAACTGATTATTCAAGCAATTCCTATATAAGAATGTCAATGTCTGATTTTGGGCGCTTGAAAACTCACTATTCGAAAATCAATTCTCCTTTTTTAGCAACGCGAGAGAACTTTGATAATAAGGTAATAGAAAAACTACCAGAGTTATTAAACGATATCGAATTAGTTCAGATGGCAAAAAATTTTATAAGTGATACTTCACAAGTTATTTATGTTGATCCTTGTAACTTAATTGGGGTTGAATGTTTAATTGAAAATAGTACATATTTTGGACGTTCATTACTCTTATCAGATGAATTACAAAGAAGTTCAGTTTCGAGAACAGAAGAATTGACAAAAGGATATATAACAAAACTATTTTTCCATGTTAAAAATGAGAACATCCTTATACCATTTATGGAAGATGGATTTTGGCAATTTGCTAAATTGGTTGATGATCGATTTGAACTTAATAACGAAGAGCAAGCATACTTTCTAACTTACCTCTTTCTATACAGAAATGTTGTTGATTATTTCAATACCTTCGCCAATCAAGCTGAAGAAACCGGCGAATTATCGACATGAATGCTGCCTAAAGCGGCGAGATTGCGAAAAAGTTGTGCAACTAAAATACCATCGGGTTTTTCCGGAAGTATTTTCAGCAACTCGGTTGTTTTTGTCAATGAAAAAACCGACCACTTTAACATTAGAAAACCGACCATCTGGGCAAACGTGTCAAAGAAATTAACATTGAAAAACCGACCAGTTTCACTTCAAAAAACCGACCTGTTTTCATCCGAGCAGCAACATGCTACACTGAGCAGGCTCACGCGGAGGATAGAGCAACGCTGCGGAGCGACTTGAGCGCCGCGGAGCGGCTACATGGCAGGGCAGAAAGGCGAAGGTCTTTCTGCCCTCTGTGTTTTCCGCCCTGCCAGTAGCCCAAAAGCGATAAACCGAGCGCAGGGTTCGGGAAGACACCACCCGGTAGCTCAGCCACCTTTGCCGCCCTGCATCCGCTGGCGAAAGCGAAACGACTTGCCGAGCAATTCGAGAATGTGCGCGTGGTGCGTCAGGCGATCGAGCAGCGCGGCCGTCAAACGCTCATCGCCAAAGATCTGTACCCAGTCGGCAAACTTGAGGTTGGTGGTCACAATCATCGAAACCCGTTCGTAGAGTTCGGAACACAGGGTAAACAGGGCCTGCGCGCCGGTAGCGGAAAAGGGGATAAAGCCCAGTTCATCGAGAACCACCAGGTCGAGGCGCAGGGTAGCGGCAATGAAGCGGTTGAGGCGGTGTTCATCTTGAGCCTGCAGCAGTTCATTGACCAGCCCTGCGGTGGTCCAGAAACGCACTTTGCGGCCCTGTTGGCACGCAGCTAAGGCCAATCCGGTAGCCAGGTGCGTTTTCCCTAGTCCCGGGTTCCCAATGAAGATCAGTGACTCGCGGTTCTGCAGGTACTCGCCCCGCGCCAGATCCAGGATCATGGCTTTGTTGAGCGCCGGAACGGCCGAAAAGTCAAAATCGGCCAGTTCCTTCAACAGCGGGAAGCGTGCCGCCTTGATGCGCTGGAGCAAGACATTGCTTTCGCGCTGGTTCACCTCCTGTTCCGCCAGTGCCAGCAGGAAACGGACAAAATCCTGGTTGTTGCGGGCCGCATCGGTGGCAAAGGTGGGGTAATTTTTGAGAAAGGTGGGCAGCCGGAGCTGGCGCAGGTAGGTATCGAGCAACGCATTGCTTTCCATGGCTACTTCCCACCCAGCAGTTGGTCGTACTGCTGCAGATTGACCGGCTGCTGCCCCACGCCAGCCAGCCGGGAATGGTTGCTCAGGGGCAGGCTGGGCAGCACCTGGTGATCCTCGAGCAACTGCCGCAAGCATAACTGTACCCCGTCCAGGTGACTGGCCCCCAGGGCCACCGCCTGCTGCACAGCCCGTTCCACATCTCTTGCTGGATAGGTACTGTGCAGTTTGAGAACGGCCACAAACTCGCGCACCCCGCGTCCTTCCGGCCAGCGCTGCCGCAGTTGTGCCAGCAGCTCTTCGTAGGCGGGCGGCCAGGCGGTCCGCCAGCGGCGAACGGGAATGGCATGCTCAAAAGCACCGGGACGTTCTTCCAACAGCGGCAGGTAATGCAGCGGATCGATGATATCTTGTTCCTGGCCAAAGCAGCGCGCATGTTCGGCCACCGCACCCTCCACCGACAGGATCCTTACCCGAAACGGGTAGGCTTCCAGCACCAGGGGTTGGTTGCGCCGCTCCACCGGCACAGAGTAGCGGTTGTTGTCAAAATCGACCTGGCTGTAGCCGTTGGGGTGAATCAGATGTTTGGTGCAGGCCGCGAAGACTTTGCCGGGCAGCGGGAGAAACAACGCTTTTTCCTGGTCCCACAGTTGCGCCACCGTCTCCGTTTTGCCACGCACGCGCCGCTGGACATCCCGCTGGCAGCGTTCCAGCAGGATCTGGTTCAGTTCCTCGAACGAGTCAACTTCCAGCATGGGGGTGAAGAAGTTCCGCTGCAGATAGCCGACATCGTTCTCCACCCCGCCTTTTTCATGCCCCTGGGCCGGGTTGCAGTAGTTGCTCTCGAACAGGTAGTAGCTGCGGAAGCGTTTGAACGCTTCCTGCTCCTGCCGGTTACGCCCTTCCAGAATGCGGAACACCGCTGTTTTCAGGTTGTCGTAGGTGATCCGGCGTGGAATTCCGCCAATGAAGTGAAATGCGCAGTTATGCCCTTCGAAAAACGCTTCCTGCTTTTGAAAGGGAAACGCCATGGCAAAGCGCACCCGCGAGTAATTCAGGCGCAGGACAAAGACCTGTACCTTCACCCGCTTTCCGGCCAGGATCACGGTCACCTCCATCCAGTCCACCTGGGCATCCATCCCCGGGTCAAACTCGAGCGGCAGGTAGGCATTCTTTTTGCCTTTCCGCTGCTTGCGCTGCTGGCTGACGTAGTTATGCACTGCCCCCTCGCTGCCCGGATACCCTTGCGCCTGCAGCAACTCGTATATGCGGTGTGCGGTGTAGCGTTGTTTGCGGGGCTGTCGGTCGCTTTCTTCCAGTAATTGGTCTATATTCGTTTTGTAAGGTCCTAACACCGGCGCAGGCCGTGGCTGCTTGAGCTGATACGGCTCCGGCGCGGCGTTTGTGATCGCTTTGCGGATCGTGTCCCGGTCGTACCCCAGTTCGCGATGAATCGCGCGGATGCTTTTGTGTTCGATAAAGTAGGCTCGCCGGATGGCTTCGTAGTCTTCCACCTGTTTCATCTCCTATCCTCCGGTACCCCTTTGGTTTGCCCTTATTGACATATACGTAAATCAGTTAAGGTATGATAGGGGGCATGGTATGGCGACCAAAGCACTTGACGAGAGAACAAATGGCTGAACGGCGACAGGAAGGAGTCGACCTGCTGCAAAAGGGAGACATGCCCCAAGCGCAGATCGCCCGGGAACTGGGGGTGAGTGAAGCCGCGGTCAGCCAATGGAAGAAAAAACTGGATCAAGGAGGTCCCGAAGCGCTGCAGCCCCGTCAGGCAAGTGGACGACCAGCGAAGTTGGATCAGGCAGCTAAGCAAACCTTGGTAAAAAAACTGGAAGCAGGCGCTGTTGCGGCTGGTTTTCCCACCGAGCAGTGGACGCAAGCCAGAGTGAGGCAGGTGATCGAACAGGAATTTGGGGTGGAATATCATCGGAAGTACATTAGCCGTTTACTGCACAAGCTGGGTTGGAGCGTCCAAAAGCCCGATTCGCGGGCGATAGAACGGGATGAAGAATTGATCCAGGCCTGGCTGCGCCGGGATTGGCCGCGTATAAAAAAAGCGCGGCGCATCGGCGCAGAAATCGTGTTTGAGGACGAGTTTGGCATGTCCTACACCGAACCGGTCAGCTTTACCTGGGCGCCCCGCGGCCAAACACCCTGTTTCAAACGCATCGGCAAGTATCGCCGCGAGACGTCGACGATGGTTGGGCTGACGATTTCGGGGAGCATCTTCAAACGCCATTTTGATGGATCGGTCAATGCCAAAAAACTGATCGCTGGCCTGGAGCATTTCCGACGTCACATTCGTCGCCCCATCCTCGTGATTTGGGACCGTTCGCCCGTCCATCGGGCCAAAATCGTGCAGACCTATCTGGCCAATCATACGGACCTGCATCAGGAGTATTTGCCCGCCTATGCGCCGGAAGTCAATCCGGAAGAGTATTGTCATGGCAATGTCAAGCGCGCCTTGCAGAATGCCATCTTTACCTCCAAAGCTGAGATCCGTCAGCATCTTAATCGTGGATTTGCCCGGCTGCGTAAACGCCCCGATATCTTGTTGGGTTTGTTTCATCATGCCAACCTGGCCCTTAAGCAACTTTGGTAACTCTCAATAGGATACCGGAATTCGGACACAGATGGTCGGTTTTTCAAAATGAATTTCTTGATCTTTTGGCCGGTTTTTATTTTATGAAACACACTCGGTCGCATAACGGCAGCCTCGGTAATATGATTTGAGGTCCAGAATCCCAAAATGAGGATTGGTTTTTTGAAAATCGCACAGTAACAGTTGAGACAGGTTGACCATGAACAACGATAAGTTGGCGGCATTGGTCACGGCAGTCGATTTGACATTCATAAAATCCTCTAATCCCCAGAACTGTTTCGCGTCCCGAAAATTGAACTCAATTTGGAACCGCAAAGAATAATAATCGACCAAATTCTCGCTCGAAAGCTTGAGATCACTGCTGAACAGAATGACGTGACCCCAGGCCTGGGTGGCAAGGTTCTTTTTGACGATGATCACCACGTTGAGCGGCACCGGAAAATCCTTATGCAAAAGCTGGGCCTGGTACGTGCAAGTCTGAAAGCCGTCTTCCACCACGCTGGATTGAAGATACTGCTCTGGGAGGTGCGCATAATCCACCCGCTTGCCATATTTGCACTTGCGACCTTCTCCGTCCCACGGGAAGTAAAGTGCTGCATCCCCACGCATTTTGGAAATCAAGTGCAATTCGCACTGACGCACCATTTGAAACGCAGGATAGTTGCCAAAATGACCATCCAGGGCCAGATAGACGGGGTGGAGTGACGTACCGATCCGTAAAAGCAATGCTTTGAGCATCGTTTGGATCCGTAACAACTCTGGGTTGAGCGCGACTTCCGTCTTGTCTTTGTTTTTGCTGCCTTTCGGGCGTCCCGGTTTGCGTTTCGGTCCAATCGGTTTGACTTTTTTCGCCGCTTGCTTGGCTTTGCAGGCTGCTTTTTCTGCTTCGTTGCGCACTGTTTGCTCGACGCATACCGGATACGAACGTCGCTCCTTGACGCTGACCAACGAGAACACAAAGAATGATAAACTGGGGATCACCTTTTGCTGCAACCCCGAGAAAAAACGGTCCAGCCCGTAGGTTTTCTTCCCGGCTTTGCTGACGACGGTTTCGTCCCCTGCCAGGATGTAGACCGCTTCCTGTCGAAACAGGTGTTGGCGAAAGAACAACCAAAACACCTGCGCCCAGGGAATAGCGGTCATGTAAAAGCGTTGAATCGTTCGGTAACTGCCACCGTCTTCAGCCCAGCGTGAAAGCCCTAACATCGTCACCCGCCCAGTCATCGCCAGCATTGCTATGATGATCCGGCTCATTTGACGGAGTGTTGCTTTGGATAAACTATCTTCAATCGGTTGTAAAAGTGCTAAAATGTCCATTGTGGGCTTTTGTAGTTCCTGAGCTGATGTCTTGGTAAACTCAACTCTACTACAGAAGCCCCTTTACTTCAGCCTACTTTGCCGGGTAGGAGCGGCGGTTACCCGTCCGCTCCCCCCACAGACCCGGACGTGAGCAATTCACTCATCCGGTTCTTCGGTAACCAGAGTTTACTTCTCTCTGGCGCATAACTTTGCTACCCTGCAAGCTTTAGATGGCGTGGACAATTCTCGGCATCGGGAGTGGGTACAGTATTCTCAACATATCGAACTTCTCCCAAGGTATGCCACCTTTCCGACTACGGTGACTAAGCCAGTACCGCCATGCGTTTTCAGCCCTTCTATAGAGCACCCATAGCATCATGAAGTTTCCTCGGATGCCATAGTATTGATAGTGTCCTTTCAGCTTCAAACACAACATGCGATACTGCTCTCGTAGTGGCAAATGGCGGTTCTTCTGACACCAATCCCAGACATTTCTCATGGAGCGGCGCAGCCGTTTTGCGGCTGTCTTGCGTTTGATCACCCAGTTGTTCCGCCGAGATTTTCCCCAGTAATGGGTGAACCCCAAGAAATCAAAGGTGTCTTCGCCCTTACCGGCGGCTTGCTGGGCATTTGGCTTTTTGAATGCAACCAACCGGGTCTTCTCCGGGTGGATCGTCAGCTTATAGCGGGTAAACCGCTTGGGCAGAACTTCCATCACCCGTTGGGCGTCCTCTTCTCGTTCGAAACCGATGATAAAATCATCCGCGAATCGGCATAAGAAGCAGCGCCCTTTCATCCGAGGCTGTACTTCTTTCACAAACCATTCATCCAGCACATGATGGAGGAAGATATTCCCCAGTATTGGTGAAACTACGCCACCTTGTGGGGTGCCTGTCTCAGGGTAACTGAGGCTCTTCCCATCCACGATCCCCGCATTTAGCCATTTCCCGATATAGCGTAACAAGCTCCCGTCGTTCACCCGCTGTTTGATGATGTCTTGTAACAGGGAATGGTCCAGGTTGTCGAAAAATCCACTCACATCTGCGTCAATGATCCATCCAATGTTCATTCCCATGCACTGCTTCCAGATTTCTTTCACTGCCTGGTGGGGGCTATGCCCCGCTCGGAACCCGTGTGAAAAGTCATAAAAATCCTGCTCGTACACCGCTCCCAACAACATGCTCACGGCTCTTTGCACGATCTTGTCTTCGATTTCCGGGATACCGATCGGTCGCTTTCTTCCGTCTTCCTTCTCCAACCAAATGCGCTTCACGGCCGGGGCGCGATAGCGTCCCGTTCGCATTCGTTCGAACAAGTTTTGGAGGTTCTCTTCCAGCTTCTCACCGTATTGCCGGGCGGTTATCCCGTCCAGCCCTGGTGCCGCATCCTTTTTGATCTTCTGGTAGGCCTCCTTCAGGAAGTCCTCATCCACCAAATTCATCAGGTTGGTGAATACTTTGTCTGGCTCATTGGCTGCTTGCTCTGCAATCCGTTGAAGTTTTGTTGAGACGATTTGTGATCCCATTGTATCTCTCGTCTTTCCTTCCAACTGAACGTTATGCCCGGCTTCGCCTTCCCTCCAGTGGGTCCTTTGGGTCTTAGTTCCCCACCTTCTCGATCCGGTCTTATGCCTGATCATCGGTACTATGCTCCGCTACGACTGCCATTTGCCCGTCTCGGTTCACTTCGCTTTTCGCTGTCGTTCCCCGATACCCTGACCTGCTCCCTTTCCTTTGTGTCCCGTTTCCGGCTTGTCATATCGGTTGGAAGCCACCCTATGACACCAAGGCTCTTGGTCAGCCAGTACCCTTGCTCTTCTGGCGCTCCTGGGGGGAGGCAAATGGCTCTCCCAAGTTTCCGCGTTGTCCCTTTGAACGTATGCCCTGCTCTCAGACCCCGGTGGTGTCCTGCTCGCTCGCCATTTCGCTTTCAGGACTGCTGCCTTCCGTTTCGCCAACAACGTCGGCTTTTCCCGGTTTCCTTTCCCGGTTATCCTTAGTCCACGACCATATACTATTTCGGGGTTCTATCACACGGCCTGCGTTCTTGCTCCACTCAGTTCCGTACTTCCATTACTGGTTTTGCACGTGAGTCTCACTACTGACCTGCTGGCTAGGCTTTGATCAGATGGGATTTGAGCTCCGCCGTGATACTCGGCTCGCACCCATTGGACAACATTGACATATTTCTAGGATTTGCTACGCTTTCTTCATCTCCTTTCCCTATATCTCGGACTTTTCTTGGCACAATGGCGAAGGTATTGTTATCAGGAACCGACTTTATTTTAAATCATCACTTGAATTTTAGGACTTAATTATTAAACTCCAATACCATAATAAAAAAACAAGTCGTACTAAAGGTTTCATTATAGTACGACTCGTCTTTTTGTAATTCTAAACCAATCGCATCATGAAACCCGCAGGTTAACCAGAGTAATGGATGCAGTTTTCACCTTGCGATTTATTTAGTTACCGACTTTCGGCTCCAGTTACCAACTTTCCACAGTTACCAACATTATTTTCTCTATACAATTGGGACAATCTTAATTACAAAACATCATTTTTTGTAGTTTTTAACAGTTTTATAAAATTAAATAGCGTCTCTCTGGATACCAAAGAGACGCTATTCCGAACTTTTTTCCTTATTTACGCCTGAGAACCATATATCTGCCGAAATTTTTAAGGCTTTTGGGACAAACTTAATTTCGTCAAAAATCAGGGACAGACTTAATTACAAGTCCTCAATTTAAGATTTCACTCCCCTGCCCGCTTACTCGACCGTGACACTCTTGGCGAGGTTGCGGGGCTGATCGACGTCGAGGCCGCGCAGCGAGGCAATGTGGTAAGCCAGAATCTGGAGGGGGATGACGGTCAGGACGGGGCTGAGCATCCACGGGACTTCGGGCACCCACAGGACATAATCGGCGAGTTCTTTGGCGCGCTGATCGCCTTCGGTGGCGACGACCACCACGCTGCCGCCGCGAGCCTTGGCTTGCTCAACCTGACTGATCATCTTCTCGTACCAGGGATCGCGGGGGGCGATGGCAATGACGGGCATTTCACGATCGACGAGGGCGATGGGGCCGTGCTTCATTTCTCCGGCGGGATAGGCCTCGGCGTGGATATACGAAATTTCCTTAAGTTTGAGGGCGCCTTCGTAGGCGATGGGCATGTTGATGCCGCGGCCCAGGTAGAGGGCGTGGCGGGTGTCTTTGAGGGCCCGGGCGACTTCGAGGAC
Organism: uncultured Chloroflexia bacterium; assembly: GCA_963791025.1. Classification (GTDB taxonomy): domain Bacteria; phylum Chloroflexota; class Anaerolineae; order Anaerolineales; family Anaerolineaceae; genus DSYU01. The sequence goes on along the minus strand of CAWBQF010000003.1, from coordinate 411,704 downwards.
TTCGTCCTCCCGATCGAGGCAACGGCCGACCAGATCGGGCACTTTAGCGAGATCCATGACGAGTTCACGGCGGCGCTGGTCGTCTAAGGCGCCGCGCAGATCGGCGAGAAGGATGGCGAGCAAGTAGAGATCGACCAGGGGGGCGGTGAAAGCCTTGGTGGAGGCGACGCCAATCTCGGGGCCGACCTGCATGGAGATGTAGCCGTTAGCCACGCGCATGGCCTGGGAGCCGATGGCGTTGACGATGGACCACAAGAGGGCGCCTTTCTGGCGGCCTTCTTCCATGGCGGCGAGGGTATCGGCGGTTTCGCCGGACTGGCTGATGGCGAGGACGACTGAGCCGGGCGGGATGATGGGGTCGCTGTAGCGGAACTCGGAAGCAATTTCAACTTCGACCGGGATGCGGGCGATGCGCTCGATGAGGATCTTGCCGACCAGACCGGCATGGGCAGCGGTGCCACAGGCGGTGATGAAGATTTTGTCGATTTTCTGGGCGACATCGGGGGTGAGATTGAGCTGGGGCAAGCAGACGCGGCCATCTTCCAGATCGACACGACCGGCGAGGGTGTCGGTGAGGGAGCGCACCTGCTCGTGGATTTCCTTCTGCATAAAGTGGCGGTAAGTGCCCTTCTCGGCGGCAATCGGGTCCCAGGCAACGGTATGCACCTCGGGCTGGATGGGCCGTCCGTCGAGGGTCATGACCTTGACGCCATCACGAGTGACCTCGGCCATCTGACCAGATTCGAGGAAGATCACCTGGCGGGTGTGGTCGAGAATGGCGGGGATATCGGAAGCGATATACATTTCACCTTCCCCGATGCCAATCACGACGCCGCCAGCGTTGCCGATGCGGGCGGCGAGGATTTTATCGGGTTCGAGGGAAGACATGGCGACGACGCCGTGGGCACCGCGCAGGTTTTGGAGGGCTTTGCGCACAGCATGGGTGAGGTTTTGTTCGAGGGAATAGTAGCGTTCGATAAGCTGGACGATGGTCTCGGTGTCGGTATCGGAGCGGAAGACGACGCCTTCAGCGGAGAGTTCTTCGCGCAGTTCGAGGAAGTTTTCGACAATGCCGTTATGGACCACGACAAATTTGCCATTAGTGCTGGCGTGGGGGTGGGCGTTGCGGGCGCTAGGCTCGCCGTGGGTGGCCCAGCGAGTATGCCCGACGCCGACTTTGCCTTCAACAGGCTGAGATGCCACGAGGGTCATCAGATTGTCCAACTTGCCGACGTCGCGGCGGACTTCGATGTGGCTGTTCTGCAGAACAGCCAGACCGGCTGAGTCATAGCCACGATACTCCAGCCGTTTTAAGCCGTTTAAAATAAGCGGGGTGGCATTCTGTTCACCAATGTAACCAACAATTCCGCACATCGTTACTCCTTTATTTATGTAGATAGACCATCCCACCAGACTGGCGGCAGCAGGCGCACTTCACCCTTGAAAGGACAAAGACTGTGTGAGGATGAAAACATCCCCAGCCTGCCAGCGTGGATGGCGATTAAAGCATGATTATTTGCTGATGCGATGTGGGAAAAATTCGAACCCGTTATCCGCTGAACGGAACAGACAGGGGCAATGACACCCCTGGCAGATGCTTAATTTGTTGACCGTTCCTGGGTTTGGCGGACCAGATGGGTCCGGAGGGCTTCCGCTGATCTCTCGATTTTCCCGGTGAACAGGTGGCTGACCTGTTCAGAACCCGGTTAACTCTGCCCTGCGACAGAGAACCCTCATCCTCGTCACCTCGCGCTGTTCTCTCCCCTGTGCTGCGAGGCCATGCGCTTCACTTTCCCTTAGACTTTGAAATGTGCTGATTCACCTCCCTTTTCATTTCTCTTATCATTATACTCGATCCGTCAAGACGGAAGGATCTATTTTTTTACCATGATTGATGGGAAAGAAACAAGAAATGAGGAGTTAACCAATCTTGAATTTATAAGGTACAATACACACTCAAACCGTATGACACCTACCCATCGTTCAAATTCTCGGATTGTTTATACTACTGAATCCGGTCGGATGTGTCCGGAGTGCGGACGCCCAATGGCAGCTTGCACCTGTAAGAAAAAGAAGGCGAGTGCAGCACAGGCCAAAAGCGCGCCAGGGAGCGGTGTGCGCGTGGCGTTGGAACGGAAAGGGCGCGGGGGCAAGGTCGTTTCGGTGGTGACGGGGCTGGGGCTGGCAGAGGACGCGCTGCGCGAACTGGCAACGGAGCTAAAGCGTCGCTGCGGAACGGGCGGTACGGTGAAAGAAGGAACGATTGAAATTCAGGGCGACCACCGCGATCAGATGGTGGACCTTTTGAAAGAAAAAGGCTACAACGCCAAAAAAGCTGGCGGGTAACTGGCAAAGGAATTATTGTATGACAGAACAACAAGTTATTTTTTCGATGGTGCGGGTTTCACGCACCTTTCCACCCACCAATAAACCGGTCATTCGCGACATTTCGTTGGGTTTTTACTATGGGGCTAAGATCGGGGTATTGGGTTTGAATGGGGCCGGGAAAAGCACCTTGCTGCGGATTATCGCCGGGAAAGACGACGGCTATACCGGCGAGGTGGCTTTCTCGAAGGGGTATTCGGTTGGGCTGCTGGATCAGGAGCCGGAACTAGATAACCATAAGACAGTGCGCGAGGTGGTTGAAGAGGCAGTGCAGCCGATTGTCGAGCTGCTGCGGCAGTATGAAGAGATCAACGCGAAGTTTGCCGAACCAGACGCAGATTTTGATCGACTGATTGAAAGCCAGGCGAAACTGCAGGAAGAACTGGATAAGCATGACGCCTGGAACCTGGATAACCGGTTGGAAGTAGCGATGGATGCGCTGCGCTGCCCGCCGGGAGATACGCTGGTGAAGGTGCTGTCGGGCGGCGAACGGCGCCGGGTGGCGCTGACCCGCCTGCTGCTGACCGAGCCAGATATCCTCCTGCTAGACGAGCCGACGAACCATCTGGACGCGGAATCGGTGGCCTGGCTGGAGCGGCACTTACAGCAGTACAAGGGAACAGTGATGGCTGTGACGCATGACCGCTACTTTTTGGATAACGTGGCGGGGTGGATCCTGGAACTGGATCACGGCTACGGCATCCCCTGGAAAGGGAATTATTCCTCCTGGCTGGAACAAAAGCAGGACCGGATTCGCAAAGAGGAGCAAACCGAAAGCAAGCGCTTGAAAACGCTGGAACGCGAACTGGAGTGGATCCATATGTCTCCCAGAGCACGCCAGGCAAAGGGAAAGGCGCGCGTGACCGCTTATGAAAGCCTGCTTTCACAAGAGTACGAGCAGCGCCGTGAGGATTTGGAAATCTACATTCCACCCGGACCGCGCCTGGGGGATGTGGTAATTGAATTCAATGATGTTAGTAAGGCTTACGGCGAGCGGGTATTAATCGACGACATGAGTGTCAAGATCCCGGCGGGCAGCATCATCGGTGTGATTGGGCCGAACGGAGCAGGCAAGACGACGATGCTGCGCATGGTGACCGGGAAGGAGCAGCCCGATAAGGGATCGATCCGGATCGGCGAGACTGTGCAACTGGGGTACGTAGATCAAAGCCGCGAGTTGCTGAACGCTGAAAATAACGTCTGGCAGGAAATTACCAGCGAGGAAGATCAGATCGACCTGGGCGGGCGCAAACGCAACTCGCGGGCTTATGTCGCCAGCTTTAACTTCCTGGGCTCCGAGCAGCAAAAGAAAGTGGGTACGCTCTCGGGCGGCGAGCGCAACCGGGTGCATCTGGCAAAGATGCTCAAAGAAGGCGGGAATGTTCTGCCGCTGGACGAACCGACCAACGATCTGGACGTTAATACGCTGCGCGCGTTGGAAGAAGCTTTAGAGAATTTCGCGGGATGCGCGGTGGTGGTTTCGCACGACCGGTGGTTCTTGGACCGGGTCGCGACGCATATTCTGGCGTTTGAAGGCGACTCGCAGGTATTCTTTATGGAAGGGAACTGGTCGGATTATGAAGCCGATCTGAAGCGGCGGCTGGGCAAAGATGCCGAAACCCCGCACCGGATTAAGTACCGCAGCCTGACGCGCTAAGACACACTTTTTCGATATCAGCCTATATACGAACCGGCAGATGCAAATCTGGCCGGTTCGCTGTTTTTAAACCGATTCTTGATGAAACAAATCCACTATTCGGGATAAAATATACTTAGAAGTGAGGGTTATGGTATGAAGTGGAAATTGTCCATCTTGCGCCCTTCTACCCGGGCGTTCCTGCGTGAAGCGCAGCAGACGCCTGGCTATTCGTGGTTTGACTTTCTGCACGGGTACGTGTATGGACGCTGGCCTTATTTCTACATCGCGGTTGGCACAGGGCAGCATCCATTGTCAAAGTTCCTGGCGGGGCTGGCGGCCCCACTGATTCTGTTATTCGCCAGGAAAAGCAAGACTGCCGAACAAGTACCTGCCGGAGAAGCCTTCGCGAACACTTATCATGGCAAGGTAATTCCGACGGAAACGGCCCGGCAGTTTGTTTCCGTGCGAGAAGAAATCCGGGTGAACAACGCGGAGACGGTGATCCCATATGATCGCGCGCGGGATATTATTCTGAAGAATCCAGAACATATTGTGGTGCTCGATTGTCCATGCCGCGCTGCCCGACCAAACCCCTGCCTGCCGCTGGATGTGTGCCTGATTATCGGCGAACCCTTTGCGAGCTTCGTGACCGAACACCAGCCGGCTCGTTCGCGGCGGATCTCGTCAGAAGAAGCACAGGCGATTCTAAAAGCAGAGAACGAGCGCGGGCACGTACATCATGCCTTCTTCAAAGATGCGATGCTCAACCGTTTCTATGCCATCTGCAACTGCTGCTCATGCTGCTGTGGCGCGATCCAGGCGCACCAATCGGGCACCCCTATGCTGGCATCCTCCGGGTACCTGGCCCAGGTGAAGGATGAACTTTGCCTGGGCTGCGGGAACTGCGTGGAATTTTGCCAGTTCGAGGCGCTGCAAATTGGAGAAAGTGGCGTGATGAGCGTGGATAAGAACCGCTGCATGGGCTGCGGTGTTTGTATCAGTCACTGTACAGAGGAGGCGATTTCGCTTCAGTTAGCACCAGAAAAAGGCGAACCACTACAGATTCCATCCTAAACAGCGGCTCAGATATGCCGCTGGCCCTCTCTGGAAGGACCGTGTTAGGGATTTTCCTACATGCCGGTTAGGGTCAATCTGGATTTCTTTCTAACCAGTTCCTTTTTACACTTAAAACGATATTTGTGTGTCGATGTATCGACAGCATTAGAACCAATCCAAAGGGAGGAAAGATGGTTGAACTAGGTTATGCGCTATCCTCGGAGGAATTTCCCCCGAATGATTTGGTAAGGAATGCTCAACGAGCGGAAGAGGTTGGGTTTACATTTGCATTAATTTCAGACCACTTCCATCCGTGGATTGAGGCGCAGGGCCAGGCACCCTTCGTATGGAGTGTGATTGGCGGAATTGCTGCCACTACACAGAAGCTGCGCCTGGGTACGGGTGTTACCTGCCCAATTATGCGCATTCATCCGGTAATTCTGGCACAGGCGGCGGCGACAGCCGCCACGATGATGCCAGGACGCTTTTTCTTCGGGGTTGGCACCGGAGAAGCGCTGAACGAGCATGTGCTGGGGGATCACTGGCCGCCCATTCAGGTTCGCCAGGATATGTTGGATGAGGCATTGGATATCATTCGCTCCCTTTGGACAGGGGATGAAATCAGCTACTTTGGGAATTACTTCAACGTACAAACGGCGCAGTTGTATACCCTACCAGAGCAGACGCCTCCCATTTATATTGCCGCCAGTGGGCCGGAATCGGCTGAACTGGCAGGAGATATTGGAGATGGGTTGATTTGCGTGGTTCCCAGTAATGAGGTCGTCGAGGCTTTTAACAGTAACGGCGGCAGCGATAAACCCAAAATTGGCCAGGTGAAAGTGTGCTGGGCAAAAAGTGAGAGCGAAGCGCTGGACACATTATACAAGTACTGGCCTACCTCAGTCCTGCCCGGCAAGCTGCACTCTGAACTGCCTACACCAGAATACTTTGAAGATGCTTCGAAGTTGGTGAAGAAGGAGGACATGGCTGGGATTATGCCCCTTGGCCCTGACCCCAAACGGCATATCGATGAAATTAAAAAGATGATCGACACGGGTTTTGACCAGATCTATATTCATCAGATTGGACAAGATCAGGAGGGATTCTTTGATTTCTTCCAGTCTGAAATTATGCCGTACTTCCAATCCCAAACCAGCCCAGCGGCTGGCTAGTGAGAGGGGGCAGCCAGGAAACTTTTCAGAACAACAGGACGGGTAAGCCGGGCAGCCAGCAGCAGCGCCAGCAAGCCGAGGCCATCAAAGATGGCAAACCGGGTAACAGTCGCCTGGATTACCTGGTGACCGGCAGGAAATGAAAGAAACAGGAGGACTTCGCCAAAGAAGCCAATCGCTTGCATGCCGACAGCTTCCATTACTGATAGATGGTGGGAAACAGGGTGGATTAAGGCAACAAAGTATGGGACGTTCCACATCAAGAAAAGGAGGCCCAGGGCTCGTACCATACCGGCGCCGACGACCCCTTCCAACTCAAAGCCTGGGGCATAACGCTGAGGGCTCCAAAGAAAGGCGAGCGCGCATTGGATATTGAAGAAAAAGACCAACCCTATCAGGATTTGCCCTGCCCAGATTCGGGTCATAAAAGCCTTCATGACAGCAGTCCTCCCATCTAAAACCTTTTATTGATATTGAGAGGAGTATAGCACATGGAGTATGACGAATTTATCGATCGAGTTCAAGAGCGGTTAAACCTCGATTCGCGAGATGACGCTATCCGGATTACGGAAGTGACCCTGGCAACCTTAGGGGAACGCCTGGACCGGTTAGAACGCGATCAAACAGCGGCGCAGCTTCCAAATGAATTGAAAGCGTTTTTATTAAAAGCGTCCTGGTCCTGATCGTTTTATGGTGGAAGAGTTTTACAACCGAATTGTAGCTCGGGCTGAAACCGGTTATTTCTTTGCCCGTGATCAGTCTCGAGCTGTTATTGATGTCTTAGAAGAAGCCGTCACGCCAGGGCAGATCGACAATGTTCGAGATAGTCTGCCAGATGAGTTTGGTGAGTTATTCGATTAAGAACAGAGAAAGACCTTAAATCGAACGTAACACAGCAGGTAGTCCTGAGCAGGCGTGCGGAATCAAGTTTACGAACAAGAAAGGATTGAAGTCATGCTAGGCAGTGGATTTCGCATCGGACGTTTGTTTGGCATCAATATTCGCATTGACTGGAGCTGGCTGTTTATCTTTGTTCTCGTCACCTGGAATCTGGCAGTCGCTTTCAGTCAGTATCATCCCAACTGGGGACTGGGACCACGGTGGGGGCTGGCTGTTTTAGCCGCGCTCTTATTCTTCGTGTCGGTCCTGGCCCACGAACTAGCGCATTCGCTCGTGGCACGCGCGCAGGGACTGCCCGTAAAAAGCATCACTCTCTTCTTGTTTGGCGGTGTTTCAAATATTCAAAGAGAACCACCTTCTCCAAAAACAGAGTTTCTGATGGCAATTGCCGGACCCCTCACAAGTCTCGTCATTGGCGCTGTGCTGCTGCTCATTACTGGAGGAAGTATTCGAGCGGCAGCCCAGAGTGTGGGTACGGCCCCGGCTGCCGTGATGGCGCAGCTATCTCCCTGGAATCTGATTCTCATCTGGTTGGGGTCTATTAACCTGATCCTGGGCATTTTCAACATGATTCCAGGTTTCCCGCTGGACGGTGGACGCGTACTCCGCTCCATTCTTTGGGGGATTAGCAATAACCTGCGAAGTGCTACGCGTTGGGCTTCGTGGGCTGGACAGTTGATCGCCTGGATTTTTATTGTAACTGGCATCGCTATGGTGTTTGGCGTTTCAATCCCGTTGTTTGGGACTGGCCTGGTCAGCGGCTTGTGGCTGGCTTTCATCGGCTGGTTTCTCAACTCGGCCTCGGTACAAAGCTATCAGCAGGTGGCAATTCGAGACATTCTGGAAGGGATTCCTGTGGTGCGGTTGATGCGTATGAATCCCCCAACAGTAGAGCCGGACTGCACTGTAACCAACTTAATCCACGAGCATGTGATGGGAACGGATGATCAGGCATTTCCTGTGATTCAGAATGAGCGCCTATTCGGAATCGTCACCCTGGATGATGTGCGAAAGGTTCCGCGAGACGATTGGAACGCTGTTTACGTACGCGAGATTATGACCCCCGAGGACAAACTGGTAACAGTTACCCCCGACGAAGATGCAGCCGACGCAATGGATAAACTCATGCAACGGGATGTACGCCAACTGCCCGTGATGCGCAGCAAAACTGAATTTATGGGCCTGCTGCGCCGCAGTGACATTATGCGCTGGTTGCAGATGAATTCAGAACTTTCAGGACAAAGCCATGTTTAATCACATCCTCGTTCCATTGGATGGGTCAGAGTTGGCTGAGTGTGTTCTTCCTCACCTTGCTGCAATCGCAGAAGCCAAGGACACACAGGTTACTTTGATTCGTGTAATGGAACTAGAGGGGGATAAACAGCCTGTCGATCCGCTCGAGTGGCGATTTAAAAAAGCTGAAGTGGAATCCTACCTGGAACGAATCACAGAGAAGCTCAGCCAGCAAGGAAACCTGCAGCAGGTAAATGCTATCCTTCTGGAAGGGCAACCGGCTGAACGCGTCATTGAATACGCACGGAAAAATGGTGTAGATCTCATTCTATTAAGCAGTCATGGTAAGTCAGGAGTCAGCCGGTGGAATGTATCGAGCGTTGTACGGAAGATTATTCAAAACGCCAACCTTTCCACAATGATCATCCGGGCTTACAACCCGGGCAAAGCAGATATTAATGAACTGCACTATCAGCACATTCTGGTTCCACTAGATGGTTCTCTGCGCGCAGAGGTGGTTTTAACCCTTGCCGCAAGCATTGCCCAGGAACAGAATGCCACCCTGGTTTTAGCGCATGTCATCCACAAACCAGAAATCATTCAACGCGTTCCTCTAACCAATCAGGAGCAAGATCTGTTAAACCAGGTGATTGAACACAGCCGCGACGCGGCTGAGCAGTATATGAACCAACTACAGAACCGTCTGCCAGTTCCTTTCAAAAGGGAACTGCGCGTGAGTAACAATGTTCCGCATGCAATCCAGCAAATTGCAGCAGAGCAGGAGATTGATTTAATCATCCTCAGTGCTCATGGCCATTCCGGAGACCCGGAACGCGCATATGGAAATGTGACTGTAAGTTTTATTGAATATGGTTCTGTTCCAATGATCGCCTTGCAAGACCTGACGCCAGAAGAAGTTGAACCTACCAAAGCAGAGGAAGCAGCACAGGAGCATAGAGGACACGGATAAATGCCATCATTTCACGAACGAAACACTCAAGGCGAAACACTTGAAAGCCGCGCCATGCGCATGGCGGCACTGCATAAAGTTAAACGACAGACCGAAGGGAAGTTACGCCTTCTGGATCGCTTGAAAACGCAGCGCATCTTACTACACGATGCCTACTTAATGTTTGTACGGATCTCAGAAGCGGAGGAATTACAGTCTTATGGCGTCGAGTGGATGCTGGACAACTATTATATTGTTCAACAAGCCGTTCGACAAATTCGGGAAGATATGCCCGAATCATTCTACCGCCAGCTTCCAAAACTCGATAACACCCGTCTGGCAGGTTATCCACGCGTTTACGCCATCGCTCGCGAACTGGCAATTGGCGCGAAGGCACGCCTGGATATTGATCAGGTGGAACACTTCATTAATGGCTACCAGAACATTTCGCCCCTAACGATGGGGGAACTGTGGGCGATACCCACAATGCTGCGATTCAGCATCCTGGAGCTGCTCACGCTGGCCTCAACACAGGCGCTGGAAATCAACACACTGGATGAAGGCTCACCTGGCGATGTTTTCCCGCCAGATATCACACCCGATACCATTGTCGCCAACTGCATCACCAGCTTGCGGACCATCTCTATTCAGGATTGGAAAACTTTTTTCGAACATACCAGCCTGGTGGAACAGGTATTAAACAATGACCCGGCTGGCGTTTACCCCAGGATGGATTTCGCCTCACGCGACCAGTACCGGAAGGTAATTGAAAACATCTCACTTTCTACACAAGTTTCTGAAGTCGATACCGCCCGCCTGGCAGTTGCCCTGGCGCAGCAAGCCAGAGCGCAAAGTTGGGTTAGCACACCTGATAAGCGTGACCAGCGTTATGCACATGTGGGCTATTATCTCCTGGACCAAGGCTGCCGACAGCTTGAAGCCCGAGTGGGCTATAAACCGGACTGGAAACGAAGAATCGTGGAGTGGCTGCTGAGCCATCCCACCTTTACTTACCTGGCGCCCATTAGTTTTGTCACGCTGCTGTTCGTGCTGGGATTGTATTTATATGCCGCTGATTTTATCGTTCAGCCCTGGCGGGTGTGGGCCATTCTGCTGCTCTCTGTGATTCCGGTTGTCTCGCTGACGGTCAGCCTGGTGAACTGGGTTTTCACCCATATCCTCTCTCCGCGAATTCTACCAAAACTGGATTTTTCAGAAGGCATTCCAGCAGAATACCGAACCATGGTGGTCATTCCAGCGATATTGACCAGCCACGAAGAGATCACCTCACTTTTGAAGCAGCTTGAACTTCATTTTCTTCGCAATAACGACCCCAATCTGGCCTTTGCTTTATTAACAGACTACCTGGACGCGCCTGAAGAGCATATGGAGGAAGATGAAGCGCTGCGGGAACAAATCGTGTCTGGGATTGAGGGACTGCGGAAGCGGTATGCGAATCCAAACCGCAAAGAGCCCTTTTTTTTGTTTCATCGAGAAAGACAGTTGAACCGTAAAGAAGGGGTCTGGATGGGATGGGAACGCAAGCGTGGTAAGTTGATGGAACTTAACCATTTGCTGACCGGTCAGGGAGGAACCTCCTTTACTACCCAGGTGGGCAATCTAAAGTTTGTGCTGCCAGTGCGCTATATCATCACGTTGGATTCAGATACGGTTCTGCCACAAGGAGGAGCAGCCCGCCTGACCGGCACCCTGGCTCACCCACTTAATACGGCCCAGTTTGAACTAAACAGCGACTGTATTGTGAATGGGTATACCGTACTTCAGCCGAGGACTGAAATTCAGCCCACCAGCGCAAACCGGACCCGGTTTACACGGGTTTTTTCAGGGGATGGCAGCCTGGATCTGTACACGAATGCTGTCTCCGATGTTTACCAGGATCTGTTTGGAGAAGGCAGTTACGTCGGTAAAGGCATTTATGATGTTGCCGCTTTCAGCCGCAGCCTGGAAGGGCTAATTTCTGAGAATCAACTACTGAGTCACGATTTGTTGGAAGGAATTTTAGGACGGGCCGGTCTGGTAACCGACACAATCCTATATGAAGAATATCCTCCCACGTACCAGGCCTTTATACGGCGAGTGCACCGCTGGATTCGCGGAGACTGGCAGCTGCTGCCCTGGCTGTTTTCGAGCGGTCGGAAGTGCGGGAAAAGCAGTTCCACGATCAGTCTGATTGACCGTTGGAAGATTCTTGACAACTTGCGCCGCAGCTTGTACGCCCCAACCCTGCTATTCTTCTTGATATTTGGATGGTTATGGGGACCTGGTTCTCCCCTATTCTGGACCCTGATGGCTTTACTGGTATCTTTCGGTCCAGTCTTTGCTGGCACTGCCGCACTGGTGGCGCATCACTTTCATGAGAATACACCGCTGAAAGTGACAGAAGCAGAAAGGAATCAGCTTACACGCTGGCTGTTATCCCTGGTTTTCTTGCCTTATGAAGCGTTGGTGACAGCTAATGCGATTATCCTGACTCTGGTTCGCATGTTAATTACCAGACGGAAACTGTTGGAATGGACGCCTTCCGCCAGTGTTTCCAGAGTCTTTGGCGGCAGTGAGAACAGCAAACTAGCTGCCTGGCAAGAGATGTTCTGGGCAGTATTACTTTCTACAGCAGTGGTTATCTTAACGATCTTTCTGCGGCCCACTGCCCTCCCGCTGGTTCTGCCTTTTGCCCTGCTGTGGATCTTCTCTCCACAGGTGTCGATCTGGTTGTCGAAAGCCTTTGTTCGCGAAAAGGAAACGGTTGCTCCTGAGAAGGTTTATCAGGTGCGAAGCCTAGCGCGCCGCACGTGGTACTTCTTTGAGCAGTTTGTCAACCCTGGCGAACACTGGCTGCCACCCGATCACTTTCAGGAATCGCCGCGCGGGCAGGTGGCACACCATACTTCCGCCACGAACATTGGGCTGGGGTTCCTGTCAACGCTGGGCGCTTATGATCTGGGGTATATCGGCTTTGAAGAGTGCCTGGTACGCCTGAGCAACATGCTCAATGCGGTAGAACAGATGGATAAGTACCGAGGGCACCTGCTGAACTGGTATGACACGCAAACCCTCAATCCGCTGCCGCCCCGTTATGTTTCGACCGTTGACAGTGGAAATCTGGCTGGGGCTATGATCGCCATGCGTCAGGGTTTGAACGAGATGCCCCAGGCTCCCTTGCTGCACTGGCAGCGCTGGGAAGGCCTGCTCGATGCGTTGACCGTTTTCGAAGAAACCATTGATACCATTGAAGAGAACGGCGCCCAAACGCCCCAGATCCAGGAGTTATGTGATCAACTGCAAGCCCTTCGCGAACGTATTCTGAATGTGGAGGGGAAAGTCAACGAATGGCCTCTGCTGCTCAGGGAACTTCAGGCGACGACCTGGCCTGAAGTTGAAAAAAGCCTGGTGGCAGTGATCGAGGCGGAAGCGGCCAACCTGGAACCCGCATTGTTCCGGAGTATGCGCATCTGGGCTGAGCGTATTCGCTACCAGTTATCGATGATGTCGCGCCAACAGCAAGATTTCACCCCCTGGATTCCGGCGCTGGCTGCCCAACCCGCACTCCTCCAACAGGCTCCAGATCGTTCAGCGCTGGCACAGGCCTGGCAGGAACTGCTTAACCTACTGCCTGAGAAAACCAGCCTGACGGATCTTGTTCGAACCGAAGAGAAAGTGGAAAGTCAGATCACCAGCGTTCGAGAACTACTGATTGAAGATAATCTCCCGTCGAATCTCATCCAGGAGGCAATGGACTGGTGCAACAAGCTCTCCAATGATTTTGCTGAGGCAGCAGGCTGCGCCCGGCAGCGGTTGGATGAAATTCAAACGATATCTGAGCGCCTGGAAAAACTCGTCAGAGGAATGGATTTCAGCTTCCTGTATAACCCACAGCGGAACATCTTTCATATTGGGTATAACCTGGATGCTGAACAGATGGATAACAACTATTACGACCTGCTGGAATCTGAGGCGCGCATCGCCAGTCTGGTCGCGATTGCAAAAGGCGATGTTCCCCAGCGGCACTGGTTGTACCTGAGTCGTCCTCTAACCCAGGTAGATCACGAACTGGCGCTGCTTTCGTGGTCAGGGACGATGTTTGAGTATCTTATGCCGCCGCTGCTTTTGCGGGAGTATCCGAATACCCTGCTCAACCAAAGCTCTTACGCGGCGATCCAGCAGCAAATCAGCTACGCTCAAGAGCGAGAGGTTCCGTGGGGAATTTCAGAGTCAGGTTTTTACTACTTTGACGCTAACCAAAACTATCAATACCGGGCCTTTGGGGTGCCAGGACTAGGTTTCAAGCGCGGGCTCTCTGATGACCTGGTGATTGCCCCTTACGCTTCTCTGCTGGCGCTTCCATTTATGCCAGAAAGTGTCGTCGAGAATGTGGAGCGGTTGAAAGACCTGCAGGCGCTTACAGATTATGGCTTTTTTGAGTTCGATTGACTTTACCCCCGACCGGATCCCGTTGGGCCAAGACCACGCCATCGTACGTTCCTTTATGGCTCACCATCAAGGCATGATCTTGCTGTCCATCGCCAATTTCTTACAGGGCAACCGGATGGTAGAGCGCTTCCACGCTGACCCACTCATTCAAAGCGTTGAAATCCTGCTGCAAGAACAAATTCCAGAAAATGTTTCGGTAGAGCAGCTGGCGGAGGAAAAAGAAGAGGCGCCAGCGCAGTTGAGCTTGCAGCCACAAGTGCTGGCGACTCCCTGGCGCGTCCCGATTGAAGGGGTTCCACCGCTGGTTCACTATCTCTCCAATGGAAGCTACAGCCTGCTGATCACCAACAAAGGCGGCGGATACAGCCATTGGAAAGACCGCGCCCTGACTCGCTGGCGCGCGGACACCACGCAGAATGACTGGGGAACCTGGATTTACTTACAGGACCTGGACAGCGGGGAATATTGGACGCCCTGTGCGCAGATGGTGACACCCCCCAACAGCCAGCGAGAAGTTTTCTTCTCTCCATTTAAAGTAGACTTTCATGAGTTTGCACAGGGCGTGAATACGCACATGCAGATTGTGATCGCGCCGAATGAAGATGTAGAACTGCGACTGCTGCGCATCAATAATGCCGGGGATCTCCCGCGGCGATTCTCGCTAACCACCTACGGTGAACTGGTGCTGGCGCCTCAAGATGCTGACCGGCGGCACCCAGCCTTCAATAAACTAGTTATAGAGAGTGAGTACGTGGAAGACTACAAAGCGCTCATTTTCCGCCGCCGACCACGCGCAGCGAACGATCCACAGGTGTACATGCTGCATACCATTGTCGTCAAACCCTATGATAATCAGAGCATCCCCGGGTATGAAAGCAGCCGGCTGCGCTTCTTAGGTCGTGACCGGACAGCGCGCGCACCCCTGGTACTTGAACCGCAAAGCCCAGGCCTGTCTGGAACGGTGGGGCCTGTGCTGGACCCAATCTTCTCGATGCAGCATCGCTTTGAACTGGCCCCGCACGGCTCGATTGAAGTGGCGATTATTCTCACAGCCGGAGACTCACGGCAGGCAGTGGTTAATCATGCACGGCACTTTCGGGATTGGAACCTGATCAATCAGGTTTTTAATCAGGCTCGTTATAATGCCGAAGTTGAAATGCGCCGGTTGGAGGTTACTTCGCAAGACCTAGAAAGCTATCTGAAACTACTCTCGGCGCTGCTCTACCCGCAGCCCGCTCTGCGGACCGATCCAGAGATTTTGGCAAAGAACAAGAAAGGACAGCCGAGCTTGTGGACGTATGGTATCTCTGGTGACTACCCGGTGATCCTCCTGAAGATTGGCGAGCGCGAAGATATCTCACTGCTGCGAGAACTACTGCACGCCCATACTTACTGGCGCAATCGAGGGCTGCAAGTCGATTTGGTTATCCTGACCGAGCACGAGTCAGGCTACGGGCAGGAGGTCCATGACCGGGTATTCCAATTCCTCATTCGCACGAATAATTCAGACTGGATGAACCGGCGTGGAGGCATCTTCTTATTACGAAGAGATCAGATGAACGAGGAAGATCAGGTGCTGATTGAGACCGTCGCACGGGTCGCATTAGACAGCGCGCGCGGCCCCTTGATGATGCAACTGCGGGCGCTGCAGCGACAGCCGATTTACCTGCCGTTATTTATGCCGGTTGAAACCGAAGAAGAACGCCAGGAGGGGGAAGAAGCTGTCATTCCTCGCCCAACCGATTTGCAATTCGACAACGGTTGGGGCGGATTCAGCCCAGATGGAGAGGAATATCTTATCTATCTCAAGCCGGCGTTAGAAACACCCGCGCCCTGGATTAATGTCATCGCCAACCCGCAAGGTGGTTTTTGGGTCTCAGAAGCGGGGGGTGGATATAGTTGGGCGATTAACAGCGGAGAGAACCGCCTGACGCCCTGGAGCAACGATCCGGTCAGTGACAGCCCTGGGGAAGCGCTGTACTTGCGAGATGAAGAAACGGCTGATGTCTGGTCTCCTACGCCGCTTCCAGCCGGGGAAGATAAGCCTTACCTGGTTCGACACGGCGCAGGGTACTCGATTTTCGAACATCAAAGCCACCATTTACACCAAACCCTGCGGCTCTTTATGACAAAAGAGGATCCGGTAAAGGTGATCGGGCTGCGGTTAGAAAACACTTCACGGCACGTCCGCCGAGTTACGGCGACTTATTATGCTGAGTGGGTGCTGGGGGTGAACCGGGACCAGATGCAGCAGTACGTGATTACGGACTACGATCACAATCGTTACGCTTTACTGGCGCGCAACCCTTATAACGTTGAGTTTGGCGAGCGCGTCGCCTTTCTGGCGGCATGCCAGGAACCCCATGGGCTGACCGCAAACCGGACGGAATTTTTAGGACGGTCTGGGTCTTACCGCCGCCCTGCCGCACTGACGCGGGTGGGGCTGTCGGGTGAAGTAGGCGCGGGTTTGGATCCGTGCGGGGCAGTGCAGATGCACCTGGACTTACAGCCCGGTGAAGCACAGGAGGTTTTCTTCTTACTTGGGGAAGGCGCTAACCAGGAAGATTCGCTGGCACTGATTGAACGTTACCAATCTCAAGACAAAGTTGAGGCTGCGTTCAAGGAGGTCACCGGTTTCTGGGATGAGCTGCTAGAGAAAGTGTCTGTCCACACCCCAGAACGGAAGATGGACCTGATCCTGAACCGGTGGATGCTGTACCAGGATCTATCCTGCCGGTTGTGGGGACGATCGGCCCTTTACCAGTCCAGCGGGGCGTTTGGTTTCCGCGATCAACTGCAAGATGTGATGGCGCTCCTCTTTGCGGCGCCAGAAATTGCGCGCGAGCAGATCTTACGCGCTGCTAAACATCAGTTTGAAGCCGGGGATGTGCTGCACTGGTGGCATCCGCCTTCCGGGCGTGGGGTGCGCACACGGGTCAGCGACGATCTGCTGTGGCTGCCCTACGTGACGGCGGAGTATCTTTCTGTGACCGGTGATTACGATCTGCTGCAAGAAAAAGTTCCTTTCTTGAAAGGCGAACCGCTGAAAGCAGATGAGGAAGACCGGTATGGCGAGTACAACCTCACAGAGGAAGGCTACAGCATCTATGAGCATTGTATTCGCGCTATTCAGAAAGGCTCCACAGCCGGGGCGCATGGATTACCGCTGATTGGCGCCGGTGACTGGAATGATGGTATGAACCGGGTGGGGATCGAAGGCAAGGGGGAAAGTATCTGGTTAGGATGGTTCTTATACGCTAACCTGACGCGCTTTGAACCTATCTGCCGTCGAATGAATGATGAACAGCAAGCCCAAACCTTCCGGCAGCAGGCCGAACAACTGCGCACGAACCTACAGGAGTACGGCTGGGACCGGGAATGGTATCTGCGGGCTTATTACGACAGCGGACGCCCACTGGGTTCTGAAGAAAACAGCGAGTGCAAGATCGACTCGATTGCTCAATCCTGGGCAGTACTGTCAGGGGCGGGCGAACCCACACGAGAGAAGCAAGCGATGCAAGCTGTGCAGCGCTACTTAGTGCAGAAAAATGGGCAGCTTATAGAGCTTTTCACCCCGCCCTTCAATATGACTGCTTACGACCCAGGATATATCAAGGCTTATCCACCGGGAATTCGTGAGAATGGAGGCCAATATACCCACGCTGCGACCTGGACGGTCTGGGCCTTTGCGCTGCTAGGCGAAGGCGACCTGGCAGGTGAATACTTCAAGATGCTCAACCCCATTCACCACGCAGATCAACCCGAGCGGGTCAAAGAGTATATGGTCGAGCCGTATGTGATCGCGGCGGATGTATACAGCGAGCCGCCGCTCGTGGGCCGCGGCGGTTGGACATGGTACACGGGCTCAGCCGGTTGGATGTACCGGCTGGGAGTAGAAGCGATTTTAGGGCTGCACCGCACCGGAAATCAACTCACAGTTGATCCCTGCATCCCTGCGGACTGGCCCGGCTATGAAATGAGCTATCAGTTCGGGACCACGCAGTATCAGATGGAAGTGCAGAACCCACAAGGCGTCAGCACTGGAGTTGTACAAGTGACCCTGGATGGGATAGAACAGCCTGATTACCTGATTCCATTGTCCGATGATGGGCAGGTACATCAAGTGGTCGTCCGGCTGGGACCCAATGGGCAACGGCCCTTCACAAGTGAAAAGACCGTTTTGAATATTCAAAAGACAGAAGAGTAAGACTGGAGGTAAGGTATGACGAAACAAGTTACGAAGAGCATCATTGTTAAAGGAACCGCCGAAGCGCTTTATGAGCTTTGGGCAGACTTTGAGACGCATCCAAAGTTTACCAAAGACTTGAAGGAAGTAAAAAAACTGGATCAGGATAAGAACTCGCTGGGTGATGAAAGGCCCATTAGGTCGTGACCTCGAATGGTATACCGAGACAACCCGCAGCGATGAGAACAAACGCATTGCCTGGAGAACCCTCGAAGGCGACATTAAGACCAGCGGGCAGGTGACATTCAACAGCCTGCCAGACCAGGAAACAGAAATGACCATTATGACTCAATATGTACCCCCGGAGGGCGCCATCAGTGAGATGGCTTCGAGTATCTTCACGGACTTTGAAAGCAAGGTAGAGAAAGATCTGCTCAACTTTAAGGCTTACGCAGAAGGGATGCATAACCGGATTAATCTCAAGAGTAAGGATTAGCCATTGCTCGCGATCATTACTCAGAAAGATAGGATGCGCAAGGCAATCAACACAAAAGGGGAGGGGATGTGAAAAAGACAGTTCGAGACATCGCTGTGTCAGGAAAGCGGGTACTGGTTCGGGTTGATTTTAATGTGCCCATCGAGCACGGAACCATCCTGGATGATGGAAGGATTCGAGCAGCACTGCCAACTATTCGCTACCTGATCGAGCATCAGGCGCGTGTCATACTCCTTTCACATCTAGGACGACCCAACGGCCGGGTGGTTGAAGAACTGCGCATGAATCCCATTGCCAGTCGATTGGCTGATCTTTTAGGCCAGCCGGTTTATAAAGTGAGCAACTGCATCGGTCCTGAAGTTCAGGAGGCTGTCAAAGGCCAGGGAAACGGCCAGGTGCTTATGCTTGAAAATGTTCGCTTTCATCCGGGAGAGATGGTCAACGATGCGCGCTTCGCCGCTAAACTTGCTTCGATTGCGGATGTGTTTGTCAATGATGCCTTTGCTACCATCCACCGGGCACACGCCTCGACCACGGCGATTGCAAAGCACCTGCCGGCAGTAGCTGGGCTGCTGGTGGAAAGTGAAATTAAAGGGCTTCACCAGGCAGCGAGCTCTATGTCAGAACCCATCATCACGGTTCTGGGCGGCGATAAAGTGGTTGAAAAGCTTAATTTTATTCAGTACAGCCTGCGTCAAAGCAAACGAGTGCTGGTAGGCGGCATAGTGGGGCATACCTTTCTAAAAGCCAGCGGGTTAGAAACCGGGAACTCGCAAATTGATCAGGATGCGGTTCATCTGGCACGCCTGATTTTGGGCAACGCTGCGGATAAGCTGGTGATGCCGGTCGATGTTGTGGTTGCCAACAGCCCAATGCCACTGGCGGATTCCAAAACTGTCCCGGTAGAACGTATTCCAGCTACCGGGTGGATTGTCGATATCGGGCCGCAAACCGTACGGTTGTTTCAGCAGCACCTGCGTGAGGCGCATACCGTGATCTGGAACGGCCCTCTGGGCAAGTGGGAAGAGGCGGCTTTTGCCGTTGGAACCCTGGCCATCGCTCATGAAATTGCCGGTTTGAAGGCTGTCAAAATTGCCGGAGGGGGAGACACGATTGCCGCGTTGGATCAGGCGGGTGTAGCCGAAAAAGTAGATTACCTTTCTACTGGCAGCACAGCCTTTCTCGATGCGCTGCAAGACAAAGACCTTCCGGGGATGGATGTACTGCTCGATCAAGAAGAACAAGACAGAGCCATTCACGTTGAATGGAACTCATCATAATGGAGGAAACCATGGATTTAACAAGTAATGCTTTTAAGTCTGGAGAAGCAATTCCTGACCGCTATACCTGCGCAGGAGAAGGCATTTCACCGCAACTCATGTGGCGGAACATTCCAGATAACACGCGCAGCTTTGTATTAATCGTAGATGACCCAGACGCCCCATCGGGAACCTTTGCGCATTGGGTGTTCTACAACATTCCCCCCGATCAGGATACGCTGCCAGAGAACTTCAAGCTCAGTCAGCATCAAGACTGGCAGGCGGCTGAAGGGCGGAATGATCGTGGACAAACAGGTTTTACCGCACCTTGCCCACCCAATGGGGAAACGCATCGCTACTACTTCCGCCTGTATGCGCTCAATACGCGCCTGGACGCCAGCGCAGGCGCCACGCGCGCCCAAATTTATGATCGCATGCAAGATCATATCCTGGATTTGAGCGAATTAATTGGCTCCGTCCAAAGAACTCGCAGTAGTTAAGGATAAAACGATGAATCAAGAAACAGAGGTCCACGCCGGGGAACGGACCATCGAACAGTTACAAGAAATATCCTGGCGATTGAGCAAGGAGATCATCGAAATTACCACCGTGGCCGGGTCTGGACACCCTTCCAGTTCGCTATCCGCTATTGATCTTTTGACCGGGCTGTACTTCGGCGGCATCTTACGCTATGACCCCAAACGTCCAGACTGGCCTGACCGTGACCGCTTTATTCTCAGTAAAGGACACGCAGCGCCTGGCTTGTATGTGGTTCTGGCTGAGGCTGGTTACTTCAACCCAACCCTGCTGCCTACACTGCGGCAGATGGGCAGCCCGCTTGAAGGCCATCCAGTGATGCATGAAGTCGCAGGGGTAGAAGCCTCAACCGGTTCGCTCGGGCAGGGACTTTCGATCGGCCTTGGACACGCGCTAGCGGCGCGAGTTGATCAACGCAACTACCGGGTGTATGTGATGATTGGGGACGGCGAATCCGATGAAGGGCAAATCTGGGAGGCAGCAATGGCTGCCGCAAAATTCCAGGTAGATAACCTGACCGCTATTCTAGATTTCAACCGCTACCAACAGACCGGCCCCGTCGAAGAGGTGATGCCTTCTATGATGCCGGTTGTCGCAAAGTGGCAGGCTTTTGACTGGGAAACCTTTGAAATCAATGGGCATGATATGAACGAAGTCCTTAACGCTTTCCATCAGGCCCAAAAAGTGACCGGAAAGCCGCAGATGATCATTGCCCATACCAGCAAAGGGAAAGAACTGACGCCGTTTGAGGAAGACACACAAAATCGCAAACACGGCGTGACATTAACAGAACAAGAAGAAAAAGTGGCCTTGAGAGAACTGAATGAGCGGTTCGGTCCCCAGGCGCACCATTCAGACGCGAAGAAGTAGAGGCCAGGAGGAATTCAATGGATATCGGAAAAAGCATTGGGTTGGAATATGGACAGGCAACGCGAGATGCGTTTGGAGAAGCGCTGCGCGACCTGGGGGAGGTGTTTTCGAATCTGGTGGTGGTTGACGGTGACGTTGGTAATTCCACTCGAACCCAGTGGTTTGGGAAAAAGTACCCGGATCGATTCTTCAACCTGGGAATTGCCGAAAGCAATATGATCAGCGTGACCAGCGGGCTGACGGCGGCAGGAAAGATCGGCCTGGTTTCCAGTTTTGCCTGTTTTTTGCTCGATAACGCTTACGATCAGATTCGAATGGGCGTGGCCTTCCCAAAGCTGAACGTGAAACTGGTGGGGTCGCACAGCGGGATCAGCATCGGTGAGGATGGCCCCAGCCAGATGGCAATCGAAGATATTGACCTGGCGACTTCTTTCCCGAATATGACGGTGCTGGTTCCAGCAGACGCGCCCTCCATGCGCGCCGCAACACGTGCGATGCTAGAGCATGTGGGGCCGGTATATCTGCGTACAGGTCGTCCCAGTGTACCGGTCATCTATCCTGAGGCAGCGCCTTTTGTGATCGGTAAAGCAAACCAACTGCGCGAGGGCAAAGACCTGACAATTATTGCCTGTGGTTTAGAAGTGGCTGCCGCACTCGAAGCGGCTGAGCATTTGCATCAAAAAGGGATCGAAGCACGGGTGCTGGATATGCACACCATCAAGCCGCTGGACGTTGAAGCTGTGGAAAAAGCAGCCCGCGACACGGGTGCAATTGTCACAGCAGAAGAGCATCTCTTGCAAGGTGGATTGGGCGCGGCAGTGACGCGCGCCGTGGCAGAAACCTTTCCGGTGCCGGTGGAGTTAGTCGGTATTCGAGACCGCTATGCGCAATCTGGGAAACCGGAAGAATTTAATGAAAGCGTATGGATTGGTTGCTGCCAATATTGAGTTTGCTGCGGAGAGTGTTCAGTCACGCAAGCAAGCCCTACAAGCTGAAAGGCAGTAAGAACGGATTAATTAGCAGACTGAAAGGAGCGAAATTCTTTGGCTGTGCGCAATTCCGACATCGCCCGAATCTTCTATGAAATGGCAGATCTACTCGAGATTGATGGCGCAAATTCATTTCGAATACGCGCCTATCGCGGCGCAGCGGAAAACATCGAACGCTTTCCGCATCGTGTTGAGAACATGGTAAAAAGTGGAGAAGACCTGACCAAGATTAACGGTGTCGGTACGGAAATCGCCAGTAAGATCAAAGAGATCGTCAAGACTGGATCGCTGGAACAACTGCACGCGCTTGAAATGCGCATCCCACCCGAGCTAACGCAACTGTTAAAGGTGAGCGGATTGGGGCCACGGCGGGTGCAAGCTTTGTATGCCAACTTAGGTATTACCAGCCTAAAAGATCTGCAAAAAGCCGCTGAGAATAAGAAGATTCGTTCGGTTCCGGGCTTTGGCGCTAAAACAGAGCAAAACATTCTAAAAAGCCTGGAAAAGAAGGGGCCGTCAGCATTCTCTGGCGAGCGGCGCTATCGAATTGACACGGCAGAAAAGATCGCGGCTCCGCTGACAGCCTACCTGGAAAAGACTGGCAAGATCGAACGGATCCAGATCGCAGGCAGCTACCGGCGCAGGAAAGAAACTGTGGGAGACCTCGACATCCTGGTTATCAGCCCAAACGGTGAAAAAGTACTTCAGCATTTTGTAAAGTATGAAGGGGTTGACCGGATTCTTTCCCAGGGGGAAACGCGCGCAACCGTTGTGCTCGCCTCTGGTATTCAAGTGGATGTACGCGTGGTGCCGCGCGAGAGTTACGGCGCGGCCCTGTTGTACTTCACCGGTTCGAAGCCG
Organism: uncultured Chloroflexia bacterium; assembly: GCA_963791025.1. Taxonomy (GTDB): domain Bacteria; phylum Chloroflexota; class Anaerolineae; order Anaerolineales; family Anaerolineaceae; genus DSYU01. The sequence continues at coordinate 388,723 of CAWBQF010000003.1, read as the reverse complement.
CACAATCTTGAGCTGCGGAATATGGCGATTGAGCGCGGATTGAAGATCAACGAGTACGGCGTTTACAAAGACGACCAGGTGGTGGCTGGTAAAACGGAAGAAGAGATCTACGCCTTGTTTGATATGGCGTACATTGTGCCCGAACTGCGCGAAGACCGGGGTGAAATTGAGGCGGCGCTAAAAGGCGACTTGCCTCATCTGGTATCATTAGATGATATAAGGGGTGACCTGCACGCTCACACAAAGGCCACCGATGGGCACGCCACGCTGGAAGAGATGGCGCGCTATGCCCGTGAACTTGGCTATCGCTACCTGGCAATCACGGATCATACTCAGTCGCTGCGGATTGCACACGGGCTAGATCAAAACCAGCTTGCCGAACAGATGGCGGAAATTGACAGGCTAAATGAGCAGTTTGCGTCTGAGGCCGATGGGGGAAACTTCCGCCTGCTGAAGAGTGCTGAGATCGATATTCTGGAAGACGGCAGACTGGATTTGCCAGATGACATGCTGGCAAAGCTTGATCTGCGGCTCGGCTCGATTCACTCCCACTTTCATCTTTCTAGAAAAAAGCAGACCGAGCGTGTTCTTCGGGCAATGGATAACCCTTACTTCAATATCTTTGCCCACCCTACCGGACGACTGTTACTACAGCGCGATCCTTACGAGATTGACCTGGAAAGCGTGATGCAGGCGGCGCGTGAGAAAGGATGTTTTCTTGAAATCAATGCACACCCTGAACGACTGGATCTAGACGATTCAGATGCTATGATGGCGAAAGAAATGGGCGTCAGACTGGCTGTTTCAACGGACGCCCACAGTACAAACGGTTTAGACTTTATGCGTTTCGGAGTAGACCAGGCTCGAAGGGGGTGGCTGGAAGCGGAGGATGTGATCAACACCCGTGACTGGCCCGACCTGGAGCAACTGCTAAAACGTTAACGGTATGTGTATGAAGGAGGAATCATGGAAGAAGGCCTAAAGAACTTTGACTTTGAGTTTACAAATATGGCTGGTGACCTGGGAGACCTGGAGGATAAGCTGCGCCAGGAAGCCGAGGACCGGCTGCGGAAACTAGCCAAAGGACATACGGACCTGACCGGCGCCGCTGTGGCGTTGGAGCTAGAGGATAAGGCAGCCAATACGCCTTACCTCATCCGAGCGAGGGTCGTGGTTTATACACGGCCCGAATATATCGCTGGCGTGGAAAAGGCAGATACGCCCACCGCCGCTTTAAGCGGCGCGCTTTCGGCAGTGGAACGCCAGGTTCGCGCGAAGCGAGAAAAGCTGCGTGAAGACTGGAAACAGCCGTAGCGCGAAGTGATTGAAACTAGATGGGGACGCTTCCATGACCGCATGTCATGGGAGCGCTTCCCCCGATTAATTGATTATACAGTTACCTAAAGGAGGTTCTGGTTTTATGGATCAAATTCATGTTAAAGATTTAGAAGCCTTATCCCAAAAACCGGGAGGATGGTGTGTTTCGATTTACATGCCCACCGAACGCGTGGGGGTCAGCACAAAACAAAATCCCATCCGGTTTAAGCAGTTAATTAACCAGGCAGAAGAAGATCTGAAGAAGTTGGGGTTTGAAACCAATGACATCAAGGACTTCTTTGATCCAGCCTATACCCTGCTGCGAGATGACACTTTCTGGCAGCATCAACAACAGGGGCTGGCGGTACTCCTCTCAAAAGAGGATTTCCGCACCTTACAGCTCCCTTATGAGGTCGATACCCTTTACACGGTGAAGGATCATTTCTACCTGAAACCACTGCTGGAGCTGCTTTATGAAGGCGGGGACTTCTATATTTTGGCCCTGAGCCAGAATGAGATCCGCCTACTGAAAGGCAACCCGTCAGGTGTTAATGAGGTGGATCTGAAAGATACTCCGACCAGCCTGGCAGAGGCGATGCGCCTATACGATGGGCAAGAACACTTGCAGTGGCACAGTGGAACGGTTGAACCGAAAGGCCAGGCGCCTGGGCAGGCACAGGGCACTCAACGTCCAGCCATGTATCACGGGCAGGGCGGCGGCGAGATGAACAAAAAAGACTACCTGCTGCAGTACTTCCAGAAAGTGGATGCTGGTCTCAACGAAATGCTGCGAGACAGCCTATCGCCGCTGGTGCTGGCAGGAGTGGAGTTCTTGCTGCCGATTTACAAAGAAGCCAACAGCTACCAACACCTGGTTGAACAAGGTATCACGGGCAACCCGGACGATCTTCCGGCTGAACAGCTTTATCAGAAAGCCTGGACCATTGTCAAACCGGTCTTCGAAAGGACGAAACAAGAAATCTACGAGCGCTTCAAACAGCTCAGTGGATGGAATGACAAACGCGCCACGACGGACATGAATGAAGTGATTAAAGCCGCGCCATTTGGCCGGGTGGAAGTCTTGTTCCTCGACAAAAATGCCAAGCAGTGGGGCGACTTCAATAAAGAGAAGAATGAAGTGAAGCTGGAAGAGGAAGCACAGCCCAACAATCGCGATTTGCTGGATTACGCTGCGATCCAAACGTTGGCGAACGGTGGCATTGTATATGCCGTTGAAGCCCAGGAGGTCCCTGGAGGTGGCAGCCCGGTGGCAGCTATCCTGCGGTACTAAGCAGTCATCGCTGGTAAGCATTGAACGTTAACAGAATTGAGTAGGAGGGCGGTTGCCCCGCCCTCCTACTCGCACCACCAGACAAGCGGGTCCGCATCCGGCGGTTTATTCAGTCACACGCAGCATTCGATACCGGCCGATCAGACTTTCCAGCCCTGTTGGGCCCAAAAGGGCGCCACACCGGCCCAAATTGCGCTGGCCTGGCTGCCCGAATCGGTGCTGAAACACACCGGACGCTAAGGAGAAACAACCATGAGTACCTGGACAAGTGATGAACTGAAAGCAATCGAAACAGCGGATGAACTGGAGATCGCGGGACTGCGCAAGGACGGTACGCTGCACAGCTATCGGACGATCTGGGTGGTGCGTGTGGACGATAGCCTTTATGTTCGGTCAGTCAACGGGCGCGGCTCCGACTGGTTCCGCAGTATTCTGACCCGCCAAGAAGGCCACATCAAAGCGGGCGGAGTCGATAAAGACGTGACTTTCGAAGAGGAGAACAATTCCGCGATCCACGAACAGATCGACGCCGCTTACCGCAAGAAGTACAGCCATTACCCGAAAACATACGTTGACAACTGTTTAACGCCTAAAGCGCACGCCGCGACCATCAGACTGGTGCCGCGCCTGTAACCGAGCGACCGAAGCACTAACATTAACGCTATGGCGAAACTGGCGGCAGCCATGGTGATCGCACCGCTCGTCATCCTGGTGGGCGAGATCCCCCATTCTTGTTCCGCGCCTGGGCCATACCATCCCTGCCGTATGGATCCATCATGGCAGGTTTAGGGCTGGTATGGGCGGCCTGGACGTACTGCATGGCGCGCGCTTACAGTTTGGCGCAAGCCTCGGTGGCGGCCCCGTTTGAATATCTCTCCTTGCCCATCAATTTATTTTGGGGGCTGCTCATTTTTCAAGGAATCCCCATGCTGACGATGCTGGCCGGCGCGGTATTGACGGTGTTAAGCGGCATATACATCTTATATTTGGATCGAAAGGTGCATCTGAAAGCCGTCGATATGGCCTAAAATGGAACAAAGGATACCGTTCAAAAGGAGAAGATCATGGAATATGCTCGATTAGGCAGCACTGGAATGCAGGTATCGCGTATCTGCCTGGGCTGCATGGGCTTTGGGGATGCGACGCGTTGGATTCACAAGTGGGTGCTCGATGAGGAAAACAGCCGACCCATCATTCAAAAGGCGTTGGAACTGGGGATCAATTTCTTCGATACCGCCAATGTCTATTCACTTGGAACGAGCGAGGAAATCCTGGGCCGCGCTTTGAAGGACTTTGCCAATCGAGATGAAGTCGTCATCGCTACCAAGCTGCACGGCAAAATGCGCGAAGGACCCAACGGCTCCGGGCTGTCGCGCAAAGCCATCCTGAGCGAGATCGATCACAGCCTAAGGCGGCTGGGGACCGATTACGTGGATCTCTACCAGATCCACCGCTGGGACTACGAAACTCCTATCGAGGAGACAATGGAAGCGCTGAACGATGCGGTCCGGGCTGGTAAAGCTCGCTACATCGGCGCCTCGGCTATGTGGGCCTGGCAGTTCCAGAAGGCGCTGTATACCGCGGACCTGCATGGCTGGACCCGCTTCGTCTCCATGCAGGATCACCTGAACCTGATCTACCGCGAAGAAGAGCGCGAGATGCTACCGCTTTGCCGCTCAGAAAAGATCGGCGTGATCCCCTACAGTCCACTCGCCTCCGGGCGGCTGACGCGTGACTGGTCACCGGACAGTTCACTGCGCGCGCAAACCGATCAGGTCCAGAAGAGTAAGTACGGCGCAACCGAGGAAACCGACCGGCAGGTCGTGGAGCGGGTGGCGGACCTCGCGGAAAAGCGTGGAGTGTCGCGAACACAGATTGCGCTAGCCTGGCTGTTACAGAAGCCGCCAGTGACCGCGCCCATCATCGGGGCAACCAAGATCGGCCATCTCGAAGAGGCTGTTGGCGCGCTGTCAGTGAAACTGACCGAGGACGAGGTTGCAGCCCTGGAATCGCCCTACGTGCCGCATGCCATTGTCGGGCATCAGTAAATTGAGTGGAGGAAACGATAGAGTACGTTCTTTTTGGAATCTTTTAAGCTTTAGTTTTCGCTAACCAGAAGGGAGGAAGAAGAGGTAATGGTGAGAAAGATACGGAGCGTCCTGCTAGATGCGCTTGACCTGCTTGGAAAAGCGACGGAAGGCGGTCGAATGGCAGGCTTCGCCACCCGGTATCTTCCCAAGCGTCGCGATCATCATTAGATGTCGTCTCCTGGCACTTTATAGGCAGAATTTAAGTTAGAACTTCCCTGGTTCATAACAGCCATCCAAAACAGACCATCAAAAGCGGTGAGATCGTAAGATCTTGCCGCTTGACTGCGTCTTAAATACGATGCGCTTTACAGAATCCGTTTATATCCAATGGAGTGAACCAGTCCTATGACCGATCTATCCGCTGTGCCAACCCAATCACGATCCTGGATAAAACATCATGGCCCAAAAATCGCTGCATTTATTTTCTGGCTGGCGATCCTGGGTGGGTATCAATGGTATGCCTGGCAAAATCATCTCTCCCCTGTGCAGGTGATGCAGCAGTTACTGGGTTTTATGACCAGCAGCCTGTGGGGGCCGCTAATTTACATTGTTCTGTATGCGGTCCGCCCGCTGGTCTTGTTCCCCTCAACGATCCTGACCCTGGCGGGCGGCTTTCTATTTGGACCGGTTCTGGGGGTACTCTATACCATTGTTGCCAGCAACACCTCGGCCACGATCGCATTTTTCGTCGGGCGCTACTTTGGTCAAGGGTTGTTGAAAGAGGGGGCTTCCGAAAATCTGCTCCAGCGTTACGCCCAGCGGATGCGCCAAAACAGTTTTGAGACAGTGATTGTGATGCGCTTTCTCTTTCTGCCGTATGATCTGGTCAACTACCTGGCCGGTTTCCTGCGCATCCGCTGGGTGCCCTTCATCCTGGCAACCTTTCTCGGGTCCATTCCCGGCACAATTGCGTTTATCCTGGCCGGCGCATCCATCGAGCACTTTGACGGGGGCATCCCAAAGCTGAACCCCTTCACCCTGGCAGCTTCGGTCGCAATCTTTATCGTCAGCCTGGCACTATCCCGACTTTTCAAAAAACGTGAAGGATTTCAAGCATGAACGATAAACATTATGCCAACATTGTGATTGGCGCCGGTTCCGGCGGAATGACCGTGGCGATCGGGCTGGCGAATTTAGGCCGGCAGGTGACCTTGATCGAGGCCAACCAGGTCGGCGGTGACTGTACCAACGTGGGCTGCATCCCCTCTAAAACTTTGATTCACCTGGCGGCGAACTACCGCCCCGGTGACAATGTCGCAGCGATCCTGGCCGAAGTGACCCGCAAGCGCGACGCCTTACGTGAAAAAGAAACCGAAGAAGTCCAACAGATTAAGAACCTGGAATTCATCCGCGGAAGAGCGGCGTTCTCCGGGCCAAAACAAATTATCGTGACCGATCCTCATGGAGAAACAACCGAGCTGTCTGCCGATACCATCACCATCGCCACCGGCGCGCGCCCGCGTATGCTCAATATCCCCGGCCTGCCCGCAGCCAGCCTGCTGACCAACGAGTCGCTGTTCGATATCACCGCTGCGCCGCGCCACCTGGCGGTGATTGGGGCCGGCATCATCGCTGTAGAACTGGCATTTGCCTTTAACAAGCTGGGCACCCAGGTGGCGCTGATTGCGCTTGACCCGCGCGTACTGCCCACCTACCCTGCGGAGGTCTCCGCCGCCATCCAGCCGGAACTGGACCGGCGCGGGATCATCACTCATTACAACGCCACCAGTGACTCGTATGACGAAACCACGCAAACCCTGTGCATTCGTTCCGGCGAAGACAAACTCCCTCTTCCGGGGGTGGACCAGGTGCTGCTGGCGGTGGGACGCGTGCACAATATCGATCCGCTTAACCTGGAGAAAGCCGGGATTGCCTTCGATAAAACCGGCATCCGTGTCGACAGCTTGGGTCGCACGAATGTGCCCGGCGTCTATGCTATCGGCGATGTGACCCCCACCTCGGCCTTTACTCACTCCGCCAATGCCCAGGGCCGGCGGGTCGTCCAGCACATCGCCTTTCCCTGGCTGCCCGCGCGCAGGCCCGAACCGCTCTTCCCAACCGCCACCTTCAGCCACCCGGAAGTTGCCACGGTAGGCTTATCTCCCAAACAAGTCGCTGAGAAATATCCTCCGCAGCTGACACACCGGCTGCGCGTCGATTTCAAGGATACCGACCGGGGTGATACCGACGGCGTAGAAAATGGCTTCATCCTGGTGGATGCCGTCCGCCTCACCGGTTCCATTCTTGGCGTGACAATTGTCGGCCCGCGCGCCTCAGAAATGATTTCGTTCTTCACCCTGGCGATCAGCCAGCGCATATCACTCTACCAGATCTACCGCCTGGTCTACCCTTACCCGACCTTCTCCAGCGGTATCCTGAAGGTTGCGGATGCATTTATGCGCGAGACCCTACCCCACCTGCCGCGCGAACTGATGACTTATCTAAAGTACCGCTTTGCCAGGTAGATCCGGAATGATGGCTGCTAACCAGGTAAGAACTGGCCTTCCAGCCGCATCTATGATCCTGTAAAAGCAAAACCTGTTGGAGGGAAAATGAAACGTCCACTCAGTCTTTTGATCTTGTTTTCACTCATACTTTCCGCTTGCAGCAGCGCGGTTCAGTCACAAGCCGCCAGCTTCGACCTGAACAACTGGGACAGTGTGGTCAACGCGGCCAAAGGCCAGACGGTCAACTGGTATATCTGGGGCGGCTCTGAATTGATCAACCGCTTCGTGGATGACTTCTATGGCAAGGCGCTCAAAGAGCGGTACAGCATCACCCTGAACCGCGTGCCGGTGGCCGACACGGTAGACGCCGTCAACCAGGTGTTGAGCGAAAAGCAGGCTGGCAAAGACCCCGGCGCAGTCGACCTGATCTGGATCAATGGCGAAAACTTCTTCACCCTGAAACAGGCCAACCTGCTCTATCCGGGTTGGGCGCGTATGCTGCCCAACAGCGCCCTGGTCAACTGGGACAGCCCGGCCGTCAACCTGGATTTTGGCAACCCGGTCGAAGACATGGAGAGCCCATGGTCTTCCGCCCAGTTTCAGTTCATTTATGACTCGGCCCGGATGAAGCCCGAGGATCTGCCGCACTCCTATGCGCAGTTAAAAGACTGGGTGATGAAACACCCTGGCCGCTTTACCTACATCGCCCCCGGACCAGGCGCTTTCCAGGGCACCCGCTTTGTAAAAGGCGCGCTGTACGAAATCAGCGGCGGCGCGCAGCAGTGGAGCGCCTTCGACCAGGCAAAGTGGGACCAGTGGTCTCCGCAGCTATGGGCCTATTTAAATGAAATCAAACCCTATCTGTGGCGGCAGGGCGAAACCTACCCGAAGGATGAGAACGAGCTGCACAGCCTGTTTGCCAATAATGAAGTCGATTTCAGCATCACCCAGGCCATTGTGGGCGCAGGCGCGCTGATCGAACAAGAGCTGGTACCCGAGACGGCGCGCGCCTTTGTGTTCGATCAGGACATGATTGGCGACTTCAACTACGTGGGCATTCCGGTCAATGCGCCCCACAAAGCCGCCGCGCTGGTGTTAGCCAATTTGATTCTTGAGCCTGCGATGCAGGCGGCGCAGATCTTGCCCGAAAACGGCTTTGGGTTGGGCTTTGGCATCGACGTGAACCGGGTCACCAAACCTGATGATGAAGCATTACTGCAAGACGCCGCGCAGCAATTAGGCAATGCCGCCACTCCAGCACAAGACCTGGCGCGATCCCTGGTCGGGGACGCTGCGCCCCAATACCAGAACCTGGTGGAAGAAGGCTGGCGGCAGTTTGTCCTCCAGGGAAAGTAAAGCCATGCTCCGCCGCGTTCGCTCCTCCCCCTGGCTCTCTCTGGCCCCGGCTTTGGTCATTATCAGCGTGCTGTTTGGCGCAAGCATCCTATACGGGGCGCTGCAAAGTCTAGGAATCATGACAGCTATCGGACAGAACTCGGCCAGCCTGGATGCATACCGCAATGTCCTCAGCGGGGCAGGCCCTGCCGGTCGTGAATTCTGGCCGTCCCTGGGATTTTCGCTGTGGATCAGCAGCGCCTCCACCGTGCTTTCAGCGTTGGGAGCCCTGCCGGTCGCCCTATGGCTGAATGGACGGCGCGGGCAGTCCACCCAAAAGGATACGTTGGCGCTGAACTGGAACCTGGCCTTCCCGCACCTGGTGTGGGCGGTGGCGCTGCTGCTGTTTCTTTCGCAGAGCGGACTGCTTGCCCGCTTTGCGGCTTCGCTGGGCTGGGTGCGAACCCCGGCAGACTTTCCGGTGCTGGTGCGCGACCGGTTGGGGGTCGGCATTATCCTCAGTTACGTGACCAAGGAAATCCCCTTCCTGGCGCTGATTGTGCTAGCGGTGCTGCGCGCTCAGCCGGAAAATTACGCCGTGGTAGCCGAAAACCTGGGCGCCACACGCTGGCAGCGCCTCCATTACGTGACCCTGCCGCAGGTACTGCCAGCCCTGACCGCCGGAGCGCTGCTGGTATTTGCCTTTGTGTTCAGCGCCTATGAAGTGCCGGCTGTTTTAGGCGTACGCTACCCGCGTGCCCTGCCCGTGCTGGCGCTCGACTTTTTCACCAATCCGGATCTCAGCAGCCGGGCCGAAGGCATGGCGATTAGTTTCATGATTGCCATCCTTGTCCTCATTGTGGCGATCATCAGCATCCGCCAAAACAAATCGATTGGAGAGCCATGAGCCAGCGCATCCCTGCCTACACCCTGCGCCTGCTGATTTATACCCTCCTGGCAGCGCCGCTGCTGCTGTTGGCCGTCTATGCCTTTTCGGAACGCTGGTTCTTTCCCGCACTGCTGCCGCAGGAATGGACATCCAACGCCTTTGCCCGCTTGCTGGCCGACCGGCGCACGCTGCAAGGATTGTTTGAGAGCCTGGGCATCGCCGCAGCTGCCAGCCTGCTGTCGCTTATCATCAGCTTTCCCGCCGCGCGGACGTTGGGCTTGCGCGCATTTCGCGGGCGGCAGATAGTCTGGTTAGCCTTTTTTCTGCCGACGGTCGTGCCACCATTGGCGGTGGGGATGGGGCTGAATATCTTTTTCTTGCAAATTGGATTGGCCGGAAGCGTGGTAGGCGTGATTCTGGCGCATCTGGTCCCGACCCTGCCCTACACCATTTTCACGCTTTCAGGTGTCTTCGCCCGCTACGATGAAACCTACGAGCACCAGGCGCTGGTGCTGGGCGCGAGACCCATTGACGTTTTCTTTCGGATCACCCTGCGCCTGATGCTGCCCGGGCTGGTGGTAGCTGGGTTGTTCGCGTTTCTGATTTCCTGGAGCCAGTACTTGCTGACCTTGCTGATCGGTGGCGGGCGCGTGCTGACCCTGCCCATGCTGCTGTTTTCCTCGGTTTCGGGCGGCAACCCGGCCTCCATCGCGGCCCTGTCGCTGCTATTCGTGGCCCCGCCGGTTGTGGTGATTGCCCTCACGGCCCGTTATCTCGACCAGCACGGCGCAGCCGTACAGGAGCAGTATTAAAATGACCGATGTTTCTTTATTGGACCTCAGAAAAACCTTTCCAGGGCAAACGAAACTCGTCCTGGATCACTTCACGTTATCGGTAAACGCCGGCGAGCTGGTCGCATTGCTCGGGCCATCGGGCAGCGGCAAGTCAACCATTCTCAAGCTGATCAGCGGGATCGAGACGCCTGATGCTGGGGATATCCAGCTGCAAGGGAAATCGATCTTGCGCACGCCGCCTAACCAGCGTGGGGCGGTGTTGATGTTCCAAAAGGCGTACCTGTTTCCTTTCTTGAATGTCGCGGACAATATTGGCTTTGGGTTAAAAATGCAGGGCGCATCCAGAGCTACCATCCAGGCAGCCGTGAAGCGCATGCTGGAGCTGATCGGGCTGCCGGGGATCGAAAAGCGCAAACCGGCTCACCTTTCGGGCGGCGAACAGCAGCGTGTGGCCCTGGCCCGCGCGCTGGTCACCCAGCCGCGCCTCCTGCTGCTGGATGAACCGTTGAGCAGTCTGGACACGGCGATGCGCGGGATTTTGCAAGAGGCGATCCGCCGCATTCAACGTGAATTGGGCATCACCACTATCCTGGTGACGCATGACCTGAGCGAAGCCATGTCCATGTCGGACCGCATGGCACTGCTGCTCAACGGTCAGGTGGCGGCGTTCGACCAGCCGATGCGTTTGTTTCAGCGCCCACCCAGCGAACCGGCCGCCCGTTTTGTCGGGATCAGCACCTTCTTCAGTGGTCAAGTAACGAACGGCTGCTTACAAACGGAAAGCGGCTCTTTAGCCATCTGCCCCAAAACAAACCGGCCTGGGCCGGGGATATTTACCATCCGCCCTGAGCATATCCGCATTGAAACAAAAGAGCGTCCGAACTCGCTGCTCGGCGTCGTCATGAACTGCACCTACTACGGTGAGTATGTCGAATATCAGGTAGAACTCCCGGTGATGAGCGTCCGGGCGCGCGTGCCCATGCAAGCCGAGATGATTCCGCACGGCGCGCGGGTGCATGTCGTATTCCCGCAAGAGCACCTGTTTCAAGTTTGTGGTTGATGGCGCGATCAAAAACAACAGGATCGGGCCGGATGGGTAAGATATTACAGCCTGACCTCGTCTATCTAGCAGGAACGAATAACAACGATATGGGAGGATAAGATGAGTGATATCGAAAAACTCCGTTCAGCAAAGGATACGTTTTTTGCGACAGATCGCCAAAGTCCACTGACCCGCGAACAGAAAAAGACCTTCAAGGGGCTGCGTTACTTTCCAGAAGCGCCTGAACTGCGCTTTCAGGTCACCCTCGAGCAATTCTCGGATCCCCAGGAAGTCACGATTCAGACTTCGACCGGCGACACGCAAACTTACCAGCGGTTTGGCCGGTTCCGATTCCCAGTGAATGGCCAAGAACAAACCCTGACGATCTTTGCCAACGAACACGGTTACTTCTTGCCCATCGTGGACAGCCTGGCGGGTTACGAAACCTACCCGGCTGGGCGCTACCTGGAGCCTGAGCCGCTGGCAAATGGGCAGTTCTTGATCGACTTCAACCTGGCCTATAACCCTTACTGCGCGTATAACGAAAACTGGTCTTGCCCGCTGACCCCGCTTGAAAACCGTTTGAAGGTTGCCGTGCGGGCCGGAGAAAAAATATTCCATCCTGTACAACATGAGGTGCAGTCATGATCATGAAGCGGAGGCTTTGCTGCTGGCCAAAAAATCATGAGTGAGACCGGCAGTATTCCGGCAGATACAGGCAGCAAGACCCAAGAGTGGCTTGCGCTGTGTGTATCGAAGAACATTGTCCGCCGCGCATTCTTCACCAGCATGATAGTTGGAACCATTCTGGTGGTGATCAACCACAGCGACGCATTAATCACAGGGAAGATCGATGCCCTGCGTGCTTTCCGGATGCTCCTGACCTACCTGGTGCCTTATCTAGTATCGACGACCTCCAGTGTCTCGACCATCCTCAGTTTTCAATCCAAACCTTTACCGGTGGAGAATAAGCCATGACAAACGATTTGATCAAGGTGTACAGCACAGTCTGGTGCCCGGACTGCAAGCGGGCGAAAAAGTTCTTTGGCGAACAGCGTGTTTCATATGAGAATATCGATATCGAACAGGATCCCGAAGCGATGGCGTACGTCGAAAAGGTCAACCACGGCAAACGCATCATCCCTACCATCGTCTTTCCGGATGGCTCGCTGCTGGTGGAACCCTCCAATGCAGAACTGGCAGCCAAACTGGGTCTGAATACCAAAGCCCAGCGGCATTATTATGATGCGATTATTATTAGCGGCGGGCCGACCGGCCTGACGGCAGCGCTGTATATGGCGCGGGAAGGTCTAGAAGTACTGGTGATTGAAAAAGCCGGTCTGGGTGGGCAGGTTGGGATCACGCAGGTTTTGGATAATTTTCCGGGTTTTCCAGGGGGCATTTCGGGGGGCGAGTTCGCCAACCGTTTGACTCAGCAAGCCCAACAGTTTGGCGTGGAAATCTTGCAGGCCAACGAAGTCGGAAAAATTGTGCCGCAAGGAACGTATTTATGCGCCATTACGGTCGACAACGTGGAGTATGGGGCCAAAGCCATGCTGCTGGCAACCGGCGCGCAGTACCGCCGGCTGGGTATACCGGGCGAGGAAGAATTGATTGGCGCAAACATTCACTTCTGCGCCACTTGTGATGGCGCATTCTACAAAGGCAAGCGCGTCTTAGTGATCGGTGGTGGCAACAGCGCCTTTGAAGAAGCCTTATTCCTGACGCGTTTCGCGAAAACGGTCGATATTGTGGTCCATACACCCCAGGTGAAAGCCAGCAAGATCTTGCAAGAGAAGGTCGCTAGCCAGAAGAACATGACCGTCACCGTCAACCACGCAATCAAAGCCTTTCAGGTGAAAAATAATCGTCTGGATCGTGTCATCGTCGAAGACCAGGCCACCTGCGAAGTGAAAGAGTGGCAGTATGACGGGATCTTTGTCTTTATTGGCCTATCCCCGAACAGCAGCCTGGTGAAAGACGCGGTTGAGACCGACCCGTTGGGTTTTGTCATGACCGACAAAACCCTGATGACCTCACTGCCGGGTTTGTTTGCTGCCGGAGATGTGCGGGCCGGGTCAACCAAGCAGGCAGCGGCGGCAGCAGGCGAGGGCGCAACCGCGACTTTGATGATCCGGGAATACTTGAAAGAAGTGGGATAAGTAAGGTAGCTAACTTTTCAACAAAGCTACCGCGGCTGCGCGATCATGATCTCAGAACTGATGCCTGACGAAGTGACGACAGATTGGTACACCACCTGCCATTGTCCCTCTGCCAGCATGTTCTCAACCTGGAGCGGACGGCAGCCACCCACTGCGATGGGACGAACAGCATGGACCAGCTTCCAGCCCCAACTTACCAGGCGGGAAAACGCGCTCTTCCCATCCGTCAGGCTGACCAGGCACAGCTTGCCCTCTGGCTTTAGCACCCGGCGCGCTTCAATAAGCGCTGTACGGATATCTTCTACGGGCAGCAAATCCAACACGTAGGTCGATAGAAAACAATCCAGGCTATGATCCGAAAGATCGAAATGCAGCGAACCGTCCGAAAGGATAACCCGCGCTCGGTCACCAAATTCCGCCAGCCGTTCTTGCGCGATCTGAACCATGGTCTGGCTTAAGTCGACCCCTCGATAGCGGGCTGAGGCGGGTAAGGATTCGGACAGCAACCGTTTTGCGAATCGCCCGGTACCACACCCCAATTCGAATACCCGCTCCATCTGTGCAAAGTCAGCATTCCGTAACAGGTCATCCAGCGCGGGATCTTCATACGACTGCCTATCCTGTTTCAGCCCCCAGGCATCATAAAACTTTTTGGCTTCCGCCCGAGTGAGCATACAGTCTACTCCTTAGTAACTTCCTTTTGTTCATCCTCGGATAGTGTCTTGAGGACCTTCAACAAATCGTCCACGGGCGGGCGATCGGTCGGATCGTGGCTGGGATAAACCAACTGCAAGATCCCCTTCCGATCGACAATGAAATCGCCGCCGAGTTGCGAGGTGTCTTCACCCTGCGCATCATGCGTTTTCTTTCCCGATAACCAGGCTCTCAAGTAGTACCATCTTGTTCTCAGGTTGCGCGAACGAAAGAAGGATTGCTCCAGATGATAAGCCTGATAGACACTGCGTTCCGTGTCGAGTAAAACCTCAAAAGACTGGCAGGTTTCTTTCATCCACCGCTGGACGGCTGGAACCATGCCAAAGGAAACGATCAAAACGCGCGTATGGTACTGCTGAAATTCGTTTTGGCGCTGGCACAACTGTGCCGCATGTTCTCGACAGGGCAGTCAGCCCAGGTGGCGCAAGAAGACGAGCAGTACATGCTGACCGCTGTTCAGAATATCAGACAGCTGCACAAGATTCCCTTCTATCGTTGGCAGCGTGAAATCAGGCGCTGACGTGTTGGCTTTGAGCTTCATTTTTCTCTCCGAATTCTTTACATTCCTGTTTTCCAAATGTATTCCAGGCCCATCGTATTCTTTGTAAGGTTGTGAACACCACCAGGATGCCAAAACCGGTAAACAGCAGGGCTACCTGACTGGGCCAAATTAGAAACACGCAGTACGCCAGGATCGTTTCCGCTGCGCCCACCAACCCTGAGGGCATAACGACCGAAGTCATCGTGGGTGGCGCGGCCGGATCGCCTACGAATTGGGCGCTGCGCTTTTCCAAGATTGCGGCCAGATACATCCAGGATACGCCGTTGACATAAAAAGCAGCCAGCAGAAAGGCCAGCGCCAGGTAACGCTCTAAGGTGGGCTGATTCAGTACAACCGCGATTGGCAAAGTAGCATATACGGCAAAATCGCAGAGGATATCGAGATATCCGCCAAAGTCGCTCTGTTTATGCAGCGTGCGGGCGATCAGGCCGTCCAACCCATCCAAAACCCGGCTTATCAGCCAAAATAATAGCGCCAGGCCAAACCAGCCGCGAAAGGCAAGCCCGGCAGCCAGGATGCCAACCACGAAGGAAACCAGTGAGATCGTGTTGGGTGATATTCCTTTGAAAATCGCGGCAACGGGTTCAGCCAATCGATCTTTCGTACGGCGCAGCGTGGTGTCAAACATACGATTATTCCCCCTTCTTTTGCCAGGCGAGCCGGGATCGCGTTTTGCGTTTACGATTGAGCGCCCAGGTGGAATAGCGCAGCTGATCGACGAGGGCTTTTTGGAGCAGCCGGTAAGGGGCTTCAGAGCCAAAGAAATGTTCCCGGTAAGCGCCGCTGCCCATAAAGCCAACCTGGCGGTTGAGCAGGTTCAGGCGCAGTTTGTGATCCGGCAGGTGATTTTTCCCGTTCAGCAGGTCCTTGAACGCGGAAGACATCCAGGGGAAGCGCGCAAACTGGGCCTTGATTTCAGCCACCGTCCGGTCAACGTCGGCTTCATCCTCCGGGTGGACCGCATCCATCAGCGCGTCGATATCTTCCTGGATCTCGAAGAACAGGTCAAATCCTCCGCCAACCAGGCGGTGCGGTTTCAGCAGCGCCAGGTACTTCTCCCGGTCGCCGTTGGCCCGGTAGCGGTTGGTGATCAAGCGCAGGTACTCCAGGTAGGCGCCCAGCAGCCACAACACCTCGTAGACATTCCACAATTTAAAATTGTGCCAGGATTAAACGAACTGGCGACCAGGCGGTCGTGCATCTGGATAGAATTGAGCGTCATTTCCTCTAGTGGCGCAAACGCGGCGGCAGAATAATCGCCCGTCTGCTTTGCTTTGATCAGCAGGTCCGCCATCTGGAAGATGCTGGCATGGGTCAGGTACAACCCTTTTGAATATAACGGGTCGATAAAGCCGGCGGCATGTGCCAGCAGCGCCATGCGGTCCCCCACAATATGGTGCGCGGAATACTGCAGCCGGTCAATGCGCACCCAGTCCCGAACCGCGCGGGCATCATTCAGTTGGGCAGCCATATCAGGGAACTGTTGGATAAAATCATAGAACTCCTACTCCGGGGTGAGATCGTCGCGCTGCGGGTAGATACGCGGATCAAGCTGCAAACCGACGCTGCACAGTGGATTGGTGGCAGAAGCGTGGTTGTTGAAGGGAATGATCCACAGCCAACCGCCCTTGAACACATGATGCAGCGTGCCCTCCGAAAGCCGGTAGGAGTGATCAAAGGTCTCCTTGCTCAGGCTGACCTCGTTAAAACAGGGCACATCCACCATATGGGTAAAAATCGTGCGTGAGTTGGATAAACAGTCGCGGTGCTGCCAGTTGGCCTTATTCGCCAGGATGGATTTCATCCCGCCAGCATCGACGATGTATTGGGCCGTATAGGTCTTGCCTTTGTTGGTGATAACTTCAACGCAGTCTGGGGTAACCTGAACGTCTTGAATAAAGGTGTTTTGCAGTACCGTCGCGCCGTAGGAGATCGCCAGGGAGGTTAGAAAGTAGTCTAAATCCTGGCGCAAAATATAGAATCTCATGCCCGTAGGGCATTTTCGGGATGACCGCCTGCAAGCTCCTGTTTGCCGTAACATGTTCGCCTGGGGTGTGGTACACAAACCCGAAGTGGCGTTTTACCCCGTGTGACGTGCCAATATACTGGTAAAAGTTTTCTGAGCTGTAATAGGCCAGCTCTGGCACATCATAAAATTCAGCCAGGGCGCGCATCACTTCCGAGGTTTCCAAAATCATGGATTCTCCGATGGCGAAACGCGGGTGCGATCCGCCTTCAAACACAATCACCGATAACCCCTGGCGGGCTAGAACACTGGCCAGGGTCGATCCGCCCATGCCTGAACCAATAATCGCGACATCATACTTTTGATTGGATTGTTCCATGAGCTGTTGATTACCCCTATATCCTATAAATTTCCCTGGTGATTAGACGCAGTGAACGCTGGTGTTCTTACCCGCTCGGTCAAACTCGTTTTCAATTAGTTCTATTTTCGTATTACAGGCTTTATTGGATGACTCGGCAGCAAATCTCAAACGGGCTGCGCGGCGGCTGGCTGGTGCGCGCCCCATTCGACATTATCGATCCTGAAAGTAGGTACAACAGCCAGCATAATCTATCCAAAGATGGGCGTGTAGATCTTCACAAAGCCCTGGCTTGATCTACCCAGACTGCTAACTGGACTTTTTCAATCACCCTGACCCCGAGTTTGCCAACAGTATCTTTGAGAATGGTCAAAGGGTGAGTAATATTTTCTTCGCCAGCCCCAGAATTTTTGGTATGATAAAAGCTGGCGGGTACACAATACGCGTCCCTCTTCGCTGGAGATATCGATGATTCAAATGAATGGGTTGACCAGGCGCTATGGCGAGAGCAAAGGTATCTTTGACCTGAGCTTCAGCGTGCAGCCCGGCGAGGTGTTTGGCTATCTCGGCCCCAACGGGGCTGGAAAGACCACCACATCTGCTCGGATTCCTGAACCCCCAGACCGGCAGCTGTTCGATCAACGGCCTGGACTGTCGCCAGAAAGCGGCGGAGATCCAGCGCTTCACCGGCTACCTGCCCGGCGAAATCGCCTTCCTGGACGGTCTCACCGGTCTGGCGTTCCTGCGCCTGCTGGCTGAGATGCGCGGCATGCGCTCCAACCGCAAGCGCGATTATCTCCTCGAAATGCTTGAGTTGGACGCGCGTGGCCAGATCCGGAAGATGTCGAAGGGAATGAAGCAGAAGTTGGGCATTGTGGCTGCCCTGATGCACGACCCGAGCGTTCTGATCCTCGACGAGCCCACCAGCGGGCTGGACCCCCTGGTGCAGACCCGCTTTTTGAATCTGATCCAGCAGGAAAAAGCAGCCAGCAAGACCATTTTGATGTCTTCACACCGCTTTGACGAGGTCGAGCGCACCTGCGATCGCATCGCCATCCTGCGGGCTGGCAGGCTGGCGGCGGTCGAATCGATCGCGGCACTGCGGGCCGCCCAGCACAAGCTGTATGCCGTCACCTTCGCGGACGAAGACGAAGCGCGGCGCTTCTGCCAGGCCGGGTTTGAGATCATCAGCGCAGCCGGCAGCCAGCTCGAAGTCGCCATCCAGGCTAATCTGGGCGCATTCCTGGCGGCTCTGCCCGGTTACCAGGTCACCGGGCTGGATACAGTTCACCAGGGCTTAGAAGATGTATTCATGCAGTATTTTGGCAGCGGGGGTGAAGCGTGATCAGCCTGCCTTTGTTAAAAGCGAATATCCGCAGTCAATATTTAATCTTCCTGATCTTCGCGGCCCTCCTGGGCCTGTACCTGTCGATCATCGCAGGTATGTTTAACCCCGAAAGCATGGCAGCCTTCGACGCGATGCTGGCGACCCTGCCCAAAGAAATCGTCAACACCATGCACTTCAGCATCCACGAGACCAGCCTGATCGGCTTCCTGGCAGGCTATTTCTACGGTTTCCTGATCCAGCTGATCCTCCTCATCTACACCGCCATTACCGCCAACCATGTCATCGCCGGCTATGTCGATTCGGGCTCGATGGCCTTCCTGCTCTCGACCCCCAACCCGCGCTGGAAGATCGCTCTGACACAGGCTGTCTATCTAGCGGGCAGCACGGCGCTGCTGATCATCATCACCATGCTGGTGGGCATCGCCGTCAGCCAGGCCATGTTCCCCGGCGCGCTGGACATAGGCCGCTTTTCCCTGCTCAACCTGGGGGCCTCGCTGCTGTTCTTTGCTCTCAGCGCCATTGGCTTTTTTGCCTCCTGCCTGTTTAATGAGACGCGTCTGTCGCTGGCGCTGGGCGCTGGCCTGCCGGTGTTCTTCCTGCTGCTGAAACTGATCTCGGGGGTGAGCGCAGACCTGGCGCCCATCGGGTGGGCCTCGCTGATGAGCCTGTTCGACCCGGCTGCCATCATCGCCCGGCCCGCCAGCGCGCTGCCCTCGTTCCTGGCCCTGCTCCTGATCGGGTTCGTCCTCTATGCCGCTGGGATCGTGGTCTTTTCAAAGAAGGACCTGCCGCTGTAACCGGTCCGTTTCTCTCTGGAAAATAACTGACTAAGTGTTGGTGGCTACCCAGGGAGGCGATTTCACGAAAAAAGTGGGGCAATTAAAACAGGATCATGCTGCCGGTGTTTTCCGATGCCCTCTTATCAAAGAAAACCAGGTAACAAAAATGGGCTGAATTTTGTGCTAGCGCAAAGTTTCAAATGCGATAGTGGGTTATCCTTGGAACTGCGGTGAATAGATCACGGCCAATAAGGAAAACCATACCCCTCAAAGGTTTTCACCGCATAAACGCAACTCATTTTTTCACAGGAGCAAACGATATGACTCAACAGTCTGCGTATCTCTATTTTGAAAATATCACCGAGGCGATAAAAGAAATTCCACAGGAAAGTATTGTCAACCGTACCGTATATCGCGATGATGCGCTCAAAGCCATCATTTTTGCTTTTACGCCTGGTCAAGAGCTTTCGGAGCGTACCGCCTCTGTGCCTGCCATTATTCAAATTCTCGAAGGGGACTGCCAGGTGATATTGGGTGCAGATGTTTTTGAAGCAAAACCCGGTTTTTGGGCGCGTATGCCGGCCAAACTTCCGCACAGCCTCTTGGCCCGCACACCTGTAAAGTTGTTGTTATTGATGTTATCAGATGGGAAAGAAGCTGGATAAACCCGATGTACCCTTCTGAGGGGCGGACTTCCCCAAAATACTTCTCCTGGTCTGCTGCCATCCGGGCGCGATCTATCGCCCTCCCCTCGGATCACAGATCCTGGATCTTCCTGTTTAGCCCACTGCTCATTGGTTTGGTGACCGGCGGGGTCCGTCCAGTCAGCCCGCTGCTCATCACAGCAGCGCTGGCTGGTTTTTTGATTCGCCAGCCAATGACAATGGCAGTCAAGGTCTACGCTGGACGCAGACCGAAGCGTGATCTACCGGTCATCTTGCTCTGGACGACAATCTACAGCTTATTTGGTGTAGCCGCTGTGATTGCTCTGGCTGCCTTAGGGAATGGGTATCTGATTTGGCTGGCGCTTCCCGCAATCCCCGTCTTTGCCTGGCACCTGTGGTTGGTGCGCTGGCGGAGAGAGCGCCGCCAGTTATGGGTGGAGATGATTGCCAGCGGTGTCCTCGCGCTGGCTGCTCCGGCGGCCTACTGGGTAGGCAAGGGACAGATGTCTGAGATTGGTTGGTTGTTGTGGGGATTATGTTGGTTGCAAATTGCTGGCACGATCCTATATGCTTACCTCCGGCTTGAACAGCGGGTGTTGAAACAAAAGCCAACCTGGAAGGAAACCTTCACGATGGCCCGCACTGCTCTTTTCTTTCACCTGGCTGCCTTTCTCCTTGTGGCAGGTTTTGCGTTTGGCCAGTGGGTTCCTCGACTTCTGCCGTTGGCTTACTTAATCCAGTTGATAGAAGTTGTGTGGGGAATGACTCATCCTGCGGTTGGCATAAAACCGAAAATCATCGGTTTCCGCCAGCTGGTGATCAGCCTGATTTTCACCGTTTGTTTTATTGGGATCTGGATCGCGCAGTAAGGAGAAGAAAGAGAAACGAAATCATGCCGAAGCATCTCGGTTGGGATAGCTTCGGCATGATGGTTTACCGACTGGTCAAACGCAGCCAGTTTAGAAAATTAATCGGCAAACAAATAAACCAGTATACTAGCAGGGATAGGAGTGCTGCGGTCCACGCTATTGAACCTTCTGGATCCTGACCCGCCAGGTTTCCGGCCCGCGTTCGAGATATTCCCACTCAAACGTGCCGGTATACTCGGCCTGGAACTGATAATACAACGGCTTGGGGTCGTGATCGTTGACCAGTTCGAAACTTTGACCGGGGAGAAGTTTTTCAAATGTTCCAAAAATGAGCGGATGGCGCTGCGCGGGCGGAGTCTGGCGAACATCAACGATCTGAGGTTGAGACTAACTCATGGAAATGTCCTCCTAATAAGAATTTTCAATACTATACCCGAAGTGGCTGGGAAACTCTTTGATCTAGCGCAAAGAAAGCAGGCGACTCAATCGCTATACTCGCTATATACTACCAACTTTTAGGAGGCACACATGCTATCAGACCAACATCAATGTATCGCCTGCGAACAAAGCAGCCAGGAAATTCCATTGTTATCGATTGAGTACCAGGGAAAGCAGTATTGGATTTGCCCCCAGCATTTACCCATCCTGATACACGAGCCTGCTCAATTGATCGACAGGCTGCCCGGCGCGGAGAAACTCCAAGGCTATCAGCACTGATATTGATGGTCGTTATCAGCACGATTAATGGACCAAAAGCTTAGTCTATAAACCAGCCGTAGAATCGATCTGCCTTTCGAGCTGTCGAAATCGCTGCGAATCCCAGGTGAATATCATGCGGATCTTTCGGGTTTCCGGTATCCAAAGAAGGCCAGGATTAATCTTCCTGGCCTTTCTGGAGTTATTCCTTATTTCCGTAGCATTGACCTTCGTCAGCCTGGATATGCAAAAACAGGATGCCCGCAGCATCAATCTGGCCAGCCGGCAGCACATGCTGCTCTAGCAGATGAACAGACTGGCGTTGAGCCCAGCAGTAGATGAGGGAAGCGAAACCATACCAGCGTGCTGAATGCGGCCAATAGGTTTGACCAGACCCTCATCGCATTTCGCGGAGGTAGCTCGCTCCTCGCCGTTGGATGGTGGGTGATCAGCATCTCGGTCGTCCAGCCACTTTCTGTTCTGGAACAGGCGGCCCAACGGATGGGTGGAGAAAATCTATCCTCCTAAGTCGAATGATGAAATCGTGTCCGAAAAGTGCCGAGATGGGACCGCGTCATGCGCAGCCCGTTCCCTAGCAAGTAGACTGCGACAATCACCGACCCTAAAATATCGATATAACGGGTCGCGGGATGGGTCGGAGCAATGGCCACGGCAGCCAGTGCAGTGACGACACACAAATCCACACTTGCTTTGGCGCGGTATAACCCCTGTTGAGCCGCGATGACGGCGCTGTACTGCTCACGGGTTAAAGCCGTGTAACGCCACCAAAACCAGCTGTTGGTCAGCAATCCCAAAACTGCAATAACCAGACCGAGCGTCACGCGCCCGCTGGGCGCGTAAACCGACAGGCGAGACAGCGCTACAATCAACATGGCGATGCCGGAACTCAGCATCGCGCCGGCGACGCTCAATCCGGCGAAGCGTTCCAGCCTGGCCCGCCCGGCCTCACCTGGTAAGGGAATCTGCTGCAATTGATGGAACACCCACCAGGAGACAAACAGGGCCACCAACTCCACGCCGCGCCTGAGGAAGTCGGCGAACTGGGTGGTGGAATGGCTGGTCAGGACTGCATAGCCGGTCACCATCGGTCCAGGCGCACTCAGCAGCAGGGCGACCAGCAGCGTCTTTTCCCGCCTGGCGGACTGTTCTTTCGAGAGACTATTCATCCGTTAATAACCCAAGAAGGTAATCAGCGACATGAACGACAGGACAGCGAACCCCGTCGAAATCGGAACGGTCAGAGTATCCATGCCCTTGTTTGAAAACAGTTCTACCGTGGCAGACACCGGCGCGACGAGCAGCGCAACGGTCAGGCTAACCTGCCAGGAAAGACCACCTTCCAGCATAAGCGTGAAGAACACGGCCAGGCTCGCGGTGAGGAACATCGCCAGCGTGCCTTCATACGTTTTCTTCCCTTCGATGCGCGGATGCAGAATCCTGCGGCGTCCAATGGCTTTGCCCACCAACCCAGCCGCGGCATCACCCAACCCCCAGGCCATGACCGCCACCACGGCCACATACTTCCAGGCATCCCCAAGCAATCCCCAAAAGACGAAGATCAGCAGGGCCATCGACATTTGAACAATGATTAGACTGCGTTTGAATTCGCCGCAGTCGCGCTCCACGGCGATGCGCCGGTAGAACGAAGAGCATTCGATCCGCACGAGCGCCGGATAGGCAATCAGCGCCAGCAGGAACGCTGCCAGCACGGCCATGTACCAGGTGCTGAAGAACCGCACCAGGGGAAAGATGGATAGGGTGATCACCAGGTGGTACAGCTTGCAAGTCACCTCAAAAGGCAGATTGCAGAACACCTTGAGCAGAATAACCGGCAGCCCGATGACAAGAATGAAGCCGAAGTACAGTCCCAGACCGATCCAATCATTAGGTTCCATCGTGTACTTCATCCTTATTCCTGGCATGGGCCTGAGTAAAGTTCTCCGCCATCCGGCCAAACAGGCTCACAAATTCGGCCAGTTCCTCCTGGGAAATGCCCTGCATGGCTAACCCATAAAGTTGGTTGTACGCCTGTTCCACCGCAGGGCCAATCGCGCGCGCTTTGTCGGTCAAGCAGATCCGATGGGCACGCCCATCGTCCGGGTCCTGCTGCCGGGTGATAAAGCCTTTTGCCTCCAATAAGTCGAGGGTGCGCGATATCGCCGGCTTACTGACATCCAACTGTTCGACCAGCTGTTCCTGCCGCATCCCCAGATGCGTCATCTCCTGTCCTTGCGTCCACAGGTGAAGCAGGACATTTCCCTCGGCGCTGCTGAGGTCCAGTGGGCGCAGATTCTCATTGATGATCTGCCGGGCAGTGCGAAGCATATTGTGGGCATGCAGCCAGATATCTCTGATTTCCGCCATATTCAATCTCCTTTTTGGGAAATGACGAACGTAATAAAGACCTGATCATAAAAGAAGAACAACAACAGTGATCAATCGGGAATAGTTATCATGTTAACCAATTTACACTTTGCATTAGACTTGTGGTGAAATAGAGAGAAACGGGCTATACTACCAGGCATGATCACCTACCAGAAACTGAAAGCCCATCCGCAAGCGGCAAAAAGCATCACTGGCATGAGTTTGGAAGCCTTTGAGGAACTGTACAAAGCGTTTGCTGAAGCGCATCGGGAGCGGCTGGAGCAAGCAACCCAGGCGCAGTACAGTGGGAAACCACGCCAACGGGCCTATGGCGGTGGGCGGAAAGCGAAGTATGATCTGCGGGACCGATTGCTGATGACCTTGTTCTGGTTGAAAGCCTACACCACTTACGAAGTGCTGGGCTTCTTCTATGAGTTGGACAAGACCAACATCGAGGACAACCTGAAAGCCATCCTGGCAACCCTGGATACGATGACCGGTTTCACCTTCGATCACCCCTCGCCGGATCGGCGGAAGTTACACACCCCGGAGGCGGTGATGGAAGCCTTTCCCCAGGTGGGTTTGGTGATCGATGCCAAGGAACAGCGCATCCAACGGCCCAAGACCCCCAAAGGCGGATCAGGGCAATCCGAGCAGCGCCCCTACTACTCTGGCAAGAAGAAGGCTCATACCCTCAAAAGCCAGATTGCCGTCCGACCCGATGGACACATCGAAGCGGTGTCAGAGAGTGTTCCTGGGGGCAGCTATCACGACATCACCCTCCTGCGCCAGAGCAAGCTGCTAGATCAACTGGCCGATGGAGAAGAAGCGATGTTGGATAAAGGGTATGATGGCATCCAGAACGATTACCCGCAGCTGCGGTTGACTTTGCCCTTTAAGGCCCGTCGCAATCATCCTTTGGAGGAAGATCAAAAAGCCTACAACCGTTTGCTTTCTGCTTATCGCATTCTCGTCGAACATGCCCTGGCTCAGATGAACCACTTCCAGGTGTTAGCCCAGGTATTTCGCCACAGTCGCAAGGGGCATGGCCGCTTGGTCCGGATTGTCGCCGGTTTAGTCAATCGGAGAATTGAGGTCAAACCGCTCAAAACCTACGCCGCGCTCGCATAGCCTTTTGATTGGCCCTTTCTCTCTTTGGTTGTTAACGTGCTATTTCACCACAAGTCTATTATACTTCGA
This sequence comes from uncultured Chloroflexia bacterium, assembly GCA_963791025.1. Classification (GTDB taxonomy): domain Bacteria; phylum Chloroflexota; class Anaerolineae; order Anaerolineales; family Anaerolineaceae; genus DSYU01. The sequence continues at coordinate 363,814 of CAWBQF010000003.1, read as the reverse complement.
TTTGGTTAACTTGTTAACTACTTATGAAAACCCTTTGCTTGTTTGTAAGTTCAGGTCCCGAATTTATCCGGGGTGGATAAATTCGGGACCTGAACCGTGGATCGTGCCCATCCCCGGCTCGCACAAGATGGTCGTGGACCGGTATTAAGCCCCTTCCGTAAGGTTGCGTGGGGAACCTGACTGGCCTACTGAGATGCATCCGTTAATCATCGTGGAATGGCGTCTATGGAATCATGTTCATAGCAGCCTCGCTAGCGGGGGCCTTTGTGGTCGATGATCCACACGAGGCGCTAAAAATTGGCCTGCAAGAAATCCCCTAATACAGCCTTTTTGCCGAAACAGTCCGTTGGGTATTCGATGTTGCCCCGCAAATCAAAAACTACAAGGATGGCGTCGCAGCGATCCGCGAGCAGTACAAGGGTATGAAGGCCACGCCATCAACAATGCTCTCTTTGTTGTCCTCGGTATCCACATCAGCGGCACGGATTTTACCAAAGTGATCGCTGATACGGTTGCGATGGGCATGGATAACGACTGCACGGGTGCAACCGCGGGCAGCATCGTTGGGGCTGTGGTCGGAAAGGCATCTCAGAGCGCTGGTATTCGCCGTTCCACAACCAGGTGTAATCCTATTTCAATGATGTTCCGGAATACTTTGACCTAGATGACTTGTGCCGCCGGTACATGACCCAGGCGAAATCGATCCTGCAAATTCCGAGTAACGTATCGAGCTTATTTTGCATAGACAAGGAAGCTGTCCACGCAAAACGAAAATATCAAAACAAACCTTCTATTCGCACACCAATTTTTCGGCGGTGCTGCGATCGGTTATCAATACATTGATCCAATGACCGTTCAATGCGCCTAACACTGCTTGATATTTTCTAACGCCACCCACAATTCCAACCGAACGGTCGACATGCTTTAATTGCTCTAAATGCATGGAAATGACTCGATTGTTAAACGAGCTTTCTACCGGAACGCCGTTCACATCAAAGAAGCGCAGAAGAATGTCCCCAACCGCGCCGTGACTTCTAAGATCGTCCTGCTCTTCCTGAGAAAAGATATTCCCACTCAATGTTAGCAGTCGGGAGGGTTCAACTGCACCGATCCCCACCAGCGCAAGAGTCACTCGATCAAACAGCCCTATCACTTCTTTCACATACTGATCTTCCAATAAAACCTTTAAGGCTGCCTCGGTCCCTACCACGCCTGGGGCCGGCAGAAAAACGACAGAACCATTAACCAGGTTGGAAAGCCGGCTGGTCAGGCGCGCAGCATGCATCTCCGCTGACGGATTACTTACCCCACCAAGGATTTGTGCCACCAATATGTTCTTCTTACCAGGCGCCGGATGCATAGCATCAATCATTGCCAGCAGTGTGGCACTCCAGGATGAAATACCAATAACATCGTTATCCTTGATAATATTCTCAACATAGTAGGCCGCGGCAGCCCCAATATCGTGCACAATCTGGTTTTCATCGTCACGTATTACATCAACGACAGTCGCATCTTTCAGGCTGTACTTTTTGATTAATTTTTCTTCCAGATCGGCGTTGACGCCGGAAGGGACACTGACGCTGATACGGATGATCCCCTCTTCTTTAGCGCGCTTAAACAATCGAGAAACGGTGGCCTGCGAGATACCTAACTGTTTGGCAATATCCGTCTGGTTTAAGTTCCACTCATAATACATCTTCGCAACTTTGGTCATTAACCGCTGTTCATCGAGTGACGACATGGAGAATTCCTTAACTATAACTTTGGAAAGAGGAGTACATAGCGTAATTATAAACATAAACTGGTTGTGTGAATAATTATTCTTGCATTAAAAATAATAGCAAAAAGGGCAGGTAGATTCGATTGATGAGCTCCACCTGCCCCTTTTGGGTGTTCTTATGTGAGACTTTATTGAATTGATAAGGACCTGTTAACCGCATCTTGCCAGCCATTCAGCAGCGCGTTACGCTGGCTGGCTGGCATTTTTGGTTCAAAACGGTCACGTGGATGTGCCAGCCCACTTACCTCATCCAACGATTGCCAGACTCCAGCAGTCAGCCCGGCCAGATAGGCTGCGCCTAAAGCAGAAAGATCGCTGGCCCGGCTGCGAAACACCGGGATATCCAAAATATCGGCCTGGAACTGCATCAGGAAGTTGTTGCGTGTGGCTCCCCCATCGGCCATCAACTGAGTCAACGGCAGACCAGACTCTCGCTGCATGGCAGTAAATACATCATGAATCTGGTAAGCGATTGCCTCCAGTGAGGCACGCGCTGCATGGCCAGCCGTCGTGCCGCGGGTAATGCCCACCAGCAGGCCGCGAGCATCTGCATCCCAGTAGGGCGCGCCCAGGCCGACCAGCGCGGGGACAAAGTAGAGTCCATCATTTCCGGTGACTTGTTTGGCCAGCGCCTCGATCTCCTCGGGCGTCTTCAAGCCCAAAAACTGGTACAACCACTGCACGCCCGCGCCGGTGATATAAATGTTGCCCTCCAGGGCATAAGTCGCACCTTCGTATCCCCACGCAATACTTGTCGACAGCCCATGCTGCGAAAAGACCGGGTTGGGCGTAGGCATCATCAGAGAAGACCCGGTGCCATAGGTAGCTTTGATCGATCCTGGCTGAAAACCGGCGTGGCCAAACAGTGCGCCATGCGAGTCGCCAATCAAAGAAGCAATCGGAACCGCTCCGGGAAGTGCGCCATCTGGGCAGGTGCTGCCATAGATGTATCCAGAAGGATAAACCTTGGGAAGCATCGCCCGCGGGATGCCGAAGATCTCAATCAGTTCGTCGTCCCAATCCATGGTCTGCAAATTAAATAACTGCGTGCGCGAGGCATTGGTCATATCGCAGGAATGCACCGCCCCACCGGTCAGGTTCCATAGGATCCAGGCGTCGACCGTGCCAAAGCAAAGTTCACCAGCCTCGCCGCGGGCCTTGCCATCCGGGATCTGGTCCAGCAGCCAGCGAGCCTTCCCGGCAGAAAACATAGGGTCCAACGTCAGACCAGTTTTGCTATGAACGTGCTCTTCCAATCCGTTTTCCCGCAGTTGCGCGACAAAAGGAGCAGAACGGCGACACTGCCAGGTGACGCACGGGCCGGCTGGTTTGCCGCTGCTGCGTTCCCACACCAGCACTGATTCGCGCTGGTTGGTCACCGCCACAGCAGACAGAGCAGCGAGGTCTAGCGGACGACTTCGGTACGCGCTTTGTAGCGCCTCCTGCATGGCCGTCCGGACGGTCTCCCACAGCTCCACCGGCTCCTGTTCAACCCAACCCGGTTGGGGATAACGGATCGGCACCGATCGAGAGGCTTCGCGCACCACCTGTCCGGCAGAATCAACGATCGAAACCTTGCTGTTGGTTGTGCCCTGGTCGATGGCCAGTATCAGAGGCTGTGTCATAAGAATCTCCTGAAAATTTCTGGGAGTAGTCACCATATGACCCTGATCAGAAAGTGCGCGCATTTTCTGATCAGGGCGCGCGCATCCGCCGCGGCGGAAAACAATCCCGTTAATTCTCGTGCTTATAAACGTCCCAGCCAAAGTAAGTCTCAAAAGCTTCGGCCAGGGTATCCGCGCACAGGCTGGCCGACATGGCGACATGGTGCTCGAAGCCATTCTTGCAGATATATTTCATCAAGCGCTGCAAGCCTGAGACTTCCACCACAGCGCGGCTACCAAAGGTATCCAGCGGGTCATCCGTGAAGCGACCTTCGCCCACATACATGCGCATCATGCCATTAACATCATCGGTCGAGATGCGCGCAAAGGTGACTGGGCCGGAAGGCGTACGGCCAACCACCGTGCCGTAGGTATTCTCCACGCCCAGGGTTGAGCCGAGTATAGGCGCGTTGCTCATTTCAATCTCGGGCAGGAAGGCTTTGGGCCAGTTGCCGCAGTGGAAGAAGACACACTTATTCGGATCGTCGCCATAGTTGTTGTTCCAGTCATCCAGCGCTGAGGGAGTGCCTGAAGCCAACTGAAGCGCGTACATGGAGGCTACGCCGGTGATATCCACCTCGCAAGCTGAGGGCAGCAGCTGCTGGCTCATCATCGACATCAGCGTGCAGACATTGATGCCATAATTCTTTTGCAGCGAGTTCCAACACTGTAACGCGCTGGCCTGTAAGTCATTCTCCTTCATCCAATCGTCCAGCACGATGCCCAGTTTGGCCATGCGCACCAGCCGCTGCGGCGGAACCTTATCCGACTTAGCGTAGCCCGTAATAGCAGAGAGTTTTTCTTTCACCCGCGCATCCTCGTCTGCCACATGATTAGCCAGCCCCAGCATTTCCGAAAAATCGACCGTGGTGACAGTAATGCCGTAAAGCTGGAGCAATTTTTCACTGTAGCGAACCGTGTTGAATGCAGCAGGCCGGGCGCCAACCGCGCCTAAACGAGCATTACGCAGCCCGCGTACCACTTTGCATACACCAATGAACTTCTCCAGATCGCGCTTGAACCTCTCAGAACAAGGATGAACCGTGTGAAGATCGGTCAGCGTGAATTCATAGCCATACTGGCGCAGGTTGTTGCAGACCGAGACCTTGCCACAGAAAGCGTCGCGCCGCCGCTCGACCGAAAGCTTATCCAAGTCATCCGGGTAAGCCTGAACCAGAATGGGCACGTTTAATCCAGAGAGCTTAATCGTATCCGCCACACCTTTTTCATCGCCGAAGTTGGGTAAGGTGACCAGAATGCCTTCGATGCGGTCGGCATTCTTACGGAACAGTTCGGCGCACGCTTTCGCGTGCGTGTACGTTTCGACCGATCCCAGTTTGGTCTCGGTTTCATCCAACATCACCGGCTCGATGTTCATCGACTCGAACAAGCTGAGGATATCTTTACGACCTTCTGAAATCAGCCGGTCCGGGAAGAAATCCCGGTTGCCAACAATCACACCAAGCGTTGCTTTGGGCGCCATCCTTGTTCCTCCTGATTATGCTTTTGCGTTGATATAGAGCAGTCGTCGAGCTGTTTCTGCCAGGCCATTGAGTGAGATGCCATAGTGGTTGAATATTTCAACCTGAGAACCATGAACCATGTGTTCATCAGGGAAACCGACAATTTTAAAGGGCAGGCTGGCGCCGCGCTGCATCAATACAGCTGCGCAGGCCTCGCCTAGCCCGCCATGCACACTGTGTTCCTCGACCGTGATGATCGCCTTTGTCTCGCAGGCCGCTTTGAACACAGCTTCTTCATCCAGCGGCTTAATGGTATGCATGCTCAAAACCCGGCAAGCAATCCCTTCGTCTTCAAGCTGTTGAGCTGCCGAGAGAGCGATAGATACTGTTTCGCCACAGGCAATAAAGGTTAGATCTTGACCATCTTGAATCTGAGCGGCCTTCCCAATCATGAACTGGCTGTTATTCTCTGTGTGCACATGCCGCTGTGGGGCTTTGCCCAAGCGAACATAGACCGGGTGATTATATTGATAAACTGCCTTGATTGTCTCCCGTGTTTCAAAGTTATCAGCGGGCGCAATAACTGTAATGTTATTTATAGCACGTAAGGCTGCGAAATCATGCAGGGAGTGGTGCGTAGCTCCCAGAGCCCCATAACTGACCCCCGCGCTGATGCCAATGATGCGGACAGGTTGATCGGAATAGGCCACATCATTTTTAATCTGCTCTAAACTACGGGCGGTAATGAAACAGGCTGGCGAAGATGCAAAAACTTTCTTGCCGGCAGAAGCCAGCCCAGCGGAAATGCCAATCACATTCTGCTCAGCGATGCCCAACTCGATAATTTGGTCCGGCAGGGTATCACCAAATTGGGTTAATTTACCCGAGCCGCGTGAATCACTGGTGACCACCAAAACATCACGGTCATGGCGCGCGATTTCCAGAAGGGTTTCAGCAAAAACATCCAGGTTCGTTCGTCCAAGTTGCATCGCTATTTCCCTTCATCCAGTTTATAACTCAGATCTAGCTCATGAAGAGCTCTATCATACTCCTCGTCGCTGGGAACCCGGTGGTGCCATTTATGGGAGTTTTCAATAAAGCTAACCCCTTTCCCTTTAATGGTATGCGCCAGAATCAGGTTAGGTTTGCCCGGTTCAAAAGGCACCTGGTCAAACAGATCCACCAACGCGCGCGTATCGTTGCCATCCACTTCGCGCACCGCAAATCCAAATGCCCTGAATTTATCCGCCAGCGGCTCCAGGGGATTGACCACTTCCGTAGAACCGGTAATTTGCAGTCCATTGCGATCAACGATGGCGATGAGGTTATCCAGATGATAATGGGCGGCGGCGAGAGAAGCCTCCCAGTTTGAGCCCTCATCCAATTCGCCATCGCCCAAGAGGGTATAGACGCGGTAGCTGCGCTGGTCAAGCTTCGCCGCGATCGCCATTCCTACTGCCACAGCAAGGCCGTGCCCCAGCGCGCCGGTGTTTTGTTCAATCCCAGGCACACTACGCGTGGGGTGACCGATTAAACGTGATTGATACTTGCACAGGGTATCTAATTCCTCTAAGGGAAAAAAGCCCCGGTCAGCCAGCACGGAATATAAAGCTTCAACACAATGCCCCTTACTCTGTACGTAGCGGTCACGGTTTGGATCCTGGAACGTTTCCGATGAGACGCACAGGGTATGGTTGTAAAGAACATTAAGGATATCGACGGAAGATAAATCTCCGCCAGTATGCCCCGCGCGCGCCTGCTTAATAATTCGCAGGATCGTCTTACGATAAGCTGCGGACTTTGCTTTCAATTCAAGATCAGATAACATAAATTGCTCCTGGCTTAGTCATCTCTCCACTTAACAATCCGACTTTTAGAAGGTTGACTGATCCTCAGAATAATTATTCATACATTCGCTTGCAGGGCTTGAGGCAACCATTCGCCGGTCTGGGCGCGTTCCAGTTCGTGGGGAATCAAGTGTGGGTCGGCTACGATGCAGCAGAGATCCTGCCAGACAAGTTCATCCAGTTCCTCAGATGGCACATAACGGGCTGTGCAACGTTCGCCCTTAGCGGCGCGATGAACGTCGGTTTTCCCCCGGCATTTGTAATAGCGGTATTTGCCTTGGGAACGACCGGTAGAAGACAAATGGCATTGACCGCAACTGATCAAACCTCGGAGGACGTAATGATGACTTTTATTATTACGCTGTGCCATATTTTGGTTTTTCTCCAAAGAGATTGAGCCGCTTCAAATATTTCTTGATCAATGATGCCTGGAACAGAGACTTCAATCCACTCATCCATCGGGGTCGCCTGGATGCTTTCACCTCGTCCTATTGGCAGTAAGGCCGATTTACGCCGTCGAGCCGGGACTGGTCGAGTACGACCACTGTAGGCAATACCAGTGTGCGTCGATGAATGCAGTATGCCCCGAACCGTGGATGGATTCCAGCGTTTGCCTCCTCGGGGCGTGGGAATTTGTTGTTCATTCAGTTTACTGAAACCCAGTGCAGCGAGGCAGGGGTTTCTGGGTCAGTATACCAGGCAAAGATTTGCAGAACAATGTTGGCTTTGATGGGATCAATCTGTACCCGGCTAGGCTCTCTGGGGCGTTCCGGATCCAAGATATATCCGTAAGGCGCTCTGGTCCACGGCAACAGGCTCCCGGCTCGAAGTTTGGCCTGCCGCCCACGCCGCATTCGCTCAGCAATCAGGTTGCGCTCATATTCAGCCACTGCCCCGCGGTCTGTTCCATCATCCAGCGCAGAAGAAACTGATAGGTGTAATCCCAGCGAACTTGCCCATCCGAACTTTCTACGACTGCGTGACGAACTTGCCATTCTTTTTTCATACCTTCTCCAAAATGTGGTTCCTCATCTAGGAGAAGCGTATCCCAAGTTCTTATTTCCGCAATCGCAGCGGCCGACGCCACCAACTCAGCTGCAACTGACCCTTTCTCGTCAGGCAGAATTTGTCATTTGTGATCCGACCATTGAAGAAATGTTTGGCGACCTCAAAGAAAACGGCTTCGACCTGGAAAGTACCCGCCTGCATACCGTGCAGCGCCTGAACCGTTTGACCCTGGCGGTGGTCTTGCTGTACGTGGATCTCCTCACCACTGGCGCTAAAGCCATCAAAGCTGGCTTGCGCCGTCTGGTCGACCGCAAAGATCGCCGCGATTTGTCTATTTTTCAAATTGGTTTGCGCTTCATTGATCGCCAATTGATTAACGCCCTTCCGCTTCGCCTTTCGCTGTGTACCTACCTTTGATTTCGGAAACTGTCAGGTGGCTAGATTAATTTCAAAACTTTTGGCTTGCCTCCGACACTTTTGCGTTACACCCACCAATTGTGGACTTACCAAATCGGTGTGATAAGCAATAAATTCAATTATCGAGTGTGGAGGCACCTAAAATTGAGATCTTCAAATTGTACGATTTATGTATATAATTAATTATCTAATCCTTAATGTGTGATCGCATGGAAGATTTAAGAGTAGAGCAAATTTACTTGACTTTAGAGTTCGGTAAAAAAGAAGGGCAAAAAATAGCACCTTAACAAAAAGTGGAATTGCTGGTAAAAGCACAATCGGCCAAGAAAATGCAAACCCAACAGTTCCGAGAAAAAGTAAACCAAAGTATTCGGAAGCGCGCCGATGCCATTTTCGATTTGGTCGATGCGCTGACAGTTGCTGGTCATGTCAATACGCCGGTTGCACTCAGTGAAGAAACTCCGTTCAGGCGGAAATTCAGCTCCATCTTCGACACACTGCGACATGGCGAAATCAACTTTGACCTTCTCCTTCCGGTGCTGTTTGATTACCAGCCGGGCAACAGCGAAGAACTTGCCAGCTGTGAAGTCTATGGCCTGGATTGCACGCCTACTGAACGGGAGGAAGCCGAGACCCTGGAAGATCGGGGATCGCTGAAAGCCCAGAAGGAAGACTCAGTGCGCTACGGCCATAAGTATTCCTGGTTCGTACGCCTGGTGAATTGGGGAACATCGTGGGTAGCGCCAGTGGATATTCAACGGGTCGATCCCCGTTTGAGCGACAGTCAGGTAGGCGCTGTACAAGTGCAGGACTTGGATCTGTGCAATCTGAAGCAAAAAGTGATCGTGGCGGACAGCCTATATGGCAATCACATCTTCCTGTCCGTCTTTCTGGTGCTCCAGCATGCTTATGCCCTGGTACGATTACGCAGCAACCTGGTGTTTTATGAGCGTCCCAAGCCGCATCTGAAAGGGGCGAAGGGCGCGCCAGCCAAACACGGGGCGAAGTTCAAGCTCTCCCAGCCATCCAGAACGCCCGACCGATGCGAAACCTTCTTGCTAGGCGAACAAACCGTGAAACTGGCAGCCTGGCAAGGACTGCACTTCAAAAAGCTGTCCGCTTTAGTTGGGATGCTGCTGCGGATTGAGTTCTTGCGAGCCGATGGCACCCCACGTTACAAACGCCCGATGTGGTTACTCTGGACGGGTCCAGATACGGTTCCCCTGGAGGAGTTATGCCGGATGTATCTTTGGCGGTTTGCCATCGAGCATTTCTTCCGCTTTGCCAAACAGCCCATGGGCTTGAATGCCAACCAGTCCACCGATCTGGTGAGTACCGATCATTGGATGTGGTTGTGCGCCCTGGCGTACTGGCAACTGCTCCTCATGCGGGATGAGGTCAAAGCGTCTCGACCGGCCTGGTATCCGGCTGAAACGCAGCCAGAAAGGAAAGGTTTGACCCCGGGACAGGTTCAGCGCAGTTGGGTACACCAGCCAAAAACACCAGACCCGCTGGAAAAGGAAAAGGTCGCTCCAAAGGCTACCATCCGCCCACCAGAACGCGCTATCCGGTGATAAAAAAGGCGAAAAACCCGCAAAATAGGGCTGCTTCCACCGCCTGAAGACTGTTTTTGGTACCTTTTTCTGTTTTAAGGTTCGTGCGCTATTGCGGCGCTATATTCGCATCTCTAAAGTCAAGAATTTAATAATATAAAACAAATTAAATAATTCCTGCATCTTAACGGATATTCATAACCTTATATCTCTTACTGGATGATGGGATGGTATTGTTCTAACTATATAATGCCAAGCAAGTAAATTAAGGGCAGAAAAAATGGAGAAAAACTTACATCTGTTAGGTCCAGTTCAAATATTTTATGATGGTAAGCCTGTCAAGGGCTTTAAATCCCAAAAGGCGGTTGCTCTGCTATGCTATCTGGCTTATATTGGGCAGCCGATTTCGAGATTAAGGCTTGCAAACCTTTTTTGGGGGAACAAAGCCGAGAAGCGCGGGCTGGCAAATCTCAGTCGGGTTCTCTATACAAATAACAAGTTGATGCCGACCTGCTTGCAAAAAACTTATCGGATAATTCAGTTCCTCTACAACGACGATTGCTGGATTGATACCAATTATTTTGATGAGATGGTATCCCACGATGACCTCGAACCCTTGATCCAGGCCATAGAATTATACCGGGGAAGTTTCATGGATGAAATTTCTCTGGTTGACTGCCCTGAATTTGAGAATTGGCTGGCTAGTGAACAAGAACATTGGCGGCAAAAAGTATCCGCAGTTCATTTTCGCCTAATTTCACTCTTCCATAAAAAGGGAGATTATTTAGCGGGGATCAAGTATGCTTCTCACTTACTGGCATTAGATCCATGGCGAGAAGAAGCACACCAGCAAATGATGCTTTTAATGGCTCTCAGCGGGCAGCGGATGGCGGCACTGCAGCAGTACAAAATATGCTGCAATATTCTTGAGCAGGATTTGGATGTTGGTCCATCGGAAGAGACCAGATCTTTGTATGAGAAGATTTTGAACGGGATCAAATTTAACCCTGAGAACCATGCTTTTTCGGACATCATCCCCATTATAGCCGCCTCTCCGATCAATTCGCCTGCCCAACCGCCCGAACTTGTTGGAGCAGAAATGGAACTAGGCCAAATCCTAAAGCGCCTGGAAAACCCTGTTTGCCGCCTGCTAACGATTAGAGGAGATGCAAACAACTCCAGGAAAGAAATTCTGGCACTGCATGCCGCTGCTCAGGTCTCAGAAAAATTCGAGGATGGAATTTTCTACTTCGCTTTGCAAGGTGACAATATTGCCGAAGCCCTCAACCAGGCAATCGTGGAATACTTTCACCTTCCTGTGCAAAATCATATTAGCAATCCGGAACAGGTGTATCAGTTCGATTAAGGAAAGAGAGATGCTTTGGGTCATCACGAATTATGCAGCATCCCCACCCGTCACTGAACTCTTGGAGGGGATCTTGAAACGGGCGCCAAGTGTCAAGATTATTATCACAGCCTCTGACCCGCTTGAATCTCCAATCGAATGGATCTTTGATGTTATCGACCACAACGATATTGATGAGCCGGACCCCATATAACCCCTATAAAACCGAAACCATTTCGGTATCACCCCATTCCGTGGCTGGAAAAATCAGGGGCTGTCTGAAAAGTAAGTTCAGACAGCCCCTAAAATTCCAAAAAGATGGTTTTGAAAAAGGACAAAAAAATGGCGATCAGGCGATCGCCATTTTGGCGAAATTATGGGCGATGCAGAGCAGGCCCCACTCGGCTTTCACTTTTTCTAATCCCCGTAAGAGGAACCTGCGAAAGCCCCAATCTTGCTTGATGCGTCCGAAAACCGTCTCCACATCGGTGGAACGCCGAGTACGCAACAGCTTGCCTTTCTCGGAACACAGGTTTTGGTTGGCTTGCGCCCGAAAGGCACGCAGGCGAAAACTGACCCAGATCTGGCGATTGCCCTCTGCTTTGATACACTGGGCTTTGAGCGGGCATTGGCTGCAATCGGTGCATTCGTATACGCGGCGCTCGGTCGCAAAGCCGTTTTGGGTGTGCTCTTTGCGATGCTAACGAAGTGCAGGGGCTGCTCCTGCGGGCAGGTAAAGGTATCCTGTTCGGGATCGTAGGGCCAGAAGTTGGCATCAAACGGCTTGGGCTTGAAATGCGGGCGGTGTTCTTGATAGAAAGTGTTGTATTTGAGATAGTTGCCCACCTGCTCCTGGTCGAGGTAGGCATAATTCTCTTCACTGCTATAGGCGCTGTCGGCCACGATATTGTCTGGTAAGCGACCGAGCTGTTGTTTGGTTTGTTTAAGGTTCGGGATCAGGCAGCCCGGATCGCCCGGGTTCTGGTGGAGGGTGAACCCGAGTACAAACTGATCCTCGGTCCCAATTTGCACATTATACCCGGCTTTCAACTGGCCATTGCCCATATGATCGTCCTGCCTGCACATGAAGGTGGAATCGCTGTCGGTTTTCGAGTAACTGTTGCGTCCGTCCAGGGTTTCTTGCTGGTCTTCATACTTCTGTAAACGGGGCAAGTAGTCTTCGCGCAACTGGCGAATGGCCTGTTTCAACTGCTGGGCTTTGGATTTATGCTTTTTGCGCTTCGGATCGGGGGCTGCGCTGGTTCCCTCTGGCTCGCCGACACTGACCGGCGCTGGCACCGCATCTGCTGGCGGTGCTGCTTCCGCAGCGTCCATTTGGCGCAGGCGTTCATTTAGTTCGTAGATCCTGGCTTCCAGTTGGGCGGCAGATCCCGTTCGCCCAGTTCAGCATCCTCGGCGGCATTCAGTTGCTCGACCTGCTCCAACAAGGCCCCCACCTTGGCCTGCACTTGTTCTGGGTAGCGTTGGGTGTTCTTGGCCCATACAAAGCTGTACTTGTTGGCGTTCGCCTCGATCTTGGTGCCATCCACGAAGTAGTTCTCCAGCTGGATGTACCCGCCTTCCTTCAAGATCAGCAGCACAGCGGTGAAAATCTCGCCGATCGTCTCTTTCACCACCACCCCACAAAAGCGATTGATGGTGTGAAAATCGGTTGGCTGTTGCCGCTCAACCACATGAAGTAGATGTTCTCCCGCAGCGCTTTGGCGATCTTGCGCGACGAGAAGATTTGTTGACTGTAGGCGTAGATCAGCACTTTCAGCAGCATCTTTGGGTGATAGCTGGAAGTTCCGCCACCCGCGTACTGCTGGTACACCTTACTCAGATCCATTTTCTCCACCACCGCGTGTACCACCCGCACTAAATGATTGGGCTCGATCTCTTCTTCTAAATCTCGGGGCAGCAGTACAATCTGCCCCATCGTATATTCTTTGAACACCGCTACATTGCTTTTTTTGGCCATACCTTTAATTGAATCACACTATTTTCAAACCGTAAAGGGGCTGTCTCCACTTTTGCACGCTTTTCTTAAAGTCGAAAAGGGTTGAAAAAAACGACCTTCTTGGGTAAATTGTAGGCTCCTACACCAACAAACACCAAAGAAGGTCACTATGAAGTCTTAGCACAAAAGAAACCCAGACGGAACAGACCGCGCAGGCGGAAGGCAAAATCATCAATATTCACCACCTGTTGAGTTATTTACGGCAAGTGAAAGATGGACGCAAACGGCGCGGGAAGCGCTATCCGTTGGAAATCGTCCTGATCCTCTTCATCTTGGGCAAACTGTGTGGGCAAAACAAGGTCTCCGGGATCGCGGATTGGGCGCAACAACACAGTGCATACTTGATCGGGGCCTTGGGATTGAAATACAAACGGTTACCCCATCACAGCACCTACCGGCGGGTACTGGCAGAAGAGGTGGACGGGGAGGATTTGGAACGCATCCTGGGGGAATACTTGGCCCAGCTGCCCCGGCATGGACAAGATACGGTGATTGCCATTGATGGCAAGACCGTCCGAGGCACCATCACCGCCGAAGATCCGTTTGGTTTGCATCTGTTAGCGGCTTATCTACCGGGCGAAGGGATCGTATTGATGCAAATGGTGGTAGAAAAGGAGAAGGAAAACGAGATTGTGGTGGCTCCAAAGCTGTTGGCCTGTCTGGATTTGCGCAATAAAGTGGTGATCGGCGATGCGATGCAGACCCAGCGCAAGTTATCGCTTCAAATCGTGGCAGCGGGAGGTGATTTTGTGTGGGTCGTCAAGGATAACCAAGCCAATACGCGTCAGGCAATCGAGCAGTTGTTCGCCCCTGAGCCAGCACGCCCCGGTTTTGGCTGTCCGCCGATGGATTTTCGCAGTGATAAGACCACTGAAAAGCAAGCCGGACGCATTGAAGAACGCACCCTCACGACCAGCAGCCTCTTGAACGACTATCTGGATTGGCCCCACTTGAGCCAGGTGTTCAAACTGGAGCGTCGAGTTACTTTCCTTTCCACCGGGCTCGTCGAAACCGAAATCCAATATGGCCTGACCAGCCTGACCGCTCAAGAAGCTGACCCCAAACGGCTATTGACCATCGTGCGCAGTGAATGGGGGATTGAGAACGGGCTGCATTATCGCCGCGATGTGACCTTTCAGGAAGACCAAACCCGCATGACTGTGAAATCGATGGGGCGGGTGATGGCGACCATCAATAATCTGGTCATTAGTTTGATCAATCACCAGGGCTATAAAAACCATGCCCACGCTCGTAGGGTCTTTAACGCCTGCCCTGCTAAAGCGTTAGCCCTCATTTGCGGACTTTAAGAAAGGCGTGGATCGACTGGTTTGAGGGCTTGACAGTTTCCAATCAAGAAGGTGGCGATGCAATCCTTGCCGGTTACCTTCCTGATCAGTCGGCATTACAGGGCATCCTCAAGCGGATTAGCAGTTTGGGTATGACCCTGATCTCTATCAATGCTGTACCAAAAGAAGACTGAACAGGAAAAGGAAAATATCATGAACGAACAACAAACCCAATCTCGGCTTTCCAGGCCCAAGTCGTCTGACTTGCCAGGGATAGCATGGGCTTTGAGCTATGTTATCCGGCCGGCAGTGTTGATCACATTAGGCATCGGGATGTATCTGCATTTCACCCGCCTTTTCCTTGGAACCGAGCTGCTCATCAAATGTATTTACACCGCAGCATTCGATGCTGTGTTTGCCATCCCAATGTTGATTGGCGTTGTAAGCTTCCTACCCACCTGGAAACATATTGTTTTTCAAAGCAAGTTTGAGAAAGTATCGGTTGGCGTGACTGGCATATATTTTTCGTTTAGTGTGCCGCTGCATATTCAGACCTGGTACACCCAGAACACAGACTACATCCTGGTCTTTCCTATGTGGTTCAGTCTCATCTTTTTAACATACTCTTCCTTGCTGGTCATTGTATGGTCGCGGCTGAAGATCGTGAGATAAACAGATTCTGTCGCAGAATAAGAATAATTAGCGAAGTAGAGGAGAATAAATGACTATGCAAATTACCCCTCAAATTAAAACTTCACTTCCCCTCATACAATCGCGACCGATGGTGATGAGCATCCAGAACGTCAGCAAGCAATATAACAACACGAATGATTATTTCGGCGCGAACAGCGATGGCAGTATTGGAATATTCATTCCATTATCCCTCAGCCTGATCGTCATGGCTTTTATTGGTCGAGCAAGGCAGATAAGAAATTAGGCAATTAATCAATAGATTTAGGAGTTACGTACTTGAATAAGAGAAAACCAAAAAAAGGGGGCGAACGTTCGCACGTCTCCCTTATTTTCGGCGCCTTAACATGAAATGCGTAAGTTCTAAGAACAAAAGAGAGGATCTTATGGACCAACTATTGGCCAACCAATTTGCAAAAAATCAAGAAACAACGAGCATGCCAGCTTCCGCGCGGATCATGCTCATCATAACGTCCTGGGTTGCAACATTGTTGCTAAGCAAACTGCCTTTGGTCATTGCGCGTGATATCCTGGGGACAGACATCCCATGGATCGTGCCTGCCTGGCTCGGGATCGCAGCCCTGCTTTTGGCTGCTACATTCGTCTGGCATAGCTTAAAACCTTTGCGTACTTACTTTATTGTGTTAGGCCTTATTTACCTGTGGACGGTGCTCGATGCCATCATTCGAGGAACAGCCGTCTGGCAAAATTTGATGTCCGGCCAACCTCAAATGGTGGCAATACTCGGCGACCGGGTGATGCTGCTCTTGAATACTTTCCTGGTCATCGCGGTGCTCTTCTTGACGGGGGCAAAAAGGCGAGATGTTTTTCTAGCGGTTGGAAATCTGAACGCGTCTGTGGGTGGTGAAACAGCTACTCCTAAGGGAAGGCGCTTATCCTGGTCTGTTCTCGGTCCAATCATGGCAATATTGCTCGGTGGATTTTTTTTCGCTTTTCTGGTAAGTCAAACCCCGGCAGGACTGTCGAACATTTCTTCTGTTATTCCCTGGCTGCCTCTGATCCTGTTGAGCGCGGCCATGAATGCTTTCGGAGAGGAAGTCACCTACCGGGCATCCACCTTGGGCACGCTGCTGCCCGCGGTCGGCCCCAAGCATGCATTGTGGATGACCTCGCTTTGGTTCGGGCTGGGCCACTATTATGGCGGCTTCCCCTCCGGAACAGCAGGGTTGATCCAGACTGGATTGCTAGCTTTGTTAATGGGGAAAGCCATGCTCGACACGCGCGGACTGGGCTGGTCATGGATTATCCATGTGACGATTGACACCGTGATCTATATCTTTATTGTGATGACAATGGGGTAACCCCCAACAAAATAACAGGGTAATCGGTCTGGCGATCGTACATGATCAGGTTGCTGTAGCGCGGGCGGCCGGTCGTACCAAAATCAAGTACTTCTCCTTACACAGTGCGCTTGAACCCGATGGCCGTGTTGCACAACGGGCAAAACGTGACGACCAGCGGCACGTCCCAACCATATCATTTGCGATCTGGATCAGGATCACCGGTTCGGCTGGTTTCAGCCAGGCATCCGCTTCTGAAACGGAAACAAATAGCGGGGCGTCGAGAGTCAAGATTCCGTCTTTGGGCGGTCCGCTGGAGAGGATCTCGCTATATGGCAAACTGTGTTTGCTGAAGTCGGTATTGAACTCAGATTCGGCGCGAGCCGGCAGCGGTTCGTTTCGATCGAGAGTCGGAGTCATAGGATCACCAGAGGATGATAGGTACTTCGAGGGGAGCAGCGCTGAATAAACTTCGCTTGTGGGTGTATTCCCTGACCGGGGCAGGCAAGCAGAAAGGATGAGCAAGACAACCGTCGCAAGTCTTTTCATAACTTCAATGACCGAATGACAGGTGTGGCAGGCGAATTCTTACGATTTTTCCATGCTTCACATATCCTACCAGCGCGTAGGTCACTTCTTCCGATATTCCATCGTACTCGCAAGTTTTATTTGGGCAGAAGTACCCTTCGGTCGCTACTTCCTTTTTCCGTCCGCCCTTCCCTTTCCGCAGATGCCAGGAGACCGGTATTTCTCGCTTCGCTGCTGGCTGTTTGCCCCTGCCTTCTCAACAAAACCGGCAATCGCCGCAACTTGCCGCGCTCACTCTTTGGGCGCAAAACGGCTGACTTTCGAGTTCGTTTCTCTTTTGTCTTCTTTTCCAGAAGACGACGCAGCCAATACCGACGGACAAACCGATAGATTTCGATCAGTAAAATGAGAATCCACAGGATTCCATGCAGTTCCTTGGCCAATCGAGCTTTGTCTCCCCGTTCTTCGATGTGAAAGCTCGCATTTCTATCATCGTTCCGCTTGGATTGAGTTAGCATCTATATGCTGTGGCCGCACTGGGTTGTGTATGTACATGTACCCCGTATCTTCTGAAATCACTTGACAGCCGTACTAAATTTAATTACACTGTACGGCAGGAGGATCTTATGGAAGACACAAAACTGACTGTTCGGGTTTCGCGAGATTTGCTCGATAATGCAAAGCGTTACGCTGCAGAAAATAACACCACGCTTACCAAACTGATTGAAGCATATCTTCGCCGTTTCCCTGCCCACCCATCACTCGAGGATGCTCCAATTGTTCAAAGATTAATTGGAACTTTGCCATCCAATATCACCATTCAAAATTATAAAGATCATCTGGACGACAAGTATGGGCAGTAATCCTTCCATCCTGATTGACCTGAATATCATCTTGGATGTCTTGCAAAAGCGCGACCCTTTTTTTGAAACTTCTGCCGGTCTTTTAGCAGCCGTGGAATCCGGCCGGGTTCAAGGTTATGTAGCAGCGCACAGCATTACCACCCTTTTCTATCTGGTTCAGAAAGGCCGTTCCGCTGCAGATGCACGGGCGATCATTACCAATCTTCTGCAATTTTTGAAAGTCCTTCCCGTAGATCAAAGTACGATCGAGCAGGCTCTGAACTTGGATTATCGTGATTTTGAAGATGCAGTGCAGATGATTTCGGCTGTGCAGAGTAAGATGGATTGCTTGATCACCCGTAACATCAAGGACTATCGGCCACCGCTCCTGCCGATCATGCAACCTTCAGAGTACCTCAGCACACTTTCCTAACAATGTAAGGTCTTCCGTTTCTATTAAAACTTCCGCTTTCGATGCTTTGTGACCAAAGATATTGGTAACCTATGCACTATCTTCATTCCAGCCAGAAAAAGTCCTTTTATTGAACCTAACAAGAATGAAAGAATGAAAGCCTTTCTTGCAGTTTAACACAACCCGATGTAAAATGGCCCTAACGTAACGGTTGTGCAATCAGATGCGATTTGTTGGAAAACGGCACAAAAAAGCAAGATTTTCAACGAAAGGATCTGGACGAAGAACAGCCCGGAAATTTGAGAACTTTTCCAGCAAAAACACTGTGTTCACTGAACTTTAACAACTTACCTTCTGAATCCTGGATCACCTGTGCGGAAACATGGGCGCCCACTTGCACCTGGCGTTTGATGCCCATTTTCTCGATTTTCAGATTTTGTGGCGTCGTCTGGGTTTGACTGGCTAACCAGAGTGTAGCCAGGCGGATGAAATTGGCAGCGAAGATCACAAAAACTTCCTGTAAATAAATCGCTGGTTCAGAACGCACCTTAATTTTGTGCAGATAGAAGACCTGCTTGGTTTCTTTGATGCCTGCCTCGATGGTTTGTCTGCCATTGTAGTGTTTGAACCATCCCGGCGGGTTTTGGGTCACCGGATCCGCGCCAAAGTGCAGCAAAGCGCTGTGTTTGATCGTTTTTCCGATATAAAAGCGCTCCAAACCGACATCCAGGGGATAAGGGCAGTGTTTGAGAGGCATATTTTGCCAAACGACCATCTCCGCGTTAGCGCCGACCCGTTCCCAGCTTGTTTCCGAAGACATGCGTTTCTTCAAAGCATTCACCAAATGGTGGTTATGGGCTTTGGTATAAATCTGGTAACCCATTTCGATGAGCAAAGCGATGTTAGCGTAGGTCCCAAAGCCCGCATCCAGGCGAAAATCGGCTTCCACCGGCTGCGCATTTGCGGCGTTTTCCTGCTCGAAACGGACCAAGCGGTCTTTCATCTGCTCCAGTTCCTGGTGCTGTTGGGTGGATAGGGTTTGGGTCTTTTCCAAACGCTGCTGAGCCAGCAGCAAATCTTTCTTGCGGTTACGCTGACGGCGCTCTATGGCTGCAAATCGTTGGCGCGCCAGGGCTAACTGGCTGGTCGGGCGTTCTTTGCGCTGCTTTTCCTGAAACTTGGTTTCCAATTCAGCCACTGCATTCTGTCGTTCCTGCACTTCCCGGCAGACTTCCTCTAGATCCTGTTGGGCAGTTTGCACGGCCACTTGTTGGCTCAATTGGCGCTGTTGGGTGGCACCGATCTGCTGTTCAAACATCAGGATCCGTTGTGCCAGTAAATCCGTACGCCGTTTAGGACGCAATCCGGTTTTGGCTTCTGCGGCTAACACCAATGCCTCAGCCTGCGTACAGGAAACGGTGTCGCCGGGCAGATGCGCTGCCGATAACCACCAGCGCCCATAGCTTTCACTCACCAGCGACACCATCCCAGCCTGGTATCCCAGCCGGATTTCATCATCCATATGCCCATAACTTGCATTTGGGTAGGTCTCGCTGGTGTTCGAAACGGGAATTCCCGTCAAGTCACCATCGTAGTGCAGTCGTTTCCCACCTTTCCGTAGTAGATCTAACTCTGCCTGCAAAAACGGCTGCGTGATTTCATCCAGCACTTTCACCACCGCGTGGGCTTCTTCCCAACTCAGCCCACTGAGCGTCCGGCTCACGCCCGAATAATCCGCCCAATTTGCCTGTCCCCAGGCCGCTGCTACTGCTCCATCGAGATCCAAAGGATGCGCCGATTGACTGATATCCTGCAAATGCTTCGCCCCTGACAAATTGGCCACAAAAAACTCCAGCACTTTCGTCTGCGGGGTGTGCGTGTAACGTTTTTGATGAAGATGAACCTTCTGAAGGGCTTGAATCAAGCCGATATGTTCACCAAACCAACCCCAGGCGACCAAAAAGGCATGTTGCGTTTGCTGGATTTGTGGTTCTTCTTTGTTCATGACCATTTCCTTTGACTTCAGCGATGGTCACGAGAATACTGGTTTCTCCTTCAGTTGGTAAGGTTCTGAAAATCTTTCTTTTTTATGCCGTTTTCCACGATTCGGCAATTGGTTGCACAAAACTTAGGCTAGGATCAGATGTTGGTCAGGCATATTGAAATTCGGCTCAACCTTGTCAATGCAAGCTCTTCTCTGGGTTGCGGCTAGAGAGGCCTTAGATGCTGTTCGGCCTGATTTCAGTCATGCTGAGGCGGGGATCTAATCTACAGATCAAGCTTTTATGCTCCAGGGCGCGGACAGATTCTCCCACTCCTGCCTGACCAACATCTGTCTCTCTAGCTTACCCCTTTTCTATTCATATGATACAAGGACGCGGCTCGTGAGCCGCCCCTCTTTTCAGCTCGCGAGCCGCCCGCTTGCTTGCAGCCTACAGGCTAATCGACCACCGCGATTCCCGGAGACCCAACTCAGGGTCTGGATGGGAGGCTTTCCCGGTTTGGTATAATGAGGAAGAGTCAGGCAAAGTTCGTCTGTTTCCGTTGCAAATTCACCAGGGTTGCGCATAAAGCAAAAATCTGTAGCAACCAACCCGGCCTTGGTTTTTTAAGGGGTTTAAAAGGGTCTGATCGTGGAACAGCTTCTCACCACCAAGTTATATATCCCCAAAGTTCGCTCAGAACAGGTCTCACGTCCACGGCTGATGGAGCAACTGAACGCCGGCCTGCATGGTAAGCTGACTCTTGTGACGGCCCCCGCCGGGTTTGGCAAGACCACCCTGGTCGCCGAGTGGGTCACCTGCTGCGCGGGCCTGGAACAACCCCTTCGATCAGCCTGGCTGTCACTAGAAGAAGCAGACAGCGACCTGACCCGTTTTCTAACCTACTTCATTGCTGCTTTGCAGAAGATCGCGGCGAATACCGGTGGTAGCGTGCTCACCCTGCTCCACTCTCCGCAGCCGCCCCCGGCTGAGATGGCGCTGACCGTCCTGCTCAATGAAATCGCTTCCATCCCTGAACCTTTCATCCTGGTTCTGGACGATTACCATTTAATCAGATTCAAACCCGGTCGACGCGTCGAAGTCCATCGACAGAGCGCTCGCCTTTCTGCTCAAGCACCAGCCGCCTCAGATGCACATGGTGATCATTTCCAGGGAAGATCCCAATCTGCCTCTGGCCCGGCTGCGCGCCCGCGGAGAACTATCTGAGCTGCGCGTCGCAGACTTACACTTCACGCTCTCCGAAGCCGCTGAATTCTTCAACCGGGTCATGGGATTGGCGCTCGCAGCGGAAGACATTGCCGCCCTCGAAACCCGCACCGAAGGCTGGATTGCCGGTTTACAATTGGCCGCTCTGGCGCTGCAAGGGATGACTTCCACGCAGGGGGAAAAAGACGCCGCCAGTTTCCTCCAGTCGTTTACCGGCAGCCACCGTTTTGTGATGGACTATCTTGTGGAAGAAGTCCTGGAGCAGCAGTCTAAAGCCATTCAGACCTTCTTGTTGTGCACCTCCATCCTCGACCGCTTGTGCGGCCCACTGTGTGATGCCGTCTGCTGCAAAGGAAACGGCAGTTCCTCCGGAACTGATAAGCTCGAACCAGCAGTATCCGGGCAAGAAGTCACCGTTCAGGAGACTGCGGTTCAAGGAACCGTGGGTCAATCGGCTCTCGAATACCTCGAACAGTCCAACCTGTTCCTCATCCCCCTGGACAGCGAGCAGTACTGGTACCGCTATCACCATCTCTTTGCGGATCTGCTTCGTAAGCGGCTGCGGCAGCAGGCGCAATCAGGGAATGTCTTTCCAAATGGCGCTGCGGTGAATGATCTCGGTGAGTACCATCGCCGCGCCAGTGTGTGGTATGAAGAGCAGGGACTGGCTGTAGAAGCGTTTCATCACGCTGTTGAAGCCAGGGATGTGGACCGGGCAGAATGCCTGCTCGAAGGTGAAGGAATGCCGCTCCACTTTCGCGGCGCGATGGTCCCGGTTTTGAAATGGCTGGATTCGCTGCCGGCAGAGGTACTCGAACTCGCGGCCTTCCTTATGGGTAACGTACGTCACAGCACTAACAATGGTAGGCAAACCGGTCAGTCTCATCGAAGAGAAGTTACAGGCGGCTGAGGCAACCCTGCAGCACGCAGCGCCAGATGACAAAACGCGGGACCTTCTCGGACAGGTCGCCGCCATCCGGGCCATGTTAGCGGTCCCGCAGAACCAGGTGGATGTCTTGTTCAACCAGTCGCGTCGCGCGCTGGAATATCTACATCCAGACAACCTGCCTGGCCGCACAACCGCCACCTGGACGTTAGGGTATGCCTACCAACTGCAAGGGGATCGCGCTGCTGCCAGCCGGACTTACTATGAAGTCTTATCCACCAGCCAGGCGTCTGGAAACATCATGATGACCATGGCGGCGGCCACCTGCCTCGGCCAGGTGCAGGAAGCAGATAACCAGCTCCATCTGGCGGCAGAGACCTACCGCGGTCTCTTGAAGCTGGCAGGAGATCCACCGCTGCCTGGGGCCTGTGAAGCGCACCTGGGGCTGGCCCGCATCGCCTACCAGTGGAATGACCTGGAAGCTGCCCAGCAGCACGGGCAGCAGGGTCTTCAGTTGGCGCGGCAGTTAGAAAATATCGATACACCCGCTTTATGCATGCTGCTGCTAGGCGATGTGAAACTTGCCCAGGGCGATGCGAACGGTGCGGCGGCGCTCTTTTCCGATTCCGAGAAGTTCTTACGCCGGCATCACTTTATGCATCGCATGCCTCAAGTCGCCGCTGCCCAGGTAAGATGCTTGATACAACAGGGAGATTTACATACAGCCGCAGCGCTGGCAAAGCGCTATGAAGTTCCATTTAGCCAGACCCGCGTACTCCTGTCTCAGGGGGACCCTTCTAAAGCCCTGGCAGTTCTGGAGCCAGTGCATGGTGAAGCAAAGGCCAGAAACTGGCCGGATGAGCGGCTCAAGGGGTTGGTGCTCCAGTCAGTCGCGCTCCACGCGCAGGGGGAGGAAAAGCGGGCTGTGCAAGTACTGAATGATGCACTGGCACTGGCAGAGCCGGGCGGGTTCGTCCGCGTCTTTGTCGACGAAGGCCCGCCCATGGCTGAACTACTGCAAGAAGCCGCCAGTCAAGGTATCGCTTCAGAATATGTTCGCCAACTGATGGCGGCCTTTGGGGAAGTGGAAGGTAAAGCGCCCACTCCCCAGCCCAAGAGCGAGCCGGCTCTGAAAGAGCCTTCACCCCTTGTCGAGCCATTGAGCGAGCGCGAACTGGATGTGCTGCGGCTGCTCCGAACCTATCTGACCGGGCCGGAAATTGCCCAAGAACTAATGGTGTCGCTCAACACCATGCGGACCCATACCAAAAACATCTACAGCAAGCTGGGGGTCAACAGCCGCCAGGATGCCGTCCGCCGGGCGCAAGAACTCGGTTTGTTGTAACCCATCCCAAATACCCACACTCTATAGGGCAGGTTCTCTCCACGAACCTGCCTGTTTTTGATTTTCCTCACCCCCTCCTCCGCGCCAATCACCACAATGTGGTGATGACTACTCACCACATCCCCAGGTATCCTCTACATAATGAAACGCAGACACACAGAACGAGTGACGATCTTTGAGGAAAGCACAAGAGGCGCTGGATGAGCAAAAAACATACCCCCATAGAAGAGCACAGCGGACCTGGCATCTATGAAATTCGCCTTCAGGGTCACCTGGACGAGCAGTGGGCCGAATGGTTTGAGGGCCTGACGATCACGTTGGAAGACAACGGCGAGACGCGCCTCACCGGGCCGGTAGTTGACCAGGCAGCGCTGCATGGCTTGCTCAAAAAAGTGCGCGACTTAGGCATGCCGTTAATCTCGGTCACGCCTGTCAACCCCCACCGGGACGATGCGCCAGATGGGAAACCTTAATCAGAAACGATTTCACGATCGTTCAAAAGGAGAAAAAGATGACTATCGAAAAAAGCTTACATTCCACAGAGCCATTATCAAATCAAGTAGAAGGAGTACCAAAAGTGAATTCAATCCAAAAAACCGCAAGATTTGCAGGCGTGCTGTATCTGATCATCACTGTAGCTGCTGCTATCGCTCATTTTTATGTTCCATCCACTATCATTGTGTCTGGAGATGCCGCGGCCACGGCCAATAACATCATGAATAATGAGGCGCTTTTCCGCTTTGGTGGGATCGGCAGCGAAATGATCGTGCTGTTGAGTGAAATCGTGTTATCGGTGGTTCTATACGTATTACTCAAACCAGTAAACAAAACGCTTTCCCTGCTCGCGGCAGTTTCCAGGCTGGCAATGACCACCATTCATGGGTTGAACTTGATCAATTACTTCTTTGTCCTGCTGCTCTTGGGCGGCGGTTACTCGACCGTATTCGCAGCGGAGCAGTTACAAGCTCTGGTGACGCTGTTCCTCGATGCGCACAGTTACGGATTCACAATCGGAATAGCATTTCTGACAATTCATGTTTTCATCCTCGGCTACTTGATTTTTAAGTCAGGTTACTTTCCCAAAGTCCTGGGTGTCATGTTCGTAGCTGCAGCATTTGGTTATCTGATTGATAGCTTTGCGCTCCTTCTTTCAACGACTTATGAAACAACCCCAGCATACATCGCGCTTACGATTGCCATCTCAGAAATAGCATTTCCTCTGTGGCTTTTGATCAAAGGTGTGAATGTTGAAGGGTGGAAGAAACTTTCCCCAGAAGTTGCATGAATCAACCATCGGAGGAGGGGCGAAGCGGGACTCTCCTCCGATAGATAACTCATTATGAAGAGGATGCACAATGATTAGCGTAACGGTTGTGCAATCAGATGCGATTCGTTGGAAAACGGCACAAAAAAGCAAGATTTTCAACGAAAGGATCTGGACGAAGAACAGCCCGGAAATTTGAGAACTTTTCCAGCAAAAACACTGTGTTCACTGAACTTTTAACAACTTACCTTCTGAATCCTGGATCACCTGTGCGGAAACATGGGCGCCCACTTGCACCTGGCGTTTGATGCCCATTTTCTCGATTTTCAGATTTTGTGGCGTCGTCTGGGTTTGACTGGCTAACCAGAGTGTAGCCAGGCGGATGAAATTGGCAGCGAAGATCACAAAAACTTCCTGTAAATAAATCGCTGGTTCAGAACGCACCTTAATTTTGTGCAGATAGAAGACCTGCTTGGTTTCTTTGATGCCTGCCTCGATGGTTTGTCTGCCATTGTAGTGTTTGAACCATCCCGGCGGGTTTTGGGTCACCGGATCCGCGCCAAAGTGCAGCAAAGCGCTGTGTTTGATCGTTTTTCCGATATAAAAGCGCTCCAAACCGACATCCAGGGGATAAGGGCAGTGTTTGAGAGGCATATTTTGCCAAACGACCATCTCCGCGTTAGCGCCGACCCGTTCCCAGCTTGTTTCCGAAGACATGCGTTTCTTCAAAGCATTCACCAAATGGTGGTTATGGGCTTTGGTATAAATCTGGTAACCCATTTCGATGAGCAAAGCGATGTTAGCGTAGGTCCCAAAGCCCGCATCCAGGCGAAAATCGGCTTCCACCGGCTGCGCATTTGCGGCGTTTTCCTGCTCGAAACGGACCAAGCGGTCTTTCATCTGCTCCAGTTCCTGGTGCTGTTGGGTGGATAGGGTTTGGGTCTTTTCCAAACGCTGCTGAGCCAGCAGCAAATCTTTCTTGCGGTTACGCTGACGGCGCTCTATGGCTGCAAATCGTTGGCGCGCCAGGGCTAACTGGCTGGTCGGGCGTTCTTTGCGCTGCTTTTCCTGAAACTTGGTTTCCAATTCAGCCACTGCATTCTGTCGTTCCTGCACTTCCCGGCAGACTTCCTCTAGATCCTGTTGGGCAGTTTGCACGGCCACTTGTTGGCTCAATTGGCGCTGTTGGGTGGCACCGATCTGCTGTTCAAACATCAGGATCCGTTGTGCCAGTAAATCCGTACGCCGTTTAGGACGCAATCCGGTTTTGGCTTCTGCGGCTAACACCAATGCCTCAGCCTGCGTACAGGAAACGGTGTCGCCGGGCAGATGCGCTGCCGATAACCACCAGCGCCCATAGCTTTCACTCACCAGCGACACCATCCCAGCCTGGTATCCCAGCCGGATTTCATCATCCATATGCCCATAACTTGCATTTGGGTAGGTCTCGCTGGTGTTCGAAACGGGAATTCCCGTCAAGTCACCATCGTAGTGCAGTCGTTTCCCACCTTTCCGTAGTAGATCTAACTCTGCCTGCAAAAACGGCTGCGTGATTTCATCCAGCACTTTCACCACCGCGTGGGCTTCTTCCCAACTCAGCCCACTGAGCGTCCGGCTCACGCCCGAATAATCCGCCCAATTTGCCTGTCCCCAGGCCGCTGCTACTGCTCCATCGAGATCCAAAGGATGCGCCGATTGACTGATATCCTGCAAATGCTTCGCCCCTGACAAATTGGCCACAAAAAACTCCAGCACTTTCGTCTGCGGGGTGTGCGTGTAACGTTTTTGATGAAGATGAACCTTCTGAAGGGCTTAAATCAAGCCGATATGTTCACCAAACCAACCCCAGGCGACCAAAAAGGCATGTTGCGTTTGCTGGATTTGTGGTTCTTCTTTGTTCATGACCATTTCCTTTGACTTCAGCGATGGTCACGAGAATACTGGTTTCTCCTTCAGTTGGTAAGGTTCTGAAAATCTTTCTTTTTTATGCCGTTTTCCACAATTCGGCAATTGGTTGCACAAAACTTAGGTTAGGAACACAAAGTTTAGAATGTTGACAAAGTTTATAGCAAGTATTGCCGCGGGGCTAATCCTGGCCTTGTTTTTATTAACTCAGAATGGCATTAGAAATATAGGGTTTATTAAAGGTTTCGAAGATTTTCTTATTATACAGACCATCTTACTTTATCTTATTAGCGCGATGTTCCTTTTAGTACCAGCAACTGTTTTATATTATTCAGGTAAGAAATCATATTTAGAGATGATGAGTGGTAACGATGATGATGTGAATGATGAAGTGAAAAGGAAAGCAGTTTATTTAGATTTATCTATGACAGTTTTGGGTGTTTATGTAACAGTCAATTTTATGCAATATGGCATACTCTACAATAAAACAATTGAAAGTCCGACGACAACGCTGATACTGTTCATGTTGGGCATACTTTACGCTGCGGTTCTTCAGGTTTCTATAGTCAAGCTTGTCCAAAAGCAAGACAATCGGCTAAAAGGTGATCCTACCAAAACATCCTTCAACAAAGAATTTCTGGATAGCATGAATGAAGCTGAACAATTAAAAGCGTTTAAGACTGGATTTAGAGCCTTTCAAATGATAAGATCAATCACGCTAATGATTGTCGTTTTCACAATATTTATGAATATACTATTCGAAACCGGAGGATTCGCAGTATTCATCAGTTGTTTATTCATGTTAGTACAGACAGTATCATTTGGCTACTACGAAAAAAATACTGTTTAGGCTTTTGAGCAAATACTTGCTTTTTGAGTGGGTCAATGGCGGGTGCTCGCAGCCAACGTAACCGCTGCCCCGCCGATGATGTTTATCGTGCCCGTAAGGAAGGTTGTGCAAGCTGCCGGGTGAGATCCAGGTGTTTGAGGAAGTCAAACACACCGCGCAGAAATTTGTCGGTCGAGGTGAAGAGTCAACAGCCCGGTCTGACTGAACAGATGAAATCGGAAAGGTAATCTCAAATGCAAAAAAAGAAACGTATAACTCGAATACTTAGAATCATCATGCCGATCGCGGCGCTCATCAGTGCCGTGGTATTCTCGCCCTGGGACGGAATACGGGCTTGGATAACACCGTTACCGGATACTGTCCAAGAACAAGTCGATGACGCAGTTGGTTATGGATTGGATGGAATGATTGTGTATGTGGATAAAGCAGGCCAACCACCAGCATTTTATACAGCCGGCTGGAAAGACCGAGATAATCAAATACCAGCCGACCCGCAATCATTCTTCAAGATTGGCAGTATCAGCAAGTTATATGTCGCTGCTGCTACCGCCAAACTGGTCAATAACCACAGCTTGTCGCTGGATGATACGCTCGCTGATTACTTTCCAGAACTTGTGGGAAGGATTGAAAATGCAGATCAGATTACCCTGAGAATGATGCTGCAACATCGCAGCGGCATTCCCAATTATACTGCCCAGCCTGATTTCAGATGGGACAACCCACCGAAAACCAGTAGAGAATCGCTTGAGTTGGTACTGGATTTGCCTGCTGACTTTGAACCGAATGAAAAATATAGTTATTCAAACACGAATTATTTATTGATTCGCGAAATCCTCGATAAAGTGTTGGGCTACAGCCATAACCAATATATCAAGGAGGAGATTTTGATACCCCTCGAACTGCACAATACTTTCAGTTCGATTCATGAAGTGGATATTAACGATGTTATGAGTGGCTATTACGTAGGCGTTGAGTCCGATTTCAAGCAGATTGATACTGGAATGGTAGCTACAGCAGAGGATGTGGGTATATTCTTGAGAGCATTAAACGATGGCTCATTGTTTAATGATAATGAACAGGCTATTTACTCCTCAATTTATGAGTATGGACATACTGGCTGGGTTCTCGGATACTACAGTATCGCTCGTTACCACGAAGACATTGATACCGTCGTCGTTCAGTTTGTGAATACAAACGGTGGAACCCCGATGGTTCAGTTTTTCGATATACAGGGTGGGACCAAGGTGATGGTATCGAATGTCGTTTACAACCGGATTGTAAAAATTCTGCGCAGGTAAGGAATTATGGTGTTCCTCTATGCACTGCGAGATTGGAGGGTCGCAAATCAGAAAGGTCTGGATCGTTGACGTGAGTCAGCCCGGAACCCCTTTCACCTTCGACCAGAAGCGCGCCAATTTCTCTTTGATCTCGGTGGTGGTTTGCACAACTTGAAATCCCCGCCAATGAGCGGGGAACAATTGGCGGTAGCGCGCATGGGTAAAACGCTCATCGATCAATACAATGGTCCCTCGATCGGCTTCTGTGCGAATGACCCGGCCGGTCGCTTGCAGCACCCGGTTGAAACCCGGATATTGGTAAGCATAGGCAAAGCCGCTGCCGTTTTGGCGATCAAAATAATCCTTGATTAAATCTCGCTCCAGGCACACCTGCGGCACTCCCACACCGACCACCACGGCTCCAATCAACCGGTCGCCGACCAGATCAATCCCTTCCCCAAAGATCCCGCCCATGACGGCTAACCCGACCAGGGTTTCCTGATTATTGGCTGAAAACTGGGTCAGGAAGGCCTCGCGCGCCGCCTCTGGCATGCCACGATCCTGAACGAGCAGATGCCTTTCAGGCAGTCTTTCTTTAAGCCGTTCAAGCACCTCAGCCAGATACGCGTAGGATGGGAAGAAAACCAGGTAATTACCGACGCGCGCGCTGCAAATGGCTTCAATCACCTCGGCAATCGCCGTATAGGAATCAGCCCGCTGCGCATACCTGGTGGCGATCCCATTATTAATCAGCAAGCTGACATTCTCTATTGGAAAAGGGGATGGGAAGACCCGCTTGGGATGGGTCTCTGCGCCGGTCAAGAGCTGCATAAAATAGTCCATTGGCAGCAGGGTCGCCGAGAAAAAGATGGTCGACTGGCTGCGTTCCAGTGGGTCAGCCAACATGGGAGCTGGATCCAGACAGAAGAGTTTTGCTTTGAGATCGGATTGTCCCTGGCGCTCAAAGTAAGACACGTAGAATGTATCGAAATATTCAGCCGTCCGGAGAAAGCTGCTGCACAAAAAATAAAATTCCAGCAGTTCCTGCCGGAACTCAGCCGCCTGATTCATGACCAGCCAATCTTCTGCCTGTTGGTTGAACTCACGGACGGCTGCCAGCAGCTTTTCAGGAGGCTCATGCTCGACCAGCGCCTCCTTGCCCTCCGCCTGGCAGGCTTTTCGGATCTCTAGCAAGATCTGGTTGATCGCACTCAGCTTTTTGGACAGCGCCGGCAAATGCGGTTTCAGGGTCCGCTGGAGGTTCAGCGCCGTCTTCTTATCCAGTTCAGCCGAATACATCGCCCGAGCTCGATCGGGAAGGTTATGCGCCTCATCGACCAGAAAGATATAGGGTTCGGCGCTGAGGTCAAAAAAACGGCGCAAATAGACCCGCGGATCGAAGACATAGTTGTAATCACAGATAATGCAATCAACCCATAGAGCCAGGTCCAGCGAAAGTTCAAACGGGCAGACCTGATACTTTTGGGCGATTTCCTCAATAATCAGACGGGTAAACGCTTGGTGCTGGTCGATCTCCTCCAGCGCCTTTTTTACCTTACCAAAGTAATCGCTGGCAAACACGCAGACTTCCGGATCACAGTTGACCGGTGGGCAAAAACAAATCTTCTCTTTGGCGGTCAAGGTCACGCTGCTTAGATATAAATTCGCCTGGCGCATATCCTCCAGCGCCTTTTCAGCCGCCAGGCGTCCGGACGTTTTGGCGGTCAGGTAAAAGATCTTGGCAGCCAGACCCTGCCCCAGGGCCTTCACCGCTGGGAAAAGGGCCGCGATGGTTTTTCCCACCCCCGTAGGCGACTGGACATACAGGCGATCCTTAGCACGGATGGCTTTATAGACTGCTACGGCCATCTCACGTTGGCCTGGGCGGTAATCCAAATAGGGGAAATTGAGCTGGTGAATCGATTGGTCACGCCTGGTTTGCAACACAAGAATCTTCCGAATCCAGTCCAGATAAGGCGTGATCAAGTCGTGGAAAAAGGTTTCCAATTCGGCGAATGTAAAATGGCGCGCGAAGGTTTTTTCTTTCTGGCTGTCGAGATGGTAGTAGGTCAGGTGAATGCTGATCTCACTGAGCCCATGCTGCTGGGAATACATATAGCCATAGCACTGCGCCTGTGCCCAATGCAGTGGGTTATGCTGTTCGTTGACCAGATCCAGGCTTAGGGTGGTTGTTTTGATCTCCTCAATAATTACTGGCGCTTTGCTGGCATATAAACCGTCGATCCGACCGCGCACTTCCACAGGCGGGTTAGCGCCTTCTACCCGGTAGGTAATCTCCACTTCTGTTTCATAGCCTTCAGGACGAGAGCGCTGCACGCGCTTATGGCCTTGTGTACCCAGTTGAGCACGGTCGCGCCTTTGAAACCCGCCAGGGGTCAAATCCCCTGCCTGTAATATAAGTTCCACCAGGCTTCGAACAGAAACGGTATGAGGTGGGTATCCTTCAGTCTGAGAGGCATGAGTAGTGTGCATTTTCGTCTGAGATTGTAGCATGGGTTTAGGAAGTCGTAGGCTTCGATTTGCCAGGCTGCATAACGCGATTGTTGGCTTGCTCGCGCTTTTCTGTCATCCTTGTATATAGATCGACCTCTTCGTTCAGTTGGTGTCTTGTCAACGCCAACTCTCTCCAAGAGGTCGATCCGTTTCAATCCTCAATATAACAAAGTTAGGGATTAACGATGTTCACAGCAGCGCATTTAAGCAACCTTGAACTCGGCCCTCAGTGCCTGATCATCCAACGAGTGCTGACCGGCGAACAAGATATAATCCACCTGTTCTACCTCCCAACCACTTTGGGCATCATAATACCCTAGTTCTCCTACCGGGATTTCAATCTGAACCGTCTTTGTCTCGCCGGGCATCAGCCCAACCCGCCGGAAAGCCTTTAATTCTTTCGGCGCGCGCTCCACCCGCGACCCGGGCACAGCGACATAGCACTGCACGACGGTATCTCCTGCGACTGATCCGCAGTTCGTAACATCCAGCCTCGCGACGAGCGTATCCTGTACACCCAGCGAAGCCGCTTCCAAACGCAGATTTGTTAACGCAAAGGTGGTATAGCTTAACCCAAAGCCATAGGGGAAGGCTGGAGTCACGCCATCATGCTCCAGTTTGCGATAACCATGCCAGAGATCATAAGTAATCGCCTTCGCATTCATATCATAATAGGGCAAGTCTTCTGGCTTGACGACGAACACGCAAGGCAGCTTACCACTCGGATTGACCTTGCCAAGTAAGATATCGGCAAAGGCATGCCCGCCCTCCATGCCAGGATACCAAAGCATCAGAATGACTGGAACCTGGCTGCGCCAACTTTCGGTAATAACTGCGCTCCCTCCCATGATCGCCACCACAGTGCGAGGATTCGCCGCCGCTACCGCCTGGATGAGCGCTTCATCATCAGGATGCAGCCTCAAAAGTTTGCGATCGCCGCCCGGCGGCATGGCGTTCGGCACACTATCTACTGCCTGCATATTTGCCATCATTGCCTGTGCAATGGGCAGTTCTTCTGGCGTAGGAACGGGGTAATTCTTCGAAAGTTCTTCCATGCCATCCGGCGAAACATACTCGCCTTCGTCCTGATCAGTATAACCGACCACCATCACGACCACATCGGCGCCACTGGTAGCCTGAACCGCCCGGGCTGGATCGCTGCCATCGTCGTATACAATCTCAACCTTACTTCCCAATGTATCGCGCAGCCCTTGTAATGGCGTGATGACATAAGCCGGGCGTGTATTTGAAGAACCGCCATCGCCGGTGTTAGGTGTATCAGCCAAACGTCCGATCACCGCGATTCGCTGTAAGGACTCTGGTTCCAACGGCAGCAGCCCGCCTTCATTTTTCAACAATACAATCGATTTTTCCGCTGCCTCGCGGGCCACTTTGACATGTGCTTCACAGCCAGCAACTTCGAGAGGATAGTCCTGTGAACTGCGGCCTTGTGCAAAGCGCAGCTGCTGCCGTAGAACGCGGAAAGCGGCATCATCAATCCGCTCAACTGGCACTTCTCCATTTTCGACCAGGGCTTTCAAATCCCGGTTATGGATCATTGCAAACGGCATTTCCACATCCTGCCCAGCCAGGGCGGCTTTCTTGGAATTGCGCATACCGAAGATAAAGTCGGTCATTACAAAGCCCTGAAACCCCCACTGCTGCTTGAGGATCTCGGTCAGTAAGGGATAATTCTGCCCACACCACTCGCCATTGACACTGTTATAAGCGCTCATGATGGAAGCCACGCCTTCATCCACCGCTCGTTTGAAATGTCGCAGGTAGATCTCATGCAGCGGACGCGGTTCAATGCTCACATCCACAGTAAAACGCGCATTTTCCATCGAATTCAACGCGTAATGCTTGGCGCAGGCCATTACGTGCTTTTGAACGCCGCGCACCAGAGCCGCTCCAAACTCACCCAGGTGGATCGGGTCTTCACCATAAGTTTCTTGCGCGCGCCCCCAGGCTGGGTGGCGCAGCAGATTGATGCACACACCGCCAAAGAAATTGGCGCCCATCGCGCGGAGTTCCTTTCCAATCACATCGCCAACTCGCTCTTCCAGTTCTGGATCAAAAGTGGCCCCACGCGCCATCGAAACCGGGAAGGTGGTGCCGCCATCCATGTCCACACCCCGCGGCCCATCGGAAAAGCGTACGCCTGGGATACCCAGGCGCGGCACGGCCCCGGCCACCCAGGGATGGTCGGCATATCCGCCGCTAAGCATATCTTCCATCCCCAACCAAAATGGCACATCTCCAGACATCAACTTGATTTTCTCATCCAGGGTAAGTTGTGTCAGAAGCTCGTGCGTTTTTGCATCAATCTGCGCATCGCTCATCTGTTCGGCAGTTTCTAGACCACCAAAAGCCGGACCGTGAAACTTCGCCTTCACGTTCATGATATCTCCTTACAAAGAAAGTTAACCAAAGGATATAACTTCGCTGTTGACATTATAGTATTTTTTGCTACAATTTTTATAACGTTTCCGGTATCGATACCGTCAATCTATCTGGGGTAACATGAGACGAAATCGAAAGGCAATCACGATTTAGTCCGTTGCGCACTCAGCAGGTGTGTCGATATCCACTGTTTCTCGTGTGCTAAATGACAAAACCGACGTCGCGCCCGAAACAGTAGAAAAGGTGCAAACCGTAATCCGGGAATTGGGATACGTCTCTAGCCTGGCAGCCCGCAGTTTACGCAGCCACCGGACGAATGTGATTGGGCTGGTCGTTCCGGATGTTGGCTCTCCTTATTGTCATGAAATATTGCGCGGGGTGAATAGTACCATTGGCCGGATTCATCGCGATTTAATCATCTATACCAATTGCAATTCGGATCGAACCAATGCAGCCATAGAAGAACGGGACTTTGTGACCTTGCTTAATGGGGGCATTACGGATGGCGTGATTGTCGTCACTCCGGTCGCCACAGCCTTCTCCACCCATGCACCAATCGTCATCATCGATCCCAATCAGGAAAGCCCTCAGCTTCCCGGGGTCATTTCGACCAACTATGAAGGCGCATTA
The DNA here is from genome assembly GCA_963791025.1 of uncultured Chloroflexia bacterium. GTDB lineage: Bacteria > Chloroflexota > Anaerolineae > Anaerolineales > Anaerolineaceae > DSYU01. The sequence goes on along the minus strand of CAWBQF010000003.1, from coordinate 329,372 downwards.
GCCGCTATGGAGCATCTGATCAGCCTGGGGCACCACCGGATCGCTCACATTACGGGACGAATGGAACTGGTCAGCAGTAACCAGCGGTTACAAGGATACAAAGATGCCCTGAACGCAGCCGGGCTCCCGATTGACGAAGCGCTAATCGAGATCGGGGATTACACCCCCCCAGTTGCAGAAAAGTGTACTCAGAGACTTTTGGCGTTAGAAAATCGGCCAACCGCCATATTTGCAGCAAATGATCAGTCGGCGGTTGGGGTTTATTGGGCTGCCTCTCAGGCGGGTTTAAAAATACCAGCAGACTTATCGGTAGTTGGGTTTGACAATCTTCGCGAATCATCATATATGGTCCCGGCGTTAACCACAGTCGACCAGTTCTTGGAAGAAATGGGTTCTATTGCAACGGACATGATCGTGAAGCTGATTAATGGCGAGAATATGCAGTCGATGCTGCGTGTTATTCGGACCCAGCTCATCGTCCGTGGTTCCTGTTCTTCCATAAACTAAAAATCGATTAATCAAGGTCGAAAACCTTGATATCCGGGCTGGGGTCTCGATCATGCTACTGTTGATCAGGGAAGGAGGTGTCGAAGAAATTAAACTGTCTCCCGGTTCTGTTTGCATTTACCCGGTCTCAACTACCAAACGTTTCAATGATTCAGGAGAAGAACATGTCAAAGCGAATCAATCGAAGGAAGTTTTTGAAACTGTCTGCTACTGGCGCCGCAGGGCTCATTCTCTCTGCGTGCTCGACTTCACCCACTGCGGATGTCGTTGAAAAGCCAGTTGAAGTGACTCGCGTTGTAGAAGTTGCTGGCACGCCGCAGGTGCAGGTTGTAACTGCCACACCCTTACCTACCCAGGCCCAGGAAGCGGTAGCCGATGTAATGGGGACTTTTCCCCGCCGTGAAACGCTGATTGCCAAAATCCTTACCGGGCGTGTTGGCACCCCCGACAACTTCAATCAATGGGTTGGCTGGAAGTGGCAAGACCGCGGTATGCAGAACCTGGCTGATGAGCCGCTTTGGTCGGTCGACTTCGCCACAGGCGAAATCGTTCCTGGCGTTGCGGATGGAGATCCAAAATACAGCGACGACTTTATGAGCTGCACGGTCCCGCTGCGCCAGGGCGTCGCCTGGTCTGACGGTGAACCCTTCACCTCTGCGGATGTGATCTATACGGTCGAGAGCCTGATCAAGTACGAGGGCTTCAATGCCCATTCCTTCTTTGTGGATAATGTCGAAACGGTGACTGCTTTAGATGATTACACTGTTAAATTTGATCTAAAACAGGCCAACTCCCGCTTCCACACCACCTTCCTCGACCGCTGGGGCTGCACCCGCTTCTTCCCCAAGCACATCTTTGAAAAGCAAGATGATCCGGTCCAGTTCACCTTCAATCCGTATGTCGGCTGCGGCCCTTACAAGCTGCACAGCTTTGATCCCCAGGGCAGCTGGACAGCCTGGGAAAAACGCGAAGATTGGGACAAGACACCGACCGGTATCATGTATGGCGAGCCCAAACCCAAGTACGTCATCTACCAGTACTTCTCTGATGAAGGCGCGCAAATCCTGTCACAGTTGACGCACCAATTAGATGTGGCAGAACTCTCCGCCGATGGTCTTAAAGCGCTGTTAGCGCAGTCGAAGTCCTCGCGCGCGTACCAGCCGACCTTCCCCTTTGTGGTAAACAACGACCCCTGCATCACGGGTATCCTCTTCAACACGGCAAGGAAGCCATTCGATAACGTCGATGTCCGCTGGGCGTTAATGCTGGCGATCGATATCGTCGAGTACACCAGCATCGCGGTCGATTCTTCAGGCACTTTTAAGCCCGGTACACGTCCCGCACCTGGGCCCATACCCCAACGATTACATCCGCCCAATGCAGGATTGGTTGAAGGCCTTCACCATTGACGTTGGTGACGGTGAAACCTTCGCGCCGTACGACCCCGAAGCGCCCAAGCGTGTGGCTGACTTCGCCCGCTCGCGCGGCTATGTCTTCCCTGATACACAAGAATTCCTGGAACAGGCCTTCGGACTTGGCTGGTATAAGTATGCGCCGGATGTCGCCGAAAAGCTGTTGGTGAAGAACGGCTTCAAGAAGAATGCCGATGGCAACTGGCTGATGCCCGATGGCAAACCCTGGAAGATTTCCTTCATGTCTGGCACGGTACTTTCCAACCATGATGCCCGCAATTCCGCGGCTGCTGTGCAGCAGTGGAAGAAGTTCGGCATCGACGCTGCGATGTATACGACGGAAAATGGAGATGGTCTGGGCGCCACTGGCGACTTTGATGTGAGCGGCGCCTGGCCTGCTCAGGAACCCTGGGGTGCAGGGCCTGACCTGTACCGCGTGCTCGACCGCTGGAACTCCGCCTATATTAAGCCCGTCGGCGAGCGCACGCAAGGCATTTACTCGCGCTGGTCGAGCGATGAGATGGATAACATCATCAAGGAACTGCGCGAGTCGAACCCCTTCGATGAAGAAGCCACCATCGCTGCGGGCATTGAGGGCCTCAAGGAAGCCGTCAAGAATATGCCGGGTGCCCCCACTTATGGCTATATCGGCTTTGTCGGCTGGGACGAGCACTACTGGACCAACTGGCCTGGCAGCGAAAACGCCTATAACGAACCTTACACACACTGGCCCAACTTCAAGTACACGACTCCATTCCTGAAACCCTCTGGCGCATAAGAGGTCTTAAGGGCTAAGAGCAAACCATAATACGGCACTCCTGGGTGGAAATTCCACCCAGGAGAGCGTATTTTTATCTTATCTTTGGGGTTAATACCTTTAATGAGAGACACGGCTGCGTTAATCAAATTGGTAAAAATATGAGGGTAAAACCGTGACATTTGTGAAAAGATATCTCATCCCCCGGCTAATTCAGTACTTTCTCGTAATTTGGTTGGGTATCACCATCGTTTTCCTGATTCCCAAACTCACCCCAAATGACCCGATCATGCGAGTGATCGGTGAGTTGCGGGGGCGCGGTTCAACGCTGGAACCAGGTGCAATGGATGGCATCATCCACGACCTGACTCAGATGTATGGGTTAGAGGGTTCATGGCTCGATCAATACTGGGCCTTTTGGGGGAGGCTGATCCATGGTGATTTCGGCGTTTCCTTCTTCCAATTTCCCACGCGCGTTAACAAGCTCATTGATACCGCAATGCCCTGGACATTGGCGCTCTTGCTAACCACGACCGCTATCTCATGGATCGGAGGGAATATTATAGGTGGGTTGGCAGGCTACTATTCGCGTAGGGGGTGGTCGCGAACGCTGGATGCCTTCGCCATGGTGATCCGCCCACTGCCTTACTACATCTTCGCCTTCGCACTGCTCCTGCTCTTTGCTTATGTCGTGCGCTGGTTCCCAATTACAGGTGGGGCGTCATTGGGAGCTGTACCCACTCTCACCTGGGCCTTTATCAAAGATGTCCTCTGGCATTCGTTCTTACCTGCCTTTTCGTTAAGTATTCTCGGGGGAGCAGTTACGTTCCAAACAATGAAGCTGCTTGTACAGAACGTCAATGCCGAAAATTTTGTCCAGTATGCCAAGATGGGCGGCGTTACAGAAAACCGCATCGTGGGTAAGTACGTCATTCGCAACGCTTTACTGCCGCAAATCACCGGCCTGGCGCTTTCGCTTGGGCAAATCTTCAGCGGGGCGCTGATTACAGAGATCGTTTTTGGTTACCCAGGCCTGGGAATGTTGCTTTATCGAGCCATCGTCAACGGAGATTACAACCTGATCATGGGGATCACCCTCTTTTCTATCGTTGGGATCACTACGGCAATCCTGATCGTCGACCTGGCATACCCCTTGTTTGACCCAAGGGTGAGATACACATAAGGAGACCGGTCCAGTGAAAATCCTCAGAGATTTATTCAAAGATTATCGTTTCTTCTTCAGCTTTGGCGTACTTGTGGTCATCCTGGTCCTGGCCGTCTTGTCCATCTTTTCGCCTTATGATCCGACGTTATGGAATATTGCTCCAAGAGATATGAAGCCATCGGCGGAACACTTTCTCGGCACCGATTCGAACGGGCAAGATATCTTCTGGCAGGCTACCTTTGCGGTACGCAACTCCTTAATCATCTCGCTCGTCGCCGGGTTGGTTTCAAGGGTGATTGCCATCCTGGTTGGCATGGTCGCTGGATATACAGGAGGCGCAGTCGACCGGGTGCTGATGTTTATCGGCGACAGTCTGCTGGTGATCCCGCTTTTCCTGATTATGGTGATGTTAGCCATGCTGGTGCGCGAATATATGAATTTGGTGGTTCTAGGATTGCTGTTAGCGTTCTTCGGCTGGGCATGGGACGCGCGCGTGATCCGTTCGGTGATCTTAAGCTTGCGTGAGCGAGACTTCACCAAGACAGCCGTGCTTTCAGGAACGGGGACGGTTAAACTGGTATTGGACGAGTATATGCCCTTTGCCATGCCGTTGATCTTCTCGACCTTGATCAATAACATCGCCTGGGCAATCGGGTTGGAGATCACGCTCGCCATCCTCGGATTGGTCAATCTCAGCATTCCTACGCTGGGCACAATGTTGAACTGGGCGCTTTTCTATCAGTCTATCCTGCTAGGACGCTGGTGGTGGATCTTGACACCGGTAGTGCTATCTCTGTTTTTGTTTATCGCTCTTTACTGGCTCTCGGTCAGCATCAGCGAATATCTTGACCCAAGAACGCGTATCCAGCGGGTAGGATCTTAGGAGGCCGGCATGGTTCCCAACAACGATATTATCCTCCGCACCGAAAAATTAAAAGCCTTCTATATCCTCGATGTTCATGGCACACAAAAAGTTGTCAAAGCGGTCAATGAAGTTGACCTGGCAATCTGCGAGAATGAAATCTATGGCATCGCCGGCGAAAGCGGCTGCGGAAAATCGACTTTGCTAAAGGCATTATTCAATGCCATCGAACCGCCCTTACGGTTGGTGGAAGGGAAGATTTTCTATTACCCCGGAGGGCAGGAGGTGGATACGACCACCTTGAGCGATGAAGACAAACGCAGACTGCGCATGGAATTCATCTCTTACATCCCGCAGGGTTCGATGAGCGTACTTAACCCAGTTCTAAAGTTAAAAGAGACTTATGAGGATTTTATCTCAAGCCATGTGACCAATCAAAGTCGCGAGGAGACTTTTGAACTGGGCCGCAAGCAGATCGTGGAGCTTGGCCTACCGAAGAATATCCTCGAGGCTTACCCTCACCAGCTCTCCGGTGGGATGCGCCAGCGGGTAACCATCGCCCTGGCAGCCCTGCTTAAGCCGCGCATTATGATTGGCGATGAACCCACGACAGCCCTGGACGTGGTGGTTCAACGTGGCGTCATCCAGATGCTGAAAGATATCCAGAAGAAACTACAAAACACCATCATCATGGTTACCCATGATATGGGGGTGCATGCTAACGTTGCCAACCGGATCGGGATCATGTATGCCGGGAAGATCGTCGAAGAAGCGACCACGGTTCAGATCTTTGAAGACCCGCTCCATCCCTACACCCGGTTCCTGATTAATTCGCTGCCCAAGTTTGGCGACAAGAACGTCCGCGAAAGCGTTCCAGGAAGCCCACCCTCACTGGCAGATCTGCCCAGCGGATGCCCTTTCCACCCACGCTGCCCTCATGCAATGGATGTTTGCGTGCGAGAGATGCCTGGCTTTACCCAGGTGAATGCTAGCCACAAAGTAGCCTGCTGGCTGCTTGGAGAAGGGACATATGGAAAAGCTTCTTGAAGTAGACAATCTGACCAAACAGTATATCCAGGGAAGCCTGATTTCCAGAACAGTCATTACGGCCGCCGACCGTGTCAGTTTTTACATCAAACCGGCTGAAATTTTTACACTGGCAGGTGAAAGCGGCTGCGGGAAAACCACAACTGCCAAGATCGTGCTGGGGTTTGAAGAACCCACCTTAGGGTCTATTACGCATAATGGCAAAGTCACATCGAAAAGTGAGAAAGTTTGGATCACGGAAGGCGTTCAGGCAATCTTCCAGGATCCCTTCAGCACTTTCAACCCACTTCGCACGGTTGATTGTTACTTTTTTGACACCGTCAAGAACTACCGCCTGGCTAGTAGTAAGCAAGAATCGATTGATTACATCGATGAGAAGCTAAAAGCAGTCGGAATGACCTATCAGGAATTTGCTGGCAAGTACCCCAATGAGTTCTCCGGTGGGCAGTTACAGCGGATTTCGATCGCGCGCGCTTTGATGACGAACCCCAAACTGCTGATTGCGGATGAACCAGTCTCAATGGTGGATGCTTCCCTGCGGATGTCGATCGTTAATTTATTCAAGAAACTGCGGGATAACCTGGGCGTCAGCGTGTTGTATATCACCCACGACCTGGCAACCGCCTACTACGTCAGCGACCGGATTGCAATTATGTTCCGCGGCAACATCGTCGAAATGGGGACAGTCGAGGAGGTACTGATGAATCCGAGACACCCTTACACACGGTTGCTACGCAACTCGATTCCGCAGGCTGATCCGAAAAGCACCTGGTCGGATACAGTAACATTGACAGAACTAGAGCAAGATGAGTATCTGCGCTCCGGTTGTAAGTTTGCGGGGCGCTGTCCACTAGCCATGGAGAGGTGCAAGACGCAGGTTCCGGTAGACTTAATCATTGATAATGTGTTGGTGCGCTGTCATCTTTATGATGATCAGGCCAACATCCCGATTGCCCAGCCTGGCCCATCTGAAAGCATGACTGGGATAAGTTAATAAAGGACACTTTCCGATTTGTGGCGATAGATTGATCGAGTAGGAGGGCGGAGCTGCCGCCCTCCTTTCGCGACACGAACCATGCGAGTCCACACCTGGCAGTTCGATACCCCAACAAGTACAGTGATGACAGCGGTAAGGTAAACGACTACACGAAAGTGAACGCAGATAGCTCACATGACCAAGTTGAACAGATACCCCGTCAGGATAACAGCTGTCGCTACTGTGCCGATGAAAACGGCAATCAATTGTGGTTTAAGCACCCGGCGCAAAATGATTACCTCGGGTAAGCTCAACCCCACCACCGACATCATAAAAGCCAGGACTGTCCCTAGAGACGCCCCTTTTTCCATTAATGCGCTGACGATCGGGATGACGCCCGCGGCGTTTGAATAGAGCGGGACGCCAAGCAGCACGGCTGCTGGCACAGACCACCAGGCTTGCTTCCCCATAATGCCGACCAGCGCGCTTTCCGGAACATAGCCATGAATACCCGCTCCCACGGCAATACCGATCACGACATACAACCAAACCTTGCTAACGATCTCTTTGACCGAACTCCAGGCCCGCTGAATGCGCTCCGCCCAGGTAGGCTTATCCTCCAGGGCTGTCCCGCTCGACTGCATTTTCCAAACGAAATCCTCCACATAGCGTTCAAGCTGTAAATGCCCAATCACCAATCCGGCCAGCACAGCAATGATTAGCCCAGAGAAGATATATAACCCAGCAACCTTCCAACCAAACAAACCAAACAGCATTACCAGCGCCACCTCGTTAATCGTCGGCGCGGCAATCAGGAAAGAAAATGTAACCCCCAAGCTTATGCCACTTTCGACAAAACCAATAAAGAGCGGCACCGCAGAACAGGAACAGAAGGGGGTAACGATGCCCAGAATAGCTGCCAGCACATTCCCAACTCCCTGGCGTTTCCCACCCAAAAGGGCGCGGGTGCGCTCCGGGCTGAAGAAGGTGCGGATGATTGAAATCACAAAAATCATCCCAGAAAGCAGCAGCAAGATCTTGGGTACATCATAGAGAAAGAAGGCGACAGCATCGCCCAGATGTGATCCCTGGGGCAGGTTCAGGGCTGTGTAAGCAATCCAATTGGCCAGAGGCTGGATCAACTGATAAGCCGCCAGCCAGGCCGCGGCGATTAAGACCAGCAGCCCAATCACGCGCAGTTGTGACTGTTTTTGCGGTTGGGGAGGAGATTGCAATAAGGAATGATCCATACTTACTCCCATCATATTCAACAACTTGAATAACATTTAAGCAAAAGAAAAGGCGGAAGTCGGAAGATCGAAAAGCCAACTCCCACCTAATTTACCATCAGGCTTTAAGCCAGGTCACAATTTCATTCTCGGCAGGGATCCGGCCAGCGGAGACCAGTTTTTCGTTGACCACCAGGCCAGGGGTGGAAAGGATGGGGTACTTCATGATCTCGGCATAATCTGTCACCTTGACAATTTCTGCTTCGACGCCCAAATCGGTGACCACTTTCCGCGTGACTGCTTCGAGTTTCTTACAGTTAGCGCAGCCAGACCCAAGTACTTTAATGGTGAGCATAACAACCTCCAGAATTTTTTATAGATATTCTTTCCGCAAAGAAAAAGCCTGAAACAGGCCCTTTCAACTCGATTAAGCGCTGCATTTTGGACACGAACAGTGGGCGTTTGCTTTAACCTGAGGCAAACCAGGTTCACCCAGAACCTGCTGAACCGCATCCAGAACAGCATAAATTTTAGGATCCGCGACCCGGTAAAAGATATTCCAACCGTCCCGCCGATCTTGAATCAACCCTGCCTCGCGCAGAACCGCCAGCTGCTGTGAGATATACGACTGCCGGAAGCCTAAGTGCGCTTCCATATGGCAAACACAGTGCTCGTCATCCCGGAGAAGACTTAAAATTGCCAGCCGGGTCGGGTGAGTGAGCACCTTCAACAGCTGCGCTTGAGCCTCATAGGGTTGTGTTTCAAAGGAAGAATCATCAATCATATTCATGACCTTGAATATGATAATAACATGCGTCATAAAAAGATAAGAAGGCCATCTGTCATATATTCCACCTGACAGACGGCATCTATCGCGAACAGGCATCTTTAATATGATCGCCCTGTTTTCGTCTACAGTCATCCCTTTACTTAGGCTTCAACTTAAATTACTATTGATTATAGCGATCAACAAACTAAATGATCTTTTCAGGATCATGACGAAAACACAGCGAAGGAGCACAAGGCATGTACCAGACCGATCAATATGAAGGAATTATCGCCGAAACCGTCACAATCCATGGTTTCCACGAGGATGTCATCAATGCCTATTTTGCTCGCCCACTAGGACCCGGACCATTCCCAGGGATGGTACTGGCCCACCACCTGCCTGGCTGGGATGAATGGTACCGCGGAGCTGCGCTCCGGTTTGCGCGCCACGGCTACCTCACGATCTCTCCGAACCTGTACTTCCGGGCCGGGCACGGTACGCCAGAAGATGTAGCCGCTAAGGTGCGCGCAGCCGGAGGGGTACCAGACGATCAAACCGTAGGAGACCTGGAAGGCGCAGCCAATTTCCTGCGGTCGCTGCCCATTTGCAGCGGAAAAGTAGGGATCTTCGGCACCTGTTCCGGCGGGCGGCACGCCTATCTGGCAGCCTGCCGCACCCAGGCCTTTGACGCTGTGGTGGATGGCTGGGGCGGGCGGGTGGTTATGCGTGAGGATGAGCTAACCCCCAACCAGCCAGTGCCGCCCATCAACTACACCCCCGAGCTTTCAATCCCCCTGCTGGGCTTGTTCGGTGAGGAGGATCATGGCCCTACCCCGGCGCAGGTGCAGATCCACGAGGAGGAGTTGAAGAAGTACGGCAAAGACTACGAGTTCCACATGTACCCCAATGCGGGGCACGGCTTTTTTTATGATCATCGCCCCTCCTACCGTCAGGAGCAGGCGGTGGATGGATGGAATAAAATTTGGGCATTTCTCGACAAGAATTTATCGTGATTTACCAGTTTTCGAAGGGCGCAGGTAAAAACCGAGAAGTCGCCCTGCTAAAATAAGGAGGCTATCATGTGTACGATGATTGCGCAGCAAATTAAAATTGAAGGCAGCGGTAAGGGCACGGCTGGTTGGTTCCAACTGAAGGAAGCCGATGTTTCCTACGACCATCCATTTAATGCACCCTTTGAACACGCATTGAACATTGACTTTGTCAACGAAGCGATGGGACCCGGCGCGCGGGTGGCGGTTGAGTTAAGCCTCGAGTCTGCCCAGGCGCTGGTAGAAGCCATTCAGGCGGTGTTGGCGCAGGCAGAGAAAGGCGGGTACATAGAGCAGCCAGAATAGCGGCTTACATTCTTGCTGAATGCTTCTTCAAGCACCGCTGAAAAGTGTTCAAACCAGATCTCTATAACCTTGTCGCAGCCGTCAGGATGGCAAGCACAAGGCACATTTAAAAGAAGTGGGCGGTAAATCTGCCCACTTCTTTACATTGTCACTTTCTATCCCTTGAACAGCTGATTATGGCAGGCTCACATCTCCACCACCAAAAATGTTGATTGAGATGTTGATGAAAGCGCTGCCACCCGAAAAAACTGTAAAATAAGCATGGTGATAGCGCCAACAAGCAAAGAATGGGCCTTTGTTCCCCCAACGTTTCTAAAGCAGGGATGATACAATGCAGATTAACGACCTTCTAACCAAACGTTGCAGTATACGAAAGTATCAGGATAAGCCAATCTCGCAAGAGATCATCCAGAAGATACTTGAAGCCGGGCGGCTTTCTCCTTCAGGTGGCGCTGGGTATCCCGCTTTCGCGTAAAACAGGCTGCTGAACTGCTCCACTTACCCCCTCATTATCTCCCCACCGAGATTCTGGCATTTGGTTACCCCGAACAACACCGAACCATTCCCAAAAAGGATCTAGCAGAACTTGTTTTTTATAACGTTCATTCATAAAAAACCGCAGTGGTTTTCTGCATTCATTTCCTCCTACTCAGACCGACCTGTCAGTCCTTCGCTGCCAGACAACTCGATAACCTGATTTCCATTCTGGTCAACCCAGATACCGCAAGTACCGCCGCCCTCACTAACATTCAACTCGACGACGCTGCCGTCCATTCGCAGGACTGGATGATAGTACGTGGCTACCTCGGCGGCTTCACCTGCAATATAATGCCCTATCAAAGCGCGCCGAAAGCGGTTTTCGGAAACGTTCGGCAGCGAGCCATGCACTACCTGACCATTGAAGAAGAGCACATCTCCCGCCGACATCACTACTGGCGTGATCTCCGCCCCTTCTGGAATCGGTACGGTAATGTCAGTAAAGCTCAGGTTTGTATCCGCTTTTATCGTACACAGCAGCGGCCAATCCTGGCTGCCAGGAACGACCTGGAGACAGCCATTTTCTTCATCGCAAGCGTCTAGCGCCATCCAGGCGGCAACGCAGGTGCCAGGCTGCACACGCAAGAAGTACTGATCCTGGTGCAGCGCCTGCCCACGCGCCTTTGGAGGTTTGAAATAGATCATGGTCTGAACGGCGTATGGCTCCAGATCCATTAAAGTCGTAAGGACTTCGGCTATGCGCTGATCGAGCATCCACTCCAAACTGACTTGATCATAGCGATGCATTTGAAGCAAGCGAGGATAGCGCTTCAAAGGATCTGTGCTGGTCTGGTCAATGCCCTCCGAATCATTCTCGCGGAGTTCCATGTAATGCTTTTTGTACCGCTCCACTTCCTCTTTCAAAAACAGCCCTTTAACGATTAAGTAACCTCGCTGGTCAAAAAATGCCTTTTGCTCTTTTGCAATCACTGATTTTCCTCCAATAATGATCTTGTATATCTATATATATGATATACAAAAATGACGAAGAATCCAACAGCACATCTCAGTGATCAAGGGACTGAAACTGTTGGAGCGTCCGCTCGTAGACCGGGTACTGCTCCTCCTCGTTTTCGTCGGGATCAATGTATTTCATCCAGACCGCCTGACCCGGATGCGCTTCCGAAAGTTTACGCCGGCTTTCACTGACATTTCCGTCAGCATCGGCCCACTGGACCGCTCCCATTTGCATCAAGATGTACTTCCCAGCATACCGATCCAGAATCTTCTTCTTGTTGTCGAGATAGACCATCGCCTGCTCAACCGTCGTTCTTCGCCAGGAAATAATCCGCTCTTGTGTATCCATCTTCTTCGTAAAGAACTCACCCACCGGGGCCTGCACTTCCGATTGAAAATCAATCTGTTCAAGATCCACTGTGCCGAAACCACTGTTAGCAGCGATGAGCAGATGGTTGCGGTCGCGGTAGAAAGGAGGCGTGAGCCAATCAGAATGGGGGTCATGCCCCATGAGGTGCATACCGCACGCGTCGGTGGCTGTCACCTGATCCCCGGCAATTAAGGCATTACATATCCGCGGATAATCGCCCTCTCCCCACTCTTCCCCAGCCTGGCATACGATACCGTCGATGATATTCAGCGCTGGGTTAAACAGTCGCCCCAGGTCAGCGAGCAAATAGGGCATGCGCACCAGATGATGGTAGTAAGTCCGTGGGCGGCCTTGCGGCAGCACAGGCATCAATCCAAACAAGTTCTTCATGCAAAGAGTAATACCCATGAAAAGATGGTTCTTCATTTTCTGCACAGAGACGATTTCATCTGCTTCTGCCACCGACTGCTGAACGGGGTACTTTTGGAACATCTGCCCCCCACCGGGCACAGGTACCCACTGCACGGACTCCTCATTGCCATCCTGGAAAGGCACCTCAAATTCCTGAAGAATTGGCAGGATCGTACTGAATTCTTGCCGGCTCCTACCCTCTGGGATCTTTGACACACCAAAATCCACAGCAACCAGCTCGGCGCGCGTGCGCTCGCGGAGCAGGCGCAGTGTGGCACGGGCAATCGGATCACTGACGAGCTGCTGTCGCTGACCCGCGTGCATCACGATTTCGCCGGGTGTTCCCTCTTGATTAAACTTAATGGCAATGCGTCCAGCTTTTTCCAGACGTTCCCAGTTTCTTTCTAATGGATCAGTAGCGCGCCGCAGCGCACGGTACACCTCTTCATCACTCGACCGATAGTCGCAGTGTACTGCTCGCACATGGTAGTCTTTCCCATTTACCTGTTGACTCATGTTTTCCTCAACTTCAATAATCTGCTCTGTCAGTAAAGCGGGTCAGCACGATCGAAGATAGGGCGCGCTGCCGTTCTGCAAACAGTTTCCCTTCCAATTATAGACAATAGTTATAAACATTTGGACAAGATTTATTGGTTGATCCGATTTAGCAGCTGCGCTACACGTCTTGCTCCTTACAATTGACTGAAATCAACCTTAAATTAAGGCTGTGGATCTGATTGATGACGCCGACCAGCCTACTCTGATCCTGAAATCAACCCTTCAATAATCACTTCCCCTTGATTCGGACTGGTGACCGTCATGCCATCAAACCAGTTTCTCCATCGTTCGTGAAGCTCCCCTTGAATGCGAATGGTATAGATTCTTGGAAGTGGTTCCATGCTGATTTTCCCGCGAGAGATAAATGTTTGCTGGCTTAAGGATTAAAGCCTTTGTCTCGCTTGTTATATACAGCATACAATCCCACGACCCCGTCCGTCTTCTATCCTTTGATAGAATGTACAGTTTAGACCTTTGAGCGTTCAGGAAAGCTAGTCGTTAAACACACCACTGCCTGAGCGGCTGCTTCAGGCAGTGGTGTGTTTCGGGTGGTGAAAATTAGAGCAAGTTCAGTTCTTTAGCGCGCGCCAGCACCTGAGTGCGGCTCTGCGCGCCCAGTTTTCCGATCAAATGATGCATGTGGGTTTTTACAGTCCCTTCTGACACCACCATACGCTGCGCCATCTCCTTGTTGGATAGACCCAGTGCCAGCAGTTGGAGCACATCTTGCTCGCGTGCGGTCAGTGGCTCGATCAAGTTAGCACTTGCGCTGTGCGTTTCGCCAAGTGGGGCAAGGGCAAACAGGTTAAGCAGTTCTTTGACCATGTAGGGCTTGAGATCTGTCTGCCTGGACTGGACCAACGAAGATTTCAGCCAGGTTTGCAGCAAATCAGCCACCGCTGGTCCCTCTCGCAGATAGATCCACACATATCCGCAAGGCACTCCTAACGCAAGACTGGCGGTCAGGTATGACAACCCATCTTCACTACGCGCGCTAATCTTGCCCATCTCCTGCTGCGCCAGCGCCTGCAGCAGATAAATTTCGACCAACGCATGCACCCAATGGCTGCGTTTAGCCGGGATCTCGAGCTGTGACAGCAACCGAAAGGCCTGTTCAAACCAACTGGGGGCCGCTTCTTTTCTCCCTTTCGCAATCCAAACTCGCGCCAGCGACAACAAGCGCATTTCCTCGTATTCGTTGAACAACCTGGTTTCATCATGAAAATCAGGTATCGTCGTGTCTTGTGCAGCCAGCCAGCGCTCTAGAAAACCCCAATCTCCACGCAGCAGCCACAACCGGATAGAAACATACTCCACCAGGCGCAGCACGGTTGGCATCACCTGGCCTTTATGCTGCTCCTGCTCGGCGCGGTTAATCGCTTCAGCAGCTTCTTCCAGCCGGCCCATCCCCAACAGCACTTGCCCCAAATAGATATAAGCAGTGGTGATGTGGTTATGACTCGGCCACCACTGTAGGTAAGACACCCCCTTTTGGGCATGTTGGAGGGCCTCTTCCGTCCGGTTCATATCGAGCAGTACAGCGCTGAGAAAAGTCTCGACCCGCGACAAGCTTCCTTTTTTACGCAGCCCTTGCGCTTCCGCCTCAAGCAGCGCGTTCTGGAACACCTCGACTGCCTGCGCCAATTTTCCACTGAAACGGTAAGCGATCCCCAGATCCGTCACCATATCCTCCAGCATGGTATTAGCCTTACGACCCAGGTCAAGGGCCATTTCGTAGCAATGAATGGCCTGGTCAAGCTGTCCCACCCCCCGATAGGCATATCCACACACCCAGTTGAGCCAGGCGAGTTCCCTCGGCTCGAACTCAGAAATGGTCTCCAACGTATTTTTCACCAATTGAATAGACTGTTGTGGTTTCCCAGCCAAAATATCACCAAAGGCGTGTAACATGATCGTGATCCCCCGAACCCGGATCATGTCTCGTTGTGTCTGAAACAAGGAGCCGGCCCCCGCCGCTTGCTCTTCCCAGGCTGAAAGGGCTGCTTCAGCCATTTCAATCAGGGGCGGCACACGTTGGAACTGTCCGGCATGCGCCAGCGCCTCAGCCACCTGCGCGCACAACACCGGGCGGCTCTGCAGAACGGCGCTGGGGAGCAAGTCGATCCACTTTTAATACAGTGACCAACTGCCCAAGCTCCAGGTATGTGGTGACATTCATTTCCATCAACTGGGCAGCCCAGGCCCAATCCCTGGCTGCCAGCGCGTGCTGGATCGCATCATCCACAAAACCATTCTGCGCATACCAGTGTGACGCGTTCTGATGAAGCTCCGGCGCCAGTCCAGGCCAGTTTTGTTCCAAGCGTGCGCGCAGCAGATCAGCAAACAGATGGTGATAGCGGAACCACTGCCGTTCATCATCCAACCGGATCAGAAACAGGTTATATTTTTCGAGATGATCCAGGATAGCGACTACTTTGGTATGATCCTGGCTTTCAACAGCCGGGCGATCTCTTCCGTCGTCCACTTCGTGCCAAAGCAGCGCTTCATCTCGCAGCACTGCCGCGCATAACCCGGCGCTCATCCGTTCCAGAATCGATGTCTTTAGCAAAAAAGCCTGAATCTCTGTCGTTTGACGGTTGAACACCTCGTCTGTGAGGTAGTCGAGGATATAAAGGTGCTTGCCCGAAAACGAGCTCACAAATGCCTTAATCTTTTCCTGCTGCGCTTTGGTGTTTAATACTGCGGCCTCGCCGTCCGGGTCCTCGTTCATCACGGCCTGAAGCGCCAACGCCGCCATCTGCAAACCAGCAATCCAGCCCTCGGTGCTGCTTTGAACAGCGGAGAGTTCTTCCCCAACCATCGCTATACCGGCCAGAGACTTGAAGAACTCCTCCGTTTCAGAGAGGGTAAAGCGCAAATCGGCAGCGCGGAACTCATTAAGCTGGCCTCTGGCGCGCAAGCGTGTGATGGGCAGGGGTGGATCGGCCCGGGTGGAGACGACCAAATGCAGATTAGGCGGCTGATGATCGAGCAAATACGTCATCTGCTCGTGGATTTCGGGCGTCTGGATGACGTGATAATCATCTAAAACCAGCAGAATGCGCTCAGGGCTGCCGCTGATGGCATTGATCAATTCATCCAGCACGGTTGGAATAGATGGCGGCGGATCACTTTGTAGATATTCCCGGAGATCATCCAGGTTCAGGTGGGGATCAGCCCTCCTTTCCGCCTGCCATTTTGTTACACCGGTTTGAAGTGCAGCCACAAAATAGGTCCAAAAACGGGCCGGGTGGTTATCTGCCGCATCCAGAGAGAGCCAACAGAAAACATCCATTTGCGCTGCCAGTTTACCGCTGGCCGAATGCTGAACAAGACGGGCGCTCAACAGGGTGCTTTTCCCGAAACCAGCCGGTGCAGAGATCAGCGTTAAAGGACATACCAGCCCAGCAGAAAACCGTTCGAGTAGATGCGGGCGCTCAGTCAATGCTGGCCTTGGTGTAGGAACAAAAAACTTTACCGCGAGCAGCGTGGAAGACATGGGCTTTACTCCGATCTAACAAACAAGGAATGGCATTGTGATGAATCACAGCGTTCTGTAGGAGTTTTAGTATTATACACGCAACCCGCGAACACAGTTCAAGGCATAGATAGGTCAGACTGTTCATAAATCTCAACCCAGATCTCCATCCAACGATAGAAGAAAAATACAAGGTTGAGATTTATGCTATGGATAGCAATTTATTCTCGTGATCCAAAGGAACCACACCATGAACATAATCATCAACATGAGCGCGTTTGCCATCCTAACTTTATTGTGGCTTGGCTTCGGAGCGGCGATCCTCTTTCGGCGTGACGCGCTGAACCGTGGCTGGCAGACATTCCGCCAGATGCCCGGTTTGATCCAACTCATCCTGGCGCTCCTGACACTGCCGCTCGTGCTTGGTCTGTGGATCTGGCATACTTGTTGGCCTTTCTGGCTCCGTCTGACCCTTGTGACCAGTCTGGCCTGGGTCACCATCTACACCTTCTTCCCACATCTGACGCTGGCATAAGCTTTGACCCTCGTTCTTTTAGAAGGAGATCCTCTCATGAATAATCGTGTTATCAACTACTTTGCTTTTGCGGTCCTCACCCTTCTTTGGCTGGGGTTTGGCGCCGCCTTGCTGATCCATTCGCAAATGCTGCAAGCCATCTGGCTGGCGTTCCGCGGCTGGCCCCTGGTTGGACAGGTGTTCATCAGCCTGTTGACTCTGCCAGTCGTGCTTGGCTTGTGGATCTGGCAAACCTCCTGGCCTATCTGGCTGCGATTGATCCTGGTGGTCGGACTGGCCTGGGCTACCCTTTACACCTTCTTCCCCAAAAAGACGGCTAGCCAATTGAAAGTTCCTTCAGCCGAGTTTTAATACTTTGCAAAATAGGAGGCCGATAATGACGAGTGCAATTCCTTCATCCACAATGACTGCGCCCACCCGTGTCAGTTACCCGGCAAAAAACTTGCTCCAGGTCTGCTCCCACGCAGCCCGATCTGTCCGCGCAGGAACCCGGACGGCGATCTTCTTCCTAAAAGTCTTTCCGATGCTGCCATCTCGCCCCATCGACTGGGTGACAGATCAGCCAGTAGTTGAGCGGGTTCATTATCCAACCTGTTGTGGACAGGCTCAAGGTGAACTTTACCGCCCAACGAAGGCTGGCCCGCATCCTGGCATCCTGGTTTGTCTGGGCGTAGTTCCCTTCGGCGTTGACCATCCACAGGTGGCCGTCCTCGGGAAGGCGCTGGCGCGCGCCGGATTCGTGGCGCTGCTCTACTGGTCGCCGGCGATGCGCAGCTTCCAGTTGGCCCCTGGCGATATCGAGAATATCTCTTTAGCCTATCGCTGGTTGATCGATCAACCCATGGTCGATGCTGACAGAAGCGGGCTGCTGGGAACCTGCGTGGGCGGCTCATTTGCGATCATGGCGGCTGCCATGCCGCTCATCCGCGACCATGTGGCATTCCTGAGCGTTTATGCGCCCTATTCTTCGATGTGGATTTTTGTGCGGGATATCGCCTCAGCAAGCGTCACAAACGAAAATGGCACGCGGTCCTGGCAGGTCGATCCACTGACTCGTAAAGTGTTTGTAAATTCCATTACCGCCTGGCTAGAACCTGACGAAGCCCAACGACTGCGCAGCGCGTTTGAGAATGGGAAGAGCGAGTTCAATGATGCCAATCTATCACTAGATGGCAAAGCGGTATATTCGCTGTTGATCGCAGCAAGCGCAGAGGAAGCGGATGAAGCCCTTCACTGTCTTCTTCCAAGTATGCAGAAACGTCTCCACATGATGTCTCCTATCCACTATCTGAAGGATCTTCATGCTCCCTTGATCAATATCCTTCATGACATCGGAGATCCGGTAATTCCTGTAGATGAATCACGGCGCTTGCACGCCGCTCTTTTCGACCGTGCAGAGGTCGGTTACACCGAAATGCGGTTTCAGCACCTGGATCCCGTCAAGGGGAAACTGCCCCTGTTCCGCCTGCTTCGCGAGCTTGGCAAGTTCTTCCTGGCTGTGTATCCCTTGTTTAGACAAACAACCGCTTAAGTTAAAATTCAGTTATTGGAGGATCAATCATGGAAAAAGAAGTAGATTCCTATCGTTTTATTACTGGGATCACCAAACGCATGGTGAAGACCTGGGTGAGCATGGAAAAGCCTCGTGAAATTCCCTGGACTCCGCTCAACAAAAAGCTATCAGACTGCACGATTGCCACCATCGTCACAGCTGGGATGGCGCTCAAAAGTGATCAGCCCTTTGATCAAGAAGGCGAGCGGCGCAATCCCTGGTGGGGCGATCCCTCATACCGGGTGATCCCAGCCACAGCGACCGAACAGGATGTCAGCTTCTATCATATGCACATCAACCCCAGCGATGCCTTGCAGGACTTAAACTGCATGCTTCCACTGGAACGGTTGCAAGAACTGGAGCGCGCAGGAGAAGTGGGTCGCTCCGCGCCCAGGCATTATTCCATCATGGGATACTTGCTGAATCCCGAGCAGATGCTGCGAGAAAGCATCCCGGAAATCATCCAAAGCTTACGCCAGGATCAGGTCGATGTTGTCCTGATGGTGCCTGTCTGAGAAGTCTGCTGCTGGTCCGTTGGACTGGCTCAACGCGAGATTGAAGCGGCTGGTTTCAGCACAATCACACTTACCCCCATCCCCGAACTCACTGGCTTGGTGAGCATACCGCGCATGGCAGCAATTGAATATCCTCTAGGACGGACCTTTGGTGTGCCAGGCGACCGGGAAGGCCAGATGGCAGTATTACGCGCGACCCTGCACGCACTGGAAGAATTAAATCGTCCAGGGAGTGTTACCTGTTTGCCTTATACCTGGACAGAATTACCCAACAAGGTGCAAGGTCATCCGCTTCAAGAGCCGCCGATCGTCAGCTATCTAAAGCGGCATCCCTGGGATTTACCAAGACTGCTCAAGCGAGACGTGCCTTCATAGAACAGTATAATCCCCAGAAGTTGACTGCGCTTCTCCCTCATGCTAACGAAAGCGCAGCTTCAAACAATATCGAGTTTGAAGCTGCGCTGCGCGATATACGAGAGAATATCAGTCGCCGGGTATCCTCGCCGGATAACCGTCACTGGGGCGCGTGTTATCCGTTCTTATACCCGCCCACTAAACAGGTTGAGGCTCCACAAAAGCCATAAGAAAGCCGAGACAGTCAGCGCCACCAACGAATAGTGAATACGCGCGCCCAGCTTCCATTCACGGCGCAGCCAGGCAAACACGGTAGTTCCTAAAACAAGCAGGGTCCAGGGAACCGCCAGCCAAGACAAGGCCGTGATGATCCGCACCGTCTCTGGGTGGTAGGCATAGCGATCTGCCAGGGTGAGCATCACCATAGCCAGCCACACCAGCAGCCCCAAGTTGAACAGCCCTAATCCACCCGCCAGCCACCAGGCCGCCCGTTCCAGCATCGTATATTTTTTCCGACGGAAAATCGCAGCCAGCCCAGCGATCCAGGCAGATAGGAAAACCAGCAGGCTGATGCCCAGCAAAGCAAACAGGAAACCTGGTGTCTGGTACCGGGGAACCTGGAAAAAGGCTAACGGGCCTACCAATAACCAACGTTTCCCATCCGCATCTTGCTGCAGTGATAATACCCGGTCGCCATCCACCTGATGAAAGAGACCCGGTTCAGTTTCGACAAAGGTCCAACCGGCAAAGGATAGTCTTCCCGCTTCAAAACTGACTGGCGCTGCGGAGGCATAGCGGATCAGGATCTGCGGCGTTGTGAAAGCGCCGCGCGCCGGGACATACGTGCCGCTGAACTGCCCTGCCCGTTCTTCCCAACCGGGTAAGGGTTGTGAATCTGGAAGGGAACGATTGACCGGGAAAAAGCTGTCCATAAAGTGGAACAAAATGTCATCGCCTTCGACGGGCGGGGTATTGTAAGAGATCATCAAGCCCAGGTTTTGATCTGGGATCAGGGCCAACAGGGTGATAAAACGCGCGCTCTCCCCCATATGCCACAACACGCGCTGCCCATTGATCTCCATATCCAGGAAACCATACGCCATGCTGCGCATCTGCGTGTGATGGGCAAACTGCGAGCTGTGCATCAGATCGACCATCGCGGGCGTGAGAATGCAGTTTCCGTCCACACAGCCACTGCTGAGGTGGGCGATCATGAAGCGGCTCAAATCCGCTGCCGTAGCGCGCACGGGTGCGCAGGGAACCACTGCCGTCCACTCAAAATCCAGCGGAATATAGCTGCCGTTCTCAAACTTGTACCCTTTCGACAGGTCAGCAGCGAACTCGGCAGGCAGTGTGTTGCCAATAAAACTGTGGTTCATGCCCAGCGGCTGGAGCAAGTGTTCTTCCAGGTAGGTTTCGAAAGGCTGCCCAGAAACTCGCTCGACGATATACCCTGCCAGCGCGGTGCCATAATTCGAGTAAGCGGAGATCTTTCCCGGCGAAAAAACCCGCGCAGGCATAAACCGTATCAGGTGCTCACGTAAAGGGATGAGGTTGCGGGGGTCATCGAGCAGCAGGGAGTTCGCGTCATCCTCGAACCCAGCGGTATGCGTCATAAGGTGGTGCATTGTAATGGGTTTATCAAACGCGGCAGGAATGGTGAAATCCAGGTACTGGTTCACATCCGTGTGCAGATCGATTTTCCCCTGCTCCACCAGCTGCATAACTGCCGTCCAGGTGAACAGCTTGCCGTCAGAGCCGATGAAAAACAGAGTTTGGTCCGCCTGAACGGGCGTTTCTGCCGCCAGATCCGCGTAACCGTAGCCTTTGCTAAAGGCAATTTCCCCATCCTGAACCACAGCGACCGTCGCCCCGGCAACATGCTCATCCGCCAACTGTTGGGGAATAACCGTATCGAAAAATTCCCGAAAATCCATCGCCGGCTGGCGCTCGGATGCGCCAAACACCACAGCAGCAGGATGGATCAGACCGGCGCAGGAAACAGCCAGCATAATCAAGGCCAATAGATGGACCCCCCTCGTTTTCAAAAACATCCTCAGCATTTATTCTTCTCCCTTCTTCGACTTAACCACGAGCGGTTTCAACAAGGTTTGCCCATAAGGCTCATAGGGCAAACCCTCGTTTGTCGAAACACACTCGGCGCTTCTTAGGATTGACTTTATCGAACCATTTATAGTGTAACTTTTCGAAGAAGAACATTCACCTAACGAAAGTTAGGTTCGAAGTTAGGGGAGCGACGGTCGAACGCCTTGAATATAGGGCAGGCATCAAAAAACTAGCGGCAAGCCTTTAGGATGATTCCCCACCCCGTCTGACAGCACATACACCCGCCGACAAACAAACGATACGAGTAGGAAGAGCAAAAGTTCCAGGATTAGCAGGGGATTACTGACTTTTGAAGGGATCTACTCACTTAGCCCGAACATCTTGAGACGCTCCCGATGCCTGTGATCCTCCCCCAAAGCTATCCGCCGCGTGGATCTCAGGCGGAAAGCAGAAGCCCACGATTCGCTCCTCCAATTCCTTAATGGAAACCTGGTAAGGTTTCCAGGTGGCGCTAACCGCAAACTCTTCTGGCACAGTCGTTAGATCTTGCTGTAAGATGAAGGCATATGCTCTCAATCTTCCCCCTTCGTTCGCCAAAACCACCTTCCAAAATTCCTTCGGAATTTGGAGCCTGACGGGGCCGAAATCATCTTTCCCATTGAAGAACTTATCGTCAGCAGATAGAATTGGTCCGGCGATCGTATTCAGTCGCTCCGCCTGGGCCTGTCGCTGGATCTCATTTTCCAGGTCGCCCCAATCGTCCACCCCAGCAGTGGAACGGTTAAAGCCGGCTACTTGCGGCGTGCAGTTTGTGACATGGAACGTATCGCAGTTGCCGCGCACCACCTCATCATACCGATCTCCCCAACAAACATCCTCCCGGCGAACCACGTGCCCCTTATCGAAATAACCACCGTCCATTTTATAGAACCGGTCCGGTAACTGGTCTTGTTGAGGGATGCGCGGGTCAGTGATCCAAACCTCTGTGCTCGTTCCAGTCAAATCCTTACGACCGTACTTGCCCGGCTCTGGATGGCGTTTCTTCTTAGAATAATCAAGATTCGACATTGTGAACAGAGGCAGCCGCCGCTGCTTGTTTAGCACGACTGAAAAATGCTCGTACGGCAGAACATAGTTCCCGTCAGCCAGCCGCGAGACGATCGATAAATCAGTCACAAGTGGGACCGGCGCGAACACACCCAGGAATTGAGGATTATATCCAGCCCGATTAGTATAGTCTCGGTCCACCTTTATTCTGCTCAATGCTTCTAAAGCACTTTCCTCAACCTCTTCCTGTACAGCAGGCGTGGGTGAAACCTGAACAGGTGGAATTGACTGAAGAACCTGCGTACCCTCGCTGTTTTCCAGGAACACCGAGATACGCAGCCGCAGTGGAACCGTCAGCGTCGGACTGACCGGCGTTACAAGCACAGCATCAGGTTGTGGAGATGGATCTACTGAAGCTGCAACCGCACCGGCAAAGACCGGCTGAACAGTAACCAATCCACTGAGCGCATTCGATATAATATCTCCGCCCTTCATTGCATCGAATAAATCAGCTACAAAGGGGTTATCATGGTGCAGGTTTGCGATCAAATGATCGCACAAAACACTAATCCGAACGCCTTCATTAGCCACCCACACCACCTGGCTTTCATCAATTCCCGCCAGGCTGTCTACCTTTCGGCCATCTTTGAGGATATATTCCCCACTTTCCTCATCTCGTTTGGCAGCGCCGGAATGGTGTAGTGCGACCACCTGGAATAAATCATTGAAGGCAGGAGCCCCCGAAGACCCCGGAGCCGTATCACTCTGATACCAGAGATATTCATCCGTGATCTTAACCAACAGGTTTTCGCGGATCGATAGCTGGCGATGCTCTCCACCTGGATGCTGAAATCAGCGTCATGCACTCGCTGACCCGGATCTTATTCGATTGAGGATTTAAGCGATGAAAACCATAAGCGGACAGGGAGATCTTTTCATCTTGCGAAGTTTCTTCAATGGCGACCAGCGCAAAGTCGAGATCCTGATAGGCGTAATAGAACTGGTCCCCACGCACTGCAAAACGGTGAGAAGGGGCCGGGTTCCCGGCGATATCCAGAACATAATTGGCTTCCACAACCGCGTTTTCGGTTTCTTCAAAGGTTGGAAAAACATGATGGTTTGTCAGCAGCAGGCGTGGTGAGATCATAAAACCGGTGGCCCAACCGCGCTCACGCCCGGTATGATCCCGAAGGACAACACGCATAATGGGGCGGGCAGCAGCTAGCGCTCGCTGAAGATAAAACTCATCGACCAGATCATTGTTTCCAATGAGCCGCTCCAACTCTGTCGTACTCGGTTTTGCGCCCCCAAAGCCAAGATTCGCCAATCGATTCACCAGATCGGTATTAACAGAGGATGGGGACACGGGAGAAGGCGCGGAGATCATTTTCCTTTCTGTTGGGGCAGCCGCTACAAGCCCAAAAGATACCGATTCCATCTCCGAAGCAGGCTCGTGTTTCGCAGGACTAAAGACAGCAACTTCGGGTGGAACCCGGTTTTCAGATGCCCGGACAACATCCTCTGGAACAATCATGATTCCCTCCTGTATCATTCTCGAAAGCCAAATTGGGAAAAAGCAAATACCTGAAAGAAAGCCCAAAAGAAACAGCATGATTCTGTTACTAATTTACATCGTTTTGATAAAAATAGATAGGCGCAAACAGACGGTAAGAATGGACAGGATATCTTCCTTGCGGGCGCAAGTGAGGGTGAGTTTACAAACACTGTTTGAAATGAGCAGATTTCCTGTCTTTACAAAAAATGATGATTTTCTAAACCAAATTTAAAACGTTTTAAGGATAAACTTAGGCCCGTCACATTCGTGGCGTCTCAGTTTGCAAAGGTGAAATATCCTTTATATCGAATTTTTTTATCAGGAGAACTCTGTGGAAAAGAACAAGAGAAGATCCCGGCGGCTACTGCCAGTCCTTATAACCCTATTCATTCTGGTTCTGACAGCCTGCCAATCAGCCCAAAACACGCCGGCGAGTACCGTGGTTCCCACCGTTGAAGCCAACAGCGGAACGAGCGCCCCGTTGGATACGGCTACTCCGGCTGCCACCCCCACTCTTTACGTGATGGAAGGGGCGCAGACCACCTCAACTGGCTTACAGTATCTAGAAGAGAATGCTGGCAGCGGTGAATCGCCCAAATCGGGTGAGTTGGTCACCATGAACTATACCCTCAGCCTGCCGGATGGCACTGAACTCGTCAATACTTATACGGAGAACCATCCCATCACGACCGTGTGGGGCGCAGAGCGCCTGCTGCCTGGGTGGGAAGAAGGCGTAGGGTTGATGAAACCTGGCAGCAAGGCAAAACTGGTGATCCCGGCAGACCTGGCCTTTGGCGACCAGGGATACGGCTCTATCCCGCCCAACACGCAAGTTGTTATGGAGGTGGAACTGCTCTCGGTGAAACCCGCGCCCCTTCCTACTGAGGTTGCCGCAGATCAACTCGTGAAAACGGATAGCAACCTGCAGTATTACGATATCAAAAAGGGAGAAGGCGCAGAAGCTGCCAAGAACAGCACCGTTTCTACCAATTTCAAAATTTGGATCAAAACAGACACTGGCTACAAGTACGTGGATCAGTCGGAGGCCGGTTCGCCGTTGAATTTTGTCCTCGGGCGTGGCGATACCGTCTTCCCCGGTTGGGAAGAGGGCGCCGCGGGCATGAAGGTAGGTGGAAAGCGGCTGTTAGTGATTCCGCCTGAGCTGGGTATGGGCGCGCAGGGTAACTCCCTGATTCCGGCTAATTCTACCCTGGTCATGGAGATCGAAGTAACCGACGTAAAAGAGCCTCAGGTAGCTACAAAAGTGGATGAGAAAGACTTTACCACTACCGACAGTGGGCTGAAGTATTACGATCTAAAGACTGGCACAGGCGAAACCCCTATCGCCGGACAGACGGTAGTCGTCCATTATACAGGCTGGCTGATGGATGGAACGCAGTTCGATAGTTCCATTGACCGTGGAGAGCCATATAGCTTTGTGCTTGGCGCTGGCAGTATCATCCCGGGTTGGAGTGAGGGCGTTTCCACCATGAAAGTGGGAGGCAAGCGCCAACTGATTATCCCTCCCGACCTCGGCTATGGGGATCAGGGCGCGGGCAACGTTATTCCGCCGGGTGCGACACTGATTTTTGAGGTTGAACTCTTAGAGGTCAAGTAGTTTTTACAGTAAGGTGAGCGCTAGCTGCGCTCACCTTACTGCTTAAACCCAGGGACGAAGGTGATCGACCGCTTTCTGCATACGTCTATCCAGGTTCACCCGTTCAAGGAGATTAACGAGTCGATGAATGCCGTTCTTAATACCCTACTCCCTGCCAAAGCGGATAACCGCATTCGCGGGTCGCGACTGCCCTTCTACATTTTCATCTTGATCGCCACAGTCGGCGCCTTCCGCAGCTGCGTCCACATCTTCACGCCGGACGGCGGCGCGGGTAGTATCGCCGGGATGGATCTTTCTGTAACCGGCGCAAATGAAGTCATCTTTGCCTTCGCCTTGTGGGGAGCCGAGCAGTTAATCTACGCTCTATTGCAGTGGCTCGTGATCTTACGCTACCGCTCGCTGGTACCTTTCATGTGGCTCGTGCAGTTACTGGAAGTCTTGGGGCGCATGCTGGTAGGACGCCTCAAACCGGTTACCTTCGCGCACACCCCGCCCGGCGAAATCGGGAATTATGTCTTCTTGGTGGTGTCTTTACTGATGATTGTTCTGGCATTAGGGAGCGGTATGAAAGACACCCATCCTAACCCCTTTAACGAGCGCTCAAGGGGAGAAATGCCAAACTAGCCCGACAGGAAGCGACAACTCAGCCAGAAGATAAAGCAAAGAACCTGATTAGAATTTGGTGAACCAGGGGATTTGAGAAACGGTTCCGGAACTGCTATCATTTAGGAAATAATCCCAAACCTTTTAGAACACAGAAAGATTCCTCAAACTCATTGAAAGGTAGCCCGTCCTATGATTCCGCTTGATCGTTTTGAAAAATGGTCCTCCTGCCTGGATCAGTATGCCAGTCAGTATTTGAATGAAGTAGAGTATCAAAAGTACCAGTCCATCCCCCACCCTGAAAGATTGAGCCAGCTCAAAGCAGTGCTAGAAAGTCCCATTGCCTGCTTTACAGAAGTAAACGAGGTATTTTTCCGAGCGCGGTGGGCAGAAGTGCTCCATCATCTCCATCCGGGCGGCGATCTAACCCTGTTGGAAGTCGCGTCAGGGGATGCAGATATGATCCCTCAGATGATGGCCCACGCCTATCCGCACAGCCGCTACATTACTGCAAATATGAATCGAATTTTGACTCAGCGCCTACAGAAGAAAACGAAGGATATCGCGGTTAAGGTAGAGGTCATTGAAGAGGACGCAGTCGCGATTGACCGCTACCTGCCCGCCGAGAGCGTAGAGATCATCGCCTTCCAGCACGCCGCCAACGACGTGATCCAGGCGATCCTGTGCGATCAGGAGGGGATCGACACCATTTATGCCGACTGGATGGAAGCGCTGCCTAAAATGATCGCCATCCTGCAGCGAGAAATGGCTCAAAATTCTTTGGAGCAGCACGCCAGGTCAGCATTTTTATCCCTGTTGGAGAAATTGCTCAAGGTGTTGAAAAAAGATGGTTTCCTTGTGATGAACCATTATATGTTCCAACTCGATCTAGATTGGGGTTATCCACATGTTTTATGGGAAGATCTTATCCCTATCATTCGAGAATGGATAAAGACGTTCCCGGCATATCAAGAAGTATTAATTGAAGGATTTGATCCACACTGGTGGCTGTTCCTTCAAAAAGGATAGAAAACAGGAGACAGACAAATTGAGTAAAGGCCAAACCAACCGCCTGCTGGGGTATCCCGTGGATGCGCGCCTACTGATTCTTAATGCTGATGATTTTGGAATGTGTAACTCGACCAACGAGGCCATCATGCGTGCGCTGGCGAAAGGCGTGGTCCGCTCAACGACCCTGATGGTTCCCTGTCCCTGGTCGCCACAAGCCACGCACTTCCTCGCCGATCATCCCGAAACATCCTTCGGAGTCCACCTCACTGTCATCAGCGACCCGGCTGATTACCGTTGGGGTTCTCTGGTCACCCCAGAAAAGGTCCCCTCGTTGATCGATGAAGGGCGGTACTTTTACAACTTTGAGGACTTCCATAAACGCCTCCCTCAAATGAAGTTATATGAACTGGAAGTGGAGTTCAGCGCACAGATCGAGAGCGTACTGGCAGTGGGTCTCAAGCCTACCCACCTGGATTGGCACGCTATCCGCTTCGGTGATAGAACCGATATCATTGACCTGATGACCCAACTGGCGAAAGAATATGGGCTGGCGCTTCGCGTGATCGGGAGAACGTGGATCGAAAAACTGCAAAACCAGGGTCTTCCTACCATCGACTATGACTTCCTGGACAGCTACAGCATGGATCCAAACACGAAACCTGCGCGTTATGCGCAACTGCTGCACACGCTGCCAGCCGGTTTGAGTGAGTGGGCAGTTCATCCAGGGCTGGATAATCCGGAACTCCTGGCCCTGGAACCTGGTGGGAATCATGCGCGCCAAATGGACTACGCGTTTTGGACATCACCACAGGCAAAAGAGATCGTGGAAAAAGAGGGCATCATTATTCTCGATTATCAGAAGTTACAGGAAGTCTGGAGAGCGAAGTAGCTTATCCCGCTAAAGAGATGGTGGCAGAGATCAGGGCTATGAGGCGCAAGCACCTTTACCAAAGGGTAGAACCGGTCTATGCTGGGTAGAAGAACAGGAAACAATCTGAGTAAAAACACAACCACACGATAGAGTGGAGTCCTCTGGTTCAAACTCCGCTCCTGTTTCTGAAATATTACGCGCTTTTTTCCACCTCATTCAAAAGAGCATCCCAACGAATCCCACCCGACCGTTCGCCTCGTCCGGCAAACTTACGGCGCTGCAGCCAAAGGTGATAAGAACCGTCAGACCAACGTCCAAACTGCCAGCGTCGTTCTAGTCGAACCCCCATAAAGGGAACCTCTTCTTCCGCTATCCAACAAGGCTGGCGTGGATCAAGGAAGAGACCTTGCGGGCCTACCTGATAGGATAATCCTTGTTCAACATACAGATCCCAGGTATGCATACGAGCACGCCGGAAGCGAACTTGAGGTTTTCCGCGTTCAATCCTTTCTGACAGCAATGGAATCCACCAGGGCGGCGCCGAAGACTCTAGCTGATAGCGCCACCATTGATCAGAATAGATTAACGCAGATGCAGACGGATCTGCAGGTTCGTTTGTTACCTTCGTCTGTTGAGCGGCAAACCAGGCTTCAGCCCGATTGACAGCTCTGCCCAAGAGACCTTCTACCTTACTTTCGACCCCCCATACCAGGTTTGCGCCCTCGTCCCGCGCCAGAAGTACATGTTCTAAAACGGGACCATTAACATCACCTGTCAGTGTGGGCGCTACCAGCAGCCAGGGAGAAGGGTGTTCTTTACTGAGTTCATCGCCAGAAAGCTCGAACATGCGCCACGGGCGATCTCTGCCAAACTGTTTCTGAT
Source organism: uncultured Chloroflexia bacterium (assembly GCA_963791025.1). Lineage (GTDB taxonomy): Bacteria > Chloroflexota > Anaerolineae > Anaerolineales > Anaerolineaceae > DSYU01. The sequence continues at coordinate 300,372 of CAWBQF010000003.1, read as the reverse complement.
CATTCGCGGCAGTTGATAGAATCCGGTTTCGACCGCCAAAGTTGTCGATCACTTCCAGGTACATCATCTGTGAAAGAGAGCCGACTGGTACGGTCACCGGAATGACAAACCAATCGTTACTGTAAACCGTCGCAAACTCGGCGACCAGCAGTCGGGTCAGGTCTGCCGGACCTGCCTCTGAGTCGCCAAAGTTTACCGCTCCGTCCTCAAACTGCCACCAACGAGATACCGGCATACCGCGATAACGGACCGGAGTGGGAATGGATGTCAGGGTGTGTGTGCGCGCCTGGGTAGGATCGCCCTGCGTTGAAACCACGTTGAAGCTATACCAGTCTAGATGAGCGCCGTTATGCTCAGGGACGTTCAGCGTCACGCCAACCGGTTGTTGGGCAGTCTCATCCCCCGCGCCCATTGAAAATGAATACTCCATCCGTTCGGCGTTCCAGAATGGATCGCTGATTTCCCCATCACGCTGCCTGTACCAGGCCGCCCACTCCGCGACGATCTTCTCAGCGCGCGCCAGATCTTTCGCAGCGACAGTCTCCGCGAGCGCCTTCTCAATCTCAGATGGATCGGCGCTGGCGAGTTTTGTCACGTCCATGCCCTTCCTGGAAAATAGTGCAGCCAATTGGGTTCCCACATTCCCAAAATGCACCATCCGGTCTGGAACACGGAGCGCAAAGGTGGAGCGCAAAGCCTCCACAGCCGCGGAAAGCCCCGCAGAAGACAGCATCCGGATCAACCTTCGGCTGGCACGCACGGCAGTATGCATTCCGGCTGCGCCAAAGTCAGGGACAGGGGTCGTTTCAACCACCTTCTCTAAAGGCGTCGCAGACGAGAAGGGATGCTGCTGATTGCCATTGCCCTGCAGCCAGCTCAATGGCACATTCTGACCGGTAATGCGAGCCGCTGCTGGCTGCGCCGCATCATCCCCTTCAAACTCGAGAACCTGCCATTGTCGCGCAAGCATCCATAATGGATCCGCGACTTGCGCCTCCATTCCACCTTCCAGATCAATGCTGCGTGCCATGCACTCCAACCGATCCCATTGGTTCATGACTCGACCTTTCCTGGCCAGTTAACAATATTTTCAGGGATATAAATCGCTGGAATCGCCCGACCGTAATCCACCAGATCTTCTGGCCCTACCGTGCGCAGCATTGCCCATTCCAGTGTCTGGAGCAGCGTATCAATGACCAGTTTAAGACTCCACGACTCCCCATCTGGCGTGGTCGCTAAGAGCCAGGCCTGAGGAGGACGGTTGCTTGGAGCGTCATATTGGAAAGTTACGCCAGTAACCTGTTTATTAGAAGGGATGGATTCAGACCACTGATCCACGAACAGGCCGCATGCTGGTTGATCCACGCCAGGCAGCCCGGTTGGACTGCTCACTGCAACGACCGAGAGGCGTCCCGCGCCCGCCGGCCGATGAATCGCGGCCCATTCCTCCCCTGCGACCAATGGATCTTGCCCAGCACTCACCGTTAGCCCTCCTGCGCCCATCAGTTCACTCAGCATTCCTACCGCGGTCAGCCGGCCCACATTATCACGAACACAACTCACCGCATCTAACCAGTCGTCTACCTCTACCGGGTGAGCAGGCCCAGCAGCTGCATTGACAACCGCGCCATCCGCTGACCCAGACAGCAAGAACCGGCCCAGCACAGGTACCCGTCGCCCAAGCAGTGTGGATAGGCGCATCTCCAGTCCGGGTTGGTGGTCGGTCGGATCGACCTCAACAGCTTTCACGTTGGCTATACGACCCCGAACCAGATTCTGTACTTCCACGACCCTGTCTGAATCCAAGAGGGTGGAGCCACTACTGATGCCCATCTTTGCCAAGCGGCTGACAATGAGCGCCACTTCATCAGCATGATTAGCAGCGACAGCCTTGTCCAGATGATCACCAATGCTGACGGCTTCTAAAAGCAAGGCCTCCACCGCCGAAAGCGCCTCAGTAAGATCAACATCAGCTTCCCCTCGCGCAGATGCCGGCCGCAGGTCACGAGCATCGAGGGGACGCAAGGTCTCGACCAGCCGGCGCAGCTCTGTAGCCAGCACCGTGAAATCAGCAAGACTAATCGTCCGGCTCGATAGGGTCGGATCAATCTGCACAGCTCCCGCCATGCCAGCCGCGCCCGCTGCCAATGTTCTCAGCGCCGGGGATACATTCAGCGGATCATCTCCCACCAAATAAACGGCATCCAGCGCGGATAATCCTAACTGTGCTAGAGTTTGTGAAATACGCTGCCCGATCTGCCCATCGGGGAAAATTTCCACCATCTGAAAACCAATCTCTTCGGCTGGCGGCAAAAGGGAGCTAACCCAGGTCTCAAGGGCAGGCGCGACCTGGTCGCGAATGCCAGCTTGCCAGCCCCTGTCGGGAAGCGTCCCATCCGGAGGCAGCAAAATCACAACCCGGTGTTCGACTGAAACAGCCGAACGAGGAGTCAAGGGCGCGCGCAGTTCGGGGGGACTGATCGTCCCGGTCGAGATTGCATCCGTCATCGCTGCGGAGCGCTCGTAATTGCCAGCGGCTGTCTGGTGTACAGCTTCGAATAATCCTACATCGTTGACGGCATCGAAAGCCGCTTCCAGGTCATCTATAGCACGCTGGACAGGCGCTTTAAGTGCGCCCAACTGCCCATTCCGGTACAGTTCCAGCAGATCGATTCCATCTACCGGCTGGTTCGTCGATGCGTTTGGCTGGCCTTTCGCGCTGAGGACAAGCTGCCGTACCGGCTGGATCTGGTCCGATGCCCAACGGTCATGCAGAAAGCGCTCAAACCGGTAACCGAGCAAGTCACCCAGCGGTTGACCTTGCCGGACGCCATCCAGCAGCCAGGAGGCATCTCGGACGCGCCTGGAATCGATGTTCACGGCGGCTGGTGAAAGAGGATCCTGACTGCCGTGTGTCAGCCAGCCTGCTCTTAAAAGTGCAGCCGTAGCAGCATGTGACATCGAAGGGGTGTGAATGAATCCTTCGCTGGGCCGCCTGTTTCTGCGCGGCTTCAACTGCGTAACCCAACCAAAAGCGCCAATCTGAATCCCTACCGGCCTTGCACTGCGTAACCGTTCCAGCCGTTCTGAAGCCAGAGAGGTAGCCCAGGCATCCAACCGGTGCGCTCCCAAGCCCAGCGTTTCGCGCAGCAGCCACTCAAGCTTCCCAGGATCAAGAGAAGCCAGGTTTTCGAGGGCAGCCAGCACGCTTTGGTTCGATTCAGACCGGTTCGGCACGAGGGAAAGAGTCTGTTCAAGGAACTGATACAACAATGGCTTAGGCGACAGAGATAAGGTAGAACGGGCAAGCTCGCCTGTTGCTTCGCGCGCAGCAAAACGCTGTTTTAGCTCTGCCAGGTAATCAGCAGCGGTACTGCCTGGGCCAGCCTCAGTAGCCTGGATCAGCCCCTCACTCCCCCATTCTGCCGAACTACCATATAGTGCGCCGGCGATCAGCCTGGTATTTTCTTCGCCCAGTACGCCCTCATACCGGTCCAACCCAACCCAGCGCAGTGGACGCTGGCGTGCTTCATAATTACCGATCACACTCTGGACACTTCCAATAAAAGTAAGCGCATCACTGCGTGTGTCACCCATATAGGTCTGGCTTACTTTTTGGGCGATCTCATCCCATAAATCGATCTGATCGTCAACCGTTTGGAGCCCGCCCGGGTAAAGTTCGGCGAGCTTTTCCTGATAATGGTTAGCGACCACAGTGATTGCAGTTCCATACTCATCAGAAGTAAGCGCTTCTTCCATTACATCCAGAATAAAGTCATATGTAATTTGAATTGCCAGTGCTGTTTCCCCTTTCACATATTCTTCCATCTTTCGTAAGAAGAACCGTGCTGGATGAGGTTGGGTGGCTAGAATAGATGCGATGGCTGTCTCAAGCTCAACTTCCTTGTCCGAAGCAGTCGGATCAGCGCTCAGAGCCGGTAGAAACAGCGTGCTCTGCCGCCAGCCGTCAATCATGAGACTGATTACCCGCTCTACCTGGCCTGCTGGCGTGGTCAGGTCAGGGGCAGCTACTGCGCAACGAACTGGCAGGATGCCATAAGGTTGGTCCCCGACGCGCAGGGTTGGGAGCGGAGCGCCCCCTGTGACATGATTGATAAACCAGGCGCGAACAGCGTTCATTGCGTTCGTACTCGTGGCATGGGCCTTGCCTACATCCAGCAGTTGCCGGATCATCACACCGAACACAGCTTCAAACAACACCACCCGCATCTGCTCAGACTGAAACGCCTCCGGATCAGCGCCATACGGCAGACGGCGCAAGGAGTCTGCGTTTGAGAGACCGAGTGCTTTAGCCAAATGGGCAGCATTATCATTGAAAGCAGGAAGCGGGCCTTTCGGCAGATCCAGATCCTTCAATATGCGCTCGACCTGCGCCGCTGTATCTACCTCGGCGGGTGTCCAACCGGAGGAAACCGATTCGGTATTGTTGGTCGGTGTGCCCTGCGGCACAAAGGCCAGCCCTGTTGTCCGCGCGTGGATGCCGAGCAGTTGGGCCAGGTCTGCGCTGGCAGCTTTGGGGTCCATATCCTTCATCACACCAACCACCAGGAGCACATCCACCTGATCCGTCGCTTGAACCGCATCCCCGGTCAACGGGATTGTGATCGCCATACCCGCTTCTAGCGCCCGTTCGTAGTCAATCATCCAGGCCAACCCCTCGTCCACTTGCAGTCCGCCGCCGTTTACTTCATAGGCTGGCGACTCTGGGTCAGGGCCAGTCCGCAGGTTATGGGCCACAGGCCGGCTGGCTTTCTTGAAAATTTGCGTCCCACCCACCCCGTATCCAATTGCCAACCACTGATGGGGCAGCAGCATTGGCCGGGCTGGTTCATTAGCGCTTTGGGCATCATCAGTAGGGGGGAAAGTCAGCACTCCGTTCTTTTCGAGCGTAGGCTGGAGATGGCGAGCCAGATACCCAGCCCGCCTGGCGCCGAACTTGTTCACGAACCACTGCCAGGCAGCCTTTCGTCCAGAAGCATCCTTAGCGCCATACCACCGCTTCCAGAAGTCTTTTGTCAGATCTTGTTCCAGTGAATCCAGTTGGGGCCGGTCAGCGTTAATGTGAATCTGGTCTGGATAGATCCGTATTCTCAATTCAGGTGGGTCTGTCTCAAAGATGAACCTGGTTTCAATGCGTATGGGCAGCAGCAGCAGCGGCAGCTCAGGATCTAACTTTCCAAAAACGCCGCCCAGGACATCGTCAGGTAAGGGCCCCGAGTCGATGGGAGGGATCCCAAGAATACCCCCTCCTTTTGTGGGCGACCGGTCCGCAGCTGCATCCTCCTGCTTTCCTGCCCGCCGCCGTTTTCGCCGTAGGTTGTTTATATCGCTCATTTCAGATCCTTTGGGGCTGCTGCACTCCCTGGTGGCAGCATCGCATCTGCGTGCACCAACATGCGCACAGGTCTTTGAAAAGTGATACGCGCCATGGCAGCCGCATCCTCCCCCCAGGCATCTTTGCCTTTTGCTCCCTTATCATCACTGTTGCTGGGTAACGGTCCGGCAGATTTCAGCCAATCCGGGCGATTTACGTCAATAAATGCTGGCGCCGCTCCATCTTCTACCAGGTGTGACCAGGATAAGTTCACCCAAGCGTTAAGGGATTGAGCATCCTGCGCGCGTTTAGGTAGTCGCGCATCCAGCCCAAAACGTGGCGCGCTGGGCTGCTGTTCGAGTACGAAAAAGTAGCCAGGATGCTCTTCGGGGGATGTACTGCCGCGCGCCTGTTCTTCTTGCAGGTCAAAACCAAAAACGGTGATATCTGTGGTCAACTGAGCGGCGAACAAGGGTGTTTTCACATCACCCTCCACTGCTTCTCGGCGATAATAATGCGCGGATTCTTCCTTCTCCCAGGCTGCTTCAACGGCGTAAACGCGCAGGTCTGGATACCGGCGGAGCAGAACACTGCGTATTAACAGCACCAGACTTGCCCGCGGGGCATCAGGAGGCGCGTTTTCTCCCAGCTTAGACACCTCCTGCCACTGGCGAATAGGAACAATGTCTGCCCCGGTTTGCTTTGTGCTGTTCCAGAAAGTCCGAAACCAGGTATCGTCCGCCCGCGCAGGATACTCGCGCCACAAGAACTCGCGCCCCATCGCATCATTCAACCCCGCCAGAAAAGCTTCAATGTACGGTGGATTAGTTTCCAGCAGACCCAGTGTATCGTCCGGGATCTCTCCAATTCCAGGCACAAGGTACTCTACAGACAGCGCCACAAGTCGCCGGTACATAGGCGTGGTAAAAACAGGTCGCGCATACAACCGGCCCGGCGCCTCCTGATCGCGCTCCACCAGTAGTCCTGTGATCCGCGCGTTCACCATAGATTGGATGGTCGCGGTAGGATCAAGCGCGTTCCGGCTTTTCGCCGCCAGCGATAGCACCGGTAGTTCATTTCCGGTATAGGGAATCCCAGTGACTTGGACACGTGGAGTAATTTCAACGGGAGATTTCTTAACCCGGCTGGCACTTGCCACCCTTACTTGTTGAGGAAATTCCTCTACGTCAGCATTCTCAGGCGATTGCATGGTCGCCCAATAAGCTACAAAATCTACTGGATGGTCAAGCGCTTTACGGGTTACCGCAGCCATCATGCCCGTCCGGCCGCCGGGTGTTTTCTGGGCGAACCCGGGTACAGTTTGGGTCAGCCTGCGAAATGCGCCGGATAACAGTCCACCCGGTAAAGCCGAATCAACAACTGCGCCAAGCATCGTCTTTTGAGGAGAATATGGCAGGCGAGCCATCGCCGGGCTAACAATCTGGATAAACACTTCGTCTGGGAAGGTGTCGAAACGGGGTCGCAGACGCTTTGCCGCTTCCCACGCTGCCCGCGCACGATTCAGAATGCGCCCGGCCTCAACTGTACTGGCCGCATACTCCCAGGCCTTTGCCATCAGTGTCTCCTGATCACGACGGATAACCGCCGCGCCCAACCCGGCCACCGATCGATTCTGAGGTTCGGTGTTCAGCTCTCCAAACCACGGAGGGGGCGCGCCTTCTGCCGGAACCGAGCTGCGCTGCGCCTGCTTTACCGCATATACCGGTGGGCCTACAACCGGATCATCTCGGAGTGCGTCGTATGGCTCATGAAGGGGTGTGTTTACCAGTTCCGCGTTGAGGATCTCGCGCAGGGCCGATTTGAAGCGATGACGTGGTTGGTCTGGCCAGGGGCGCGGCCGGCCCGCGATGGATACCAGTGCCCCCTGGTAGCTGATCACCATGTTTTTGATTTCGGGCAAGCCGCCGCCCGGCTGGCTGATGTCCAGGTCCCGACGTCCAACTGAGGGGGGCAGGCTGCGTGCCGTGAGACGCCGCACAAGTGACTCGAAGTCACCTTTTGGTCCAGTTTTAAAACGCCAGCTGTGATAAACTGGCAGGCGCACTTCTCCAACAGTAGTGTCATCCCAGGCCAGGCCCGCATTGGCGGTAGCTGCCTCTCCCAGCCCAGCCTGTTTGCCAGCCTGAAAAGCAGGCACCAGGCAGGCTATCCATGACCGGTCAGGTATTAAACGGCGTGGGCAGAGCAGCCGCGCGCGAAACGCATCCGGAGATTCAGCCAGGGCGGCGGCAGTTCCACTGGCAAGATCATGATCGGCTTGTACGTGCGCCCAGGCCCAGGACTGCTGGAGTTCGGGCAGCTCACGGACCGCCTCATCAACATGCAGAACTGGCAATCGACCGGTGAGGGTATTTTCTAACCACACCCCCTCGCGCTCTTCCACCACGACCAGCACAATCCAGGGTTGCAGCCGACCCCCACTAGCGGCTGCTGGGGTATAACGCCACGGGAAATCAGGTTCACTGAACTCGACCAGGCTAAGATAAGTGCTTTCAGCATCGGCGGTGCCGGGTTCTGGGTCGTGGCGCACAATCAGTGCTGGATCGATACCCACTACCTCTCCCGGCCCGCGCAGCCGAATCGCCGGGCTGGGAACAGCCTCATTAAAATCTTTGACACCACCGGCGCGCAGCGTCACAGCGACCGAGATGCTGGTCGTATCGCCAGGAGCCATGCCATCCACAGCCCGATCGGAAATGGAGGATGCCAGGCCGGCGCGCAGCCAGGGCAGGAATTGAGGGGCAGTAAACTTATCCATTATGGAATCTCCCAATCAGGCATAATCACGACATTCTGTTTACGCCCAGCGTTGGATGCCCGGCTGGCGGTCCAGTTCCTTTTCCGATGCAGAACCGCGCCAGTCTCCCGATCCATGACGACAAAACTCGGCGACGCCACCTGTATCGAGAGCTCACTGGATGCAATCGAAAAACCCTGCGCCCCACTGCCGGTCGCCATTTCAGACCAGACAGCCGGGCGAGGATCGTCAGCCAGGTGGAACGGCGGTAACTGGACCGTCGTGTCATCCAGGTTCGGGTCGCGCAAGATTTGCTCGTAGTCTAACGTCCCCTTTCGAGCCGTTCCAGATGTCGCTTCTCCACCAGCAAAAGCAATGCCAGAGGGCAGCAGGTCAAAGGATGGCGCAGAAAGTAGTTCACGTGGACTGAGATCGATATAAGAGGATACCGTGAACCAGTCGTATAGGGAGCCAGTAGACTGCATTCCCGGCTCACCCGCTTCCAGATCAAACCAGTTGTAGCCACCCTCAATCTGCCAGGGGTCGCTCCTGTCGATCGTAATACCCAGCGGCGCCACCCGTTGCGATAAGCCCAGAGTACCATCCGGAGTCACCACCAGTTCTCCATCGGGTGGAGTTTGTGCCGTGAAAATCACGCCACGCCCCCCACCAGATTCAACACTCCAGGCTTCTGGAAGGGTTACTGCCGACCGGAACTGATCCAAAACATTCTCCGATTTCGGGCGGTTCCTCATGCTGTTTTGAACCTATTTTTTGATCCAGCTTGATGGTGTTATCAATTCCTAAAATGGTGAAAGTGGCAGTCCCAACCACATACCACGGGTTCGGCCCACTAAGGCTGACATCTAACCAGACAGCCATCAGGTCAACCCCAACCGCCTTAACAGAGATGTGGAATCCAAGGTTGGTCTGCAAAGAAAACGGCGAGAAGAAGATCAACGCGTCAAATTCAGCGCCGCCGCTGATTCCAAATCCCTCCACCTCCGCCGATAATTCAAAGGCTGAACCAAACTGGAAGGTGTTTGAGGTGATGGCAAAGTAACAGTCGAAGCGGATATCGATCAATGAACCAGCGTTAATAGCAAGCGACAGGCGGCTGATCTCGGGGAAGCCACTGGGCCGGTCAAATCCGGGATGACTGCCCCCTAGGGCCATCAAAAAAGTAGGATTGTTCCCAAACGCAGACCGTAATGCCATATCGCCAGCCAGTGGAAACCCAGCGATGTGCGAACCATGTAGACTGGAATCGATCGATAGGGTCGCCGCGCCCATGTCGATGACCCCAGCGACTTCAAGATAGAGGGCAATAAGATCGGTATCTTCTGTAGGCAGCACGGATGTGACCGAACCCAGCACGGCGATGACAATTGGGTCTGGCAAAGAAATAATAACCCCGATCTTTGCCTCGATGAGGGTTGGCGAGCCCCATCCGATCTTAATGACTGGCCCAAAAACGTAGCGGCCCTCAGCCGAGGGGAAAATGCCTTGCACCGCATCGATGATTAACGGAGCGTTGAGTATTGGATCTTTGGGGAACAGTACACTATCCAATGAACCAGATGCGATGGCCGACTGTAGCCCCTCCACGTCGAGTGTGCGGTTGACGCCAGCTACACCACCTACCCCATTAAGGGTAAAGCCAAAGCCCAATGGAATGGCAGGCACATCGATGAACAAGCCCAGAAACATCGACCAGCCACCGCCAGGTAGTTGGGTATCAATCAACCCAATCGCGCTGATGCTCACCGAGAGCAAATCTAGCTCTAAGATGCCAGCATATGTTCCGGCATCGCGGTCTATGAAGAGATATCCGCCGCCATTGACGATCCCGGCATCTACAGAGATACCGAACCCATTCGGCGGCAGAAAGCCCACTTCGATATCCAGCGGGCCGAATATACCGCTGGTTTCACCAGAGGGAAGTGTACGAGCGAGGGCGCTCAGTCCCAGCCCATCGGCAACAACCAGGAAGGGCCCCAGGTTGAGCGAAGCAGTTACTGCAATTTCAACGGCTGCGCCGGTATTATCGGCAGTGACCGCCAGATCGACAGATTCAATATGTAACGGCCCCAGGGTAAGGGAAACCGGAATCACGACAGCAAATCCGGCCCCACCCTGGAAGAGGAACCCGTGCTGCGAAGACCAGTTGATAGAAAATGGAATATTGACTGCTAGCGGGACGGCGCCGAGAATGCCTGAGAGAAACGCATCTCCTTCTGAGGGCAGGATTACCAGGCGCGGAGTGGAGGAACTGCCAGATAAGGTGAAGGTAACTTCTGGATCGGAGGCGGAACCAAGCAGTCCAAGCTGCAGCTCAAAAGCATCCAGTTCAAGCCGGGTGCTGTCAGCTTCACCTAATAAGGCCCAGGGGACAGCAGGTGTACCGTTGAGAGCCACTGAAACGCCGGTTTTCGCCGATGGACCGACCAGTTGAACCCCTTGCGGCAGCAGGAGGAAACCCAAAGCGCCGTTAAGATTGGCGCCGTTGCGCAGTGACAGTTGCAGGCCATTTCCCAAGTCAACTGCATCCAGCAGTGGGCCAGTCAGTTCGCTGGCAAACAGGAAGCCCTGAATGTCACCATCTGACTGCGCCGGGGCTGGAACGATAGCCCATGCGGTATGCAAGATACCATTTTCCTGACTGAAGCCGGTGTGCCAGTCAATGCTCAACTGGCGCAGATCATCAGAGACGCCATTCGGAAAGATCAGCCCGGCATTCTCACTGCTGACAGCCGTCAGGCGTACTGGCACGCCAGCGGCATTTGCCAATCCAGCAGTGGCATCCATGAGACGCTGGTAGTCGAGGGCGCCTCCCCAGTGATAGAGGTCAGACATGTGCTGCGTGGGGCCTTGTAGAAAAGAAGTAAGAGCACTCCACGACAGTGTGCGGCGCGGCGGCAGAGAATCTACGCGAGGCTGCTCGACAACAATGCCAGCCAGTACAGCCGAAGCGTACATAATGGGAGACTGGAGCGCCAGCCAGCGCAGGAGCAGGAACTCTGGCAGATCGAGGGCAATGCCGCCCCAGGTGGATGGATCGTCCAACGGAGCGGGAAGCTGCGCGAGGGCTGAAGGGGAGAGCGATTCCAGCACCTTGACCTTTGCAAACACGGATTGTCCAAGAGTAACAGCCTGGGCGATAACTTCGCCAGAGACAGCGCTGCCTGCTGAGACGGTTTCGGCGAGTGATTCCAGGTCTTGCAGGTCAGACTGTAGCGGTAAAAATTGCGCGATGATTTCAGCTTGTTCATCGGTGAGGGACAACGACCAACCCAGGTCTTGCAGCAGGCGATTGAGATGAATGCTGTCTTCCAGTGCAAACAACAGCGGGGCTGTTAATTCATAAAGGGCATTAATTAGCGTAGTTCCAAGTGTCATAGGGGTTTATGTGGGATCAACTAGTTCAACAACCAGGGTAAAGTCAGGAATCCAATCTTCTGGGTCAAGGCCCAGTTCTATTTTAAAAGCTTCTGTTTTCATCCACGCATTGATTTCATCTATTCTGGGTTTAACAATCTGATCGAAGAAAGCTTGACGCGCTTTGGCTGCGACTGTAGGGTCAAAGGAGCGCAAGTCTTCTGGGTCAATGCCATCTATTATAAATTCAGTAATTCGTAGACGCAGCCAGTCAATCTTAAACTCGATCAATTCATCTACCGGAAGGCGTACACCGCCAGGGCCGGTCACCTGAAATCCGTCTCCAACAATGCGGTATAGATCACTCAGCAGCTGGCGTTTGATTTCTCCCACCCCACCTGCGCCCAGCAGTTCGTTTAGGTTACGGTAGGATTTAGCCTGGATAATTCGGGCAGCAACCGCCTTTCCATTTTCCAGCATCACGCGCACGATATCAGGCCCCATTTTGCCATTAACATAAACCTGCATCCACAGGTTTTCCGGAGAAACGCTCTGCATCAGCTCACGCATTGCCAGGAAGACTTCAAAGACGTAACCATGTTCATATCCCGACTTCCGCACCACCTGTTCAATAAAGGATTCAATGCCGGGGATATCGAAGACTTCCTCATAAAGATCTGGCGCTTTCAAAGCGGTAGCTTCATCTGCCATCATATCAATACCTGCCAGCACGCGGTCAATAAACTCTTCCTGGCTAATGACTTTTCTGCCGATCAGTTTACGAACACCTGACGCATCGAGAACACCGTTTTGCTTGTACCGTTCGACAATAGCTTCAATAAGGTCGGCCGTTTTTTCGGCATCGAAACGATCCAGCGCAACGCGGGTTTTAGCAGCGACATCCTGGACGCCCTGCACCAACTGCTGGCGGCTGGTCAAGGTTTGCAGCAGGTCATTAATGGCATTGGATCCGGGTGAAGGCCAGATGCGCTTAACCAGTCGAGGCCAGCGGTTGCGTTGGAGGGGCGCGATGCGCGGGTCGGGCGTGCGCCCGCGAAGGAAGTCTCGGTAATGCTCGCCAAGATATAACTGAAGCCGAAGATGGGGCCCACCGGTGCGCTGCCCACGAGCGTAGTCGAGCGGGGATCCGGGGACGGCATCATCAATCTTGTTGACTGTGGCCCATTCCACCAGATCATCAATCCACCGATCCATTCCATTGGCATACTCGGCAGCGTCGGAGGGATCTAGCTGCGGCTTGAGAGGCGCGCCAGCAATTTGGCGCGCCAGCCAGGAGTCAATATCGTTTTCGAGGACGCCCTTTGCCAACCGTCGATCTCGCCACTTGCGCAAATACCACTGTATTTCCGAATCGAGAAAAGCGCCGCCTCGGCTGGTTACAATATCACCAAACTGCACCACGAAGCGGGTAGCACTTGCTGAAACTTTTTCACCCATTTCCACCAGGAGTTCGCTCGCGTCGAAAATAGCTTTGAGAACTGCCCGGTTCTTGCGGTCTGTAATTTGCTTTTCTAGCTCAGAAAGCTGCCGAATCTCACGCCGCGCCATGCCAGTCGCTTCCAATGGGTCGGCCCGCGACAGACGGTGTAACAGTTTCTGGGCATCGTCCAGGCTGATGGTGCGGGCTGCAAGCATTTTCGACGCGTTTTTTAATACGCCCCTGCTGACGATTGGTAAGAAAACCCCGGCAAGTGTAATTGCCACGTCAAAATTGGTGTACGGTTCGCCCCAGCGGTCAGTGCCAGTATAAAATGAGGCTAACAGTTCTCCTAAATCGAGCGCATCGCCAACGGGCGTAAACCCGACAATAAAGTCGGCGAACTTGAACAGCGCAAGAGCGAGCCAATAATCGTCTACATTCAGGTTATTTGAGAAGTGTGGATCTCCATCCTCGACCGGTGTAACCCAGGCTGGGAGATCATCGACCAATATGGGCAGCGACGAACCAGTGGGAAGAATATAGGCAAGTGAAGGTACACGCCAGTACAGGCTGGTAACACGCGAGATACTATCTGGTTTATGAACTACGTGAATCTCTACGTTTGGAGTAGCCCAAACAAACACACCATAGCGTTGATAATCTCCAGATGTACCTTCTAGAGGTTGAATATCATATCCGAAGCGATCATCGGGCGAGTCGCTGGACACAATGATGTCCAACACAAACAAGGCATCATCCTCAGGGTCGGCTGCGGGATACGTAATCCGCACACCGGTCTCTACTCCGCGCACATGAAAGGCTGGCAGTGTGGGCAGACCGGTAGTGTTATCCGCCGGAGGTAACTCGACCGGGTCATCAGTAGGATCATCACGCTGCTCCTGATCGTAGGGGAGATCGTCATAGTACCCGATATGGAGAGCATAGAGTGCTTCGCGGTCTGCTGGGGCAAGATAGAAAACTTCGTTAATGTGTTCTCCCCAGGCAGGAATGGATTGGAAGTCCTGCACACGGTAGATCGTTAAGTTACAGGTAGATGGAATATTCTCTCGATCTTCAATGCGAATACCAGGGGTGGCAACGATGAGCAGACGGCTTTTGCCGTAGATATCCGGTTCGCGGTATTCCCAACAGCAGCAAGATTCGATAGGGTAGCCCAGGTACACTTCCTGCACAATGCGCAGAGGGGGCTGGTCGAATACGCTGATTTCCACGCTGATCATGACAGCGGTGAGCGGATCGAAGACACTGTGGACTTCTATTGGGTCTTCTTCAAAATCATAAGGGAATGGTTCATCCAGATCGGGAATCGCTGGGAAGGGAAACAGCCGCGCCTGGGCTATGTGCATCAGCAAGTCAAGGTATCGGATGGGGGAATCATATTGTTCGTAGGAGAATCCTGCGATATTGCTGAAAGAATCTTCGTTCAGCGGGCAGCCGAGTTCTTCATTACGGTCATGTAAAATGCGGAAAAACGCGAGGGTGTACTGCGGCGCTAACTTACCGCGCAGTTCGGGAGCCTGCTCCAGCAGGGCGCGCAAGCGCGCCTCTTTTGACCAGAGAGGGCTTTCAAACCCGGTTTGTAGCTTAAAAAAAGTGAGCGGGTCCAGTGAGATCAGATCGCGGACGTGACCGGCTATTTCTCTGATCCATGCTCCTTCCAAAGTATTCCAGGTAGGAGGATCAGTTTCCCAAAAAGTCGGGTCGAACATCCATAACAGGCCAGGAGCCTGAGTGAAATTAAAAGGGTCGAGGGTGGCACTTTGCTGCGCACTATTCCAGCGCGCTTGCAGCGCACTTAATACATCCAGTAAGAAGTTGTCTATACCCGAATCGAGGAAAGCTGTGGTAAGGTCACTTACCTGTGTGGGACGGACCTGGCTGGCGAACACAAGGTAGTTTCCGATGCTATATTGTTCACTTACCTCCAGTGATAGTTCTTCGTTCCCCGCAGCATTTCGCCGGTAGAGACGAACATGAATGACAAACCGGTCGCTGGTCGTCCATGGGTCAGAGACGTCCCCCTCTTCAGTAAGAATGCTCACGGGGCTGAAAAGGATCGTCATCGATTCGAAGAAAACGCGCACCCAACCAGAAGGGGCCGAGAGATCACTGCCAACAATGCCAAACTCTACCAGATTGGAAACGTACCCGGCCAGTTCGAGGCTGCGGAACAGCGGCGTGAGCGTATCTAACAGCAGCGCGACGGTTGCCTGGTCTACCCAGCCATACCAGGGAGGTAACGCTTCCAGGTTCTCATCAAGATGCAAGGGAATCAGCATGAGATTGGCAAAAGCCAGGGAAGGGACAGAAAACAGCGATACTTGTTCGCCAGGGATTATTTCGCTAGAGGGAATGTTAGAGGTATCCATCTGCTTTACCGCAAATGCAGCTCAATTTTGCCGCCGCTCAAAACCTCGAGTGCGTTGGATCTCATCCAGTCCACCGCTTCGGGCCGCTGGCGGACCACCGCATCCAGGTATGCCAGACCAGCGGAGCCAATCCAGCCACAGTGGTCGGCGCGCAGGGGCGTATTGCATTTATGGATATCCATGGTCTCATGTACTGCGTTGGGGTCCGTATCCCAAACCAGCGCTTTATTCCCTGGAATAGAGGTCAGCCAGGCTGTCACACGCGCTTCGGGTGGTTCCCCGGTCTCATCACCCACTCCGGTGATAAACAAAAAGGGCCGCTCGATTCCAACAAAGCTGTGTTCTGTAATCCCTGGAAACGAGCCTTTTGATTGAAACCCTGATTGGAACCCGGCGTACATCGGTCCCTGAACGCCTGTCGCCAGAAAGGCGATCGGCGCATCATCGCGCTCATTATACTGCGGACCGCTCGGTTCCCACTGCTGCCAGGCCCCCGCATTCGCCAGCACTGCGGTGGTCCCGGCTGAATGACCTGCCACTATGATTTGGGTCTCGTCAAGCAAGTTCGCAAGCGCTGGATCCAACGCGGCGATCTCTGTCAGATGATCGATCAGGAAGTGAGTAGTTTGCGGGCCAAACCGGAACTGCGTGACCCAGTAGGCGCACTCATCTGGATCGTTAAAACCATTGTCCTGACACTCCGCCATATAGGGAGTGGGATCGGGAATTATCGCCCGAGAGGGGTGAATGACGACATATCCTGCGGCAGCCAGTAACTGACCCCATTCCTCGCTCCGCGCTGCGCCTGTGGCAGAAGGATTGCCCCCATGATGCCAGATGACTACGGGCAGCGGGCCTACAGCGCCAATAGGATAATGAATGACCAGCCCTACTTCATAGTTATTACGCGTGGTATCGAAGAGACTGACTTGTTGGATGACACCGACCGGGTAGGTCAGATCAGAGGTATATAGACACGCCGTCGGATCTTCCGAGCCGCAGTCCGGCGGGAGTTTCCGCCGCCGGGACGCATTGTGAGTAGAAAACGCAAACAGGGCAGTCAAGACGACAATCAGACTAAAGGGATTAAAAAGGAGCTTTCTTCGTTTCACCTTTTACTCCTTTCACAGTTTCTAGAGCAAATCTGGGGAAAGAGTTTGTGCGGTTTGATTGTGTTTTTGCGTGATAGAATGTTGACAAAATTTCAGGGCTTAGAAGACCTGGGCTTGATCGCCGTATTCCTGATAAAAAGGATACGTATTATTTGAATGCTGCGCAATAGAAGCAGCACCCTATTTATTCCTTTTGGATTCCCTATTTTTTAAAGTGGGGATGCTGCCGGGCCAGAGCAGCGGCGGCTTCGCGGGTATGTACGTTGAGCCCGTTCAGAACAGCAGAGACATGGTGATCAACTGTTTTAAGCGAGATATGCAGCCGGGCAGCGATGCCCGCATTGCTTTGTCCTTCTAAAAGCAAGGTAAGAATCTCTACCTGCCGGTCTGTCAGGCCAAATGGATTATCGCGAGTAGAGGATCTGGTCTTGCGAGGAAGCTGCATCATGCCGGATGATCGCAGCGCGAGACGGAGCTTATCGGCAGCCGCCCAGGCGCCGAGTCGTTCGTAGATTTCTAAGGCCTGAGTCTGAGCATTTGGATCGCCATCCGCCAGGGCGCGAGCCTGCTCATAGGGGCAGTTCAGGCGCTCCCACTCGTCTGCCGCCGCCTGCCAGTTCCCGGCAATCTGCAATGCGAAGGGCCGGGCCAACCAGTCAGGCGCTTCCACACTTTCCCCAACTCGCCAGCGCCAGAAAGCCAGTTCGCCCGTAAACCAGGGATGCCGTTTGCTTACTGAGAGGTTATACACCGACTGCACTTCTGCGAGGGCCATCCGGTCATCACCAGCCAACCATGCCGCCTCAGCACGCGCCGAACGCACAGGGCCAAGTCGTTGGAGATTACCCGCCCGGAGCGCAAGTTCCAGCGCCTCGTCTAGCGCCGCCTGCGCGCCGGCATTGCCCTGACGCACCATTAACCGCCCCTGGGCAACCAGCGCTGTAATGCGGCTAATGGTCGCCACGCCATGGCCTTCCAGCACACGTCTGGCGATCAGTTCGGCCTCCTGCCAGCGTCCCAGGTACAGGGAAACCAGCGCTTGCCAGGCCTGCATATACAGGCGATGACTATCCAGGTCGCGTTCGGCAGCATAGGCGACGCCAACTGAAAGATAGTGATCGGCGTAACAGAACTGGTGCAGCTCACCAGAGCCCGATCCCAGGTTAGAGTATGCGTGAGCAGCACGCGCATCCAACCCATTCTCTTGAAAAACAACAATTTTGCTTTCCAGGTACTGGCGACCGCGTTCATAATCCAGAAACAACCAGGTGGTTCCAATCGTCAGATGGACAGCCGCCAGCACCTCGGCATCCTGTAAGCGTTGGGCCAGTTCAAGCGCTCTTTCTGCCCAAGCCAGTGCATCCTGGCAGTCTCGGTTGACCAGGCAGGCAGCCGCCTGAACCCGGTAAGCCATTGCCAACTCTCTCCCCGGCGGCAGGGCTTCAAGGATTTCAGTCGCGGCACGGCTAACCCGCTGCGCCTCCGTATTTTGACCAATGCGCGTCAGCATATTCATCAAATAAGCCAGGTTTTCGCCTTCCTTCAAGCCATTCCCAAGCTGACGCCAAAGCTTCAACGCCTCTCGGCGCGCCGCAATTCCCTCGCTCTGCTGCCCAATATGATCACATTCTGTGGAATAGGCCTCAAACAGGAGCGCGTGATCCTGAAAGCGCAAGCCTTCCGAGTAGCGCAGCGCCAAGTTGTAAAGGCGCGCAGCCTCTCGGTGCGCCCCAGCCCAGGCAGCTTTCTGCGCCGCGATTGGGGCATATACCAGCACAGCTTCACGGTCGCCGGCGCCCTCCGCATGATACGCCAACTGCTCAGGCGTACTGTAAAACGAGGGTAACGCTCTCAAAGAATCCAGCGCCGAGCGATGCAGCATCTGCTTGCGGAAAGGGGAAATCATTTCAAGAATGGTTTGCCGTGCCAGTTCATGGCGAAAAGTCAGCACTTCACCTTGCGCCACAAGCACACCCACCGACATACATTCCTCAGCAGCACGCATCTCAGCCCTGGTGATCTCTGCCAACAGCCAGGGCTCAATTCGCGGCCCAATCACAGCAGCTACCTCCAGAACATTGCGAGCAACAGGCGAAAGACGCGCTGCCCGCGCCAGGATGGCGTCACGGATCGTCGGGGGAATGCCAGTGACGGAACTGCCCAGCACCTCAGTAACATAAAAAGGATTCCCCCCCGTTTGACGGTGAAGCGCCGTCACATCGATATCTCGATCTCCGACTAAAGTAGAGACAGCCTGTTCGGTGAGCGGCGGGAGAAGAATATGATGTACAGCAGATGACGAAGCCAGGCTGCCCAGCACTGCGCGGAGTTGGTGCTGTGGACCCAGTTCATCCTCCCGATAAGTTAGCAATAACAACGACTGTGTTCTTGTAATCCGCCGTCCGATATAGCGCAGTAAGTCGAGAGAAGCCTCATCGGCCCAGTGAACATCTTCAAAGACGACGATAGCCGGGCTGTGTTGTAGATCAATGAGGAAATGAGAGAAAATCGTCAACGATTCGGCATTCGAGTTGAGCAGCCCAAACAGCTGCCCCTGGAGCTGTGCTGCGATATCGAATAAGGGGCCGAGCGGTCGCGGGGTAAAAAGTGGGTCACAGATACCCCATAGAACCCGAACCTGGTTCTCTTTCTGGCGTGTAAAGGCTTGCACCAACGCCGTCTTTCCGATGCCTGCTTCCCCTCTGACCAGCACAACTTGACCTGTACCAGCCAACGTCTCGGTCAGGGCGTCCTCCAGAATCGAGAGATAAAGCGCGCGTTCTAATAGGACCATCCTACTACGATTTTAAGATCGACCTGCTCACAAGTCAAATCCTGTACGGGAATAACTGAATATTTTACTTACCACAGATCGCCGCGAGTTATGGATAGTAATTTAATCCATGTGAACAGAGGGAAATGAATAGAGGCGAAACCGTAGAAGAGACGCTGCCAGGCCCAGGCGCAGACTCGCTGCTTGCAAAATAATATCCATAGAACAACGCGACCGGGATGATTCTATCCAAACGATGCACTGATTAGATAGAATCATCCCGATCTGTAAACAAACATTTGCGAGTCATACCACCATCTGGCGGCGCCGTCCTATTATCGCCAGAACCAACAGCACGCAGATACCAGCCGTAAACACCAGTGGAATCGTGTTCACCGGCGCCTGTGCATGAATCCCAAGATAATCCAGAATCACCAGTCCGTTCTCGCGGTTCAAGGGTCCCAGATACCATAAAATGGGATACACCACTTCAAACAGCTTACTGCTTCGGCTCCAGGTTCCCAAGGCAAGCGCCAGGGTTGGAATGAACAGCGCCGACAGGATCCAGGGAAGCAGAGCCGCCGGGGCACCGGTTAGCAGTCTCCCGATCAGCACGCCGCTGACTGAGAGGGCTGTCAAAGTGACACCAGCCAACCAGGAAGAGAGCAGCACCCGTCCCAGCGGATAAGCGACCTGGTAAATGAGCTGTTCAGTATGGCAGCGCACTTCCCGTTCTCCCATCTTCGACCAGATCAAGACGGGCCAGAGAGTGGACAAGGTGAACCAGGTCTGGCGCATGGTTTCATTCTGCGTAAAAACGCTGCCCATCCAGAGTAAGGCCATTCCAGCCCACCAGTACCACTTCACCCCCTTCACGAGCAGCAGGAGTTCCAGCCACACCAGGCGCAGGAAATTCATATGAAAAGCTTGCTGCCCAGATAGCGGAGTCAGCCGCTGGGCCTTCCAGTCCCGCTCTGGCGAAACCGTGCCCCCCTGTGGAGCGAGGATTTCGACCTGCTTCTGCTTCTGTCGCAGTAGTGAACGCCTGTTCGGGTCAAAACGGTGAAAGAACAGCGAACCTGCCAGAACAATCCCCACCGAAACTACCAGCCACAAGACGCGCTGGACGATCAAGCCCGCCGTCCAATGGATTCCAGACCATACGAAGGTTTGAACCGGCCCATTCGAATCCG
Source organism: uncultured Chloroflexia bacterium (assembly GCA_963791025.1). GTDB lineage: Bacteria > Chloroflexota > Anaerolineae > Anaerolineales > Anaerolineaceae > DSYU01. The sequence goes on along the minus strand of CAWBQF010000003.1, from coordinate 279,992 downwards.
AAGCCATCGAAAGGGTGAAGGCACTCCCATAGGTGGGGAAGGCTTCTCGAGCCGCTGCTTTCATGCTCGTACCGATCAGGCTGAACCCGGTAACATCTAACCAGGGCAGGTCCGTCAGGAAAATCCCAGCCATGAAGAGGGCTATAATTACCCCAAAGTACACCAGGTTACCAAAGCCGCCTTTTAACCAACTCACACTTTCAAAGAAAACAGCAAATGCGGCAACCAGAGCCATCATTGGCAGCGCGATGAAAAGAAAGGGCGCCAGCAAGGCCCAAAGTTGAATTTGCACATCTTCACGGTTAATGATTTGCATAAGGATGGCTGCCAGCGCCAGGATTCCCACCAGCACAGCCAGCACAGTAAAGTTACTCAGCCATTTGCCAAGCAGGTACTGTGAACCGGTGGTCGGGGTAGTGGCGATAATCTGCCCTACCCCGGTGCGCTCATCCCGCTCGACGGCATTCTTCACTAGGTAAAAACCGGCAATTCCCAGGAAGAAGGTGATCACCAGCGACATCAGGCTGCCGACCCAGGCAGAGTTGTAAACGCCGCGATACGTTTCTAGCTTGATGAGAATTTGCCCGGTGTTGACCGCGTAGCCCAGGTAGATAATCGAGCAAACGGTAACCACGAAACTGGTACGCCGGGTGCGCTCCTGAAGATCCGCTTTGATCATTGCAGGGATCAGGTTCCAACTGCTCATCTCACCACCTCTGGCATGACCATTTCAGGCTGCTTCCTTTCCGAATGGCTGCCAGAGACGACCCATAAGTAAGCGTCTTCCAGGGTGGGCAGGGTAGAAACAGCGTCCACGGATGGCGCTTGATGCTGGATGACACGCACGCGCGTCCCATCCAGACGGCGCGTCATACTGCTGATCAGGTGGTTTTGGCGCACCTGGGGCAGATCCGCGGATGGGACGATCCATTCCCAAACCCTGCCCTCGACAGACTGAAGCAGCGTTTCGGGCGTCGTTTGCTCTAGCAGCCGCCCGGTGTTGATAATGGCAATTTCCGTTGCCACGGCCTCTACATCTGAGACAATGTGCGTCGAAAGGATAACGATCCGGTCACCTGATAAATCAGCCAGCAGATTGCGGAACCGGACCCGTTCTTCGGGATCCAGGCCCACGGTTGGTTCATCGACAATCAGCAGTTGTGGGTCATTTAATAAGGCCTGGGCAATCCCGATCCGCTGCTTCATCCCGCCAGAATAACCACCTAAAGGGCGCTTGCGGGCGTCGATCAGGTTGACCACCTGGAGCAGTTCATCAATCCGGCGGTCAGCGGTCCTGCGGTCCATGCCTTTAATTGCGGCCATGTATTGGAGAAATTCCAGTGCGTTCAGGTTGGGATAGACCCCGAAATCCTGCGGCAGGTACCCTAACACCTGCCGCAGCGCAGTAGGATTTCGGGCGGTATCTTCTCCATTCCAGAACACTTTGCCTTCGGTAGGTCGGGTGATGGTTGCCAGAATGCGCATCAGCGTCGATTTTCCGGCGCCATTAGGGCCAAGCAGTCCCCAAACACCGGGCGTCAGAGCCAGGCTAAAACTTCGCAGTCCCCACTTATCTTTGCGATATTGTTTTCCAACCTGTTGAATCTCCAATTTCATCATCGTTGTTTTCGAAGTGTAATGAAACATAATTCTTTTTCCTGTTATCCATCGATCGTTAAAACCCAGCCATCGCCTCTATAAGAATTATAGAATGGGTCCTTAAACTTTAAGTACGTTATCGCGTTAGATAAGTTGCGCTTACATGAAGCAGTTTCTCTCAGGGCAGGCCTTTTTTGCCTGCCCTGAGAGAAAGACTAGGGTGCAAACTGGAAAATCGGCCAGCGTAGAAACACAGATGCAAGCAGCGCCAGGTCAATCAAGACACCTACCGGAAGTCACGGGTGCCAGTACATTCCCAGCAGTGCAATCGACAGTCCCGAAGCGCCTACCACCAAACCCTGCCAGAGCGCCTTACTGCCAGGCAGCATCCACTGAACTGCGCCACCAGGAAGGAAAGAACGGAGTATGCAATTCGCCAGGCTGCGGCGGAGGCACCTGCGCCAGGGTACGGTATCTGGCTCTGGTGTGCGGACCAGAGATGTAGATACATCGAATAGCAAGATCCAATATAAAAAGAGGATACTCGTCACGATTCAGGTTTGATCAGAAAACTTTGCTCCAGGGCAAGCCGGTCCCAATTCGCCAGGTTTGCCCCAGCCTCATAAGTGCTTTGAAAAAAATCCAGGAGCATCTCTTCCCAATTGGGAGCAGTGCGCACTGCCGCATAAGGGAGAATGAACTCCTTCAAGATAGGTTCATAGTAAGCTTGATCGGGCTGAATAGCGTAGTCCTTGTATCCGGGAGGTTCCGGGTACTGATAGGCATAGAAAGCTGGCTCACCCAACCCCGTTCCAGGCCAAAAGCCAATACTGCTACATTCATCTACATAGGCTTCTTGCATCACATACTTCGCCACATGGAATGCATTCTCATTCGGCGGCGCACTGCGACCAGAAAAGCGCGTTGTCGCCAGGTCAAAGCTGCCCCAAAAGAAGTGCACCGGGCTGGCCTTACCACAGAAACGTCCCCGAAAAGCTTTCATCACCCGGTCCACCTGTAACAGCACCCTCCAGAAACGGTGGGCGTACTCCACGTCATAAGCAGCGTGTTTTTTATCCTGTTCAAAGGGAATCTGCTCCTCTACCTCGACGGGCACCGTCCAGATCTGAATATCCATTCCCAACGAACGCAGTGCTGCCATCAAGTCCTGATAAAAAGTCGCGACGGAATGGCCCACAAGCGGGATCATGCGTGTTGCACCGCTGCTGCTCTGTACTTGCAGTACATGCGCAATGAAATCAAAGTCAATCTGAAGGACCTCACCATTCATGGGCATCGGCGAAGTGGTCAGTCCGCGCGCGGTGACATATAGGGGGATTTGCCACCAGTGGTTCACCATCGGGGTTAAAGCCAGCCGCATCTTCCCCACAATCTGCGTCCAAAGGTGAAGGGTCGTTAAAGTATCCTGCCAGGCGTCAAGCGGCAGGTCTGGCAGCAGTTCTTCAGGCTGTAAAGAGGAGATATTCGAATCCATGGTTACTTACAAACCTCTTTCTTCATCAGGAATATGCTGCCCGGACGAAACGTGGATCTCGGCACCCCTTTGTTTTGGTTCAACCGGATAACGTTTACGCCAGGCTTCCATGCCCCCTTTAAGCGCCCGCGCATGATATCCTAGCGAAAGTAATTGCAGCACCACCCGGGCGCTGGTAGCTTCATCTGGTCAGGTGCAGTAGGCGACGATTTCTCGATCTTTCGGTCTACCGTCTGCCCATTCCACGACCTGATCCGGCAGCACCCGCACACTACCTGGAATCTGGTTAGCATCCCGATCGTAGGTGGAGCGGGAACGCACATCTAACAAGATGGGCGGCGTTGGACTTTGAAGTTGATCGGCCAGTTTCTGTGGGGTAATTCGAGGCGCTTCCTTAGGATGATGTTCAAAAAGACCGGCTGCGGTAGCCTCACGCTCCTCCGGCAGTGTTTGCAGCGCAACCGTACGGCTGTATTGAGCCGCTAGCGGCGCGGCAGACACCCCATGCAAGATAACGGAAATGATCACAACGATCCCAACTGTTGCCAGAATAGTCTCCGAGCCGGGAACCCTACTGGATACCAACAGCAGGCCAAACAAAAGCGAGCTAAGCCCGCGCGGGCCAAACCAACCAATAAAACGCCGCGCCTGGCGGCTGATCGGCACCCGGCGCAGAACGAACGCAATGGCGGTTGGCCGAATCACGCCCAGAGTGACCAGCGCAAAAATGAGCGTGGGCAGCAGCGCTGCTGCGCCCAGGATAGACGAGAGGAGTACGCCAAAGAGAAGAAAGGCTAGCAGCATAGACATCTCTGCCGTGGTCTCACCATACTCCAGGAAACAGTCACACAGATCATAGTTCATAAATGTAGTCGCCATCCCTGCGGCAAACACAGCCAGGAAACCGCTGCTCCCCAGGCTGGCTCCGACAAAGTAAGCTGCAAAAAGCACGCCAATGCCATACACCGCGCGGTATTCACGACCAATCGATGTACGCCGGCGCATCCACGTCATCAAAGTCGCCGAAGTCGCGCCGACAGCAAACCCGGCGGCAGGCCCCAGCAAAAACAACCGGGCGAGGAAAACCAGCCATCCACTTGCTGTTCCCCCTTGGTTCAATGCCACGGCTTCCAGCAGCAGCAGGATGGGCAAAACGATCATATCATTCGCGCCAGCTTCCGTTTTCAGCGATTCCCGGATTGAGCGAGGAATGCGATCATCATGCACTACGTCCCGCAGGAGAACCGGATCCACCGAGGAAAGCACCGCGCCAATTAATAAGGCTTGTAGGATTGGGAATCGCAGCAGCAGCATCGCCGCCACGGTAATCATTGCCAGGGTAAGAAGCGTCCCTGGCCCCAGGGCGAGTACCGGAACGATCCAATCGTTCCGGATTTCATCCAAACTCAGATTTAAGGCATCTAGAAAAAAGACAAAGGCCAGGCTGAGGGTTCCAACTGTATCAAGAATCGGGTCGCCCAGGCCAATTTTGACCAGCCCTAAACCATGTTCGCCAGCCACCAGACCCAGCCCCAGGAAAATCATCGGAAAAGAGATCGGGGCGCGTTCTACCAGGCCGGAGGCGAGGGACGCGATCAGAAAGATTAACGCCAAGATTCCAAATACAGTCGTTAGCTCAGGCATTTCGGATACAGGTCTGGCTGTTAGTGATGGTGATTACCTACATTAACCGGCAGCATCTCATAATCAATATCGTCGCATATGCTTGCCCAGGCGCTAAAAAGGCGCGCGCAAACAAAGCACTGAATACCTATTATATCTACATTTATCGACTATGTAGCGTTCAATGCGAGGGATGCGGCAGCAGCTACGGGCGATTCTTAAGCAGCGACTCTTTCGAGGCATCTGTCATAAAATGCGGTAATCGCTGGAGATCACCCATTTGGAGAGTTGTATCGCGGATTATATTTTGTATAATAACGGTATAAGAAAACGAATTGGTCTTTAACAACAGAAAGGACAGAATATGGGAAGACAAGTGCGCGTTTTTCTGGATAATAATGATTATGCGATGATCACCAACCAGGAGAATAGCAAGCGACCGAACCAGGAGTGTTTTTTCTGTGATTTACTGGACTGCAAACAGGTTGAGAAGAATGGCAAAAAGTACAAGGTTGGCACGGTTAGACTATACGGCAGAAAGGTAACGGTGGAATTTTCACCTCAAGAAGGCTGTTGGCTTCCAAAACGATAGAAAAATGAAAACTACCCCGGCTGCATTACAGCCGGGGTAGTTCCTTAATCTACACCTATCGAGAGTACACGAAGAACAAACCTGAACTCAAATGCACTCTTGTTTTTCGCTACACACTTTTAGGTGTTGGCATATCGACTTCAATAATCACATCGTCGATTGGGCAGTACTCCCGGCAGGTGCCGCACGAGTCACACTTTGATGGATCGATCACGTACCGGTGATCCTCCCAATCAATGGCCTCATTTTTACAAAATGGCGCGCAGGAACCACACTCGATACATTTCTCGGAAATGATGTACGTCACAGCAATTTCCTTTCGTCTTTCTATTTACCAGGGGGTAGCGTTCGTTAAGTACGTGTGGATGGAACTGGCAGCCTTTCTGCCGGCGCCCATCGCGTTGATCACGGTTGCTGCGCCGGTAGCGATATCGCCCCCAGCCCAGACGCGTTCTTTTGAGGTTTTACCAGTTTCACTGTCGACAACCACATTTCCCCTTTTCCCAATGATCAATCCGGGTGTCGAAGAGGGGATCAGTGGGTTGGGACTGTTTCCAATGGCATGAATAACACAATCAAAGGGCAGAAAGAACTCAGACTCAGCAACAGGGACCGGGCTGCGCCTACCAGAAGCGTCGGGCTCACCCAACGCCATGCGAATGCACTCCAGCCCCTGTACCCTGAAGTCATCATCGCCGACGGCGCGCACAGGCAGCGTGAGGAACTGGAAATGTACGCCTTCTTCTTCCGCATTCTCGATCTCTTCAAGACGGGCAGGTAACTCTGGGCGAGAGCGGCGGTAGAGAATCGTCACTTCAGCGCCCAGGCGCAAAGCTGTTCGCGCGCAGTCCATGGCGACATTTCCCCCACCCAGCACAGCCACGCTCTGATGTGTTTTGATCGGCGTGATGGTCTGCGGGTACAAATAGCCTTTCATCAAATTGATGCGGGTCAGGTACTCATTCGCTGAATAGACACCGTTCAGGTTATTTCCCGGCATTTCCATAAACCAGGGCAGCCCTGCTCCCGTTCCCACAAACACAGCGTCATATTCCGCCAGCAGATCATCGATTGTGCGGGTCTTGCCGACAATAAAATCGGTGACCATCTCCACGCCCAACTCACGGAGGAAGTCGACTTCGCGGTCAACAATCCTCTTTGGCAAACGAAACTCTGGGATACCGTAGGATAACACCCCACCCATCTTATGCAGCGCCTCGAAAATGATCACCTGGTGCCCGTGTTGTACCAAATCCGCAGCAGCAGTCAGGCCAGCGGGACCGCCCCCCACAATGGCGACCTTTTTCCCGGTGGGTGGCGGAAGTTCTGGGAGACTGACCTGAGACTGCCCGCCAGCCCAATCCCCAAGAAAACGCTCCAGGCGTCCGATAGCGATCTGACCGCCCCTTCTGACCAGGGCGCAGTTCTTCTCGCACTGCTCTTCTTGTGGACAAACCCGCCCACATACCGAAGGCAGCAAGTTCTTTTGCTTGAGCGTGCGAACCCCTTGAACAAAGTCACCCTGAGCGATGGCAGAGATAAACTCGGGGATATTGATCTGTACCGGGCAGTTGGAAACACAGAAAGGTTTCTTGCACTGCAAACAGCGTTTGGCTTCTTCAATAGCCAGTTCTGGGGTATATCCAAGAGCCACTTCAGAAAAGTTGTGGCTGCGCACTTCTGGCTCTTGCTTAGGCATCTCTCTGCGCTGCAAGTCGATTTTTTTAGGCATGGGCTAATTCCATCATCCGTTTTCCATTCGCTCTCGGCCGGGCCTACTGCGCCCGACTGGAGCGCAAGGACTGGTCTTCTTCACTCAGATAGGCTTTGCGGCGCTTCGCCAGCTCGTCCCAGTTCACTTCGTGACCATCAAAGTGGGGGCCATCCACGCAAGCAAACTTCGTCGAAGAATTGACGGTCAACCGGCAAACTCCACACATCCCGGTCCCGTCAATCATCAACGTATTCAGGCTAACCATCGTCTTGATGTCCAGCGGCTGCGTTTCCTCCGAACCGCGCATCATCAAGTAGTTGCAGCCGTTGATAATCACCCGGTCAACCGGCGCGCGCATACCGGCGATGATTCCGGGCAGATTGCCGATGTGACCCGTCTGTCCCTGAGAGCCGTCACGGGTAATTACAATCAGTTGATTCGCTACTTTTCTCAGTTTCTCCTGCCAGTAAAGCAGGTAGGAACTACGGGCTTCGACCACAATCGTGACCCGGTTGCCTTTCTCCTTCAGCGCCCTGGCGATGGGGTAAATGGAGGCAATCCCATAACACCCGCCAACGCACAACACACTTCCGTAGTAATCGACTTCCATTGCATTTCCCAGTGGGCCTACGAGAGTCGGTAGGGATGTTCCCACCGGCAAGGAAGCCAGTTTTTGGGTAGTCCGGCCAATGTTTAGATAGACCAGGGTGAGCGTGCCCTTTTGCGAATCCCAATCAGAAATGGTGAGCGGAATACGTTCGCCATCCTCTTCGACGCGCAAAATGACAAACTGACCGGGCCGGGCGGACTGGGCTATTTCTGGAGCCTGGATCGTGGCAAAGTGCAGGTTAGGCACCATCATTTTGTTTTCAAGGATTCGGTTCATGAACCCTCCCGTTGGTCTCTTCTGGATAAAGCATGCGAAGCCCCTCCACCCATTTTGCTAACGGAAACCCCATATAGGAATGTTCGTATGGCGCGCTTGCCTGCGATAGTGGAATGGAGATCGTACTGGCGAGCCTCTCGCTGGTTTCTGCCAGCGCCTGCTGCTCAATAAAGCCTGGAATTTCTGCCCGGATATCTTCCACGCAGGTGTAGTCAAAACCCGGCACGCCCATCTGCTGGGCAATCCGGCAGAGAATCATCCAGGAGGGCAAAGCTTCTCCCTTAGGGGACACGGCTGGATGAATGGTCTGCGCCCGCCCGGCATAATTGATGTATGTCCCGTTCTCTTCAGTAAAAGCGGTGGTCGGAAGCAGCAGATCGGCCATTGATCCAGCAGCCGGGGGATACAGGTTTTGATAGAGGACAAAAGGCTGGCTGCCCGAAAGCGGTGGAACGGCCTCACCTATTAAGTACAGGACATCCAGGTCTGGTCCCGCTTGCACTGGCTCGCTGGGGCATATCCCCAACTGCAGCGCGGCGGCCAGATTCCCCTGTTCAGGCAAGGCGATCACCCTGGCGTGAAGATTGTGCGCCAGCGTCTCAACGGATTGAAGCAGAATCTTATTCTCCGGGTGAGCCAGTACAGCGGGGCCAAGAAGAATGACAGGGCGGTCCGGTTGCTGGAGAAGGTTCGCGACGCGTACCAGAGCGGAAGGTTCTACCTGCGCAGCCGGGCTGTTGTCCTGACCGGTCAACTCGACCAGCGCTTGGACCAGGCTCGGTTCTTTGCCAGGTTCTACCTGCAGCCACTCATCTGCGTAGCTGTTCCAACGCTGTTTGCGCGTGCTGCAGGCAATGATTTTCGCCCCCCGCTTCTGCGCCTGATGCAGTTGTACTTCGACAACCGACTGGGCATACTGATCTTCCAATCCCAGACACAACACGGCGGGCGCTTCCAACATACACGCTAGCGGAGAGGACTGCTTCAAGAGGCGAGAAACGCTGTCAATACCATCGCCATAATGGGCCTGTGCGGTGGTGCGAATACGGCTGGTTTTCATCACCTCACGGGCAAATCTGGCAGCCACGTAAAGGTCTTCAGTGGTACAGTCCGCAGAAACTTGCATTTCGAACCGCTCAGGTGGACAGGCGGTTAATTTTTCCGCCGCGATCCGGGCGGCTTCTTCCCAGCCAACCCCCAGCCAGGTCTCCCCCGCACGCTTCTGAGGTTGTCGTAAGCGCGTAGGGTGGTTGACCAGTTCAGTGATGCCAAAACGGCCTTTCACGCACAACGCATTCGTTCCAGCGCTGTGGTAAGGGAGACTGCCAATCACACGATCCTTTTTTACCTGGAGATCGATCTGGCAGCCGATGCTGCACAGCGGGCAGGTGGAGGTCGTCTCGCGTTCGGGTTTGCCATCCCACTTACGGGTCTTTTCAGAAAGTGCGCCCGTAGGACATACTTCTACACAAGAGCCACAGAAGGTGCAGCTTGATTCCAGATGGGTACGATGAAAGGCTGTACCCACCAGCGCATCCGTGCCGCGCCTGGTAAAGGTGAGCGTATTGGCAAAATGGAGATCTTCACAGACGCGGATGCAGCGCCCGCACAAAATGCACAGGTTGTAATCGCGATCAAAAAATGGGTCATTCTTCTCAACCGGAACCATGCGGTAGCGGATGGGATACCCCGGTTTTTCCACCCCATATCTTTCTGCCATCGCCTGTAGTTCACATTGGCTGTCTTTGGGGCAAGAACCACAGCCGGTAGTGACACCCGCTTTCCGCAAAGTGATCATACATTCATCACAACGATCTTTTTCCGGGCAGAATAAACAACCGGAGGGATGTTCGGCCAGGAGCATTTGCAGCAGTTCCAACCGTAAAGACTGCACTTTAGCGCTGTGTGTAAAAATCACCATGCCGTCTTCTACCGGTGTGGTGCAAGAGGTGGGCGTATTCTGGCGGCCTTCGATCTCTACAATACATATGCGGCAGCTGCCATGCGAGGGCAAACCAGGATAATCGCACAGGGTGGGAATATAGATCTCGTTCTGGCGAGCAGCCTGTAAAAGCGTAATGCCCTTTTCAACGTTTAAGGGATGACCATCAATATGGATAAGCACACTCATAACACAGCCTCGCTGCCAACAGGATCGTTCCACTCCGCCGGGATTGGCACGCCTACAATCGCGTTCCTGGCGCAAACGTTAACACAGGAGTGACACTTAATACACTTACGAATATCCAGATGGTGAGGCTCCTTGCGTTTTCCCTCGATCGCCGCCACCCGGCACACATCTACGCACAGGCCGCAGCCGCTGCATCTCTCTTCAGAAATGTGATACTCAAACAAGTCTGGGCAAACTGCAGCCGGGCAGGTCTTTTCAGTGATGTGAGCCTCATATTCAGAGAGGAAATAGCGCATACTACTGGCAACTGGGTTAGAGGCAGCCTGACCCAGACCGCAGAGTGATGTTTTCGTCATAGTCTCGGCGCCTCTCCGCATCACCTCCAGGTCACCTGGTTCGCCATCACCGCGGACAATTTTCTCTAAGATCGTCATTAACGCGTGCGTGCCGATGCGGCAGGGAGTGCAGTTGCCGCAGGATTCGTTTTCAGCAAAGCCGATAAAGTAGCGCGCCATGTCGACAATACAGGTGCTTTCGTCCATGACGATTAATCCGCCGGATCCCATCATCGAGCCTCGTTCGCGCATGGTTTCGTAGGTGATAGGCGTATCGAGCTGAGAAGCGGGCAAACAGCCGCCTAGCGGACCTCCGGTTTGAATAGCCTTAAAAGGCTGTTTGGTCCCGCCACCAATCTCATAGACAATTTGCCTGAGTGTCATCCCTAAGGGCACTTCGATCAGGCCAGTATTGCGGACCTTGCCGACCAGCGAGAATGTCTTTGTGCCACAGTTTCCGGCTGCGCCAAACTGCTGAAACCACGCGCCCCCATTCCGCAGGATCGCCGGGACGGTTCCAAAGGTTTCCGTATTATTGATTAAAGTGGGACAGCCGTACAAACCACGATCCGCGGGATAGGGTGGGCGGGGCCTGGGCATACCGCGTTGGCCTTCCAGCGAAGCGATTAGCGCTGTTTCTTCCCCGCAGACAAACGCGCCCGCCCCTTCCTTAATTGCAATATCGAATTCAAAACCAGAACCCAGAATATCTTTCCCTAACAAACCGTAGTCACGCATCTGCTGGATGGCCTTCTTCAGCCGGGTGACTGCCAGGGGATACTCAGCGCGCACGTAGATAATGCCCTGTTTGGCTCCAATCGCGTACCCACCGATCAACATTCCTTCCAGCACCGCGTGCGGATCGCTTTCAATTAAAGCGCGATTCATAAAAGCGCCGGGGTCGCCTTCATCTGCGTTACAAATCACGTATTTGGTGTCGCCCTGGGCCGCCCGGCTAAGTTCCCACTTTTTGTAAACCGGGAACCCCGCGCCACCACGCCCACGCAGACCAGCTTCTTTTTAACGCTGCGACAGCATATTCTGGGCCTTCCGTGAGTACTTTCTGCAAACCAAGGTAGCCATCGCGGGCCAGGTAGTGGTCAATTTCTTCGGGATCGATAAAACCGCAGTTGCGTAAGATCACCCGCACCTGGGGCTTAAGCATCGGTAGATCAAAAAAGCGGGGAATGCCACTTTCTTCTGTAAAAGCGTCGTCACCAAAATGACCTTTCGCCATTTTGGGCAAAAGATCGCCTTTTACCAGGCAAGAGGTGAGGATTTTGCGGGCTTTGTCGGGAGTCACATTGGCATAGCTGACGCGCGGGGAATCGGGTAAGGCAATGTCCATTAACGGTTCCAGGTAGCATGGGCCAATACAACCGACCTGAACAATTTTAGCGGGCAGATTCAGTTGTGACAACGTCTCCTGGATCGTTTCCAGCACGCTCATCGCACCAGCAGCTCGACCACAAGAAGCAGTGCCAAGATAAATAACCGGGATAGGGCTGTTTTCCGTCAGCGCATCCCATTTGCGTGAAGCATCCTGACGAAGGGCATCAAAGTTATTCATATTCTTTAAATATCCTGCGGAGTTTCTCGGGCGTGATCTTCCCGAAGATTTTCCCGTTTATTTCTACCACCGGCGCTTGCGCGCAGCAGCCCAGGCAAGCCACCTGTTGAAACTCAAAGCGACCATCTGAGGTAATTTCTCCCGGGCCAATGCCCAGGATGTCTTGAATTTCATCAGATAATTGACTCCCACCCAGAACATGACAGGCAGTCCCCAGGCAAATCCGAACAGCATTTTCGCCGGGCTTCTCGAAACGGAACTGCGCGTAAAATGAAGCGACGCCGTAAATATGCGCTTCCGATACTTTCAGAAAGTCCGCAATTTGCCGGATACTTTCCTGAGAAATATAACCTTCATTTTTTTGATAATACTGGAGTAGGGAAATCAAGTCATCCGGTTTTCCGGAAAAACCTGCTAAAAGGAGAGGATCTTCCGCCTTCTTGATGTTAAGCGCAACATTACCCATATTGTTTCCTCTATGCCCTTGAAGTTACCTAATTAAACCCACTTTATAGTAATATGAGGGCTCATAGAAGATCAAGTGACTTATCTCACTACTAAATAGAGAAAGGTGGCATAGATGTTGTCAGCAGCGCGGTGACAGCTCGCGAAGAGTGTTGTTTGCGTTCCAGCGCGCAGCCCGATTATCGATCGTACGCATTTCCTGCGCCACTTGAACTGCCCTGGCACATAGGGTCGGCCCGCGCTTGCCGATCTGGCGAAGCGCCCAATTTACCGCTTTCTTAACGAAGTTGCGCTCATCGGTACAGCGCCGGAGGATCGCGTCAAAGAACGGTTCAAAATCGTTCTCCGGCAGTTTCTTCTGGTGACTGGCAATATAAGCCATCATCGAAAACCCTGCTCGCCGCACAAATTCTTCTTCACGATCGGCCCATTCTAATGCTTTGGGATATGAGAAGGCGGTGGGTTCAAACAGGTTACCACAACACTGATCGACAAGATCCCAGGTGTCGAAATCCAGCGCCCAGGCTTCCATTTGAGCTTCAGTCACCAAGTCAGGAACATCGATGATGGTAGCGAGGATACGAGCTTCATGGATTCCACTGGCCCATAACTGGGCAGCCAGGATATGCCGGGCTTGCGCTGATTTTACTTCGCGTTTAATCTCGCGCGCCAGCAGGCGCAGCGTTTTGACTGAAACGCCTAAAGGGCGCGCCGGGCGGATGCCAAAGCGCGCCATGCCTTCTATATTATGTGGGTTCGAGTATGACTGTAAACGGTCGAGAATGTCTTCTGATGTGTGCATTTCAACAGGTTCCTCGCGAAAAGCTTTTGGCATTAAGTGAACTGAAGGTTACGCCATTTACTCAAAGCGCAGTTTCCAGACCCCCAACGCGAAGAACAGGGCGGCGAAGGCCAGGAGGATGCCTGCCTCAAGGAGTACGCCGTCAACGCCCTGACCGCGCGTAATAACATCCTGGAAGCCAATCATGGCCCAGGTAGAGGGCAGCAGTTTGACAATACTCTGGTAAGCGGGCGGGGTCACTTCCAGCGGCCACCAAGCCCCGCCCAGAGCCGCCAGCAGCATCGAGAACAACACGCTCAGGCCAGCAGCCTGGCTGCGCGTGCGCGCAAAAGCGCCCAATGCCACCCCCAAGGCGGTACCTGTCAGCCCAAAGCAGAACAGAATCAGCGCCAGGGCTGCTGGCGATTTTCCCCAACTGACGTGCAGCACCAGCGCCCCAAAGCCGACCAGCAGCGCCATCTGGAGCAGCCCCAAACCCAAACGGCCTACCACCTTTCCAGTAATCAGCGTGCTTTTACGGGTAGGAGTGGTCAGCAAGCGGCGCAGGGTTCCACCCAGGCGCTCGTTGACGAACATCGACGCCCCACCCAGCAGCGTAGTCAGCACCCAGGTGACAAGCTGCCCAGGCGAAGACTGTTCATAGCCGGTGGGAATGATACTGCTTTCCACCTGGCCCTGCCCATTCAATGTTTCCGCAGCGACAGGAGGATGGGCTAAAGCTTCTTCAGCCTGCTGGTAGCTGGTTTCCCAGTAAGCCTGGCGTTCAGTTTCATTGTCAAATGAGCGCGACTGCTCAGCCATCTTCACGCTGCGGCTGGCAATTGCCGCGGCTGCGCCTACCTGCTGAGTGGCTGCATTCACCGCCTGCTCGACGCCAACCGCAGTCGTACCGACGGGCAGCACATCCAGAATCACCCCCACCGGCTCACCAGCCTGAAGGGATGAACCAAATCCAGCCGGGATCGTCAGCAGGGCTGTGAAGGATTGATCTTCAAACAGCGCCAGCGCCTCAGAGGCAGGCCGCACTTCAGGTCGAATGGTCGTCGAAGTGGAAAGGACTGTGATCAGTTTTGCAGCATAAGGGCCACCATCCAGGTCGGCGACCAAAACAGGTTGGCGCAGATCTGCGTTCGGGTCGCCGCTCGAATACATATTCCCCAACACAAGGCCGATAATGGTCGTAAAGACGACCGGCAGGAGCAGGAAGAATATCAGGGTAGAGCGCTCAGAGAACTCTATTTGAATGTCGTTCCAGGCAATGGCAAGCACTTTACGCATTAACGATCCATCCTTGGTATCGCAAGACGAACCAGACTGTGCAAACTGGGAAGAATGTTTATCAGCTATACTGGCGGCGGAAAGCCAGAACGGCAGCGGCAAACAACACCAGGGACATCACAAACAAACTGATGATGGCGGGGAGGATATCGACCAGAGAACTGCCGTAGATCAGGTTGAAGTAACTCTCAATACCCCAGGCATTGGGGGTAAGGTAGCCAAGGGGCTTCATCCACTCAGGATAAGCAAAGCGCGGCACGAAATTACCGCCCAGGGCCGCAAACGACAGGTTGATGGCAGTACCTACGGTGCTGGCCTGCCCAGGAGTACGCGAAAAGGCCGCGACCAGGATGCCCCAACCACTGGCGGCGCCCACCAGAACGAGTGTTAGCAGCGCCACCGCTGGAAATGGTCCCCAGGAAATATTAAAAAGGAAGCTCCCGGCAATGAGCACCACAGCCATTTGCATCAGCCCGGTTAGAAAAACCCCCAGCATTTTACCGCCCAACACACTAAACCGGTGTGAGGGGGTAACCAGCATGCGCGTTAGCGTCCCGTTATCGCGCTCGGTCAACAGGGTGCGTCCGGCATTGGTCATGGTGAACATCAGGTAGAGGATCGCCATGCTGGGAGCCATATATTTTAGAAAATCAAAGCCACTTTCCTGCTGTTCCCTAACACGCCGCGTAACGGTGATGAGCGGTTGATCCACCACACCCAGGGCCGCCTTTCGCCCAAGCGCTTCCCCTTCAGCGCGAGCGCTGTCTACCGTGATGCGCCCGCTCTGAACCAGATTCGCAATGGTCACCATGCCACTGACGCTGCCAGCCGAGAAGCGGGACAAGATGGTGTCGATCACACTGCGCACCACGCCAGCACTGACCCGCCGGTTAGGGCTGGCATAGATCGTAACGATAGCAGGCTCTGTCCTTTGACTGAAATCGTCCTGCGACAAACCAGTTGGAAGAATTGCATCGGAAAAACCGGCAGGAATAACGACGACAGCAGCATATTGATCAGCATCCACTGCGGCGCGCGCTGCGCTTTCATCCTGCATTTCCGTCGTTTGGAGCAAGTCGGCGAGTTCGTCCGACTGAAGGGCTTCCAGGATGAAACTGCTGAATTGCCCCGTATCGTGGTTGACCACAAGAACCGGAATTTGCGCCATACCCCCAGTACTGCCGCCTCCTCCTAACCCCCCAAGGGCAAAGGCCACCACCAGCGTCAACGCCAGCGGAGCTGCCAGCATCAAGACCAGGGCGGTTGGGTCACGCAGCACGAGCAAAAGATCTTTCCAGGCAATGATCAACGACTTCACAAGGAATTCTCCTTACGCATCACTCGTCGCGCAAAGCGCGTCCAGTCAGGTGCAGGAAGACGGCTTCCAGATTGGGCTCTTGAATATCGACCGAATGGATCTTAACCTTTAACTCGTTCGCGCGACTGATCACCGGGGCAAGCATTTCCTCAGCGTCTAAAATCATCAGCACCACTTGATGGTCGGATCCCGAAGATTGCAGAACGCCTGGGATGTTCCGGAAGGCATCTGCCAGGGAGGCTGTATCTTCCTCTTCGCCGATGTGCAGGCGCAGGGTTTCATGCTCGCCGACCAGGTGCGTCAGTTCTTTTTGTGTCCCACAAGCGATCATCTGACCGTGGTCGATAACACCCACCCGGTCAGAAATCTCCTGGGCCTCTTCCATGTAGTGGGTGGTATAAAGAACGGTCATCCCCTGACGGTTGAGTTCTTTGACAGTATCCAAAATATTACGGCGGCTTTGAGGGTCGATGCCCACTGTGGGCTCATCCATGAAAATGACCTGCGGTGCGTGCAGCAAACCCACGCCAATATTGAGGCGGCGCTTCATGCCACCTGAAAAAGTCTGCACTTTATGCCCGGCGCGCTCCGTGAGCCCAACCTGCTTAAGCACCTGCTCAGTGCGCCGCTTAAGCTCCTCTCCAGACATTCCGTACATGCGTCCCCAAAACACGAGGTTCTCATCGGCTGTGAGCGTTTCATACAGCGCTACTTCTTGCGGGACAACGCCAATGCACTTGCGCACTTGCATCGCCTGACTACGAACAGCGTAACCGCAAATGGTCGCATCACCGCTGGTAGGGGCAAGCAAGGTAGACAGCATGGAAATTGTCGTCGTTTTTCCAGCGCCGTTCGGTCCCAGCAAGCTAAAGATTTCTCCCTGATCAATATGAAAACTGACATTCTCTACGGCAGTAAAACTCCCGTACTTTTTCATTAACTGATTCACTTCCACAATCGGCGCCATCTCAGCATCCTTCACAAGAAAAACATCGGAGACTGTTATTGTAACAAATTCTATCCACTAATATATTGCATCATCCCCCCCGTGTGCACGCAAAAGTTGTCAAACGGCTAAGGGAAGGGTGTCCCATTCACCGCTCAACCAGGCAGCCCGGGCTTTCGCTGTACGAATAGCGCCATCGGTGGTCCATTGTGCACCGGATTTACGCAGACGCTGGACAACGATCTGTTTGCAAGCGCTTTCAATGGTGCCACTGCCAATGGCATACCCAGCTGCGCGGAAACGGGCATAGTCCATGCGCGGTTCATTATTGACAAAGTAAGCGATTTCCGGCAACACCTTGGGCTGCCAGGGCACCAGTTCTTGGCAAGAGCGGATCACCTCCTGCACCTGACCGTTCCAGAGGGCTTCCTTGGCCTCTGCCAGCCAGGCCTGGCGTTCCTCGGCTTGCGGGAAGGCAATCGCAGCAATCTTCTCCAGATGCTCGGTGGCGTGATACCAATCGACAATTTGCACGGCCTGCGGATAATACTGCTTGACCAGGTTCCAGATCCAGACCGCGCCATCGCATACAAAAACCAGCTCGGGGGCAAAATCAGCCAGCACCCGGCAACCGGTGGCCCAGACGAGCTGACCGAACTTTTTTGCTTCCTCTAAATCACAGTAATAACGCAAGTTTTTGGCCCGAAATACCTGTTGTTCGCGATCATACTTGTCCCGTTGGCGGTGCGAACGCTGGGACGGAGGAACCGCTTCCAGCTCATACCAGCAGCCCACCTTGAGATCTCGAAAAGCTTCTTCCCGTTGGGCTTTCTCTTCCGGACAGCGCGGCTCAATCCGGGTCTTGGCAGCATCGATGGAGCCATACAACCGCTGGGGCGCCCGACTGGCGCTCTGCAAGCGAGCTTGTAACCACGCTTCATCCTGGCTGTTGGCCTTCCACGCCTTTTCCTGAGCCTGACGCTGTGCGCCGCGCGCTTCGGTGGCGCTGCGGATCGTATTCTCCGATACGCGGAACAACAAATACTTCTCCAACCACCGCTGCCCTTGCTCGAAGGCCAGTTCAATCCCGCCCAAGGCTAACAACTCTGCCAGCCCGGCACTGGCCCCACCCGGTTTTAGACCTAACTTTCGATCCAGCGGCGCTTGCCCTTTCCCGCAACTACAGCCTGCATAGTAGCTCCGGCGATACTGCACCCGCCCAAACACGCTCAACAGGCTGGCTTCCCGCTCTCGTTGATACACCATTTCCCCGCCGCACGCACAGGCGATCTTCGCCACTTCTGGAGTCGATAATCCGCTCAGATACTGCCCCAAAGCCGCCGCCCCTACCTGGCGCAAAAGCTCGCGCATCTGTATCTCGATCTCGCCGATCCCTTGATTGACCCCGCTGGTTTCCAGCGTCTCTTTCATCACGCTCACCACCAGGCCTGCAATCGCCGTGATCTTTTCTGTGGTATAGTCCATTTCAGAGTGCCTCCTGTTCGATTTGGTTTGTCGCAACCCATATCTTACTTGGTTGGCACTCTTTTTGCTCCCTGACAACTTTTGCGTGCACACTCCCCCCCTTCCGGAAGTCGTTTTTCTCAGAGAACCGGAAGCTGACACAGATGCACTACTTTACCGGTCGGCATAGCTGAGACCGATATCATGCGGCGAAGCGGTTACCCCTGCCAGTTCCTGGAAGGTGAGATTGCGGGCGGTCAGGCCCCGGGCAGCGCGGAATTGATAAAACAAGGATAGATAGCTGGCTGTACTTCGTTCGCGCCAATCCAGCTTTAGGGCCTTTGCCGCTTCTTCAATTCCTTCAGGATGGGGGCCTTCAATTTCCATGAAACTGCCATAGGGCATTTCATCCAGGGTAATCATCAAATCACCCAATTGATAGGTAGTGCGATACTTTTCATAGATAACCAGAACCTGGTAGCCAAGCGCTTCCAGAAAATGGCGAGCTGTTTCAAAATCTGAAACCTTAAACTCAATCTCCTGGCGCATGCTGACTCGTTCCCCCGCTTGATCGGGGCCTTTAAAGGTAAGCGCCGCGTCCGTATCCTGGCGCAGGCGCAAAACCTGGTGAGCGCGCGTAATCGCGTTATCTGTGGTGTCAAAACGCAGATTAGTCTCCAATACCCGCGGGCTGGTCAAGCGCGCGCCCAAGGCTTCCAACCGCGTAACGATCTTAGAAAGATCACGAATGAAGAACTTGGCTTCAATTTCCTGTTCAGAAGAGATCATTTATTCCCTTTCCTATGTGATAAAAGATTCTTATCCTCGATTTCCTACATCTGAAATCCAGGTTTATCAGACTTAAACTCCAGCCGCTTCTGCGTTGAGTACCGCTGGAGAATGAATATGCACACAGCTTACTGCGCCGCAGCATACTGTGCCTTCTTGAGCGGGATTCCATTGTAGCGATAAAATAAGGAAACAAAAAACCACCATCATACGAATTAAATGGTGGAAAGCAGCCCTTTCGCAACTTGAAGAATATTATACCATGCAACTCCACATTTTCCCGTCAGGATTCCATGAGTCTTTTGTAATGAGCGACCTTGCCAAAATTTAATACTTGACTTTATCTATCAATATACTTATATTATTTATGTTGATGGAACATGCGTTCAAAAGAAATCAAACAGCACTGACAGCACGGATGCCAGAAAATCCTCTTTGTCTTTTTGATCAAAGGTCTGAGTAAATCTTTGATCTGAGTAGAATTTGAAAAGGAGCAAAACATGAGCGGAGTACGTGTCTTGATAGGCACACATAAAGGCGCGTTTATCCTGACCTCCGATGCCAAGCGTGAGGAGTGGGATGTCAGCGGGCCCCTTTTTGCCGGCTGGGAGATCTACCACATGAAAGGGTCTCCCGTGAATCCAAACCGGCTGTACGCGTCTCAAACCTCTGGCTGGTTTGGTCAGGTGATTCAATGTTCTGATGACGGCGGCAAAACCTGGGAGCCGGTCGGAAATCAGTTCGCGTATGAAGGCGTCCCAGGAACACATCAATGGTATGACGGCACGCAGCATCCCTGGGAATTCAAGCGCGTCTGGTACCTGGAACCCTCCCCGACCGATTCAGAGACCGTCTACGCTGGGGTGGAAGATGCGGCCTTATTCCGCTCGACCAATGGAGGCCAAACCTGGCAGGAACTTCCTGGGCTGCGCAGCGCTAAGGGGAATCTCTGGCAGCCAGGCGCAGGGGGCATGTGCCTGCACACCATTCTGCTGGATCCATCCAATCCCAACCGGATGGTCACTGCTATTTCAGCAGCGGGCGCCTTTCGGACAGACGACGGTGGAGAGACGTGGCGACCGATCAATCAGGGCTTGAAGTCGGATTACGAACTCCCTGACTTAACGGCTGAAGTGGGCCACTGTGTGCACAATGTGGCCATGCACCCCACGCGCCCGGATGTGTTGTTTATGCAGAAGCACTGGGACGTGATGCGCAGTGATAACGCGGGTGATTCATGGCATGAAGTCAGCGGCAACTTGCCAAGTGACTTTGGCTTCCCAATTGGGGTTCACGCGCATGAACCAGAAACCATTTATGTGGTCCCCATCAAGAGCGACTCAGAACACTATCCGCCCGAGGGCAAACTGCGCGTGTATCGCAGCCGGACAGGTGGAAACGAGTGGGAGGCGCTGACCAACGGTTTGCCGCAGTCAGACTGCTATGTAAATGTACTCCGCAGCGCGCTGGCGGTGGATACTCTCGACTCCTGTGGGATCTACTTTGGCACGACCGGCGGGCAGGTATACGCCTCTGCGGACTCGGGCGATCACTGGATGCCGATCGTCCGGGATCTCCCGGCAGTGCTTTCTGTTGAAGTGCAGACACTGCCATGATCCGGGTCATCCTTCCTTATCATCTGCGCAGCCTGGCTAATGTTAACCGTGAGGTAGCGCTTGAAGTCGAAGCGCCGGTTACCCTTCGCTCAGTTTTAGATGCTCTTGAAAGCCAGTACCCCATGCTGCGCGGAACAATTCGTGACCAAACCACCCTACAGCGTCGCGCGTTCATCCGGTTCTTTGCTTGCGGGGAGGATTTATCTCATGACCCAACCAATGTTCCGCTCCCGGATGAAGTTGTGACCGGCGTTGAGCCTCTGCGAGTGGTAGGGGCGATGGCGGGTGGTTAATCAACAGTGTGATTGAAACCGCAGCAAACCGATCGACAAGCGGCGTTTAAAAGCTTTACGCGTGCCCCGGCTGTACCCCATAGGTGCAGCCGGGGCGACCGTTTTCTCCCCGATTCACACAAAAAAACCTGATGGACAAACATTATTGACATTATTGAGCTAATTTGTAATACTATATTTGCTCTGTTGTGATCTGGCGGCGACGCTCAAACGATGAATGATGCTTCGTCAAAGGAGATAACAACCCACAAATGTTATAGCTGTTGGATATGTGGGGGTATTCCAAACGAATCTGATCCATCAATTTTCACCGTGTTTCATCATGATCCCATTGCTGTTTTAATGCACCAGGTCGTAAAACACGAGAATCGAGCAGGAAGATCGTTATGGAAGCACAAGCAAATGTTGGTGAAATGAACTTAAGCGGTCTTCGCCATCGCTGCACCCAAGAAAGCGAAAACTTCTTTCACCGCCAAAATTACGACCCGCGCTACTGTTTTGAGCTTTTCCGACGGGCGATCCTTCAAAAGAATGAACGGGCATGGGAATCTGTTTATCAGCAGTACCAACCGCTGGTCATCTCTTGGGTAGAACGCCATCCAATCGCGACTGCGCTGGATGAAGAGGTGCAGTATTTTGTGAATCGCGCCTTTGAAAAGATGTGGGTGGTGATGACCCCAGAAAAATTCTTGGAGTTTGATAATCTAAAGTCGGTCCTGCGCTACCTGCAAATGTGCGTACACAGCTGCATTGTCGACCACATGCGAGCGAAAGATCGGGCCATCTTGTTAGAAGATGAAGAGATGGACCCAACCTCGGTAGACATCACAGAACACGAAACGCTGGAAGAGCGCGCCGCGGCTCAGGCTGACGCGGTCATTCTGTGGGATTGGCTGGCAGAACGTTTGAAGAACGAACAGGAACGCGTTGTCGTTTATGGCTCTTTTGTGTTAGCGATGAAGCCGCGCGAGATCTTTGAGGAATATACAGGGATTTTCCACGATATAAAGGAAATCTACATGACCAAAGAAAACGTAATCACTCGCTTGCAGCGCGATCCCAACCTGGCGCAGTTGTTTAAGGAAGGTTGATCGAGATGCCGGAAAAAAGGATCAGGCTTCGTTAAAGGTAGTAGATAGGAGAGCCATAAGATGGCGAGCATAGAAGACAAATTAACATCCAAATTATTCCGGGCCTTTTGTCCGAGCGGGAATGAACTGGGGGAATATCACCTGGGAATCGCCAGCGAAGAGCAAGCGCGCCAGATCCGCCAGCACCTGAAAACCTGTCCGCGCTGCCGGGAAGAACTGAGCCAGCTCAAGATTTTCTTGAATGATACCTCTTCTGACGTGGCTTTCAGCCCCTCCGAACAGATCCGTGTCTGGGTGGCAAAACGAATCCCCACCGCACCTTCCGGAAACTTTACGCCCACCTTCAGCGTGCGCGGCGAAACCCATTCTCTACGCCAGTATCACGCAGGGGATGCTGAGCTGACCATTGAGGTGCAGGATTTGCCCCAACCCGACGGGCACAAGAACCTGATTGGCCTGGTAATGGGCATCGATACCGCTGGGCTGCAAGCGCATCTTTGGCAGGATGGGCAGAAGATCTCGCAGACGGGGATAGACGAACTGGGGAATTTTGTGTTCCAACACCAGCCGCCCGGCTCTTACGACTTGATTTTAGAGGGAGACGTGCTGGAAATTCATGTTCAGGATATTCAAGTGTAGACGTTTGTGTTTTCACCAGGCGTACCTGGGATGGTCTTATGACAAATGTATTGGAAGATTTTAAAGTTGAAGATGCGCTGGAAACCGCAGCCGCTCTCCTCCAGCTAATTTCTCTCCTGGATGCTGATCGCCAGGAGAGGCTGATTCTTGCGCTGAAGGCAGAAGCGAACCGCCTGATCCAGGTGGATCTGGAACGCTGCCTGAAACTGGCGGCGCTGATCCACCAACTGGCAGACCTGACTGGAACCCCTACTCATCATGCCCTGGGGCTGCTGGTCGAAGCGAACGCTTACGCCATCGGTCAGGGGAAGTATCAGCAAAGCATTGAACCGTATAGTCAGGCCGCCCAGATCTATGCCCAGCAAAATCAGCCGGTAGAACAGGCCAAGGCCCTGATTGGCAAACTATACGCTTTAAGCAACCTGAGCCGTTACGACGAGGCCCTGGCAGACGGAGAGTGGGCGCGTCAGGTGCTGCGCGAGCATGAAGAATGGTTCCATCTGGCGCGGCTAAAAGTCAACCTGGCGATTGTATACGGGCGCTTAGGCCGTGATGAAACAGCCCTGGAGTTCTTCAACCTGGCCAGGGACGTGTACAACAAGTTGGGGCCTGAGGTTGAACTCCAGCGCCTGCGGGTTGAAATCAATCGGGCGCACGTCCTGCGCAACCTGGGACGCTTTCAGGAATCGATAAACGCCAGCCAGGCCGTGTATGAAGCCCACCAACGCCTGGGCCGGGCAGTGGATGCCGCCCGCGCCCGGCAATCTCTGGCGCTGACCTACTTTCTGCTGGGGCGTTACAACGAAGCGCTGCTGCTGCTCGACGAGGTACAGGAAGTGTTTTTAAAAGGCGACCGCAAGCGGAACGCTATGCTTGTCGAACTATTCGTCAGCGACTGCCTGCTGCATCTGCGCCGTTTCGCCGAGGTACTCGATAAAACCCACCGCGTGCGAGAGCTCTTTGCTGAACTGGGAACGCGCTTTGAGGTGGGGCAGGCCATCTTAAACGAAGCCGCCGCATATATGGGTATGCAGCAGTATGTGGAAGCTCAGGCTTCACTCCAGGAAGCGCGTTTTCTATTCGACCAGGAGGGCAACCGGGTAGCTATCGCCGAAAGCGACCTCCAGGCGGCCCATGTAGCCCTGCGTCGCCAGCAGCCTCAGTCGGCGCTGCGCCTGGCTTCACAAGCCGCCCAGTGTTTTCAAGAGTACCACCTGCCGCTCTGGCAAGCGCGGGCTTATCTCGTCGCGGCGCAAGCCGCCATGAGCAATCCTGACGCCCCCGCATTGGCGCAGGCGGAAGACTTGATCAATCAGGCCCTGAAGATCGGGGAGCAGTACCATCTGCCGGCCGTCACATTTGCCGGACGGCACCTGCACGGGCAAGTTTCGGTTCAGCAAGGGCAGCCGGACTTTGGGTTGGTGGATTTCGACCGAGCCATCCAGGATCTGGAGCTGTTGTGCGGGCGCATGATGGTCGAGTTTCGCGCCGGGTTTATGGAGGACAAAGAACGGTTGTATGAAGACACCGTCTTACTGTGCCTGGATACGAATCAGGCGGAGCGCGGGCTGGCTTACGCGGAACGCGCAAAGTCGCGGGCGCTGCTGGAAATGCTGGCGAACCGGTTGGATCTCAGCCTGACGCCGCGTAGTGATAGTGACCGCCCTCTGGTGGAAGAATTGATTCAACTGCGCAGTGAACGCGACCAGATTTACCGGCGCTGGGGAGCCGGTGAAGGCTTGGGGGTGCGTGGAGAAACCGGGCAGAGGATGGATGAAGACACCCAGACCAACCGCAAAGTGTTGGCGCTCGAAAAGCAGATCACGGGACTGTGGCATAAGCTGCTGATTCGCAATGCGGACTACGCCCGCGATGCCACCTTATGGCAGGTTCAGACCGAGCCGGTTCAACCTTACCTGGCGGAAGACTGCCTGATCCTGGAGTACTTCGCCATCCATGGCAAGCTGGTTGTCTTTCTGGTTAGCAAACGAGCCACCTGCGCAGTCCGCCTGGCAGCCGGGTTGGAGGAAGTTCAGAGCCTGCTGCAATTCTTCTGGTTCAACCTGCGCAATATCCCTTACAGCCGCCCGGAACGGATCGCCGCGCTGACACGCAACGCTCAAGGGATCTTGCAAAAACTGTACCGGCTGCTGCTGGAACCCCTGGAAGAAGATATACAAGGATCGGCGCGCCTGGTCATTGTGCCGCATGGTCCACTACATTACCTGCCCTTTCAGGCGCTGCATGATGGTCAGTCGTATCTGATCGAACAACATGAGATTAGTTTTCTACCGGGAGCCAGCTTTCTGCGTTACACAGCAGAGACACCAAAACAGACTGGCGGCATGCTGGTGATTGGCAACTCCTACCAGGGCCGCCTGCCCTTTACGGTAGAAGAAGCCCAACAGGTAGCCCAGATATGGAATGCAGCGGCTCTGGTGGAAGATCAGGCCAGACTGCAAACCTTCCGGCAGGCGGCCCAATCAAGCAGCATCATGCATATTGCCGCGCATGGCGAATTCCGCGCCGATAACCCGCTCTTTTCTGGCCTGGCGCTGTCTGACGGCTGGCTGACTACTTTTGACGTGTTCAACCTGCACCTGAATGCCTCGCTGGTCACCCTGAGCGCCTGCCAGACCGGACGGAGCGTGGTCGGCGGCGGGGATGAGTTATTTGGCCTGATGCGCGCCTTCCTGGCGGCGGGCGCCGCATCACTGGTCGCCACCTTATGGACGGTGGAAGATCACTCTACGGCGCGCCTGATGAAAAACTTCTACAGTCTACTTTCTTGTGGCTATACGAAAGGAAAGGCGTTGCGGCAGGCACAACTGCACTTCTTACAGCAGCCCGATCTTCCAGCGCACTACCGCCATCCCTACTTTTGGGCGCCTTTCTTTCTGGTTGGACATTCGGGTACGCTGTAAGAAACGGAAACCATTCAAAAACACCAGACCATTGACTGGCACGCTGCGCTTGTTAAAGATGAAAGAGGAAGTTTATGAATGACTTGCGATTACCCACCTGGCTTGTGGTACTGCTGGCGTTCTTGTTCTTTCCACTGCTGATTCTGGTCTACTTCGCGCTCGCTTTCCGGCGCGGGAGAGCCCCCTTCGAACCGCCCTATCCGCGCCGGGAGTTCTTCATCAAAAGTCAGATTATCCTGAGCGGACCACGAGACGTGATTGCGTCAGCCGTTAGCGCCGTCAACCAGTTTGCAGATGTGAACCTGAGGCGGATCGATGCGATGCAGTTTCGCAACCTGTGGCGGCAGGAATGGGTCATGCACAAAGCCTGTGCCCAGGATCTAGCGGACTACGCCATCGAGTTGTATCACATCGCAGGCCCGCAAAACGACGTCGAACATGCCATTCGTCAAATCCAGATTGTCCTTGAAAGCAGTGATCTCCCATCGGATGTCTTTTATGAACCGAACCGGATCACCGGCAGTCCCTGGGATCCAGAGCCCAGCCCATGGGACCCAGAGCCAAGTCCCTGGGGCGCGGATGCGAACCCGCTCCAAAAGCTCTTTGGCGAGCCACGAGAAGACCAGATCCCGGCGCTGTCGTCTGACTTCATGCCGCAGTGGGCCTTTGACAGCATTGGCCTGACCGGCCTGGAGAAAAAGCCATCCGGAAAAGGGGTGCAGGTAGCTGTATTCGACACCTCTCCGTTTGACGTTCCACCAGGCGGTGTCCGCCAGTTCCAGCTCAACACCATGCAGCCCACCCCACTCACCCTGACGGTGCGGCGCCCCATCTCGCACGCCGAAATGCCCAGCACCTACCGCGGCGGATTCGACATTCGCAATCATGGTTTGTTCGGCGCAGGGCTGATCCATGCCATCGCTGAAGGGGCAAATATCCAGCTCGTGCAGGTTTTAGAGAAGGATAAACGGGGCAATCTGTATGACCTGCTCAAAGCGATTTTTACATTCCTTGAACATGAAGTCGCCACGCAGCCTCAGCCCCCTCAAGCCATCGTCAACCTGAGTCTCGGCATCCGGGTGCCGCCAGATGGAATCTTTACGAATATCGAAAACCAACTGCGGGCCGTCGATAATCTGTTCTTAGCAGCCGAATGCCTCGGCGTGGTCGTCGTCGCGGCGGCGGGCAATGAGTCAGCCAAATTTCGCCTGCCGCAGGCCATGCAGTTTCCAGCCAACGACCGGCCCGTCCTGGGCGTAGCTGCCTCTACTATCCATGGTCTTCGTTCGTGCTTTTCGAATGAAGGCGATCTGGCAGCTCCCGGCGGAGATGGAGACCAGCCACAGCCCAACCGCCCAGGCGGCATCCTGGCGGCCCTACAGAACCTCTTAAATGGAGCCGCCAGCCAGAAACAAACCAACTGCGTCCCCAATCTCAACGGCTGTAACGGCCCCGACTGTGAATTCTATCTGGTCGGCCCGGCTTACGATCCGCCCTCCGCGACCGGCTATATCCGCTGGGTGGGTTCCTCCTTTGCCGCCCCACTCGTGAGTGGATTAGCCGCGCTGGTAGTGGACTGCGGAGGCGGTAAACTTTCCCCGGCTCAGGTGCGGAACGCCATCTTGCAAGGCGCGAAGAAGATCCCAGATGACAGCGCCAACCCCCGCCAGCAAGGCCTGGGGGGTGGCATTATCAATATTCCCGCCACCTTGCAGTACTGCCAAAAGATAGATGCACCACCCGATTACCAGCAAGAACCCAACCTACCGGCCCAGAAACCGGGCGAAATGAAACCCACCGTCCAGTAAAGACACGTTCATATCTTCCCTGCGAACAAAACACAGGGACTGCCTGAAACGAAAAGTCAGGCAGTCCCTGTGTTTTTTATATTCGGTCTATTTATGCCGGAATAATCGTCATTTCTGCGTTTAGATGGATAAGAACCTATCCAATAGATGATTACGAAGGAGGGAAACAATGCCATTCTCAACCAGACTAGCGACAGGCAGATTCCAGGTTAAACCGGATGATAAACAACTCATTCACCTCGCCGCGGGCAATCTCCAACCACTCAGGCCCCTTGGCGATGGCCCCACTCGGGTGCCGCCTGTTAAACCGCGCCCAGTCGACACGACGCCCACCATCCCTGTTACCCCACCATTGAAGCCTGTTCATCCGCTGCCGCTCCCCCTCGATCCCAGATTGGCAGACCGGGTCAAACGCTGGTGGGTTCCGACTGATGGAATTGTGATTGTGCAAAATGTGCCACGCGAAAAGCTGAATGTGCCGGTCAGCCCCTCAGCCGAACCTTCTGATCAAGTTTTGTTTGAAGCGCCGCAGGAAGCCCAGCAAAAGTTCTACCTGCCACGCTACCAGTTAGGCGAAGAACAGGTAAATGGGCAGCCGCGCTACCGGATTCAGATGGCCCCGACCAGTGACCAGCGTTACCGCATCAGCCTGCACCTACAAAAGTTCCGCCCAACTGAAACCGGCAGTACCGCCGCCTCAGAAATGAACCATACGCTCCAGGTGGTACTGCGCTACCACGTGCAAGGCGCCGCCCAGAAAGAACGTGTCTTTGAAGAAGTAACCCTCGAAGAAGGGGGGATCCAGGCCAGCTTTTACGCCACGAACCTGGCTATGCGCGATGAAGTTTTCCACGCGCTGACTGAAGCCGATTTAAACGCGGCGCTAGTCATCAAACGCACCCTGACAGTCGCCGTTCCAGTGTCTAAAGATTCTCAGGGAAAAGACCTGTACCGCGTAAAGAGCCAGGTACTCGAATACCAGTCCGAACCGGTCCCATTTGCCTTTGACCCCCTACTACACAGCTATATTTTCCAGAACATCACCAACGTCTCATCCGGGTCGGCGGGTGTCCGGCCGCATCTGGTGCAGTGGAAAGGGCGGCAGTATCGCTATTGGCAAGATACAGTGCAGCCAGAAGTTTTCTACTATTTACCTGATCAGTACAAGGTGATGCGGCAAGCCAGTTTCCCCTACCTGCCAGGCATGCTGGTTCACATTGACCCAGGCGAAGATGACCAGGCTGAACCCACCTTTACACTCGAATACACCGCCGTTCCGGTGGTCGATCGCAGCCGTTTAGAAGCCGCAAGTGAGGCCCTGAAACCCAAAATTGGCGGTTCAGGCGACGCCGAGGCTCAGTTCGACCCACTCGCGGCGCGCTCCGACCAGATCCAGTACCGGCTTCAACTGCCAGAGGGAAGCGCAATCCAACGGAAAGCGTTCGATGGAGTCGTGACAGATCTATGGAACGGTTTCTCGCATGTCATCAGCGACCTGTCGCGCGAATCCTTCAATAATCTGTTCCAGGCCATGTTGAGCAGCAGCACCGTTCTCTTCACCGGAGAAATACTGGTGCCAGTGGAAGACAGCGGCCCAGAAGCAATTCCTTTCTCAGCCCGATTGAATGACCTGGCGGGAGACGTACTCGAAGTCAGTGAAGTGCCTGACAGCGGACGGGTCCAGATTCTGTTGAAGAATGCGATCGAAAGCACCGTGCGCATCGACAGGCTGCCCGCTACTTTAATCGCAGCGGACCAGGAACAGGCAGCCCATCTTGAAAACCTGAGCGCCGCCGGGCAGGCCATCACCCTGCCCCATCCGCTAAAAACTGGCGAGGAGTTGTCCTGCCAGGTCGTGCCGGATAGCGCCCTGCCAGCAAATACAGCCGCATCCCCAGATCTGGATGCCGTGATCCAGTTGGATCAGGTGGAAGTCTTACCGGAAAAGGAAACGGTCTGGGATGCCATCGTAAGCCCATCCGCCATGACCGAGTACAACCGAGAAATCCAGGTCAAAGCCCTGGAAGAAATGTTTGCGCCCTGTACGAACATTGCAGCGGCGGTGCTGGACTTTATGAATGGGCAAAGTGTCCAACTGGACAAGAATCATCTGACAGCCACTGCCACCGTCCAAATACCGATCAAAGATTACGTCTTGCGGAATGTTCAGTTTGGCGAGTACCACTACCAATTAACCCTGATCCGCGCCAGTGGGCAGGAAGTCTCACAGCAGTCCGCTCAGACCGGCATCCTCTTCCCGATCTCCGAAATGGGCTGTCAGGGAGGAGGAAACGGATGAGCCTGATTGGAATGCCTGACTTTGGACAAGCCCTGGACTTGCCGGAGGTTGAAATCTACCCGCCTTACGGGGAAAACGGCCCCTACACCCTGATTCCGTCCCGTTTGGTGGTCGCCAACGGGGAGCAAGGAGAACCCGACTTCCGGCTGGAATACTTCCGCGGTGAAGTTGCTGGTTTTCCACCGGCGCCGTATGCCCTGCTCGACTTTCGCTTGCAGAGCGAGACCCCTACCGAAGCCGCCCTCCGAGATCTGCGCGGCCTGCGCCCTCAGGCTGCGCTGCAAACTGGCGCCTTTCAACACGGCTTCCTGCGCCTGCTGCCCCAAAGTCTTTTAGCAGGAGAGGATCAACACAGCGCGGAACTGCGCCAGCCCCAGCCGCTGGTTTGGAACAACCTGAGCAAAGCACGTTCCTTCTTACAGCTTTCACCCGCTGCCGGACGCCTGGTTGAAGAAAGCTTAGCGCAGGGGGCGCTCCCCCTAAAAGCCGTCGCCGAAGTGGAATTGGCCGGCGTCGTCCCGCGCCTGGCCGTTAAGGTCTCCTTCAACCCCTTTGACCTGCTGTCCGAATTAAACGCCCTGACCCAAGAGAATCAAACGCTTGCCGAGGAAGCCCTGGTAACCTACTTCCAGAAAGAGCTGCAGGATCTCCCCCTGGAAGTCGAAGGAGAAGTCACTCCAGAGAACCGCGCCTTGTTCGCGGCGTGTATGCGCGATCACGTCCGGCAGCGCTTTGGGCGCTTAGCCCCCGCGCCGGAGGATCACCTGGTTCCTCACCTGGCCCTGCTCTCGTTGGAAGAAGCCGGCGCGGGCCGCTTCACCTGGGATCTTTCACAGCCGGGATTGTGCTGGCGGCCTTTTGTCCTGACGCTCTCGCCCTTTGAAGCACTACAGGCATTTGTCCAGTCGCAGGGGGTGGATAGACTGGTGCACCATTCCACAGTGCCCATGCTCGATACCGGCATCTTACCTGTTGCGACTGCGGCCAATCTACCAGAACAGGTTCAGGGACTCTTTTCGCTAGGCGTTTCGCTGCACGCGCCACCCAACCCACCTCACCGCCCGCAGGCCATTCATCAGACAAAGGAGTTTGTGAATCCGGGTGATGTGCTGTCTTTCCGCCTGCTGTTTTCGCCGGTTGAAGCTCCGGCCTATCACTACCAGACCTTTGCCGTAGTGCGCAGCGCCGCTGGTGTCGAAACCTTGACGGGACCAGAGACGCCCCACAGCGGAAGTCACTTGCTGCTGGACGTAGACGACTTCCCACTGGATTTCTATCCGATCCAGGCGGCTCCAGAACTACTCAAAATTGCCACCCTGCAAGTCACAGCACAGTGGCAAGCAGATGCAAACCCTGTCCAGACGGGCTTTGCGCTGGATGATACGCACCCACAACGGACCCTCTCTATCCCGAAAAATGCTCAAGAAGGGCAGATCAGGCTGCAAGTCATCGCCAAAGATGGGAGCGGATCGCTCACACTGGGACCTTTGCCCCCCAGTGGGCAGCAGATCGGACTGTACTCGCTCCGCGAATACGGGCCGCATCATGTAGCTGTGACCTGTTCGCTGGAGGGCGACCAACCCCTGCTGGCGCTGGAGTTTTTACCCGGCGACCTGCCCGACACACAGGCCAACCGCTCTGTGCTGACCTTCACCCCCCACCAGCCCACCCGTTCCTGGAGCTGGTTTAGCGCAGACCCGTTCCATCCTGGCTACCGCTACCGCCCATTCACTGGGGCCGGAGCGGTTCCAGGCGAGTGGATCGAGGTCCAATCACCATTCGAACCGCTCATTGTAGATTTTCGAAAGGAGCCCCTTCCTCATGGTTAATACAGCTTTCCACACCAGTGATATTACCTACTATCAAAGTGACCAGGACGAACACACTTTTTTCTACTTACCGAACCAGCCTGGCCCCGTATCTAATCCCCTCGGCAAGCCCCAATTAATGCTGCTCACCATGCCAACCAGCGCCGTCTTACAGTTGAGCAGCCGGTGGGGCGCAGACGCCGCAGAGATTGAAGCCCTGCGCGCAGAGATCACGCGTCAATTCAACCTGCCCAACCCGGCTCTGATCCGGCTCACACCAGCCCCAGTGGAGGTGGCAGGAGCGCAGTTGTTGATCGGTAGCGGGCAGGAGGATATGGAAGTTCTGCAAACCTCAAACACTTCCGGGTTCCCCCCTTACACCGCGCTGTTCCACGCCAACCTGACCCATGAACAGGCGCAGCAAGCCGTATCCGCCTTGAATGGACGCACGGGTTTCCTCCAGGTGCGCTATCAAGCTTCACAGCAGGAGAAACGCACTGCCACCATTCTCTTGAGCGGCGACGTGCAGGCTGATATAGACGCCCTGGATGCGTCCGCCTCCCTGGAAGAGTACCTGAACCGCATCGAAGCAGCGATTGAGGAAGGGCGGCTGCAAGTTCAGTATGAAGGGGACCGCGACGCGCCCGAAGAACTATGGCAGCAGGCCATCGAACAATCCCGCCGCAAGCTGGCGGCGCTGATGCAGCGCGCTGCAGCCGGAGAAGTGCACATGGATAGCACCGGGGTAAATGTGATCTCCAGCCTGACCGGGCAGGTAACCCGGCCCTTACAGCTTGTGACTGATGTTTCCACCTGGTTCTCATCTGGTAAAGGCAGCGATGCCGTCGTAGTGGCCGATGTGCCTACCCCCTCTCCCAGAGATAACCCGCCTGCTTCTCCGCCCAGCGAAATCAGCCTGCGGCTCAACTTTGACGCCGCCGAAGCTCCCCTGGCGCTGGTACAGGTATCCAGCGGCAGTGCGCAGAAAACCCTCTCCCCACCCAGTTACACCCCGGTCACCCTCCCGATCAGCGAGCAGACCATCCACCTAAAGGCCAGCTACACCACCGACGGGAAGGCCTACGAACAGGCCCTGCCCACGGACCATGATCTAAGTCTGTCACCTGGCGACCTGGGATTAGCCCTGATCAACATCGATGCCAGCGACCGCCAGGCAGCCGGGGTGCAGAAGGTACGCGTCCACCTCACCTACCAGCCAGCGGGCAGCGGCGAAGGGGATGAACGCACCTGTTACTTCCGCAACGATCACTGGCAAGAAAATTGGTTTCTGGTCACGCGCAGCGCCGAATTGGAAGGCAGCATTAAAGTGGAGTGGAAAGAAACCCAGGCAGACGACGCCATCGTCCAGTATCCCGTTTGGGTCACTCGTGAGACACAAATCCGAATGGAGCCAGATGAAACTGACATTTAATGCCGTAAATATCTAGATTGTATCGTTTAGTTCAGTAGAAAACAGCAGACTGATCAAGTCGGTTCAAGAAAAGGAGTAAGCAATGTTACAGATTGATAAAGTTCAAACCGTGGAAGGCGTGCAGGTGTACGGTGATGACAAATCCTTCAGCACCTTCTACCTGCTGCCAGAACAGCCCACCTTCCGGGTAGATGATAACGGGAATCCCATCTTCCGTTTCATCGAGTATCGTTTTACCAAAGTGCGCGAGGATGGAAGAAAAGGGGGTGGTTGGGCCATCTTTGATGTGGAGTTTACCGTACCCGATGAAAAGATGGCCAAAATCAAAGAGACGCTCCAGGCCCAAGTGAATGACACCACGAACCGGTTAGGTCTTCCGCCCCAGCAGGTGAAGATCGGCGCCATTACCTACACGCGCGGCACTTCGGCCCTCAACATGACCGATGAAAACAACATCTTGGTCGAGAAGATTTAACGAAGCGAGTAAGCCTTCCCTGTATGGGAAGAACATTTCGACCTACAGTCTGGAACTCACGCCGGAAGGAACAGCGGTATTCGAAAGCGCTTTGCAGGGCAACGGCGGCGCCATCAGCGTCTTATATGATCTGTGGTTCTGGGCCAAACTGCCTCCCTTCCAGGTGACCGGCTCCTTCCGCTCCACCGCCTTCTACAGTTACTTCCAGGATGTGGACGTAGACAAGCCCATGTGGAGCGAAAACACCTACCGCGAGACGCTTAGCGAAACCCTGCGCGAGTCGGAAGCGCTTCAAATTGTGGTCAAATCGGACGCGCAAATTGACCCTAAGGTCAAAGACCAGGTGGTCTCTTGGGTGACGCGGATGTTAGAAGATGCGGTAGATCGCAAATTAAAGGAAGCCTTACCCACCCTGACCGACGATGAACGCAAACCACCGGAGGACGTGAATGATTTTGTGCGGAATATCCAGAAGGCCAAAATCGCCAGCTTCACCGTGAATTACAACGAGCAGTCGGCGGTTGAGTGGAATGCTGCCCCAAACGGCACGCTGCCCAACATCACCAGCATGAAGGATAAAAATGGCAACCAAATCCAGTGGGCCAACCATGCCATGAAAGTGGACGCCAACAGTGCATTCTTCGAAGAGATCAATGTGGCGGCCCACATCAACGCCGACTTCAACGCGCTGCCGTTGAACAGTGTCGAAATCAAGCTGGCGTACAACGGCAAACCGATGAACCCAGGTGAAGGCCGTTTCACCGGGCCGAACGATGTGGAACATTTCCGCACCTTTATCGAGGGAGATAATTCGAAGTACCAGTACAGCTACCAGATCAACTTTACCGGTCAGAGCCGCATCTACCAGTCTGACCTGATAGAGACCGATGAAAACATCTTGACCATCGGTGTGGGTGATACAGGGATTCTGGATATCCTGGTGGCTCCCGGTGACCTGGACTTCAATCAGGTAGCCCAGGCCCATGTGACCCTGCAATATGAAGACAGCAGCCACGGGGTGAACCCGATAGAAGAACAGTTTACGCTGACGCAAGACAGCCCGCAGCACCACTTCCAGAAGGTCATCTTCGAGCCGGTCCACAATCCTTACCAGTACAAAGTCAAGTACTTTATGAAGGATGGCAAAGAATTCCAGACGGATTGGGTAGCTGATCGCAGCAAAGAGTTGTTTATTAATGATCCCTTTACCTCCAACCGCACCATCAGCATTCGCGCGGCTGGGGACTTAAAAAACGACATTGAGAACATCTTCATTGACCTGACCTACTTGGACGACGATAACCACTATATTCAGGAAAAGTCGATGGCCCTCAACAGCGGTAACCCATTCTTCGACTGGACTTTCCCGGTGATTAAAGAGCAAGGCGGCGTCATCTCCTACAGCGGACAGATCATCTACAGCGACGGCGAGGTCGAAAGCATTCCACAGACAATCCTGAGCAGCAGCACCATCATCCTTCGCCCGGCTAACATCCTGGCGGTTGACGTGGTGGCAGATCTGCTCGACTTCGCACAGGTGAAGTTGTGCAAAGTGGATCTCCGCTACCACGATCAGGCCAACAACCTGTCGAAACAAGAAGACTTCCTGTTCCGCAAAGACGATGGCAAGCTAAAAACCTGGCAGGTCCGGGTTAAAGATCCCAATAAATTGGATTACGAGTGGAAAGCCGACTTCTTTATGGTGGATGGCACGCATCGCTCAACCGACTGGACTTCAAACGATGAAAGCACCTTGATTCTCGAACTACCCGTAGTTGAACACGCCTAACGGTCGTTTTTCACACCAGCCGGGGCGTGCGAGCAGCAGCCTCACGCCCCGGCTAGCACAGGAGGAAACATCATGTTAATGCTGGATAAAGAATACCTGATCATCAACGGGGTTTCCCTACTGCCCGATCATGCCGACCCCAACCAATACTATTACCTGCCCCTGATGCCCAAGCTGACCGAGCGGCTGGACCCGGCGACCGGGCAGGAAGTCCCGCAGTTCGAGTTCATCCAGTACCGGGGATCAGCGGGCAACGGCGGGCTGGTCAACTTCGACGTCAACCTGGGAATCAACGAGGCTCAACTCGACGAGATCCGCAGCAAGCTTCAGGCGCAAAAGGGACTCCGTGAGACGCCTCGTTTAGCGCCTGTGCCGCTCGTGGATGGAACCGTCAAACTGATGCTGTTCGGGCAAGAAAGTGACACCGACCCGACTGCCCCCGCCGACCCGGATCAACCCCACTTTGTGCGCCAGATCAACCACGCAGAAAAACCGGCCCTCTACGGCAGCAACCAGGCCACCTTCTCAGTTCACCTGGACGAATCTGGGGCCGCAATCTTTCAGAAAGCGATCCAGGGCGAAATGATGCCGATTGGCATTATCTATTCCCTCGACTTTCTGGCACTGCGCCCGGCCTACAGTTTCACGATCAAGGCCGACTGGAACCGGGTACAAGAGCATTTGGATGAAACTTTTGCCCTCAACGTGCTTTTTTCATCCGTTGAAGTCTCAAAGGTGATCGATAAGCTGATTGAAGACAAGGTTGTCGAGATTGAGATCAACACCTTCGTTCCAGAAGGAGAGGACGTCGCCAGTGTCATCGGGCGGCGTGACCAGCTCATTAAAGAGCTTAAGGAAATGCTGCTCACGACCTTCTTTGAGCCGTCCTTAGAGCCAGTGAAAGAGGAAGAGGATGGTTGGGATAAAGCCATGAACGTGGCTACCCAGGTTTCGAATCTGGCTGTCACCGGTGGATGGGGAGGCATCGCCAGCTTCACCTACAAAAAAGTGGACCTGAAGCGCATCGATCAGAAGATGCTGAACGTCAACGTCAGTGAGCGGACCACTGTGCGGCGCACCATTTCCCCACAGGGTCACATCAACGGTCTGACGCGCCTCCTGCGCCAAAACGGGCTGTCGCCGGATGGTTTCATCATGCAGGTCGACACCGACCATCCCTACTTCAAGCACCGCAAGGTGGAGCTGATCTCACGCGCTAACTTACAGAGCGACCAGATCGAATCGATCAATGTCATGCTGCGCTATGGCAGCACCCCTAAAAACGACATTCTGGACGGCTCCAATGAGCGCGCCACCGTGGAGTGGCCGAGTATCGTCCAAGGGGACGAAATGCAGTGGGATGTCAAGTATCACTACCGGGTCACCTTTCAAGATGTAGACACCACCGAACGCCCCAAGGTATTGGAATCACCGGAATGGGTGACCCTGGATGAAAAGCTCCAGGTTAACCCATTAGGAGACGGTCTTTATCACCTGATCGACATTCCAGTAGTGGCGCTGAATTTCCCCTGGCAGAAATATCCCAACGTTCAGGTGATGCTGCGCTACGATGACGACGCCAACGCCATCCATCTGCGTGACACCGTCCGTCTTTCAGCCGACAAACCCAGCGAAACCTGGAAACAGTTTGTTCTGGACTCCACGCAAACTGCGTTTTCCTACAAGGTCACTTACCAGGCGGCGGATGGGCGTGTTCGCGAAACGAACTGGCTGAGCGGAGATCGTGGCGAGATTACCCTGCGCGACCCATTCCCACAGACGCGTACAGTGATGATCATTCCTGCCGTGAACTGGGATGAAGTGCAAATGATTCTGGTGGATCTTTCGTACCAGGATGCAGTCAATCACGTTTCGAAAGACTCTCTGGTGACCTTTACCAAAGATCAAAGCGCGCCTCAGACTTTTTCAGTAGACCTGGAAAACCCGAATCAAAGGCTGATCAACTACCAGATCACGATGATTATGCAGCAAAACAAACTGCTCGAGCTGCCGCGCTCGGCCACCTTTGATGATCGCATCATCATCACCAAAGATATGCGCGGGCACAAGGTGGTGCTGGTCGAGCCTGAAGCGGTAGACTTCGCCGCCAAACACCTTAAGGAGGTGGCAGTAGACCTGCGTTTCAGCGATCCAACCGCCGGACTGAGCTTTACCGACGCGGCTGTCTTCCATGCATCTGGTGAGCAGTTCATCTATGAGTACGACTTCGCCAATGATCAGAACGACTGCTACGACTACCGGGTCACCTACCGCTTCATCAACGGCTTATCCAAAGTGACAGATTGGCAAGCGACGGACGTCGCCCTCTTGCGGCTGCCGGTTACCTGAAAAACGGTAGAACCTTCGTTTATTTTTGTAAGAAAAGAGGAAGTACCATGTTACAACTAGGAAGTAGATCTATCACAGTAGACGGCATCACCGTCTACCCCGACCATGCCGACCCCGATCAGTTCTGGTATCTGCCTGGACCGGTCCAACTGGCCCGGCGCGGACCGGACGAAACTCCCCAGTTCACATTGATTGAATACCGGCCCAAAGCTGTGGTGGAAGGCGTTTCCGGCGGCGGTTTCCTGAGCTTTGAAGTCAACCTGAAGCTGGAACCCGATCTGGAACAGCGTATTCTGGCCCGCCTGTCTTCTCTCGCGGAAGGGACGCCGCGCCTATCGGTTGTACCCTTTGACTCAGGCACTGTGGAAGTAGTCGCGCTTAATGTACAGGGAAGCGGTGGAACCAGCGCCGATGCTGCGCCGGGAGGCAGTTTCAACGCTGTGGAACATATCCTCGGCGCGCGAACGCCCAGCCTGCAAGGCGATGAATCAGCCGTTTTCAGCCTGGTGCTCAGTGAGGAAGGGGCTACCATCTTGAAGACAGTTTTCAGCGGCGGTGGGCTGCCAATCGGCGTCATTTACGATCTCAAGTTTACGGCCCTTTCCCCGGCTTTAGATGTGGAGATTACAGCCGATTTCAAACGAATCCACGATTATTTCCGCCTGGGCCTCGCGGGTGGAGTAGGTGTGCCGGTTGAAGGGATTCCGGTGTATGTTGGCGTAGATATCGACCTGGCTTTTGAAAAGTTAAAGCAGGATGGCGCCATCAAGATCAACGTGATCAACGCTTCCAGCGCCGCTGACCGGGACCAAAAAGAAAAGGAAGTGCTGGACTTCTTCAAGAACAATTTGCTCTCAAAGTGGTTTGAACCGACCCTGACCCCCATCCAGGTGAACAACAGCGGTAACGCGGGGAATCCGTTGGGACAGATCGCCAACCAGCTGGGCAACCTGCTGGCAGGCGCGTCGAACAGCGGTAATCACGGTGGAACCAGTTCTGGCAGCACCAACACCGGCGGGAGCAGCAGTTCTGACGGTCATTCCGGAAATGGGAATGGTTCTTCTGGTAGTGGGAGTGGATCCTCCGGTAATTCAGGCAGCTCTTCTGGCAGTGGATCATCCGGCAGTTCAAGCGGGTCTTCTGGCAGCAGCGGCGCAGGCAGTTCTTCTGGCGGCGGCGCTTCATCAGGCGGCGCGAGTGGTTCCTCTGGCAGCGGCTCCACTGGGGGCAGTTCAAGCGGGCCCCCCCATGAAGAGGTGGGTGCGGCGGTTACCAGATCGGTCGCCACAGCCGTGTTAGAAGCAGCCGAACGCCAACCAGCCAGCTTGACAATCACAAACCGGCGTCCAGACCCACTTCCGCAAGGCTATCAGGTGCAACATACACCAGCCAGCGCCGGCACATCAGAAACCCTCACCTTCGCCGGCGGCAGTGCCCCTCCGGTAGTGCGGGTCAATGGGCAGGAGCAAAGCCTATCCGGGCGGCAGTTAACCCTGGATGTTCCATTGGGTACAACGCTGAATATTGAAGCGGACTACTCCGACACCTTCCACCTATACTTTGACTTCGATGAACCCGCCAGCAGTGGTTGGTCCGTGCAGCCGCCGGGCGCGCTCTACCAAAGTTACTTGAACAACAGCGCCAATGACACCCGCTTCCGGGCCAGCGATGGAACCGAAAACCCGGCGCCTAACGCATCCATGACGGGCCCGAATGCGCTGCGCAGTTGGGTACGGAATGAACTGCTGGATACCGCAGGAACGAAACAAGTAGTGATCGACGCTTATGCCAGCTTTGAAGGGGATGACTCGCCAGAAAAACAGCGGCACAATCAGGATCTGACCCAGCGCCGGCGTGATGCGGCAGCAGGCGTCATCGGCGCACTGGCGCAAGGAACCGGTGGCGCAGCACACGGGCACAGTGTGGCCCGCGACCAGGGGCGCGTAGGTGACCAGCGCGACCGCGTCGTAACAATCACCGGGGAAAAAGCCGTCGTCACAGCGCAGCTCGCACGCCCGGCAGCCGCGGCCCCGGCTGGCGGCGATGGAAGTCACACGACCCCTACGAACACCGGTGGTTCAACCGGCAGCGCCAATGGGGGAACAGCGCACAATGGCGGCTCGTCGAACGGCGGGAACAGCGGCAGTGGCAACAGCGGTGCCGGAT
The DNA here is from genome assembly GCA_963791025.1 of uncultured Chloroflexia bacterium. Lineage (GTDB taxonomy): Bacteria > Chloroflexota > Anaerolineae > Anaerolineales > Anaerolineaceae > DSYU01. The sequence continues at coordinate 240,296 of CAWBQF010000003.1, read as the reverse complement.
TAGGTGTCAGCATTAACTTCAAACTTGGCATGGTGAAACAGGAAGAACTTAAGACCCTCACGATCAGCTATCACCGCAGCGAAGCTGTTCAACGCTCATACGCGCCGCAGGGCTTGATCGGACTGCTGGTGGATGGCCTGGAGAAAGATAAACACTTCTTTGCCGTCGACACAGATGATCTTTTCTTCAAAAAGCTCGCCATCCAGGCCGAAGCGCCGATTCAGTTCCAGCGAATTGGACTCACCTCAGCCCAGGTTGCCGTCGATTACGGCGACCCGATCGACCCAGCCGACCACGAACACGCCGACTTTGTTTTCAGTGACACTGACCCTGGGGTAAAGTCCTTCAGCACCTTCATCAACAAAACTTTCGACACAGACTACAGCTACCAGGTTCAGTATCACTTCGACCCGCTCTCCGGTTGGACAGGTGAAAAATTCGCCTACGATCTTCCGGCGCAGCGCACGAACGACCGCACGCTGACTGTCAACCCGTTCGATACGCTTGGATTCATGGAAATCAAGCTGTTCCCCGGTGAGATTGACGCTGGCATCGTCGAATCGACTGACGTTCACCTGCACTATCAAGATCCCGGCGGCTGGGTCACAGAAAACCGCATCACAGTCCGCCCAAATTCAGAGCCGCAGTTCTGGCGGCTGCGACTGAGCGACCCATCCGCTCGCACCTACACCTATCACTTCGTCCATCACCTGACGACTGGCGCTGAAGTGACAGGACCTGAAAAGTCATCCCAATTAACCATGCTGCCCGTCGATGATCCTTTCGAAACCGCGCTCAATCTGCTGTTTGAACCGATCTTCGACCCAGCCGCCATCAAAACCGTTTTCATCGACGTTGAATACGAGGACGCAGCCAATCATTACCAGCGCAAGGAACGCCTGTTGATGCACAGTGACTCTACCGACGCGGCCACGCTGCGCATCGCGCTGCTGAACGCTGCCCAAAACCGCTTCCGTTACCGCCTGACCTTCCTGGGGCAGGATAATCAAGTGCGGCGAGACGCCTTCGTGGAAACAGACGAGACGTTAATCTTTGTCGGTCCGTAAGGATATCTGGGGAGGAGCGCAGCCTGCTTCCTCCCCATACCAACCCATATTCACCATCTTATGTTGATGTCTGGAGGTAAAAATGCCGAACGCAGTAAAAACCAACCCTGGATTGCATGAGCGCGTCCGCGAAATATATCACCGCGAAGTAGCGCAAGAGGTTCTTCGACCGCGCAGCCTCGTTCCAATGCGAGGCCCAGTCACTACAGGACCCCACACGCCGGTCTCGAATGAAGGCGCGCTGATCAACGTCCTGGCGGCGCGGCCCTCGTATGGCAGTGAAGGCGCGCCCGCCGCCGAGAATCAAATGGAAGTAATGACCCAGCAGCCGGCCGCTCCGACCGAATCCACAGAATCAGCCACGGCGGGCAGCGAGCGCCTGCTGGACGCCTGGTACGCGGAGTTCAGCAACCCCGTTACGCGGGCCTTGCTGCGAACTCAGCCCAGCGACCAGCCCGTACTAGAAGTCATCATCGGCCCCACCGACGACCGGGTGCAGGTAGGCGCTACCACCGATTACCCCTGGCGCTGCATCTGCTCGCTGCTGATCACCGCCAATGATGGCAGCAACTGGATTGGCTCTGGCTGGCTGATCGGCCCACGCACCGTTGTCACAGCCGGGCACTGCGTCTATATGAGCCAGCACGGCGGCTGGGCGAGTTCTATCGAGGTTATTCCCGGACGGAATGGGGCGAACCGGCCTTATGGGTCGTGCGTTTCCAGTGACCTGCGCAGCGTGCAGGGCTGGACCCAGGACAACAATACCGACTATGACTATGGCGTCATCCTCCTGCCAGAGAGCGGCGCGCTGGGCAACCAGGTTGGGTGGTTCGGGTTCGTGAACTACAGTGACGATCAGTTGAAAGGCCAGCCGGTCAACATCGCCGGGTATCCGGGCGATAAGCCCGCCGGGACGCAGTGGTTCCACTCGGACAAAGTGACCGAAGTGGACGAACGCAAGATCACCTATACGGTGGATACAGTCGGCGGTCAAAGTGGTTCGCCGGTGTGGATGTATCAGGACGGCAACCGCTACGGCGTGGCGATCCATACCAATGGGCAGTCCAGCGGCAACTCTGGCACGCGCATCACCACCGATGTTTATCAAAACCTGGTGAACTGGAAAACGTTCAATCCATAATCTACGAATAGACAGGAGGAATCGACGTTGACCCAGGTAAACTTTGGCGCTGAAAGCCAAATCGCTGGCGTGGTGCTCACTCCGCAAGGACAGCCGGTCTCCGGAGCGGTAGTCATGATCACCGGCGACAGCCCGCCGCACCCTGATATCGCCGCACTGACCAATCAGCAGGGAGCATTTCAATTCGGCGGGCTGCTGCCGGGAAGCTACACCCTCTTGATTAATGCAGAAGGCTTTCCCAGCCAGACCAAACAAACCGCAGTTGAGCGCGGAGAAACTGCGCGCCTTGAAATCGTTGTGAAAGTGGGATAAGGATGTTGAATACAGCCGCGCAAAATGGTCACCCAGTCGAACAGGCCCTGGCGGCGCTGGAAAAGGCGCTGCCCACCCAGACCGCCAGGGCCACCCAATCCCTGGCATCTCTGTTAAAGCGTCTCCAGCATTCCAACTGGTCAGCGGTGGCATGGAAGTTTAGCAGCCTGACCAAACACGGTTATCCGGTCGAGTTCACTTTTACTTCAACCGACCAGGCCGTGCGCTACACCACCGAGGTCGCCGGACCAGAAGTGCAGAATGCAAAACGCCTGCGAATGGTCCAGCGACAGCTGCGCGCTTTTGGACAGGCCGTCCCGGAGAATTTGCTGACTCAGCTTGAAGCACTGCAGCACAACCGGGAACTCTCCTATGGGGCCTGGATCGGTGGGCGGCACGATGCTGCTTCAGACCGGTACAAATTGTACGCGGAAGTGCCAGACCCAGACGCCGCCGAAGCCAGAGCACTCGTCCAGGGGCTGCTCGGCAGCCAGCCCCTGCTGGCTAACCAGCCGTGCCAACTGCGCATGGTCGGCTGCGAACCGGTCAAACAACGCCTGGAGTTGTACTTCCGCGTTTTCCAGGCAGAACTATATCCACTGGGGCTCCTGCTTAAGCGGGTGGGCCTGCAAGAACGCAGCGCCGAATTGATTGCGTTCATCCAAAGCCTGACCTCTAATGCACTCAGACCAGAAGTCTTCAGCAAGTACGGCTTCAGTTACGCTTTCGATCTGCAAGGCGGGCCAGTAACCTTCTCCTTCTTCTTACCCGCCCACCAGCTATTTGGGCGGGATCGGTCCATTCTGCAAGCCCTATGCACCACAGCGGAGCATATGGGCTGGGATCCCGATCTGTACCAGCGCGTGAGCGCGCCTTTACTGTGCGCCGAACAGGCGTATGGGCATCATGGCATGCTTACCGTCGGCCTGGGTCAAAACATCCCGCTCTTCCTCGGCATTGGCTTGCGCCCGCCAGGCTGAACGCAGGCCCAGCGTTTTCTTTTTGATCACACTCCATTTCCCCCTTTTACGGAGTGGCTCCACAAAAAGACCTACTCTGCAAATGGCACAGTATTACTGACGAAAGCCACCTTTTTCCCATCTGGTGACCAGGAAGGCACATTCATCGTCCCCTGGCCGCCGTACAGATAGGCCACCACTTTGGGCGTGCCCCCATCCCGTGGCATCACACGGAGATAGACCCGTTTTGCGGCAGGATGGTCACTCGGATCCACTTCGCCGATCAGGTAGGTCACAAAGATGATCGACTGTCCATCAGGCGAGATGTGCGGGAACCAGTTGTTATAGGCGTCGTCAGTCAGTTGTTCTTGATCGCTGCCGTCGGGCTTCATCCGCCAGATCTGCATCCGTCCGCTGCGAACAGAGTTGAAGTAGATATATTCCCCATCCGGCGTATATTCAGGCCCATCATCCAATCCAAGCTCAGTCGTCAGCCGCGTTTCTTCACCGCCCTCGGTTGGGACGCGGTAAATATCGTAAACGCCGCCGCGCATCCCGGTGAAAACCAGGAACTTGCCATCTGGCGACCATCCATGCAGGTAAGAAGGCCCGGTTGGGGTAATCTGCTTTGGCTGTCCACCCGTCACTGGAACCGTATAAACGACAGAATGATGTTCTTTCGCAGACTGGCTGCTGATGGCGAGCATGCTCCCATCGAACGAAAGGACGTGGTCGTTGTTGTTGTGAATGACATCGCCGGTATCAATCAGCGCCGGTGTTTTCGTTTCCAGGTCGAACTGGTACAAGTGCCCGCCGCTATTGTAGATCAGTGCCTGACCATCCCGCATCCAGTTAGGGGCCTCAAACACATCGTCCGTGCTGTAAATGATCTGACGATGACCGCTCGCCATATCCAGGATCTCCATACGGCTGCCGAAGGGATCCTTCTCTCGATTGAAACCCGCCTTCACCGGCGCCACAATGCGGACATCCTGGAAAGTCGCTTTCTCCAGCACCTCGTCCTCATGCGAACATACAAACAAACCGAGGTAAACCTCCTCGCCCAGATCCATCTCACTGATCTCGACGGTCGTAAACGGCTCGCCAAAGCGCGCCACCGACATGCGATAAGTGGTTCCTTCCCGCTCCAGTTGAATCACATCCGCGCCATTCAGCGAAGCCTTCACTTCCTCTGTAATTCCCCCCTGGGTTCGCCGGTATTGGAGGGACAGCAGCCCATCGCCGTGAATCCCGGTACATACCTCAGGCGAATTGGCCGCAAGGCTGGCGCGCGCCATCCAGCCAAGTTTACGGTGCGGGTTGACTCCCTCGCCGATAAATGCGGCTCGCGTGGTAGCAATGAAATTTCCGCGCATCCGCCGCCATACAAAGTGGAAGTCATCGTGGTCCCCCCAAATATTAGCCCCGGCTCCAGCAGCTGTATAGACTTGCTGTTCAGGATCATATTTGTATGAACCAGGAGAATGGACGGAACCGACATCAGTTTGGTTCGCAAATAAATCGAGGGCGTACAGTTGGGATGAAGCGCTCATGGTGTTCTATTTTCCTTTAGTCGTAAAACCTGACAGGATGGAATGGGCAAACCCGAAAAATCGCAGAGCGGATATTGCGCTAATCTGAAGCGGAAAGCACTTCTGGTTCCTCGACATACACATTACAAGCCGTATTGTAATGTTCGATCTTATAGTCGATCTTTTCAAGGTTACGGTTTAACGCTTCGATTTGCTTGACGACTTCCTGGCGATGCGCAGTAAGGATTTGCCTGCGTACCTCCAGGGTAGTATCCCCTTGCATACAACACTGGATATATTCCCGAATTTGTTTGAGGGGCATACCCGAGTTCTTGAGGCAGCAGATCAGAGCGAGCCATTCCAGGTTGTTTTCGGTAAATAAGCGGTTGCCAGCCTGATCTCGCTCCACAAACGGCAGCAAACCCTCTTTATCGTAATAGCGCAGCGTATGGGCTGTAAGGCTAAACTTTTCCGCCGCCTGTTTAATCGTGTATACCATGATTCACAACCTCCTCAATTTCCGTTATCTGCATAAGTGTACACGTTAGAGTATACTCCAGGGTAATCGGATCGGGGGATTCTTGAGTGTCCTTCAATCTCACCCTCTGCCCGCACAAAACCAGGAAACCTAAGCCAAACCATTGACTTCGAGTTAGCTCGAAGGTTTAGAATGGACACACATCAGGAATCGTTATGGATATCAAAGCAAGGCCTTAAGTCGCCCACCGCGCAGGGAGTCCGTCTGTCCTTGCGCGTGAGCTTCAATAATGGAGCAAGTAACGATCAGGGTTTCCAATACGTAGAGATTGAAACTGGTCAGAGCGAAAGCTATTTTATTTATTTTGGGAGAGGATTTACCAATGAACTACCGGAAGTTTGGAAAACTGGACACGCAGATCTCAGCGCTTGGGTTCGGCTGCATGCGGCTGCCGATTATCGACGGCAAGAGCGGCAGCATTGATCAGGCCGAAGCAAACCGCATGATCCATTATGCGATCGATCACGGGGTGAATTATATCGATACGGCCTATGGCTATCACGAAAAGATGAGTGAGATTGCCGTCGGGAAAGCGCTTCAAGAGGGTTATCGCCAAAAGGTAAACCTGGCTACCAAGCTGCCAGTCTGGCTGGTGAATGAGACCGCCGATTTCGATAAACTGCTTAACGAACAGCTTGAAAAACTACAAACCGATCACATCGATTTCTACCTGATGCACGCTTTAAGCAAGGACTCGTGGAAGAAGGTCGTTGACCTGGACCTTCTCAGCCGCGCCGAAGCAGCTCTGGCCGATGGGCGCATTCGCCATATCGGCTTCTCATTCCACGACAATCTGGACACCTTTAAAGAAATCGTCGATGGTTACAATAACTGGACCTTCTGCCAGATTCAGTACAACTATGTGGATGTCGAAAACCAGGCCGGAACCGAAGGGTTGCGGTACGCCGCTTCAAAAGGACTGGCAGTGGTGGTGATGGAACCCTTGCTGGGTGGCAAGCTGGCCCGCCATATTCCCGCCCTCGATCCGGTCTGGGATACAGCCGCGACCAAACACACGCCAGCAGACTGGGCGCTGCAGTGGCTGTGGAACCAGCCCGAAGTCTCTGTAGTGCTGAGCGGGATGAGCACCATGCAGCAGGTTGAAGAGAATATCGCTTCTGCGCAAACCGCCGGGGTCGGAATGTTGAAACCGGAAGAAGTAACCCTGATTGAGACCATACGCGAGAACTTAATGCAGTTAAACCCCATCCCCTGCACCAAGTGCGAGTACTGTTTGCCCTGCCCCAACGGCGTGAACATTCCCCGCAACTTCGATATCTACAATCAGGGCGCCATGTACCATGACCATGACAACGCCCGCAGCGGCTACAAGAAGTGGATCGACGACGCCTCCAAAGCTGCGCAGTGCATCCAGTGTCAGGAATGCGAAGGGAAATGCCCGCAGAAAATCGCCATTAGCGAGTGGATGCCGGTAGTAGAAGAGGTGCTTGGCCTCGATCAACCATACGTGATGCACCTGTAAGCCTGATTCACTCGTTCTTACGATCTTTTATCCAGCTGATATGCAATGAGCCTGCCCACCAGAAAGTGGGCAGGCTCATTGTAATCTACCTCGTAGGGGCCAGTTCGGATAGACCTTCTTCCGAAAGTTAAACTCGACGCGCCAGAGTACTTCCGGACACCAACCTTCCAAACACGAGATGCCAGCAAAAAACTAGCCACACTAATCACCAAAAAGAGCAGGATTTGCAAGGCAGTGAGTTCTCCGCGCAGTGCCTGGAGGGGGATGGTAGTCGCGGCAGCAATCGGAATCAGAAAAGTGACGATGAGCCGCAGCCAGACCGGATAGATAGTGACAGGGTAACGCCCGGTGTCGAGCAGCGCCTGGAGGATCGTGACATTGTTGTCGAATTTGGTGAACCAGAACGTAGCGGCGATCATCACAATCCACAGGCTGTAGAGGATGATGGAGCCAGTAGCCGAAAGGAGCAGGAAGCTGAACAACTGGACAGGTGAGGCTGCCCGCCCGCTCATCTGAATGCCAACAACAATCAATACGCCTCCAAGAAGAATATCCCAAACCCGCCAGATCACCATCCGCGAGAAGGTCACCAGAAACATACTGTCGGCTGGCTGTAAGAGGGTATAGTCGAGGGTGCCGTCGCGCACGCTGGTGTTGAACTTCTCCGTGTTCGGCCAGATCAGCACCGTCATCAGGGCGTTAACCAGGTGGAAGACACCGAGCAGCGCGATCAAATCCCCCAGGTTCCAGCCGCCCAAAGACTGAGTGTTGCTAAAGATAATCGCCAGTCCGAGCAGTTCCCAGGCCAACTGCAGCACTTCAAGGAGGATGTTCACGACGGTATCGACGCGATAAGCCAGCGCCATTTGCAGGTTCACTTTAAAAAAGGCAGAAAGCAGGCGTAATTGGTGCATGGTTCGATTCAGGCCCCCACTGCCGAGAAACGTTTTACTCCCTCGCGCCATACCCAGGCAAAGAGAATTTGGAAGATCACCAGCCAGGCCAGACTGAAAGCATAATCTCGCAAGATCGTCTCGAACGGCAGGCGGTTGAGGATAATTTCGATTGGGACAAAGCGGAACATCTGGAACGGCAGGAAGTGGGCAATCGTCTGGATGGTGGTCGGCATCAACTGCAGCGGGACAAACTGCCCCGACAGCAAAATAACGATCATGTAGAAGAACTGTGAGACCGAATAAACGCGCGTGGTCCAGAAGGCCATACAGGTAATCATCGCCCCCAGCAGAAAGTTAAGCCAGAAACCGATGAGAATGCCTGGAATGGAAAGCAAGATCGAAGCAAGGGTAACACTGCTGTAATCCGGACGGAACAGCAGGAAGAGAACAATCCAGATCGGGATGAAAGCCAGCAGGTTGAGGACTTTAAAGGCAACGTTGTTCACCAGCGCGCCAGTAATAATAGGGTGAATCGGGCGCAGCAGTTCCCCCGAGAGGGTGCCATCTTGTATCTTATAGGCCAGGATATGGATCGTAATCTCACTGGTAAGCTGGTCTACCACCAGGAGGGTCAGGTAGTAGGCGATAAAGTCATTGGCTGTGAGGCCTTGCACGCTGCCCTGGCTGTTGGCGATCGTGACCCAAACAGCCAGGTAGACGATGGGAGACACCAGCCAGTAGAACAGGTACATGAGCAGGTTCGCCCGGTACTGCCACTGCTCGGCCCAGTTTACTTGCCAGAAACGCAGGTAGATTTTGAGCATCTTATTCCTGAAAAGCGCGCTCAATGACAGATTCGATGGGCGGATCTTCAATAGTCAGGTCATGGATCGGGAGATTGGCTAACATGCGCGCAGTGATCGCGGCGACCTCTCCGGTGGGAACCTGGACATAGTGTTTGCTCCCATTCTCTTCTCCGTTGCTGCTGCCTTTCACTGGCGTACCGTATGGAGTCAGGTCACAGGGACAAGGGTCGCCCAGCGCGACGCCGATCAGCTTAAAGGGCGCAATGCGCCGGGAAAGATCGTGGATAGATCCATCATACTTGAGCAGGCCGTGATGGATAATGATAATCCGCTCGCATAAGGCGACTACATCCGCCATGTAATGGCTGGTGAGGAGAATGGTGGCGCCGGTGCGGCGGTTATACTCCCGTAGAAAAGCCCGAATACGCGCCTGAGCGCTGATATCCAGGCCAATCGTCGGTTCATCGAGAAACAGCACCTTTGGACGATGAAGCAGTCCGCTGGCAAGTTCAGCTTTCATGCGCTCGCCCAGCGAGAGGTTGCGTACTGGTTTTTTGAGAATTGGAGATAGTTCCAGCAGTTCATCCAGCTCTTTGAGGCTGCTCAGATATTCAGCGTCCGGGATTCGGTAAATCGCCTGGTTCAGGAGGAGCGAATCGGCAGCCGGAATATCCCAGGAGAGGCGGCTGCGCTGGCCCATCACCAGCGTCATGGACTTCAGGTAATCGCGCTTCCTTTCCCACGGCACAAAGCCAAGAACATTCGCTTTCCCAGCCGTAGGATGCAGCAAGCCAGAGAGCATCTTGAGCGTAGTCGTCTTGCCAGCGCCGTTTGGACCGAGAAATCCCACAATCTCTCCTGGTTTAATCTGGAAGTTCACCTGTTGAACCGCGTGGACATCGTTGAACTTACGGTGGAAGAAGCCGCGCACTGCCGCGCCGAAGCCACCCTCTCGTTCAGAGACCTGGTAAGTTTTGGTAAGTTGATCGACCTCAATGGTATAAGTCATAGTTTGTAATGGCATTGAAATACCAGATGTGACAGTCATTTCCTATCCACATCTCCGTCACCCCCGTCACCCTCTTGAGCAGATGTGTCCTGATTTATTATGGATATTTGTTACTTAATTAGTCATTGTTGATTATAGAAAATTTGTTTGAGAAAGTCAATCAGGAAAGGCGTTTTCAAAACGCGGATCGCTGACAACCAGAAACAAAAGCGATTCCGTTAACAAAGTAAAGTTGACCTTTCTGGTAAGAATTTATATGATTACAGAGAGAATTGACTTAAAAACATAGCCAGGAATTAAAGTTCCCAGCACTAACCGCAGCAGCTATTCCAGACGAGAAAGGCTGAAGGATCATATGAAAGCTCAGATGAGAGACTATCATGGCGCGCCCACCATATTCCTGGATGACCAGCCTATATTCGGGGGCATCCAGCTTCTCGGTTCGCTGGACCCCAACTTCCGCGACGATAACAACGCGATCATGCGTGTTTATGCCGGAGCCGGGATTCACATCTACTCCATCGATGCGCTTGGCCCAGAATGGTGTGGGCCTGGCCCAGGCAGAGAAGGGCACTATGACTTTACGGTCACGGCCCCTCGCTTGCAGGAGGTCGTCGATGCTGACCCGCAGGCCCTCTTCCTCCTGCGAATGGGCTTTGAGACGCGCTATTTGCTGAACGACTGGTGGAACCAGACCTACCCGGAAGAATTAGAAGTGCTTTCGGATGGGACGAAAATTTCAGCGTCATTCGCCTCTACCGTCTGGCAGTCTCAGGTAAAAGACCTGCTAAAAGCGTACATTGAACACCTGCGCTCCGCAGGCCTGTACGATCGCGTCATTGCTTACCAGATCGCTACCGGCACCTGTGGCGAGTGGATCAAGGACTGGTCCTCAATGGACCTCAACTATGGGGACTACAGCCCACCGATGCGGCGGCGCTTTCGCGCCTGGCTCCGCCAGCGCTACCACGACGACGCCGCTGCGCTGCAACGCGCTTGGGCGGAGCCAGAAGTCACCTTTGATACAGCCCAGGTCCCCTCCGCTGAGGAACAGAAGAACACCACGCACTTCCTCTTCCGCGATCCTGCCCGTGAACAAAAGGTAATTGACTTTTATGACTGCTATGCTGAGTTGAGCGCGGATGCCCTGATCGGCTTCTGCCACACCGTCAAAGAGGTCACGCACGGCGAGAAACTGGCGGGAGCCTTCTTTGGCTATCTGATGGAACTCTCATGGAATGACAGCTTCTTCAACAACAATTACGGCACGATAGACAATGCAGAGATTGCCACCACCCAGCGCAGCGGTCATCTCGGGCTAAAGAAAGCGCTGCGTTCACCCGATGTGGATTTCTTCGTGAGCCCCTATAGTTATGGCTTCCGCGGCGTGGGTGGCGATGGCCTGCCCATGCAGCCCACCGAATCGCTGCGTGTCCATAATAAGCTCTACCTTTTGGAAGAAGACTCTCTAATGCACAACAACTTCGATCCGGGCGGGCGCATGCAGACAACCGAGAACAGTATCGCCATCTACCAGCGGAACTTTGCTCAGGTGATGACGCACAGCCTGGGCATCACCTGGCTGGAAACCAGCGCTTTTCGCGAAGACCCCGCGATTGTCGACCAGGCCCATGCCTGGCTGGAACACTATCAGGCCCTGGGCCAGTGGTCTCTACAGCTTGACCGTTCTCCCTCGGCAGAAGTCGCCGTCTTCCTTGACGATAAATCCTTCTTCTACCAGACCAACCGCAACAACCTCAGTCTGCCGCTCATCTGGCAGCAGCGAGTGGTAAACCTCAACCGCTTCGGCGCGCCACATGACTTATACCTGCTGGATGACCTGCTGGAAAACCGGTTACCTCCCTATAAGCTGTACATCTTTCTCAACCCCTTCCACCTCAGCCACGCCCGCCGGGAAGCCCTCAAGCGTATTCTCCGAAAAGAAGGCCGGGTTGCGCTGTGGCTCTATGCCCCTGGCTACATTAACACCAACTCTGCCAACCCCATCGATCTGGACAACATGACCGATCTCACCGGTTTCCACTTTGGCAAGGGCGAGTGTTACTGGGGGCCTTTCATGCATATCACCGACTTTACCCACCCCATCACTCAGGGCCTGTCGCAGGATATGTTTTGGGGCAGCACGCATCCAATCGGCCCGATTTTCCACCTGGAAGATCCTAAGGCCACCAACCTGGGACAGGTGGTTTATTCATCAGGCCGCTGCAAACCTGGCATGGGCGTCAAAACCTTTGCCCCAGGCCCCTCCGGCGAACCCGCCTGGACTTCGATCTACGTGGCTACGCCGGGTGTTCCTGCCCCACTGCTGCGCGGCATCGCTCGCCACGCAAAGGTGCATCTTTACAACGAAGCCGGGGATGTTTTATATGCTGCCTCCGACCTGCTCGCCGTCCACACCGTATCTGGAGGCCCGCGCGAATTTAAGCTTCCGCATCCTGTTCAGGTGGTTTACGATCTCTACAATGACTGCCCGATCGCGCGCGACACTTCCACGTTTAACATCCAGCTTTCTCCTGCTTCCACAGCGCTTTTCTACACTGGTTCCGCCGATCGTCTTGAGAGTCTTCCGCGCTTCGCCGCCCCTCGACAGAAAAGGAAAGGGTGAAGACTGGCGTTATGGCTGGCCCCGCTCTGGTCTAGCCGTGAACCTGATCTACGGCGTCCATGAGAATATCAACTTCTTCAGGGATATTAAAGTGGGCGGTTGAGATGCGCAGCGCGTTATAGTGCGGAATAACCCGCGTATAAATCCTGTCTTTCTCACGCAGCGCCTTGCTGACCTCGCCGGCCACATGCCCCTCGATCACAAACGTCACCAACCCAGACGATTCCTCGAAGGCGAATGGCGACAGCAGCCGCAGATAAGGCTGGGCTAAGATGCACTCTTTCAGGTACTGGCTCAACGCCGCGATGTGATCATACACCTGCTGCCATCCCAGGCTTTCAAACCAGTCCAGGCTGCCGCACAAACCAGCCTGCCCAGGCCAGGCCCGGGTGCCAAACTCAAAGCGCTGCGCGGTGAGAAATGCCTCAGCAGCCCGCGCAGGAATATCCACCCGCTGAAGTGAGCCAGCCCCCACGTGCGCCGGAGATAAGCGCGGCAGCTGGTCCAGCTTCCCATAGAAGAACCCGGTGCCTTTCGGCCCGCTCAACCACTTATGCCCATTGGAAGCATAGAAATCAAAGCCCATTTCGCGCACATTCAACGGGAACACGCCCGAGACCTGCGCCCCATCAAAGAGTGTGAGCAGGTTTCGATCGGCGGCCCACCTGCTGATTGCCTGAGCCGGCAGCCGGGTTCCGGTCTCACAGGAGACCAGGCTCATGGCGATGAGGCGCGTTTTCGATGAATAGGCCCCTTCCAGGCGCTCAAGCATTTCCTCCGCTTTCGAGGAGACTTCCAGCAGCTTAACCTCGATCCCTTTCGTTTGATGCAGGTAAAGCAGGGGATGGATCATCGCCTCGTGCTCCTGATCGGTGGTAATCACTTCGTCCCCCGGCTGCCAATCGATGCCTGCCAGCGTCAGGTTAATTCCATCGGTTGCGTTCCTCGTAAAAGCGATCTCTTCTTTACTCGCCCCGATTAACCCAGCAATCCGCGCGCGCGCCTCTTCAGTCTTCCGGCCAAAAGTCCCATCTGAAGCGACCCCTCTCCGCTCAAACTCTGCCTGAATCGCCTGGTATTCCTTCAAGGCTGGTTCTGGCATAATCCCATAAGTCCCCACGTTCAAATAGCGGACTTCAGCTAAGACAGGAAAGGCGGCTCGCACTTTGTCACTGGGCAGTAAGTTTTCAGAACGTAAGCTCATCAGATCTCCTATGTTATACTCATAAAAATCATCTCAGACTGGTTATGCAGCCCGGCTTCAAACCATGTCACCCACAATCAATACACTGACTGAGAATTCTAGCTGCTATCCAAAAAACTTGGCCTATGTGTTTCATCAGTCACGCCGGCCAGACCCGCAAAATTTTTTGGGATAAGCTCTAATTCTAGTCCTATTCGAGGATGAACACGAATGATTTCTTACCTGAGATACCCGCTTGCAGAAGGATATGTGCATCACTGGCTCGCAGCGGGTCCGCTGGAGGTTTCCATACCACCCTCTGCCTCCCGAGCAGATTTCACGCGGCAATTAATCCGGCAGTTTCCAGTCGCAGCCCCTGGAGTCACTGAATCTCCAGTGGATCTTGGCCCAGTGGATGGCAGCTACCCGCAAGACCCCCACAACACGTGGCGCTATTATCGCTGTCGTGAAGATCACCTGGTAGACTTTACCCGCAGCTACCCGGTTCGCGCCGGGCTGGCAGCTTACGCTTATGTCAATCTCCACAGCCCGATAGAGAAGGAAGTGACGTTGCAGTGGACTACCACTGGGCTGGCGGATCTTTGGTTTAATGGACAGCACACCTTCCGGCAGGGCACGCCTGGCGAACAAGCCCGTCTGAGCGCATCCTTTCCGGTCGTTCTCCACTCAAGCGACAATGAAATTCTCGTGCGGTTGGTCACAATTGGCGAGAGAGAGACGCGCCACCTGCTCGCGCTGCACCTCAGCGGTGAGGATCTGACCGGAATCAAAGTTACGCTGCCCACCGAGATCGAAGCGGAGTATCTTGAGAAACGGGCTGCGCTCGAAAGAATTGTTGAAAGCGCCTACCTGGATCGCTACGTCTACGGCTACCTGGAGGGCGATCGGTACAACCGCAACGAGCCGGTCTCCTTGCACTTTTCCAAGCACCTGGATACTTCCGATGAAATTACCTTTCGCATTCAGAGCCCGGCAGGGAATATCTTTGAGGAAGGCACAAAGATCGTAGGTCCCGCTGCTGAGGCGGAATTGGCGCGCACCTATCCACTGCGCAGCGGGCCGCACCACCTGGCCTTGCTCTCACCGGCCGGCCTGTACTACCTGAAGAATCTTCAATTTGAGCGTAAAGAACTTCTTTATGTCGTGCGTTCACCTTTCTCGCTCAAAGTCCCCAAAACCTACGCCGCTCGTAAACAAGAAGCCCTGCAAGATACTGCGCAGCGGCGCAGTGACAGTCTTTTCTGCGAAATAGCAAAGATGAAGATCCACAGTTGGGATCACATTGACCGCAAGATCCTCCAGGCTGCCCTTCTGCGGATCCAACATCGCTGGGATGGCTCGGTAAGTGACCTGTTAGGGTTCCTGGGAATGCTGATGCGCTTTGGGAAAAGAAGGTCTTTCTTCAAAGAACTGGAGCCTTCCATTGTAGAAGCCATCTCCACCTACCGCTATTGGAAAGATGAACCGGGCGAAGATGGCATGGACTTCGACACAGAAAGCCGCCAGATTCTTTTCCATGCCAGTGAGATCCTGGCGGGGCAGCTTTTGCCAGATCAAGTCTTTTCAAACTCAGGCCAACCCGGCAGTTGGCACCGGAAACATGGCGAACAGATGGCGCTGGCGTGGATGCGCCAGCGCGGCATGTTTGGGTTTCGGGAATGGGATTCACCCAGCGGGGTCGAAGCATCCGTCCTGGCGCTGACACACCTGATCGACCTGGCTAAGTCAGAACTCGGTAAGTGAGCTGGCTGCTGTTCTGCTGGATAAAATCTTCTTCAGCCTGGCAGTCAACGCTTTCCAGGGAATGTATGGTTCCAGCAGAGGGTCAGGCCAAACCGCCGGGATTCTCAGCGCCCGGTTAGAAGCCACTTCAGGCATCTCTCGCCTCCTGTGGGGACTGGGCAATCTTAACGATGCTGTCATGGGAACGGTTAGCCTGGCCTGCTGCGATCAATACCAACTGCCAGAGCTGATTTCACGAATTACCCATGATCCCCTGCCGGTGCTGTGGAGTCGAGAACAGCACAGCCAACCCTTTGAGAACCTGGAGACGCGCGCCGCCTCAGACTGGCGGGTCAACAAAGTCTCTTACCGCACAGCCGACTTTCAGTTATCTTCGGCACAGGATTATTATCCAGGTCAGGCTGGCCGCGGAGAGCATATCTGGCAGGCCACCCTGGGACCTGACGCGCTGGTTTTCACCAATCACCCGGTGTGTATGCGCGCGGATGACGCGCACGTGCCAAACCTCTGGCTGGGGAACGGTGTTTTGCCTCGTGTCGCGCAGTGGGGCGACGTGCTGTTCGCCATCTACCGCTTACCGGAAGCGGATTGGCTGGGATTTACCCACGCCTATTTCCCCACTGCCGCGTTTGACGAATATCATCTCAAGGATGGATGGGCCTTTGCCCGGCAGGGAAATGGCTATCTGGCGCTGACAGCAGCAAGCGGGTTTGAACTCAAAACCGAAGGACAGGCAGCCTTCCGCGAGCTTCGCGCAGATGGGCGGCAGAACTGTTGGCTCTGCCATATGGGGCAAGCCGTTTTAGACGGGTCGTTTGAAGACTTTCAACAGAAAATCTTATCCATGCACCTTCGCCTGGATTCACAGTCCGTCCAACTCACCAGCCTGCGCGGTGACACGCTGGCCTTTGGTTGGGAAGGCCCGCTGCGCGTGAATGGCGAGCCGCAGCCACTGAAGGATTTTCTACACGTTGAGAATGCCTACTGTTCCGTCGCGCTGCCTGCTTCTCAGATGGAGATTCTCGATACAAAGAGCGGTATTCGGCTGAACTTCGATTAGGATTTATGCAGGTACAACAACAGGAGCCGTCCAAAAACATCTTTGGACGGCTCCTGTTCCATATCAATTTGGTTTACATGTTATGAGCGGATATTTGGGTCTAGCGCATCACGCACCCCATCCCCCAGCACGATCCACGCCAGCATGGTAATCGCCAGCACCAGGGCTGGGTAGAGCACCAGATGCGGGGAGGTACGAATAAAACTCTGGTAAATGCCAATCATCTGGCCCCACGACGGCGCCGGCGGCGGAACACCCAACCCCAAGAAGCTTAACCCTGCCTCAGCGAACATGGCCCCGGGTACGCCCAATGTCATCGAGACAATGACCGGTGTCAAAGAGTTGCGGATGATGTGCTTTGAGATGATCCAACGGGTGCTGGCGCCCATCGAACGCGAAGCCCGCACGTAGTCCGTTTCCTTCAGCGAGAGCACCTGTCCGCGCACCAGGCGGGCGACCCCAATCCAACCCGTGATCGTCATCGCCAACAGGATATTCCCGACCCCCGCGCCCAGGGCAATCATCAGCAGGATATAAAACAGCAGCCCTGGGATGGAAGACAGGATATCAATCAAACGCATCAGGGCAAAGTCTAACCACCCACCCACCAGGCCCGCGATTGCTCCTACCGGCAGCCCAATCAGCACAATAAACACCTGGCTAAACACGCCCACCGTATACGAAACACGCGCCCCGTAGATAATCCGGCTGAGGACATCCCTTCCCAGGTCATCCGCGCCTAAAAGATGCTCAGGGCTGGGGCCTTTGTAGGTAGCAGCATAATCACTATGACCCGGATCATAAGGAGCAATAACGGGCGCAAAGACGGCCATGAATACTTCGAGCAGAATAAAAACGAGCGCGGCTACCGCCCAGGGCTTCCTTAAGAACCGATACCAGATGGTCGCTGCGCCGCTGCGCCTGCGCGCAGGCCTGATTGGAACAGCAATACTTGAACCGGCCATAACCTTATTTCTCCTTTACGTAGGTTACACGCGGATCAATCAGCGCATAAACCAGATCCGTCAATAGATAAGTTAGACTGATAATGGCTGTCCAAACCAGCGTGGAAGCCATAATCAAAGGATAATCGCGATTTTGCACAGCAGTTACCCAAAATTGCCCAATCCCAGGGATACGGAAAATACTCTCGATAAAGAAGGAACCCGTAATCAACCCGGCTAACATTGGGCCGCCTACCGTCACAACCGGGGTCAATGCGTTCTTAAAGATATGGATGAGCGTCACGCGCAGGGCTGGCACGCCTTTCGCCTTTGCGGTGCGTACATAATTGGAACGCAGCACGTCCACGACGCTGGCCTTTGTAAAACGCTGTAAAATCAGAACCGGGCCTAAAGAGTTTGCCAGCACAGGCAAGATCCACTGCTTGGGTTCATCCCACCCACCGGTCGGCACCCAACCTAATTGAATGGCAAAGAATAATTGAAGCATCAGGGCAAAAACAAAGCTGGGCATCGCCAGGCAAAATAAAGAAACAGCCGTACCGAAGTAATCTATCAGAGTACCCTGCCTGATTCCCGCGGCAATTCCCAGTCCTAACCCAACAACGGTTGAAAAGGCAAACGTAAGCAGCCCAAGTTGAACAGAATAAGGCCACTGATTCTTAAAAATCTCAGCGACCGTCTGCCCCTGATAATAAAACGAATAACCAAAGTCAAGATGAACAGCATTCCTCATGTAAATCAAATACTGTTCGAAAACAGGTTTATCTAACCCATACTTCACTTCCAGATTCTTCTTGATCACTTCTGGAATGGTGGTGGATGAATTGACCGCCATCACATCAAAAGGGCCACCGGGCACAGCCTTCATCAGGAAGAAGGTGATCAGCGAAACAGCAATTAACACACCGACCATTCCTGCTAATCGTATCAAAACATAACGGCCCATCTAACCTCCTCATCACAACTGCGCACTTTATGAATAATCAAAAACATGAGGCGCAGTTCTCTACGTTTACTATGCAAAATGGCACGCAGCCCAATGGTCAGGCTGGATCTCTCGAAACACAGGAGAGTCCACTCGGCAGCGATCCTGCGCCAGAGGGCAGCGCGGATGGAAAAGGCAGCCTTTCGGACGATCGATCGGGCTGGGTACGTCTCCCAGGATCGTCTTCTCCAGGCGTTTCGATACAGGGTCCGGCTCAGGGACTGCCTTTAGCAAGCCCTGCGTGTAAGGATGAAAAGGCTGGTCCACAATTTCCTTACTGGGGCCCATCTCAACCAGCCGGCCCAGATACATGACGCCAATCCGGCGGCTCATAAAGGCTGTCACCGCGATATTGTGCGAGATAAACAGGTAAGTCAATTCAAACTGATCCTGCAAATCACGCAGCAGATTTAATATTTGGGCCTGCACCGAAACATCCAATGACGAGACAGGCTCATCACAGATGAGCATCTTTGGCCTGAGCGCCAAAGCCCTCGCGATTCCAATCCGCTGCTGCTGCCCGCCCGAAAACTCCGTAGGGAAGCGTTCAGCAGCGTCGCCGGGCATTCCGGTGATTTCAAGCAGGCGGTACACTTCCTGATTGCGCTCCTGCGACGACCCTTCCCCATAAATATCGAGCGGCTCACGGACAATTTCTGCTACCGACATGCGCGGGTCAAGCGAAGCGAGTGGGTCTTGAAAAATCATTTGAATCTGACGGCGGCTCTTCCGCAGTTCCGTCCCGCTCAACTGGGTGAAATCTTGCTGATCAAAAAAGATCGAACCACTGGTGGGTTCGTACAGGCGGTTAATCGTCAGCGCCAGGGTGCTTTTCCCGCAGCCGCTTTCTCCTACCAGACCCACCGTTTCACCCGGTTCGACATGAAAGTTCACCTGATCCACTGCGATCAGGCGCAAGTGATGCTGTCCAAAGAATCCTCTGCGTACTGGAAAACTTTTAACCAGGTCCACCGTTTGAAGCAGGTAGTCTTTCATAGCTTTACCGCCTCGCTTTCTCGGGCGTGCATGCGCGCGCTGGCGACCCAACAGGCCCCCATGTGGTCAGGACTCAGCTCCTCCAGGGGAGGATTATGCTCCTCACAATAATCCACGCGAATGCTGCAGCGCGGGAAGAATGGGCACCCCGGAATATCATCCGTCAGGCTCGGCGGGGCGCCTTCAATCGTTGTCAGGCGATCAGGCCAATCGTGCAAGCGGGGAATGGCGCCTAGCAATGCCAGGGTATAGGGGTGTTGAGGCGCGTTGAAAATCTCCATCACCGGGCCTTTTTCGATGATGCGACCAGCATACATCACAGCGACGGTTTCAGCCATCCCCGCGATGACGCCCAAGTCATGAGTGATCATAATGACAGCAGTGCCCAGTTCATTTTTTAATTCATTGATCAGGCTGATAATCTGCGCCTGAATTGTGACATCCAGGGCGGTGGTCGGTTCGTCGGCGATCAACAGTTTTGGTTGGCAAGCCAGCGCCATCGCCACCATCACGCGTTGGCGCATCCCGCCCGAAAACTGGTGCGGGTAATCCTTCAAGCGCCGCACTGCTTCAGAAATACCGACCCGCTCCAGCAGCTTGACCGCCTCGTTCCTCGCTTCAAACTCAGACATTCCCCGGTGCTGCTGTAATGGTTCCATCAACTGATAGCCGATGGTCAACACCGGGTTGAGGGAAGTCATGGGGTCTTGAAAAATCATCGAGATTTTGTTGCCCCGCACTTGTTCCATCTCCTTCGGAGACAGGCGAACCAGGTCCAAACGATGCGGCTGATCATACAAGATCACCTCCCCACCGGTAATATGACCAGGCGCATCAACCAACCGCATCAGCGAAAGCGCTGTGACGCTCTTTCCGCTGCCTGACTCGCCCACAATGCCAAGCACTTCTCCTTCGTGAAGCGTAAAGGAAACGCCGTTAACCGCGTGGACGACTGCCTGGCTAAGTCTAAACTCTGTTCTTAAATCTTTCACATCCAGCAGTGGTTTAGCCATTGATTATTTCTATTTTCCTGTAATAAAGATTTGCCGTAAAGAATTGCGAATAACAATCTCTCCGTTTTGACATTATGGGCACTGTACAGTGCCCATAATGTCTTTATGAAGTAAAAAGAAGGTTTAGTAACTTTGCTTCAACTGATCGACATCATTCCGCATGTACATTTGGAAGCGAGAAATATCGAGCCAGCGGAAGACCACATTACCAGTATTATCTGGGTGCATGCCCACCAGCCAGGGCCACCAAATCTGATACACGACCTGATGCGTGATGAACGCCGCCGGGGCTTCTTCAACCAAGATTTTCTCAGCATCCTGGTATTCTTGCATACGCTTGGTTACGTCTGCTTCCTGCCCTGCCTGAGTCACCAATTCGTCAAACTGATCGTTCTTCCAGGCATGGCGCGGCGAACCCCACGGTTCCTGCACCCCTTCGGGTGGGGGAACAGAGCGCCACAAAGAGGTTAACAAGTTGGCCGGGTCAACATAGTCATACTCATACTGGCCCTTGTACACCATCATCTGGTGCTTTGCGCGCATATCACCCCAAACAGCGTTTTCCACCTGTTTAATGTTGACCTTAATACCCAGGTTCTCTTGCCACTGCTGGGCCACAAACTGCACTTCCTGATCGACCCCATTTGAATAGATGTCAAGCGTGACGCCGGCAGGATCCACATTTGCATCCGCCAGGAGTTGCTTGGCTGCTTCTACATCATACGACTGGACCGATTCCAAATCTTTGTCGTAAGCAGGGAACAAAGGCGGCAGCATGGTATACCCAGGCGCAAAGGTGCCGTTCAAGACCTGGCTGCACATGGTGGCCCGATCGATCGACTTTGCCAACGCCATCCGTACTTCTTTCTTATCAAGCGGCGCTATCGTCGTATCGAAGGCGACATATTGACTTCTCAAAGTTGTTGAAGAAGTGCAGAAGCGAGTTAAGCTTGGGATCTGCCCGCGCAGCCGCCAGATCTGCCGGTTGAAGAATGTGCATCAGGTCAGTCTCTTTGTTCAACCAGGGGGTGAACTCAGGCGCGCCAGCGGCCAGAATAGGGTTAATCACTTTGACGAGCGCTGGCTTATGCGGCCCGTTGTAATTCGGGTTCAGTTCCCAAACAATTTGCTTATTGTGTTCCCAGGTAGTCGGAATATAGGGACCGCAAGATACAAAGGTATCCACCGAATCGGCCCAATGCTCTGGGTTCACTTCAGCCACGTGCTTAGGAACCGGTACAGAGGCCTGGTAAGACATCAGGGCTGGCAGGTAAGGGATCGGTCCGTTCTGACCAGAGATTCGAACAGTGAAGTCGTCTATCTTTTCAACCCCAATGTCATCCGCTGAACCTGCCCCAGAAGCGTAATCTGCAACACCCTTAATGTCATAGTAGAACCAGACCCAGGGATTCGCCAGGGCGGGATTTGCCAGATGCTTGAAGGTATAGACCCAGTCATCAGCCGTGATGGGTTCACCATCACTCCACTGCGCATCCTTGCGGATGGTAAAGTCCCAATAGGCTGCCTGAGGTCCCGGCGTCCAGGCCTCAGCAATCGCGGGTACCGTATTTAAATTCTCATCGTTGCGCAGCATGGGTTCATTCCCCAGGTTCGTAGCGCCTGAAGAATAAATATCACGGGCTGTGTCGAAGAACTTTGGCTCGGCTCCAGCTTCGCGGAAAACTTGTTTTTCGAGTGGGGCGGCATCGGGCGGCAGTTCGCGCCCTTGAATAGTAACTTGCTGCGGTGACGGCGTTGCTGTTACTAACTGCTGAACAACTTTCGTTTGCTCAACAACCTGAGTTCTGGTTGACAATTTGGGTGATGACCTGAGGGGCCTGCGAAGTCGCCTGTGGCGAACAGGCCGTTAGGACGACAGCGCCAGCCGCAACTCCACCTGCGCGGAGGAATTCCCGTCTTGATATACGTTTTGAAGCCATATAAAGTATCTCCTCGTTTTTGACAAAAGCCTAGGCTATGTTTGGCAGACTTGCATTTTTACCTGCATAGACGACCGTCGGACTTCTTCTTTTTTCTCCTTACCTCCTTTCCAGGAATGGATATAAAGGAATCGAAACAGCAAGTCCTTCATCAGGATCATTTCCTTGCTGCTTTTCACTGTATGGGTAAAAGATCACATCACCTGTTTCTTAAAGCAAAATTCCAAAAGAACTTGCTTTTGGTGAATTACCCTTTTTAGACCGGCATTCTCTCTTTAGTCAATACAGACTCAAAAGAACGTCGATGAGTGAAACAAGAAGCACCAATAACAAACCGTAGTGATAAGGGGCCCCTGAGAGGATTGGCTAATTCTCTCAGGTAGAGGAAATTACCAGAAAGGTAACTGAGCAATGTGCTTGCTAGCCAGATGAAGTTTCGATGGTTCTTACTTAAGCAAACAAATTCTATCTTGTAACTGCTTCATCAATCGTGCTTAAGGAATATTATAGTTTTTGTTCTCAAGTATTGTCAAGCATGTCAATATTTTGTAATACATCCGCTACATCCTACCAATGCGAATACGCAAATACTGGGCAAAGAGAAAGACGGCCAGGATGATGACGAGAATAACCCAGTCCAGGGGGGTAAACCGGCGGTCTTCAATGATGGTTGGGTCGCCCGGTGTACCAAAACCACGCGTTTCTAAGGCAATCTGAAAATCATTCGCCTTCCGAAACAGCAGCAGTACGAGAGGAGTCACAATCGGCACGTAGGCGCGGCGCAGTTTCACCACCGGGTTCATGTGATCAATATCAAAAGCACGCAGCTTCTGTGCCCCGGTAATATACTCCCACATCTCAAAAATCAGGGTTGTAAAAGACAGCGCGCTGACAATCATAAACGTAGCGACTTTTGGGAAATGCAGTTGGCGAAACGCGTTTACCAGATCAGAGGACGAGGTGGTCATCACCAACAGCGGCAAAGAGACCGTTGCTGTTAGAATGCGTAGGCAGAGCATTGCGCCGAAGATCAGGCCCTCCAGCTTAATGGCGCCCACATTGGTTTCGCCATACTTCAAGTCAAAGAGATGGAGAACCACCGTATTCCCCCAACGGTAAGTGAATCCCTGCACCAGGATGAGAAAGATAAAGGTTCCCATTAACAGTTTGATCAGCGTCTGAAAGCGGCTGACCTCAATCTTTGCCAGCGACCAAAGCAGCACGGACATCGCCAGCCAGGTCAGTGGTACATAAACAAACCGCACGTCCTTTAATGGCGTCAGGATGATAAACAGGGTCAGTAAGATATACAGGATCTTAACCAATGGGTGCAGGCGATGGACAACGGTATTGCGATCTACATAACGGAAAGGGATTTGCATCAGATGTTCTTCCTTCTTAAGCTGCTAAGGAGCCCATCCGGTGTAATGACACTTTCTGATACCCCCAAACTACGCAAGCTGGATGCGACTGCTGCTGAAACAGGCGGGCGCAAAAAGGTACGGGCTAACTGCTCCTTCTGAGCGAACACCTCATCGGTCGGGCCGTCTAATATAATCTTGCCGTTCCACATCACGATCAGCCGTTGAGCATAGTGCGCGATCAGATCCATATCATGGGTAATCATTAAGATCGTCCGGTCACCTTCATCACGGAAACGGCGGCTAATTTCAGCCAGTTGATAACGCCCGCGATGATCTTGAGCGGTGGTTGGCTCGTCCAGAATAAGCACCTGCGGGTCAAGCGCAACAGTCGCTGCAACCGCTAACTTCCGCCGGTCGCCAAACGACATGCGGAAAGGAAAAGTTTCCAGTTCATCCTCCAGCCCCACCAGGCGAAGCGCGCTTCGCACTTTGGCTTCCGCTTCCTGGCCTTCAATGCCGAGGTTCTTGAGTCCAAAGAGAACCTCCTCTTGACATGAAGCGGTGAAGAGTTGATAGTCCGGATTTTGCAAGACTAACCCAACCTGGCGGGCCATTTTACCCACCGGGATGTTGCTGATATTCTTGCCGTTTACCCAAATTTCGCCCCTGGTTGGCCGCAGTAAGCCAACAAATGACTTGACTAAAGTGCTCTTGCCAGAGCCATTTTGGCCGACAATCCCGACCATTTCACCGGCCCGAATCGACAGGTTTATATCTTCCAGGGCCTTAACCGGCGGATAGCCTGGATACTGGTAGGTGAGGTTAACAGCCTTAAGCGCCACCGGGCGTTCTTCCCCGGCCTGCACATCAGGCGCTTCTCGCGGGCCAATCACTTCCAGCCGGCCCTCATGGATCAATCCGCTGGTATGGATACCCACATAGTTTCCATCCAGGCAGTCGATTTGTTCATCGGTCAGCGGCGAGGGGCATCCACATAAATCATCGACCCGCATGAGAATATCGAGCGCATCTGGAATTTTGACGCCAACTTCTCGCAGCACCTGGGGCTGTGAAAACACTTCAGCAGGCGTTCCTGCAAGGACAATCTTTCCCTTATCTAACACTAGCACGCGATCCGCCAGGTCTAGAATATCGTCGGTCTCATGTGTGGTCATGATAATCGTCATCTCACCCGTCAGCTTAAGACGGTGAATCGCCTCCACAACCTCGGCGCGCCCCACTGGATCTAACTGGGAGGTCGGCTCATCCAATACCAACACCCTGGGCTGCATAGTCAGAGCCGCGCCCAAAGCAACCCGCTGCTTTTGACCGCCGGAAAGGTCACGCGGGTTGCGCTTTTCAAGACCATCCAGGTGCAGCAGAGCGATGGCCGCATTTACACGCCGGATAATTTCATCCTTCTCCACCTTTAAATTGGACGGCCCAAAAGCCATTTCTGTAAAGACACTGGGGTTAAATAACTGAACTTCAGGGTCCTGTAAAAGAACGCCTGAATACTGAGCTGTTACAAAAAGAGGGTCATCCCAGGGATCATGACCGGCGACAGCAACCTTGCCCGTCCGTCGTCCGCCGTAAATATGCGGAACGATTCCACTGAGTAGAAAACACAGCGTGGATTTGCCCGCACCGTTCGCGCCGAGAACAACCACAAACTCGCCAGCGCGAACACTAAAATCAAGGTCTATGAGCGCCTCTACCCCATCCTCGTAGGTAAAGGTGACCTGTTCAAGCGCTATCTCAAGAGATTCCATTTAAATCCTTTGGATACGAATAAATGACGGCCCAACCAATTAAGGATTAGAAAACCTGGACGTTGCTTACCAGCAGGAAGGCTTGGGAAGAGCCTGGGGAAAGCTTACCAGATTGCGTCTTGAACTTTGGGTAACCCACTCCGGCGGAGCGCCTCAACCAGCGGAACCGCGATGAGGGTAATCACCAGGGCGAACAGCGGCACCCACCACATATACCCGATGAGGGTGGCAACCCCCATCGAAGGCTCATACTGGTACACGTACCAGTATGGCAGCGACCAGGGCAGGAACCAGGTGAACAACCCGGTGATAAAAGTGATTCCCAGACCAATGTACTTATACTTACGATCCTGTCCGCGAATCCAGCGCGGTAACAACCGGCGACCCAGTGGAGAGAGAACGATGATCAACGGGATAAGCCAGTAGTAGGCAACGAGCAGGAAATACGTGAGCGAATTAGCAGGTGCGGCAAAGCCTGCCGCCGCGCCAGGGAGATAGAACGGGAACAGTGTGCCGAGGACGCCGACCAGAAGACACCAAACCAATGCCACAACCCAGCGTTTATTGGCATTCATCATCGTCGCAACAGCAAAGGCTGGCAGGGTCCCTGTCAGGAAAACATCGACCAGTTGGAGTGGAAACGCAGCCGGAGCGATAAACATACCAATCACGCCGCCCACTGTCGCTGCCACAACACCGCCTACTCCACCCAACAGCATCGGCGCAATCGCAGAGAACATGGTTTGCAGTGGCACATATCCCCCGCCACCAACATATGGAAAAACCGGGATTAATGACGTTACACCGCATAACGCCCCATAAAGGGTAATCCAGGCTATAGAAGCACCCCCTATCCGCATACTTTGACTCAACTCTTTTACTTGCATGGGATAACTCCTTGACGAACAACAGTACAGAGATGTTAACTTGAACGAATTCCAGGCTCTTCCCGACTTACCCAAGCAACTTTGCTTCCCACTTTTTCTAACCCCGATCCGATACTTCCGTTATGACCCGCTGCTGAATACGCACCGCCGCCGAAAGGATCGCAACACAAATGAATAATATCGATGAAAGAATTTGTGGCAAACTTATTTATATTCTACAATAAAAGCATCTCATAGCATGCACTTTTAATCTTACAGAAGTATTTCAAGAAAACTGGAGAGACTTATGGCTGATCATCAAATCGTTTATCTTTCTCGCGCAGATGTAGAGTCAGTCGCGCTGGATATGCCCACCATCATTCACCTGCTCGAACAAGCATTCCTCGAAAAAAGCCAGGGAAAGGTGGAAATGCCGCCGAAACCCGCCATTCATCCGCGTCCAGACGCTTTTATTCACGCGATGCCGGCTTACATTCCCGCGCTGCACTCCGCCGGAATCAAGTGGGTTGCCGGATTCCCAGAAAACGCGAAACGGGGACTGCCTTATATCAGCGGCTTAATCATCCTGAACGATGTCGATACCGGCTTGCCCTACGCGATCATGGACTGCACCTGGATTACCGCTTACCGGACGGGCGCGAAGACCGCCATTGCTGCCAGGCACCTGGCTCGTCCAGAGAGTGAGGTGGCGGGCATATTAGCTTGCGGAACCCAGGGGCGGACAAACTTGATCGGTCTGACAAGCGTTTTTCCCTTAAAACGAGTATACGCCTATGATGTCAACCCAGACGCTCAGGCGCGCTATATCGATGAGATGCGCTCCCGGTTTGATTTTGAAGTGATCGGCGTTAAAGAACCCCGGCAAGCCGTTGAAGAAAGTGATTTAGTGGTCACCTCTGGCCCCATTCTGCCCGATCCTCAGCCAACAATTCAAAAGGATTGGCTCAAACCGGGCGGATTTGGCTCTGCTGTCGATTACGACTCTTACTGGAGTGGCGACGCGCTCAGGCAGATGGATCGCATCTGCATAGATGATATTCCCCAGTTTGATGACCACCGCAGCGCCGGTTACTTTAAACAAACGCCCGAACCTTATGCAGCGTTAGGCGAATTGGTCGCCGGCAGCAAACCCGGACGGCAGAACGCACAAGAGCGTACGCTGGCCATGAATCTGGGGCTAGCGATGGATGATATGGCGGTAGCGCCCGAAATCTACCGCCGGGCGCGCGAACGCGACCTGGGAATCTGGCTGACGTTATAACGGCTTGAGCGGGTCGAATATTTTGCCCGGATTGAGAATGGCATGTGGGTCGAGCACCGCTTTTAGCTGGCGCATCACGGCAATTTCTTCCGCGGTACGGCTAAGGGCCAGGTAAGGTTTCTTGCGAAGGCCAATCCCATGTTCAGCCGAAATGGAACCGCCCAACGCCAGCAGGGGTTGGTAAACAATCTGCTCAACGCGGGCGTGTTCTGCCGCGAGAATGGAATCACCCCACAGGCCAATGTGCAGGTTACCATCCGCAAGATGCCCAAAGATCCAAATCTTTACCTGACCAAAGGCTTCTCTCAGTTCCCGCTGAACCTGCTGAAGATAGCTTTCCATCGAGACAATCGGCATGCTGACATCAAAATGAAAGGTCGGTTGGTACTGCGCCTCCATCTGCTGCGTGTCCTCTCGCACCCGCCATAAATCCGCTCGTTGGCTGCTCGACTGGGCAACAACCGCTTCAGTAAAGAGGCCCATTTCATCCGCTTTCGTGAGCAAACTCTGTAAACGCGCCTGTTCTTCGCTTTGATCCTGGCCCAGGCTTTCAATCAAAACATAGCAGGTCGCATCAGAACGCAGCGGAGGATGGGAAGGGGCAGGCGGCGTGGTCGTCAGGCGATAGAACCCGTTCCAAAGCACTTCAAATGAGGTCAACTGCCCGCTCAGACAGCGCTTTGCGAGCACTAACAGCTCGGCGACCTGCTTGAACTGGTCGACTGCCAGGAAAGTAGTGGCGGCGGCGGGCTGTTTGGGCCACAGGCGCAGCACAGCCCTGGTCGCCACGCCCAACGTTCCTTCCGAACCGATAAACAACTGCTTCAAGTCATATCCAACATTCTTCTTGAGCATCTTGTTCATCGCGTTCAGGATCGTGCCGTCCGCCAGAACGACTTCCAACCCCAGCACCATATCGCGCATCATGCCGTAACGAACGACTCGCAAACCACCGGCGTTCGTTCCAATCAATCCACCAATGACCGCCGCTTCGCGCGCAGGAAGATCCAGCGGAAAGAAGAGATCGGCGCCTTCGGCGGCTTCATGAACCTTTTGCAAGGTCGCGCCGGTTTGGACGGTCATGGTTCCCCCGACCGAGTCGATCTCCTCTACCTGGTTCATCCGCTCCAGCGAAAGCGCGATCTCAGTCTCAGTGGTATGGGTGTTATAGACCAGGTTGGTCAGCCCTCCCTGCGGCACCACTGGCTGCCCTGCGGCATTACACAGTCGCAGCATTTCAGCCACTTCTGCTGTACTGGCAGGGCGCAATAAGGCCTTCGCGCGTAAAGGCGCGGCTTCCAGATAGCTGCTGCCCCGCCCAGACAGCGCTTCGCCTATCCATACGCTCTCTGGACCAAATACATTTTGCAGTTCGGTATGCAGATCACTCACGTTCTTTCACCCTCACCTGGATCAAAGAAGCCTGCCCGCACGATCTGCCGGCTAATCCAACCTAACTCATGCGTCTGCATGGTTTCATCAAACGGTGTGCCAAAATAGGCAATCACCAGATCTCGCGTGGGAGAAATATAAATTCCCTGGCCCCCATATCCTCCTTTAAAAAAGTCACCATCCTCCATCACATAATCCCACTGATCCACGTTATGCCTGGGATGCTCCCCGTGCAAACTACGTAAAATAGACGGTCCACTGGGACCGCGATCGAAAATTGCCGGGCGACCTCCCAACTGAATCTTAGAGCGGTATGCCGCGGGAACGACAGCCTCAGGGAAAACCGTCTGCCCGCTGGGCGTAAACAACAGTCCAAAGCGAGCGACATCGCGTAGCGTGGCGCAGAGACCGGCATGGGCGGCTGGCGCGCCAGATTTTGATATCGCCAGCAGTCCGTCCGCCTCGGCCCCGAGCTTACACCAGATTTCTTGCGCCAAAATTTCGTGTAAGGGAAGCCCGGTCACAGCTTCCGCCAGCCAGGCAAGCAGGAAAGTGTTTACAGAGGTGTATTCGAACCGCTGCCCGAAGGGATCTTTGCGTCCTAAGCCAGCGACATAATGATAAGTCGATCTCGGTGTCCGATCAGTTTCCGGCAGCCAGCCCAACGAGGCCTCGTACTGATAGTAAGGATGGTCCGGGTTTGTAAACCCCTCTTCTACTTCGGGCGCATCAATCCCCGAAGCCATATCCAGTACGTCTTGAACAGATGTGTTCTCCCACGCGCTGCCCTTGAGAGAAGGAAGATACTGTTCAATCGTCTGTTGAACATCGATTTGTCCGCGCGCGGTTAGCAAGGCGATGATGAGCGATACAAAAGCTTTGGTCACCGACATCAACACGTGCTTATCAAACGGGCGCATGCGAGGATAGCGCTCATAAACAACGTGCCCTCGATGCAGAAAAATCACACCGTTCACCGGCGCTTTATCAATATACGCGTCCAACGTCATCTCGCCATAGCGGCTGTCTACTTTAAATTGAAAGAGATCTTTACAAGGGGAAAACGGGAGTTTGATCGTTTCACCGGTCCGGTGGACAACGGCATGGGCTAAGAACTCTGAGCGGTGCAAGAAGTTGTAACGCATCTTCTCGCCGCCAAACTGCCAGTTAAGCATATCAATCTGGCGATGAAGGTTGAGGACCTCCTGCCAGTTCCATTCCTGTTCCATTGCCCCCCCCTATTCCAGTGCGCGTTTTATTCGCTCGATACCTTCGGTCAACTGCTCCGCCTCATAGTAAGCAAAACAAAGGCGCGCAAAATCACCCAACGCTCCCCGGCTGGAGAAGCGTACCCCCGGGCGAAAACTCACTTTAAGTTCTTCCGCGCGCGGCATAAGGAGCTCTGCGTCCCGACCATTGGGGAATCGAATCCAAAAGAAGTAGCCCCCCTGCGGAACCTGATAAACCACCTCTGGCAAGTATTCCTGTAAGACTGCGTCCATGGCGGCGACTCTGGCACGATAGACTGAACAAAGGTGTTGGATATGCTCTTTCAAGCTGTTGGTTTCCAGCATTCCCCGCACAATGGCAGATGTAAACGGGTTAAGGCCGCCGCCCGAATCCACCAGACCACAAACAGCAAAGGTTTTGGCCCGCTCAGGGTCTGTTTGAATCCAGCCCAGGCGCAAGCCGGGCGCCAGGATCTTCGAGAATGAACCCAGCGAGATGATATTCCCCTCTTCGGTATAGCCCGCGAAGGCTTTGGGGAGCTTTGCTGAATAATTCAACAGGTGGTAAACCTCATCCGCCACAATCAAGAAATTGTATTCCCGGCTGAGCAGCGCAAGACGCTCCCGCCGCGCCTCGGATAAGGTATAGCCGCTCGGGTTTTGAAAAGTGGGAATGGTATACAGGAAAGCCGGACGGACCTTCTTCAACTCGTCTTCCAGCGCTTCGACGATCAACCCATTCTCGTCCATCGGAATTGGCACGGGCCGCAGGTGATGATCGGCAAAAATCCGCAGCGCCAGGAAGTAAGACGGCTCTTCAACAAAGATGGTATCACCGGGTTTTGTAAAGAGGGTACAAACCAGGTCTAAGCCCAGCGAAGCGCCATTGGTGATAAAGAGATTTTCCGGCCCCACCCCAAAATCATACTCGCGTGTCAGCAGTTTCGCCAGCTGCGCGCGCAGGTATCCATCGCCCTGTTCCGCGCCGTATTGGAGAAAACTGGTATCATTTAGAGCGAACCGCCGTTCTGCAGCCTGGCGGATAAGATCAAGTGGTAAGAGTGAAGCCTGCGGCTGGCCCACCCCTAAATCGATGACAGCCGGGTCAACATGCATCTGCGTGGTTTGAACGAAATCATTGAGTGCCATATTTTCTCCCTATGGCACCCTATTGTATCGTATCGCCTTAATAAGCTCAATCTTCAAGACGGTCTGAGTTACGGATCGTTTGCGAGTAGCGGCGCTTTAGCTGGATCTATCAGGCTTTTCTCAAACGGAGCGAATTAAACACAACGAGCAGGCTGCTGGTTGCCATGGCAGCCGCAGCCAAAGCAGGACTGAGCAGCCCTAAGACAGCCAGTGGCACTGCCACCAAATTGTAGGCAAAAGCCCAGCCCAGGTTTTCGAGAATGATACGGCGCGTGCGGCGTGAGAGTTGGAAAAACCAGGGCACCAGCGTCAGGTCAGGCCGGATCAGCACCAGGTCAGAGGTTTGCCCAGCAATATCACTACCGCCAGCTGCCGTAATGCTGAGATCCGCCTGGGCCAGCGCCGGGGCGTCATTGACGCCATCCCCCACCATTGCCACCTGTTCACCGGCCTTTTGCCAGTCTCGAATCCGCTCGGCTTTTTGCTCCGGCAGGCAGCCGCCATCGTACTCACCCAGCCCCAACTGCTCTGCGATGACCTTTGTCGCAGGCAGTGAATCGCCGGACAATACTGCCAGACGAATCCCTTTAGCCTGTAACTGTTCCACGGCTGGCCTGACCGCCGGATCAGGCTCATCGTGCAGAGATAAGAAACCCAGTACATCATTCTCACGCGCCACCCACACAATCGTGTCCCCCAGGGCAGCGCGGCGACCAGCGAGATGTGCCAGGGGACTGCCTGGCGCAGCCGCCACCATGTGGTCCGACCCGACCACCACCCGCTGTCGATTCGCGTCCATCACCCGCGCCGAAGCCCCCGATCCACGCACCGCGACAAATTCACCCGCCGGAGGTAGTTCAGGCGGAGCAGCCTTTACAATGGCTTTCGCCAGCGGGTGTTCTGAAAACTGCTCGACCGCCGCAGCAAGGCGAAGCAGTTCTACCTCGCCCAGGTCGGCGGCTGGCTGAACCAGCGCTACGGACAACTGACCGCGGGTAAGAGTCCCGGTTTTATCAAACACCACTCGCTTGACCAGCGCAGCGGTTTCCAATGTGGACGGGCTGCGAACCAGCACCCCATTTTGGGAAGCCTTACTCAAGGTCACCGAAAGGGCCAGAGGCGTCGCGAGTCCCAACGCGCACGGGCAGGCCACCACCAACACAGCCACTGCCGCAAGTACGGCCTGCGCCAGCGGATAGCCTAACCACTGCCAACCCGCAAAAGTCAGCACCGAGGTCATCAGAATGCCAATCGCAAAGTAGGTCGAGGCCCGGTCGGCCAGGCGCTGGATCGGCGGTTTACTGCTGAGCGTCTGCGTGACCAACCCGGCGATTTGAGCCAGGCGCGTGCTGCCCGGCGACGCAGTCACCCGCGCGATGGGCGCGCCTTCCTGCACCAGCGTCCCGGCATACAGCGGGTCGTCTGGAACACGCTTGACCGGGCGCGATTCCCCGGTCAGCATCGATTCATCCATCTGTGCGCTGCCCGTCTGCAAGATACCGTCCGCTGGTACACGCTCCCCCGGCTTGATCAAAATCACATCCCCCACTGCCAGATCTTCCGCTTGCACTTTCTGCCAGCCGTTCTCCGCCTTCCGCCAGCCAAACTCCGGCTGGAGATGCAGCAGGCTGCGCAGGTCTTTGCGCGCCTGCGCGCCACCTACCGTCTCTAGATAGCGTCCAAACAGGATAAAGGTCACAATCATGATGACCGAGTCGAAGTATGTCTCTCCGCTGCCGGTCAGCGTGATGTAGACACTGTACCCATAGGCCGAAAGGACACCCAGCGCCACCAGGGTATCCATGTTGGCTGTTCTCGCCAGCAGCGCCCGCCATGCTCCACGCAAAAAGGTCAACCCCCCAAAGAACAGGGCGGGTGTGGCCAACGCCCATACCGCGTACTGGATGCGCACGACTGTGGTGGATTGAAACTGCCCCAGGGTATACAGCGGATAAAGCTGCGCCAGATAGAGCATCATCACCTGCATACCAAAAGCCACCGCTGTAATCAACTGGAGCGAGATGCGCTCTTGCAAGCGTTCTTTCTGCTGCTGGGCCTTGCTGGAAGTCAGCCTGGCCTGGTAACCCAATGGACTGAGGGCAGAAAGCAGCTTTTCAGGGTCTGCCAGTTCCGGGTCATACTCAATGCGCCCCCGTTCAGCCGCGAAACTGATATCTGCCTCCCGCACACCCGGCTGGCGGCGCAGTACCCGCTCAGCCGCCAGCGAGCAGCCTGCGCACCACATCCCTTCAATATTGAAGTAAGCGCTTTCACCTTGTTGCGGTAGTAAATCCTTGATACTGGCTCGCGTGTTTTTCCGCGCCTGGGGCAGCACCTGGTCGAGCATTTCGCTGTCGTGCGCCACTTCGTAAACACGCGCGCAGCCCTCGCAGCAAAAACGTTTCGTCTCGCCGCCAACTTCACGTTCAATGGGCGGGTTGGGCAGGGGCAGTCCGCACAGGTCACAACTTCCGGCTGCCATTACCAGATCATCACCTTGCCGATCATCCAGTGCGAAAGCAGCCCCAGCGCCGCGGCCCCGCGCAGCATCAACTGCATCCCCACCAGCATGACCAGCCCACCCGACACACGAGCCAGCGCCCGCCGCACGGACAGGGCTGCCATCCCCACCCCCACGCCCAACAACATCAGCGCTGGCAAGGTCCCCAGGCCAAAGATTATCATACCCAGGCCACCCAGCCAGGGACTGCCCGTAGCCGCCGTGGTAAGCAGCGCGCCATACACCAACCCACACGGCAGCAAACCGTTCAAAGCCCCTAACAGCAGCACCCCTGACATACGTGGCAGGCGCATCACTCGTTTTGCCAGCGAGCGCCACCATCCGCCCAGCTTCTCCATCGCTGGCAGGCGTATCCAGCCCAGGTAAACCAATCCCGCCAGGATCACGGCCGCGCCCAGCGCCAGGCTAACCCAGGCCGGACCCGCGGCATACTGGCTAACCTGCCAGTTCGCCCGCCAGGCCAGCGCGCCAAGTTCCCCCGCTACCAGTCCAAGCAGACCATACACAATAATCCGCCCGGCATGATAACGTAAGTATAAGGGGGCGGCTGCCAGGCCCTTCCTGGGAAAGCGCGCCCCCATCATAAGTACCAGCGGTCCACACATTCCCAGGCAGTGCCCCAGGCTGCCAATCAGGCCGGTCAACAGCAGGGCCAGCAAAAGTGGCGCCGCCGCAATCACGCAACTTCCTCATAAAGGCTGGCCTCCAGATTGTGCAGATTAACCTTCAGGTCGAACTCTTTCAGCAGCTGCTGTTCATCCAGTCGTGACTTGTTGCGGTGGTTCTGGATATCTTCCCACGTTTCCCAGACACTCTCCAAAATCACATGCGTTTTTCCCAGGTCGCTGATCGAGTACATAGCACGCGAAGTAATGTAACCAGGCTCGCTGGGCAGCAGCGCCTTAAGGTATCCTAACGAGCTCTGCAAACCCCTACCGATCGAGAGCTGGCCAAAGTCTTCTTGATCGATATCAAAGCTAATATGGTAGATATAGGCCATGAGCTCCGCTCCTAGAAGTTAAACGATCGCATCGATAGGATATACTGTGACCAGTTGATAATGATGTAAAGCAGCCACCACAAAGGAATGGCAATCAGAGCAATCTTCACCAGCAGCGGTGGCCCCCCACCCGCCTCTTCGATCACGCCGGCAAAGCTGTCGATATAACCATCCGCGCTGACCACTTCGCCGCCCTGCTCTTCCTGCTCTTGCTCGCGAGACTTTTGCTCGCCGGGCGTTGTCCGTCGTCCGGCGCTGCCGGGTAGAACCCGGGTTTCTGTACGGTAGGAGGAAAAGAAGATGGCAAAGACCAGTAAGATCACGCCACCCGCGGCAATCCCGATTACCTCCCCCCAGATGCTTAACACGTTGGCAGACATTCATCCTCTCCTTTTTGGCTGGTCAGCCAGTTTGCGCTTGTTGGCTTTGAGGGGGCGAGCCTTTTCACGCCCCGGCCACGGCTCTGGCTCTCGCTCCTCCAACATGCGGTACTTAGGCTCTTCGATATCTTTCAACTGATCCTCTTTATAGGCCCAAACCACAAACGCCGCTACAGTCAGGGCCATAAAGGCCAGCCAGGCCGCAAACACAATCACACCAATCGCCATGATTATCCTCCTGGAGTCGGGGTTAGGGTCGGTTGAGGTGATGAGCTGCTTTCAGAAGCCGACCCTGGATTGTTCAAGTAGCTGGACAGGTCAAAGATGTCACTCTCGGTTAGCAGTGTGCTGAATGGGCCCATCCGTGTGTCGGGGACGCCGTCCCAGATCCGCCAAAAGATGTAGTTGAACGGCATTTTGGCCGGTAAGGGCGCGGGATACGACAACCCGCCCGGAAAAGCCCCGGCTGTGTTGGGCTGGATGCCCTGACCGTTGTCACCGTGGCAGCTGCTGCAGAATTTCTGGTAGAGATCGGCCCCGTTCTGTACGTTGATCGAGTGGCCTTCTTCTTTCCAGAGTTCTGTGCTGACCTGCGCAAAGTTGACCGCTACCTTCCCATTATCATAGACGCTCGGTACCACCTGGTTATTGCCCTGCAGCGACATCTGTGTAACAAATGACTCGATATAAGCGATGACGTTCCAACGGTTCTGCAGCGGCATCCACTCTCCCCAGGCAGGCATGGCTGAGTCCTGTAAGCCGTAGCTCACTCGCGCGAACCACTCACCATCCGACAGCCCCTGAACATCCGAGATCGGTAAAGTTGGCCGGTTTGACATCCAGGTAAGCGCCATCCCAACCATCCCCAAGTCCAGAAAGGCCATGGCAGTGAGCACACATCTGTGTAAACATAGATTTTCCAGCGTCCACGTCAGGCGCAGCGTAGACGAGCTGCGCATTGTCCCCAGTCACCGCTTCATTCCCGGTAAGGTCGCGCGGCATATTCTGAGCCAGAAAGATATCCGGATAAATCTGGGCTTCACTGGTAGAGGGACGCGGCAGGGTTTGCGTAAAGTTCACCCGAATGTAGTAAACCAGCGCCCACCGGTCTTCCTCAGAATAGCGCAGTTTCCACACGGGCATCGCCGTCCAGGGTACTCCCTCGCTGATTCGCCAGAAGTAATCCGCGTCGGTGAAGTCGCCGTAGGAACCGTCCGAAAAGTCAGGCGGGACAGGCAGCAAGTCATGGCGATAAACACCCATCCCGGTGCCAGCGTCGCCATGACAGACCCAGCACTCACGGATGAAGACATGCTTGCCCTGATCAAGCGTAGCCACCTCTTGCGGCAGTGGATTGGATTGATTAGCGTAATCAGGCGGCGGATCGCCCTCGTCGGGGTCGCGCTCAACCGGGTGCGCGAAGATTTCCTGGATGTAGTGGATCACCTGCCAGCGCTGGTCTAGCGTCAGGCTGGCCTTCCAGGGCGGCATGACCGTACCCTGGATCCCTTCTGAAACATGCCAGAACCACTCTGGGTCGCTCATGGAATTAAAGGGTCGAACCTTGTAGTTCGCCGGAGTGACAATCTTGGTACCGGCATAGGTGCCCAATCCGTTCCCAGAACAGCCATGACAGGTCTGGCAGTAGGTGATATAAATTTGCTTACCTTCGAACAGTCCCGACTCAATGAAACGCGGCCAACCCACGGCGTTTTCACCCGTCGCTTGCGGGACGAGCGGGTATTCCAATGGATCTTCTACGTTGGCATAGTCCACTGGTGGTTGGATCATCCATTCCGCGGCGGTGCGGTCTCCAAGATTGAAGAGATACACACCCAGGGCTTGCAAGTCTTCGGCCGACAGAAATTCAAAACTAGGCATGAGCGACATTGGCGAAAACTTGCGCGGGTCTTTCAGGTGTTCAATCTCCCAGGCCTCATCTCGCTTCCGGCCAATGTACGACAGATCCGGGCCGGTTCGTTCAGAACCCAGAACCGGGGGCGCCTGGAAGACGTAATCACCGCCCTGAGAAATCGGGCCGGTTGCATTGTTATCGTAGTAGCGTACGTATTGGGTATGGCAGTAATCGCAGCCATTCGACCAGTACAATTCACGACCACGTGTTTCGAGATCTGTAAACGGGTGAGCGGCGATCGTCTGCGGTGGATCCCAGACCCAGCCAGGAATAAACACGACGGCCATGACCACCGCGATAAAGATCACGATCCCACCGCCCAAGATAATAGCAAATGACATTTTCATTGGCGTCCCTCCCTAATCCGCTGCACCAGTTTCACCCCGCGCGGTAGGTCGCTGCAGCCGCGGATTTTGAGGCTGCTCAACCGGAATGGCCGGATATACGACTGGCCGCTGGACAATGACTGTGGCAAATACGTTGTAGGCGAACATCAAGAAGCTGCTCCACAACACTGAGCCACCAGCAGCCCGCAGCGCCATATAAGGCCGCAGTCCTGGTAAAACGGTCCAGACTGGTAGTCCTTCGTGTACCCAGGAGGTCCCCTGGGTAGTGCCTACCAGCAAGAACCCACCGAAAAAGAACGTGAAGCCGACCACATACATCACAAACTGAATGTTCGCAAGGGTGCGGCTGAACAAGCGGATTTTCCAAATGCGGGGAATGGCATAGTATATTCCCCCCATAATGACGGAAGCGGAAAAGAACAACAGCGAGAGGTGCGCGTGACCCGGTACGTATTGGGTGAAGTGCGTTAGCAGGTTTATGCTGCGCAGGGCCTGGTGCGAGCCTTGATAGGAAACCAAAACATAAGCCGCAAAGCCAACCACCACAAAGCGCAGTGGGATGCTGGTGAATATCTTATTCCAATTGCCGCGCATCGTCAGCCAAATATTGCTCATAAAGGCCACGACCACCAGGATCATGCCGATGCTTTCTGCCACAGCCAGGGTTTTCAGCCAGTAGGGAATGGGAGCCCATTCCAGATGATGCCCGCCCACCCCAGTGTAGAAGAGGGCAATGCCCCAGAACGAGATCAGAGAAAGCAGGTGGCTGTAGAGCGGAGTGTTGGTTTCACGCGGTACGATGTAGTAAATCACCGCTAGCAAGCCGGTGGTAAACCACAGGCCCAACACGTTATGACCATAGAACCAGTTGAAGATGGCATCGTCGATCCCGGTTAAGGAGCCGGTGGATGGGCGCCACATGACATTCCCAATAAAGTAAAGCATCGGGAACCATACCAGTGTGCCGATGATATACCACATCGATACATACAGCTTCTGCTCCACCCGCCTGGAAACCGTCATATAGAGGTTAATCAGGTTAAGGATCAGGACAATCATCACGCCTACATCTACGGCATAGACCATCTCTGCATACTCACGACCCTGCGAATGTCCTAACAACAGCAGAGAGATGCCCGCCCCTACCGAAATCACCCACAAGATAGCGGCGATATTTCCAAGCAGTTCACTCCACAGCTTGCGCCCGGTCAGTTGAGGCACAATGTAGTACCACAACCCCATCATGCCTGTGGACAACCAGGCAAACATGACCGTGTTCGTATGTGCCTGGCGCAGTCTACCAAATACCAGCCAGGGGATACCGCGAAACAAGTCAGGAAACACGAACTGGAGTGCCAGGATAAATCCCATGGAGACTCCAAACACAAGCAATACAGTAGCTGATAGCATAAACGTGACGGCAGCGCTGTTGTCTTGCTTAAACCACGCAT
Organism: uncultured Chloroflexia bacterium; assembly: GCA_963791025.1. Classification (GTDB taxonomy): domain Bacteria; phylum Chloroflexota; class Anaerolineae; order Anaerolineales; family Anaerolineaceae; genus DSYU01. The sequence goes on along the minus strand of CAWBQF010000003.1, from coordinate 201,353 downwards.
ACCAGGGTCTTGGACCTTCAAATTCCAATGCCATGTTAGCTTCCCTCCCTTTCCCTGAACACTGCGACCGTTAGGTTACAAACAAATTTTCCGTGTAACGGAATTCCCTCTTCCCTTCCACGGAGTAGAACGAGAGCGTGATGGCTCCCATTATTCAGTTCTATAACAGTAGAAAAAAGGTCTGATAATGTTTAGTAATTACAGTAAATCCCCACAAACCACGATCGCTGCTTTGATAATAAGCCATTTTATATTACGAATAATGAGGTTTGTCCTAATATAACAGGTATGGATTTCCTCATGAAAGGTAGGGAATCTCCTACCCTTTTCATAGGGGTTTACCCACTTGCTCTTCGAGTAAGGAAAAAAGACCTCCTTGAAAACAAAAACCCCTTCTAAAAAGAAGGGACGGTTTGGATCAAGACAAGCCCGGTCTCTGGAGCGATTTATAATCACGAACAACTCGGTCGCTTACGTCCGTTTTTTTGAAAGATGCTACTTCAACCAGCGATCCAGGTTTTCCCTTACAAAGGCGTCATCATTCAAATGAGGATAAGCTTGATATACCCGCTCAATTTCTTCGATTTGCCCAGGGGAAAGCTGTTCGTGTTCATTCAGACACAGGTTGCTTTCCAACAACCCCTGTCTTCGCAGAACTTCGTTCACCCCAGGCAGCACGCCAGCGTAAGCATGGGCAGCATCAAAGAAGGCCGCGTTGCAGTCCGTCACCTGGTTTGCCAGCGCCAGCAGTTCCCCTGAGATAACGCCCGCCTGGCGCGCTTGTTGGCAGCGCGCCAGATGTTCCACCGCCTGCCGGGTCCAACAGGCCCAATGGCCTAACAGTCCCCCCTGAAAGCCAACCCGCACTTCATTCCCATTCACTTGAAAGACAAACGCTGCCAGCAGGTCGAACAGAATGTGATCATCATTTCCGGTGTAGAGCGCTACTTCTCCCACCCGTCCCGATTCCGCCAGAGCGCGGGCTACCTCTAACGTGGCATAGCGATTGAAAGGGGCCACCTTGACCGCCAGCACGTTGGGAATCTCCAGGAAAGACCGCCAGAAGGGATAGGAAAGGGGAATGCCCCCCACCGCTGGTTGCAGGTAGAAACCAAACAAGGGCATTTCTTCAGCCACCCGGCGGCAGTGCAGGAGGATGTCAGCCTCTCTTGCTCCCTTGAAAGCAGCCAGGGAAAGCAAACCGGCATGATACCCTAATTCTCGCGCAGTTTGAGCTTCTCCTACCGCCTGCGCGGTAGCGCCGCACAAGCCAGCGATACGGACAATCCGCCGCTTGTGGCGCTGTTCCCATTCATCGACTGTCTCAGCCGCCAGGGCCAGCACGGGTTCGAACAGGTTGTAACGTGGGTCACGGATTTCGAACTGAGTGGTGTGCACCCCCACCGCCAACCCGCCCGCGCCGCTGTCCAGATAGTAGCGCGTAAGCGCACGCTGACGCAGCGCATCAAACTGGCGCTGTCGATCCAACGCCAGGGGATGCGCTGGAATGACCATGCCTGCTAACAAGGCGGGCCTTATAAAGGAAGGGGCTTGAGAAGAAAGCGGGACTGTCATCAATACCTTCCATCGCGTGTCTCGAAGTGAGTCGGCTTGTTCAACTGCCGTCCCCCGCGCTGCACCCACTGCGCCGTCCAGCGCAGAACCGAGTTGATCGGCGAAGCCGGCAGGCCAAGCGCCGACACCATCCGTCCCGTGTCTGCCAGCAGGGCGCTGCCGGTCTCTTTGCCTTTAAAAACAACCTCCTTGCCCAGCAGTTCACCAAGCTGGTTTGCCGTTTCCCGTACAGAAAGCCGTTCGGTTCCGGTAAGGTTCAGCGCAGCAGCTGGTGATTGCGCCAGCCCTAACGAACGCAGAATCATCTCGTTGGCATCTCCCTGCCAGATGCAGTTGACATAGCCCGTTGCCAGATCGACCGGCTCACCACGGTCAATTTTTTGAGCCAAATCCAGCAGCACGCCATAGCGCAGATCGAGCGCGTAGAACAAGCGGATCAGAACCAGCGGCGTGTCGTTCTTACGGGAGAAGTATTCAAAGATCCGCTCGCGAGCGACGCAGGCATTGGCATATTCGCCAACCGGTACCAGCGCGTCATCTTCGCGCGAACCTCCCGCCGCCGTAGAAGATAGGGGATAAACATTCCCGCTGGAAAGCGCGACCATGCGCGCCTGTGGATAGCGTTCGCAGGTGAGCGCGGGCGGCAAAGTCATCGTCGCCCAGGTGTCAGCCGGATTCTGTGAAGTGCCAAACTTGAGACCGATCAGGTAGATGATATTCGCTGTGTCCGGCAGTTGTTCATACAATTCACGCTCCATCAGGTCCAGGCTCAGGGTGCGTATCCCGCGCGTTTCCAACCACTGCCCGGCTTCCGGGTTCGAAAAGCGGCTGACTGAAACCACATCCAGTGACCTTCCAGCCGCTTCCGCCGCGCGTTTTGCCAATACCGCCAGCGTGGGACCCATTTTGCCACCCCCTCCCAGAATCACCAAAGGAGTCTGGATGGCTTGCATAAAGTCTACCAGGACCGCGCTTGGGCGGGTCATCAAGTCATCCAACGCCTGTTCGTCCGAAATTGATGCGGGCAGATCCATCATGATTACTTTCCCATCTGTAAACGAATGTTCACAAAGAAGAACAGCGTGCTTTAGCTCCTCCTCGAAAGCCAGCCTTCCCAACGGAAGCGCGCCGGAACGCCCGGCAGGGCTGTGTGGTTCTCCTGAAACATGGCATTCGGTTGGGCAGAAAACAACGCCTGTTCGCCGAGACCCAGCCGCGTGCCATTGATCATCCCCGCGAACGCTCCCTGCGCTCCGCGCTGGTAGATCACAAAGGCGGCATCACTGGATAAGGGACCATAGGTTGTCAAACCCTGTTCAGTGCTGTAACGCGGCCGAATATCCTCCTGCTGCCAACCCACAGAAAGATCATTCAGGCACGCCAACCATCGCTCTTCTCCTGACCAACGCAAGCGCACCCCCAACCCACGCCCTGCTGGCTCAGATGGAATCACCTCGACGGCCTCATCAGCCGCCGCTTCATCTCCATTCCAGGCGTGCGGCCACAATACCGTCACAAAGTTCACCACGCGCCCCATCTGATGCTGACCATACCAGGTGTGCGTCAGGGCTAATTCATCCTGAAAACTGCGCCGGAACGGCTCGCGGCGCACCTCACCAGACTGCCCATGCACTGCCGGAAGATGCACCCGCAGCACTGCATTACGCGGGTTCTCCCAATTCTGGATCGCGTGGATATGCGTCTCAAACCAGCCTGCGCCTTGTTTCAACACATCGGTAGTCCACCAGAGCGCGCTCAGGGTACGGGCTTCAGAGCGGGTGGACAAAGCCGCATCCACCACTACCCAGCAGGGCAGATCGGGCAGGAAGAACACCGAGCGGTCCCACACGACGCCGTTCTCCTCGTCCGTCACCCGCACCCGGCTGATCTCTGTACTTCCCAGGTGCGTCTGGTACAGCCGCTCAGTGCGCACCGGATGATAATTGCCATCGCCGCGCAAGAAAGGCAGCAGATCCTGGCCCGCCGGGCATTGGCCCAACCGCCAGACCAGCCGGTTATGATAAACCGCCGAGCGGTAAATCCCATCCGGAGGCGACTCGCGGTAGCCGCTCTCATGCAGCAGCACACTCCCTTGATGAGTCAGCATGACAAAACTGCCTTCGTCGGCATGACCATGATGCATTTTCTCAGCCGAAACGGCCAGAGTGGTACGCAGATAATCACGCGCCACGCGGCCATAGTCGCCTTCATCCCGATAATTCAGGCAGGCATAACTGGCTCCCCGATCCCATCCAGTTCGAAAGACAATCTTCTTAATGATCAGGTCATCCAGTGCATCAGCAGTTGGGCCGGGGGTGTGTTCCGGCACAGCTTCATCGCACCAGCGCCAGGCTGACATCAGGGCCACCGCGCTGTACAAGTCAGGCGCTTCCACCTGGCGTTCCTCCCAAATGCGATTCGCGGTCCATTTCATGGCCGGGTCCTGATAAACACGCGCTCCCCACTCCAGGCAGGCCACCCAATCCCAGGTATTGTGCATCTGCCAGTGACTATCGCCAAAATCAGGCAGGATTCCCAGGGGACTGATAAGCTGCGTCACCGCTTTCAGATACAGGCGCGGCTGGATCAGGCCCTTCACGTCCTCTTTCCCACGCGCTTCCGCATACAAGAACAAAGCGCGCAGCCAATGCGCCTGATACAGGATCGCATCCTCAATGCTCCAGCGTCCCCAGCTTTCCTCGGCCAGTTCATCCGCCAAAGAAGCCCAGGCAGCCGCTTCAGCATGCTCCGGAAAGGCTTGAGCCGCCATCGCCAGGCTGGCGGCGCGCAGCAAAGCCCGGTTATGTCCCCCCCATTCTGGAAACCGCCAAATCGGGCGCAAGCTGTCCGCCACAATCGCTACCAGGGCTTCTAGCTCATGCGATCTTAAGACGGGTCTAAGGTTCTGAACCGCGGGGATAAAAATCACTGGATGAAACATGGGGTCCAGCGGAGGGATACCTTCTTCGTATTCAGGTCGCAGGCTGTCAGCCCCCGCCGGCAGATGCTTCAACCATTCCCGGTAAAAAAGCAGGGCTTCCTTCGCTGGCTGTACCAGGGCTTCATCACCCTGTTGGGCAAACAAAAAAGCGCCCGCAGCGCCAAGGTCAAGCATCCAGCGAGACATGGAATAGCCAAACAGCGCGCTGGACGCTCCAATACTGCGCAGTGCTTTTTCACGTTCCTCGGCCTGATGACCCTTCTCACGTTCATAACCAGCCCGGATCCGGCTGATGTATTCCGCCTTCGACGTCATAATGGATTCCTCATAAGTTTAATATAAGGCCTATCCGAAACCATTGCTTTACGTTCTACGTCTAATCATAGCAGCTTGAAGGGGGTTAAAGCCCGAAACCAGGCGTAATTTTCCACAAAATGAACCCTTTCGTTGGTCTGCGCAAGAAAGCACAGCCAATTTTGCCAGATTGATACAATCGCCTGGCGGGCCGTTAAACATTCAGATAACAAAACCAGCATGTCCAGAGGAGCGTCACGCGTTGGACATGCTGGTTCGACGTTTGGATTCCCGTCCCGAATCAGGCCGGTTTTGCTCTCGGCGCCATCCGAAGGTGGATCTGCTTACGGTAAAAAATAACGGCAGTCCCTGCAGCGACTGCGAGCACCAGCACAAACCGCAAAGCCATGGGAGGCTGAAGATAAGTCAACACGAACAGCACCACAATGGCCTCCAGTCCTACCCCCAGAGAGTGATAGCCATCTGGTACGCGCACAAAGCGCACTGCGGACATCACGCCCATCGCAAAGACAAGCAGCCAGAGGACTGCCCCCAATGGTTCTTCCAATGGAGAGGATGCCATACCTTCTGCACGCGCCCGAATGCCCAGCATCATGCCGCGTTCCATCACAAAGCCAGTGGCAAAAACGCCATTAATCAGGCCTTGAGGCGCATCCGGAGGAAAAGCGACCCGGTGCCGCACAATCAGCCGCGAGGTATTGGCATCCACCGGCTGCACATACCATAACCAGGTCCACTTCAGCGGCAGCTTCTCTGTGGTAGTCGCTAACACATACTGCCCAGGCTGGTAATCCCAAATCACCAGATAATCAACGATGATGCCTTGCGCGCCTTTTTCCGGCGTCTGCCATTCAGGATGCACCTGATCAGCATTGACATAACGGCACTCGCCGCTCATCGCGCAGAAAGCGTTTTCAATAAAGGTAATGGAATAGAAAGCGGCGCGTGAATCACCGATCTGTACCAGCCAGGGATAAACCTGCTCCGCCGGTGCGTGAAGGGTCAGGCCATGATTCCAGATGAGGGTAGGGTCAGGCACAAGACCATCACCAGGCAGCGCCTGAGAAAGCTCTTCCGTTGACGACCCCCAGGTGGGGATAACGGCATTAATCCATACAAAACCAATGACGGTCACCACCAGGGCGATGGCAGCGCCGAGCAAAAAACGGTAGAACGATTTTCGAGGTTTCATAAATCACCGTGCCATCCTAAATGGTAAGTTTGCTGAAAGTGAAGGATTTAGCAATAGATCTGACGAAGGAAAAACGATAGGCAAAAGGATTTGGTGTGTCAATCATATTATAGTTGATTTAACATTTTTGTTGAGATACTTGTCGTAAAGATCTTTCCAAACAACCGCCTGTGTTCCACGAATTACTAGGATAATCCGTGTGTTTTACAATCATTGTTTATAAAAAGACTTTCAGCGGGTTAAATATCCCCCGTTTAGCCAGGTTGACCTTAAGAACTGAAGCCGGGTAACGGCAGCGCTATGGAACTCCCTTTCGCTTTTATATTGACTTTTAATATCAATATTGTTATATATTTAGTAACAAATAAATCTGATCTATAGGGATCGTATGACATTCTTTCCGGGCCCGGTTGTTCAGTGGAGGTTCGTGGTGATAAGAAAGTATAGGCTGTCATTGTTCGCCATAATGTTGATCCTGGTTCTGTTGGTTACAGCCTGTGGCCCAACCCCCCAGGCGGTCACCGGCACGGATACCCCGTCCGCTTCCACAGCGACACTGCCCGTCGAAACTGCCTTCACAGTAACCCCCGCTCCTTCCGCTACTGCTGATATGAGTGGTATGGGAGAAGTCCCCACAACGGGTGAATATGAGTATGGCAATTTGCCTCAAATCAAAGTGACTGACCAGGTAATTGATAACGGCATGATTACGCTAGAAGACGTGGTGAGCAGCGGCCCCGGCTGGGTGGTCATTTACACGATTGATTCCAACGGACAGCCCGACCAGCCCATCGGTCGTACCGCTGTGAAAGATGGCGACAACCGTAATGTCATGATTCAGATCGATACGACACAAGTGCAGGGTACGCTCGAAGCCTTGCTGCACCTCGATCAAGGTCAGGTGGGAGAATTTGAATTTCCTGGTCCAGATGGCCCAGTGATGGCTGGTGTGCAAATGGTAGCTTCGTTGTTTCACATTGTCGCGCCTACCGTCAATAATGGCGGCGACTCAGGCGGCATGACCGAAATGCAGCCGCAAGCCACTCAAGCCGGAACCACCCCGGCGATCATTGTCGCTAACCAGCCGATTGTCGACAAGACCATCACACTTCCAGAAGTAATCGCCAACGATGAAGCCTGGGTCGTTATTCATAAACAAAATGGGGACGGAACCATGGGCCCAATGGCAGGGTTTGCTCACGTTCAGGCGGGAGTCAACAGAAATGTTATCGTTCCCTTAGATACCAGCCTGACCTCTACCGTGATGTACGCGATGCTTCACCAGGATATCGCCAAACAACCTTCCCCGGTCTTCCCAGGCACCGATGCTCCCGTCCTGGTCAACGGTCAGATGATTGCGCCAACCTTCGAAATAACCTCTGGCGCGAACGCGGATGTGGTGATTAACTTGGGGGACACTCCCACCACGGCAAACTATCTGGTGGACGGTGAACAAATGAGCCTCTATATCTCCTTGCAGGATACGCCTGGCAAGAGCAACTGCACAGGTGACTGCCTGGGCGTCTGGCATCCACTGATCGCCACGGGGCGCATTATCGCGGGCACCGGTGTTCCGTCCAACAATGTAGGCGTCCTCTTACTCCCGGACGGTTCACGGCAGGTGACCTACCTCAACGCCCCGCTTTACCTTTATTCAAAAGACGAGAAACCGGGCGACGTGAATGGTCAAGGAGTGGATGGCAACTGGTACCTGGTTGTCCCGTAGACACTTTAGCGCCGCTCAATCAGCTTACCATACCCATGGAATCAAGGCTTTACGCTCCTGTGGATACTCGCGGAAATGCGCGCGATACCAGATATGGTGCGAGCGCGCCCGTGGCGCCAGGTTTGCGAATGTCCATACCGCGAAAGCCAGACCGGGCAAGGACCAGGTTGCGACCGCCCACCCAATCCACTCGATAATCTCGCCGAAATAGTTTGGACAGGAGATCACGCGAAACAATCCCCGGTTGGGGATCTGGTAGCCGGTTTCCCCCGGTTTGCGCAGCTCCCGCAGGGTGATATCTGCCCAGCGGTTAATCGCATAGCCGGTGATAAACAGCGTCACCCCCAACAGGAAACGCGGATCGGCGATCCAACTGTCTGGGTATCCCCCCGACAAGCTGAACAGGTACCGCCCGTTTGCGTAAGTATTCCCGACATTAAAGAGGATCGCCATCAACATAACCACAACTGGCATCTTCTTGTGCCCGTTACGGATGGTGAGCGGATAAATGAATGCCCGGTGGATGTAATGCACTTCCCACAGAATCAAGAAGAGGATAATGGGCAAATTCTTTGTCACAGTTCCAATCAAAAAGTACAGCGCAAACAGGAGCGCCGCCGGGGATTCCATCACAATCCAGCCGATCATGTTTGGGATGGTTGGCCCCCAGCCCTTGCGTACGTGCCGCCCATACGGCGCGCTGACAAACAAGAGCGTCGCAAACACAACTCCTGCCGCGGCGAATCCAGCCAGCACCAGGTAGAATAGGAAGCGCTTTTCAGTCATCCGCGCCCCCTTTAATAACCATTGGCTTCAAACCAATGCAGCGTATCCCCAATCGTTTCCGCCAGCGGGCGCGCGGTGTATCCCAGCGCTTGCGCTGCCCGGTCATGGCTCACCTGCCGGTTGCTCTCTAAGGCGCGCAGGGCCACCTTTGTATAGATCGGTTCGCCGCCCTGAAGCCGGGCCAGCAGCGCCATCGCCGGGGCGGCGGCTTCCGCAAGCTGCCTGGGCACAGTGAAAATGGGGGCGCGCCTGCCGGTGGTTCCAGCAGCCAGCACAGCCACCTCACGCACCGAATGCCAGTGCCCGCCCAACAAGTACTTCGCCCCACTCGGCGCCGCTTGTTCAGCCTGGACCGCGCCGGCCACGACATCGCGCACATCCACCCAGTCGAACCCACCGGCTACCAACGCTGGCATCTTGCCTCGCGCCATTAAGACCAGCGCCCGCCCAAAGTAGGACGGCTTAAAATCCCAGGGACCGACCACTGCCGTCGGTTCCAGGATCACTGCGTTCAGCCCCTGATCCATTCCGCGCCGCACCTCCAGTTCGCCCAATGCCTTTGACCGGTCATAAGGAGGAATACGCACCCCATCACCGCCGATCCGATCCGTGACGACCAGCGGGCGCGTTTCATCCAGCACCTGATCCAGCGGCTCCGGGCGCAGGGCGTGGATCGAGCTGAAATGGATTAATCGCTGCACGCCGCAGCGCTGGCAGGCTTCTACAACATGGCGGACGCCCAAGACGTTGATCGCTTCCACCTGCGGCCAGGTATTCATCTCCAGCGAAATCTCAGCCGCCAGATGATAGACCACTTCGACACCGCGCACCGCCTGCAGCACCTGTTCCAGATTGCGAATATCTCCCTGGACAACTTCCACATCCAGGCCTTCCAACGCCCGGCGGTCCTCGTGTACCAACACGCGCACGGTCCGCCCTTTTTCTAACAAGGCGCGGACCAGGTTACCACCCACCAACCCAGATGCTCCCGTGATGAGAATCATTTGCTTTTCCCGATCCAATGCGGTTATTCCGGACGTCCGGGGACTGAATAGTAAACAGGATTAATGGCTTGCTTTATATGCTGATATTTGTACAATATAGATAATATATCATTAAAATGATGCCACTCCAATCAGGATTGAAGGAGGTCGGTATGAGCCAAGTGTCTTTTTGGTTCATTGTACAACAGGGACCAGAATCTGGCCGCAAGATTGATCTGTTGCAAGATAAAATGACCATCGGTCGAGATGCATCGGCGGACATCGTGATTGATTCGCCCGCGGTATCGCGCCAGCATGCGCAGGTTTGGCTGGAAGGCGATCAGCTCTATATCGCCGACCTGAACAGCAGCAACGGCACCTTCATCAACGGCGCCAAACTCGAGGGCCAGGCCAATCTCAAACCTGGCGACCAGGTCGGTTTGGGCCGGTCGATCCTGTTAGAGCTTACCGGGATCGTACCACAAGCGGTTCCGACCAACGCCACAATGGTAGAGACACAGATCAGCGATGGCCCTGGGAACATTCGTAAGACCATCCTGGGTGAGCCGGTCAGCCCGCCAGCCTCGCCTCCGCAGATTGAGGTCACGGTAGCGGGTGAAAAGCCAAAAATTTATACCCTCACGGGTGAGCGCTATACCATTGGCAGGCAGGAAGACAACGATATCAGCGTGTCTTCTCCGATTGTTTCGCGGCATCTGGCGGTTCTCCAGAAATCAGCAGGTGGCTTTACCCTGGAATTGCTTTCTGGTGTGACCAACCCAATCTTCTTCGATGGGCGCGCCCTCTCAGGAGCGCGTACGCTGAAACACGGCGAGCAGTTCCGGATTGGCGGGCAGAAACCTGGCGCGATGGTGACCTTCCGCTATATTGACCAGAGTCAGGCCGCAGGGGCTGCCTCTCCGTTAATTGACTTTGGCGAGAAAGAACGCATCACGATTGGGCGCGACCCTGAAAACGATGTGGTTTTGGCCTCCCCGCAAGTATCCCGTTTTCAGGCGCTGGTTGAGCGCGTCGGGCAGCGCTACCGGGTGACCGACCTGCGCAGCACCAACGGCACCTTTGTCAATGATCAGCGCATTGAAGGTTCTATTTGGCTTCAGCAGCAGGATGAGATTCGCATCGGCGCAAACCGCTTTGTTGTCGGCTCGGTGGGTTTATCCCAATTGGATGAGTCGCGGGGGCTGCGCGTGGAAGTCGTCGGTCTCAATAAGTGGGTCCGCAAAGACCTGAACCTGTTAAAGGACATCTCGCTGGTGTTCCAGCCGCGTGAGTTTGTCGTGATGGTAGGGCAGAGCGGCGGCGGCAAATCCACCCTGGTGGATGCGATTGCTGGCTATCGCCCGGCGACGGATGGTCAGGTTCTGGTCAATGGGATCGACGTTTACCGTAACTTTGACGCCATCCGAAATGAGATCGGCTTTGTTCCTCAAAAAGACATCATCCATATGGAGCTGACGGTTTACCAGGCGCTGGATTACGCCGCGCGTCTGCGCATGCCGCCAGATATCACGCCGGCCGAACGTCGCCAGCGCATCATGCAAGTGCTGGATGATCTCGACCTGGCCCACCGCAAAGAGATGCAGATCAGCGGCTTGAGCGGAGGACAGCAAAAGCGGGTTTCCATTGGCGTCGAGTTGCTAACCCAACCCGGCCTGTTCTTCCTCGATGAACCTACCTCCGGCCTCGATCCGGGCACAGAAACGGCTCTCATGCACCTGATGCGCCGCCTGGCCGATCAGGGACGAACGATCCTCCTCATTACCCATGCCACGAAAAACGTCATGCTGGCGGATAAAGTCGTATTCCTGGCGCGTGGCGGTTATCTGGCCTGGTTCGGCCCCCCAGATGAGGCGCTGGCTTACTTCGATACCTACCGCTCTGAACGCGACCGCCGCGCCCACCCCATTGAGTTTGACGAAATCTACGCCATTCTGGATGATCCCTCTAAGGGCAGCCCGGAAGAATGGGCGAAGCGCTTCCATGCCCACCCCGCTTACCGCAGGTATATTGTGCTCCCGCTCAAGGCCCTGGGGCACGCCCTCCCCACCGAAGCGACTGAGGAATCTCAACCCGTCCAGAAGACGGTGGAACGGCCCCGGCAGCGCGCAGCCCGCAACGCCTCCAGTTTGCGCCAGTTCCTCATTCTCTCGGCCCGCAACGTGCGTATTCTGACGCGCGACAGGCCCAGCCTGGTGCTCATGCTGGCTGTCGCTCCCATCCTCTCAATGTTGGACGTGGTTCTCTCCTTCGTTCTCGGGCGCGATGTGTTTTCCTATCAGAACGGAGATATGGCCTCGGTAGTAACTTCGCTCTTCATGCCCATCATGTATTCCATCATGGTGGGCGCGCTGGCGCAAATGCGAGAGTTTGTGAAAGAGGCCGACATTTACCGCCGTGAACGCCTGGTGAATCTGAAAGTGCTACCTTACGTTTTCTCGAAAGTTTGGGTAGCTGCCCTGATCGCGTTCTACCAGGCTTTCGTCTATACGGCAGTTCACTACCTGGCCTTCCAAATGCCTGGCGGCGTGACCGACTTCCTCACCATATACTTCTCCCTCTACCTGGCTACCTTCGCCGGTATGATGATCGGGCTGGCGTGTTCGGCAGTTGCTCCAAATGCCAACGCTGTCCCCCTGATCGTGATCATGTTCCTGGTCCCGCAGTTCGTGTTGGGCGGCGCGATGATCCCAGTTCCCGATTACATAAGCGCCCCAACCTCCGCGCGCTGGGCTTTTGAAGCTGAACTGGCTGTTTCTGGTGTTGGCTCCGATGTGGCCGCAGACGCGTGTTGGGCGCTGCCCGAATCGGTGCGCGATAACTTAACCCTGGAAGAAAAACAGACTCGCGGCTGCACCTGCATGGGCATCAACGCCCTCCGCGAGAGTTCATGCAGCGTTCCGGGCATCGGCAAGTCCTACGACCCGGTCGTCGACCAACCTGAACCCATCGCTCCCGCCGATATTGGCGCGCCGCCGTCAGATCCTGCCCTGCCTCCGAAACCAGCGCCGCCCGCCCAAAACGCCAGCCAGACTGAAATGGGCGCTTACCTGCAATCGCTGGACACCTATCAGTCTGAGGTGGATAAAATCCAGAGTGACTTTAAAGGACAGATGCAAGATTACCAGTCCAAAAGCGACGTGTTCAAACAGCTGTCTACCGACTATCAAAAAGCGCTGACAGATTGGAAAGTAAAAAGGAATTCGGCTGTGGGTGAAGCCGAAGGCCTGATCAAAACGATGAACAAAAACTTTCGCTGGACCTTTGTGAACAAGAAAGATTCCAAAGCGTACTGGCAAAAAATCATCCATACCTGGACTTCTCAAGGCGTCATCATCCTGGTTTTGATGATCCTATCCACGCTCCTGATCTGGCGCAAGGACAGCATCCAGTGACAAACAGAGGATTATTTTTATGGCGAGTGTAAGCTGGATTGGGCAGACCTTAAACGGTCGCTACCATATCGAATCACTGCTGGGTCAGGGCGGGATGTCTTCCGTGTATAAAGCCTTCGACCCCAACTTACGTCGCACAGTCGCCATTAAAATGATCCATCCCCATCTCTCCAACAATCTCAGCTTTATGCGCCGCTTTGAAGAGGAAGCGGCCATCGTCGCCCAACTTCGCCATGAGCATATCGTCCAGGTATTTGACTTTAATCACGACGACGACGCTTATTACATGGTTCTGGAATTCATTCCCGGTGAAACGCTGGAGGCTCGCCTGAAGCGTCTTAACGAAGCAAACCGGCGCCTCGATATTCCAGAAGCAGTAAATTACATCTCACAGGTCTGTGAGGCGATCTCCTACGCCCACGCGCACGGCATGATCCACCGCGACATCAAACCAGCCAACATCATGCTCGATATTTTCGGAAAAGCCATTCTGATGGACTTCGGCATCGCCCGGATGGTCGGTGGACAGCTGCATACCGCGGCTGGGGCGGTGCTGGGAACCGCCCTATATATGTCACCGGAACAAATTAAAGGCGAGAAGGTAGATGAGCGCGCCGATATCTATTCACTAGGAGTGACCCTCTTCGAGACCTTAACGGGCCGGCCGCCTTTCGAAGCCGATACCGCCATGACCCTCATGATGATGCATCTCAACGATCCGGTGCCTGATATTCAAGAACTCCATCCTCAGGTGCCAGACCGCCTGGTGGCAGTCGTTTGCAAAGCGCTCGAAAAGAATTGCGAAGACCGCTTCTCCTCAGCGACAGAGATGGCGGATGCGCTCTCCGCCGCAATGAAACAGCTTACAGACGCAGCCGCTCCCTCTCCTGTACAAACCCAGGTCGAAGAGAACCAGCCTGATCTTCAGGTCGATCTGACCTCTCCCGATATCCCTGACCAGCGCCCTTTAGAAAGCCACACCCAGGCGTTACCCTCAGCAGCCGTCTCGCAGGCAGAGGTGGAAGCGCCCTCGCCTCAGGCAGCTCCTGGAAACGCAGCGACCTCACGCCCGGCCCGCCTTCCGTTGTTGGTGGGAGGCTGCGCGCTCTTAGCGGTAGTCGCGCTCGTCGCGGTGCTGGTGTTTGCCATTCTGCCCATCCTCAACCAGAATGACGGCATCGCGGGGATTTCCGCGCGCTTGTTCCCCACACGCACCGCAGCGCCCGCCTTAGAAACCCCCGTCAATGCGGCGGCTTCCGCAGTCGTCCCCCTCAGCGCCACATCCGATATTGGCATTTTGCCCATCAATGAAAGTACACCTTCACCGGTCACCGTGATAGCGCCTTCGCCTACCAGCCCCGCCGCTGCCGGAGGGAACCAACCTACCGTCACGGTTCCTGCCGACCGCTTATTTGCGCGCATCGACAGCATCACCGTCGAAAACGGGCGTTACGTCGTCGGATACGAGACCTTCGGGTTTACGGAAACCCTCCCCGGCACTCACATTCACTTCTTTTTTAATGACATTCCCCCCGACCAGGCGGGCTTACCCAATCAAGGCTCCTGGGTGCTCTACGGCGGCCCAAGCCCCTTTAAAGGCTACACCGTCGCGAACCGGCCCGCCGATGCCACTCAGTTATGCGTACTTGTCGCCAACCCTAATCACACTATCCAGTCAGACAGTGGCAACTGCTTCGACCTGCCTTAAGCGCCAGTATCGATATTTTCAGGGTCTCTGGGAATCTCCGTGGTCGATTAGCACATAGGCTGCCAGCAAGAGGGCGGCTCGCGAGCCGCACCCGACCGATGGGGTTATATCACGCCAATTCCCAAAAACTATATTTTCAAACTATTTATATCTAATTTGTCTATTGTATAATTCTGATGGGCATGTTATCATCAACCAGCAAGAAACAACTGAATAAGTTATAAGACTCTTATCCAGAGAGGTGGAGGGACAGGCCCTATGAAACCTCGACAACCAGCTCTGAAGCATCCCCAGGATGCTTCGGCATGGTGCCAACTCCTGCAGAAAGAAGTTCTGGAAGATAAGAAAGGTCAGTGTGGTGGATCACCTCTTCTTATGTTCAGAAGAGGTTTTTGTTTTTTAATTGTTCTATATTGATAGGAGGAACAAAAGTGGCAGTAAACGGTTCGAATCATAAAAAAAACTCAGCAAATCCGGTTCCCCCCTCCCAGGAAACCGGGCAATCCACCCAGGCTGTCCATGCTGGTGAAACCCGCTGGAAACCGCGTCATGCCTTGATCGAACCGATTTTCCAGACCTCCACCTATACTTTTGAGAAAATGGCGGAAGTCATCGCGTATGAAGAATCCCACGAGCAGGGCCACCTAATCGACCGCTTCGAATATGGGCGCTACGGCAACCCAACCGTCTCAGCCGCCGAAGCGCGCCTGGCAGCCCTGGAACATGCTGAAAGCGCCATCCAGGTGGCTTCGGGCATGGCGGCGGTCACCTATCCTCTGCTGCACCTGCTTCCGGCGGGCAGCCATATCGTGATGACCAATGACAGCTACCGCCGCACGCGCCAGTTCTGCGAAAATTACCTGAAGCGCTTCCAGGTAGACTGCACAGTCGTACCGCTGGAGGATTATGACGCCCTGGAAGCTGCCATCCGGCCTGAAACGCGCGTGCTGTTTTCCGAGACCCCTTCCAACCCGTACCTGCGCATCCTGGACTTGAAACGCTTTGCGGCAGTCGGCCAACAGCATGGGATCACGACCATCATCAATTCCACCCTGGCGACGCCCATCAATACCCGTCCTTTGGATTGGGGAATTGACCTGGTGGTCCACTCTGCCACCAAATATCTGGGTGGACATAACGATTTGCTGGCCGGATTTATCGCCGGACGGCAAGAGTTGATCAAGCCCCTGCGCGAAGCGATAGGCATCCTGGGCGGGATTTCGGACCCGAATACCGCCTACTTGCTGCTACGAGGCATGAAGACCCTGGCGCTGCGCGTGGAACAGCAGAACCGCGCGACACAGCAGGTGGCGGAGTTCCTAGCCGAGCACCCCGCGGTAGAACAAGTCTATTATCCTGGGCTGGGGACGCATCCTGGGCACGTGCTGGCGGCGCGGCAAATGAAAGGTTTTGGCGGACTACTATCCCTGACCCTGCGCGGTGATTTACAGGCCGCTTACCGCGTGATCGACGCCCTCAAGGTGTTTTACATCTCACCTTCACTGGGTGGCCCAGAAAGCCTGGTCATCCACCTGGCTACCCAGGCTTACTATGACTGCACCCCTCAAGAACGCCTGGAAGCGGGTATTCCCGATAACCTGATCCGCCTGGCGATTGGCCTGGAAGATCCTGAGGATTTAATCGACGATTTGGACCAGGCGCTGCGGTGCATTTGAAAGCAGTTTGTTATTAGGATAAATTTAGTCAGATTTGGTACTTGACAAAACTGCGCTTCATCCCTATACTCAACAAAACTTTTGAGGAAGTGAACAGATGTCGATAACCTGTACCTGTATGTGTATGTGTATAAGGCGAGAGCTGAATTCTCCGCCGCAGTTGATGATGCCCCCACACGGATGAGGATTGGATCGAATCCACCGTCCTGATCCACAGGTGCAAAACGGTTAACCACTGCAAGCGATAGACAGCTCTCGCGCAACCCAAACGAAACTGTCCGTCGCTTTTGATTTTAAAAGAGGTTAACCGTTTTTTATTCCCGTGAGAAGCAGCATATAGAACAGCACCGTTTAAAATTCGATCAGGAGATCAAGGTACTTTTATGGGTAACGTTATCAAGATCGAAACAGCATTCCGAAAACCAGCTTTATCGTCCACCCTGGCGCAGCGCGTCCGGCTTGCGCCCGCATTCGTCAGTACATCTCGCACGTTCCTTTCCAACCCCTCTCTTTTCCCCTTATGCGGCTGTAAATAGCGGGTTATCGCCAGGCTGGCGAGACACCCGCGGAACTTCATAAATTTATCCGGGGAAGCCCGGTAAGTGCCTGTTCTGCTGGTTAGCAGTCCAGTCGCCAAAGCCCAGGAACACTACCCCTGGCGCTTGATGGTCGTACTATGCCACCTATCGATTCGAAATACACATACATAATGTGACTGAGAGGATATCGAGAGATGAACACCCTGAAGCATTCTACCAAAGCCTTGCTTTTTATCATGATGATTGCCGTGCTGCTGGCCGGCTGCGCAGCGCCTTCTGCTGCTTCCAATCCGCAAAACGCCAACGTTGTGCCAAACACCTCCAGTGAGGATATTCTCATTGGGGTGAGTGGCCCGCTCACCGGCAACAATGCCCGCTATGGGGATCAGTGGAAGAAGGGCTTTGACCTCGCCCTGGATGAGATTAACGGCGCTGGCGGCGTCAATGGACGCAAGCTCCGGTATGTTTTTGAAGATTCACAGAGCGACCCGAAACAGTCGGTGGTGATCGCGCAAAAGTTTGTGGCCGACCCCAAAATCGTCGTTGAGCTAGGCGACTTCTCCAGTTCCGCTTCGATGGCTGCCTCCAAGATCTACCAACGCGGTGGGCTGGTGCAGTTTGGTTTCACCAATTCGCACCCCGACTTCACCCAGGCGGGCGGCGACTACACCTGGAGCAACTCCGTGACCCAATCGCAGGCATCCCCTGCACTGGCTGACTTTGGCGTCAAAGAACTGGGATTCAAGAGGCTTGCGGTCTTCTGGATCAACAACGACTGGGGCAAAGCTACCTATGACCTGTTTGCGCAAAGAGTTAAAGAGATTGGCGGAGAAGTTGTGGCCCAAGAGTCCTACCTGGCGGATGAAAAAGATTTCCGATCTGCTCTGACCCGCGCCCGCAACAGCAACCCTGATTCAGTCGCCCTGATCTCTTACCAGGCGGATGGCGCGCTGATCGCTCAACAGATCAAAGACGCCGGGCTGAACGTGCCGATCTTTGGAGCCGCCTCGCTACAGTCTCCAGACTTTCTAAGTTTAGGGGGGCAGGCCGTTGAAGGCGCTTATATTTTGGGCGAATTTCTGGCAACCGACCCGGCCCCTGAAGTGCAATCGTTCGTCAAAAAGTACCGGGCGAAGTACAACGAAGAACCTGATAATTTCGCTGTGCAGGCCTACGATACGATGATTCTGATGGCTGAAGCCATTCGGATCGGTGGGCCTACACGGCAGGGCATTCACGATGCCTTGCCTAAGATCAAGGACGTGCCCAGCGTGAAGTACGGCAAGGTGACTTTTGATCTGGCTTCGCGCCGGGTGCTAAACCCCAAGTTCAGCCCCTTGATTGTAAAAGACAACCAGTTCGTCAGTTGGGACGGCGCCAAACCCTCTGCTCAGAAGTAACGCGCAAATAGGCGAGCCTGGTGCAAAGGGCCGGACGGCTTTGTAGTTACGGCCCTTACACCAGGCCTCACATCTCTTTCAAGATCAGGAGAAACAATATGTCTTTGACTAAACGTGAACGTGTCGATGCCGCGCTGAAAGGGGAAGCGGTAGATCGTGTGCCCGTATCAGCATGGCGGCATTTTATCCCCGCGGAGCTTCGCCCGGAAACCCTGGCCCAGGCCAGTCTCAAACACTTTCAAGACTTCGATTGGGATTGGTTGAAGGTCAACCCACGCGCCACCTACTACGCCGAGGCCTGGGGCAACCGCTACGATTACAACCATTATGAAGGTGTGCTGGCACGGCTGGTAGAAGGCCCCTTGAACTCCCCCGCTGACCTGGAGAAAATCGGCGAAGTCAACCCCACAGGCGGCGTATTCGCCGAGCAGCTTGACTTAATCCAGCGCATCAAAGCCGGCATTGGGGGCGCGCATTTCGTTCAAACGATCTTTTCCCCGTTATCTGTGCTGGCTTTCCTCGCAGCTCGATCAAAAGGGGCTGGGATGGACGCGGCGGTCGAAGCGCAGTATGACGGCGTACGGGGCTTAATCCGCGAAAATCCGCAAGGAACGCACGAAGCCTTGAAACATATTAGCGCTACACTGGCGAAATATGCAGCGGCGGCAGTGGACGCAGGTGCAAGCGGCCTATTCTTTGCCATTGTCAAACTTGCGCGCAAAGACATCCTCACTCAGGCAGAGTTTGCGGAATTCGGGCAGCCTTATGATCTGCAAGTGTTACAGGCCGTGCAGGGCGCGCCTTTCAATCTGCTGCACATCTGCGGCCCACAAGCTTACTTTGAAGTGGTCAACAGTTATCCGGTTCACGCCGTTAATTGGGCATCCATTGCACAAGACAACCCCAGCGTAAGCGAAGCCCTTCAGCAAACATCGAAAGCCCTGATCGGGGGCGTGGATGAACTTGGGGCGCTGCAATCTGGAACCCCAGAAGAAGTCATCGCGGAAGCCCTGGCAGCAATTCGCGCTACGAACGGGCAAAGGCTCTTACTCGCGCCCGGCTGCGGCGCAAGCATGAATGTTCCAGAGGAAAACCTACGCGCGCTACGTAAGTCCGTAGATCTGGCAACTGTCAACCCATAAACCAGCAACCCCAGGTTGTGGTGCCCGCAGCGATCTTATCAGCTGTGAGCACCACAACAGTTCCTTTATCAGGTAAGTATGGATCATATACTGCAAAACTTACTGGATCAAACCATTAATGGACTGGCGATTGGCAACATCTACGCCCTAACAGCAGTGGGGCTGGCGATCATCTTCGGCGTCGGCAATCTGATCAATTTCGCGCACGGATCGGTCTATATGATCGGGGCTTATGTGGGCTGGTACTGTATCACCCGCCTGAACCTGCCGCTGGGCGTGACGTTTGTCGTTGTTGCCGTCGTGTGCGGTCTGCTTGGAATCGCGATCGAACGGGTGGGGCTGCGCCGTTTGCAGAACAGCGCCCGCATCGCGCCGCTGTTAGCCACCATTGGCATCAGCTTTATGCTCGACCAGCTTGTTCAGATTGTTTTCTCGCCCAATCCACAGTCCTTTCCTAGCCCACTGCCCCAAACACGTATTCAACTTGGCGGCGTGAGCATTGGCATGATCGATCTGCTCATTGCTGCGGTGGGGTTGGCCTCTGCCCTCCTCCTGTTTGCGTTCCTTCGCTATACGAAAATCGGTTGGGCTTTACGCGCCACAGCCCAGGATCGTGACGCCGCCGCGCAAATGGGGGTCGATGTTCACGCTGTCAATCGCACGGCCTTTGCCGTGGCGTCCATTTTAGGGGGGATTGCGGGAATGTTAGTAGGTATCTACTTCACCACCGTCTACCCCACCATGAGTTTCTCGGCAGGTCTGAAAGGCTTCGCCGCCAATCTGTTGGGCGGACTGGGCAACATTCCCGGCGCGCTGATTGGGGGCCTGCTGCTGGGCTTGATCGAAAGCTATGGCGTAGCCATTTTTGGCGCATCCTACCGCAACCTGTTTGCCTTTGTGCTGATCCTGGCAGTGCTTGTTCTGCGCCCGAACGGGCTATTCAATCGCAAGCGCCAGCTTCCACCCGAACCTCTGACGGGCACCTTTTTAATGAACAAACGGCCGCTCCCCATCCCTCCCTGGGCCATTCTGTTGGCGGCTGCTCTGGCAGCGCTTCTACCACTGTTTATCCACGACCCTTACCTGCTGCAAATCCTGACCAACGCCTGGTTGTTTAGTATGCTGGCATTAAGCGTTACCCTGGTGACCGGCACTGCCGGACAAACTTCACTGGGCCATGCCGGGTTCCTTGCGATTGGCGCATATGCCTCCGCCTTGCTCACTTTACGCCTGGGCTGGCCGGTAGAACTGGCGATGCTCTCGGCCGCCGTTCTGACAGCCGTTCTCGGTACGCTTTTGGTTATGCCCTCCTTTCGCCTGCGCGCCCACTATGTCGCTATCGCCACCCTCGGCATCGGCGAAATTGTGAGCCAGGTGATCCTGAATTGGGGAGGTCTCACCAACGGGGCCATGGGAATCACCAATATCGCCGCCCCATCTTTCCTGGGATTGCAAGCGATCACCCCCCAGAGCATTTACTGGTTTTCGCTGGCGCTGCTGCTGTTATCGGCGCTGCTCCAATGGCGGCTGCTCCGCTCGCCGCTGGGCCGCACCTGGCGCGCCATCCGCGAAGACGATGTCGCCGCCCAGGCCTACGGCATCAGCCTGAACCGCTACAAAACGCTTGCCTTTACTGCCAGCGCCTTTATCGCCGGGTTGAGCGGCGCGTTTACCGCGCACCTGTACACCTATATCAACCACGAGACCTTCCCGAACACGACCTCGATCCTGGCGCTAACAATGGTCATCTTAGGCGGAATGGGCAATATGGTAGGGGCTGTCGTAGGCGCGGTGGTGCTGACTGCGCTGCCAGAGATCTTCCGCCCCATGGCCGACTATCGCTACCTGATCTACGGGCTGGCGCTGCTGCTGATCATTCGCTTCCGCCCGCAGGGTTTGCTGGGAACGGTGTAAGCATGGCGCTTCTAGAAGTTAACCATGTTTCGCGTAATTTTGACGGTGTGCTGGCGGTAGACGATATTAGCTTTCCGGTACACGAAGGGGAAACGGTCAGTGTGATTGGGCCAAACGGCGCAGGCAAGACCACACTGTTCAACCTGATCACCGGGTTAGACCGGCCTACCCTGGGAGCCATCCTTTTCGCCGGGCAGGATCTCAGCCAACTGTCAGTCGACCAATTTGCCGCTTATGGAATCGCGCGCACATTCCAGCATGGACGTGTCTTTGGCAACTTGAGTGTACTGGAAAATGTATTGGTCGGCGCCCACGCCCGGCGGAAAGCTTTCCGTTCGAACCTACCTATCCTTAATTTAGTGAAGGAACTCTGGCTGTCGCTCGTGCCCTCTCCAGCCGTAAAGATGGAAGAAACCGAACTGCGGCGCGAAGCGGAAGAAATCCTGGCCTTGTTCGGCGATCGGTTGACCCCCCGCCTTCACCAACCCGCCTACAGCCTGTCCTATGCCAACCGCCGCCGGGTAGAACTGGCGCGCGCCCTGGCGCTGAGGCCGCAGCTGCTCCTTTTGGATGAGCCAACCGCGGGCATGAATCCCACTGAAACAGCCGAAATGCTCACCTGCATCCGCCAGCTCAAACAGCGCGGGCTGACGATCTTGTTGATTGAACACAAGCTGTCCCTGGTCATGCAGCTTTCTGACCGGGTGGTCGTGATGGATAACGGGCAGAAGATTGCCGAAGGGGTTCCCGAAGCAATCCGCAGCGACGCCCGCGTGATCGAGGCCTACTTAGGGCACGGACGCTCCGCTCAAACGCCTGCCTCCCCACCACCCGCCGCCATCCGGCAGTCAGCCGCCCAACAGCAACCAGATTCCGCACAGGTGCATCCATGACAAACACCATGCAGCCTTTGCTGCGAGTAGAAAACGTAAATTCGTTTTATGGCCCGGTCCAGGTTCACTTCGACCTGAGCCTGGAAGTCAACGCGGGCGAAATCGTCTGCCTGCTCGGCGGAAACGCCAGCGGAAAAAGTACCACCATGAAAGTCATTCTCGGGTTGGTACAGCCGCGCAGTGGAAAGGTCATCTTCAACGGGCAGCAGATCGACGGACTCTCCACCCCCAAAATCGTCCGCTTAGGAATTGGCTCTGTGCCCGAGTTGCGGCGTATTTTTGCCAACATGACGGTGCATGAAAATCTGCTGATGGGCGCCTATAAACGGAACGACAAAGCCGAAATTGCGCAAGATTATGAACATATGCTCGACCTGTTCCCCCGGTTGAAAGAACGTATTCACCAACCAGGGGGAGTGCTCAGTGGAGGCGAGCAGCAAATGCTGGCGATTGGGCGCGCTTTAATGGGCCGCCCGACCCTCATCTGCATGGATGAACCCACGATGGGCCTTTCCCCTGCCTTTGTGGATCATGTGTTGGAGTTAATCCAGGTGATCAATCAGCAGGGCATTTCCATTTTTATGGTGGAACAAAACGCGAACCTGGCGCTGCAAATTGCCCATCGTGGGTACGTGCTGCAGAGCGGGCGGATTGTAGTCAAAGGGGATGCGCGCGAGCTGCTCGACAAGCCTGAAATTCAAGACGCCTACCTGGGCGGCGGCGCGGATGAATGGGTGATCTAACGCTGGCGGCGCGTGATCCAAACAGCCCCGCTTTGCTCTGTTAATAACACATCTGACTCACAATATTCCCACCCGCATCTTTCAGAAACGCGCAGTCACCACCGTTATTCCAAATCGCCGAACTGCTGTTGTAGTTGAAGCCGCACGATTCGGGATGATCCTGGTTCGTATAAACCCGGCAGGTCGCGCCAGGTTGCATTTGGAAATTCGGAAAGGTGAAAACATGATTCTGATTGTCGCTCAAAGTCCAGCGCTCAAGTTGGATTGCGGCGCTGTCCGTGTTCTTAATCTCGACATACTCATCAGGTTCGGCAGAACCTGCCCCATCTACAAAGATGAAGGTGACCACAACCTTTGTAGAACCAGCAGGAGGCTGAGAAGTAGGACTCGCGGTAGGAACGACAGGCGTCGCCACAACTTCGAACGGGCGCAGGATAATGGGTAGATACAAACTCAGCCCCAGTGTCGCCAGCGGTCGATTGACAGAATAGTCAGAACCATCCGTATAAATGGTGATATTGCCTGTCACGTCCATACGCCAGACCCTCGCGCCAGCAGCTTCCAGGCGAGCAGTAACCGCCGGGTCCGGATGACCATAGTCGTTTACACCTACCGACAGGATCGCTTCTTTGGGCGTCGAAGCGTCCACAAACGCCTGACTGGTGCCTTCACGGCTGCCATGATGGGCCACTTTGAGAATATCCGCATCAACATCGATAGAACGGGAAAGGATGATGCTTTCCTGCCCGCTGTTGAGGTCGCAGGCAAAGAAAGTCTTCAGGCTGCCAGTACCCACCATCAGGGCCAGACAGGCATCATTGCTATCTGGATTGGTTAACGCAGCTTCAGGATTAGCTGCCATAACGGTGAACATGCCCCAGTAGAACGTCCGTGGAAAATCGATGACAGTGAAGGTTAATCCTTCCTGCTGAACAGCAGCCGCAAAGTCCGCCCAGGTTTGGGTGATGCCCGGGTAGCCATTATAGACCACCGACTTCACCGGCACGTCATTCATTTGCAAAACATCAATCAATCCAGACACATGGTCACGATCGGGATGGCTGGCAACCATCACATCAATCTGGCGGATCTGCTGCTCCCGGATGAAACGCACCAGCTCCGGCCCGCTAGCGCTTTTCCCGCCATCGATGATGACGGTAAAGCCGGTTGGGTCTTGTAACAGGGCCGCGTCCCCCTGCCCCACATTGATAAAAGTAAGTTTGTAAACAGAAGCATCGGTTTGATGGGTCCGCTGGATCGTGGAGAGCGGAACTGCGGCAAGCTGGGTGACTGTCAAAATCAGCAGCACTGCCACTGCCATCATGCAAAGAGGGAATTCTCGTTTCATGCCTTCGACTCTGATCCAATTTCTAAGAGCAATGAGCTGCCTCAGGTCTTATCGCCAGGATCGAAACAACCGCAGGATCGAAAAGATACTGTTGCTCATCCCGATGAAACCAATCACAATCGGAATGAAACAGTAGCTCACCCGATTTATATACTTTTTTCGCAAGGCCCAGAAAAAAGCGCCTACACCGAGGAAGAAGGCGATTCCGCTTACTACCCCTGCTAACCACCAGATGACAATGGCAATTTCCATCTCAGCATTCATGTTAACTTCCACCTCTTAAAAGGATTATACAACTGCTCTACTGAAAGCATGGTACAGGACAGACGGTCAGACGATGCGGCCCTCCTCCCTGACACATGGCAAAATCATGCGTGGACGAAATATGTGACAATTTTCACAAAGCGGTATCCTTTTGTCACTAGTATCAAACAAATCCCATATGTTATAAAAACATATAACAACGAATAACATCTTATACCAACCTTATGGACGATTACTTAACTTCTAAACAACTTCAGAAACTGCTCAAAGTGGATCGGATCACCATTTACCGCATGCTCAATGATGGCCGTCTAAAAGGAATCAAGATCGGTCAGCAGTGGCGGTTTCCTGCCAGAGAAGTTGAAGCCCTTCTCTCTGGCGAGATCGGCGCCCCACCGGAACAGGCTTCCCTCACCTCCAACAATTTCCCATCTCACTGTGTGAGAGCCATCCAAAACGTGCTTGCCGAGATTGCTCAGGTAGCAGTTCTGACGATCGATCTGGAAGGTAATGCGCTGACTGAGACCAGCCATCCCTGCGCGTTCTGTAAGATGATCCAGTCGAGCGCCACTGGAGCGAAAGCCTGTCAGGAATCGATCCGGAAAATCGTTTACAACAGTCAAAAGGGACAGGCTTTCATCTCGTGTCATGCCGGCTTGCAGTACACCCGCGCGCGGGTGGAATTAGAAGGGAAAACCATTGCGTTCCTGCTGAGTGGTCAGTATTACACCCAACAGCCGCAGTCTAGTGAGCAAGAACATCGCGTCAATCACCTGGCAGCAGAACACAAACTGGACGCGGCGCGTTTGGCGCAGGCCGCCCGCAGTATTCCAGTTTTAAGTAGTCATACCCGCCCCCTGATTCAATCCTGGACAAACAATGTTGTCGAAGCCATCAACAGCATTCTCAGAGAACGGGCAGGACTGGTGGATCGCTTGCAAAAAATTGCTGAAATCAGCAGCACTTCTTCATAAGCAGTCTGCTAAACAAATCGCGCGATTTGACTCGCAAAACTGCTGAGCAAACCCATGTAGATTTCAGGTCGCGATACGTTTCATCTAGAAAAGGATATCTTTAGAATGAATTCCGAAATGCAGTCTTCACTTGCCTCTGTCGTTCAGCGCGTTAAATTTGACCGTGTAGAACGCAAGCTGTATGGGCATGATATTGCCGCGATGCCCATCCTGGTGAAACCAATCCTCGGCGGCACCATTCCGGATGGGATTGTCCAACCGCAAAGTGAGCAAGAACTGGTAGACCTGGTCCATTGGGCCAGGCAGCACCGCGTTCCCCTCACGCCGCGAGGCAAAGCGACTTCGGGATACGGCGGCGTGCTTCCCGTCAAACAGGGCATTGTCGTGGACTTCTACCAGATGAGAGCGGTACAAGAAGTAAACGTCGACGCCTGTACGGTCACCACCCAACCCGGCATCACCTGGGAGCAGCTAGATAACCAGTTGGAAAAGTACGGCCTCACCCTACGGCTCTATCCCAGCAGCTACCCTTCTTCGACGGTCGGCGGCTGGCTCGCGCAGGGCGGCGCCGGGTTTGGCTCCTATGAGTATGGCTTTTTCCGCGACAACGTTCTCTCCGCAAAAGTAGTACAGCCCAATGGAGAAGTGCGTGTCTTCAGCGGTCCTGACCTTGATTTCGTCTCTGAAACAGAAGGGATCACCGGCCTGATTAGTGAAGTCACCCTGAGCGTTCAGCGGCGTGAAGAAGTCGAAGTGATGGCCGCGGCCTGCGCGAACCCTTACGATTTTCAGAATCTGGTGGAAGCCATTATTAAAGCCAATCTGCCCGTCTGGTCTTTAATGTTCATCAACCCTAAAATGGCGGAACTTAAGTCCGTCGCTCCCTTACGCGAGCATAATGGTCATGCCGTTGGGCATCATGTCGCCTTACCTTCCGCCTATATTCTGACCATTACTTATCGTCAAAAAGACGCGAAGGAGATGACAGCAGCCCTCCCGAACCTGTTTGCCAGCCATCAAGCCAACCGCCTGAATGATGAGATCGCGCAGCACGAGTGGGAGAATCGCTTCAAGTTGATGATGGTCAAGCGCTTAGGCCCTTCCCTCGTTCCGGCAGAGGTCGTCATCCCAGTGGAAAATTTGGCAGAGGCGATCGTAGAGATTGGCGAGAAGGTTTCCCAACCGCTGGTAAAAGAGGGCGTCATTCTGCGCCAGGGGAAAACCGGCAAACCTGAAGCCGTTATTTTGGGTTTTATCCCCAGCGACCAGCGCAACCTGAACTACAACCTGATCTTCGCCCTGTCCCTCAGTGTGATGAAGATCGCCGAAAAACACGGCGGGCGCGCCTACAGCACCGGGCTGTACTTCTCCAAGAAAGCCGGGGAGGTCTTAGGGCAAAACCGCTTGGAAAAACTACGCAGTTTTAAAGCCAGAATCGATCCAGATGAAATCATGAACCCGGGCAAGGTGTTCGACAGCGGGCTGATCGGTTCCTTTATGCAAATGGCTGAACTGGCAGAACCAGTTGCGCGCCCGATGGGCAATGCCATGAACGTTCAGGTGGGAGAACGCCCGACAGAAGCTGTGCGAGATATTCCAGCGGACGTCGCCTGGTATGCCTATGCCTGCTCGCAGTGTGGCTACTGTGTCGACGAATGCCCTCAGTTCTACGGGCGCGGCTGGGAAAGCCAAAGCCCACGTGGAAAGTGGTATTGGCTGCGCGAATATATGGAAGGCCGCGAGCAGTGGGATCAGAATATGGTGGATACCTTCTTGCTCTGCACCACCTGCGAGATGTGTAACTTCCGCTGTTCTGCCGCGCTCCCCATCGAGCCTTCCTGGATGAAACTACGCGGTCAGCTCATCCATGAAGAGAAGCGCATGACTTTTCCACCCTTCGAAATGATGGCCGCCGCCACTCAGGCGGAAGGCGACATCTGGGCTGGTTACCGCAAGGATCGCTCCAACTGGTTCCCTTCCGATATGGTCGCGCGCCACGGCCCCTGTGATACCCTCACCGGCGACAGCAAAGAACGCTCAAGCTGGTTCCCTGAAGAACTGCAAGACAAGCATGGGCCTGGACATATCGCGAAGAATGTCTATTTTGCGGGCTGCACCGCCAGCTATGTAGAGAACGACATTGCGATTGGAACCGTTCGCCTGCTCGATGCCGCCGGCGTCGATTTCAGCACCCTGGGCGAGAAAAATCTTGCTGCGCCACCCCCATGCTCGTGGCTGGTAAGTGGGATGTATTCGTTGAAACGATGAAGCAGAATATCCAGGCCGTAAAAGAGTCGGGCGCGGATACCGTGATCGCTTCCTGCCCCGCCTGTGATATGATGTGGCGCCATGTTTACCCCCAGTGGGCCAAAAAGCTGGGCATTGAATACAATCTCCAGACCCGGCATTACAGCGAGCTAATCGCTGAGAAGATCAAGTCGGGTGAGTTCCAGTTCCCCGAAAACAACCTGCCGCAAACCACCGTCACCTGGCATGACTCCTGCCATCTTGGCCGCGCCTCTGGCGTTTATGAGCCCCCGCGTGATCTGATCAAGGCCATTCCGAATGTTAACTTTGTGGAGATGAGTCATCATCACGAGCAAGCCCACTGCTGCGGCTCTGTTTTAACCCTCATTCGCCAGCCGGAAGTAGCGGCTGAACTAGGCCAGAACCGGCTCAATGAAGCCATTGAAGCTGGGGCAGAGAAAGTACTGGCGCTGTGTCCATGCTGTGAAGTGCAGCTGCGCGTCAGCGCGGACCGAAAGAAGATGCCCATCGAGATTGTCGATCTGTCCGCTTTTGCAGCCCAGGCCTTAGGGATCAACTTACCAGATCCCAACCCAGAAGTGAAAGCCCAATGGGCTGTCTTTGAGGCCATGATCCAACTCATGACCCCCGAAGGGTTTGCCACCCTCATGGGAACCATGTGGCCCGAATTAATCGACGCCATGCCGTTCAGCATGGGAGCGATGATGCGAGCGATGGGAAAAGTCCCGGGCGCGTTGAACCTCATGAAACCGATGTTCCCGATCCTGTTCCCTCGGCTGCTGCCGATGATGATGCCGAAAGTCATGGATACGATGCTGGCGCGGATCAAAGACGCGGTCCCCATGCCCGATTACATGGCCGAACAAATGCCAGCGCTCATGCCCAAAGTGATGGACAACTTGATGCCGCATATGATCGGAGATGTGGTTCCGCTTGTAACCCAGCCCATGATTAACTACCTGACCGGAAAGAACGGGGTAGATCCTCGCAAGAATTAACGGCGCTTTCTCGCGGT
This sequence comes from uncultured Chloroflexia bacterium, assembly GCA_963791025.1. Taxonomy (GTDB): domain Bacteria; phylum Chloroflexota; class Anaerolineae; order Anaerolineales; family Anaerolineaceae; genus DSYU01. Next base: position 172,538 of record CAWBQF010000003.1, on the reverse strand, counting down.
TCGCCGCCATCTCTTAACCGCCTGCTCGCGCTGATTTTGAACAAAAACCATTATCCCCTCCCGAAGAATGCCAGGAGGGGATGATGGTTTACAACAGAAACAAGCGTTATCCTCCTAACAGAAAAACGTTGACTGTGTACCAGGCATGAAAAAGCTGCGTGCCAAACAGAAACAGTAGGGCCGCCAGGATGACAGGTGGCCTGAACCATTTGGCATACTGCGAGGGACGGTAGGAAGCCAGCAGCCAGATCAAAGGCAGCACTAACAGGCGGCTGAAGCGGACCGCGCCCCAAATTTCCATCTGGTTCAAAACCAGAAACAGAGAAAAACTGCCCGCGGCGATCGCCGCGGCATAGCGCGCATGAGGGAACTTCAAACGGGCGCTCAAGATAATCAGGGCTGCTGCCAGCAAAGCGAAACCGGTGAGAAGCGCCCCTTTAAGCACCCCTTTGACGCCCTCTTCAAACCAGGTCCCGACCAGGCCGTCGAGAAAAGGAAACGCCCCGCGTGAGGCCATTTCAACCTGCAAGTTACTGGTCAAAAGCCACCATGGCGAACCGTGATAAAACCAACCGAATATCCATAACAAGCCCAACGGCAAAACCGCCAGTCCAATCGGGAGAAAGCGGCGGATAGCCTTCACCTGCCTGGGATCGAACAGATCCGCCAGTAAAACCAGACCGGCAAAAGGCCACAGCGCCTTGTGCGTGATCACCGCCAACCCCAGCAAGAGCCCTGCTGGCGCTCGTTTCGAACACAACAGCGAGCGCAGCCCAACCAGAAATAACGCCGAAGCGGGGATATCGGCGATGGGTCGCACCGAATAGACCAGGCCCACAAAAGGCCACAGGATAAAGAGACTGGCAGCGAAAGCGGCATAAGCTGCCTGCAAACCGCTCTCCAGCGCTATCTGATAAATGATGTAAACACAAACCGCAAACGCCAGCAGGTTAATCCCCATCATTAACGGAACGGCTGGAATCTGTCCCAGGGTAAGAGCGCGCGCCAGGGCGATCGTCAGCGCGTAACCCGGAACATGAAACGGATGGAACGGCGTTTGCCAGGCCAGGCTGTCTTTCCAATAGAAGGTTACGTCTGAGTAGAAAAAGTTATAGTGAAGAACAACACCCAAAAAGACGGCTACAGAAATGTAACCGGCGGCCAGCAGCAAGAGGGAAGCTTGCAGCCAGACACGGCGTGTTCGTACAATCTCGATCATTTCCACTTATCCTTGCCGTGAGACTCAATCACGCGCGGCGTGATCTTGGTCTCCATGCATATCGAAAGGTTACCCCGAAGATAAACCAGGCCGCCAGCACGCTCCCTCGCAGGGTTCCACTTACCTTAGAGCGCCCCGCCTGGCGGCTGTGATAGCTGACCGGAACCTCCACAATGCGCGCGGCGCGCCGGGCAGCCTTTATGATCATTTCGGTTGGCCAGCCATACGTCATTTCTCGCATCTCCACTGCTTTCAAAAGCGAAAAGCGAATCGCCCGGTACGGTCCCAGATCGGTCACCCGGACGCCGTACAACCGGTTGACCAGGTTGGCGATCAGCCAGTTTCCAAAACGCTGGTGAGGCGGCATCGCATCTGGCATGATTCCGCCTAACACCCGTGAACCCAGGCATAGATCCGCTTCATTCTCCAAAATGGGTTGCAAGAGTGCTGGCATTTCGGAGGGTAAGAAACTGTAATCGCCGTCCAAGAAGACAACAGCATCTGCTGCCGGAATGGCAGCCACCCCAGCCGCGCAGGCGTATCCATATCCGCGCCGGGCCTCGCTGATCACTCGCGCGCCGCTGGAAGCCGCTTCCAGGGCGGTCGAATCGCTCGACCCATTATCGACCACAATCACTTGCACCGGCAGGCAGGCCTGCACTTCCTGCACCAGCCGCCCGATATTACCGGCCTCATTCAAAGCCGGGATCACGACATACACCGCATTTGCTAGCATCTTTTCATCCTGGAATAATTCCTTTTAAATGCGATTTTAGATCAAGCAGTTTTTGCCGGGTAAAGTGAGCCCCATGCGAACCATCCCCCTCCAGTTCAGAAGCCAGCCGCGCCAGGCTGTCTACACCGTCGATGTCATACCAGGTGGAGAGCAAAGCCACTTTAAGACCTTCCTCAGCAGCCAACTGCAAAGTATCCGCAGTGACATGATCCGTACTCATCTGCACCTCAAGCAGCAGCCGCGGGATCGGCTGGGTCGCGCCAACCAGATAGTAGCCCCCATCCTCACAAGGCCCTAAAACCACATCATTCCCTCTTTCAAGCGCGTGAAACGCGTCCATCAGGCAAGCTGCTGGCAAGCTAGGGCTGTCGCTATCCATAATCACCACCCGCCGGTAGCCTGACTGAAGATAATAGGACAGCACATACGCCAGCCGAGCACCTAAACTGGGTCCTCTTTGCAGGCTGAGTTCGAAATCCGGCGCGAGCTGTTGGAAATAGGCTTCTTCCTCAGCCGGATCGTATGCAATGACGGGATGCACCCTCGGCACTCGCCGGATTAAGTCAAGCGTGTCTTTCAAGAAACAAGCGTAAAGGCTGGCTGCTTCATCTGGGGCCAGTAAGGGTGTCAGCCTTGTCTTCGTCTTTCCCGCCGCGGGGCGTTTGGCGACTACAGCCAGTACGTTTTCGATCTGGTTCGTCATCTTGAGATTCCCTTCCTGCGCCTCATACCACCACCGTCGTGCAGACGTTGCTGGATCGCATGAGATCTTTGGCAGGGGCAGCCCGCCAGTCAATATGCATACGCTCCCCACGCACCCAGGGACAGTAATCATCATGCGCGTTCAAGTTGCCACTCAAGGCTCTCCGGCTGGCGCACCCTCCCTGGCAGGCGCAGCCGTTTGCGGTAGAGGGAACAGAACAGGATTCGCGAAACAGCGGATCTGCAAGCACGCCTTCCCCGCGCTGTTTCAGAGCCATAATTGTAGGGGCTGCGCCGTTCGATACCGGCCAGTACACACAGGGGGTGATCTGTCCCAGTGGGTTGATGCGCAGGCTGTGCCGTCCACAGGGCGACTGCACGTCTTGAAATCCCAGCACTGCCCGTACGACTGGTTCACTGCACGAAACCACCTGGCCTTCTGCGAACAGCCGGGTATAGCCTTCCCAAAACGCTTCGTAGCACAGCCGGAACTGATCCGTTTTCACCGCCTGATAAGCATTTACACGCAGGTTCACCTCGTTGCGCCGGGCGATGCGCACCATCGCGTCCATCTGTTGATAATTCACCTGCATCAACGTCGCCAGTATCGAAACCTCCACCCCGTTTTGGTGGCAGCGCTCGATCGCCCGGTGGACAAGCGTCCAGTTTCCTTCTCCCCGAAACGCATCCTGCTGTTTCTGGCTTGGAAAGTCAATGGAAACTTCCACATCATGAAAGGCCCGCAAAATGTGTGCTGGAATGGTGGTCAAAGAATAGCCATTAGAGGCAATGCTCAACTTAATTCCGCGCCCCTGTAGATACTGCACAATGGCGGCAAACTCAGGATTCAGCGCGTTTTCGCCGGTCCCCATCCCAACCGCGTCAATCGGGATCAATTCGCAGATGGTCTGAACCTGTTCTAATGAAATGAAATGAATATGTTCTGTATCGCGATAACAGTGCGGACAGTCCAAATTGCAGGCATTGGTTAAACCGATCCCCAGTGAATACCCCATTTACAGTTCCTTTCCTGAAAAAGCCTGATCAATCAAGCGAAGACCTTACAACCAGGTAGGTAATAAAGGCCAGGAAAACACCCTGAGCAAGACGTTCATCCAGTTCGCGCACCCAGGCAGCCTGCTCTTCAATCGAAATCGCCCCATCCTGGCGAGCCGCTTCTGCCGCCCGGTACAGAGACTGGGTCAGAGAATTTTCGCGGTCTTGCGCCACCGAAACAAAAGGGCTGACACGTGGAAAGTGGAAGCCGCTTTCCTTCATCCAACCATATAAACGCCGCCCGCTCCAGTTATCCCCCCCACGGTGATCGCAGCGCCAATCCAGGATCTTTCGGGTAAGTTTCCGGTCAGAATGATCCACAGCCACCGTGCCAAAATCCCAATCCATCAAAACCAGCCGGCCCCCTGGTTTCAGCACCCGGCGCATCTCTCGCAAAGCAGATAGCGGATGAGCGAGGTGCAGCAGCAGACGGGCCGCAAAGACACCATCCAAAACGCCATCCGGGTAAGGCAAGTTTTCTGCTTCTGCCTGCTGAAAGTAAATCCGGTCCGCGCAGTGAGCGTCACGCGCCAACTGGTTTGCCAGCGCCAGAAACGCGCGAGAAATATCCACCCCCGTGATGGATCCCCCTGGCATGAGATGAGATGCCAGCATTCTGCAAATAGTACCGCTGCCGCTGCCAACCTCCAGCCAATGCTCCCCCGGTTGGGGCGAGATGCGCTCGCACAAAGCCTGATTGACTTTCCGCTGATCCTCGCGCTGAGAGCGTTCTTCCATGAAAGCCGCCATCTGACTGGCCTCAGCAGCGCCGGCTGTCGAAGGATTAGCCCAGTTGTTTTCGAGCATCGCGCTACAGACTCCAATGAACGCCGCAGCTCGCGCATCCCTGGTTGGGATGGTCACTCAACAATCGACTGCGAAATTCCTGGTAAGCGGCGCTGTTCCAAATGGTCGTAAAGGGCTGTTCAAACACATTCCCTAAAATGATGGGGGAATAATCCGCGCTGGCAAAGGGAATGATGCAGCAAGACAGGCAGTTCCCATTCGCCGTGATGTAAGCTGTCGTCCAGGGACGCAAACACTGCTGCCAGGGAAGAGCATCCGCCGGGCTGGAAGCCGCCAGGCTGCCGCGCGGATCGAGCGCGCCCGAAGCCCGAAACTTGATGCTCAAATCCTGGCTCAGGCGTTCACATTTCGTGAGTACCTCTTCCTGGAGGTCATCCTCCACCCCAAAAATCGTTTCTCCCTCCCGCGACATCCCAAACTGCTGCCCAGGTGAGCGGGCAAAGTAAACCAGGCGCTGCAAGTAAACTTCTGGCACGCCAATCCGCGCCGCCAAGCGGATCACGTCCGGCATCTCAGAAAGGTTTTCCCGGGTCACCACGCACCACAACGAAACACGTGGCATCTCCAACTTCTTCTGCAGCACCTTGCTTGCCAGGCCTTGCAAGTTGGTGATCACGCGCGGCAGCAGATCCGCGCCCCGAATGCGGGCATAGGTAGCCGGATTGGGGCTGTCCAGCGAACAGCGATACTCCGTGAGCCCGCTCTCGATCAAGGCGTTTTGCCAGTCAGGCGTCAGCAGCGTGCCGTTCGAATTGAAAATCACCTCCACCTTGCGCTCATGTAAATACCGGATCATCCGGGGCAGGTCCTTATTGAGCAAAGGTTCGCCGATGCCATGCAAATAAGCCCGCTGCATTTCAGGAAACTGCTGCGCAATTTTGACAAAATCCTCATACGGTAGATCCCTGAGCGGCTCACGGTCAAAGAACGTGCGCACACAGGTGGCGCAGCGCAAATTACAACGGTTTGTGACTTCAATGTAAACCACCTTCGGGCTGCGCGTTGAAACTGGTCCGCGCTGAAACCCTTCCGGCAGTTGATAAGCTTCCGGAAGCGCTTTCTGTTCCTGCCTCATCACCGGCTGATCCTTCATCCTCTTTTCCACCCTTCTTCTCGCCCAAAACGAACACGCCCGTTTTATGGACTGTTGGGAAACCCATCCCTACCGGCAAAGCGGTCAATCACACCTGCATCAGATGCGAAAGCCCGCTGCCAGCACTGCTTCTTAACAGTACGCGCCGTTAAGCATGATGAAATTTTCAATGGGTAAAGATAAAAGGGGGACAGGTATTACTGTTTCATTTCTACCTGTAAGAGATTAAATCGGATAGATTGTTACTTTATTTTATCCATATTTTTGATCATTGTACCTTAAAAAGCACGATCCCATCTGGAGAACTTGCCTCTTATTGAGACGAACGCCCCAGCGTTATCGACTTTGTGAAAACCCTGACATTTGCTTTACACAGCAGCGCATTCGCGCATAACAATTGGTACAATTATTCATAAACCTTGTTCTCATTCTAACGCACCTGCTGTGGGGGGTGAATTGGCAAGTTGAGAACAGACAGCATTTCAAGCACAAGGATAGAAGCAAACAAAGATGGATCATCAAACCATTCAAAGCTTTTTGCGCCTGAAGTACAAATTATTGCTGAGCGGCTTACTCGTCGTCGCTTCAGTCATTTCCGTGGTTTTGGAGAAAGTGCACGCCTGGGTCAATGGCTCAGATAGTTACTCAAACCTTGTCTTTAACCTGGGCCTGGCCTGGATCCCGCTGGTAGTTGCAGGATTGGCTTACATTGCTCTCCGAAACCGGATCCTCTTTTACCTGGTGATGCCAATTAGCACCATCGTTTGGCTCATTTTCTTCCCGAATGCGCCCTATCTTCTGACCGACTTCCAGCACCTGGCAAACACCTACGGCGAAGCGCCGATCTGGTTTGATGTGCTGGTCATGATCTGGTTTGCCTGGACTGGTCTTCTATTAGGGGTCACTTCGCTCTACTTGATGCAGGAAATGGTTTCGCGTGCTTTCTCCCCTGTGGTTGGGTGGATTTTCGCCATTAGCGCCACCACGGTTAGCAGCGTTGGAGTTTATATGGGGCGTTTCTTGCGTTGGAACAGTTGGGATATCCTTCAAGATCCCATCCCGATTGCCAAAGACATGGTCGCAATTGTCCGGCATCCCATTGCGAACTTGCCGACTTATGTCTTTACGATATTTTTCACCCTCCTGTTCCTGTTTATTTATGTCACCATCCACCTCTTTAGCGGCGTCATTCAAGAACGCAGGACCAGGATGTAAAGCACAGGCCTTTACCTTCTCCGACTGGCTTCAAAGGCTTCCAGGTCTGTATAGAAGTGCGTAACCATCTGGGCCTGTTCCGGGTTAGTGTAAAGCTCTGCCTGTGGATGGTCAATTAATGCGACGATGGCGGACGCTACCTGTTCGGGGGTTTGCCCCATTCCTGCCCGGTGAGCGCCGCCCGCGGGCGAAGGCGTTCCATGTAAAGCATTTTTCGCAAAATCGGTCATCACCATCGGTGGCATCACCAGGGATACATGGATGTCCGGGTATGCAGGCTGCAAATCCCAACGCAGGTTGGTGGTCAAACTGTTGAGCGCCGCTTTCGCTGCGCTGTACGCAGAACGATTACTTGCGAACGGAATGCGGCTGAGAGCAGAAGAGACATTAATCAAATGCCCCTGACCGCGTTCTTTAAAGTAGGGAATAACCGCTTGCATACCATACAGCGCCGACTTGGTATTGATGGTCATCATTGCATCAAAGTCTTCGTCGGTTAAATTCAAGTACCGGGCGAGAAATTCCTCTACCCACATTATTCACCCAAACATCCACATGCCCAAAGACCCGCAGGGCCTCATCCCGTAAATTGTTCACTTCTGCCCGGTGCGTGACATCTGTCACCACCACCAACGCTCCCTGGCCGCACTGGGCCGCAACCTGGTTGAGTTCCTCAGCCCGCCGGGCCCCCAGCACAACTTTCTCCCCACGCGCTGCTAACTGCGTCGCAAGCGCCGCCCCAATACCGGCGCTTGCGCCAGTGATCACGTTTACTTTTTCAGCCATTCGTTCCCTGCCTCTCTTCAAATAAACTTTCCCCTTTTTAGCGATCCCAAAAATTGTACCGCCTTAACTTGATTTTACACGTTCAAGCTAGGGAAATCGCCCTCCAGCCTATTGACAATCACTGTGAACCGCTCTATAATATGACTGACTGGTCAGTTATATACAGAAAGGATTCTCACAAGTTATGTCCCCTCGCCCCAATGTCTCTGAAGAACGCAAAGTGCAAATCATCAATGCCGCGGAAGAAGTCTTTACCCAAAAAGGCATGGATAACGCGCGCATGGAAGATATTGCTGAAGAAACAGGGCTGAGCAAGGGCACGCTGTATCTCTATTTCAAGAGTAAAGACGACCTGATTATCGCGATTTTAGACCGGCTTTTTCAACGAGAATTTTCGGCGATGGAAAAAGCCGTCCAGTCGGACGACAGCGCTTATGAAAACGTTCAGAAGTTTGTCGATGTAGCCAAGCGGGATGTTAAGGCCATGCTGCGCCTCATGCCAATCGCCTATGAGTTTCTCGCGCTTGCCTTCCGTAACAAGTATGTGCAGCACGCCTTGCGCGAATACTTCAACCGCTACATGAATATCCTGGTTCCGATCATCCAAAAGGGAATCGATACCGGTGAGTTTCGCGCGGTGGATGCGCGAGAAGTTGCGCTGGCCGCTGGAGCAATCTTCGAAGGCACCATCCTGTTATGGGTCTACGATCATTCTCAGGTGGACCCAATTCGAAACATTGAAACCAGCATGAAGCTCTTGTTTGATGGCGTGCTGGCGAAGCCTGAAAGCAATCCATCCTAAAGCGGATGGGTTTTACAGCAACGGAATCCAATGCAGTCTCTTTTTTTTGCCTGGATAGATGACTGACCAGTCAGTAATAAACAATCAGATATAAAAGGAAGGTTTCGATGGAGGTTTTCTACTTGCTGATTGCCATGGTAGTGGTTGGGCTGTTGGTTGGCGCGCTCGCCAGCCTGATCTGGAAAGGCTGGCGTCCGATTGGCGCCAGCGGTGATTTCGCCGCCGCCATTCTTACAGCCGTCGTGGTGGGTCTGATGGATTGGTTTGTCATTCCGGCGATGGGTTTTAGTGAAACGATGAAGTACCTGGGCGTGGCAGTGGAACCGGCCCTGGGCGCGCTCATCGTCCTGTGGATCATCCGTCAGGCTAGAAAGGGTACGGCCCACTGATGGAGCCGGTGGTAAAAATCTTCGACGCGCCCCCCACCGCCGCGCCAGAACCTGTGCCCATCATCCAGACCACCGACCTGACGCGTGACTTCAAAAAAACACGGGCTGTGGACGGGTTAAATCTCTCCATCCAACCCGGCGAACTGTTTGGGTTGGTTGGACCAGATGGCGCGGGCAAAACGACGACCCTGCGCCTGTTGGCCGGGCTGCTTGAAATCAGCGCCGGAGATGCCGCCATTCAGGGCTTCGATCTGAGGCGCCAGAGCGAGCGCATCAAACCTCACGTCGGCTATATGGCCCAGCAGTTTAGCCTGTATGGCGAACTGACCGTGCTGGAGAATCTTTCCTTCTTTGCCGCCATGTTCGACGTCTCCTCGCGCGATCTGGCTGAGCGCACCCAGCGCTTGTTGGCATTCGCCCGCCTGACAGAGTTTAGCCACCGCCGGGCGGCGCACCTCTCGGGCGGTATGCAGAAAAAACTGGCTCTGGCCTGCACCCTCATCCACCAACCCGAGATCCTGCTGCTGGATGAGCCAACCACCGGGGTAGACCCCATCTCGCGGCGCGAGTTTTGGGATATCCTGACCGACCTGCATATCCAGGGAGTGACCATCCTGGTTAGCACGCCCTATATGGATGAAGCGGACCGCTGTTCACGGGTGGGATTGATGTACGCCGGAAAGCTGATCGAGTGCGATACGCCGCTGCATATCCGTCAAAAGCTGGACGGCGATGTCATTGAAGTTCAACCGGAGGAGAAAGCAGCCGCACTCGCCGTCTTCACCAACTGGCGGGCATTCGTGAAATTCAGATCTACGGCGAATCGCTGCACGTGCTGGTAGATTCAGGCAAGGCCCGCATGAAAGAAATCGAAGCGGCGCTTGAACAAGCCGGTATTCCGTATCATGGGATGCGCCTGGCCCCGGCTCGCATGGAAGAAGCCTTTATTTCTCTGATTCGCAAGATGGAGGCAGCATGAACATGCGCCGCAGTGCGTGGCGGCATATCTGGGCTGTGACGCGCAAAGAGTTTGATCACATCTTCCGCGACCGGGGAACCCTGTTCCTGGTGCTTTTCACCCCTACCCTGGTGCTGCTGCTGATGGCGTATGCCCTGACAGTCGATATCCAGCATGTGCCCGTCGCCGTGCTAGATTATGACCGCAGCCAGGATTCGCAGACATTTATCCAACAAGTAATGGCTGGGCAAGATCTCGATCTCTATCGGTATGTGAACAGCATGGACGAAATTCAAAGTCTGCTCATGCAGGGTAAGATCAAAGCCGCCATCATCCTTGCCCCTGGATTTTCGCGCGATCTGCAAGCGCTGCAAGGACTGCCCATCCAGGTCATTATCGATGGGACAGAACCCAACAGCGGGAACTTTGCGGTGGAGCATATCGCCCAACGGGCAGAAGCCTTCATTAACCAGGCCCTGAGCGGGCAGTTACGCGCCGCCGGCCTTCCAGCAGATGCCCTCAGCCCGCTCGATGTCCATCTCCAAACCTGGTTTAACCCCGACCTCAAACCGCGCAACGCTTTGATCCCTGGATTGATTTCGATGGTGATGGGCTTCCCCGCCTTGTCCGTCGCGCTGACGCTTGCCCAGGAACGGGAACACGGAACGCTGGAGCAGCTGCTGGCAACTCCCATCCGGCGGGCTGAACTGCTGCTGGGTAAGATTCTGCCATACATTCTGGTGGGCCTGTTGAATGTGGTACTGATCCCGCTGCTGTCCATAGCCTGGTTTCATATCTCATTCAACGGCAGCTTTCTGCTGTTCTTCGTATTATCAGCAGTCTTTCTGTTCGCTGTCTTGAGCATGGGAATTGTCGTGGGCGTCTTTATGCGCACCCAGGCAGCCGCCCTGGCCCTTTCGTTCCTGGTGATTTTCTTCCCTGGCTTTTTCCTGACCGGCATCTTTTTCCCGCTGGCCTCCATGCCAGAAGAAGTGCGCCTGGAAGCGCTGGCCCTACCGGGGAACTCATTACGCCATCATCACGCGCGGCCTTTTTCTCCAGGGCATTGGGATGGATGTGCTTTGGCCGTATGCCATCATGCTCGTGATTTTAGGGCTGGCCTTTACCGCCATCGCATCACTGTTCTTCCGTAAGAAATTGGGGTAACCATCATGCTGCGAAGAATCTGGTCAATTGCTGTCAAAGAGTTTATCCATCTACGCAATGATTGGTGGCTGCCCGCCTTTATGCTGATCGGTGGGGCGACAGAACTGCTTCTGGTCGGTTGGGCCACCTCGCGGCCCATCACCAACCTGCCCTGGATGGTATTCGATCAGAGTCAGAGCGCAGAAAGCCGCTTGCTGATTGCTGGGTTAGAAAATACCGGCACTTTCCGCGCGCCAGAAATGGTGCAGGATATGCAGCAGGTGCGCGGTGCGCTCGACCGAGGAGAGATCAATACCGCGGTAATCATCCCGCCCGACTACAATGCGCAAATCGTCTCTTCAGCGGGGCATCCGCAAGTCTTCGTCATTCTTAACGGCGCAGAAGCAAGCCCCGCTCAGGCCGCGCAGCGCGCCATTCAAGGGGTAGCTCGGGAACTAAATCAAAATCTGGTCGTGCAGCGTTTAGGACTTTCCCCGGAGACGTTATCTGGCTTTGATCCCAGCCTGCGCGTCTGGTTCAACGAGAGCTTGTCCGAAGCCCTTTACACCACCCCGGCTGAACTAGGTTTGATGCTAGAGTTCACCGTCCTGCTGTTCGCCGCGCTGGCCTTCTCGCGTGAGCGCGAGTTGGGCACGCTGGAGCAGCTGCTGGTGATGCCGTTTTCATCGCTGGAAATCATCATTGGGAAGGCCATCCCGGTCGTCATCGTGGGTTTCGCGGACTTTTTCTTGATGCTGGGCATGGTGCATTTTGCCTTCCATGTTCCGATACGCGGATCGCTGCTGCTGCTCCTGGCGTTGGCGCTGGGCTACCTGATCGTCGAGTTGAGTAAAGGCATGGTTCTTTCGGTGATCTCTCGCACCCAACATCAGGCATTCTTGCTGGTGCTTTTGGTAGGCATGGTGGATTTTATGTTCACCGGTTATGCCGCACCTGTGGAAGGGATGCCTCAGATCTTACAGACCTTCGCCAGTTTCATCCCCGCCCATCACTGGTTGAGCATCCTGCGCGGGATCATGCTCAAAGGGGCCGGACTGGATGGGCTGTGGCCGCATGTCCTGGCTCTGGCCGGTTTAGGCCTGGTGATCGGAACTTTCTCCTGGCGCTTTGTTCGCCGGGCACTGGATTAATCGATGAGCAATTATGCACCCGCCATTGCGGCATACGATCTAACCAAACGTTTCGGCAGCTTTACTGCCGTAGACAACGTATCTTTTGAAGTCCGGCGCGGCGAGATCTTTGGCTTCCTGGGGCCGAATGGCTCAGGGAAAACCACGACCATCCGCATGCTGCTGGGGCTGTTGAAACCCACTGCTGGCCGCGCAGAAGTGTTGGGGATGCAGGTCAGCCGCGACTCTGGCAGCATTCGCCCGCACATCGGCTATATGTCACAGCGCTTCAGCCTGTATAACGACCTGACCGTAATCCAAAACCTGCGCTTCTACGGTGAGGCGTATGGGCTTTCGAATGACAGGCTCAAAACGCGCATCGACCAGGCCCTGGAAATGGCCGGATTGGTAGGCCGGGCAAAGATCCGCACAAAAGATCTCTCTGGCGGATGGCGGCAGCGTCTGGCGCTCAGCGCAGCCATTCTCCACCGGCCCGAGGTGCTCTTTCTGGATGAACCCACCGCCGGGGTAGACCCGCTTTCGCGCCGCGCCTTTTGGGACCTGCTCTACCAGCTCGTCGCGGGCGGCGTGACCGTCTTCGTCACCACCCATTACATGGACGAAGCCGAACACTGCAACCGGTTAGCGTTCATCCAGCACGGCAGCCTGATCGCGCACGGCACACCCTCGCAGATAAAAGCCGGGGCTGGGCGCGGAGAGGTGCTGGAAATCGCCCCGTCAGACCCGGTTGCAGCCGTCAAGCTGCTGCGCTCCGCCCAGGAAACCGGCCAACTTCCAATCACGGAGGTTGAACTCTATGGCGCGCTCGTGCATGTCACCGCGCCCGAAATCCAGGGGCTTCAACCCGGCATTACCTCCCTGCTGGATCAATCTGGTATTCAGCCGGGACCCATGTCCATCATTGAACCCTCGCTGGAAGATGTCTTTATCTCGTATATGAAAGCTTGACTCTCGTTGGAGGATGCGATGAAACAGTTTACGCAATGGATTACCCGTTTATCGTTCGCCTTTGTGCTGATCGTCACCGCCGGATGCAGCGCCCTGACCGGAAACACCAGCATTGCGCTGCAAGCCTCTGGGATCATTGAGGCAGAAAGAATAAACGTGGCTTCGGAACTTTCTGGCCGGGTAGCGGATGTCAGTGTCGCCGAAGGCCAGCCGGTCACGGTGGGCGCTGCGCTGATCACGCTGGATGACTCTCTGCTGGCAGCGCAGCGCCAGGCTGCGGAAGCCGTGCTCACCACAGCCCAAAAATCGGTTCAGTCTGCGCAGACCGCGCTGGACAGCGCTCAGCTGCAGTATGACATGACCCTGTCAAATGCCCTGGCGGCAGTGCAGCCGAACCGCACGAGCGACTGGAAGCAGACCAAACCTTCCATGTTCGACCTACCCACCTGGTATTACTCGAGTGACGAACAGTATCAATCAACTCAGGCAGCCCTCAATGCTGCGAAAGCTGCGCTGGAGAAAGACCAATCCAACCTGGAGAGTACGGAACAGAAATCGGGCAGCGCGCAGTTTCTGAACGCGGAAAAACGCCTGTCAGATGCGCGCGTCGCTTATACGCTGAACCAAAACCTGCTGGATCAAACCAACGGCTTATCCTCTGGGCAAGATCTGCACAATGCCGCGCAAACCACCCTCGACGACGCCAAAACGGAACTCGACAGCGCTCAAAAAGCCTATGATGAGGCCCTCACCACTGAGGGAGCCAAAGACGTATTAAGCGCGCGCGCCAGGATGGCGGTTTCTCAGGAACGATATGATATGGCCCGAGATGCCCTGCATTCGATGCAGACGGGCGCCAGAGCGCCAGAAGTCACGGCGGCGTCGAACGCGATCGAACAGGCCCAGGCTGGGGTAGATCAGGCACAGGCCCAGGTGGCTCAGGCGCAGGCAAACCTGAACCTGCTGGACGCGCAGATCGCGAAACTCACGATCCGCGCCCCACAGGATGGGGTTGTGCTGACGCGCAGCGTACAGCCGGGCGAAGTCTTGCAAGCGGGCATGACGGCCTTGACCATCGGCAAGTTAGATCATCTGAAAGTCACGGTGTATCTCCCTGAGGATCGCTATGGAGAGGTGAACCTGGGAGAGAAAGCCGCCCTGGCCCTCGATTCCTTCCCCGGCCAGACCTTTTCGGCAGTCGTGACACGCATTGCGGATCAGGCAGAGTTTACGCCGCGCAACGTCCAGACCAAAGAACAGCGCCAAACGACGGTTTATGCTGTGGAGCTTTCGCTGGATAACCCGGACGGAAAATTAAAACCGGGCATGCCCGTCGATGTAACCTTCCAACCCTGAGGTGCATAAAGTAGAGCTGCCCATCCGACCGCCAACGCTACCTTCTCCAGGGCATTCATAGCAACTTCCATATACGCGTCCGTTGGAGACTGCCACCCCATATAAGAAGAACTTCCGGGCTGGTAACCCGGAAGTTCTTAGGAGGAGGAGAGAAATTGTTTAGAGACCGCTGTCCGAAGGAACAGTGGAAGGTGTTTGATTCTGCTGGTTATTCCTGTTTCCAGGGCCGCCAAAGAATCCAGGTCCACCGTGACCGCGCCCACCCGGACCGCCTAATCCCGGGCCAAAGCCAGGCCGGCCGCCCTGCGAGCGCTGTGCCAGTATGGCATCCGCCTGAGGCTGGGTAATGGCCCCATCCGTGACCGCCTGATTCAGCGCTGCTTCATAAGCAGATTGCATCGACGCTTTAAAACTGGCATCATTCGCCAGGGCATACTCCCCTTTCATCAGCTCCGCCTGTTCCTGTGTAAGGTTACCATTCTGAACTGCGGTATCCAGGCTGGTGGTATAAGCTTGCGTATACGCGGCTTGCAGTTGGTCGCTGGTGATATTCAACGCCTGAGCAAGCAGCGCATTGTAGTCGATCTCGTTCGCGACGCCGAATATGCCAAAGCCCTCAAAGCGCCGCTGTCCAAAACCATTTGCCGCGAGCTGATCAGCCTGAGTCTGGGTAATCAGCCCCGCGCTGACCGCCTCACGAAGCGCCGCCTCGTTTGCGGACTGGTAAGCAGCCTGGAGTTCATCTGTAGTAATGCCCAGGGCAGCGGCTAAGTCCTGGTCCGTAAAATGCCCCCTACCGCGCTGACCGCCTGCCCAGGGCTTCCCTTGAGCTGGCGACGGCGGCAGAGTTTGGGCATCAGGCGCGGTGGGCATCGTCGTTGGGGCCTGAGCAAATACAGTCCGGTAGCCGGCCGCGCCAAGCGCTGCGGTGACAGCCAGCGCGCCAGTCACAAGTAAGGTAATCAACTTTTTGTGCTTATCCATTTAAAGTCTCCTTGTTGTATGGATGTTTTAGATGCTGGATCAACTGCGAGTCTCCCGACCCACCGGATCTGACCGTTCCAGCCGCTCGTGCAGATCTAGATGCAATCTTAGCGCGCACTTTTTCAGGTCTCGTTTATATCTTGTTGAGAAGTTGTTTGGGTTTGATGAACCCACGATGAAATCAGGCCCTAAGGAATAAAACAGATCTATCATCTTCTTAACAGGGCATGGATATGCTTCAATCAGGTACAATCATGAATAAAGTGGGAATGAGGGCTTAATGACGAAAACGATTCTGGTGGTCGATGACAAAGCAAACATGCGCACGCTGGTGCAAGATTACCTGACCGAAGAGAATTTTCGCGTGGTCACCGCCGAGAACGGGCAGCAAGCTTTATACGCCGCGCGCCAGGAAAAACCCGACCTGATTTTATTGGACATTATGATGCCCAAGATGGACGGCTACGAATTCCTGCGCGCCTTTCGCAAAGAACAAAACACGCCGGTGATCTTACTCACGGCGCGGTTAGAAGAAACGGACAAGGTGTTAGGGTTAGAACTGGGCGCAGACGACTACGTCACCAAACCCTTTGGGATGCGCGAACTGGTTGCCCGCATCCGCGCCGTACTGCGTCGGGTTGGGCAAGAATCGCCGTCGAATGAAGCGCTGCGCATTGGAAGTGTGTATGTCAACATCGATCAGCACAAGGTACAGGTAAAGGATCAGGTCGTCAATCTCACCCCCTCCGAATTCGACTTGCTGGTCGTGTTGATGTCCGCGCCAGGGCGTGTCTTCTCACGACTTGACTTATTGGAAAAGTTGCAAGGCACGACGTTTGAGGGTGTCGCGCGCACAATTGATGTGCATATTCGCAACCTGCGCATGAAAATTGAGGAAGATCCAGGCCAACCGTATTATATCGAAACCGTGTTTGGGATTGGCTACCGGTTCCACCGGGACGAACAAAGGGGTTGATCGTGCGTTCACTCTCCTTTAAGTTGACCCTGGCTTTTCTGGTGGTGAGCCTGACCGGCATCGCGCTGGTTGCGCTGCTGGTTTGGAGCATTACGGCCTCCGAGTTTAACCAATTCGTCACCGCGCGCGGCTTGAGCGACTACACGAACGCCGTCACCAACTATTACAAAAGCCAGGGTTCATGGGGTGGAGTCGCCGAAGCGCTTCAAAAACAAGGCCTGCTCCCACAGGCCAACCTGCCCGGTGAGAACGCCGCCCCCAACACGGTTGGCAATCCAGCCATACCGCCAGGGCAGAACCCTGGCCGGTTCCCCGCAAACAACCGGAACACGCCGCCCTTTACTTTAGTCAATCAGAATGACAGAGTCATTATTCCATTTGGATCATTTCAGCGTGGCGATGTACTCCCCACCAACCGCTTTCCACAACGAGAAGCGGTCAATGTAAATGACCAGGTAGTAGGCTATGTCGTCTATACGGGTGGGCCGCCCAGCCCCAACCCATCTGAGGCGCGTTTCCTGACCAGAACCAATCAGGCCCTGGTTCTGGCGGCGGTTGGGGCTGGCGTCATCGCTGTGTTTCTTGGGCTGCTGCTGGCCCAGACCGTCACCCGGCCGGTGCGCGACCTCACAGCCGCCGCGCGCGCTTTGGCTGCTGGCAGCCTGCCCCAACAGGTGGCTGTGCGCTCAAAGGATGAACTAGGGGAACTGACCCAAACATTCAACACCATGAGCGCCGACCTGGAACGCGCCAACCAACTGCGCAAACAGATGACCGCCGACATTGCCCATGATCTACGCACACCGCTCTCGGTCATCAGCGGTTACCTGGAAGGACTGAAAGATGGCGTTATCCGCCCTACCTCACAGCGTTTCAGCGCCATGTATGATGAGGCCCTTTACTTGCAGCGGCTGGTTGAGGATTTGCGCATCCTGTCGCTCGCCGATGCTGGAGAACTGTCGATGAACTGCCAGCCCGTCCAACCGGAAGAGATCATCGAACGGTTAGCGGCGGCCTTTCAGCATCAGGCCGAGCAAAAAGGGATCAACCTGCACACCCAGGTGGAAGAAAATCTTCCGCAGATTTAAATTGACCCGGAACGGATGCAGCAGGCTTTGAGCAATCTGGTCAGCAACGCCCTGCGCTATACCCTGCCCGGCGGCGCAATCGACCTTTCGGCCAGGCGAGCGGACGGCAGCCTCCGTATCGAGGTGAAAGACACCGGCGCCGGGATTCCCCCGGAAACCCTGCCGCACGTGTTCGACCGGTTCTACCGCGGCGACGAGTCGCGCCAGGAAGGTGGCAGCGGGTTAGGACTGGCAATCGCGAAATCTATCGTAGAGATGCAAGGCGGCCAGATCAGCGTGAACAGTGAAGGCCCCGGCAAAGGCAGTCTCTTCTCTATCCTGATCCCATTCGAAAAGGATAAGGTACAGTCACAAAAATCAGGAAGGTGAAAATGAAACAGGACGCGTTACCGGCGATAAAAGTAGGCCTTTTTGGCATTGGACTGGATACTTACTGGCCTCAGTTTCATGGGCTGCAAGAGCGGCTGGAAGGCTATCAGGCTTTTATTCACCAGAAAATGGAAACGGACTCTGTGTGCGTGGTAGATGCTGGCCTGGTCGATTCTGTTCAAAAAGCCCATCAGGCCGCGGACTTATTCGCCAGCCAACAAGTGGAAATAATCTTTCTCTATATCTCTACCTATGCTCTCAGTTCCACCGTGCTGCCGGTGGTACATAAGACGAAAGCGCCGGTCGTGGTACTCAATCTACAACCCGTAGCGCGCCTGGATTACGACCGCTTTAACGCCTTACCCAGCCGGGAAGAAATGACTGGCGATTGGCTGGCCCACTGCCAGGCCTGCTGCACCCCAGAGATTGCCAGCGTGTTCAAACGCACCGGGGTAGCCTACCACCTGGTGACAGGCGTTTTGGATGGTGAAGAAAGTTGGCGAGAGATTCAAGATTGGCTCGCCGCCGCCCAGGTGCGCGCCATGCTGCGCGAAAGTTCAATCGGTGTGCTCGGGCATTACTATGGAGGCATGTTGGATGTCTATTCAGACTACACCCAGCTTTCCGGGGTCTTTGGCACGCACTTTGTCATCACCGAAATGGACGAGCTGGCAGAACTGCGGCGCGCCGTCACCGAAGCCGAGACGCAGGCCATGCTCAACCAGTTCCAGCAGACCTTTGAAGTGAGCCCGGAGTGCGGCGAGCAAGAGTTACGCCGGGCAGCCCTCACGAGCTGCGCGCTGCACCAGTTGATCGATAAACACAACCTCGGCTTTCTGGCATACTACTACGAGGGTCGCCCCGGCAGCGAGCAGGAAGATATTGTCACCTCTGTCATCGCCGGGAACACCCTCCTTACGGCCCATCACGTCCCGGTGGCGGGTGAGTTTGAAGTCAAGAATGCTTTCGCCATGAAAATCATGGACAGCTTTGGGTCAGGCGGTTCCTTCTCTGAGTTTTACCTGATGGATTTTGAAGATGATGTCGTCTTGCTCGGGCATGATGGTCCAGCCCACGCCGCCATCGCGGAAGGGAAAGTGCAGTTAGTGCCTCTTGAGGTTTATCATGGCAAACCCGGTAAAGGTCTTTCCATTCAAATGCGTGTCAAGCACGGGCCTGTCACGCTGCTCTCAGTCTTACAAGAGAAAGATGGCTCTGTCAAACTGCTGGTCGCGGAAGGCCAGACCGTTCCAGGCCCCACGCTGCAGATCGGGAATACCAACAGCCGCTACCGCTTCCCAATTGGCGCGAAGGCTTTTGTCAACACCTGGGCCAAAGCTGGCCCATCTCATCACTGCGCCGTTGGCGTCGGTCATATCGCTGAAAAGATTGAACGGCTGGCCGATCTACTGCGCGTTGAAGTCATTCGTGTTTGCTAATTCAGGAGAAAAAAGATGAAACGTATTGGTTTTTTATTAAAAGTCAAAGAAGACCGGACAGAGGAGTACAAGGAGCGTCACCAGGCGGTCTGGCCGGAAATGTTAGAGGCGCTCAGGCGAAACGGCTGGCACAACTATTCTTTATTCATGGCCGATAATGGCTTGCTCTTCGGTACCTTTGAAACCCCCGAAAGCCTTGAGGCAGCCAACGAGGGCATGGCGAAAGAAGAAATTAACGCCAAATGGCAAACGGAGATGGCGGAATTTTTCGAGAATATCGGCGGAAAGCACGCCGATGAAGGGATGGTAGAGTTAGAGCAGGTTTTTTACCTGGAATAGGGAAAGGAAAGAACGGAACAGCCAACCGGGTTCTCAATGGACCCGGTTATTTTTTTAAGTGCCACAGCAGCGCCGTCATCAGGGTGAAGGAATATTCAAAAAAATGTGACTTTTCACGTATATAGAGCGCTTCAATGTTCTGTATAATGATCCATAATATCACTCTTTTCTGATAAGGATATCATGGAGGTGATTGCGCTTTCTGTCTATCGACAAGGCCAGACAACCCCTTCCTGCTGACAAGGTTGTTGCGAGCTTGCGTCCGATTTACTGTAAGTGCGCCTACAAATCCGAAAGCAAAACCATAGAGGAAGTTGGGTGGCATCTTGACAGCGCCTTTCTTTTTGCCAGTCTTACCACCGGAAATGTATATTCGTTACGCCGAAACTCGAAAATTCACAGGGATCCCAAAACTTCCCCATCTATCTCTGCCGCGATCCCATACAACCCATTGATAGGATTTGGCCCAACCTTAAAAATTGGAACTAATCAACCCTATTGATCGTAGTGATTGCTAACGGAGGCCGAGATGAATTTTTCAGATATTTTCAAACAGAATCGATCAGGTAAAAACGGGAACGCAAACGAAGATCATGCTTTGATTGCCCTTCATCAGGTGACTAAGGTGTACCAAACCACAGCGGGTGGATACCAGGCCCTGAAAAGCATTGATCTGAACATTCACCAAGGCGAGTTTGTCGGTGTCATCGGGAAATCAGGCAGCGGGAAATCAACGCTCATCAATATGATCACTGGAATCGATCGCCCCTCCGGTGGCGAAGTATGGGTCAATGGCACCCCCATCCACCGGATGAGTGAAAACCAGATGGCGCGCTGGCGTGGTAAGAATCCAGGAATCGTCTTTCAGTTCTTCCAACTCCTACCCGCCCTAAGCGTGATTGAAAATGTAACCCTTCCAATGGATTTCTGCAGTGCCTACCCGGTCCACGAGCGCACCAAACGCGCCCTGAAACTGTTAGAAATGGTCGATATGGCCGATCACGCGTATAAGCTGCCTTCCGCGCTTTCGGGAGGTCAGCAGCAGCGGGTGGCGATTGCCCGCGCTCTGGCGAATGATCCGCCGGTCATTATTGCCGATGAACCCACCGGCAACCTCGATTCCAAAACCGCGGACAGCATGTTCCAGCTTTTTGAGCAGCTTACTCGAGAAGGGAAGACGGTGGTAATGGTTACCCACGACAGCAGTCTGGCCCGGCGCGTCTCGCGCACAGTGCTGATTACTGACGGTGAAGTAGTCAACGAGTATGTCGCTCAGGCCTTGCCGTTCTTGTCGCAGCAGCTTATGTTACAGGCCAGCCGCAAAGTGATGCCAGTCACTTTTCAGCCAGGCGCCACTATCATTCATGAAGGCCAGCCAGTCGATATGTTTTACATTCTTAAAAAAGGCGCAGCAGAAGTGCTCTTGAAAGGTCCGGGTGACAGTGAAGTGGTAGCCGCCCGCATGGAGTCAGGCCAATACTTCGGCGAAATCTCGCTCTTCAATCAAAGTCGCACGGTGGCCTCTGTGCGCGCCGCGCCCGAAGCCCCGGTAGAAGTGCTTGCCCTTGATCCTGACTGTTTCCAAAGCTTCCTGGCCGAGTCACCGGCCTTTCGCGAAGCCATGCAGGCCAGTGTGCAAGTTCGCCTGGATCACAACCAATCCATGATCGCTGGTCAGGCGTAGAAAGACAGGTCGATGATGAGTGGAAGTCCTCGCTGGAAAAAAATATTCGCCGATATCTGGCACAATAAGACCCGCACCTTGCTGGTTGCGCTTTCAATCGCTATTGGTATCTTTGCAGTTGGGTTTGTCGCTACTTCCTTCCTGATCCTCAGAAGCGATATCCCCGCAGATTATTTCACCGCGAACCCGCACACCGCCATTCTATATACCGATCCCTTTGATGATGGGTTGCTCGACGCAGTTCGCAAGATCGACGGCGTGGCTCAGGCCGAAGGCCGCGGCGCTGTTTCCGCGAAGCTTGAAGGCTTGGATGGCAGTACCAATCCTGTTCAGATCACGCGCTATCCCTCTTTGGCAGAAACGCAGATCGACCAACTGCGCCTCGAACAAGGCGCCGCGGTGCTTGGGCCGCGTGAAGTTTACCTGGAACGCCAGGTCGCTAGTAAGTTGGGGTACCAGGTCGGTGACACGCTGCAAGTTACCTTGATGGATGGCAGCGCCAAAGAACTGACTATTGCTGGCATCGTGCAAGCCGTGACCGGCACACACTTCCTCTACACCCATGTCGCAGATGTTTACACCAACGCCGAAACGCTGACCTGGTTGGGTGGCCCTGAACTGTATACGCAGTTGATCTTTACGGTTAACCAGAACGAACAGGATAAAGTCGCTATCCGCGCATTAGCCAACACCATCGGGGAGAAACTGCGTGGTCGTGATCTGCAAGTTTACACCACTGAAATCCCCAACCCCGGCGAAACCCCCAACCAAACCATCTTGAATGCCCTGCTGGCGCTCATGGCTGGCCTGGGTATCCTGTCACTGGTGCTGAGTATCATTCTGGTCTACAACACCATTTCGGCGTTCATGAGCCAGCAGATTCGCCAGATTGGGGTGATGAAAGCCCTGGGAGCGACCATGGGCCAGTTAGCCGCGATTTACATGGTGCTGGTGCTGGCGTTTGGCCTGATCGCACTGGTTGCGGCGGTCCCCGTCTCTGCCGCCGGCGCTCATGGTCTATGCGTATTGATAAGTAAGATGATGAACGTCAATCTGACTCCCTTCCATTTGCCGCTGGAGGCGCTTGTTTTACAGTTCCTGATCGGCGTCGGGGTGCCATTGCTGGGTGCGCTCCTGCCCGTATTAAACGGAACGCGCCTGACGATCCGTGAAGCCATCAGCAGCTACGGACTTTCCACCCAGGGGAAAGCGAATGGACTTGACCGTCTCTTGGAAAGCATACGGGGCCTTCCGCGCCCGCTGATGCTGTCTCTACGCAACACCTTCCGGCGCAAAGGCCGCCTGATCCTGACCCTCGCCATGCTCACACTGGGCGGCACGATCTTTGTCAGCGTCTTTAGTGTCCGCGACGCGATCTATCAGGTACTCGACCAGACCTTCGGCTACTCGCTCTCCGATGTCAATATCCGCCTGGATAACCGCTACTCGATTGCGCAATTGCAAAAAGAGATCGGCAGTATTCCTGGCATCGTTTCGCTGGAAGGTTGGGGGCACGAGATGGCTGATGTGCTCGACATGGGCGGCAAAAACGGCGATACGGTCGAAATCCAGGCCCCGCCGGTTGAGTTCAAGGTTGATCCAACCCGTACTGACCAGTGGACGCTGGCTGCAGCCGGGTGACCAAAACACGCTGATCGTCGGAAACGCTTATGTCAAGATGCGCCCGGAAACGAATTTGGGCGATACCGTGCAGGTGCGCATCGGCGCCCAGGAGTTCCCCTTTACCATAGTGGGCGTTTACGAGATGGCTGGCACGCCCAATTCGCCGATTGTGTATACCAGCGCGGAATACCTGGATAAGATCACCCACAGCGAGGGCCAGGTGGATCGGGTGCGCATTGTCACCGACCGCTCTGATCCAGATCGCCAGCGTGAAGTGCAGCGTGCAGTTGAAGCGAGCTTTAAAGAAAGCCATATCAACGCCACTGTGCAAACTGGTAGTGATGTGGTCTCAGACCAATCAGCACCAGTCAGTGTGCTCATTACCCTGCTGCTGGTGATGGCGCTGTTGACCGCTCTTGTAGGTGGGCTGGGATTGATGGGCACGATGAGCATGAATGTGTTGGAACGCACCCGTGAGATTGGCGTAATGCGCTCGATCGGAGCTGTAAACTTCGCCATTTTCCAATTGGTAGTGACGGAAGGGATGCTGGTAGGGCTGATAAGTTGGGTTTTGGGTGGGCTGCTCTCGCTACCCATTACACATTTGCTCAATCAGGCAGTTGGTGTAGCTCTGCTTAACATGCCCCTCAAGTTTGTCTTCTCGCCGCAAGGACTGTTAATCTGGTTGGTGGTGATATTGGTGCTTTCCGGGCTGGCGAGCCTGATGCCTGCGCGCAGCGCCGTCCGTCTGACTATTCGCGATGTGCTGGCTTACGAGTAATCCCAGCATTCAGGAATTGAACGAAGTCCTCAGGAGATGAATCATGATCCAGTCTCTGCATAAGCACCCAACATTTTTTTTCTTTGGATTGACCTTTTTGCTCTCCTGGTGCATCTGGGTGCCAATGGCGCTAGATCACTACGCGCTGCTGCCCATCCGCCTCGATCCTGACTTTGTGCTGATCTTCCGGCTGTTCGGGACGTTAGGCCCTGCGGTTTCCGCCATGCTGGTGTCGCTCATTCTGGGTGGGAAACCCGCCCTGAGGATGCTGCTCAGCCAGCTTAAAAAGTGGCGGGTAGGCTGGTCATGGATTGTGGCGGCTGGATTGGTGTTCCCGGCACTGGTGTTCATTGTGGCGGGTCTGTATATGCTGATACCGGGCACATCCCCCCTGCCGTTTCAAACAGTTACGGTGAGCAGTGTAATCGTCACGATGATCGTCATGACCATCAGTGTGACAGGTGAAGAAATTGGTTGGCGGCGGATTCGCGCTGCCCCACTTGCAAAAGCGCTGGTCTGCTCTGCAAGCCAGCCTGATCCTGGGGACCATCTGGACCATCTGGCACCTGCCGTTTTGGACGGTGTTAGGGGAATTAGAACGATATGGCTGGGGATACTGGCTGATGGGATGGGCCTTTATTCTCGGTGTCAGCGTCTATGTGACCTGGATCATGAACAACACCGGCAACAGTGTGTTAATGGCGCTCCTCTTTCACTGGAGTTTCAATCTGGTTACCTCGGCCATTTTACCGCTCACAACCATCGTTCCCGCTTATGGAATCTTCATCACCATCGTTTGGGTCATAGACCTCGGATTGATTGGCCTGTTTGGGTCAAAACGTCTGGCGCGGACAAGCACAGCCAGCTTGTAATGACAGGCTGATTCTCTCTGAAAAGACCGGAAGGAAAATAGATGAAGCCGCTCATCGTTCGATGTCAGGGGCTTAATACTTCCCTACCCGCCAACACTTGACACCGCTTCTCTACGCCAATTTCGGCTGGTCGCGTCTAAAAACCTCGTGTTTAATACGAGGTTTTTTGTTTATATAACTCGTAGTTTTCCCGGACAACTACGTAAACGAATCCAGATGTTTCTACGGATGTCTAACCAGAAACACCTGGTTATAATGATTCTAATATAACCGCTCTATCGAAAGGAATTAATCCACCTCATCTGATCTTGTTTTCTTCACCAGAAACCGCGCTATCGGGTGGATATCGGATTAATCATCATCTTACAAAAGCTCAAATCACAAGTGGGGTATGAGAACCAGTTTACCATTCATCGCCGATAAAACATCGCTCCCTCTCTCCACATATGAGGGAATGTGGACTCGTAAAGAAGTTTCCACCCTGGTAAGCAAATTCTTCATGAAACACTATGACTTGATTGCTGTTATCCTCAGCGTTATAGTCGTCGCCCTCATGACAGTTGAACACCAACGCTGGTTAAAAAATAATCACAGCCCGGTATATTCTGGAGAGATGCTCGTTATCGTCCTCCTGCTCGTCTTGACGGCGTTCATAACCAAAAAACTTCTAAACGCAGTTGCAGAAAAATCACAAATCATCCGCACCCTCCAGGTAAAGCATGATTTCAGCATGAGCCTGGTGGGCAGCCAGAATCTCCCCGACCTGACCTCACATCTCATCCAGAAAGTCACCTCGCTCCTCCCGCTAGCAGAGGCGCAGCTCTATCTGTACGACGGGCAGAAAAGCTGGTTTACAGCAGTGAATCAGCCAGCAGCCCAGGCGATCAGCCGCGCCGCAAAGCAGAACGACATCACAGGCATCGATCCATCATTGTGCCAGAAGTGCCTTTTTAATAGTTCCTCTACCCTGCATTCCCTTCACACCTGCCAGCAAACCGGCTGCCGGCCCCATGATCGATCTGGCAGGGGTTACTGCCTGGCCCTGGTGGAAAAAGATCACCCGGTCGGCCTGCTGCACCTTTACGCGAAGCCTCAGCAGCAGCTCACCCAGGAAGAAACCGAACTGCTCAAGGATGTCGCTGTAGAAGTGACGAACTCGCTCCAGTTGGCGCTGATGAAACAAGCCCATGAAAAGGATCTCGTAGCCCAAGAAGTTCATCAGGTGCAGTTAGGGATCGCGCGCGACCTGCACGATACCATTGGTCAGAACATCAGCTACCTGCGGATGAAGCTGGACCAGTTGGCGGACACTGCTCCGCAAACGCAGTCTCGCATGACGGATGAAATCCAACAAATGAGCGCAGTAGCAAACGAGTCCTACGATCTGGTACGGGGCACGCTGAGCGTACTCCAATCGGGGGGCGCGGCTGATTTGCGCCATATCTTTACCCGGTATGCAAACCAGGTCGCAGAACGGGCTTCATTTAATATTGAGTTTCATAGAGAAGGATCTGAGCGCAGCTTATCGCCACACCAGATGCGCCAGTTGTTTTATATCTTTCGCGAAGCGATCAGCAATATCGAAAAACATGCCAGGGCCAGCCAGGTATGGGTGGAGATGATCTGGGAAGCCGATCACCTGTGCCTGATCCTATCCGATAACGGACGCGGGTTTGATCCCAACCAGAGTTTGTTGGGTCACTACGGCTTAAAGTTTATGCAAGAAAGAACAGAGCAGATAGGCGGCTCATTCTCTGTTCTTTCCACAATCGATTCTGGCAGCAGTATCGTTATTCAGATGCAGTATCAGGCATAATCACGCAGTTTGTAAAAGAGGGTCAATCATGAAAATAATCATAGTCGATGACCACGTGCTTTTCCGTGAAGGTCTGGCGGCCATTATCCGGTCCGAACCAGATTTCGAGATCGTCGGGCTGGCCGGATCGGTTCAAGAAGCAGCAGACATGGTAGGTCTCTTAAAAACCAGACATTGTCTTAATGGATTTTTCCTTACCGGATGGCACCGGGGTAGACGCGACCAAGAAAGTCCTGCGCCTGCATCCCCTATGCAAAATTATTTTCCTGACAATCTCGGATGACGATGACGACTTATTTACAGCCATCCGCAGCGGCGCCAAAGGATACTTGCTCAAGAGCATTCATCCTACCAAACTGGTGGCTGCTGTGCGGGCTGTGCAGCAAGGCGAAAGCGCGCTCTCCGGCTCGATGACCCTGCGCCTGATGCAAGAATTCGCTCGCACGAAACCGATCGAGATGAAAAATGCGGTCATGGTTGAAAAGCTGACCCAACGCGAAGTGGAAGTCTTGCGCATGGTCGCCACAGGCATCACCAACCAGGAAATAGCCACCCAGCTCTTCCTTTCTGAAAACACGGTCAAGTATCACATGCATACCATTCTGGGGAAACTCAACCTGCCAGACCGCAGAGCGGCAGCAAGCTACGCCAAAGAAAGTGGGCTAATCAGCTAACACAGATGAATTCCTCCCTATCCAAGACTACCCTCCGGGTAGTCTTTTTTTATCCTTATTGGATAGGGTACGGTAGATGTGGCCCTAACCAAAAATGGTTATTCTTGAATTCATACTGACCACGTATGGAGGACTTGTTCGAGGATGAACGCAGTCATCGATAGGAAAGCCGTTGAGGAAAAAACAATGGAGCAGCCGACCAAAGTCATCCTATGGGGTCGTGAAGACTTGGTAGGTCAGGGTGTTGAGTACCTGCTGAAAGCCCGCGAGGACTGGGAAGTGATCCGTATCGGTGGAGACCACAGCACAGGTGATTTGATCCGAGAAGTCGAAAAAATCAACCCAGATGTTGTGATCCTCTACCAGGGAGATAACGCAGCCAATCCTCAGCTGGCGCTGCATTTACTCAAAATCAGTCCTGGCATCCGGGTAATTACCTTCAGTTTAGAGAGCAGTTGTTTGGAAGTTTATAACCGGCAAATTGTTTTTGTGAACGAACTGGATGATCTTCTGGATGTTGTTAATTGAACCTGAGCAGTCACCCGGCAAGTAAACACGCAAAGGAGGGAATGGAAAATCAACCCATGAAACGAAGTGCCGTACGGTCGGATGAAAGTGTTATTCGCTTTTTTGAGCTTTATACGAAGGTGAGACGATGAAAAGAAGAAGTTTTCTAAAGATGGGTGTTGCAGCAGGGATTGGTTTGGCGATGCCGAAACGGGTGTTCGCCATGACGCCTCCCCCTCCCAATGGTGACGGCTTGCCCTACCCGCTTCAGCATAAAGTGACGGTTGCTGATCGGTTAGCCGCTGTCAAAAACGCGAAAGCAATGGGCCTTAAGCCGGGTATTGCCGGGAAAGGGATCGATGCCGCCGCGGTTGATAACTCATTAGGCCCGCACTACTTCGGCCCCTACGCCAATTACGCCAACAGTCAACTGCCGACCGGCCCCATCACTGCCATCGAAGTGGTGGATGGTGGCAGCGGCTACAGCATTCCCGAAGTGCTCATTTCGGATGTGTACGGCACTGGAACCGGCGCTGCGGCGACTGCCACGCTGGACAACGGTGCGATCACGGCCATCACGCTCGATAACGCGGGCAGCGGCTACAGCGCACCCTACGTCACCATCACCGAAACGGACCCGGCTGGGCAGGGCTCTGGCGCAACCGCCACCGCCACCATCGGAGCGGGCCTGCTGGGTGGGATTCACAAGTTCGTCGACTCGCTGACCGGATTGAACGCGGCTGGTCAAAATAACCTCGGCAACTTCATCCCCGTCGCCGTGCCCGATCCAGACCGCTACCCTGGTCCTACGGCAGGCACTCAGTCCGACTACTTCGAAATCGCAGCCGTTGAGTTTGAGCAGCAGTTCCACACCGACCTGCCTCTTACCCGCTGTCGGGGTTATGTTCAACTGGAAACCCCGGCGGTACAGGGAGACCACTACCCCTTAACCTACCTCGACGGCAGCCCCATTTTAGATCCACAGGGCAACCAGGTTTACGCAGTCACCAAGCCCTATTACCTGGGCCCCATCCTCCCCGCAAAACGCGACCGGCCGGTGCGCATCAAGTTCACCAACTACCTGCCGAAAGGCACGGGCGGAGAACTGTTCATTCCAGTAGACCACACCGTGATGGGCGCTGGCATGGGCCCCATGATGGGACACTTCACCCAGAACCGGACTGTGGTCCATTTACATGGTGGCTTCGTCCCGTGGATCAGCGACGGCACGCCGCATCAGTGGATTACCCCGGCTGGCGAAAACACGCCTTATCCCAAGGGCGTCAGTGTCCAGAATGTCCCCGACATGGACCCGCCTGGAGACGGCTCAGTGACCTTGTATTACAACAATCAGCAGAGCGCCCGTTTGATGTTCTACCATGACCACGCCTGGGGCATCACCCGCTTGAATGTGTATGCTGGTTTGGTCAGTGGGTACTTGCTGAGTGACGATGTGGAACAGGACTTGATCAATGGCTCAAATGTCACCGGGGTTAATCTCGACCCGCCAGTGAAAGTCCTCCCCGACCTGGGCCTGCCCCTGATCTTCCAGGATAAAACCTTTGTAGATGCCACCACCATCGCCGCGCAGGATCCTAACTGGAAGTGGGGCCTGGACGGCAACGGCAACCCTGTGACCGGCAGTATGTGGGTTCCATCGGTCTACATGCCCGCCCAGAACCCTTACGACCCCTCCGGCGCGAGCGCCTTTGGGCGCTGGCAGTACGGCCCCTGGTTCTGGCCGCCGACGTCGGATATCGCGAAAGGCCCAGAGAAGAACCCATACTATGAAATGTACCCATGGGAACCCCCCATGCAGCCGCAGATGCCCAATCCTTCGATGGGAATGGAAGCCTTCAACGATACCCCAATGATTAACGGGGTAGCTTACCCCTACATGGAAGTAGAACCGAGAGCCTATCGCTTCCGCATCCTGAACGGGGCCAATGACCGCTTCTTCAACCTGCACTTTTACTTCGCCGATCCAGATGTCGTCACAGACGATGGCCGGCCCAACACCGAAGTGCGCATGGTGCCCGCCATTTCCACCCCCGGCTTCCCGGCCAGTTGGCCTTCCGATGGGCGTGAGGGCGGTGTTCCCGACCCGTCCATGGCCGGCCCTTCCTGGATCCAGATCGGCACCGAAGGCGGCTTCCTGCCCGAGCCAGTCGTCATTCCACCCCAACCTGTGGTTTGGAATGGGAATATGACGGCCTTCAACTTCGGCAACATCTCCGACCACTCTCTGCTTCTCGGCCCGGCTGAACGCGCAGACGTGATTGTCGACTTCTCGGGGTATGCGGGCCAAACCTTGATCCTCTATAATGATGCGCCCGCGGCCTTCCCCGCGCCCGATCCGCGCTACGATTACTATACCGGCAACCCTGACCAGACCGATTCCGGCGGCGCGCCCTCTACCCTGCCAGGCTACGGCCCCAACACGCGCACCGTCATGCAAGTACGGGTCAAGGCAGCCACCGGAGGGGTCGGCGTTGCGAATGTCGTTGTGAAGAACAGCGGCTCCGATTACAGCTACTCTCCTGAGGTGGTCTTCAACGGCGGCGGCGGCGTAGATGCCGCCGCAACAGCTTACTGCTCGCTAGACCATGTGACGGTTCTCAATTCAGGCTCAGGGTACACCACCACCAATCCCCCCACAGTCACCTTTACAAACGACGCTGGGGATACGACTGGGGCGAATGCAGCCGGAACAGCCCTCATCTCGAACGGGCGCGTCACCGGAATTAAGATCACCCATAAAGGCTCTGGCTATACCAAGGCCCCCATTGTCACGATAAGCGGCGGGGATGGCGCAGGCGCGACGCTTGTGTCCGCCCTGACGATCACTTCCATCAGCGTGACCAACTCGGGTTCAGGGTACACTTCGGTTCCTTCAGTAGCCCTGTCCGGCGGCGGTGGTTACAGCGCAGCCGCATCAGCGACGCTGATTGAAACCGGCGCTACCTACGATCTGGATACTCTGAAGAGCGTGTTCGCGAAGAGTACCGCGGATGCCAAGGCCGGCGTATTTGAAAAATCACAGGACCCCATCATCGTCCCGCAGGCCGCTTACAACTCCGCCTACGACACCACCTACCAAGACGGGCCCGATACGTTCGTCCTACTGCACGAGTTCACCAAGAACTTCTACAATGGCCCGCTCACCGGTTTGCAGTTGATCGACGGCGGCACAAACTACACCGCTGATCCTACCGTCACCATCACCGGCGGCGGCGGTACAGGCGCCACAGCGACGGCGGGAATCACCGGCGCTTATGTCAACGGCGCCACCGTAACCAACCAGGGATCGGGCTACACCTCAGCGCCCACCGTCACCATCACCGGCGGCACAGGCTCTGGCGCGACCGCCATTGCCACCGTCACCGGCGTTGTCAACAGTGTCACCCTCTTGAGCGGAGGCTCAGGCTACACTTCCGCGCCCACCGTCCGTTTCTTTAGTGGCAGCGGCAGCGGCGCGGCAGCAGTCGCGACAGTAGCAAATGGCCGAATTACTTCCATCACCATGACCAGTAAAGGCTCTGGCTACTTCTCCCCTCCAAGTGTGAGCTTTGTGGGTGGCGGCGGCAGGAGCGCCCGGGCAGCGGCTGTTTTAACCAAGGCGGTGAACAATATTTCGATCACCAACAGCGGCAGCGGCTATGCGTCCAGCCCTGTTCCCACTATCACCATTACGGGCGGCGGCGGCAGCGGCGCGGCGGCAGTCGCATCCATTCTACCCGGCAAGGTCACCAGCCTGACGTTAGATACCCCTGGCAGCGGCTATACTTCCGCCCCGGTGGTTGAGATTAACGGTGGTGGCGGCGCCGGCGCGACAGCCACGGCGATTGGAATTTCACTACCGCTGGAGCCAAAGGCCATCCATGACGAGATGGGCGCCGCGTACGATATCGAGTATGGTCGCATGGGCGGCTTAATGGGCCTGGAACTACCGGTCACCAATTCACTCAACCAGAACATGGTCCTGTACGGTTACTCCAGCCCGCCAGTCGACCTCATGCAAAACTCGCTCACCCCACTTGGCACCTTAAAGGATGGGACGCAGATCTGGAAGATCACACACAACGGCGTGGACACGCACCCGATCCACTTCCACCTGTTCAATGTCCAGTTGATCAACCGGGTAGCCTGGGACGGCGCTCTCTTACCGCCCGAACCAAACGAGTTAGGCTGGAAGGAAACCGTGCGGACGAACCCGCTGGAGCATACCATTGTCGCCATGCGGCCAGTTGCCCCCACGCAGCCTTTCGACGTTCCCAACAGCATTCGCCCGATTGACCCATCCATGCCCATTGGCGCTACCCTGGCAGGCGGCCCGAGTGGCTTCATCGATCCGGGTGGCACAGCAGCGCCAGTCATTAACCACCTGGTAAACTTTGGCTGGGAATACGTGTGGCACTGCCATATTCTCAGTCATGAAGAAATGGATATGATGCACGCCATGTCGTTTGGGGTAGCGCCGAACGCTCCCTCGAACCTGGCAGCCACATACAATAACAGCCAGCGGCGGGTAACGGTGACCTGGACCGACAATTCCTTCAACGAAACCGGTTTCAAGGTCCAGCGGGCCAATACTGCCCAGGGACCCTGGACAACGCTCAACGCGAACATTCCAGCAGTGGCAGGCAAGGGTCAGAAGGTCTCGTACACCGACTCAAGCGTGCTTCGGAACAGAACCTACTTCTATCGGGTCATCGCGACAAACGTCATCGGTGACATCACCAATTACGCCGCTCCAGCGATTGGCTATCCGACTCTCGAGCTTGAATCGGAGCCATCTGATCCAATGGTAGGTATCACCACCTCAGCCACCAGCGGCCCTGGTGTTCCAGTAACACTGATCTTTGCCAGCAGCATGAACATTGGATTGGCAGGATGGTCTGGCGCTGTGGGCAGCGTGCAAGCAGCCCCACAGGCGGCTGTCGATGTCGGACCTGGAGCGCTTGGATTGGCAGCCAACGTTGGAAACGTTGTAGCCTTACAGAGCGCCAGTGATCTTCCGGTCAGTCCATCTTACGTCTTTGACTGCTCGCCCAACAATGAGTTGACCTATGACGCCAGTTTCTACTTCAATCCCAATGGCGCGGTCTCGGGCGAAAAACCGGTTGATATCTTCGTCGGCCTGGATCAAAACGATGTACCCGTCTTTGGTGTACAGTATCAACGGGACGACTCATCGGCAGAGGAGTATCAAGTCCGGGGTTGGGTCATGAAAGGTGGGGTTCAAACCTTCACGAACATGGTCAATATCACCAATGCGCCGCATCTACTCGAGATTGCCTGGCATTCTGACGCAAAGGGTGGTTTCAGCCTGTTCGTCGATGATAACCTTGCCGGGACAATCAACGGCGACACCAGTGGGCACGAACTATGCCAGGTCCTTCTGGGACTCTGCATGAACTTATCCGCGTCAACCTCCGGGAGCATGTACTTCGACGAATTCACCTCCAGTCGGATCAACGGGGTAAAGGCGCAGGCCACCTGGTTCTCCTTCATGCCGCTCATCAACAGTAACCGCTAAGTCGAACGTAGTACCTGGCAATCGATGATGTAAGCTGTGCTCTCTGGAAGTAACACACCAGAGAGCACAGCCCTTACAGGAAGCAGAAGTTGCTGGTCATCGCTTATGATTGAAAAGGTAGCCAAAGCTTGCAGCTTGTAACAGTGGGGAAGGAGATCCAGTTGCCTAAGCTTTCCAAATTCGTACTGCTTGTCTTTTTCCTGATGGGCTCACTGCCCATCCAGCGCGCAGTGTCCACCGTCTCCGCCCACAACGTACCCAGAATCACAAATACGCTCCAATCCAAATTAAGCCCGGCGCTTCAAGCAAAGCTCGCCCAACAGCCTGACCCGCAGATGCTCACGGTAATCATCACCCTGAAAGGGGCGCTCGATCCCGAACAGGCCGCGCGAAGCGGTCCGGGTGCTACCCGTCAGGAACACGTCATTCGTTCTTTGCAAGCCCACTCAATAACTTCCCAAAAGTCACTCCAAACCTTCTTGCGCAGCGGGCGTTTTACTGGCAAGATCGGCAAAATCACCTCGCTCTGGGTCATCAACGCGGTGTCCGTGCAGGCCAGTCCCCAGGTAATTCAGGCGCTGGCTAACCGCACGGATGTGGCGCGCATCGAGCTTGAGGAAGTCTTCCAGGCCCCCAGCCTTTCTCAGGCTTCTTCACCCGCCTGGGATAACCTGGGCAAAATCAACGCCCCTGTGCTGTGGTCGCTCGGTTTTCGGGGACAAGGGGTGGTGGTAGCCAGCATGGATTCGGGCGTGGAATTAACCCACCCAGATCTTCAATCCAATTGGCGTGGGGGCAGCAACAGCTGGTATGATCCTTACGGACGCTATAGTACCCCGACAGACTTGCCTTCAACCTGTGGTACCAGCAGCGGGCACGGCACGGGTACGATGGGGGTAATGGTTGGCAAAACGGTCGGGGTTGCGCCAGACGCGCAGTGGATCGCGGTCAAAATCTTCGACGACGACTGCCTGGCGACGACGACCGGCATCCTGCTTGGCTTTGAGTGGCTTTTAGACCCCGATCACGACCCGAACACAGCCGATGCCCCCCAGGTGGTCAACAATTCCTGGGGAGGGCCAAAGTGCGACACGGCCCAATCCTTCCAGCAAGCCATGCAGGCCTTGCGAGCCGCGGGTATTTTGCCAGTCTTCGCGGCTGGAAACGGCGGCCCCTCCATAGAGAGCATTACTTATCCGGGCAACTATGCGGAAAGCTTTCCGGTCGGGGCCACCGACAGCCAGGATCAAATCGCCAGTTTCAGCAGCCGGGGACCCAACACTTGCGTGGATCCGGCAGTGGTTTCTCCAAACCTGGTAGCGCCAGGAGGTAACATCTATACCACCGCCTTAGGCGGCACATTCGCCACCCATGATGGCACTTCCTTCGCCGCGCCGCATGTGGCTGGAACGCTGGCCTTACTGCTCAGCGCCTTTCCACAGGGTCTGACGCTCCAGCAGCAGGAGCAGGCTTTAATCAACTCCGCTGTTCCCTTGGGTGCGCCTCCTTATCCCAACAATTCTTACGGTTACGGGCGGTTGGACGCTTTAGCAGCTTTGCAATGGTTGCAAACCACCAAAATCAGCTTCGACAGCCAGAGCATCACGGTCCCCGAAAACATCGGAACCGTCTCGCTGACCATCCACCTCAATGCCGCCGCGCAGCAGCCGGTCACGGTATCCTTTGTAGAGAATGGCGGAACGGCAGCCGGAAACGGCATCGACTACACCCTCCCAGAAGCAGTTACCTTTCTGCCAGGTGAAACCCAGAAAACAATCTCACTCAGCATCACCGCCGATTTACTGCCAGAAGACGATGAAAATATTCATCTCTTTATGACCGGCCTGGTCAATGCCATGCCAGCCGACCCCACCCAAGATGTGCTGGTCACCATTCTCGATGACGATCCCGAAATCCATGTGGGTACCACCAGCACGGCCCTGTTGGAAGGGCCTGACCCGTTTTCTATTCCAATCATTCGGACGGGGGGGCTGTCCAGTCCCGTGTCAGCCAACTATGCCATCTCCATCGAAAACCCGGTGACGCGGGAAAGAGTTGCCGTGAGGAGTGGGCAGGTGCAGTTTGCTGCCGGAGAAACCCAACAGTCGCTTCAAGTAGACCTGACCTCAGACCGGCAGCACGGGCTGGAACGGCTTCTGATTTTCAACCTGGACAATCCACAAAATGCCACCACCGGTCCAGCCACCTTGCAAATGACCTGGCCGATTCTAGATACCGATCCCTGGTTCACAAGGCTGCCGATCCTGATAAATCGGTAGCTGCGTAACCTTAGCTGTTTCGAGATAGCAAAACTGGGCGCAGCAGTTCGCGCCCAGTTTTGGCTTTAAGAAATGAAGACAATCGTTGAAAGAATGCCTAAAGCACCGGCACCTGTTCAAACTGGCTGTTGTACAGCTCCGCGTAAAAGCCGCCGCGCGCCAGAAGTTCGTTATGATTCCCCTGCTCGACAATATCGCCGTTGCGCATCACCAGGATCAGATCTGAGTCGCGGATGGTGGACAGGCGGTGCGCGATGATGAAGCTGGTGCGGTCCTTCATGAGGTTATTCATGGCGCGCTGGATGAGCACTTCCGTGCGCGTGTCTACCGAACTGGTGGCCTCATCCAGGATCAGAATACTTGGATTCGCCAGCACTGCTCGGGCAATGGTCAAGAGCTGCTTCTGCCCCTGCGACACATTAGAGGCTTCCTCGTTAAGCACCATCTGGTAGCCATCTGGCAGCGTATGCACAAAGTGGTCTACGTGCGCCGCCTTAGCCGCCTCAATCACCTCATCATCCGTCGCGTCAGGGCGTCCATAGCGGATATTTTCCATGATGGTTCCGTTATACAACCAGGTATCTTGCAGCACCATACCGAACATCTTCCGCAAATCGGCGCGCTTGAAGTCCTGGATGTTGTATCCATCTACCAGGATCGCGCCTTCGTTGACATCATAGAAGCGCATCAACAGCTTGACAATGGTCGTCTTGCCAGCCCCGGTAGGGCCAACAATCGCGATCCGTTGACCCGGCTTGATCAAAGTCGAGAAGTCATTGATGATGACCTTCTCAGGGTTGTAGCCAAAGTGAACGTGCTGGAACTCGACATTCCCTTCCACTTTAGTCAGCGTCACCGGGTTGACCGTTTCAGCCAGTTCTTCCGGTTCATTCAAGAACTCGAACACGCGCTCGGCGGCGGCGGCAGTTTGCTGGAGGATATTCGAGATATTCGCCAACTGCGAGATAGGCTGGGTAAACGAGCGCACATACTGAATGAAGGCCTGAATATCCCCTACCGTGATCGTACCGCGCACGGCCAGGTAGCCCCCCAAAATCGTGACAGCCACATAGCCCAGGTTGCCAATGAAGTTCATCACCGGCATCATCATGCCCGAGAGGAATTGTGACTTCCAGGCAGATTTATAGAGTTCTCCGTTGTATCCGTCAAAGATCTGCACGCTCTTGGCCTCCCCATTGAAGGCCTTCATCACAACATGCCCGCCGTACATTTCCTCAACGTGACCGTTGACGTGCCCCAGGTAATCCTGCTGCTCTTTAAAGTACTTTTGCGACTTACTAATCACCAGGCCGGTAACCGCTAACGAAAGCGGAATCACCAGCAGGGCGACCAGCGTCATCATCCAGCTAATCGAGAACATCATCACCAGCGTGCCAATGACCGCCACAATCGATGTGATGATCTGCGACAGGCTCTGGTTCATGGTCTGGCTAACGGTGTCGACATCGTTGGTGATACGCGAGAGGACTTCGCCTTGATTTGTGCCGTCAAAGTAGCGCAGCGGCATCCGGTTGATCTTATCGGCGATGTCTTTGCGGAACTGGTAGGTAATCTTTGCGGTCACACCGGCCATTATCCAGCCTTGTATATACGCAAAGACCGCCGACAGCAGGTACAAAAATACCAGGGTCAGCAGGATATTGCCAATATAGGTGAAGTCAATCCCTTCGCCCGACCCGCTGAGCTGCCCCACTACGCCTTCAAACAGCCTGGTAGTGGCCTTGCCTAAAATCTTTGGGCCGGCAATGTTGAACACAGTCGAGGCAGCCGCAAAGATCATTACGATCAAAATTGAAATGCGGTATACACCCAGGTACTTAATCAGCCTCGCCATCGTACCTTTAAAGTCACGCGCTTTTTCCCCGCGCATCATCCCGTGTCCGCCAAACCCACCCCCTGGACCACCCCGGGGCGGACGAGAACGGTTGTTGTTATTGGACCCCTGCATACTCATGCCAATTCCTCCACGCTCAACTGCGACAGAGCAATTTCGCGATAGGTTTCACAATTTTCCATTAATTCGGCGTGGGTGCCTTTCCCCACAACCCGGCCCTCTTCCAAAACAATAATTTGTTCAGCATTCTTGATGGTTGAGACCCGCTGCGTGACGATCAGCAGGTTCGCCCCTTTCGCCATTCGTTCTTTGAGCGCCCGGCGCAAAGCCGCGTCTGTCTTAAAGTCCAGCGCCGAGAAGCTGTCGTCAAAGATGTAGATCGGCGCTTGCTTCACCAGCGCCCGCGCAATCGAGAGGCGCTGCTTCTGCCCACCAGAGACGTTCATCCCACCTTGCGAAATTTCCGCCTCGATCCCTTTTGGATTTTCAAAGATGAACTCAGACGCCTGAGAGGTTTCAATGGCCTCATCCAGGATTTCACTGCTGGCATTTTCGTCCGCGTAACGCAGGTTGCTTTCTACCGTGCCCGAGAACAGCGTGCTCTTCTGCGGGATATAACCGATCCTCTCGCGCAGTTCGTGCTGGGTGACATGGCGAATATCCATCCCGTCAATAAAGATCGCGCCATGGGTAATATCATAAAAGCGCGGAACCAGGTTGACCACAGTAGACTTTCCCGAACCGGTCGAGCCAATGAAGGCTGTGGTTTGCCCGGGTCGGGCGATAAAACTGATGTCGTGCAGCACATCTTCTTCAGCCCCCGGATAGCGGAAGGACACGTTCCGGAACTCCACCGTTCCATCAAAGGGTTCGTGGAATTTCTTTGCAATCTTTAGATCGCGGATCACGATCTCGGTATCCAACACTTCCGCCACACGTCCTGCCGAAACGGAAGCGCGCGGCAGAATGATGAACATAAACGACATCATCAGGAAGGAGAACACAATCTGCATGGCGTACTGCAAGAAGGCCATCATATCACCCACCTGCATTTGCGCCTGAGCCACCTGATGCGCCCCAACCCAAATAATCAACACCGAGACACCGTTCATAATCACGGTCATGCTCGGGAACATACTCGCCATCACCCGGCTGACAAACAGCATCGTGCCGGTTAAATCCTGGTTTGCCGTATCAAAGCGCTTCTCCTCAAAGGGCTGCATATTGAAGGCCCGGATCACCATCATCCCCGACAGATTTTCGCGCGTCACCAGGTTCAGCCGGTCCACCAGGTTCTGGATTCTCTTGAACTTCGGCAGGGACAGCGAGAAGACCGTCGCGATCAGGCTGAGCAGCATAATCACCGCCAGTGCGATAATCCACCACATGGATGAGTTTTTCCCCATCGCGCGGATGATGCCGCCCACGCCCATGATAGGGGCGTAGAACACCATGCGGATCATCATGAAGACCACCATCTGAATCTGGGTGATGTCATTGGTAGAGCGTGTAATCAGTGAAGCCGTGGAAAAGCGGTCAAACTCCGTGCTGGAGAAATTCTCGACTTTCTCAAAGACGGCCTTGCGCAGATCGCGCGCCACCCCGGCGGCGGTACGAGCAGAAAGAAAACCGACAATAATCGTGCAGGCTACTGACAGCAGGGTGATCAGCAGCATAATTCCGCCCATGTGAAGAATGTAACTGCTTTGCAGGCTTTCCGTGTTCATGCCCAGGGCGGCGTATTCCTCTTTAACCACACTCACCGCAGCCTGAACGACCATACTGTCACCCAGGGCGGCAAACTGCTTATCCATTCCCGCTTGCAGCTGCTGGCGCTGCGCATCGGGCAGTTGGCCCAAAACGGTGAAGACATCCATGCCCGGCGGCAGCTTCGACAGGTCAAAGCCATAGGCTTTTGCCGCGGCGGCGGCTTTGGCGGGGTCTGCCACCATCTGCTCAATACCCGAAACAGCCAGCAGGCTGTGCGCCATCACCGGGTCCAGCCAGTCGATTTCCTCGCTGGAGATATCGTTCAACGCATAGATCGGTTGGTCAGCCAAAACCGGGTATTGACTCAAATAGTCCGCGTAGAGCGCAGAATCGTGCGCGACCAGTGTGTAATCATTCAGAATGCGCGCCTGGTCCGCTTCTGGAACAAACAACAACACCCGCTCCATCTGGCTCTGTCGAATCGCTTCTGGAACAGCATTTTCCACACCGCCCTGTTGAATGCCGTTATTGACGATTTTCGACATGTAATCTGGCAGGGCTAGATCCGCATTCGCCTGGATAAATAACAGGACGATTGCGATCAGGATCATCAACAGATAGGGTTTTAAGTATTTTGCTAAGCGAATCATAGGACGATTTGCTCCTGTTCGGTACGGTTAAAGCCGGAATAATCCCTGCCTGCGGAAACAGAATGGGTTGCAGATAAACCATGATTACAGAGCAGTTGCAGTAGAAGGATGGATAATAAAGAGTCTTTCAACTTGCCACCTGATTTAAACCTTTTGCAGTCGTTGAAACTGCTTTTCTAAAGAAATCCGCAGTGTGTGAAGAAGCTGGATCAATAACGTTTTCTCATCATCGCTCATATCAACGAGCAGCTGATTTAACCCCTGGACGCGCTTCGGTCCCATGCTGAGGATCAACTGCCGGCCCGCTTCAGTGAGGTGAATCCGGAAAACCCGTAAATCTTTGGGATCGATCTCACGCTGAATATAGCCCTGTTCTTCCAGCCCCCGCAGCAGCGAACTGATCGTGTTTTTACTCACCTGCTGAAACTGGCTGAGTTCAGTCGGGGTTAATCCCATCTGATTGCCACACTTCTCAGTAATAAACAAATGAAGGATCAACCGCCAGCGTGGTGAAGAAAGCCCCTCTTCCTCAAAACGCTGCGAGTTCGAGCATTTCACTCAACTGGACCACCCGGCCCAGCGAGCTAAACACCTCCACGCCGCTGATATCCTCCATATTGAAGAGATTCATGATCTGGTCATGGATATGTGTCTGGAGTTCTTCCCTCTCCTTATCGGATTCTCGAAACATTTTACCTCTTAATAATGTAACACATAGAACAATTCGGCATGGAAGTATACCTTCGGCATCTGTCTCTGTCAAGGGAAAAGAAGTCAATTTTAGTCACTCAAAGCCATCAACAGTGAAAGGAGCGCGTAAAAGATAGGCTCAACCACCGTATTAGATGGTTGAGCCTACCCGATCTCTTTCGAAACGGATCGCATCCCGGAACCCGCGAGTTGACCAGGCCGAGATGCGCTTTCAGCTTAAGGCAGTTCGCGCACCTTCTGAATCAGCCCGGTCACAATTTCCTCCGGGGTATGGGGTAGTTGATCCCCTTGAAAGTCGAAGATGCCCAACAGCGGCATATCCATCAGCATGCTCATGAAATCCATCCCGATCATTTCCGTCTCAGCCCCCTCGCCGCCCATCATCTGGCGCATACCGGCGATCATCTGCTCGTATACCGGGGTAAAGACCAGCTTGCCGCGTGGATCTTCCAGCCACTCACGCATGGTCGATTCCTCGTCTAGCAGTGTGGGCAGGCGTAAGGTGGATTGCAGCACGACGGTCTGCGTATCTTTAA
This sequence comes from uncultured Chloroflexia bacterium, assembly GCA_963791025.1. Lineage (GTDB taxonomy): Bacteria > Chloroflexota > Anaerolineae > Anaerolineales > Anaerolineaceae > DSYU01. The sequence goes on along the minus strand of CAWBQF010000003.1, from coordinate 131,742 downwards.
TATCGACAGAAGAAGCGCCGATCAAGATGTCAAAGGCCCCATCTTCGGTAATCCACTGCCCATAGCCGGGATGGTAATAAGCAAAGGCGCGGAAGTCCAACGGGATGTGCACTGTCTTGGTTTCCCCTGGTTGGAGTTCAACCTTAGCAAAGCCTTTCAGCTCTTTGAATGGTCGCTCCAGTGCGGACGCCTGGTCATGCACGTAAACCTGCACGACTTCTTTGCCCGCCACGGAACCGGTATTGGTCACATCCACCGAAATGGTCAGCCCATCCACATCCTTAAAGGTTTCCGCAGAAACGGTTGCGTTGCTGTAGGCAAAGCTGGTGTAGCTGCCGCCGTACCCAAAGGGGAACAACACCGGCATTTCTTTGATGTCATAGTAGCGGTAGCCAATATACAGGCCTTCACCATAATGCACTTTCCCGTTCCCACCCGGATAATGGATATACGCGGGGGTATCCGAAAGCTTGATTGGGAAAGTCTCTGCCAGCTTACCGCTCGGGTTCACCTTGCCAAACAACACATCGGCAATCGCGCCGCCGCCCGCCTGACCCATCATCCACGCTTCCAGAACAGCCGCCACATCCTCGATCCATTCATTCATCACCACCGCAGAGCCATTGTTCAGGATAACGACTGTGTTCGGCTGGACGGCTGCCACGGCTTTAATCAGCGCGACCTGCTGCCCGGTCAGATCCAGGTCGGCGCGGTCATAGCCTTCCGATTCTTTATAGCTGGGTAGAGCGATGTAGAGCAGAGCGATCTCCGCCGCCTTCGCGTGACTCGCCGCCTGGTCGATCAAATCCTGCCGGAAGCTGTCATCAGATGGGTAGCCTTCCGCATAGGTCAGTTCAGCCCCTTCAGCCTGTGCCTGGAGTTCTTCATAGGGCACGAGTACCATCGTGGGATGAATGTGCGAGCTGCCGCCGCCCTGGAAGTGCGGCGTCTTGGCGGCGCGTCCAATCACAGCGATATGCTGCGGATTCTTCAACGGCAAAACACTGTTATTTTTGAGCAGCACCATTCCTTCGGCGGCAATCTTGCGGGCCAGGGTATTGTGCGCCTGCGCATCAAAACCGGCCCCCTTCCGCGTCTCAGCCGCCTGGAAAACCACCTTCAAAATCCTGCGTACTGATTCATCCAGCACTGCCTCATCCAGCGACCCATTCTTCACCGCCTCAACCACGGCCTGCACGCGGCGCTCTTTCGGCCCGGGCATTTCAAGATCCAGCCCACCTTGCAAAGAAGCCACGCGCTCGTGCACCGCCCCCCAATCCGACATGACCAACCCTTCAAAGCCCCACTCTTCTTTGAGAATATCGACCAGCAGCTTGTGATTCTCAGAGCAGTAGACGCCGTTGACCTTGTTATACGCGCACATCACCGTCCAGGGTTTGCTCTGTTTAACGGCTTTTTCAAACCCTGCCAGATAAATCTCTCGCAGCGCGCGCTCGTCCACTTCGGCGCTGATCGAAAAGCGCTGGTACTCCTGATTGTTGACTGCATAGTGCTTCAAGGAAGTCCCCACGCCCTTGCTTTGGATCCCTTCGATCAGGCTGGCGGCCAGTTCGCCGCCCAGATAGGGGTCTTCGGAAAAATACTCAAAGTTGCGCCCGCACAAAGGCGTGCGCTTCATATTGTTGCCTGGTCCCAGCAGCACATCCACTTTTAGCGCGATCGCCTCTTCTGCTAGAGCCTGTCCCATCTCGCGCAGCAAATCCTCATCCCAGGTACAAGCCAGGGAAGAAGCGGTTGGAAAGCAAGTAGCCGGATGACTACCTGCGGCAATCTTGGTGGGATCTTGCTGGTAGCGCACGCCGTGCGGCCCATCGGTGACCACCATTTCGGGCACGCCCAGGCGAGGAATCGCCACGGTCGCCCAGGGTCCAGCCCCAGTACACAGGGCCGCTTTTTCTTCCAATGTCATTTGTTGGAGGATTGTTTCGATCTCAGCCATCATGATCTTCCTTTTTACCCATCAATCTTCTGTTTTGCCAGCGTGTGTGCTGGCGACTGCTTCTGGTCAAAGGGGCGCAAGCGCAGCGTAAAGCGCGCTTCTTCCGCTTTTCGCTGATACTGCTCCCGGCGTCCCGGCCCACAGCTCGCCGAGCCAAGCCCCGACTGCCCATCATCCAGATTCAACACGATCTCATCGATCCGCTTAAGTTCATAGGGGTGGTTCGCTTCCGTTAAGTTCTGGGTAGTAAAGTGATGCGCGCTCACTTCCAGGCGCGGTTCAGCGACGACTAACAGGCCGACGCCGTCCGCGTCAGTCAGGCTTGCCCACCGCACCTCGCTCTTATTGCCGTTCTCCTCAGGGACGATATAGGGCACATACTGCTCGTCGACGGAGCCGCTGTAGACACCCACCGGCGCGCCTTCGTTGCGATCGACATAATTTTCGTGCGGCCCACGCCCGTACCAGCTCAACTGCGCAAACCCACCCGTCAGCATCAACTGCAAGCCAGCCCGCGGTAAGAAGGGCAAATTCGGCGCGGGCAGATAATGGGTCGTGATACGCACGTCCCCCGAAGCATACACCGTGTATTCCATTTCCAGCGTAAAGCGCGCCGGCCCGGGCGGCGTAATGGGTTCATCGAAATGAGCGGCCTCCTCATCCCCTGGCAGTTGATCTGGCAAGGGCAGGCCTTTCTCTACAAACACGGCCCTGACCATCTTCAGCAGTTCCGCAAGCCGCTTTTCAGCCGCCATCTGCTGCACCATCTCGCGGATCTTTTGCTGTTTGCGAACACCCGCTTCAGACGGAACCCCGCAGCGCTGCAAAACCTCCTCCAGCAGATCATCCTTTAGTACAAAAGAGAGGCCAAATGCCAGCATCATCAGGCGTTCTTCAGCAGATTCGAGCGCAGGCAGTTCAACGCCCTGGCACACCTGCACCGTCGAACGCACAGCGATACGCACCACCGATGGGCTCACGCGCGCCACCGTCACTTGCTGGTTTGTTTCTTCCAACTGGTCATAGCCCACCGCGCGCCACTGTTTGGCAGCCTTCTCGGCCCCGAATCTGGCGTTATCGTTCTCGGTCGGCGCCCGCCAGACGTTGAAGCGCGGCCCCTGGCGCAAGAGTTCCCGCCCCGCGTAGCGCAGTGAAGTCAGGGCTCCCTGCTGTTTGTCAAAGACCAACCCAAAGTCCTCGCCGCGCAGAGTCACCTGCCCGGCGGTCTCTTCCATCTGTAATTCCCCAGAGGGCGTCAGCGGCATCGCCAGAACCTGCACCGGCAGCAAGAACTGCTCCCAGGCCACTTCATGGCCCGCATTTGCCCACGGCGTATCCTGCTTCAGTCGCAAAGAGACCTTCAACCAGTACTCGGTGTTCGGCTGCGGATCAGCTACCTGCACCGGCAGCGTAAGCAGTTCGTCGGTACCGGGCGCGGTGTTCAGATCCTCCATCTTGCCAGAAGAGAGCGTCTCACCATCCGCGCCGATTTCCCAACTCAGCGTCAGATGCCGCAGATCCGTAAAGCAGTAGCGGTTAACCAACCGGAAGCGCCCCGCTTGTAAATCGACAGCCTCCAGCTTCACCGGCTGGACCACTTTCTTCAACTCCCAAACCGCCGGATGGACAGTGCGGTCAGGGAAAATCATGCCGTTAATGCAGAAAGACTTGTCGCTGTGCTCGTCGCCAAAGTCGCCGCCGTAGGCAAAGAAGGCCTGCCCATCTTCGGTAACCTTTGTCAGCCCCTGATCCACCCAATCCCAAACAAACCCGCCCCGCAAGCGCGGGTAAGTTTCGATCGTTTCCCAGTATTCCTTGAGGTTTCCAGGGCTGTTGCCCATCGCGTGAGCGTATTCACACATAATGAAGGGACGCGTCTCGCCGGGCACAGTCGCCAGATCTACAAGCCGTTCGATGGTCGGGTACATGGTGCTGAGAATATCCAGGTAAGGCTCATTTTGAGCGCCATCGTAAAACAGCGGGCGCGTTGGCTCATGTTCGTGAATCCAGGCCGCCAGCGCAGCATGGTTTGGGCCGTATCCCAACTCATTGCCCAGCGACCAGACAATGATCGAGGGATGATTCTTGTCACGTTCCACCATGCGAATCCCGCGATCCAGGAAAGCGGCTTCCCAAGCTGGATCCTTCGTAAACCGATCCCACAGCCCATGCGAACTCGATGTTAGCCTCATCGATCAAGAAAATGCCATAACGGTCGCACAGCTCATACCAGCGCGGATCGTCAGGATAGTGGCAGGTGCGCACTGCGTTGATGTTGAACTGCTTCATCAACTCGATATCCCGAATCATGGATTCGACGCTCACAGTATGCCCGGTGTTGGGATCATGCTCATGGCGATTGACGCCCTTGAAATAGATCGCCTTGCCGTTAACCAGCACCTTCCCCGCCTGGATCTCCACCTTGCGGAAGCCCACCGCGCAGCGTTCCACTTCAATCACCTGCCCGGCAGCATCCTGCAGCGTGAGCAGCAGTGTGTATAGATTGGGCTGCTCATCCGACCACTTTTGGGGGTTGGAAACGTTTCCAGAAAGCACCGCCTCCGTCTCTGCCCCACCTGCCACACGGACCGCCGCAGAAGGGTTCCACGCTGCCACGGGCTGGTTCTGATCGTCATAAAGCGCAGCCAGTACAGTCAAATCCTGGTCAGACTGCTGATAACCTTTAATGGCTACACGAATGCTAAGATCAGCGTCCCGATAGTCACTGTCCAGGTCTGTGCGCACAGTGAAGTCACGGATGTGCGCAACCGCCGTAGAGAACAGGTACACGTCACGGAAGATGCCGCTGAGGAACCACATATCCTGGTCTTCCAGGTAACTGCCATCCGACCAGCGGTACACGCGCGCCGCCAGCACATTCTCACCCGCTTGCAGGTAAGGGGTGATATTAAATTCAGCCGGGGTGCGGCTGCCTTTGCTAAAGCCCACCATCTGCCCATTAATCCATAGATAGAAGGCAGAGTCGACTCCATCAAAGTGAATGAAAACCTGCCGGTCCGCCCAGGCTTCTGGGAGAGTGAAAGTGGTGCGGTAAGAGCCGGTTTCGTTGGTGTCTTCCTGCACTTTGGGCGGGTTCGAAAAGTCGAAGGCATAGCTGCCCGCCAGGTAGCGCGGAATGCCGTAACCCTGCACCTGCCAGTTTGAAGGCACAGGCAGTTCCGCCCAATCAGAAACATCATGCTGTGGCAGGTAAAAATCTGCCGGGGCCAGCGAGGGGTTGGCTGCAAAATGGAACTTCCAGTCGCCATTAAAGTAGTAGAAAGTAAGGGGATTCACTGCGTTTGTTGGTGAGAGCGCTTTGCGCATTGGCAAAAGGCAGCAGGGTAGCATGAGGCCGCTCCCGGTTGATGCCAGTGACTTGGGGATTTTCCCAGTCATTTAAGGGGTTCATCGATTACTCCTATGAGGATTTTACGAAACGGCAAGATGCCGCTGAGGAAACAACAACAAGGTGATGAGAATCTATTTTATCCGCGTTAAAGGGGCCGTCAACGCAGTGGGTTGACAGAATTACCCGTTTCAGGCGAGATCGCACATCAGGGAAGAATAAGGTGGTCGGGCCAGGGAAAAATCACCGGACGGCTGCGGGCATTTCTTGGGGAAGCAAACCCCTAGCCACAGACCGGTGCGAGCGAAGGGTGAAGAAAACAAGCACAGTCAGTGCAGCCAGCGAGATTCCGCCCCCGATCAGCAGGATATTGGCGTAAACCAGATCCGGATGGTTGGCGACCAACCAGCGGTCCGCTTGATAGGAGAGCAGTGGAAATGCCTGGGCAGCCGCCGGAATACTCCAGGCGCGCAGGTTCCGTTCCAGCTCAAAAGCCATCAGCAAACCGGCTCCCGCGCTCAGCAGGGTAATTACGGGGGCTAATGCTGGTTGGTTGTTAAACCATCGCTGGAGTTCAATCACTGCCAGAACCAACAACAGAAGCAACGCCAACACGAGTATCCGGGCAGACACCCGTTCGCCGGTAAACAAAGGCAGCGGAAGGATAACACGTACTGTCCGGAAAACATCGTGGAGCGACAGCAGAATCAGTCCGATCACTGGCAGCAGCAGGGTAAAGTAACTGCCCACTTTATGCCGGTTGCGGAATGCACATACAACCCCGAACCAGCCCAGGAAAAGCGCCGCGGCGATGCCCACAAAAAGCGCGTATTCCCAGGTGCCCACCTGCTTCGCCAAACCTGGGTCCTGGGTGAATTGGTTCGGGGGATAGATTTGCACCAGGGCCGTCCAAAGAGAGCCAGGCGAGCGGTAGCCGGAGATAAACCGGTTGTTAAACGCTCCCAGGTTTAATGCCGGCGGAAGAACGCGGAACGCGCTGAGCAGCACAGAAAACACAAGCGCGCCGCACAAGGTCCAAAAGTGACGCGGCAGAACCGGAATGAGCAAAGCCAGCAGGAACAACGCGTAAATAAACTGGTGATAGCCTCCTTGCAGCAGCATGACAAACAACAGCGCGGAAACCTTCAGCACCCAGGGCCAGCCGCCTGAGCCTTCCATAAGCACAAAGATCAACCCAATCAACCATGGATAGAGGAAGTACGCCGTCCAGGTATAATGACCGACCGAAATATGGGCCGTAATGTGTCCATTGAAGTTAAACAACAGGAAGAGAAACGTCAGGGCCGCCAGTGAAAGGTTTTTCTTAAGACTGATCCACAGCAGGCCTAAACACCCCACCGTATAGAGGAGCAGGAAGTTCACCCAGATAAACTGCCCAATCGCCAGCCAGCGCAGCAGGACGATCTGCGGCGACAGGAAGGCGTCCGGAATGGTCAGATAGCGATCTGTAACGTTGCCCAGCGTAAAAGGATCAAGAATATGCAGGGGCAGCACCCCTTGATACACAGCATCCTGGAGGAATGTCAACCGCGGAATGGTAATATCCGCCCAGTCATGGTAGGTAAATGGGCTGAGCCACCAGTTGAGGAATTTTCCCCAGATGAAAACGCCTGCCAGGAAAAGTAAGACCACCCACAGCCAGAACAGCACGCGGCTTTTTTGACGAATATCTGGCGCAATGAAAAGCGGAAGCACTCGATGATAAACCCACGCCACCAAAATCAATCACCTCTTCATTCATTCAATTTCGGGAGCACAATTTCGATCCGTGTTCCCTCGCCGCAGGTAGAGAAAGCCTGCACCATCTTGCTCCTCTGCGGAGAGATCTATTTTACCTCCCTCCGGCGTATAACGCAGCCCATTGGTGAGCAAGTTCCCAAACACCTGCATCATCCATCCCTCGTCCAGAAAGAGATTAGGCAGCGCCAGATCCGCCTCAATGGTTAAGGCCGCGTTTTGCTGTTCGGTCCCGGGCTGAAGCGGCAGTTCGCCCCATCCACCTGCGAGAGAAGTCACGCTTCCCTCGATGGGCGCGACCAGCGTAATCCCTTTCAGATCGGTCTTGGTCTGCGCCAGCTTGGTTTAAGCCTGTTGACAGGCCGCGCAGCCCGTGCTAATATATACATCGTACAAATTTGTACGAAGTACAAATATACGCGGCGTACACAGGAGGAAAATGAGACAAGCGAACGCACCGGCGAGCAGCCGGTTAGAACGCCGGAAGGAAAAGACCCGGCAAAAGATCATTTCTACCGCTGTGACCTTGTTTCAACAGCAGGGCTTCGACGCGACCACCATGGAGCAGATCGCTGAAGAAGCAGATATTGCCAAAGGCACCCTCTACAATTACTTTCCGGTCAAAGAAGCCATCCTGGCAGGATATATCCAGGCTGCGTTTGGAAAGAAAAACCCAGACCGTTTCGTGAACCTGCGCAGCCTGCCAGATACCCGCGCCCGGATGGTGGCGATCCTAAAGGATTTGATGTCTGGAGTACAGGCGCAGGGTGAGATCTTCGAGAAGTATCTCACTTACCAGGTGCAGAACATTCTGTCGCTCCAGAAACCAGCCAGCGAGCGCAGCGGCATTGAGCGGCTGTCGTCCGAAATCATCCGGCTGGGGCAGCAGAGCGGTGAAATTCGCGCAGACCTGCCGGTTAGCATTTTAGAAGATCAATTTGAATTTGTTTTTGTCGAAGTCGCCAAGCAGTTTTACACCGCGCCCGACACCTTTCAGGCGCAAGAAACAATTGAAGTGTGTGTGGACCTTTTCATGCAAGGGGCCCAACCCACCACCACCAGATCACCAGAATCATCCTAAACCAATCGCAGCATGAAACCTACATGGTTTCGCGCAGAAGTGATGTGAGTCTCAACGTGCGATTTATTTCGTTCTCAAGAAGCAGTCTCGAAGGAGCAGCCATGCCAAGCCTAAAAGGTCGTCTACTTTACCTTGCGATGAAGTACAGACATTTCATGCGTTTTCAATTAAAACAACAACCATGGGATGAAAACACCTCAATCGCCGCGTTTCGCGAGCAGTGCGAACAAGGCGCCGGGCGAACCAAACTACCAGACAGCATCACCGTGCAGCCCGTGACGATTGCTGGGCTGCCGGCCGGACTTGCGGCAGAGTGGCTGATTCCCTCTCCCCAGGAAGATCCACAGAAAGTGATCTTATACACGCACGGCGGCGGGTACGTTTCCGGTTCTTGTTCAGATCATCGGGGGTTGGTGGCAAAGGTGGCCGAAGGCAGTGGGGTGCGCGTGCTCTTGTTTGAATACCGCCTGGCCCCAGAACACCCTTTCCCGGCCGGCCTGGAAGATACTCTCACCGTTTACCGCTGGCTGCTTTCGCAGGGAACTGCCCCTAAAAACATCGTCATTATGGGTGAATTGGCGGGCGGCGGGTTGTGCCTGGCGGCGCTGCTCGCCATCCGCGGCCAGGGCCTGCCGCTCCCTTCCGCTGGTATCGCGCTTTCTCCTTGGACAGACCTGAAGCTGACCGGCGAATCCTACCGCACCAAAGCAAAGCAGTGCCTCTCTCCGCTGGGAATGTCTGTAGTATGCAGCAAATACTATGTGGGCGAAAATGATCCCAGCGATCCCTGGATCTCCCCCCTCTACGGCGATCTCCACGGGCTGCCGCCCTTACTGATCAACGTGGGAGAATATGAAATCATGCTGGATGACTCCACCCGCTTTGCTGCCAAAGCGCAGGCCGCGGGAGTGGAGGTTACCTTACAGGTGGCCGAAGGGATGTTCCACTGCTATCCGCTGCTCGCCCCCCTCTTTCCAGAAGCCATTCAGGCCATGGACGAGATCAGCCGGTTTATCAAAACCCACATCGGCAAGGAAGTCGCGGCCCCCGCAGCCATCCCCGCAGCCACCCATGCCTGAGAGGAATTCATCCAGGCTAAACCAACCTTACCGGCTTTTCAGCACGGCTTGCGCGGCGTAATACCCGCACATGCCGTGCACTCCCCCGCCTGGAGGGGTCGAGGAGGAACACAGGTACAAGCCCTTGACCGGGGTAGAATACGGCGTCCAGCGCGCGACCGGACGGGTAAAGAACTGGGTCAGCAGCTGCGCCCCACCGTTAATATCCCCGCCCACATAGTTGGGGTTATAAGCCTGCATCTCCTGGGCTGTGCGCACCGAGCGCGCCAGAATCCGGCTGCGAAAACCAGGCGCGAAGCGCTCAATCTGCGCTTCAATCTCTCCGCTCATATCGCGCTCAGAGCCGTGAGGCACGTGGCAGTAAGCCCATACCGTCTGTTTATTCGCTGGAGCGCGGGTGGGGTCGAACAGTGACTGCTGCGCGAGCAGGACAAACGGGCGCTCCGTGTACTCCCCGCGCCACGCGGCCCGCTCTGACGCGCTGATTTCCTCAAACGTTCCGCCCACATGCACCGTCCCCGCCTGGTGGCAAGCTTCCGCCGTCCAGGGAATGGGGCCGTCCAGGGCATAATCGACCTTGCAAACCCCTGGCCCATACCGGAAATGACTTACCGCACGCTGGTAGCCTTCCGGTAAACGCTCCCCGGCAATCTGTAGAAGTTGGTGCGGCCCCGTATCAAACAGCACGTTCTGCGCGGCTGGAAGCTGGTCGAAATGGGAAATGGGCATTCCGGTCACAATCTCGCCCTCCAGCGAGCGGAGATAGCCTGCCATGGCGTTCACAATCGCCTGCGAACCGGTGCGCACCAGGGGCCAGCCGATCGCGTGTGCCAGCGTTGTGAGCATTAACCCAAACGAACCCGTCACCGGGAACTCCAGCGGCAAGATCGAGTGAGCCGCCATCCCGGCGATCACAGCGCGGGCGCGCGGCCCGCGGAAAAAGGTTTTCGCCAAAACACGGGCGGGCAGGAGCGCGAGCAGGCCAAAGCGTACATCCGCCAACAGGTGTTTGGGCGGAAACGGGAATGGCCCCAGCAGGTCGCCCAGAATCTTCTGCCAGTCGCGCACCAGCGGCTGAAATAAGCGCCGGTACGCGGCAGCATCTTCTCCCATTGTCGCGACGGTTCGTTCAATCGACCGTTCCACCACCATCGCTGTGCCGTCATCCATCGGATGCGCAACCGCGTACCGTGGAAAGATCCACTCCAGCCCAAAAGACTTCAACGGCAGGTCTCTAAAAAACGGTGAGCCTACCCCTAAGGGATGGATCGCAGAACAGATATCATGATGGAACCCAGGCAGGGTCAGTTCGGCAGTGCACGAACCCCCACCAATGGTTTCGCGTCCTTCAATCACCTGCACTTTATAGCCTGCCCGCGCCAGGGTGATCGCCGCGGCCAACCCATTCGGCCCCGCTCCAACGATCACCGCATTCCATGATCTTGTGTCGATTGAATGTTCCCCAGGCGCTTGCTGCATCCGTGATTACCTTCTATAGAAGCTGAAAAGAATCCTACAGGCGAACGCCGTTTACCGGCAGGGTGATGATAAACTGGCTGCCCACTCCTGGCTGGCTGTTGGCCGTGATACTGCCACCATGCCGCTCGACAATCTTACGGCAGATCGCCAGTCCGATGCCGCTGCCTTCAAATTCGCTGCGCCCGTGCAAACGCACAAAGGGCTGGAAAAGACGCTCCGCGTTTTTTTCGTCAAAACCGATCCCGTTGTCTTCCACAACAATTCTTGCCATCCGGTTCTGATCCACCTGCGTCACCTCACCCAATACGCGCACCTCCGGCACAGTTCCCTCTTGATGGAACTTAAGCCCATTGCCAATCAGGTTTTGCAGCAGCTGCCGCAGTTGGACCACATCCCCTTCAATCGTCGGCAGCGGCTCAACGACCACGCGCCCGCCCGTCGCTTGAATGCGCACCTCAAGATCTGACACCACCTCTTCCGCGGCATCGGTCAGGTTGACCGCCTCAAACGGGTTCCCGCGCGTATTCACCCGCGATAGATCCAGCAAGCCCTGAACCATATCCCGCATCCGTTCGGCGGCGCTCTGCATCCGCTTCAAGTATTCTCCCGATTCATCCGACAGCTGCCCATCCAACCGTTCTTGCAAAATATTGCCAAACATCTGAATCTTGCGCAGCGGCTCCTGCAAATCATGAGAAGCTACAAAAGCGAAGTTTTCCAACTCTTCGTTGCTGCGCTTTAATTTTTCAGCATAATCTTCCAGGGCCAGTTCAGCCAGCCTGCGCTCCGTCAGGTCTCGGATAACATAAACGATCAGGATGGTTTCGCCGTTGCTGTTTTGCACAGGCGCCACGCTGTACGACACGAACCGCTCGAATCCCTTCTGCTTGCTGCGTATGAGCATCTCATAATCCTGCACGAAGTCCCCGCGCAGCGCGCGTGAAATTGGCCATTCCGCGAGCGGCAGCGCCTGCCCAGCCAGAGAACACAACTCAAACTCACGCGCATACTGCTCCAAACTCTCCAACATCTCTGCTTCCGACGCGAACCCATGCAGTCTCAACCCGGCGCTGTTTAAGGAAAGGATATTCCCCCGCGTATCCCCAATCCCCACGCCGATCGGCAGGTGATCAATCGAGGCCGCCAGCGTGGCGCGCTCCACATCCAGCGTCTCCGCCAGGGCGCGGTACTTATTCTCACTCTCGCGCAGCGTCTGTTCCGCCCGCACCCGGTCTGAAATATCGGTACAGATTCCCACGACACGCTGAGCCTGCCCTCGTTCATCCCGCACAATATAGCCCTGATCCAAAATATGAACCCAGTGCCCTTCCTTATGCCGGATACGGTACTCGTAAGAAATCGAGTCGCTTTGGCCATTAATGGCGGCCTGTAGTTCCGCCTGAACGCGTGGAGCATCCTCCGAATGAATATTTCGCGGCCACCAATCCTTGCTGCCGCCCGGTTCTTCACCAGGCCGGTAACCGACCACACGCTCCAGCCCCTCTGACTGGTACAACTCATCCCGGTCGATGGACAGATCATACAAAACGCCCGTAACTGCGCGGCTGGCGAGTTGGAAGCGTTCCTCGCTGGCTCGCAGCGCCTGGTCTGCCAGCACCTGCTCGGTAACATCCCGTAAAATACCGGTGCGGTAAAGCGGTTCTCCTTCTTCACCTTTCGTTACCGTCACGTGATCCGCAACCCAGCGATAGATGCCATCTTTACACTTGAAACGATATTCCAACTTGCCTTTGCCATGTTTTGCCGCCCGCTGCAGCCCCATCTCTACCGCCAACCGGTCTTGCGGATGAATACGCTCTACCGCTTCTTCGAAGGTCATAGTGATCATTTCTTCGACCGTAAAACCAAGCACCTGCTCTGAAACCGGGCTCATGTAGTCATACTGATTCGTTTGCAGATTCCGCCGGTAGGCCACATCCAGCGAATTCTCGAGGACGGCTCGAAACCGTTCGGCCAGCTCTTTTACCGACCGCTCGCTCTCCTGCAAAGCTTCCCTTTGCAGTCGCAGGGCTTCTTCCACCTGCTTGCGCTCGGTAATATCCATGTTGATCCCAACGGCCCCCGTCAACTGGCCTTCCCCATCTTGAATAGGAGCCGCAGAAACGAGAATGGTTCCTTCCGTGCTGTCGAAACGGCGAATTTGCAGTTCAACAGGGTTAACAGGTTGACCCGTCAGCAGCGCCTTCGCCACCGGGTAGTCTTCTGGTGATAGCATCTTTCCACTATCGCAGTACCAGGCCGTATATTCCTGGTAGGCGCTAATATCCGCTGAGAGCGGCGCGTCGCCGGCCCAGATCCGGTCAGCTTGCTCGTTTTTCCCAATCAGCCGCCCGTTTTGATCCGCGATCCATACGCCGACGGGCAAGGACTGAAGCACAGTCTCCAGGCGAGCAGACTGCGCCTCCACCGCCTTCCGGTCTTGAACTGCCGCTGTCGTATCCACTGCCAGAATCATCACCCCTTCGATACTCCCATCCGCTTTATAAATGGGGGTGAAGGTGTATGAGAAGAACTCATCCTCCGGCACGCCGTCGTGAACAATCCGCAAGGGCGCGTCTGTTATAGAAAAAGGCTCTCCGGTTTGATAAACCCGGTTCATCTGTGGAATGATCGCTTCTGCAATTTCCGGCCATTTTTCAGCCACCGGATGCCCAACCAATTCGCCTTTACCACGGGCATACTTCTGGTACTCCGCATTGACCAGTTCATAGACATGCTGCGGCCCTTTCAGGAAGGCGATCCCTACCGGAATGGCTTGCAGCATGCGTTCCAGCAAATCTTTTTGTTCCAGGTTTTCTTCCTGAAGCTGCTGCTGTTCCGTCACGTCTGTGTTCGTGCCAAACCAGCGCACCACCCGTCCCTGCTCATCACGAATCGGGACGGCCCGGCTCAGAAACCAGCAGTACTGTCCATCTTTTCCACGCAGCGGGAAGGTATCTTCCCAATATTCACCGGTCTCAAAACAGCGCTTAATCTTTTCGACCACCCGCGCTACATGCCCCGGATGGTGAACCTTCTGCCACCCCCAACCTTCCATTTCCTCTAAAGTCGTGCCGGTGTAATCAAACCAGCGCTGGTTATACCAAAAAATCCAACCGCTCTCATCCGCCATCCAGGCCAGTTGAGAAATGTTGTTCGCCAGGTCACGAAAACGGCCCTCACTCTCATGCAGCGCTTCTCTGGTCTGCTTTTCTCGGGTAATATCCCGGCTGGCGCCCATCAACCGCACCGCCCGGCGCTCTATGCCCTGGCCCTCAAATTCCACGATGCCCCAGGCATTCAACCAGCGCACACTGCCGTCTGGCTGCAAGAGACGGTACTCTATTTGGTAGCGCCCATCGCCGGTCGGATCAGCAGCCTGGTCCAGCGCGGCCCACATGGGCTGCGCATCCTTTGGATGAAGGAAGTTTTGAACGATCACATCGTGGCTTTCGCGCGGTTGGTTAGCGCAGTACATTTTCTGAGCGCGCTCATCCATCTCAAACATGTGATCGTCAAAATGATAGGTCCACGTTCCCAGCTCAGCCGCGTTGAGCGCCACAGAAAGCTTGCGATCCCGTTCCATTAAGTCTTGCTCTACCTGTTTGCGCTCAATCGCGTAGCGAATCGAACGCTCCAGCAGCAGGGCGTTGATCTCATTCTTTGAAAGATAAAGGGTGGCTCCGGCATGCATCGCCTCGACATCCACTTCATAGCTGCCGCGCCCGGTCAAAAGGATCATGGGGGCCGCATACCCCCGGTTGACAGCCTCGCGAATTAACGTGATCCCTGTACCGATCCCCAGGTCATAATCAACCAGCACCGCCTGATAATGGTAGGAACACAGTTTCCTGCGTCCCTCTTCAAAGGTAGCCGCCCAATCCAAATCGACGGCTCTGCCTTGCGCCTCGTTCAACATCGAACGCACAATCAGGTGATCGTCTTCATCATCTTCAATATGCAGAATATGCCATGTTTCTGTCTGCAAGCTGCTCACAAACACTCCTGTCCAGCCATCGAACTTTTCAACAAGTAATCCAGGTCAGTTTTTGGAAACGAGAGAAACGGGCATGAAAGCGCGCAAAAAATGACCCTATACAACGATTATTATTACCATTATTTGCGAAATATTGCCCTATATTATCCTATAGGAATCGTTCTCAGGCAATATGATGCTGGGATCAATCGCCCATAACCTTCTACGCGCCCATCTTCAGGATGGAGGAGAAACAACGATCGAAAAAAAACCGCTGGCGCATTCCCCTTCACGCCCCATCCAGCCAAGGTACCACCTTCACTTCAGCCAGCCACTTCACCCAAAACCAGCCCCGGCGGGAAGGGACCACCACCCGCAGCGGAAAACCATGATCCGGGGTCAGCACTTCTCCGCTCACATGCGTCGCGAGCAGCACTTCCCGGGCTTCATGCCACGGCAGCGCGTACGCATATCCGGTGACCGATTTCAATTCAATCTGGGTAGGCGTCTCGGCCAGCCCGGCCTGTTCCAGCACGTCCACCAGTCGCGCCCCCTGCCAGGTCTGCTGAGCATACCAGCCCAGGGTGCAGTCGAGGGTCGCGTCCAGTTCGGTCGTCGGAAACTGCTTCAAAGCCGCGTAGTCCAGAGAAAGCGTCTGCTGTCCGGCCCCAACCAGCGCCAGACGCCAATTCTCCAGGGTGATCTGCTCAGGAGCAGGCGCCTGGATATGGGTCACCGGGAAGGCGTTCCCGCTGTAAAAACCGCCCTGCCGTGAACCCGTAAACCGGATCGGTTCTTGGGGCTGCTGCCGTAAGCGAGCCACCTGCTGGTACCCCAGGTATCCCAGCAGCGCCAGCGGTGAAACCAGGCCGGCCCGCAAAAGCCCGCGGCGCGAAATGAAATCCACCCGCCGGGGACGCGGCCAGTGCTTCCACACATGCAGCCCGAACGGCAGCAGCAGCCCCAGCGAGAGCATCCAGTGCCAGGAAATAGCTGTTTGCCGCAGTGGATATTCCGCCGGGCCAAAGCGCCCTTTCCACAACAGCCCCAGCGCCAGAACAGACAGGGTCAGCGCAGCCAGCAGCACAGAGATCCCCAATCGGCCCAGGCGAAAATGCCTGCTGCCTCGCCGGTTCACCTTCCGGCGCAGCGAACGATAAACAATCGCGCCCTTCCAGGGCAAGAGCGCCAGCACAGCCCACCCGCTGACGCGATGCAAAGTAAACATGAACGCGCTGAAGGTCCAAAACAGCCCGTAGATCCCGCTCAAGGTCAGGAAAACAACCAGCAGGAGCAGCGCCCCATTCGTAAAACGTACACCGTTAAACTTCATCCTACTCAGATTATAACAAAGTCGACTTGCTTTATCATTATTAATGCGATTTGATCAAATGTATAATATGGATGATCGCGAAAGTTTCGACGCGCTGCCCCAATTCTCGCGATGATCCTTTTAATAAGAGGAAGCTGAGACAGGGAAATCATGCCAACACCAGGCCTTCAAGGGAAAGTTTTCATCATCACCGGCGCGTCTTCCGGAATCGGACGGGCGGCTGCGCTGACCCTTGCCCAACAGGGAGGCCGGCTGGCATTAGCTGCACGCAGCGCAGACAGGTTGCGCCAGACAGCAGATGAAGTTCGTTCGTGTGGGGGAGAGGCGCTCGCAGTCGCAGCCGATGTGACAGACCGGGAACAAGTGGACCGGCTGGTTCGAGAAACCATCCACCGTTGGGGGCAGGTAGACGTTTTGATCTCCAATGCCGGGCAGTATGTCCGCGCTCCGGTGTTAGAAATGACCTTCCCCGACCTGGAACGCTCGATGGCAGTAAATTTCTACGGTCATGTGCATGTCGTGCAGGCCGTCTTGCCCGGCATGATCCGTCGGGGCAGCGGGCATATCCTCTTAGTCGCTTCGATGGATGCCAAGAAAGGTCTTCCGCTCGATGCCCCGTATGTTTCCGCGAAGTATGCCCTGGGCGGCTTCGGCGACGTGCTGCGCCAGGAGCTGCGCCCCAAGCAGATCGCCGTTACCACCCTGTTTCCTGGTCGGGTGGATACCCCTATGATCGCGGATCTCAGCGTGCCGTGGATCTCCAGCAAAATCTCACCAGAATTAGCCGCGCGCGCCATCGTGCGTGCAGTTCGCACTCGACCCGCAGAGGTAATCCTGCCGCCCCAGGCTGCCCTGCTGCACCTGGTGAATGTCTTCTCTCCCCGTCTCGCCGACTGGTTCATTCATACGTTGAGATTAGAAGGTTGGGAAACATGAACATAACGCCAAATCGCCCTATTCATACCTGGTTACAGAAAACACACCTCGCCTGGGTACCTGGTCCAGCCTCCCCACTGCTCGAATCCATCACCGCGCAGCTCCTGGAGTGTTTTCGCCAGGCGGGCCACACCATCCTTGCCCACCCCAGTGATCCACCCGGCGTGGAGGTCATTCTTACCACCGCCGAGTTTGGGAAACCAATCCACTTTCGTAACTCGCTCAACCTGACCGCACGCCGCAAGTATCACCTCGCACATGCCCCTACCGTCTTTACCTTACTCTATGCCCGGCTCGCCGAATGGCAAGCCCTGCTGTCGCACCTGGAGCAGGCGCTCTCGCCCGAAAAACCCAACCCAACCGACTTTGCTTTCCCTGGCATGGCAAATCAGGCCTATCACACTTTGTTTGAACAAGGGAAACGAGGGGGACCATTAATGTCCGTCGCGCGCATCATTCAGTCACAGGCCATGAGCGTGCGGAATATTGTCATCGTAGGCGAAGAAGAGCAACCCCTATACGCGCACACCTTCGACTTGGTTGGGGCGCACCCGCGCACGGACGCCGATTGTACTGAGACCAATGGGGGCCATGCGTTTCTACAAGATCTGTTGTACCGTATTTTGACCGCAGTCAGTACCCACGAGATCACCCAGCACCTCGTGGAGGAACCAGACATTCCGCTGCCCATCTGGCAAGCCCTGGAAACGCCGCCCGCTATGATGCAGGCCGGCCGCACCCTGGGACAGATTGGCTTCTTTACCGAGATGGTCAAGGTCGCCAATCTGGTAGATGTCCCCCTGCTCGATCATGCCATCGCCAGCCAGTACAGCGAGGGCTGTTACGCCACCTGGGAACCCACCCTGGACGCGCTGGTCTGCACAATCACTGGCAGCGCCCGCCCGGTTGAAAAAGATCTGCTGACCGAGGATGAACTGGCAGTCATTACGGGCATTCGCGCGGACGGTCAAGGCGCACGCGTGCGCCACGTGACCGGCAAGCGCAACGATCCCCCCTCTTCCGAAGCTGTCGAGATGATCTGGATGGATGAGTCCTTGCCGCGCATCCACTGGCGCGGCAAAGAAGTCCCTGCCGCCCGTTCTAAGTTACATGGGCATCGCGGCATCCGCGCCTACGATCCAGCCCTTGTCGAGCATGTCTACCTCGACCCGCCCTACTACACCTACCCTGTCTCCTGTTCGACGGAAGCCCAGGCCCGCGCCATCCGCACCGCTTTTGCCCATTCGCAAGCCTTACAAAACCCATCCGATCCGCGCCAGATTGTGTTCACCATCCTGCCCGGGCATGGGGTGCTGATTGTCGAAAAGTGGGTGGAAGGCAAAGCGCCCTTTGCCGTCATTTGCGAAGCCATCCAGGAGGGACGGTTACAGATCGAGAATGACGTGCCGCAAGGTCCGCTGGAATATCGCGAAAATTCCTCCGGTATTCAAGTGCTTTCGCTGCGTTGATCTTGCCCTAAAAACCGCGCAGTTGGGTGCTTTCGCGCTGGGGCAAGCCTTCTTTCGGCGCGCGTTTCAACACCACGTACTGCAAACCTTGTTCTTCGCAAAAAGCGCGCTTGGCCGGTTGATCGCCATCTTCATTGACCGCGTAAATATCGGGGCGAATTTGCGCGATTTCTGGGGCCGCGTCCATCCAACCGGTTCCAGTGGACACCCTCGCCTCGGTGACATACCGGATCGCCTGAACCATATACAGCCGTTCATCCTCCCGGAACAGAGGGTGCTGCTCGCCCTTCAGCAGGCGCACGTTGGCGTCACTGCCCACCACGACATACAGATCGCCCAACTGCGCCACTTCCTCAAAAAACCGCACATGCCCGGTATGCAGCCAGTCAAAGCAGCCGGTCACGACCACTTTCTTGCGTCCAACCGCCTGAACCAGCGTTTCATCCTTAAGAGGTACTGAGAAACCGCGTGGCGCTTCATCCGCGATCACCCGATACGCGATCCCTCTCGATTGGCAAAAAGCGCGTTTTGCCGCCCCATCTGCCGTCGCTGGAACCACCCAGGTGTTAGAAAGCTGGCAGCACTCCGCGGGTAAACCGTCCGCGCTGTCAAGCTCGTCCACCACTCTCACCTGGTCCACGAACCGCAGCGCTTCCACAAAATACCGGCGCTCCGCTTGCGGAAACTTAGGACGGCTCCCGGTCAAAGCCTGCGCCAGCCGGTCAGACCAAAGCAGCAAATGCAGCGTGCCTGACCGCGCCGCCTCCTGTAAAAAGCGCACCTGCCGCGAATTCAAATCGTCAAAACTGCCCGAAACAAGAACAGAACCCATGCTTCACCTGTCTAGCTTTACGTCAACGACGCGCCCCGCATTTATGCGGTCCGCATTGATGCGGCCTGTACCTGCACCTGAAAACCACCCGGCACCGGTTCCTCCGAAATCACAAACAGATAGCCGCCCCCACAGCCTGAATACATCGCGCCCGGATAGCGCGCCTGGTAATACGCCAGCAGTTCGACGAGATCCATTTGAATCGTCGGGTGCCGCACGGTGCCGGGCAGAATGGCTTCCCAACAGCGCATGCACTCGTTCACTGCCGCGCCCAGCCGGTATAGGTCTTTGGTTGTAATCGCGTCAAAGCAGTCTTTTCCACTTTGCCCCAACCGCTGGATCCATTCCGGGTCCAGATTCTTCGTTTCCAGCGGGTTATAACCAGGTGGGCGCTGCAGCACGGGGATGAGATAAACCACCTGCTCCAGCCATCGCACCACCTCGGGATCGTTATTCGATGCGATCTGCGCCGGAAAGGCGCCCCCTTCACAGGCATAGTCATAATCTAACCGGCTGATCCCTGGAAAGATCAACCCGGCCATATCCTGTGATCCACTCGGTTCGCGCTTGCCCTGGTTTTCAGCTGCGTACAGCTCCCGCATCAACCCAAACGGATCGCGCTCCGGCAGCCGCTCCCCCCACAACTGCCGCGCCGCGCGCCGGGTGGAGGTGCCCATTCCGCACCGTTCCATGTACCGCACGGTGGGTTTCAGGCTCACCACCACCATCGCGCCAGGCGGAGACGGGTTCAGTCGGGAGACAAATGGCTGGTCGATCCATCCACCTGCCAGCGCCATCCGGTAAGGAATGCTGCTGATAATTTTGGTAATACTGGCTTGCGGAACTTGCGGAAAGACCATTTCACGCTTCTCCTTCAGTGGGATACGGGTGGAAAGATTTTATTTTATATGGAAGATCGGACACCCAAAAAGACAGCCCAACTCCATCGCATTATAGGGGAAGATCTGGCTTTCTGGCAAGCACTCAGCCGTACTTTTTCCGCTGTCGCCCATCTTCAGTTTATTGTAGGCACTTTCAAGGAGAATTTTATGCCCCTGGTCGCCGCGGCGAGAAATTCCCTGTTCTCCTGGCAGGCAGTTCCCTACACTTCTCGGCTTTTCTGTCCATGATGTTAATAAGGGTTAGCTAAATTTACCGATTTGTTAACACGTTATTAATACAAATAATACCTAAATATGGTTATAATCATAACTGTAAGAGAACAAGTGAATAAAAGAACAAACGCCGAATCTAAGGGATCGGGGGATCCAAAGTATGAGGGGCGAATCAACGTAGATGCGTTGTAGAGCAAATCTTCTGTTCGAGCCCGGCAGCTAACCTCGTAGGCGTCGAAGAACGCAAAGCGCACATCACAGCCAAACCCGATGTGCATCCAGGCTGCTTTCTTCTTCGCAGCAATTTAGAGGTAGATGACCGGACGATTTATCGGACCGAGATTTGCTTATTTTTTTAGGGAGAAATACATGTACAACGACAACTACAACAACAATCGTTCTTCAGGTGCTTTGGAAATCGCTATGCGCGCCCGCGCTCGTGAAAAGCAAATGGCATTAATGACAGCCAGTTTTCAGGCTGAACAGAACAATACCGGCAAGAAGAATTCTGCGCGAGGGTTCCTTGCTCAAATTTTAGGGAGCCTGGGGATCTTCTAACTCCAGTTTCAGTATCCCATTATCGGTAGTTACCAGTACAGCCCTGCTGCGCCTCAAATACGCAGCAGGGCTATTGATTTAACAATCGCTTGGCATCCTGCCTGTTGATACGAGCTACTGAAGGATTCCGCCAGCCGTCCTCATCGTTCGAGCGGCTGGCTCCGTTCGCTTGGCCCACTGGATTGTGACAAAGCCCACCAACGCCAGGATCACAATCCCCACCAACCCGGTGATACCGCCCAGGATGGGCTGCGTATTGGCAAACAGCAGCATTCGCCAGACGCCGTAGGCCTGGCTGTTGAAGACACCGTGTATCCACCCGGCTAGAATCGAGCTCTTGTAGCGTAAAGTCAGCTCATTCAGATACAGGCTGAGCGCGGTCGTCAGGCCGATCATCATCAAAATGCCCAGCACCGGATAACCAGGGTAATTGAACCCTACCACCACCAGGGGCGCGTGCCATAGTCCCCAGATCGCGCCAATCAGCAAATAGGCTTTAAGCTTCCCCAGCGGCAGCAGCCGCGGCAGCAGATACCCCCGCCAGCCCCACTCCTCGCCAAATCCCCAGATACTGTTAAAAAACGGCGCGATAAACAGCGACATCATCAGCAGCCCGCCCAATAACAGGCTGGCATCCGGCGCGGTAGACATATCGGCGCCGGTTTCTGCGATCAGCGCGTAGAACGTCTTAAGCTGCCAATCCGGCGAACCGAGACCCAGTAACCAGGTCACGGCATACGTCAGCACAAAGGTCAGCGGGATCACCAACGCGGTCACCGCATACGGCTTCCACGATGGGCCAAAGCGCAGTCCGGTGGTGCTCAACTTTTCGTGAGTGATGAAGCGGGTAGTAATCACTGTAGCTGCTGCGGGCACCCACATGGCGACCATTACCGTGAACTGCATAATCGGCGCTGGCGTCAGCCCAATCCGCACCCCAGAAAGGATCAGGATTCCTTCCAAAAGGTAAGTAATCCCAAACGTGATCATTAAGAAGGAAAAAATTCCTTTGCGGTCAACCATGATGAACCTCCTTGTGTTCTTCTGCTCAATCGTCTTATTAAGGAGAATACGATTCAGGATCGATAAAAGTTCCGAATAGATAGAGGAATCCGCTGCCGCAGTCCCACCCGGCGGGGCCTATGGATATCCTAACAATAATCGCCAGGAATTGGATACAATGAAGCCGCTCCAGTCACTTCAATCTCTGTTAATAGGATACTGCCATGCCCACTTACCGCCTCAACTTGGATACCGTCCATCGTGAAATCCTCACCGGTCACACCCGCCTGGGTGGCGAAAACCACCTCGGTGAAAGCTACGGCGTCACCAGCTACTACCTCACCCACAACGGCAACCCCTTCTTCGGCGTCAGCGGCGAGTTTCAGTTCTCCCGCTACCCCGAAACCGGTTGGGAAGAAGAACTACTCAAGATCAAAGCCAGCGGCGTCAACATGATCGCCACCTATCTGTTCTGGATCCATCACGAAGAACAGCCCGGCATTTTCGACTGGAGCGGGAACAAGAACTTGCGCCGCTTTGTTCAGCTTTGCGCCCGCCATAGCCTGCCCGTCATCGCCCGCATTGGTCCCTTCGCTCACGGCGAGTGCCGCAACGGGGGTCTCCCCGACTGGCTCTATGGCATGCCCTTCCAGGTTCGTTCCAACGATCCCGCCTACCTCGACCGCGTGCGCCGCTACTATCGTGAAATCGCTAACCAACTGCGCGGCTTGCTTTTCAAAGAGGGCGGCCCAGTCGTTTGCATCCAGTTAGATAACGAATACGAGCATACCGGCGCGCCCTGGGATGCCGCCGACCGCAGCGCCCCGTTGGAATGGCTCCCCCGCGGGAACGGCGGCGTGGAACATATGCGGCATCTCAAACGCATCGCCGAAGAACAAGGGCTGGTCACCCCCCTCTACACCGTCACCGGCTGGGGTTCGCCTGTTCTCGAAGACGAAACCCTCCCCGTTCACGGCGGCTACGCTTACCCGGTATGGGTCGAGAATCCCCAGCCCAGTGACCTGTACCTGTTCTTCGACCGCCAGGTCGCCCCCCACCCAGACGCTCACTACCGTCTGCCCTATTATTATCCGCTCATCAATGCCGAGATGCAGGGCGGCATTCAGGTCCGTTACAACAACCGTCCGGTCATTCCGCCCCACAGCACAGAAGCCCTTACGCTGGTCCAGATGGGCTCGGGCTGCAACTTTATCGGATACTACATTTATCACGGCGGCTCAAATCCCTGGTCCCTTACTGGCTATGCGAATGAGGTGCTGCATCCCCAGGTCTCCTATGATTTCCAGGCCCCCATCGGCGAGTACGGTCAGGTGCGCGACGCCTGCCGCTACGTCAAGACGCTGCACATGTTCCTCGCAGCGTTTGGCGAAAAGCTGACCCCCATGCTGCCCGTCTTCCCGGATGGCTCGAAAGAGATTGCTCCCAGCGATACCCATACCCTGCGCTACGCCGCCCGCGTCAAAGACGGCGCGGCTTTCCTCTTCCTTAACAACTTCCAGGATCATATCGACACCCAGCCTATCCCTGGCATCCGCTTTGAACTGACCTTGAACGGCGAAACCATCCGCCTGCCAAAAGAGGAAGAACTCACCTTGCAGCCAGACGTGTGCTGCCTTTTGCCGCTCAACCTCGACCTGCACGGCGCGCGCCTGGTGTACGCCACCGCCCAGCCCCTCTCTCAGTTAGAAACCGCTCAAGAAACACACTACTTCTTCTACGCGCCGCAAGGCATTTCACCTGAATATTGTTTTGCAGAAGAGACCCTCACAGGCCTGTCTGGCGCGACCGGCGCGGTCCAACGCGCGGACGGCCGCCTCTACCTCACGCCGCCCACCGGCTGGCAGCACAGCTTCACCTTCACCACGCTCTCCGGCAAATCGATTCGCGTCACCACCCTCGCCCGCGCCGAAGCGGAACACGCCTGGGGACAGGAACGCCTGGTGATCTCCAGTGCCGATCCGCTCTTTATCGACGGCGGACTTGAGCTGCGCGCGCAAAACCAATCCGAGTTTGACCTTGTGGTCTTCCCGCCTGTCGAACAGGACTTGCAAGCCCGCGGCGGAACACTGGCTGCCGAACCCACTGACGAGGCTTCCCGTTTCCACCTCACCGTGCAGCCCTGGCGCCAGCCGGTTCAACCCCAACTGCGCGGCGCGGATAAGCTCTTGCTGGAGTTCCCTGCCAGCCTGCTGGACGGCGTCAGTGATGTCTTCCTCACCGTCGACTATACCGGCGATATCGCCGGGGCTTACATCAACGGCCAACTGGTCGCCGATCATTACAACAACGGCGCGCCCTGGCAAATTGGCCTGAAGCGCTTCTTCCCCGCCATCCTCGAACACGGCTTGCTGCTGCGCTTCCGCCCGCTGCGGAAGGGCCAGGTCAAGAATGTTTCCAACGCGATGGCTGCCCGCATGGACTTCGAGGGTGAGGAACGCCTGGAAATCCACGCCGTCCGGTTAACCCCCGAGTACACCCTTCGCGTCGACTAAACCAATTGCACGATGAGACCCGCGTAACTGCTGAACAAAACCACGTAGGTTTCATCTTGCGAATTGTTTAGGCAGCTGTTCGCCGCTCTACAACCGGGGGCTGAACACAAATCAGACCCCGGTCCGATCCCCTCCTGCCCGCCGCGCTTTATACTCACCTACACCAATCGCTCCCTGGAACCCGCGGGTTGAGCAATCTGAAACCATGCAGATTTCATCTTGCGATTGGTTTCGTAATCATCATTTTATCAAGGAGGTGCTGCAAATGCAGGACACCCAGATTATTACAGTCGAGGATGTGCAGCGTTCGATCGACATGGGCGCGCAGACCTTACACGTTTTACGCGGAATCTCTTTCACCGTGCAGACTGGTGAATGGGTCGCCATCACCGGGCCGTCCGGTTCAGGCAAGTCCACCTTGCTGGGCTTGCTGGCAGGCATCGACCGCCCTACCGCCGGCCGTGTCACGATCGAAGGAGTCGATATCAGCGCGCTGCCAGAAGGCAAACTGGCCCGCATCCGCAACGAAAAGATTGGAGTGGTCTTTCAGTCCTTCCACCTCATCCCCACCATGACCGCCCAGGAGAATGTCGAAGCGCCGCTCTATATCAGCCCGCGCCGCCGCCAGGCCCAGGCCCTGGCCCGCCAGATGCTTGAACAGGTAGGCCTGGCCGAACGCTGCCAGCACCTGCCGCACCAGCTCTCGGGCGGAGAGCAGCAGCGCGTGGCGATTGCCCGCGCCCTGGTCAATGGACCTCACCTGCTGTTAGCCGATGAGCCTACCGGCAACCTCGATACCGCCACCAGCCAGCAGGTGCTCACCCTCCTCGGCCAGCTTCGCGAGCAGCTCGGCCTGACAATCGTAATGGTCACCCACGACCCGCAGATTGCCGCGCGCGCCAGTCGCCGCCTGCATGTCGTCGATGGCCGCCTGACTTCCTCCACTAAAAACGGCGCCCAGCCCGCCAGCATCTCCACCCTTTCCGCTGAGGTACGCTGATGTCACGCCTGGGTTTCTACTTCTCCATTGCCATCCACAGTCTTCGGCGCGGCGGGCAGCGCGTGTTCGTGGCGCTCTTATGCATCGCCTTTGGCGTCATGTCGCTGGTCGCCATGACGCTTCTCTCCCGCTCGCTCGAGCGCATGCTCGTCATCAATCCAGCTTATCTGGTCGGCGCGGATATCAGCATGGTTCGCCAGGTAGAGGATGTCATTCTGCCCGAACAAGTCGCCGAACTGCAAAGCCTCCAGCGGTCCGGCCTCATCGACCGCTATACCCTGGTCGCCTACACCTCGACCCTCACCTTCCGCCTGCCCGGCTCGGGTGAGCTGCATTTTCCTGCCGCTGGCATCGGCATTGACCCGGCCAACTACCCTCTGCTCGGGTCATTCGTGGTCAGCCGGCCCGGGAATGTTGGCCTGGCGACCCTCCTGCAAGAACCTGGTGACATTCTGGTCACCAAAGATATCGCCCTGGAGTACCACTTACAGGAAGGCGATAAATTGGTGCTATCTGATCTCAATACGGGCAGTCCCCTCGAAGCCCACGTGCGCGCCATTATCACCGATACCCCCAACCATCAGGGCAGCAAGCTCTACTACAATCTCGCCACTGCTGAACAATTAGCCGGTACGCCGCGCATGTTAAACACGGCTCTGCTGACCGCGCCCGATCCTATCCAGGCCCGCGATCATCTGGCCGAAACCGGCTGGGTTCCCTATCTTGCCACGCGCCTTGCCCTGGGCGACAAGCAAGTGCAGCTCATCTTCGAGGTCACCCTCAAAGGGGCCGCCATCCTCGGTTTGCTGGTGGGCGGCATTGGCATCGCCAACACGATGCAGGTGCTGCTGCGCCGCCGCCGCCGGGAAGTGGCTGTCTGGAAAACGCTTGGCTACCGCGAGAGTCAGCTTCAGTTTATGTTTGCTGTCGAGGCGGCCATATTGGGCGGTCTGGGCAGCCTCCTCGGGGCGGGCGTCGGGGTGGGCCTTTCCTACACCCTGGTCGATCTCTTCAGCCGCACCTCCACCCTGCTCATTAACTGGGCCTTCGATCCCATGCCCGTGCTGACCGGCATCCTGGTAGGCGTTCTCACCACCATCCTGTTCGCCATGATCGCCATTGTCGCCGCCAGCCGGGCCCAGCCCGTTTCTCTGCTGCGCAATGAACCGGTCAACACGGCGCGCCTGACCAAACTGCACAGCCTCGGCCTGGTGCTGCTGCTCGCCTTGCCCTTCGCCGCCATCACCAGCCTGATCATGGGGTCACTGTTGCGCGGTATCGCCATCCTGCTCATCGCGCTGTTCGGCCTGCTGCTGCTCGGCGGCTCCTTCAGCCTGCTGATGCGGCTATTGGTCCGTTTCCTGCCGCTGCGCGGGCTGCCCCTCGCGCACATGGCCCGTAATAACCTGCGCCGCCGGGGTCTCTCTCTGGTGTTTGCTATGGTCGCCTTGTTTGTCGGGGTCGTCTCGCTGACGCTTGGGGTGCTGGTTACCCAGAACGCCCAGCGCACGCTCAACGATCGCAGCGTCGCTTTTCAAGGCGACAATCTGACCCTCATCGCCCTCGCCGCTCAGGAAACCGCCGTGCGCCAGGCCCTCGAAGCGCAGCCGCTCGACAGTTTCAGCGCCGGTTACCAGACTTCGATCCAGTCGGTGCGCGCCGAAGGCCTCACCGATCTGAACATGCCTTCTGTCTTAATTGCCCGTGAAACCCCCGCTCAGTTTAACCTGGAGGGCGCGCCCTGGGGCAGCCAGCCTGACGGCGTGTATGTGGATACCTTTACCCACATTCCACCCGGCAGCACCCTTCAAGTCACGCTGTGGGATGGCAGTGTCCATTCCTTGCAGGTGGTCGGCACGTATACATTTAATATGCGCGTCATTGGCCCGCGCCCGCCGGTCGGGCTGCTCCTGCCCAACGCGCTCAGCCTGGGCCTGGCCCCACCCGACACGCTTCAATACGCCGCCAAAGCGCCAGCCGGTAGGCTCCAATCGGTCAGCACGGCGCTGGGAAACACCTTGCCCCATGTGACCGTCATCAACCTGGTCGCCTATGCCGCCCGCTTCACCCAGGTTTACCACAACCTCTTCATTTTTGCCGCCGCGATGGCCGGTTTGGCCCTCCTGGCTGGGATCCTGCTGGTCGCTAATTCCGTCAGCCTGGCGATGCTCGACCGCCGCTACGAGATCGGTGTCCTCAAAGCCGTAGGGTATACCCGCAGCCACATTCTCTTGACCCTGGTGGTAGAATATGGTCTTATTGCGCTGATCGCCAGCGGCGCTGGCCTCGGCATCATTCAGGTATCGTTGTGGTTCCTGGCGGTAGTAGACCCCTTCTCTGCCAGCTTTTTTAGGATGCCCTTCTCCTCAACAGCCCTGATTGGCCTATTTTGTGTCGGTCTCACGCTGCTAACGGTGCTGCTGGTCACCCTCGAACCCACCCGGGTTTCACCTATCGTCGTTTTGAACGACCGGAATTAAGGATTTACGAACATTGTTTCGCTTTTTTCAAAGCCTGCGCGGTAAACTCACCCTCACCTACACCCTGGTGACCGTCATGGCGCTCCTCGCCCTGGAAGTGCTCACCATCCTGCTCGTGCTGGTGTTTTCCCAACTGGTCAATGCCGACCGGCGCGGCTATGTCGGCGATATCGTTTACACCATGTACCCCCAGGCGAGTACTTACCTCCAGCCCGGCGCCGAAGACCTGCCCAGGCTGCAAACCTGGCTGGAGAGTGTCTATGCTTCCGGCTACGCCAGCCTGCCCCCTCAGTACGCCTTCGACAGTCCCGCCGCCGCCATCATTAAGGACGATCCCATCTATGTGCTTTCCCCACAGGGGATCGTGCTGGCCCAGGCCCCGCAGGAGAAGAATAATCTGGTCGGGCGGCGCTTCACCCCGCCCAATTATGCCGGCAGTTCCGCGATCCTCGAAAACGCCTACGAAGGCTGGATCGAACTCGCTGCGTCTCTCGATAGTAACCCCCCAGGGCAACTACTTTGTCGCTGTGCCCATTCCCCAGGAAGGCCCCCAATCGCCGCTGGTAGGCGTCATGGTGCTCACTGTCAAACCGGCTGCCCCTATGCTGCTGTCGATTTGGCCCATGCTGTTGAGTGGACTGGTTCTCACCGCGGCAGTGCTGCTGGTTGGGGTAGCCCCCTTTGGAACCCTGTTTGGCTTCATTATGTCGCGCGGTATCACCCGCCGCCTGGCGGCCCTCAGCACTGCCGCCGACGCCTGGAGCGAAGGCGACTTTCGCCCCCTGCCGCCCGACCGCGCCCACGATGAAATAAGCACGCTGGGGATGCGCCTGCGCCATATGGCGGAGCGCGTCCAGAATCTGCTCCAGACCCAGCAAGCCCTGGCGATGGTCGAGGAGCGCAACCACCTGGCGCGCGAGCTGCACGATACCGTCAAGCAGCAAACTTTCGCCATGCTCATGCAGGTACGCGCCGCCCGCAATCTGATCGATACCGACCCAGACGCCGCCCGCCAGCACTTGCAAGGCGCCGAAAGCCTGATCAAAAACGCCCAGCAGGATCTGAGCATCATCATCGCCGAGCTTCGCCCCGCCGCCTTGGATGGACAGGGCCTGGCAGGTGCGCTGCAAACCTACCTCGACACCTGGTCGCAGCACGCGCGCATTCCTGCCACCTTCCAGGTTCAAAACGAGCGCGCCCTGCCCCTGGCGATCGAACAGGCCCTGTACCGCGTGGCGCAAGAAGCCCTCGCCAACACCGCCCGTCACAGCCGCGCCTCTGCGGTCGCGGTGCGCCTGGAATATAGCCCTCAACAGGTTTGCTTGCTGGTCAAGGATAACGGTGTCGGCTTTGACCCGCAGGCCGCGCCGTCCAGCGGATTCGGCTTGCAAAGCATGCGCGAGCGGCTGGCAGACCTGCGAGGACACCTGATTGTCGAAAGCTCGCCAGAAGCTGGAACGACCGTAACGGCCCTGGCGCCGTGTGGAAATGAGGAACGCAAACCATGACAGATCCCATCACACTCCTGTTAGTCGATGATCACAGTATGGTGCGCATTGGGCTGAAAGCCTATTTCAGCTCCTTAAAGATATCCGCGTTGTGGGCGAGGCCAGCACAGGCGAAGAAGCCGTGCGCCTGGTGCAGGAGTTGGTCCCCGATGTGATCCTGATGGATCTGATCATGCCCGGCATGGATGGTGTCGAAGCCACCCGCCAGGTAAAGAAAGTTAGCCCGCGCACCCAGGTCATCGTGCTAACTTCCTACCACGAAGACGAACATATCTTCCCCGCCATTCGCGCCGGAGCGCTCTCGTACATACTCAAAGATGTTGACCCCGATGATCTGGCGGATGCTGTGCGCCGCGCCCACGCTGGAGAAGCCGTCCTCAACCCGCGCGTCGCTGCTCGCATGGTCAAAGAAATGCGTGGCACGCGCCAGGAAGGCCCCAATCCCTTCAGCGAGCTGACCGACCGCGAAATGGAAGTGCTGCGCCTCATCGCCAGCGGGAAGAATAATCGTGAAATTGCCGAGACGCTCGTCATCAGCGAAAAGACGGTCAAAACCCACATCACTAACCTGCTCAATAAGCTCCACCTCACCGACCGCACCCAGGCCGCCGTCTACGCCTGGCAAGAAGGCATCATCCGCCGCGACCAATCCTGATCTATCCAGTTGGATAGGATAAAGATCGGACCTGGATCTGAGCCAATCTCAGACCTGGGTCCGATCTCGTTTATCTCCCCACCGCTTACACTTACTGTCAGAAAGGGTATGTGAAGGAGGTAGACAGATGAAAAGTCGGCTGTGGTTTGCGATAACAGTGATTCTAATGATTTTCGTCGTGAGCGCTGCCCTGGACTGGGTAGCGACTCCCCCCAATGTTCAGGCCGCCCATGAAGCGCCAATCGTACAGGAGGCGCCAGACGCCAGCACAGACGGCCTCTCTGCCGGGCAAACGCGCTCCTTAGAGAAAACTTCCCCGGTTGTGCAGGTCGCCGCTGGTTGCGTGGTTATGCTGTTTGGCGCGCTCGCCTTCCTGCCTGTCATGACCGAAGAACAGAACATCTTAAAACGTTAACCGCAAGAAGACGGCTAGCCCATCCAGGCCAGCCGCTTCTTTTTATGCCGATACCTCAAACGCCATCACATGCGACTGTTCGCCGCCCCACGCCGCCAGTCGAACCACCTCTCACCCACTAGTAACTTCCTCACCAGTTTAATGGGGTTATATTTCCATAGCATTCTATAATAATCATATTACCCGCATGCGAGGAAAATAAAACCAGTCTTCTGTTCCACTTACCACCGTTCGACCCTTTCAAACCGCAACACGCGCAGAGTCGAACAAAGTTTTATCCTTTAATCTCAGGCAAAGCAAAAAAAGGATCATCATGGCAAAACTCGTCGTCAAAGAATTCGTGGATGAATTCGACACAGAAACACACCCCAGCGAGAGCATCGAAGTCCGCGTCTGGGGCCGCGCCGGACGGCAAGAACAAAACTTTTATATTGGCAGCGGATTAAACTTCAGCGCAGAAGCCAACTACTGGGTTGAAATTATTTACACCTTACAAGAGGCCCAGGTTTTCTACACCCGTAACTTCCTTCACGATGCGTCCGGACAGCGTGATCCTGCTGCCTTAGAAGCCCGCCTGGATGAAATCTTGCAGAAGGGCGAAGGGGTCTTTGGGTTTTCCGATATGCTGCCCGAAACCAGCATCTATCTAAAAGTAGAAAAAAACACCTACTCGGGTCCAGAGGGTGAACAAATAACGTACGGGAAACCAGAACTGGTCATTTCCGCCGATATTGGGGCCGGCCTCGCCCGCTCTAGCCCCGGCGCGCGCATGATTGACATTAGACTACCCTTTGTTGAGCTGGATGATGCCGCCCGCTTTATGCGCGAGCTGATCTATGACCTGAACGATGCCAATCAAGGCAAGCATCCCGACCCAGCCGACCTTTCGCCCACCGCGAATGACTGGCCCTTCGCCCGTCAGGTCAATCAGCGCGCTTACGACGCCCTCGCCGATGATTACGAAGAGTTCTTACTTTGAAAAACCACTGCTCTCTCAAGCCTTCGACTCCTGGCTGGCCCTGCTTCCCCCTGGCGCGCGTGTGCTCGATGCGGGCTGCGGTCACGGTGAACCGGTCATCACGCAACTGCTCGAAAAAGGCCTCCAGGTCACCGGCGTAGACATGTCACCCGCCATGATCCGCCGGGCGCAGGAGCAGTTCCCGCAGGTCACGTTTTTGAATAAAGCCACCCAGGAAGTCGACTTTGAGGTCGAGTTTGACGGCGTTTGCTCCCTTTCTTCCTTGCTCTACCTCGATCCCGTTGACCTATTCCACAGCATCTACCGCCTGCACTGCGCCCTCAAGCCGGGTGGACTGCTCTTTGTCTACGGTTACGACCTGCACCCCGGCTGGCGTGGTCACCCCTTTGATATGCAAATGGACTATTGGATGTGGGAATGGACTTATAGCATGACAGAGGCCGCCCAGGCCCTCGCAGAGCATGGGTATTTCGAAGTGCTGGGCGCGTACGATGTCACCTCTGAAGAAGATCGCGCCGAGCGCCGAGCGCGGGCCTTGCAATGGCAGCAGGAACAGGAAGAAGCCTTGCAAGAAGAGCTTGCGAAATTGCGAGAAAATAATCCTCTGCCCGAACCGGCCTCGGACGAAGTCGCTGCCCCGCAGTCCGATCCGGCCCCCCTGGACCTCCAACCCGAGACCCTCCCCGTCTTGGTGGAACCATTCCCCACCCAGCCAGACTCCGCCGAACAGTCGCCAGAGATCGCGTCCGAAGATCAAGTCTCGTCAGAAACACTTGACCTTTCGAACTTGTTATCCAACCTTCCTAAACCACCCTTCAGCGACCCGGTCGAAAATCTACCCTACCACTACGTCATCATCGCCCGCCGCCGCGAACAACCCCCAACCGGCTAGCGCCTGCGCATCCCAAACCGTCTCCCGGTCTTACCAGCGTCATCGAGATCGGGAGACGGCGCATTCATAAACCTCATGTCAGCCCCTTCGAGTCACCTTAAATAGATGAGATTTTTCTTAATTGACAATCTTGCTTGCCCGGAGTATCTTATCACTGATAATAAAGTCCTCGTTCGGTGAGGCGGCTGCGTGCGAAATAAGCCACTGCCCTGAAATGTCGAGAGACGCCAAAGGGTAGACCAGGTAAGGTCGGATTAAGGCTTTACTCAAGGTGGCTGGGAAACAAGATCATTCCCTAAGCCGCGCAGTGCCAAAACTCAACCAGGAGGCTTGTGCAGGAATCATTTCGGTAGCAGTTGAGCACCTCATACCGCAAATGACTTCCCTTTAAATGCAAACCTCCCTGGTTGCCCGGGAGGTTTTTTGGTTGTGTGGGTTGCATCCCATACCATGAATACCATTCATAAACAGGAAGGAGGTGATCGCATGGACGCGGACCATAGTGCCAGTCCGGGCACGCTATTCAACTGGCGAAAGCATTTACAGGTCAGGCTGTTAAGAAAAGGAAAGAGGATATCCATACCCCGAATGTCCGCGCCCCACCGGTCAGTTCCTTTCTCTCCGGTCGGTTAAAAGCCTCAAATCCCACCTGTTCAGACGCCGCCTTTCGCCAGTGATCGCCAAGCGGCGTTTTTGTTTTGCTGGTCGCTGTTCTGTCTCAGACCCCGGCCAACCCCAACCAAAACAAAACTCTTCTCTGAACAGGAGGCTTATATGGCATTCGTCAGTGAAATCATCGGACGCCCCGTCACCGATCTGGACGGGAACTCGGTTGGCGCCGTTAAAGATCTGGTCGCCCGCTCATGGCATGAGTGGATTCACCCAACCATTGAAGCCGTGGTGATTAAAACCCACTCCGGAACGCTCACCGTTCCATTTTCCGCGGTCGCTGTGCTGTTTGCTTCAGCCATCTCGCTCAACAATCCCAAAAGTGATCTCCCCACCTATACCCCTTCTGACCAGGACATTTACCTCGTCAAAGATGTCCTCGATATGCAGATCATTGATACCGACGGCGCGCGTGTCGTCCGTGTTAACGACCTCGAATTAGTGCGCGTCCCTGGCAAGATCCTGGTCAGCAACGTAGATGTAGGCGGCATGGGCATTTTGCGCCGCGTCGGGTTGGCGAAGGTCGCGGAAGGCATCGCCGCGCACCTCAAGCTGCCGCTCCCCGAAAGTTACATCTCCTGGGATGACATGGAGTTGATCCGCTACGACCGCACCATGCGCCTGCGCATCCCCCGTGAAAAAATCACCGAGCTTCACCCGGCCGACCTGGCGGAGATCCTGGCCGACCTCAATAAGGTCGAAGGGGAACAACTGCTCGAATCCCTCCATCTCAACGCCGAGCAGTTGGCCGATACCCTCGAAGAAGTGGAGCTGGATTTCCAGGCCTCCCTGATCGAAGCCATGCCCGATGAGCAGGTAGCCGACGTGCTGGAAGAAATGGGGCCAGATGCCGCCGCCGACCTGCTGGCCGAACTATCCCCGGAACGCAGCGCGGACCTGCTCAATTTGATGGAAAAGGAAGAGGCCGCCGACGTGCGCCGCCTGTTGTCCTATCCTGAAGACAGCGCGGGCGGCATTATGACCACCGAGTACGCCACCGTTCCCGCCCACCTCACCGCGCAGGAGGCCATCCAATACCTGCGCGAACATAGCCGCGAAGCGGAAATGATCTTTTATGTCTATGTCACAGAGGATGGAAAGCTGTTGGGCGTTTTTTCGCTCAGAAAACTGATCTTTGCCCAACCTCAAGAGCGGGTGACAGACTTCATGAAGAAAAATGTCCTCACCGTCTACGCCCTCGACAGCCAGGATGAGGTTGCTCAAACCATCTCCAAGTATGATCTGCTCGCGCTGCCCGTCATCGACGAACAGAACAAGCTCCTGGGCATCGTCACCGCCGATGACGCCCTCGATAAGATCATTCCCACCGCCTGGAAAAAGCGCCTGCCGCGCTTCTTCCGCTAAGCCGGACCCTGCTTGCTTTTGACGAGGTAACCATGACTCTTCAAACCAAAACCAATAAAGCCCCTCACTTCTTCTCCGGCTTCTGGAAACGACTGCTGTTGTTTCTCTCTGTTTTTGGCCCGGCGACGATTACCGCCATGGCCGATAACGATGCGGGCGGTGTGGCGACTTACTCCATCGCCGGAGCGAAGTTAGGCTATCCAATCCTCTTTCCACTCATTCTCATCACCATCCTCCTGGCCGTCACCCAAGAAATGGGCATGCGCCTGACCATCATTACCCGCAAAGGCCTGGCCGACCTGATCCGCGAGCGCTGGGGCGTGCGTGTCTCCCTGTTCGTCTTTGGCTGCCTGCTGATCGCCAACATGGGCACCCTGGTCACCGAACTGGCGGCGGTCAAAACCACCAGCGCGCTGCTGCACCTGCCCGCTGTTCCCGCCGTCTTTGTGGTGGTCATCATTGCCTTCTTCTTTATCTTGCGCGGCAACTACAAGATGACCCAGAATATCATGCTCTTCGCCAGCCTGTTCTTCCTGGCTTATATCGCTTCGGCGGTCATGTCCAAACCCGACTGGGGCCTGGCGCTCTCCAACCTGGCCTATCCGCATGGCGTCCAGCCCACCCGCGCCTACCTGCACCAGTACCTGCTGATCGGCATGGGCGTCCTCGGCACCACCATCACCCCCTGGGGCCAGTTTTTCGTCAGCAGCTTCGCTTACGACAAAAAGATCGAGAAGGGCAAAGTGAACTACGCCCAGCTTGAGACCTACTGGGGCGCCTTCCTCACCGACTTCTTCTCCTTCTTTATGATCACCGCCACAGCCGCCACCCTCTTCGCCCACGGCATCGACCTTGTCTCCGGCGAGCAGGCCGCCCTCGCCATCCAACCCTTTGCCGGGCAGTTAGCCGGAGTGCTCTTCGCCGTCGGCATCCTCAACGCCGGCTTCATGGGTCTCATTGTCGTTTCCCTCTGCACCGCTTACGCCTTCTCTGAATTCTTTGGCCTCTCTGGCAGCCTGGACGATTCCTTCCACAACAGCAAACCCTTTTACATTCTGTTCATCCTACAGCTCCTGGTTGCGTTGATTATCGTGATGTTCCCCGGCGTGCAGTTGTTCACCCTCGCCGTCACCACCCAAACCATCAACGCCGTCATCCTGCCCTTTGTCTTCTTCTTCCTGATCAAGCTGACCAGCGATTCCGAGGTGATGGGCAGTTTTGCCAATAACAACTTCCAGCGCGTCTTCGCCATCTCCTGCACCGTCCTCATCCTGGTCGCCTCTTTCTTCACCATTGGAGCCGCCTTCTTCCACTTGTAAACCGAGGCCCACCTTCTGAGAGTAAATGATGAATAAACCCTCCATCCCTGCCGGGCATCCATATCTGGCAGGGATTTTTTCTAATCATCAACAAAGACTGTCCAAAAAAGTGAAAACATTGACAAAAATTACATAAAATCAAGTACAAAAATAACCATTTTATAAGTAGCGATATGATATACATGTAGAATGTTAATCTTTTTCGTAAGCGCTGGTATTTTTACCGACCCACCTATCAGTCATGAAAGGACAGATATATTATGAGCACGACGAGTGTCGATTCTGCCCGCCAAATCCGAGAACAAACAGAAAAAAGGGGGATACGCTGGGAACTGGCTGCGGCTCATCCCGTCATCACATTTCTCCTGATCACCTTTGCCTGGAGCTGGATCCTCTGGTTAGCAGTCCTTCCGTTCCAAACGCAAAACCGGACCCTGGTACTCGCTGTCTCCTTAATCGGCGGCTATGGCCCCGCGCTGGGCGGCATCTTCACCCTCGGCCTCAAAAATGGGCTGTCACTGAGTCTCCCACGCGGCAGGCGGATCGTTCTAGCCATCGTAGCGGTGATAATTTTTGGTTTATTCATCCTGGAATACCTGGCAGGACAGTTTCTGGGGTATGGGATGTTAAGCGGGAATGTCTCCCTCTCCTTACCTGTAATCGTCGCCGCCCTACTTGCCAGCCTGTTAGGGGGTTGGGTCGTCTCCAGCGCCCGCTCCGGCTCCCTCAGCGTGCGCGCCGTCATGCATTCTCTGCTGCCTACCCGTCTACCATTGGGTTGGACGCTGTTTGCTTTGTTGTTTTATCCCGCCCTGGTACTGGCAAGTTGGGCCATCAGTGCCTTGTTAGGCATGGAAATCGAATATCCCTCCCTGTGGGGCCAATCTGTTTTAGAAGTCCTCCCCCTGTTCCTGCTAACCTTTACACTGACCGCGCTTGCGCGCGGCGGCATGGAAGAACCTGGCTGGCGCGGCGTCTTGCAGCCCATCCTGCAAAACCGCTTTAGTCCCCTCATCGCCGCGTTGATGGTCTCAGTCATCTGGTCCTTGTGGCATCTGCCCCTTTACTTCAATGGTTTCTACACAGTCGATCTTGCCACGGACATGATCGGGGGGTCCATCTTCCGCGTCATCTTAGCCATCTTCTTGGCCTGGGTTTATCTTCGCACCGGCAGCTTGCTCTACATGGTCATCCTGCACACTTCCTTTAATATGGTCGTCAACTTCATCCCCACTTCCGACCTCGTCCTGATTATTCTCTGGCTGATCGTCGCTTTAGCAGTCGTGCTGGTGGATAAAATGTACCGCAAACGCCCCCCGCTCTTGAAAGAGGAGCCTGTCCGCTAAACAAGATACCTTCCACCCCCCTGGCAGCCATAATGTGTATAATACGAGTAAATAATTTTAGTCGTTCCAGCAAGCACACCACCCACCAGGAATAGGAAGATGATGAAAGAACTGGCTCAAATGAATTGTGTTTCCATCCAGAGTGGCGATACCGCCATGCCCGCCAGTGAGGTCGAGCAGTACCACCAGCAGGTTCCGGATTGGCAAGTCGTCACCGAAGAGGGCGAGCAGCGCCTCAAGCGTGCCTTTAAATTCAAGAACTTTGCTGAAGCCCTCGCTTTCACGGATCGGGTCGGGCAAGCCGCCGAGCAGCAGGATCATCATCCCGCCCTGCTCACCGAGTGGGGCCAGGTCACCGTCTCCTGGTGGACCCATAAAGTGCATGGCTTGCACCTGAACGACTTCATCATGGCGGCAAAGACCAATCAGATCAAGGAAAGCAGCGCCGCCCATTAAGGGCATCCATGAAAAACCGCCGAGAAGCGTATTCGTTCTCGGCGGTTTCAAACTCCCTCCGTCTTGCTTACGGTAGGGTCACGAACTGCCCCAGGAACGCCCGCGCCGCGGGCGTATCCAGCCGGTAGTCCACATTGGTCGACTTACACAGCGCATCCCCGGTAATCGTGGTCGCGGCGACGATATTCGTTTCGCCTGCCCCGGCTCCCAGGAAATTCGGCCCGCCCGAATCGCCGTAGCAAGTGCCACCGTTCCCCGTCGCCGGGTTCTGCGAAAGGCGCAGCCAGGCCGGGTTAATCGCATTCAGGGTCGAAACCGCGTATTCCCGAACATCCAGGTACCCAATCACCGGCCCGCCTGGTTGGTTGACGGCTTCCTGTCCGCCGTAGCCCACTGCCGTAAACTGCTGATCTTTTGGTAGCGCGCTCAACGCGCCAGCCGCAGGCAGCCGCGCCGGAGTAATGTTTTTGATGGGCTTATCCAACACCACCACCGCGATATCATGGGGATCACTTTGCGACTGGTTGTACTGTGGATCGCCATAAAAGACGCCAGTGTACAATTTCGATTTGCTGGAGTAAGCGCTGTCAAAGGTCACAGACACGCGCGCCTCGCCGATGTCGCAGTGCGCGGCGGTCAAGAACACCGTGGGCGAAATAAGCGTTCCAGAGCAGTAGGGATAGGTCTGCCCGCCAAACGTCCCGACCAGGGCGCCCACCTCAGGATGCAGCACGCCATCCGCCGTGCCATAGGTAATGGCCTCAACAGGCAGCGCGAACAGCATCACGACAACCAACGCGGCAAGCATAGCAAAAAAGGGTTTACGCATAGTTTCCTCCTCTTATCATAGAGTCACTGCAAATGGCGCAGGAGTGCGAGCGGAACAACCGCTCGTACTCCGCGCAAAACAAAAGGATCTATAGATATTGTATCCAAATAGCACAGAATTCCAAGAAGGGATCCAGCAAGGAAATCCCAAAACGTCCGTTATAATAATGTCGGCTGTTCACACTTTCAAAACAGTGTGATTCATTTGCACTGCGCAAAGCTGATCTTTTCAACGAAACACAAGGGAGGATTGAACGCTGTTGTTAATTAATACATCTAGACAATCTCAGGGGGAACTGTGACCAAGAAAATTCTTTCTCTACTGGTTTATCTGTCTCTTTTGTTCGTCGGGCTGTATTTCCTGTGGGCGCCGGTCCAGGCCCAGGCCCTTCTTCCGCCGGGCCAGGTTCCCAGTGGTCCAACCAACACCTTCACGCCAGCCCCCGGCACAGCAAACCCCTCACAGGCGGCCCTCACAGCCAGCTTGCTGGCTGGCACGTTGACCGTTTCAGGCACGCCCGGCACCGGCACACCCGGCACCGGCACACCCGGCACCGGCACACCCGGCACCGGCACACCCGGCACCGGCACGCCGCTCGCGCAAACCGGAACCGCTCTGGCAGCCACCGAAGAGGCTGCCACCCAGGCGACTGCTCAAGAAACCCCGACTCCGGCAGCCCCCACCTTCACCCCAACCCCCACCGGTCCCACCCGCACCCCCCTACCGCCCATCATCCGGGTACAGCCGCGTGACATTGCCGGAAAGTTCATCAGCGCCATCTTAATTGCTGTCGGGGGCATTGGCCTGGCGATACTGGGCCAAAAGCTGGTCTACAACCTGCTTGCGCACGTCCATCCGGTCATCCAGATTTTTGCCGCGCGTTTCACCTTCATCGCCATCCTCTTTTCCGCCATCCTCTGGATCCTGGGCGTCTTCAATGTCAACGCGGCCACCCTGGCAACGGTCCTCGGCTCGTTTGGCCTGGCGCTCAGCCTCTCAGCGCAGGATCTTTTCAAAAATCTGGTCGCTGGGGTTTACCTGCTGCTCGAACGTCCTTTTGTAGTCGGTGACACCATCACCATCGGCGCGTACACCGGCCAGGTTGAAGTCGTGGATATGCGCACCATCACTTTGCGCACCACCGATGGGCAGCTGGTCATTGTGCCCAACACCCTGGTGATGTCGCAAATTGTGGTGCGTAAGCAAAATGGCATTCCACCCCAAGAGCCCCCACCTGCCGTCACGCCTGCCAAAGAGCCGCCGCCTAAGTAAACGGTTTTACCATCTCCGCGCCCCATTTTCTTCAAACCGCGATAGCAGCCCATTCAACGAACGCTTGCATGGAATTCCGGGCTATTCAATTAACGATTGATTGCCTTTCCATCGTCCTCATGCTACAGTCAAAAGACATTCGCGAATGAACCGTGTTAGAAAGGATAGTCACCATGCTCGACTCGCGTAAAGTTGGCGCGTATATCTCCAGGCTTCGCAAGAATAAAAACTGGACCCAGGCCCAGTTGGCTGATCGGGTAAACGTCACCCACCAGGCTGTCTCTCGCTGGGAAAATGGCGACTCGCTGCCCGATGTCGCGACCTTGAATGATCTGGCTGATGTTTTTGAAGTCAGTGTCGATGAACTGCTCAAGGGTGAGCAGGGCCGCTCCCTGGTGCCTCAAACCGGCCCTAAAAAAGAAACGGTCGGCAGCGTGGTCACAACTTTGGCCCGAGGACACCCTGAAGAAGTAGCCCGCATGGTGAAGGAACAACAGGTGGAAGTGGATACCCTCATCGAGATTGCTCCGCTGACACCTCCCGATTTAATCAAAGGAGTGATGAAAAACATGGAAGGCTATCCGCTGAATATCAGTCAGTTAGCTGAATTGGCCCCTTTTCTGGACCAGGAAACACTGCTCGCGCTTCTAGATGCCATGCCCGGCCCCAATCTGGGTCACCGCCTGCTCGGGTCAATCGCCCCTCATTTAGACGAACAGGCCCTTAACCAGCTCGTCGATCGCGTGATGGCAGGCTCTCTCGATGTTCACATCCTGCCCACCCTCTTCCCCTTTCTGCCTGCTGAAACCTTCGATCGTCTGGCAGAACAGGCTGGGCAGGGTCAGTTCGCCGATCTGAAAGTGACCGCCTTTGCCCCTTTTATGAGCGATGAGGCCTTTCGCCTGAGAATCGCGCGCTTCGAAGAAGGCGCGCTAGGCTTTGAAGAAGTGGTTTCGCTCGCCCCCTTTATGAAGGATGAACTGCTAGATGAACTCGTTCTCCGCCAGGCAGGGGAACGCATCAATGCCCACCAGTTAGGCGCCCTGGCGCCGCATCTCAGCCAATCCACGCTCGCCACGCTGCTGGAAAAAGTGACCAATGGCGCCCTCGACCGTAAGGTCTTGACCCAACTCGCTCCCTTTATCGACTCTCACATCCTGAACCAGATGGTTCGTGATTGGATCCAACAGCAGCCCAACACGGCGCTTCCACAGGCCTAACCCATCTCAAAACAACCCAAGCAGACCAGACCAGCCACAAGTTAAACCACAGCCCGATGTTCCTATCGGGCTGTTATTCTGCCAGTGCACCAATTGACAGGTTCTATTTGCACTCTTTAATCCCTATCCTATACGAGCACCCCGGCATAAGTGGATCCAGGGGGATCACCGCGCAGGCTCCTGTACATCTAATAAGCGCCGCTGGCCCCACGCCAACACTTTTCGTAGATGAAATAAAAAAAGAGAAAAAAACACAAAACAACAAAACAACAAAACAACAAAACAACAAACGAATAAAGACCACCGGTGCAGCAAACTGCACTTCTACCACAACACTACATGTTTCACAGAATGAAAACAAGTTCACCCAAACGTGCTATTCGATTAGTTTGACAAAATTACTTCATTTTTCTATAATCATTTTAGGACTAAATGGGTTGACATTTTAATAACGCAGCGTGGTATCAGAATCACCTATCCGGTTTTTTTGAACGGGGGAAGAACTTGATCGATCAGGCAGACAGGCGTATTCGTGAATGGATCGAAAAACAGGGAGGGGTCCCTGCCGTCACTTTTGATCCACCCGGCAAGCACCAGAACGCCCAGGGCCTGTCTTGCTACCTCCTTGAGATTGCCTCCGCGCCGCAGTACCGCAGTGGGCGGCGTCCTCCACTGGTAGTCACCTTGCGTTATCTCGTTACAGCTTGTTCCACAGATCCGGCAGAGGCGCACAACGCCCTGGGCACAGTCCTGTTCGCCGCCATGCAGTCAACCGACTTTCAGGTCGACCTCACCCCCGTTTCCTCGGAGACCTGGTTGGGTCTGGGAGTCCCGCCGCAGCCCGCCTTCGTTTTATGTGTGCCGTTTATCGTGGAACTGCCCGAACTGGAACTCCCGCTGGTCCGCGAGCCGCTGGTCGTCCATGTTGCTCCCTTCCTGAGTTTGCATGGTCAGGTCCTTGGGCCTGGCGATGTGCCCATCTCAGGAGCAGTTGTCGAAGTGCCTGGCGTAAATCGACAGGCCCGCACTGATACCCAGGGTCGCTTTGCGCTTTCCCAACTTCCCGGTGGCAGCCGCGATCAACAACTGATTGTTCACGCGAAAGGCAAACAAAATACCATCACCGTTGAAAATGCCGCCACAGGTGAGCCGGTCATTATTCGTTTTGAAGGGCTGGATGAAGGCCCTCCCAAACACCAGTGATAAGGAGATAGTGTATGCCTACTTATAGTGCTCCCGACGTCTACGTTATCGAAGTCTCTGGCGGCGCGCGGCCCATTCAGGCCGTTGGCTCCAGCACCGCTGGCTTTGTGGGTCTCGCTCCCCTGCGCAGCGCTCACCTGGGCGCGGCTGTACCGGTCAACAACTGGGGCGAGTTTGTTCGCGAATACGTTCAGGAAGGCGAACAGATGAACCCTAGCACGCCCCTCTCGATGGCCGTTTACGGCTTCTTCCAGAATGGCGGCGCGCGCTGTTATGTCGTCAACCTGGGGCAAGATGGCGCGCCGGTCATGAACACCGAACAAGGCGGGCTGGGATACCTGGAAGAGATCGACGAGATTGCCATTGTCGCCGCGCCCGGCTACACCGACGCTGGCGCCTATGAAGCCCTGCGCGAGCACGCTGAAAATCTCAAAGACCGTGTCGCCATCTTAGATGGACCCAGTCGCGTGGATGATATCCGCCTGCTCCTCCAGACCGCCACAGCATCCGCTACCGGCGAGGAGGAGAGCGATCAAGATCAGCATGGCTATAAAGGCCCAGCGTCTTCATACGTAGCATACTACTATCCCTGG
This sequence comes from uncultured Chloroflexia bacterium, assembly GCA_963791025.1. GTDB lineage: Bacteria > Chloroflexota > Anaerolineae > Anaerolineales > Anaerolineaceae > DSYU01. The sequence continues at coordinate 89,101 of CAWBQF010000003.1, read as the reverse complement.
ATTACGGTCCGCGATCCGCTCGCCCCCACCGAACGGGTCAATGTTCCCCCTTCCGGTCATATTGCCGGGATCTGGTCGCGCGTCGACGCTACCCGTGGCGTCCATAAAGCCCCTGCCAATGAAGCCGTACGCGGCGCGCTCAACCTCACCGACCGCCTCTCGCGCGCCGAACTCGGCGAACTCAACCAGGCTGGCGTCAACTGCCTGCGCTACTTCACCCGTGAAGGCATCCGCGTCTGGGGCGCGCGCACGTTGGATGAGACCGGTGAGTGGCGTTACCTGAATGTCCGCCGCCTGTTCAATATGATCCGTGAGTCTATTCAAGAAAGCACCCGCTGGGTGGTCTTTGAGCCGAACGATTACACCTTATGGAAGTCCATCCGCCGGGATGTTGGCGCATTCCTGACCGGTCTGTGGCGCGACGGCGCGCTGATGGGCCGCACCCCTGAAGAAGCTTTCTTCGTAAAGTGTGACGAGGAGACCAACCCACCGGATGTGATCGATCAGGGCCAGGTAGTCACCGAGATTGGTATCGCGCCGGTTAAACCGGCAGAGTTTATCGTCTTCCGCATTCAGCAGCACCAGCCGGGTGCTGAAACCGCTCCCGCAGGAGGTAGAGGATGAGCGAGTATGATCCGTATCGCGCCTACAATTTCAGTCTGGTCGTTCAGGGCGTCGCCCAGGCCCACTTCACCGAATGCAGCGGGCCAGGTGTGCAGATCGAAGCCATTGAGTACCGCGAGGCAGGCAACAATCAAACCGTGCGCCGCTTTCCTGGCAAGGTCCACTATGACAATATCGAGCTGCGTTTTGGGCTGAGCGAGTCACAGGAGTTGTGGGATTGGCTGATGGCGTCCGCGCGCGGGAGTCACGAGCCGCGCAACGTTTCCATCGTCTACCTCGACAGCCAGAACGCCACTGAAGTAATGCGCTGGGATCTAATCAATGCCTGGCCTTCCCAGTGGCGCAGCGCCCCGCTCAACGCATTGGGCAGCGAGCTAGCCATCGAAACCCTGGTGCTGGTCTACGAATCCATTCAGCGTTCCTGATCCATGGCGCTTCGTAGATTTATGTACCGCTTTCTCTCCACGGCGTTAGACGTTCTGCAAACCTGGACGGATTCCTTGCGTGAATCTGAGCCCAGCCAGCCAGAAACCGAACCAGCCGCCTCCCCTGCCCCTGATCTTTTCACCCAGGGGCAGGCGCCCGCGCATTGGCTGGAATATATCGCCAGCCGCGCGCCGCACCTGCTGGAACCCGGCGCGCCGGTCGTGCGCCTGCCCGATCAGCCGCCGCCCTCGGCGTCTCGCACACCTTTCAACCCGGTTAGCGTCCCACCCAGGGAGCAGCCGAAAAGCACCCCGTCCCAGCCGCGCATGCCAGACGCGCCCCTTATCTCCCCGTCCAAAGCGCCCGCCCCCATTCTTCACGAAACCCGGCGGGCCTCTCGCGCGCCAGCGCCGGCCGCCGTTTCAAAGCGCCAGGCAGCGCAGCCCGGTCATCTTTCCCAGATCATACAGGAAAGCGCTTCATCCAGGCTCAGCAGGCCTGCCCAGCCGCCCGAGACGCGCCCCGCGCCTACCGGGCAACAACAGCACCCGCGAGAAACTCAGGCGCAGCTTCAAGTCCCCGCAGCAGTTCCAGCGCGGCCCCAACCCTCCCCCGCGGTGGAGATGCCGCCCACACCGCCCCAACTGCCTCCAGACCAGCCGCCAGACTCCGCGCCTGAAACAGCGCCCCTCGCCTGGTTTGAACACCAACCCGGCCCAGTTCTTCCAGATCCAGTTCAACCTGAACCTGATCGAAAAAGCGTTCCGACCATCCAGGAGAACCGCCCTACCCCACAGGTTCACCAGGAAACGCCCAATCCACCGCAGCCCGCGCAGCCGCCAGGCTGGATCGAGTTTCAACGACCCGCGCGCCGCTCCGCTCACACACCCCACAACAAAGAGGATTCCCAGGCACAGCAGCCGCCCAGCCAGATGCTCGCCGCGCTGCCGCACGACACCAACAGCCCCTCCCGCGTTCCAGCCTCACCCGGTTCAACGCGAGCGGTGTCCCCCCAGCAGCCTCACCTGCAAACGCCGCGGCAGCCCCTGCCGCCGCATCCCTGGCCAGACTTACCTGCCACAATCGAACCAGACGAACCGCGCTCTGACTGGGAAGTTGAAATGCGCGACTGGGCCCATCTCCAAAAGTTAGATCGCGAACAAAAAGGAACCGTATGGAGCGAGTCGCCTTTCTAATCGAAGATACCGGACAGCGGATTAGCTGTTTGCTTAACCCCGAGACCTTAACCATGCGCCGCAGCGCGGGCCTACAGCCGCGCCGTTCGGTTTCTGGCCCCATGAGCGGCGCGGGGCAGTCGGATGATCCCCTGCTTTATACAGGCGGTGGGCGCACAGAACTGGACTTCCAAATGCTCTTCGACGTCACCGTCGCTGGCTCGTCCATCCAAACCCAAGACGTGCGCGACTTGACGGGGCCTTTCTGGCTGCTCGCCGAAAACGCCTCTGGCGCGCAGGGCCGCCGCCCGCCGGCTGTGCGCTTTATTTGGGGCAAAACCTGGAATCTACTTGGGGTGGTAACTTCGGTCGCCGAACGCTTTGAGAATTTCACGCCGGAGGGCATGCCCACCCGTTCCTGGCTGCATATGCGCTTTGTGCGCATCCCAGACCGGCCTGAACCGGCTGAAAATGTGGCCCCCTTCGATGTCAGTGAAATCCTCGATCTGCCTTTGGAGGGCGATCTGCCAGGCTCTAGCATCAATCCTTTGGATCTCTTAGATGAGCAGAATCTCCAGTTTCATGAACCGCTGCGAGGCGGCGAAGAAGGAAACGCGCAGGTCTCCGAGCGCCTGGATGAAGTATCTTCGCAGTTCTACGGCGAACCCGACCTGTGGCGGCTGATCGCTCTCTTTAACGATATTTCCGACCCGCTCCACCTGCCTGAAGGGCTGCGCTTGCGCATTCCCCCGCTCTCGGCCTGGAGGGATCTATGGTAAACCAGATCCAAACGCTCCCTGAGGTGATCGTCAGTGCTGGCGCCGTTCGCCTGGATGCTGCCGCTCTACTGGGGTTAGAGAGTGTGCGTGTCCAGCAGCGTCTGGCCCTGCCCACCCTGTGCGAGCTGGTCTTTCGCGCCTATTCCGCCCAGGAACAGGCTAACCCAGCCGTGTTGGAAACCGGGGCGAGCCTGGAAGTCGCCCTGCAAAACCACGATCTTCTGCTCTTCTCTGGCGAGATCACTGCTGTTGAACGTCGCTACGGCCCAGCAGGCGAACGTGAAGTGCGTGTGCGTGGCTACGACCGCCTGCACCGCCTGCGCCAGCAGCAGTCTTTACGCGCCTTTGTACAGGTCACTCCCTCAGAATTAGCCGAAGAGATGGTCGCGTCGCAGGGACTCACTGTGCAGGCCCACGACGCTGGCCCGCTCTGGCAAACGCTCATCCAGCATCTCGACAGCGACTTTGATCTACTGACCCGCGTCACCGTTCCCTATGGCCTGTACCCCCTCCTGCGGGGCGAAACGTTACACCTGATTCCCCTATCAGGCACAAACGAACAACTGCCGCTAAGACTGGGCGAAACACTGTTAGAAGCCCGCGTTGAGACCAACACCGCCTTTACCTGCGGTTCGCTGCGGGTCAACGGTTGGGATCCGCTCACCGCCCAATCCTTTTCTGCCGAATCAGGCAGTTCTGGGCTAGGCGCTGTCCTCTCCGCCGCTCCAGGCTGGCAAGCCAGCAGCTTAGGCAGCGCCGTCCACGATGAACAACACGCCGAACTGCTGGCCCGCGCCGAACACGAACGCCGTACCGCCCGCGAGCAGGTTTTTTGGGGCATGGCCGAGGGCGACCCGCAGCTGCGCCCCGGCGTAACCATCCTCGTTTCTGGCGGAGATGCTTTCCTGGACGGCAGCTATGGCATCACCGCTGTCAACCACACTATTGACGGGCAGAAAGGCTTCGTCTCGGAACTTACCAGCCTGCCCCCTGAGGTGCCTGGGCTGAACCCATCCGCGCGGGTCACCTTAGGCGAAGTGACCGCGGTCGACGATCCACAAAACATCGGGCGTATCCGGGTCAAACTGCCTACCTATGGCGATGTAGAGACCAGTTGGCTGCAAGTTCTCAGTCCGGCGGCTGGGCAGGGCAAGGGCTTAGTGGCACTACCAGATGTCGCCGATCACGTTCTGGTGCTGTTCATTCAGTCCAACCCAGGCTTTGGGCTGGTGCTGGGCGGCATGTACGGTATGAATGGACCCGAAGACAGCGGCGTGGACGGGGCAAGTGTGCAACGTTACATCTTCCACACCCGAGGAGGACAGCGCATCCGCCTGGATGACGCCCAAAACCTGATCCGTTGTGAAAACAGCCAGGGCAGCTACATAGAGTTAGGACCAGACACCGTCCGACTGCATGCCGCTGCCGATCTGGATATTACCGCGCCAGGCCGTTCCGTTACCATCCGCGGCAGCTCAATCGACTTTGAGAGGGCCTAATGAAGTTACTTACCGAAGAAGCCGTTCTAAGATGCGATCATAAAACGGGCCACGTTGTCAACCAGTTGAGCCAGAGTTTGGTGACGATTGCCGGGAAACGTGTGATGGTTGAGAAGGACCCAGAAGGACGAACAATCCTGATGTGCAACAATATTTCCGCTAACAATAAACCCTGCACCCTCACCCTGGCAGTTCAGCAAGGCTACTCCGACTTACTAAGTGTGATGGGAAAGCGCATCTGCCTGGATACGGTCACAGGCAAGACAGACGGCACGCTCCCTGGCACAGTGGATTATACGGTCTCCGCTCCTGGGCAAACGCTGGTTTCGGAGGCGCCATGAACGGTCAGCGAAATCAGGCCTGGCGTTTTATCCACCCAGACTTTCCGAGTGAATACGCCGCGGCAGGCTCGGCGGGGCCTGGTCTTCAGCTTTCATCCAAAGGAGCGGTGGCCCTCGTCTCCAACGCGGACGCTGTGCGTCAGGCCTTACTCCTGCTGCTCACCACCATCCCCGGCGAACGGGTAATGCGACCAGACTACGGCTGCAATTTGTTCCGGCTGGTTTTTTCACCTAACGATGCCGCTACTGCCGGTCTGGCAATCCATTACGTGCAGCGCGCGGTGGAACGCTGGGAACCACGTGTAGAGATTGTCGCCCTGGATGCAATGGCAAACCCTGAGCGCCCTACGCTGCTGGAAATTGTATTGGAATACCGCTTCAAGGGCACGCAAGAAATTGAGCACTTAAACTTTTCGCTCAATCTAATGGAAGGGGAAACTTATGCCACTGCCTTTGCCTAACCTGGACGATCGAACTTTCGACCAACTGGTTCAGGAGGCTGTTCAACGCATCAAGAAGTCCACCCCTGAGTGGACGGACTTGTCCGTCTCAGACCCCGGCATGGTGCTGGTCGATGTTTTTGCCTACCTGACCGAAACCATGCTTTACCGTCTCAACCGTATCCCTCAAAAGGCTTACATCAGCTTCTTGCGACTGCTGGGGGTTCAGCTTCAACCGCCAGCCGCCTCGAGTGTAAAGCTGCTGTTTACACGGAAAGACCCAATCGACCAACCCTTGATCATCCCACGCGGCACGCGTGTCACGGTCAACCGCACCAGCGGCGACCGCGAGGCCCCGGTCTTCGTCCTGGTGGATACCCTCACCCTCCCCGCCAATCAGCGCCAGGCGGAGGGCACCGCTTTTCACTGTGAGCTCATAGACGCTGAGCTCGTGGGAAATGGTTCCGGGCAGCCCGGTCAATGGTTTGTCGTCAGCCGCCCACCCATCACCGCGCCATTGGCGGGTAGCCGTGATTTACAGGTCGGCGTATCTGTCCGCCCTGACGAAACCCATGAAGCCGCGACTTTCGTCCGCTATGGCAGCAAGGTCTATCGCGTCTGGAGCGAAGTCCAGAACTTTTCTAACCTGGGGCCTGACCAACATGTCTATACCGTCGACCGGTCCGCGGGTCGTATCCAGTTCGCTCCAGCCCTGCGTATTCTAGAGCATGAGAATCCTTCCGATGCGGATGGGCAGTTGAAGCTTAACCCTGCCGTGCTGGCCGAAGGGCCGGCCGAGGGCAGCGAGGTGCGGGTCTGGTACCGGCACGGTGGAGGGCCAGAAGGGAATGTCGCCGCCGGTACTTTGACCGTCTTTAAAGACGCGATCCCCGGCGCGGAGGTGACGAATCCCAACCCTGCTACCGGCGGCATGGCCGCGGAATTGGTCGAGAACGCTTTGTTACGCGGCCCACTGGAAATTCACACGCTTGATCGGGCGGTTACCGCGCGCGATTTCGAACAAGTGGCCCTCAACCGGTCGCGCGCCATTGTCCGGGCGCGAGCGTTGACCCGCGCCGACCTGTGGCGGCACGCGATTCCAGGCACAGTGGAAGTGCTGCTGGTGCCTTATCTGCCTGATGAAGCCCGCCCAAATGGACGTGTAACGGCTGCTGCTCTGAATGCCCAGGAGACAGACCTGGCTTACCGCACGGTGCAAGAAGCGCTGAACATCAGCCGCCCGTTAGGCACGCAGTGCGTCGCCAATTGGGTACACTATAAGACCGTGCAGGTACAGGCGCGCATCGTCGTTCGGGATGAAGAAGACCCGATCGCCGTCCGGCGGCGTGTGCTCGACAGGCTGCACCAAACGATCAACCCCCTGCCTACGCCGGGCGTCACGCCCGGCTGGCCGTTTGGTCAGGCCCTCCGATCCTCGCAGGTATACGCCATCGCCCTGTCTGAACCAGGTGTGATTTGGGCCGACCGCATTAAACTGCGCGTGGAGCAAGTGCCTGCTGGACGGGTCAGCGCCCTTGCGGCGGACTTCTTCCAACCTAACACCTGGTACGCCGCCAGCGGCCCCCGGCTGTACCGCACTCTCAACGATGGCGACAGCTGGGAACTGGTCGCTGAGTTTCCCGAAGGCGACATTGAGACCTTCACCGTGCATCCTGACCAGCCCGGCTATATCGCCGCCGGAACCTCACTGCAAGGACAGCAGCAGTCGCGCGTCTATTTCTCGGATGACTGCGGCGAAAACTGGCAGCGGATTGCCAGCTCAGAGAACTTTGAGGTCAACGATCTGGCCTGGATGGCGCGTGGCAGTGTGCCCGTGCTGCTGCTGGCGACTACCGCCGGATTGTTCCAGATTGAAGCGCGCCCAAACGCTCCCCTGGCGCCCATGCTGGTAGACCCGCAAGAGCCCAATCTTGGTTTTTACGCCGTGACTGCCTCACGCACGCGCTTTGGACAGGTTAGTGTCGCCGTAGCTGGCGAGAGTACGCGTGGCGTGTATCTATCCAGTGAGGGGGGCCGTGAAAACACCTTCCAACATACCGGGCTGCGCGGCGAAGACATCCGCGTACTGGAAGTCCAGTACGATGGTCCCCGCGCCTTCCTCTGGGCTGGCGCATTTGCCGCAGGACCTGATCCCGGCTCTGGCTGCTTCCGGTGGGAACTGCTCGGTTCCGAAGTCCCGGCTGACCGCTGGGTACCCTTCCGCAGTGGTTGGGCAGGTGGAAGCTGCCGCGCAATCGCTTTCCACAATCGCCTGGTGTTGGCTGGTTCCTATCGCAGCGGCGTTATGCAGCTTGCCCTGGGCGAAAGTAACCCGCAGTGGACTGCCTCTGACCGTCACAGCGGCTTACCCTGGGACGAGAAGGGCGTCTTCCTGCCGATCAATGCGATTGCCAGCGACAGCATGCGCGAAGGTCGATACGTCATGGCTGGGTCTGAGCAAGGCATTTTTCGACGCCACCTTGACCGCGAAGACGCTTACCATTATGTTTCTAATCAGGAGTTTACAGACCGGGTCGCTTTACCGCCCACCTGGTTATTCTGTTCAGGAGATCATCAAGTCGAAGCGGTGCGTGAAAATGAAGCAGAACGAGATTGAAATCTTACTTCCATCCGTGTTCCAGCGGACAGTCCACACGGGCAGCCCGCTGGACGCGCTTCTATCGGTGATGGAAGCGCTGCACGCCCATCCCGAGATTGTGCTGGAGAATCTGGACGCCTATTTCGATCCCTATCGCTGTCCAGACGCCTTTGTGCCCTACCTGGCCAGTTGGGTGGACCTGGAACGCTACCTGCCCAACCTGCTCCAGAATAAAGCCACTTTGAATGACGTTATCTTTCCGTCCGGGTTAGGTCGCTTACGTGAGCTGATCCTGTCAGCCGTGTTCCTGTCTAAATGGCGTGGCACGACGCGCGGATTAAAAGCTTTTCTAGAAATCGCCACAGGTGTACAAGGCTTTGCCATCGATGAACAGGTCTTCGACGCCAACGGTACGCCGCTGCCTTTTCAGGTGCGTGTGCGGGCGCCCGCCGCGGCCCAGCTCTATGACGCGCTAATCCAGCGCATCATAGAGCTTGAAAAACCGGCCTACGTCACCTGTAAGGTACAATATGAACCAGGGCAGGAAACAAGGGATCAACCGGTTCATGAAGAAGAGGAAGCGTAGGAGGAGAATATGCCGAGTCCTTTTGCGATTACGACCACAGTCAACAAAGTCAAGTCAGAAAAGACAAAGAGTGCCAAAGTACCGTTTACGGTTACCAACCAGTGGGACGGGAGCCAGCGGGGCCGGGCGCGGATTGTTCCCGAACCACCCGCCGTTCCAGACTGGTTTTCCATGGAAGGCGAAGCTGAGCGCGACTTCGAAAACAAAGGCAGCATTCAGCAGTATGTTGTGCAAGTTTCACCGGATGCTAAAGCCACATCCGGCAGTTACGCCTTCCGCTTCGATATGATCTGGGTAGAAGACCCTGAACAGAACTACACGCAAGGGCCCAGCGTGGCGGTTGAAATCCCAGAGCAGGCAAAACGCAAGCTGCCCTCCTGGCTGCCCTGGGCTGTGGGAGCCGCCGTATTGGTGATCATGATAGCGGCGGCGCTGCTGCTGTTCGGTGGAAAACAGACTGTGCCCGACGTAGCTGGCCTATCGCTTGAGCAAGCCATCATTCGCTTGCAGGATGATAACCTGCGCATTGGTGAACCCCAGCAAACGGATCTATGCGCCAGCGATTTAGGCCCAGTCGGTGCGCGCACTGTGATCGCCTCCACACCCGCCGCCGGAGCAAGTGTCAAGAATCGCGGCTTTGTCCAACTGGTTTATGCTTCTGGACAGGCGCCCGTTCCAGAAGTCAGCGGAATGCCTGCGGACAGCGCGAAAGAGACCCTCACCGCTGCCGGTTTTCAAGTAAGCGAGGAAGACCGCGACAGTACCCAGCCGCAAGGCACGGTAATAGATGCATCCCCCCCGGCGGGCGAGATGCGCGCCTGTGGGCAAACAGTCGTACTGCACGTCTCGAATGGGCTCGTGGCAATTCCGCCTGTGCGCGGCGACCCTGCCGTGAGCGCCTTACAAAAGATTACCGCGGCAGGCTTCACCAGTTGGGGCACTGCCTACGAACCGGATAAAGAAGTGGCCCCTGAACATGCGATCCGTACTGACCCGGCTGACCGGGCGGCTACCAGCCAGACCATCACGGTCTTCATCTCTTCTGGGCCGCCAAAAGTCCCCGTGCCGCCAGTAGGCGGACTGGCCCCTGACCAGGCTACTCAGAAACTGACTGAGGCCGGCTTTACCGTCATGGGAACACAGGAAGAAGGCAGCGGAGATGTTCCAGCCGGACAGGTAATTGGAACCGAACCCAAAGAAGGCACCGAAGTTGTTCAGAGTGAAGGGCTGGTTCTGTTGGTATCGAGCGGCCCCGTGCTGGGTGAGCCACCCAAGCCAGACTTCTACACCTTAACTTTGAATGTGGTACCGGATGGCATCGCCGGTTTAAGCGACCAGGCCAAAAAGATCAATGTACCAGCGGATACAGAAACGACTGTGGAAGTAATCCAAACCTATAATGGTTGCACCTGCCACTTTTTTGTATGCCAGGGAACAAGTTACCTGTTTGCTGGCTGGGCGATCAACGGAGTCACCTCAGGTGTAACGGACCCCAGTATTCCCGTATTGATGAACGATGACAAAGTAGTACTGGCGCAGTACAAGTCAGTGGATTGCGGCAATATCATCGACCCCAGATTTAGGGATCCCTTCATCCCTAAACTCCCCCCGAACGTGGTCAATCCCTGAATCGAATGAATCCAAAAGTGCTCATTCTCCTGCTGGTTATCCTGACCGCCCTATTTTTGTTAGGGGCCGGGTTAGGACTGCGGCAGGAAAAGACCTCAGGAGGGCCTTTTGAACCGCCCGCCTGGGCCGCTAATCTCGAAGAGCGTTTTGTTCCGAAAACCCACCTCAGCACAGAGGATATTCGCTCTGCCAACCCTTCAGCTTGCCTGGAGGGTTTGGCACAGGGGTCATTATCACTCAACCCCGGTCAGAGCTGCGCCTTCGATATCGCCAAAGTGGGAGGACTGTTGGGTGGGCCAGTACGGCGGTTGGAAGTCTGTCTGGGAAAGTGGGCCGGGCCAGGCGCAGAAGGAGACTGTCAGCCGCTCGAAACCAACGGACAGCTGCTCATTAATCTGCGCCAACCGGATCGGATCACCCTGCACCCGACCCTACCCAATGCGGACGCGAAGACGCCCTTCTATGCAGCCCTGGATATCTTTCAGGAGGGGGGAATTCTGCGCATCTCCTGCGGCCAGAACCTGACTGCTCAACAGTGCCTTTTGTCGCTGCGGTAAGCGGCGCTTGAATCAGCCCCTGCTAATCAACCCAGGCAGGTTATCCTCGCAAGACTGACACCAGCGATATCACAGATGTCACCAATAAATAAATGGCCCAGATCGCCGCGATCACAGCGACGATAATCGCCGCGATCGCATCCGTGATGCTCACCAACACCCCTGGCACCAACCCATGCAGGAAGCTGACCAACACCGTCACGATGACAGAGGTAATGACCAGCAAGATCAACTTTAAATTTTGGAGAAAGCGCTGGTGCGCTGCCACCAGCGAAGCCGCAAAGCCCATCTTAAGCAGCATCAGCAGCCCCAGCATGGCTGCTGCCGTTCCACGCGGAAAGAAGCCATAGATTGCCAGGTACACCAACGGCCCAAATGGGAAGGCCAGCAGCAGCGAGAGCATGACCATCAGCACCCCAAACACCATAAAACCCCAGGCGATCAGCCCCAGCAGCAGCAAGATCATCACAATCAAGGTCAGAATACCCTGCACCTGCGCATGGACATATTCGCCAATCAACAGGCTGGCGGCCATGAGCGCCATGCTGTACAGCAAGATTCTCATCCACCGCAGCCAGCCCGCGCACGCCAAACCCGGGCGGCTTCTTACCTCCCGCAATCTGGTTCAGTTCCGCCAACTGAGACGCGTCGAGCGCGCTGGTGTCCATGATACTGCCAACATCGCCCGCAGTCACCGCTGGGGATGGCAAAACAGATGGGCCGATGAGTTCGACCCCCACCATCAGCGCCGCCAGGGCGATCGCGAGGAAGAAGAAAGGCTTACGAAGTTGTTCCATTGTCCCCTTCTCTTTGCATCATAAGTCTCCTTGAGTTTACGCAAACATGATGCTTCATCGGCCCCAGCGGCCCCGATATTCACCGTCTACCGCGCTCAGCCAGAAAAAGATCAGGCTTTTTGTGCTTTTACAGCCACTTCGTTCTGCTTCATTTCCCCACCGGCGCTCACAATGAGCTGGTCGGCAGAAGAAAAAACGCGGGAGCGGACGAACAAGGTACACAGCATGGAGGTGGTTCCAGCAGTAGCAAAGATCATGGCGATTACCACAAATTGGTAAATGGCGGCTTCCAATGGCGGGCTGCCAGCCAGCACCATACCCGCCATTACCCCTGGGATCCACACAATTCCCAACGAACGCAAGTTATTGACACTGGGGATCATACTGGCTTGCACCGAGGCCTGCACATAGGGCGCTACCACCACCTGCGGCGCAGCTCCCAAGGCCAGCCCGGCTTCGATCTGCCCGGCGTGCGCCTCAACCTCTGCCCGAAAACGGTCTAACGCCAGGGCCGTGGTGTTCATCGCATTCGCCACCAGCATGCTGCCAACCGGAATTAAAGTGGTCGGTGCGGTATCGATCACCCCCAGAAAAACCATCACGCCAATGACCAGCCCCGCGCCCAACAGGATCGCACTGAGAGTCACCTGCAAAATCCCCGGAATTTGGCGGGTGCGGCGCGCCGCGATGAATGCCCCGGCGATCATCATCCCGGTCAGCACAACCGCGCTCAACCAGCCTTGTCCCCCTAAAACGAGCATTAAGATATATCCAACGATAATAATCTGCACGATCCCGCGCAACAGCGCGATCAGGGTCTCCTTTTCAAGATGGATGCCGCGCCCGCGCGCCGCGAAGGCCACAATCAGCGCGAAAATCGCTGCGCCAACCGCTTGTGCGGCTCGTAAAGCAATCGGATCATGGAAGAACTGACTGATCATCCAACACCTCCTGTACCGTCCCATCTCGTACCAGGCGACCGTTCTCAATCAAAATTGCGCGATTGGCAATCCGCGCCGCCTGAGCTGTATCGTGCGTCACCATCAGGCTCGTCAAGTTCCGATCCCGAATAACACGCGTCAGCAGTTCCTCAATCTCGCGCTCCGATCGTTCATCCAGGGCCGAAGTCGGCTCGTCCAGTAGTAACACTTCCGGTTGGTTCGCCAATGTCCGGGCCAGCGAAACCCGCTGAGCTTCTCCGCCCGATAAGAAGTTTACGCCTCGCCCCGCAAACCCCGCCAGGCCCACCTGCTCCAGCAGCAAATCGACCTCCGCGTCACTCAGCGCCTTATCCTGCTGACTGGGGCCAAACCGCAAGTTCTCAGCCACGATGCCAGGGAATAGATAGGCGGACTGCATCACCATCCCTACCCTGCGGCGCAGTTCGCGCGGCTTAATCTGACGATAATCTTCGCCATCTAAAAAGACTGTCCCACTGGTCGGTTCATCCAGGCGGTTTATCAGGCGCAGAAACGAGGACTTTCCGGCCCCACTTCGGCCAATAATGGCGATCATATCCCCGGGCTGAACTGCCAGGTTAATGTGATTCACAATTAACTTACCATCCACTTCACGACACAATTGCTCCACGCGCAGCATGGTTCGCGCATCGCTTGGTTGAACAGGCGGCTGAGAAGGGTTCTTCGTCATCATCGTGGTTCTATCGTTATCCTTCTACCTGTGGTTTACACTCGATCATTAGGTTATACAATATCATTATTGTACCGTTTTTCCACAATCTTCATTCCCAAAACGAACCCATACCTGCGTAATCCGTCAGGTATGGGTTGAAGCCATCGCTTGTAAGAAACGCTGGCAGTTTAGGTAGATGTACAAAAGGTCTCTTTTAAAACCGTTCCCTTCACTGCAACTCAAAAAAGTGCAGCGTTGAACCACCAAACATACTGTCCATCGGCACGATCAGCATATACCGCCCCGTCTGAAGCGCCGCTCCCGGGCTCAATACCAGGTGCATCGTTCGCCGGCTGGTCTCAACCAGCGGCGCCTCCTGCCCGCCGGTTTCATCCCCTTCCGCCAGCCGGAACAGGCGGTAGTCTGACACCGGAGAGAACTGCTTCTGCACAATTTCAATGCTTTCGATATCGGCGCTGTCTAAGGTTGGCGCGTCACCTGGGAACTCAGGCGGCTGGATATACCAGTTATAAAGCTGCATTGCCCCTTTCCGGGTCACCAGGTAAGTCCCTCGATTCTCCTCTGGCACCTGATTGGTATAGACATGTTTTGCATCCGTCACGATCCCCATCGTCCACGGCAGGATTGGCAGGAGCAGCAGCGCGCCGAACAGAAACGATACGCCCGCGCCAACACCCCAACGTGTAACCTGCTTGCGCCGCACAGCCAACTGCTCCATTGACAGCCACAGTCCACGCATGGGCTGGTTTGAAAGCGTAAAACCGGCAAAGAGCAGCAGCACGCCCATCAGTTCACTGAGATACAGCGCTTCGGGCACGCTAAAACGAGTCAGTGTGCCCCCCGCAGCCACGATAATCGCGCCGACCGCCACCAGGGCTGTTCCAAGCGCCCGGGTGGTGCTGCCCCCACTCCATAGGAAATACCAGCTTGACTTGATCGCTCCCCCCGCCAGCATCACCGTCCCATAGATATTAAAGAAAGGGGTCAGCAGACGCACAGCCTGCGGCATGCCTGCGCCGCTCACCGACAGCCCTGACAAAGCCAGCTTTAAATCTACCGGCGCTGTAAAGACCATCACCGCCCCCAGCACAGAGGCCGCTGCCAGCGCCCCCATCAACAGATGAGCTGTACGGCGTTTCATCTGCAAGTAAGCCGTTCCTTGCCCCAGATAGGCTGCCGTCAAGATTGCGCCAGTCAGATACCACAGCCGATAGGAAAAGTTGGTCCAACCCAAACCCGTCCAGTCCCCCAACCCGGTCGCTGCAAACTGGCAGCCTGCTCCAATCGCAAACATGAACAGCGCCAACGACCACACCAGTTGGTGGGGTTTGTGCCGCTGCGCATACTGTCCCCCCACTTGCACCGCCAATCCTAGACTGATGAGGGTCGTGAACAGAGAAGTCCAGGCAGCCATGTTTAACGCACCTCCACGGCTCGCTCAGCCCCCGCTTGTTCGCGCATCTGCCGCCGCTGCGCCTGGCGCACGACCAGCCACAACAGACCACAGGACAGCAGCGTGCTGGCTGTCAGATAGATAATCTCTGGCGTCGCGCCATACGGAACCAGCGGACCATCTCCGTACGGCGACATCAGCACGGGAATAATACCCCAGGCCACAAACGGCCCGCACAACATCAACGGAATCCCGGGCAGTCCTCTACCCGCCATGAGCCACCCTAATCCGGGGAAGCCTACTGCCGCCGAAACCAGTTCTGGCAGCAAGAAGAATGTTATGGGCACTCGTTTCTGCCAGCGTGGAGACTGAGCATTATACCGGTCTGGGATGTGCCGGAGATCATTAAACCAGGCGGCCCGATAATTATATGTAGCGCGCCACAACCCAAGTCCAAATGCAAGATAGCCATATAACATTGGCAAGGCCGTTATCACCAACAGCACAGGTGGCAGCCAACCCAGCCGCAGCGCAGACTGGGCATCGTTCAGGCCCTGCCTCAACCAGTACAGGCGCACCAATCCAGTCGTCAACGTCACCAGATAGTATGAGCCAATTCCGCTCGCGATCCCCAGCAAACTCCTCCGCCGGAAGCGCGGCTCTACCCCCTCGCCCACTAACTCGGGCAGCAGCAGATATACCAACCCAATCAGGGCCAGCAGCACGCCGCCAATCATGTTAAGCTGCGCGTGGATATTGGGCACTTCCTCCGGCACTGTTAGAAAACTTGCTGTAGCTGGAATCACTTGCAGCAAACCTTGCAAGGTTCCCACCACCAGGGCAAAGCTCGACACCAGCCAGAAAGCCCGCGGCGTTGCCGCGTTGAGTTCAGCGCCCAACTGCCGCGTTCGTAACAATGTCCACAGGTTTAATCCACGCCATAAGGTCAGAAAATAGGCCCAGAAACCGAGGAGCATCGCCGAGCCGCTCACCACCAGCATCATATGCATGTAGCGTCCAGCAAACCGCGCCAATGCGGGTGAATCAATTCCACCGTATCCGGTAACGGTACGCCCCAGCACCAACCCCAGCAGCAAGAACGACAGGTAAAAGGAAAGCGAGCCTGGCACTAGGGTCCAAAAAACCAGGTTACCGCTGGCTCGCCCCAAACGCCGGCCTTTCATACGCTCGCTAAAATACAGGAAAAACCCTGTCAGACCCACCATCATGCCGGTGACCAGGTTGACGTGGGCATGGCTGATCGGGTCAACATATTCCCCAAACTTGCCCGCATGGCGTATCCAGTCGGCATTCGCTGGCATAACCTGGATCACGCCCTGCACCGTTCCGATGAACAAGCCGCCAGCCGCCACGATCAAGAAGCGCGTCAGGCCGTTTGCTGGTTTATGCTGCACATGCCGCGCCGCAAAAGCCGTCAGGAAGGCATTTAACACGTAAGTCCAGTACCCTAGCCCCATAATACTGGAGGAAATCGCTGTGGGCAGTTTATGCCAGTTCCCCAAATAGGCTTTGGCGGTGAGATAATCCCAACCCTGAGTGACCATGTTCCCCTCCACTAACCCAAGCACCAGCCAGGCCAGGTAAAACCCCAGCAGCCCGATCACGGTAAACCAGAAGGACATGCCAGCCAGCGTGTGAGAGTAGAGCGGTCGCCCGCACAATCGCGGCAGCAGGTACCAGGTCAAAGCGGTCAGCATCACCGTTCCCCCACCCACAATGATGATGTGCGAGTTCGATAAATCACGGAACAGGTGGCCCCCATAACCTGCCTGCCACAGCCACTGCCAGAAACCCGGCACATTCTTCACAACAGTATGCACGCCACCCAAAATGAGCGCCAGGGCTGCCGCCAAAAAGTATAGTGGGATTTCCCGATCGTACGCGGTAATCTCGGCCTGGCTATAGGACTTCTTCGACTGCACCGATCCAGGAGCGGGTATCAGCCGGTAGAGCAGCAAGGCAAAACCGATCACGCCGCCCACGAACAACAGTGCTTGTATATCGGTCAGGTTTTCAATGTGCATGGTTTATCGCAATCCGGGTTCTAAGAAATACACTGCCAGCATCCAGGCCCACATAATCGCTACCATCAGGCCAACCTTAAGCCAGTCTTTCGCTTGTTCTTTTTGCGACCAGCGCCAGTCTTCAATCTCAAAGGATTTCTTGCGATCTTCATCCGAAATGGAGAGGGTGAACTGGCGCTCGAACTGATATTCCTCCCCGGCTTCCGAGGGAGTACCATCCTCACCGCTCGTACCCTTTCGACCTTTCGTTCTGTTTTGAGAGCCTTTTTGAGGATCATGGTTTTGCGTGTTATAAACGGTCACGTCTTCCTCCTCAACTGAAATCTTCAAATGTTTCTTCGATGATGTCATAAGCCGGTTGACTAATTGCGCGCAGCAGTGACTCAGCAGACCACTGGCTCTCACGCCAGGCTTCCAACATTTCCGGATATTCCCAGACGGTAGCGGAGTGAAAGCGCACATCCCCATTATCGAGAGCACGCGCTAGCACCCGCATGGTCAAGAAACCAGGGAAGGATTGCAGGTAGCCCTTCCAGCTTTGGATCGCGAACCATGCCTCATCCCAGACCTCCTTATGAATTGTGGCTGTTGTAAGGTGGGTGTACCCGTTTACGTGCGCCATAACCTTCCTCCAGTCTTCCCCCCGTTAATAAACTTGACCAAACAGAATATGCGTTACGATAAAGTAAAGCGCGTATACGATAATCATCGAGCTAATAACAATCGTAAAGGCACTCACTGTGCCAATCCGTTCGAGAATTGCTCCAGCGAACGAAGACGCGCCATACATCTCCCCCTGCTTGCGATGGGCATGGTTCAGCGAAAAAGCATACAGCGCAAAGAAGATGATCAAGATCGCCGCCCACAACGCGATCCAGAATGGCCCGCTTGCTAAAATATGCGTGCGATCCGCCGGGATATTCTGCAGATAGTGTGAGTAGATATATTGGTAGTACTGTTGGGCGTGCTCAGAATCATTTCCGCTGTTTCCCAGGTTCATCCGCCTGCTCCTCTCGCGCCCATTCAGGCGTGTAATAATCCGGTTCGTCTATTGACAAGATGTAATACTTGGCGTCTTCCAGGTTACTTAACATTCCTCGCCGTAACGCTATGATGAAAGCGACCAGCGCAACGCCAAAAAAGACCAAAAAGGAAAGCAGCATCCAATCCGCCATTAACCATTCTGCCCCATCATCGGGAGCGTCGTGCGCCAGGACGGGCGCTGCCAGCACCAGCAGCATCCAACCCACCAGGGTCAGGCTAAGAAAGATGGTTCTCCAGGTTTGTTTCATACACACACCTCCTATTAGGGGTTCCTTCAATGCTCTTTCGGTTTGTTAAGATCACACTACGGCGCGTGAAAAGTGACTTCCTCAATGCTCATGATTTCCTCTTTAGAAGGTAAATCCGTCTCGCCGCGCGCCTGTGCATCTTGATAATCTTTCTCTACCATTTGGAAGTAAGTGGTTCGAATCAAGTCCGTCAAAATAGAATGGCTCATCGGCAGTTTGCCCCCCACCAGCACCTCATCCCCAGGCGCGAGGCCTGGCTCTACCCAGTGCGCGGCGGCCTCAAACGGGTCAGTGGCCGCCTGATTGATTACACCCGGGCCATCCTCAATTGGATGCGCCTGGATATACTGCATCAAAGAATCGGAGGCATCCCACTGCTTCCACATTTCGACGGTTGGAACGGTGCCCTCACCCGCCAACGAACCATTCGGAATGGTGCGCAAGAACAACACGACTCGCCAGATATCTTCGACCGATAGGCGCGTGCCAAAGTTCTCCATCGCTGTGCCTTTTCCGCCGGTTAGAATGCGGTAGTACATCATCCCATCCGATGCAAACACACCGGTAATGCCTATCATGCTGGTGTCGGTGAAGTTGAACGGATTTGGCAGCAGCTTATCTGCTGCCGGCCCGCTGCCATCCCCATTCACCCCGTGACAACCGGCGCAGCGCGTCAGATAAATCGACTTGCCTCGGATCAGATTTTGCTGGGTGACAGGCAGGGGATCGTTCGTCAACCAGTATCCCCGCTCAAAGTTGTTGACCATCCAAACGGCTTTCCAGGGCAGCCCCCAGGGAGAAGAATCCATCGGGTCTCCATCCGGGCGATAAGCGCCCTTTTGTTGTAACTGCTGGACCAGGTCCGGATACACATCCACCGGGTCTTTAATACCCATGTTCATCATCATCAAGTTTTTACCCACCGTCTGGGTAGCATATCGCAGCACCGCTTCCTTGCCCCCCTGACTCTGGTTAAAGGCAATCAGATGATTTAAGTCCTGATCACTCAAAAAGTTAAAGCGCGGCATAATCGAAAGCGGCATGGTGCTGCGTGGGTTAAAGTAGTGGGCTTGCTGCCAGTCATCCGGGTGGTTGCCTCCCTCCTGTGAGAGGTCTGGTCCGGTCCGCTCTGTTCCCAATAGATTAGGACTCTGATCCTCACCGTGGAAGTCCCCTGGCTCAGAAACACGCGGGTAAAGGTAGTATTGCCCATTAAGACATCCTGCGGTCGGGTAAAGCCGCTGTGGCAGTACACGCAGCCGTTCGCAATGAAGATCCCGCGCCCAAGGTGAGCTTCCTGTGAAAGCGGCAGCCAGTTATGCGAAGCTGGCGGGTTATAAGTGGCTGTAGGCAGCACTACCACCATCAAAACCACTGAAAAGAAAGCGATCAGGCCGCCAATTCCCGCCATAAAAGGTGTCATCAAAATAAAGCGCTGAGGTTCCTCACTGGCAAAGCCTTGCGGTGTAGGCGGGTGAGCCGGAATGCGTTTGTCAGGATCTTTCCACCCAATCTTCGTTTTGTCTTGATCTTCGCGATTCGTGTCCGCCATGATTTATCCCTTCTGCTCCACTGGCTGGGCGGCTTTGATAAAAGGCTCAATTCGATCCCTCGATAAAGCACTGGTGTTACTGCGCACAGTCTTCCAGATGTTAACAATCTGAATGATGCCCGAAGCGACAATCAGCGCGCCAAATACCCCCCGAGCAATATAATGCGGCCGGATCAGCGGCAGCACGTTCACCTCAGGAATACCAATTGACCAGTCCTGGCCCTGTAAAAAGCTGGCGAAGGTTAAGGAGAAGAAAAAGCCTGTAAAGCCAATGAACACCAGCCAATACTGCCATTCCACCAACCGGCGGTCATAAATTGGCTTTTTATAGATCTGTGGGATCGCGTAATCGATGACCCCCATGCCCAGAATCGTGAATCCTCCTAACAACGCCAGGTGAGCATGCGCCACAATGAAATTGGTAAAGTGGATCAGGCGGTTGAAAGCCGGTATAGCCATCAGGCTGCCCTGAACATTAACCAAAAAGTAAAAAACGAATCCTGTGATCGTAAATCGCAGCGGCATGCTGGTAATAAACCGCTCCCAGTTTGACCTCATCGTCAGCCAGATATTGGCGACGAAGGCAAACACTGGCACCAACAACAGCACGCTGTTCACCGTTGCAAACGTCTTTAACCAATTGGGGATCGGCGCTTGCAGCAGATGGTGATGCCCCACACCTGTATAGAAGAAAGCGATACCCCAAAACGATATCAAAGATAAGGTATGGCTGTAGAGCGGGGTATTGGTAATGCGCGGCACCAGATAATAGACCAGGGCGACCAACATTGGCGTCAGCCACAGGCCAAACAGATTATGGCTGGCCCACCAGTTAAGCATTCCATCTGCCAATGGATTTTCCAGCGCCCCCGAAAGCGCCCCTCCCGGAATGCCATTTCCCAGTAAACTCCCAGGCCGCCACATGACGTTCCCAATAAAGAAGTCCGCCGCCAGCCACAATGGACTGGCAAGAAACCACCAGACAGTGACGTACAGCGGCTTCACGCGCCGTTCCACCACCGTCATAACGATGTTATACACATTCAACAGCCAGATCGTCAGGATCAGCACATCGATTGGCCAAATGAATTCCCAATACTCGCGCCCCTGAGTGTAGCCAGCCGCAATGCCAATAAATCCCAACGCCATGGTCACATTCCAGCCCCAGGAAGTCCAATAGCCCAGCTTTTCTGACCACAAACGTGATCGCCCAGTCAGGCGCGGCAGGACATAAAACGCGCCACCAAAATACATAGAGGAAAGCCAGGCAAAGATGACTCCATTCACGTGGATAGGTCGAATGCGGCTGAACAACAACCAGGGAATACCGCCGAACAGGTTGGGCGTCACCAGCTCAGTCGCCATCGTAAGTCCAACCAGGTCAACAAAGGTTAGCCAGAAAATCGAGCTAAACAACCACATTCTTGAAGCCCGATCTTGATACTGGAGAATAGACTCGCCAGCAACGGATGTCGTGCGTTTAAAAATATCTGAACGATAGGACTGGTCTTGATCATGGAACGTGGAATCCGAGTTTGCCATTTTGATTCTCCTATGAATAGCCCTGATTAACGAAAAGAACCACCGCGGTTGGAGAGAAAGCGGTGGTCGGTCGGTGAATACCAGGTCATTACAGCCATTTACTGCGCTGGCGCAATCTTAAAACCAATTACAGCGAGAGTCTCTGTTGGATTTATCCCCTAACCAGTGCAACTGCCCGGTTCGCCAATCAACCAGTTCCAGTGTATACACGACCAATAATTTTTTATTACCGGATATCTACTACCCTTTTTATAGGGATTACCCTACCTGATAAATAAATGACAAATTCGTATAGAACGTGAGTTTGAAGATATCGCGGCTGTTGTGCAAGCAGCGACAGATGCGGTTGGCAAACCAGTACCAGTAATAGAAGGAAGCCATCTTGCCGCGTTAACTGATCGAAATCAGCGGCAGGATGGCTTCCCATAAAGTGACGGCGGTCGCCGTTAGGATAAAATCAAGTTCTTTTCACCTGGAAGATATTTCCTGGACGCCAGGGCGTCCCTAAAGCGGGCAAGATCCACCGGTCCAGGCCGATCCATCCAGCCGTCCGCCAGGCCAGTACCAGCCAGGTGGCGACGACAAACAGCATCGGGTTGGTCGAAACCGTTCCAGCCATCAAATAGTTGACGTTCATGAACCCCCCAAAGAAGGCCGCGATGCCGGTAAAGAGACCCAGAATAAGGGCGGCGCCGACCAGGAATTCCCCAGCCGTAACCAGATAGCTCCATGTAACCGCGTTAGGGAGAACGACATGCTGCAAAAACCAAGCATACCAGTTCTGAACAGCAGGATGCTCACCCGTCGCTTTGGCCAATGCGCCATTGATAAAACCTGTCATTGCCGTTCCAGCTTGACTTCCCACCCAAACCGGACTTTGAAGTTTCTCCAAACCGGCTGAAATCCATTCATAGCCAGCATACAACCGCAGAATCAACCAGAGCCAGCTCAGTCGAATGTCGCCAAAAAGAATACGCGAGACAGGCGATTCTTCAATAACCACCTGGTTCTTAATCACCCTGGGGGTATTGACAACCTCAACATTAAATCCATCTATGTTCCCTCCTTGTAAATGTGGGATGTTATCCCTATCATCATAACCAAGGTTAATTGTGTTGTCCTTATATCAACATAAAGAAAAGATTAAGAATGTGCATAATTTTATATGGTATTCATCAATTATTCGAAAAAAGCGCGAAGAAGGTTTCCTTCAAGCTCTTTTGACCCGCGTTTCGAAACTGCCTGAAAAAGCAAATAAATCTTGATTGACAAATAAAACAATTAGATATATACCAGAGTTAACAGCTTAAGCCTTTTCGCGAACTTACCAGGTTCTTCCTGTTTTTTAGGGAACGCTCGAACGGCAAGGATCGTTGTTAGCGCTCTAAATCCAACAGATATCCATATCGCCCTCTCTTTGTTTTCGGAAGGAGGTGAAACGCGCATCTCAGAAAGGTTGTCGTACTTCGGAGTGGCTACTTTCAACCTGATGAAAAGAGAAGGAATCCAATGAACCGTAGAAACGTTATCCTGCTGATCCTCTCGCTGGCATTAATCCTGGCTGGCTGCTTGATGGCATGGTACACCCAAACCAACGGCGGCGCAGTAAGAATTCTGGATGTACGGTATGTAGGAACGAACGGTATCCCAATGAGCGGCTTGCTTTACATTCCACCCAATGCCACCGCTGACAATCCCGCTCCTGGCATCCTCGCCATTCATGGATACATCAATTCGCGTGAAACCCAGGATGGTTTTGCGATTGAGTTCGCCCGTCGTGGATGGGTAGTCTTTGCTGCCGATCAAACCGGGCACGGCTACTCTGGCCCCCCCGCGTTTGCAAATGG
This sequence comes from uncultured Chloroflexia bacterium, assembly GCA_963791025.1. Lineage (GTDB taxonomy): Bacteria > Chloroflexota > Anaerolineae > Anaerolineales > Anaerolineaceae > DSYU01. The sequence continues at coordinate 66,325 of CAWBQF010000003.1, read as the reverse complement.
GTTTGGTGGCCCGGACGCCCTGGCTTACCTGCGTTCGCTCGATATTGTCGACAAGAACAAGGTCGGCCTGGAAGGCCATTCCATGGGCGGTTGGGCCGTCCTGTCAGCTGCCAGCGCCTATCCTGACGCATATCAAGCGCTTATTCTGGAAGGCTCATCCACAGGCACCCTCGGCACTGCGGAAGGCACACCTACCTATCCCCGCAACCTGGGGCTGGTTTACAGCCGCTTCGATGAGTTTTCACAGTTAATGTGGGGCGCATTGAACCCGGCAGATGTGGTCAGCACTGACAAGATGGAAACCTTGTTTGGAACAGACCAGCCAGTGGAAGTGGGGCAGTTATACGGAAGTATTGCGGATGGAACAGCCCGCAAACTTTACCGTCCTTATGTTACCCACCCTGGCGATCACATCTCTACTGTGGCAATCGGTGACGCTATTTCCTGGTTCCAGGAGACCCTGCAAAGCGGCGCCAACCTCCCAGCCAGCAACCAGATCTGGTACTGGAAAGAAATTGGCACCCTGATTGCGTTCATCGGCCTGATTCTGTTCTTCTTCCCAATCGGCGGAATGCTGCTGGACACTGGCTTCTTCCGCTCGCTCAAAGAACCGCTTCCGGCTGCGCGACCGGCGCGCGGCTTCGGTTGGTGGTTGGGCGCGCTGCTGGTAACGGGCATTCCGGCAGTGTTGTACTTCCCACTCAATCACCTCTCTGACGCCACTTCGATCTTTGCCTGGACGCCCACCTGGCTTTTCTCTCAAAACCTGACCACCGGCATCATGTTCTGGGCGCTGGGAAATGCCCTGATCGGCTTGATCCTGCTTCTGTTGTGGCACTTCATCTTCAACAAGGGCGCTTCCTTACGCAACTATGGCGTCACCTGGGCCAACGGCCTGCACTGGGGCCATATCGGCAAAGCTTTACTGCTCGCAGCGATCATTGCCTGGCTTGGTAATATACTGCTCACCTGGGCCGACTACTTCTTTAAAGTCGACTTCCGCTTTTGGATTGTCGCACTCAAGTTGATGTCGCCGCTCCAGTTCCGCATCTTCCTGGGCTACCTGGTCCCCTTTGCCGTGTTTTTCCTGGTGCTGGGAATGGAGTTACATGGTGAGATGCGCCGCATCACGCCCACCGGACAACCGATCAAACTGTGGCAGGCCATGTTAATTAACGTGGGCCTTCTCATCGCCGGGTTGGTCGTACTGCTGCTCATCCAATATATTCCGCTCTTCCTGGGTGGACCGCTCGGTTTCCCGGCTGAACCCCTGCTGGGGATCATCGCCATCCAGTTTGTTCCAATTCTAGCTATTGTGGCGCTCATCAGCACGTATTACTTCCGTAAGACGGGCCACATCTACGTCGGCGCATTCCTCAATGCCATCTTTGTCACCTGGTATATTGTCGCCGGGCAGGCCATCCACTATCCCTTCTAACCGATCGCGGATGCGCCAGGCAGAGCGTTTTCTGCCTGGCGCATTTTCATTAAGCGCAGACGCCGCCTCCCGCTGAAACTTCCTAGCAGGTTGTCGGAGAGGCTGAAAGGGTAAGAAGATGATAAACTCAAGGCATGGCGAGAAAATTCACAAAACCCGATTACGTAGCGACCTCCAATGCGCTTATCAGCCTTGGAGAAGCCATCCCGGCGAACCATCTGGCGCGATTCGTAGTGGACATCGTGGCCCGACTAGATTTGAGCTTGATTTATCTGCGGTATGCTGCTTCCGGTGGAGAGGCCATTGCGCCTGAAGTCTTACTGGCCTTGCTGTTTTATGGCTATGCTACCGGGAAGTTCAGTTCGCGGAAAATCGAAAAGGCGACCTACGAAGATTTGGGATTTCGGTTTGTGGCCGGGGGACTGCATCCAGATCACGATACCATCGCGAATTTTCGCAAGACCTTTTTGCCCGAGCTGCAAGGCTTGTTTGTCCAGATATTGCTGATGGCCCAACTTTCGGGAGTGTTGAAGGTGGGCAATCTGAGTTTGGATGGCAGCAAAATCCACGCGGATGCTTCGAAAAGTAAAGCGGTGAGTTACGGACGGCTGAAAGAATTAGAAACAACCTTACGCGAAGAAGTGGCCAGCCTGTTTGCCTTGGGAGAGCGCGCCGATCAGGGCGAAGTGCAACTGCCCGAAGGTTTGGTGATCGAGGATGAAATCGCTTTTCGCAAAGAGCGTCTGGAGAACCTGGCCAAAGCCAAAGCAGCGTTGGACGCACACGCCCAGGAGCGCTATGCCGTTGAAAAGGCCGAGTACGACGCAAAATTGCGCGAGCGCGAAGCCAAAGCCCGCAAACGGCACCAAAAACCACGCGGAAAAGCCCCCAAACCACCCCAAGAAAGACCAGGCGATAAAGACCAGTACAATTTTACCGATCCGGATTCGCGGATTATGAAAAACAGCACCGATCAGGGATATGACCAGCATTACAACGTGCAGGTGGCGGTGACCCAGAACAGCCTGTTGATTGTGGCCACTTCGCTTTCGAATCACCCCAACGATAAACAAGAGGCGGAACCGACTTTGGATGCGCTGCCAACCGAATTAGGTCAGCCAGGGGGGATTGCCATGGATAATGGCTATTTCAGTGCCAGCAACATTGTGGCTTGCGAACAACGTAAGCTGGAGCCCTACATTGCGACCGGGCGCGAGGCGCATTACAAGAGCGTGGATGCCTTGCTGGGCAACCTGCCCGATACGCCCGCCGCCGATGCCAGCCCCAAAGAGAAAATGGCCTATAAACTGGCCCTGGAGATCGGCAAGGAAATCTATCGCTTGCGTAAATGTACCGTTGAGCCGGTGATCGGCATCATTAAGGAAATCCTCGGCTTTCGCCAGTTTTCGCTGCGGGGTCTAAAAAATGTGACCGCTGAATGGTGTTTGGTTTGCCTCGCCTTCAATTTGAAACGCATCCACTCCATCTGGCTGGCGCAAGCACTCTATTAGCGCGCCTGTTGCGAGAAGTTTAGGATCATTCTCCCCTCAAATGCGTCCTTTAGACCGCCTGGATTGCATGTTTTCGCTTTGCGGGCCATTCCAGCTTCATAAATCCTTCCCTTCCGCTCCCTCTCCGACAACCTGCTAGAGTATCTTTATAATTATTGACATATTTATTCCACTTTAGCCGTATAATCTATTCAATCGAACCGGTTCGTTTAGGCGATAGATAACGGTCGGAAAGGAAAGTAACTATGCCTCCCTATGCAAAACCTGGGCCGCTCACAGATCGTGAACGTTTTGTCTTTGAGTCCACAGGTTACCTCGTGATTCCTGGCGCATTATCCCCTCAAGAAGTTCAGGCTTGTTTAGATGCCTCGCACCGGGCGCACGACCCTTTGGGCACCGGGCAGTGGCGACAAATTGGCAAACTGTACGAGACTGAACCTGACATTGAAGCCCTGCTCGACCATCCTTCTGTACTGCCGAAAATTCGCGCGCTGCTTGGCGATTACTTCATTGTCCAGAGTACCTGGTGTACGCTGCAACCAGCAAAAACAAAACCTGGCGGCTATCATCAAGATGGATCTGGGGTATATGAGTTTCGCAAGCTGGCAGTTCCTACGCCTCTGCTCCAACTGCGCGTGGGCTACTATCTCACCGATCAATCCATGCCAGGCATGGGCAACATGGTCATGATTCCCGGCAGTCATACGACGCAAATGACCCTGCCGAAAGGAATTGTGCCAGACGAAGACGATCTGCCCACCCGCGAGGTGATCTGCGGCGATCCGGGCACCGCGCTGCTGTTCCATCAAGGGGTCTATCACCGCACCGGCGCGAATGACAGAGACTTTGACCGCTACACCATGCACATCGTCTATTCGCCGCCCTGGTTGATTCCTTCTGACCGGCTGGAGAATGACCCGGCGTTTATCGAGCGTACCACGCCGCTGCGGCGCGCGCTGGTTGGAGAGTGGAAACGCGCTGAGGAACCCTTTGGGATGGGTTACGAACACCCACCTTTCGAAGATTAATCTGCGCGAACCACACTGTTGGATACAAGCCACCGGCAGGGCAGAAGAGGGACCAAAGATAAGCCCCTCTTCTGCTTTTAAGCGGCGGGTTACCTGGTTACTTGAGATTGGACGCGCGGCATCCAGAAGATCATGAGCAGGGCGGCGATGAGCGCCAGGGTGCCGCCAAACAAGAAGGGCGCGGAGGGGCCAAAACCATGCCAGAGACCGGCCCCCTGCCAGAGCAGCCCGGCGATGAACGACGCCGGAAACGCCAGGAAACCGATGACGGCGTTATAGGTTCCGTAGGCTGTTCCGCGCAGGTTATCGGGCACCAGGTCAGCGACGAGGGCATTGGCTGTGCCGTAGGCCAGGCCGTAGTACAGGCCATAGACCACATACAGCACCCAGATTTGCCAGGCAGCCTGAGCAAAGGCGAATCCAAGATAGATGACGGCATAGACCAGCCAGCCCCCAATGATTAAGCGGCGGCGGCCAATGCGGTCAGAGAGCGAACCGGCGGGCGTGGAGATCAGGGAATAGATCAGGTTGAACATAGCTAACATGATCAAGATGCCGGTGACAGTCACGCCGAGGTTTTGAGCGCGCAGGATGAGGAAGGCGTCGGATGAGTTGCCGAGGGTAAAGATGCTGACAATCCCCAGGAAGACCAGGAAAGGCCGGCCCATACTGCGCAGGCTGAATTTGGGGGCAGCCCGCCTGCCTTTGACCGAAACTTCTTTAGCCCCGACCGCCAGCGACAGCACCGCCAGGACGGCGGGAACAAGGCTGATCAACACGATGGTTTGAAATGTGGATTTCGATAAATCCAGGGTATTCTTCTGCGCCAGCCAAACCACCCCTGCGGCAATGATAATGCCGACCATCGCGCCGGCCGTATCCATCGCGCGGTGGAAACCAAAGGCCAACCCACGAATTTCGGGGGTGACAGAGTCGGCGACCAGGGCATCGCGGGGAGCCGTGCGCACGCCTTTGCCGACCCGATCGGCCCAACGCACACCGCCAATTAATTCCCAACTGCTGGCAATGTAGAAGAATGGTTTTGCGAGGGCCGACAGGCCATAGCCGGTGACTGCCAACCACTTGCGCGCACCGAGTTTATCGGAAAACCAGCCCGAAAAAAGCTTCAGGATGCTGGAAGTGGCTTCGGCAATGCCTTCGATGAGGCCAATGATGCTGGTTTGCACTCCAAGGACATTGGCCAAGAAAAGCGGCAGGATGTTAATCACCATCTCACTGGACACATCCATGAAGAAACTGGTCAGGCTGACCGCCCAAACGTTGCGCGGCAACTGCGCAATGGACGAACGGCTTTTGGGCTTTGCAACTGTTTCTGCCATAAATTCCTCTCTTATCGATCCAAAAATGATTACTCGTAGAATGACTTCGTTTGTTGTTTTGTTGTTTTGTTGTTTTTTTTGCGATTTTATTTCTCTGAACCCCCTTCGGCGGGATGCGCCTCAGCCGCCTTTTCCTGAGAATTCGATTTCTCATAGTTGAAGACTTCGGTGGCGAACTGCTGCAGCGCTTCTCGACACTTTTCCAACCACGCTACCGCATCCTCGGCCTGGTCGCCACCCAAAAAGTCACGCCGCTTGACCTTCTCAAACCAGACTTCCAGTTTGACCAGATCCTGTTCGTTTTCTTCATACTCGGCAAAACTAAAATTTTTCCGGCTGATCTCTTTATCGATCTCTGCCAGAAAATCGACACACTGTTCCTTTAATTCAAAATACTCCATCGCACGGTCAGAACGAAACCGTTCCACAATCTCAATTTCGGTGGCTTCGTCGAGCGCATTGGCCTGGAAGGTTTTACTGGCGCCGCCCTGGTTTTCAATATAGGTTTTGATTTCCTGGATGATTTTTTGGGATTCTTCGTTAAAAAGGCAGAATCCATAGTCCATTATCCAGGCCGACGGAGCCAGCCGAACGCATTCGCCGCCAGACCATCACGCGCGGGCTGGATGGGGTGGCAGGTAACTGGGGACAGAACAACAGCCATTTATATTGCATTGAGGGACCTCGTGTAATAACTGTTACATTATAATCACGGACGGTTGAAAGTGCAATAAGTGTTACATAAGAAAGGTATCCAGGCAAGGGAATGAAAGCATGGACCTGAAGATGTTGTATCACTTCAGGAGTGCATGGAAAACCTGTAAAAAAGTGCATTCCTCCTTATGGGCGGGTACGATGAACTTTTGTTACGCCTTTTTGCTGCTGCAGGAGACGACTGTGACTGGCGAGGATGATGCACCGGGCATTGGGACTGGCGGGTTTTTAAAGGCGGCGAGCAAAGCCAGCCACTGAATGAAGTCACGGAAGAAAAGGAATGTTGGCTCAGACCTTGTAGGGGACAGCGGGCAAACAATCCGCGAGGAAGTCGGCGGCGCGAATGGTGACATGGGGAGCAACAGGCACAAAAAATCCGCATCGTCTCAGGACGAATGCGGTTTTATGCGAGGTCCCTCTTAAAAAGATCGGTTATCAGGCAGGGAACACAGCGCCTCTCTGTACAAGACATAGCCCTTGCGCGTTCAAGCAAACGGCCCAGTAGGGCTTCGCTATCCCTGCCAAATGGATATCATCAAATCTAAAGCTCCTGACTTCAACCAGGTCTGTATAATCGTAGTCAAAGCATATTATGTTTCAAAAGGATATTCAAGCAGCATGGATACTGAATTGATTACCCTTGCAAAGATCTATGACGGATGGGATGGCTACCAGACCAGCATTGTTCACGCGGTTGAACCCCTCACGCAGGAACAAATAACCTGGCGGCCCGGACCAAAGCTGCGCTCAGTGGGAGAGGTCGCCAGCCATATTGCCCTGGGGCGGATTGACTGGTTTGCACGGATGCCAGCGCCTGGCAGTCTTGAACTGGCAGGGAGAGCCGCCACAGTGGACCCAGCGGCGGCGGCTGAAGATCGCGATTTGATTCTCGAATGGCTGAAACTCTCCTGGCAGATGATCGCCGACACGCTGCAGCAATGGTCAGTGGACGACCTGAAACGATCTTACAAACACGAATATTGGGGAAAGGTGTACGCGGTCTCTTATCAGTGGACCATCTGGCGGATTTTAACGCACGATATTCATCACGGCGGGGAGCTTGCCCTGATGTTGGGCATGCAGGGAATGGCTGTGCCTGAATTGGGTGACCTGTTTGGGCACCTGACAGAACCACCCCTGGCGGAATGACCAGAAGCGGAAGCCTTTTTAGCTGAACGGCAGATCACCAGTCCAGGTGCAAAATCTGCTTACAAAGCGGCGCGGCTCGCGCGCGGTTTCGCAAGCCATTGGGCTTTGTTTTCAATTGGCGGGATTAAGGCTTCTGTTTAGCCAGTTCGCGGCACGTTCCATTTCTCCTTCTTTCAGCGGACCTTCGGTGTCTTTTACATAAAAGCCATCCGGTGGGGCTACCAACTGCCCGCCTTTCTTTGCAAGCTGGTTGGCGATGGGTTTGGCGGCATAGCCAAAGAGTTTGACCATGAAGCGCAGGAAGGCTGAATTTGTCTCTTCCGGATTGATCCGTGTGTCAAAAGCTGCTACACGAAGGCCGGTGAGCGCATCCTTTGGAAGGCCTTTGAGATAGGCCTGAATGGCAGGAGAGGGGCGGAAAGCGCGCGTAGGAGAGCCGACGATCAGAAAATCTACCCCCGCTAACTGGTCGGGCCGAACTTCGCTCACTCTAAAGATCTGCACATCGCCCAGCGAATCCAGCGAGGTACAAATCGCTCTAGCGATCTTTTCGGTGTTGCCAAAATACGAATCATACACAATCAAGGTCTTCATCGGGATTCCCTCCAGTTCCAGGCGGGCTGCACTTCATTTTTTATCATGCAATGGAACTCGGACAGTTCACCCAAAAAATGAAGCAAACAGCACCCAAATTGTGGACACTTTCATTATAGAGGGAGGCTCCTCGCAAAACAATTATGAATTTCATCCTCAATTGATGCCTTTCAGATAAAAGCAGCAACTGCGCCAGGAACGAAAAAAGAGAAGAAAAAGGGGCATTAGCGAGGCGAATACGCGCAGATGTTCACCCTGCAAGCTGAACGGTATTCGTAAGGGTGCGTTTATGCCCTGGAAGGTTTCAACTTCCGGCGGGCGGCGGCTGGCTTAGCGATGCTGCGAAAGAAGCGCACATTCAGCCAGAAGGCGACCAGGGCCAGAATGACAAAGGAACCGGCTTTGCCGATCAGTTCGCCGGGCGTGAGGGTGATGCCAGCCAGCGTCTGGAAGACGGTCTGGAGGGTGACCATCAGGCCGACGATGGTGAGCATGACGAGCATCATGGGCGCCAGGAGGTAGCCTAGTGGAGCGCGGCGCAAGAGGAAGATGCCAGTAAGAATCAAGACTGGGACAATGATGCTGAGGTCAAAGACGTAAGTGACTTCTGTGGTATAGCTGGCGATGGCGGGATAGGTTCCATGCAGAAGGGGAGGAATGATGTCACCCAGCCAGACAAAGAGCAGGCCCAGGCCTGAAACAAACATCAGGGCGGCGATGGCGCGATGCGGCAGACCAGGGGAGACATGAGCGGCAAGCTGGCGGGTGTCGACCGCAGTGAACGCCAGGATGAAGGCAAACAGGCTGGCAGAGAAGAAGGCGGCGTAGAGCAGAAAGCTGGGATTGTAGGCAACGCCCAAGGTCAGCGAGGCGGAATTATACAGGAAGTAAGAGAGAACGCCAACCAGGAATAAGCCGCCGCGCAGCGAACCACGCCGGTAGAGAAGCAAAGCGACTACCAACAGCGGGACGCAAATAAAGAAGGTGAGCGCATCTGTACCGCGCAGGATCGGGGCTTTAAAGGAAGTATCGAAGGCATAGATGCCCTGCCCGTACATTTGGACCGTCTGACCGTGCAGGGTCGTAAAATCAGAAGGACTGCCACCGTTCTGCCAGAACAGACCCACGCCGGATTAAATCAGCGCGAACAGACCGGTTAGCATGGATAGAATGATCAAAGCCTTGGAACTTTTCACGACAATGTTCCCACCAAATCTTTGTATGATAATTAGCTGAAAATCGCGAGTCGTCTTATTATACAACGGGGGGATCGAAAAGGTCCAAAAAGGTCAGGTAGTATCCAACGCGCGAAGAAGCTGGCGGGTAAACGTTATTTCGTCTTCATTAATCGTGTGACCCAGGTTGGGGTAAAGGTGGGTGGTCACCTGGGCGCCCTTTCGCTCCAAAACCTGGGCTGATTCGAGAACGCGTGATTTGGGAATATGTGGATCGACATCAGAGCAGCCGAGGAACACCGGGGTTTCCGCGAGAGAGCCGGATGTATTCCAGGTTGCGCCGGGCGGGCCGATCAAGCCGCCGCTAAGCGCAATCACAGCGCCGTAACGGTGGGCATGGCGGACGGCAAATTCCAACGCCAGGCAAGCACCCTGTGAGAACCCTAAGAGCGCGACGCGCTGAGACGGCAGGTGGTGCTGCTGTAACTGGGACAGCAGGTCAGAGAGCATGTTCAGGGCCCTGGAAAGATAAGGCTCGTTCTGGTCGATGGGGGCGAGAAAACTGTAGGGATACCAGGTATAACCAGGCGCCTGAGGCGCGAGAAAGGCCAGGGACTGTGTCTCTAGCGAGCCAAGCGGGAAAAGCTCATCGACCAGCGTGAGAATGGAGCCGGCGCTGGCCCCGCGCCCATGCAGCAGAATGACAGCGGCGCGGGCAGATGCGAGGGAAGCGCCAGCCTGGGCCAGGTTAGTGAGCATCCAATTCTTGGGTTTGAGGCAGCTTGATATGCGGTAAAACCAATTCGATGGTCGCGCGGCGCGGCTCCAACCACTCTGGCAGCTTAAGGTGCGTGCCGAGAGTTTCAGGCGTTTCATCCGTGGCGAATCCGGGCGGATCGGTGGCGATTTCGAAGAGGATGCCGCCGGGTTCGCGGAAGTAGATGGAACGGAAGTACTGGCGGTCGATGACGGGGGTGACATTTAAGCCGCGCTCCACCAGGGCTTCGCGCCAGGCTAACTGCTCTGCCTCATTAGACACACGCCAGGCGATGTGATAAACCACCCCGGCCCCCATGCTGCCAAAGGACTCGTTGGGGCGAACTTCGATATCCACATGCCCCCCAACCCTATCGCCGGCCGAGAAGCGGAAGCGCTGGCCCGACTGCTGCACCCGCGTCATGCCAAAGGCGCGTGTCAGCAAGTCGGCGGTTTCCTCAAAACCTTCTAACAGCAGGGTTGGCCCGGCAAAACCGCGAACGGCGTGATCTAGAGAAACCGGGCTGCCCGTCCAGGGATCTGCCGCGCTCTCACCCGGCTGTGCGGTAATCAACTCAACCGGCAGACCGTCGGGGTCGAGCAGGGTGAGAACCTGCTCATCAAAGCGTTGGAAAGGGGTTGAGGTGGTAATGTCGTGCTGTTTGAAGCGATCTACCCAATACCCGAATGAATTGAGCGGAACTTGAAAGGCGACTGTGCCCACCTGTCCGGTCCCACGCCGCCCGCGCCGAATATTGACCCAGGGAAAAAAGGTCAGGATCGTGCCGGGATGACCGGACGCGTCGCCAAAGTAAAAGTGGTAGGTGCCGGGATCATCGAAGTTGACGGTCAGCTTGACCAGGCGCAGACCCAAGACCTTTGTGTAAAAGTCGAGGTTGCGCTGCGGATCCCCAGCAATCGCGGTGATGTGATGAATACCAAGAACAGGCTCTGTCATCGCTTAAAGTCGCTTTTCTCCCCCCGGTCCGTTCCAGCGGACGTAAACAATACTATGTTTATCAACATTGGGATTATATCTTGAATGAAAGGGCGCTTCAACTTTTTGTACGGTTTGCATCGGCTGGATCTCGCCCTGGAAAGGGCTGAATTTCTGAGTGAGCGCGCCCAAAAGGGATGCAAAGGAGGCAATCAGCCGTTATAATGGCTTTGTGCACATCAAATCTACAATCCAATGGTTTCTTCTCTTGACACTGCTGGCCGGGCTTCTCGCTCCGGCAAACAGGGTACAGGCCGACCAACCGATGGAGCCGGAAGGGCAGTCGGATGGCGTCACGGCGTATGACTTGATCATTGCCATGAACACCCTGCGCACGTCGTATGGACTGCCGGCGCTGGTGGAAGACCCGATCATCGACGCGGTGGCGCAGTCGACAGCCGAGATTATGGCGGCTAACCAGATGTCGTGGCATATTGGCGATGTTTCTGGGCGGCTGCAATCAGCCGGGTACGGCGGTGGAGCGAAAGTATGGGGGACGGAAAACTTCGCGGTGGGCAGCCATCACACCATCGACGAGATTATGCTGGTCTGGTCGGACAATTCGCACATGATCCCGGCGGTCAATGGCGCCTATTGTAATGTAGGCGCGGGCGTGGCGAAGTCATCGAACGGCATGACCTACTATGTTTTGCAAGCCGCCTATACTTCGGGCAAGTCGTGCGGGGAATATACCTCGCCGGGCGGGACGACCACGCAGCCGGGGGGCAGTACCGACCAGGGCCGCGCGGGGGGCATCTCGCAGTTAATTGTGCCGGTCAAGATTGCCACGCCCGACGCGGATGGAAAAATTTACCACGTGGTTGAGTCGGGGCAGTCTTTCTGGTCGATCGCGATTGCGTACAAAATCACGATCAAAGACATTGAGACCTGGAATAACCTCTCACGAGATTCGAAGCTGCAAATCGGCCAGAAATTGTTCATCCCAGACAGCAACACAGCCGGTTACGCCACACCCACGCCGGTCGGAATGGTGATGACCAGCACACCCGACAAGGATGGCAAGATCATTCACACGGTGGAACCCTACCAGGCGCTGAGTACGATTGCCCAGGCCTACAACGTTAGCGTGGATACCATCCTGACGCTGAACGGCATTCAGCTCGATTGGCCGCTGCAAATCGGCCAAAAGCTGCTCATCTACCCGGGGAATGTGACGCCCAGCCCGACTCCACGACCACTGAAGCCGGTCGAGAAGCTGACGCCCGCCAGTGACGGCAAGTACTATCACGTGATCCAGAGCGGTGAAACGCTGTCGTGGATCGCGCAGTTGTATGAAGTCCAGGTGGCGGATTTGATGGCCTGGAACGGGTTAAACAGCGCCTCGATCCTGCACCCGGAGCAAAAGCTGGTTTTGCAGGTGACGCCGCCCGCCACCGTCACCCCCACGCCTGGGCCAGCCACTACCACGCCCACCGCGACGATCAAGCCGACCAGCACGCCCACACCGCTCCCCTCGCGGACGGCTGTCGCGGCGACCGCCAGCCCGGAGGCAGCCGCCGCCCCCGTAAAGCAGACCTCTCCGGTGTGGTTCATTACGCTGGGGGTGGCAGCGGGCAGTTTGCTGCTGCTGATGTTGTTTGCGCGCAAGACAAAGTGATGGTCCGTCCAAGTATGGAGACACCATGAGCACCAAAGAGAAAATCGCACTGACGAAAGAACAGGAAACGCTGCTGATCCCGCTATACGCAAAAGCGCAGCCCAACCCGGTTCTGGTGGATGAAAAAGCACAACAGATTCTCGCCGGGGCGCAGTATGACTTTGCGCAGCTGAAGGTCCCAGAGAAAACAGCGGTGACCTTGCGCATGCGCGCGAAACAACTGGATGAATACACCCGCGCGTTTTTGGATAAGCACCCGAACGGAGTGATCCTGCATTTGGGATGCGGGCTGGACAGCCGCTGTGCGCGGGTGACGCACGAGCAGGCGCTGTGGTATGACCTGGACATGCCGGACGTGATCGCGCTGCGGCGCAAGTTTTATGAGGAAACAGACCGTTACCACATGATCGCGTCGTCGGTGACGGATTTACACTGGGTGGATCAGATTCGGGCGGGAGAACGCCCGGTGTTTGTGGTGGCGGAAGGGCTGTTGATGTACCTGGAAGAGGCAGATGTACGCGCGCTGTTTTTGTGCCTGCACAAGCGGTTCCCGGGCTGCCACCTGGTATGCGACGCATTCAGCAAGCTGACGGCGGACCGGATTAAAGGACACCCGTCCATCCAGAAAACCAGAGCGGTGATCCGGTGGGGCATCGACGATCCTCACCAAATCGAGCAGTGGGCGCCGGGGATACACCTGAAAACGGAATGGTTTTTCAGCCAATCGGCGGATATTGACAAGCTGGGATGGTTCTATCGGGTGATGTTTAAGCTGACCAGCGGCATCGCGGCGGCGCAAAGGGCGCAGCGGCTGCTGTATTACATTCTATAGGTTCGCGGCTCAGCCGAACAAGAAAACAACATCCTCTCAGCGCTTCGTAAGGCCGCCGAGAATCGTCACCAGGCCAAAAAAAACCAGCGACTAGACTGGGATATATTCCAAATTGATATGAATCAGAACCATTCCTCAAAGTTTTTCCTTGCCTTCCTGATGGTTATTCTGACTTTAACCGCCTGCCAACCGGCGGCGCTGCAAACAGAGACCCAGTCCGGTCCAGCGACCACGAACACCACTTTCGCAACGCCTACAGAAACAGCACCACCCGCGACGCTGACGCCTTCCGAGACAGCGACCCATGCACCTGGCGCAACGCCCACACCAGAACCGACTCCGACCCCAGCCACTTTGATCGGTGCGGGAGATGTGGCGGTATGCGGGGAGGATGTGGATGAAAAGACGGCGGCGGTATTGGGGCAGTATCCGGACGCGGCCATTTTCATCGCGGGCGACGTGGCGTATGAAGATGGGAAGATGATTGAGTATCAAAACTGCTATGGGCCATCGTGGGGGCAGTACCAGGACCGCACGCACCCCAGCCCCGGCAACCATGACTACCGTACCTCTAAAGCAGCGCCATACTTCACCTTCTTTGGCCCGGCGGCGGGTGAAATTGGGGAAGGCTACTACAGCTACGACCTGGGGGACTGGCATATTGTGGCGCTCAACAGCAACTGCAACAAGGTCGCCTGTGGGATTGGGTCGATGCAGGAGCAGTGGCTGCGGGCCGACCTGGCAGCCCATGCTTCGCAGCAGTGCACGCTGGCCTACTGGCACCATCCACGCTGGAGTTCTGGCCCGGCTGGCAATACGGGAGCGGTCTCGCCGTTCTGGCGGGCATTACAAGAATATGGGGCAGATGTAGTGGTAAATGGGCACGACCACAGCTATGAACGCTTTGCCCCTCAAGACGCGGATGGCAACGCTACAGCAGAGGGAATCCGAGAGTTTGTGGTGGGCACGGGTGGAGCATACCTGCGGGATTACAACAAACCGCCTTTGCCGAACAGCGAAGTGCGCAACGATGATACGCACGGGGTGATTAAGTTTACGCTCTATCCAGATCACTACACGTGGGAGTTCCTTTCGGTGGAGGGCAGCGGCTTCACAGACGCGGGGTCCGGGACCTGTCACTAAGGTAGACAGATGCCTGAAAAAACGGCGGCGCGGCAGGAGATGCGCTACAATTAAGCAGCCCCTGCTGAACACAAATCGTTCAAAAGATACACGTCGAATTTCCAGCAGCAAACCAAAACAATATCCAGTCCATAGGAGAAACAATGGATTCAGCCGCAGTATCGCAATCAGCAACAGCCAGTGGACCGCGTCCCGAATACCCACGCCCCCAGTTTTACCGGCCCGCCTGGGTAAACCTGAACGGTCCCTGGAGCTTCACCTTTGACCCTGGTAAGTCGGGCATGCAGCGCGGTTTACAGCACAGCAGTGGTTTTGACCAGACCATTCAGGTTCCCTTCTGCCCTGAAAGCGAACTTTCGGGGGTGGGGCACACGGACTTTATTGAGATGATGTGGTATCACCGCAAGCTGGAAGTGCCAGTCGAGTGGCAGGATCAGCGCATCTTGCTGCACTTTGGCGGGGTAGACTACGAATGCGAAGCCTTTATCGATGGGCAAAGCGTGGGTCGTCACTGGGGCGGCACCGCTTCGTTCACGTTTGATATCACGCGATATGTCAAGCCGGGCCAAACCCATCAACTGGTTGTGTATGTTCGAGACGAAGTGCGTTCAAGGGTTCAGCCGGGCGGAAAACAGTCCGAGAAGTTCAGTTCGTATGGCTGCATGTACACCCGCACGACGGGTATCTGGCAAACGGTTTGGATGGAAGCAGTTCACCCGCAGGGCTTGCAGTCCGTCATGATTGTACCGGACCTGGACAGCGCCCGCTTCATCGTGACGCCGACCTTCTTCGCCAACCGGCGCGGTTTAAACTTCCGCGCCAGCCTCTATGACGGTGAAACCATGATCAGCCAGGTTTCTACGCCGGCTGGCAACGGGCTTTCAACCGTCTTACGCGTGGTAGAGCCGAAAACCTGGACCCCTGAAGCGCCTTTCCTGTATGACCTAGTGCTGGAAGTGGTAGACGAGCAGGGCGAAACGCTCGACAGGGTCAGCAGCTACGCGGGTCTGCGCAAAGTACACGTGGAAGGCAGTCAGGTGTTCCTCAACAACCAGCCCTTCTACCTGCGGCTGGTGCTCGATCAGGGCTTCTACCCGACCGGTATCTGGACCGCGCCCTCCGATGAGGCACTAAAGCACGACATCGAACTTTCGATGCAAGCCGGGTTTAACGGGGCGCGCCTGCACCAAAAGGTATTCGAAGAACGCTTCCACTACTGGGCCGACAAACTGGGCTACCTGACCTGGGGCGAGTCCTCCAGTTGGGGCATCGACGTGAAAGACGTGGTCAGCGCGCGCAACTTCTTGAGCGAATGGCGTGAGATCGTGGTGCGCGACCGCAACCACCCCTCGATTATCGCCTGGACGCCTTTCAATGAGACCTGGGATACCGGCGACCGCCGCCAGCACAACCGTCTGCACATTGACGCCTATGAATTGACGCGCTCGCTGGACCCCACCCGCCCGGTTAACGACGCCAGCGGTTACGCTCACGCGCGCACCGACCTGTGGACAGTGCATACCTATGAGCAAGATCCGGCCAAATTGAAAGAACAGTTGTCGCTAAAAGAGGGACAGCCCTTCCGCAACTTCCCAGAGCGAGAAGCGGAGTACGAAGGCCAGCCCTACCTGGTAGATGAGTTTGGTGGGATCAAGTGGATTCCGGAAGACCGCCGCCCGTTCGCGGAAAACTCATGGGGGTACGGCGAAGGGCCGCGCAGCCTGGACGCGTTCTACGCGCGGTTGGAAGGCATGATCGACACCCTGAACGCGTTAGAGCATGTGGCTGGTTTCTGCTACACGCAGCTCACCGATGTCGAACAGGAACAGAACGGCATCTACAGTTATGACCGCTCTGAGAAGTTCGATATGGAGCGCATCGCGCAGATTTTTAAAAAGTAGCGTGCCTGACCGGTAGGGGCTGCGTCTCTACCGGTCACACCATTACGAAAGGTCAAGGAAGCGAAGCATGGCCCTGTTTGATTCCCAAAAGCACGACGCACGCCTGTACCGATCGTCTCCGGCCCGGTTCGCCTTCCGCGCCAGTGAGCCAGCCGACGTGCAAGCCTGGCAAGAAACCTTTCGGCCCGCGTTACGGCGTCTGCTCGGACTGGACAGCATCCAGGCGCTGCTGCCAGCGGACTTTGCGCCGCGCGCTGAACCGCAGCAGGTGGAAGACCTGGGCGATTACCTGCGCGAGACCTGGCGGCTGTGGGTGGAACCAGACGTACCGCTGCCCTTTTACCTGCTGCGCCCGAAGCAGTCTAACGGCAGGCTGCCCCTGGTGCTCACGCCGCATGGACACGGTCAGCCTTATATCTACGCCGGGATTTTCCACAGCCCACAGGAAGAAGCCTCGATCCGCGAAGGAGAACGCGATATCGCCGTGCAGGCGGTACGTGAAGGTTACGTGGTGATTGCCCCCACCGCGCGCGGCTTCGGCGAAACGCGGAACGCCAAGGATCAGGCGGAACAGAAGTTATCTTCGTGCCACACGCTGCTGCTGCATGATGTGCTGGTAGGGCGCACGCCCATCGGTGACCGGGTTTGGGATATCGAGCGCCTGATCGACTGGGCGACTGGGCGAGCAGATGTGGACGCGGCGCGGATCGCTATCACCGGCAATTCGGGCGGCGGGACAACGGCGCTGTTTGCGGCTGCCTGCGATCCACGGATTACGGTGGCAGTGCCCTCTTCGTATTTCTGCACCTTCCAGGGGTCGATTGGCAGCATTCACCACTGCGAGTGCAATTATGTGCCAGGCATTCTGACGTTAGGCGAAATGTACGATGTCGCCGGGTTAATCGCGCCGCGCCCGTTCTGCGCGATCTCGGGAGTAGAGGACCCCATCTTCCCAAACCAACATACCCGCGAGGCGTTTGCTGCGTTGAAGAAAGTCTATCAGGCGGCAGGCGTGCCTGAGCGCTGCCAACTGTACGAAGGTCAGGGCGGTCACCGCTATTACAAAGACGGAGCCTGGCCGTTTATCCGCAAGTGGTTTGAGCAGGCTGTGAAAACGCCCTCTGCCGATTTGTGATCAGCTGCCCCTTGTAACCAGCCTGCCGCCGTCCGCTGACGAACCAACCCAAAGACCGCCGATGAAGGAACCTAAGCGGGCGCGCAGGCGGCTACAGGCGCGCCATCCGATCGCGGATAAACTGAAGGGTCTTTTCACGCTCCGACGCAATGTCTTCATTCAAGCGGGCCGCGGCCTGCACGAACTGCCAGCGGTGGAAGTTCTCAGTGACCTGGGGCGCAAGGCGCTGGTAATGCTGAAAATAGCTGCGGTAATACAGGTTACGCACCAGCTTCAGCAGCAGGCGCGCAGCGCCGCTGGGTGGATCGCCAAAGGTCAGCAGCAGACTGGTGCGGGCCACGTCTGAGGCAGGGTCGCCCTGAGATGCCGTCATCCAGTCAATCGTCATCGGGCCGTTTTTCGTCAGGATGACATTCATCGGATGAAAGTCGCCGTGACACAACCGGTCGCCGCGCGGCAGGCCCGCCAGAACCTGCAAGGCCTGCGCGCGCAGATCTTCCGGTAAAGTCTTCGCGGCTTGAATACTGCGTTCCAACTGCTCTTGTTGACAGGGAAAACCGAGGGCAGGATGTTGGTGCATCTCAAAGTGCAGGTCTGCCAGCATATGGGCAAAGTAGATGACCTTAACCGGGCTGCGGCTCATCTGCGCCAGCATGTCTGGGCCATCCACGCGCTCGTAGACAATGCCCCTGCGCCCGTCGATCTCAACAATCTCGCCGCCTTTCGGGGAAGGAACGCCAGCCTCAGAAACAAGCCGGGCAATGCGCCCTTCGTAGTCCGCCCAGTTAGACGGACACCAATCCCGGTATAACTTGAGGACAGCGCCATCCTCCCAGGCGTATACTTCAGCCGTGCGTCCAACCGCAAAGGGTTTTCCCAGCGTCTTCATACGTTCTTCCTCTCCCGGCAAGCCACGAACAGGTAGGCTTACAGCAATTCCAGCGAGCGCAGCCAGTCGGTGAAACGCTCGATCCAGGTGTCGGTGGGCAGGCCATGCGGCGTCATGCCAAAGCCGTGCCCGCCTTTAGCGTAAATATGCATTTCCACCGGGCGATCCGCCGCCTTCCAGGCCTTAAAAAGATACTGGCTGCCGGTGACCGCCATCTGGTCGTCCGCAGCGCAGAGCGCAAACAGCGGGGGCGCAGCGGGAGGCGCCTTCACCTCCTCGAAAACCGCGCCATAAATGACAGCGGCAAAATCGGGGCGATCTTCTGGATGGGGTTGGAGTGCAGTGGTGGTCGTGACTGCGCCGCCGGCTGAGAAGCCCATCATACCTACGCGTTGTGGAGAGAGACCTCACTCAGCGGCGTGCTCACGCACCAGGTGAACCGCCTGGCAGCCGTCCGCTTCGATCAACGGGTAGAGCTCACTCATCAGTTTTCCCATTGTCTGCTGGTCGTTCATATGCTGCGACACTTCTTCTGCCAGATTCGCGCCGGTTTGAATCAGCCGGTAGCGCAGAATACCGGTGGTGATCCCTTGCGCGGCGAGCCAGCTCGCCACCTGGCGGCCTTCGTGTTCGATGGCGAGAAAGTGGAAAGCGCCACCGGGGCAGACAATGACCGCTGTACCATTCGCAGCGACCGGATGGTAGACCGTCAAGCTGGGCTGGATCACGTTGCGCACCACCGGCAGACCGTGCGGCGGCATGCGGGTCTCCTCTTCAGCCTGCTGCCAATTTTCAGAACCCGGCGCTCCCTGGGGCCAGAGAGCAAGCACCTCAGTCGACTCCACTGCTGAAGCATTCAATTCCATCGAACGGCGCTCCTTTTCTTTATTGCTTAAAGCTGTGAAAGATTGGTTAAGCGGATATTCTTTTCACGTTTGTCGGATGAATTTCCAAGATGATTGTACACTGGAACAAAAAATGTGGGGCTTTTGAAGTCCATTGAAAAAGCCCATCGGGCCTGAAAACTCTTTATAATAAAGTCCTACTCAAATATTGTTAGGTGTGTCTGACAGGTTCTAAATCATTTTATGAGCAGCTTACCTTCTGGTTTTGTTTTTGACATCCGCAAATTTTCGGTCCACGATGGACCAGGTATCCGCACAACTGTTTTCTTCAAAGGATGCCCGCTTGACTGCTGGTGGTGCCACAATCCCGAAAGCCAATCCCGGCAGACAGAGATCATGCTGTGGGATAACCGCTGCATCCGCTGCGGCGCGTGCGTTGAAGTCTGCCCGCAAGGAGCCATCGCGCAGGTGGAAGACAGCGTCCTCACCGACCGGACGCGCTGCACGCGCTGTGGAACCTGCCTGACGGCGTGCCCGGCAGAGGCGCGTGAACAGGTGGGGCGAGCGGTCAGCGTGGCGGAAGTGATGGCAGAGATCGAGCGGGATGTTACCTTTTACGATGAATCGGGCGGCGGTGTGACCTTCTCGGGGGGCGAGCCCTTGCAGCAGCGCGCGTTTCTGCTGGCGCTGCTGCAAGCCTGCCAGACTCAGGAAATTCACACGGTGCTGGATACCAGCGGGTATGCCGCCTGGGAAACACTGGACAGCGTGCGCGGGCTGGTGGACCTGTTCCTATATGACCTTAAGCTGATGGATGACACGCGCCACCGCCAGTACACGGGGGTTTCTAACCACCTTATTCTCCAAAACCTGCGCAAGCTGGCTGAACTGGGACACCCAACAATCCTGCGCGTGCCGCTCATCCCAGGGATTAACGACGACGAAGCCAACCTGCGCGCGCTCAGCGAACTGGCACTGGCGCTGCCC
The DNA here is from genome assembly GCA_963791025.1 of uncultured Chloroflexia bacterium. GTDB lineage: Bacteria > Chloroflexota > Anaerolineae > Anaerolineales > Anaerolineaceae > DSYU01. The sequence continues at coordinate 46,273 of CAWBQF010000003.1, read as the reverse complement.
GCCGTGCAGCGCGTGGACCTGCTGCCTTATCATCACGCCGCCGCTGGAAAATATGACCGCCTGGCGCGCACTTACCGCCTACCCGACACACGCCCACCGACCGCTGAACAGGTGGAGGCGCTGGCGCAAAGCCTGCGCGCGCGTGGATTATCTGTCAAAATTGGAGGTTAGCCCCATGTCTCTCTCGCCCCGTGTTGCGTTTCTCCGGCAGCAAAGCCTGGATGCCGTTCCAACCATCTCTACCGAGCGCGCCCAACTGCTGACCGACTTCTACCGCCAGCAGGGCAAGCTGGAATCGACCCCTGTCTTTCGCGCGCGTGCGTTCGCTTACCTGATGGAACAGAAAAGTGTTTACATCGGGGAAGGCGAACTGATCGTGGGCGAAAAAGGGCCAGCCCCCAAAGCGACTCCCACCTACCCAGAGCTGTGCTGTCACTCCCTCAACGACCTGGACCTGCTCGATTTGCGCGAGAAGATTCCCTTCAAGGTCAGTCCGGACGACCGGCGGGAATATGCCGAAGAAATTATCCCCTTCTGGCAGGGCCGCACCATGCGCGAGCGCATCTTCGCCGAAATGATGCCGGAATGGCTGGAGGCCTATGAAGCCGGTATTTTCACCGAGTTTATGGAGCAGCGCTCGCCGGGGCATACTGTTTTGGACGACAAGATCTATCACAAAGGAATGCTTGAATTTCAGCGTGAAATTGAAAGCGCCCTGGCTCACCTGGATTTCTTCAGCGATCCTGATGCCTACGCGAAACAAGAAGAACTCAAAGCGATGCAGATCAGCGCGGGCGCGTTGATCCGGAACGCCGAACGGTACGCGGAAAAAGCGCGGGCAATGGCGCGGCAGGCAAGCGATCCGCAGCGGCGGGCTGAGTTAGAACAGATTGCGCAAACCTGCGAATGGGTTCCGGCGCACGCCCCACGCAGCTTTATGGAAGCTTTGCAGTACTACTGGTTTGTGCATCTGGGGGTGACCACCGAACTGAATACCTGGGACTCCTTCTGCCCGGGGCGGCTGGACCAGCATCTGTATCCCTTTTACCAACAAGGGCTGGAAGACGGCTCGCTGACCCGCGAAACGGCTAAAGAGCTGCTGGAGTGCTTTTGGGTCAAGTTCAATAACCAGCCCGCGCCCCCTAAAGTGGGCGTGACAGCGGCGGAAAGCGGCACCTATACCGACTTTGCCCAGATTAACGTGGGCGGGATGAGGCCGGATGGCTCGGACGGAGTCAACGAGGTCAGCTATCTGCTGCTGGATGTGATCGAAGAAATGCGCCTGCTGCAGCCCTCCTCCTCGATCCAGGTTAGCAAAAAGAACCCGGACCGCTTCATCAAACGGGCGGCGCGCATCATCCGCACCGGTTTCGGGCAGCCCTCGGTCTTTAATGCGGATCTCATCACGCAAGAACTGGTGCGGATGGGCAAGGCGCTGGTAGACGCGCGGCAGGGTGGATCGTCGGGCTGCGTGGAAGTGGGCGCGTTTGGCAAAGAGGCTTACATTCTCACGGGCTACTTCAACCTGCCAAAGATTCTGGAAATCACCCTGCATAACGGCCTGGACCCGCGCACCGGCAAGCAAATTGGCCTCATCACAGGCGACCCGCGCAGCTTTGCGACCTTTGAGGAGCTGTTCGCGGCCTTCGAGCAGCAAATGCGCTACTTCTTGGATATCAAGGTGCGTGGAAATAACGTCATCGAGCGGCTGTATGCCAGCTACCTGCCCGCGCCGTTTCTGTCCATGCTGATTGACGACTGCATCACGAACGGCAAGGATTACCACGCGGGCGGCGCGCGCTATAACACCAGCTATATTCAGGGCGTCGGTTTGGGTTCGATCACTGACAGTCTGGCGGCGATGAAGCAGCATGTCTATGAAGCGAAAACGGTTTCGATGGAAGAGCTGCTGGCGGCGCTGGAAGCGAACTTTGAGGGCTTTGGCCGCCTGCACCAGACCCTGTTGAACCGCACAGTCCGGTTTGGCAACGACGACGACCGCGCCGACAGCGTGATGCAGGCCGTATTCGAAGCCTATTATGGCGCGGTTGAAGGACGACCCAACACACGCGGCGGAGCGTACCACATCAACCTGCTGCCGACCACCGCGCACGTCTACTTTGGCTCGGTAATGGGCGCTTCGCCCGAAGGCCGGCGGGCCGGACAGCCGCTCTCAGAAGGCGTCTCACCCGTGCAGGGCGCGGATCGCTGCGGGCCGACGGCAGTGCTGCGCTCGGTGGCGAAGATGGATCATGCCCGCACTGGCGGGACCCTGCTGAATCAAAAGTTCACCCCTCAGTTACTGAAAGAGGATGAAGGGCTGGAGCGGCTGGTCCAGATGGTGCGGGTCTACTTCAAGCTGGACGGGCATCACATCCAGTTTAATGTGGTAGACGCCGAAACGCTGCGCGACGCCAAGCTGCATCCGCAGCAGCACCGTGACCTGATCGTGCGGGTGGCGGGATACAGCGACTACTTCTGCGATCTGAGTGAAGCGCTGCAAGACGAAATCATCGCGCGCACTGAACATCAAGCCTTCTAGACAGCAAAATCCCCGGCTTTTTCAAGCGCCGGGGATTTTTTATCACGAGGACAGTTCACCTGCTGCTGGCGGCTGCACCTCTGAACGGTGCTGCCATCTGCGGCGGATAAAGAGATAAGCGATTATCGCCAGGGTCAACAGATAGACCTCAGAGAGGACCCAGCCGTTGGGCAAGCCGGACAGGTACGCCAGCGGGAAGTTTAACAGCGTGTGCAGCAGGATGGCATATAACAGGAAAATGGGCCGGGCAGTACGTACCCCCATCAACACCACCAGCGACAAGGCAATGTGAACAATGATCGCCATCACGCGCTCCACGCCAGCGATCATAAAGAGATACCAGGGCGTGTTGACCAGCGTCTGCTTAACGACTTCCGCGGCGGACCCAAGCTGGGGAGCCATCGTCACATCATACTGACCTGAATTAATCATCAGGCTGATCACCAGATTATTGACATAACTCAAACCGATCAGTGAAATGGCTTCAAAACCACCATGACCAATGCCATAGGCGATCCCGTTTTTGGTTTGCCAGTACCCCTTCAACAGATAACGGAAACCCAGCCAGCGGCCCACCTCTTCAAACAAACCCGCCGTCACCCCCAAGAACAGCCCTAACAGCAGCGGGCTGGCAGCCAGAGAACGGTACCAGGGCGTAGCGCTGAGAATGCTCAACAGCGGGACGCGGGTCAGAAGTTGGAAGACGAGGAAGACCAGCGCCCCAACCAGAATCGGCTTCCAGGAAATGCGAAAGCGGATATACATCCCAATCGCCAGGAGCGTGGGGAACAGAATCACCACGAGCAGGGTAAACACGATGGCAAGCAGCGAGGCGGTCGAGATCATTTGGCGCTCCTGTCACAGCAGTAGGGTTAGCGGAATGAATTCGGTTTGAAACAAGCCCATCTTATCATAACGGTTGTGCAATCAGATGCGATTCGACGAAAAACGGAGAAAGCTTAAAATTTTTGCAGTAGAGCGGCAGGACTTTGCCCCCAACGGATAAAGTTTGTCTCGTCCCGCACCTCGGCGAGTGGCCAAGCGACAGGGGCGGGAAGGCAGAGGTTTGCCCCTTCTTTTGAAGGAGGACAGGGGAAGAAGTATGATAGCCACATGCTGAGTAGTGACAAAAAAGGTAACTTAGGCCTGCGCGCATAAACCTTATGGAAGTTTGCTCCGCTGACCCCCATGGGCAATCAGAAAGCGCCGCACCGGCTCTCGTTCAACGCTCTTTCCTGCATCCTCGAGCTCGTCCAATGGCGTCTGCCCTCGCTCGTTGATGGCATTCACATCCGCGCCGCACTCAATCAAGGCCTCGACCACATGGACGAAGCCGGCTTTTGCCGCACAGTGCAGCGCCGTGCGGCCCTTATAGATCGCTGCCGGGTCCGCGCCGCAGCGGAGCAGCGCCCGGGCCAGCGCCACGTTTTCCTTATGGCCGCTGTTTCCTGTGCAGCACATACCGATCCACGCACCTGGATCTTGGTTGACATTCGCGCCGCCTTTCAGAAGCGTGTCAGCGATGTCAGGATACAAGACCCACGCGCCGGCCCCGATCCGAGTGGGGTCCGCTCCATGGTCAAGTAAAAGATCGGTCAACGCTTTGTGGCCGCGGTTCGCCGCAGCCCGAACCAATCGGACGCTGTTCTTGCCGACACCAGCGCCCCGCAGCAACAAAAGCCGGGCGACCTCAAGCTGATTGGCATACACCGCGTGCATCAGCGGGGTGATCTGGCCGACGTCGCTGGCGGGATCGCGGGCACCGGCGAGTTCGGGCGCCAAATCCAGCAATTTTCCAACAGCATCCAGATCGCCAACGCACGCAGCGGTGAAAATGTCGTACAGCGCGCCATACTCGACAAGCAGCCTGACGATAGGGCCGCGGCGCGTGGCAAGCGCGCCGCAGAGCGGGGTAATGGGCAGCGTAACCAGGCCATAGACGGACCCATCGCTGCCTGGCGGAATGGCAACCGAATTCACATTCACCCCCTGGCGCAGGAGCTCCTTGGCAGCCTTGACCTTGCCACGAACAACCGCGACCAGCAAGAGCCGCGGCCCATGTAACCGGAGCACGCCTGGGTATTCGGCGGCAGCCTGCGCGATGCCCGCCGCATCGTCACCCTGGACGCAGCGCAGGAATGCAGGATCAGATACGTCGCGGATACGCTCCCCCGGCACAGGCTCGTCCACCCGGCTAACGAGCGCCATTGCAAGGCGTGAAATAAGTGGTTGGATGTTGGCGAGGATGTCCGGGGCCCTAACCGCATCGGCGAAGGAGGCCAGGAAGTGTCCGAGCCAGCGGGTCGCCATACCGCGGCTGATGGAGACGGGCGCATGCACCGCTTTTAGACTGGGAGGCCAATCCGCGTCGAAATAGGTTGGAGCGCCGCCAAACCACGCCTCAAAAAAGAGCTTTTGCCTTTCGCGCTCCCTGTTCAGGTCGCGATTGAAAGCCGGGCGCAGTATGGCGTCGTTTTCGATCCGGTCGTAAAGCCCATCGACCAGTCTTGCGATAGCCGCCCGGCCTCCGATTGCATCGAATGTTTCAGGAGGGGGAAAGAGGAGTGTGCTGCCCAGACCAGCCCCATCGCGATGATCGAGGCGGGGCTGAATAGGGAGGGGCATGAACCCTATGTGCTTTTTAACTTCGTTCATCGAGCGACACCTCCGTTAGGAATTGATTTTCCTCCAATTCGTACAATCTTTCAATACCTCGATACGATAACCCACAGGCTGAGCAGTAACAAAATATCTTTGCGTTTTAAGCCATTTTTCGTGATTCGGCTGCTGATTCGGCTGCTGATTGCACAAAAATTAAGATATTACAAATCCAGTGAGGAAAAAACAAAAAAAGAGGACGCGCGTGCGAAAAACGCATCCACGTCCTCTTTTGATCTGTACAAGACGGCGCGTCTGCCGTCAGTATATGAAAACTAGATGATCCGAATGTTGTTCAGCAGGTAGGTGACTAACAAGATGATGCTGATCAAAAAGGACAGCAGCGCCAGGGCCAGCAAGCGCCACTCCCACACTAACAGCAGCGGCGAGACCGTGTCTACGTCCCAGCGGTCGGCGGCAGAGGCCAGCATCTGAACCCCAATGGAGATAAACAGGGTAAAAGCCAGCCCCACCACGCCCAACACCAGCGAGGTGTGTGAAACCTGATAAGATTGGAGCTTATCTAAAAAACCAACCAGAAAGACAATCGATCCTCCTGAAACCACGGATAACCACTTGAACCGGTCGTAGGCCAACCGCGCGCGTTGAAATGCATCGAATTCCGACATCTTTCATGACCTCCCTTATACTGATACTCGCTATCCAAAGTCTGCTGTTCAAACGTCCAGCAGGCTAGACTTCATGTCCAGCATTTGATACAATAGCATCAAATGGCAAACGAACTCTCCGTACCCACGGCTGAACGTACCCTCCGGCTGATTGAACTGCTCCTATCGCGGTCCGAAGGTTGGACCCCGCAGGAGCTGCTCTTACAGCTTGATCTATCGCGCAGTTCACTGTTTTTAATTCTGCGCACCCTCAAAGCACTTGGCTATGTTGAACAGGCCGGTAAGCGCGGCCGTTATTCGCCGGGACCGCGCTTGCAAGCCTGGCGCGCGCCCCACTCCCCCTCTTCACAAGACCTGTTGACCGCGTTTTATCAGGAGGTCAATCACCAACCTCCGGCTGCCCGGCCGCAACAAGAAACCCTGGCCCTGGCGCTGCCGGCAGTCAGCGGCAGCAGCAGCATCTTCATTGTAGCACAGGTAGAAGGCAGCGCGCAGGTGCGCAGCGCCTTCACGACCGGGAAGGTGTACAAACACCTGCAAGCGGCGGCGCGCGTGCTCACGCTGCCAGCCGACGCGGATACTCAGGCGCAGGGCTACAACCTCTCAGTCGATGAAGAAACGATCAATCTGGCGCTGCCGGTGTGCCGGGACGGCATCCACCCCGAGGCCGCGCTGTTGTTGAGCGCCCCGGCTTTCCGCTGGCGCGCAGACCAGTTACGCGCCGCCTATCTGGATGAACTGCGTGATCGCGCCGCGCATCTTTCTTACCGCATCGGCGCGCCTTTTTACGCCCCGTACCAGGGGGCTTCACGCCCGGCGCTCCCAGGCACAACCCCCATGGAAGCGAATGAAATGAGCCAGTTCTTACGCGGCCCCTGGGCCGCCAGCCTGGCCTGCATCCGGCCAGACGGCAAACCGCACGTGATTCCGGTCTGGCAGGAATGGGATGGAGAAGCCTTCTTCGTCATCGCGTGGCAGGGGTCGCAGTGGGGCGATTACCTGCTCACCAGCCCCGACGTGTCTCTGACCATTGACGAACCCTGGCCGCCCCTGCGGCGCGTGGTGGTGCAAGGCTGCGCCGAGGTCATCCAACTGGGGCAGGAGGGCGCGGTCGATTTGACGCGCCTGATCGAACGCATGACTCAACGCTACCTGGGACAGCCAGTGTCTCTGGAACTACGCGGCAAGGTGCAGCGCGCATTCCGCATCCAACCGCGCACCCTGCGCGGCTGGCGCGGCCTGATCGGTGGAATAGAGCATAAACAGGAGCAGCATGAATATCGTTAAGAAAGAGTACAACCAGCACTATCACGAAAACTTCGCCTACCGAGAAGCAGACGACTCACAGCGCAATCACGCCCGCCTGGACGCCTTGATGGCCTATAAAAGCGGGGGAAGGCTGCTGGAGATCGGCTGCGGAACGGGCGGCTTTCTCCGGCTGGCCGAAAGGCACTTTGCTGTAGAGGGGGTCGATGTATCGGACTACGCGATCCAGTCCATCCAACCGCACTTCGGGGAGCGAGTGAGGGTGGCGAACGTCGAACAGGATGGGCTGCCAGAAGGGCGCTACGATGTGATTGTCGTTTTTAACATCCTCGAACACCTGCACCAGCCGCACCAGGTGGCGGAACAGATCTTCTCGTCCCTCGCGCCGCAAGGCGTGATGCTGGGTTCAGTTCCGAACAATTACGGGCTGGTCGGCGGCCTGGTGACCCGGGTAGGCAACTTTGTCGACCAGACCCATGTGGCGACCTTTCCGCCGAACATCTGGCGCAACAGCTTCGAAGCAGCCGGGTTTCAGCTGCAGGACTTTTTCGGGGAAGTGACGCTGGGCCGCAACCGCTGCTTCTACCTGCGCGGTCCGCGCTGGCCCGACTTGTCCTTCAACCTGATGTTCGCATGCCACAAAGCCTAAAGGGTCGGAAGCGATGAATATTCAAGTGCAAGCGCTCTCGTACCAGTTTGCTGGCAAGGCGGCGCGCCCGGTGCTGACCGAGCTTAACTTCCGAGCGGCTTCCGGGCAGTTTGTCGCCATTGTTGGGCCCAGCGGCTGCGGCAAATCGACCCTGCTGCGGTTGATCGCCGGGCTGCTCCAGCCCTCCAGCGGATATATCACCCTGGATGGACAATCTCCAGCCCAGGCGGCCTCAGGGCGCAGCACAGCCTGGATGGCGCAGTCTCCCGCGCTGATGCCCTGGTTGAGCGCCCGGGCAAACGTAGCCCTGGCGCAGCGCTTCTTACCGGCGGGTTCGCAGCCTATGCAGCCAGAAGAAGCCCTGGCGCGGGTCGGCCTGGCAGACGCAGCCGACGCCTACCCGTTTATGCTGTCAGGCGGGATGCAGCAGCGCCTGGCGCTGGCGCGCACGCTCACCCTGCCGGCCCGCCTATGGTTGATGGATGAACCGTTCGCGGCGTTGGACGAAATGACCCGCGAACGCCTGACGCAAGAACTGCTGGATCTGTGGGAGCCGCTGCGTCCCACCGTCCTGTGGGTAACGCACAATCTATATGAAGCGCTGCGCCTGGCAGACCGCGTGCTGGTACTCAGCCAGCGCCCGGCCCGCCTGGTGACCGACCTGCGAGTGGATCTGCCCCGCCCGCGGGATGAATGGTCGCCGGGCTTTCAAGCGTGCGCCAAAGAACTGCGCGCGGCGCTGCGGACCTTTGAGTAAACCCATGTCTACCATCACGCGTTCCCTGCATAAAGTACCCTCTGTCGAAATTTCTCGCCCGGCGCTGGTCGCCTGGGGCATCGTGCTGGGTTTTCTCCTGCTGTGGGAAGGCTTCGTCCATCTGTTGGCGATTCCCCCTTACCTGCTGCCCGCGCCCAGCCGGGTGATCGCCACGTTGGCAGCGCACCCCGGCGAATATGTCCAGGCCTCCCTGGTCACGTTGGGCGAGGCATTGAGCGGCCTGCTGCTCGGCGTACTGGCGGGCTTTTTGATCGCTTCCCTGCTGACACTGCGGCCCGGCCTGGAAGGCGGCGTGATGACCCTGGCAATCCTCGTTAAGTCGACGCCCATGGTGGCGATCGCGCCGCTGTTGACCATCTGGCTGGGGTTTGGCGTGCTGCCCAAGATCCTCATCACGGCCCTGCTGACCTTCTTCCCGGTGCTGGTGAATGTCTTGAGCGGCTTGCAGCGGCCCGACCCGGCCCTGCTGGACCTATTCCGTTCGTGGCGCGCCAGTCCCTGGGCCATCTTCCTACACCTGCGCCTGCCCTCCGCACTGACCTACCTGTTCGCGGCGCTCAAGATCAGCGCGCCGCTGGCCCTGATTGGGGCGGTCGTAGCGGAATGGACCGGGGCTTCTGGCGGGCTGGGGCGGGTGATGTGGCTGGCTTATACCAACCTCAACCTGCCCTTCCTGTTCGGCGCGATCTTCGTCCTGGCGTCAGCCGGGATGCTGCTGTTTGGGATGTTAAGCTGGTTGGAAAAGCGGGTCATCTTCTGGAATCAGGAGACGCCTATCGAATCGGAAGATCAGGCTTCCCTGCAATCCCGCCCTGTTTTCAAATAAACGTCTGTTGTAAGAAGACTTCGCTGTGGAGGTATGATGTCACGAAAATTCCATTGGCTCCTGGTTTCGCTGATGCTCTTCTCGCTGCTGGCGGGCTGTGTGCCCCAAAGCCAGACCGCATCCGAAAGAATGGCGCTGACCTTTATGGCCGGGTATAAACCACAGGCCGATTTACCGTTTGTGGGGGTGTATGTAGCACAGGAAAAAGGCTTCTTCGACGAAGAAGGCCTGGAAGTCACGATTGAACACTCACCAGGACACGGCGAACACTTGCAGCTTGTCGCCAGCGGAAAGGTGCAGGTGACCACGCAGGACGCGGCAGTGATGCTTCAGCGCCGGGCGGACCCCGGGCTGCCGCTGGTCTCGATCGCCCTGATTGGGCAGCGCGGGCAGCAGGCCTTTGCAGCCCTGTCCACCAGCGGCATGCAAACGCCGAAAGACTGGGAAGGCCACACCGTCGGCTACAAGGGCACCCCGCCGCCCGACCTGTACGCCCTGATGCAAGCCGCGGGAGCAGATCCCAGCAAAGTGGAACTGGTCAATGTGGGGTTTGACCCGCGCCTGCTGACGGAAGGCAAAGTGGATGTTTATCCTGTTTACAAGTCGAATGAACCCTTCCAGATCCGCAAATGGGGCTACGATGTCACCCTGTGGGATGCCGCCGATTACGGCGTGCCGACCCTCGGCCTGACGTACGTGACCTCAGAAGATACGCTCGCCAAACAGCCCGAGGCGCTGCGCCGGTTCCTGCGAGCGTCGATGCGCGGAATTGAATATGCGCGCGACCACCGCGACGAAGCCATCGATTACGTGCTCAAGTACGCCGGGCCTGAAACAGACCGGGACAATATGCGCTTTATGATGGACTCGGAACTGGCCGATGCCGAGTCGGACGTGACGCGCCAGCACGGCCTGGGCTGGCAAACCCAGGAACAATGGCAGGGCATGGCGGATATGCTGCAGCAGTACGCGCAGATGCCCAATGTGGATGTCTCGAAAGCATTTACGAACGATTTGTTAGGGAAATAGGCAGTAATATATGGGGTGTGGGTGGCATTCCCGCCCACACCAAACGATTCTGAAACAAATCGCAAGATGAACTCTGCATCATTTCAGACTGGTCAACTTGCGGATTCCATGATGCGATTTGTTTATTTTTCTTCCGGCGCATCGCCGCTCAAACCCAGGTTGCGCAAGTACATTTTTGGATGGTTGAGGAAGTCGCGGGTGATATAAACGTGCTCCAGATCTTCATACTGCACGGCAGCCAACCGCCCGGAATCACAATTATAAATGGACGCGCCCGGAAAGCCCATTAAAATGGGGGAATGGGTGGCAATGATGAACTGCGCCTGCTGGGCGACCATCGACTGTAACAGCACCATGAAAGATAGTTGGCGCTTGGGCGAAAGCGGAGCCTCGGGCTCGTCCAGCAGGTACAAGCCACCCGGCACAAAGCGGGCCTGAAAAAGGTTCAGGTAACTTTCCCCGTGCGAACGGGCATCTACGCCCTCACCGTAGCGGCGCTGCATTCCAGATAGTTCATTTTGATAAGGGGAACGGGCGTAGTCGACGGCGGTTTGCGAGCGCCCTTGATAGTCCCGGTCGATCTCCTCCAGATAGCCTTCCATCTCTGCGCGTGTCTGATCCATCTGGCGGGCATACCCAAAGAAGTCTTCAGAGCGCATGAAGAATCCTTTGCGGGTACGCCGGTTCCAGGTCAGGCGGAAATCAAAGATCATCTGCCGGATCGCCGCCAGCGTAGGGTCTTTGCCCACACTGGCGCTGCCGACCGTGATTGAACCCACTACGCAGGCGATGCTCTCCAACAGGGTAGACTTTCCCGAGCCGTTCTCCCCTACCAAAAACGTGACCGGCGTGGAGAAGGTTATTTCCTCCAGGGAGGCCAACAGGGGGACGTTAAACGGGAAGCGTTCGGGCCATGGTTTTTCTCGGCTCACGCGAATCGACCGCAGGAAAACGCCATTCGGTAAAGCGCTGTTTTTCATTCTTATTCTGTCACGACACGTTCATTCCATCCCAGGGGGGCAAAGGCCCCCTAAGTGGAAAATATTCATCACCAGGATGCTGACCAGATCAAGACTGCCCGTCATCCTTGAGATGCGTATTCGCTAACTGCTCGATCACTTCGACAATGGCCGAGTTATCCAGGTCGCCCGAACCTTGCTGCACCAGGGCGTTAAACAACTGGGTATTCACAGCCGTGGAAGGCAGCGGGACGCCGTACTCGCGCGCGCTGTCCATGACAATATTCAGGTCTTTGTACTGCATGCGGGCTTTGAAACCCGGCTGGCGGTTGCCTTGAAACAGGCGCGGGGGTTTAGTGTCCAGCGTCCAACATTGGGCCGCCCCACCCTTGATGGCTTCAATCACCTTCTGTGGGTCCGCGCCGGCCTTTTGGGCAAAGACCAGCAGTTCACCCATGGCGACCATTTGAGCCGCCACCATAATCTGGTTAGCGGCTTTGGCAATCTGTCCACTGCCCGCCTCGCCAATATGGGTGATGTTTTTGCCCATGGCCTCAAACAACGGGCGCACCTTTTCGAGCGCCTCTGTCGGGCCGCCGACCATGATGGTCAGAGTGGCGTTCCGCGCCCCAATATCGCCGCCGCTGACCGGCGCATCCAGCGCCAGGACGCCTTTTTCACCTAATTTTTCAGCCACCATACGCGCGGTAGCCGGTTTGATGGTGGAGTTATCCACAAAGATCAAGCCTTCATGCGCGCCTTCGATAATCCCATCGGGGCCAAGCACTACCTTCTCCACATCGGGTGAGTCTGGCAAATTCGTAAAGATCACATCCACCTGACGGGCCACCTCAGCCGGGGATGAAGCCGGGGCAGCGCCTTCGGCAGCCAATTCATCCACCGCGCCGCGGCTGCGGTTGTGTACGACCACCGAGTAACCGGCCTTCATCAAGTTGCGGGCCATTGATTTGCCCATCAATCCCAACCCAATATAGCCAACTTTCAGCATTATCCCTCCTCATATCGCTTACAGCAGTATGTATTCATTGGATCGCCCGGTTGAACCGGGCGTCTTAACCTTCTGACTGGTCTTATTATACTGATAACAGATCATGAAACGAAACGTTTCACGCCTTGAAGTGCAGCCGCACCGGTCCAACGCAGCGGAGAACAAAAGCAATATAGGATGAAGGGGGAACAGCAGCGCGTGGTCTTCGCGCAGCCAGGGTCAAGGCTGATCTAGTAAGCGGTTTTCAGGCCGAACTGCGCGCCGCATACCGAAGTACAGCCCCAGGTTGGTCAAGAGAAAGAACAGCAGCCCGCCCACAAATAGATAGGTGCCAGGGTTCGCCAGATCAAAGTCCGTCCAGGCCCGCAGCACGCCCAGCAAGATCAGGGCCAGGGCCAAAATTTGGCCTTCCAAAACGATGCGGTAAGCGTTCCACTGAGACTTAAAGGCCAGCGCAAGTTCGCTGGCAGCCGGCAAGATAAAAAATCCCAGCAAAGAGCGCGCGGTCAGCGGTGTAATTTCCCAGGGCCAGATAGCAATCATTTCAACCGGGTTAACGTAAAAGTAAAGCCCAGCCACCATCAGCAGTAGGCCTATGCCGCCCAACCAGAACCGCACGATCCGCGGAACAACCCGGCCCGAGGACGCCTGCCCGGCGCGGTTCAGACGGTGATTAAGCAGCCACAGCACAAAGACCAGCAGCGGCGTGATGAAGTACAAACCGGCCCAGGCGATAAAAGCCAGATGATCGTGGCTGAAACGCGGCCAATGCAGAAGGGTGGTCAGGGCCATCAGGGCGGCGAACAGCGCCACCGGCAAAAAGCCGGCCGCTACTGGCCGCCAGGCCCGCACGGTAGCGACCCGGGTAAAGAAGTAAGCCCCTGAAAGATAGCCCGCGCCCATCAGCATAGCCGTCATGGCGGGTTGAATAGGCCAGGCAAACCAATCCGCCGTATGCGCGGGAAACAGGTACAGAATAATCCATGCCAACACTAAAAATGGGAGCAGCGCGACAGCGACCCAACGGGTAATGACGGCCGCCTCTCTGGCAGACGAAGACGGATGTTTTTGTTCAATCATTTCACTTTCTCTTATCGTAATCCTTACGGTTCCAGTCCATACACCTGAACACTCTGCGGACTTTCTGGTTCGAGCCGCTTCAGCAAGAACCAGGTTTGCGCAGGGCCGCGGCCTTTGATTTCAATCATTCCGCGCACTTCACATTGAAAGTCGTCGTGAAGCAGCTGATAAGTGGACTGTGTAATCTGAATTTTCCCCGCCACCCCATGCAACTCCATGCGGCTGGCGATGTTGACCGCGTCACCCCACAGATCGTAGACAAACTTTTTGCGGCCAATCACGCCGCCGATCACCGGGCCGGAATTAATGCCGATCCGAAACCGGATCGGTTTGCCATCAATGGGCGGCAGACTGTTCACATAGGCTTGCATATCCAGCGCCATGTAAGCCAGGGCGTGGGCGTGATCGGGACGAGGTTTCGGCACACCCGCCGCCACCATATAGTTATCCCCGATCGTGCGGATTTTCTCCACGCCGTAGTGTTCCACCAGGGAGTCGAAGTAGGAGAAAATCTGGTTGAGCAAATTCACCATCTCCACCGGCTCCATTTGCGCCGTCAGGGGGGTAAAGCCTACTAGATCGGCAAACAGAATACTGGCCCCCGAAAACGAGTTCGGCAATCACGTGCACGCCGCTTTTCAAGATGGCGGCAATTTCCTCCGGCAAGATGTTGAGCAGCAGGTTCTCAGCCTTCTCCTGCTCAATCGCCAGCAAATCGTAGGCCTTCTCCTTCTGATTAATGAAGTAGGCCAGAATCACCAGCACAATCGCCGAAACAGCGCTCACATTGAGCACAAAGAAGGTATTCACCACCGTCGGAGACAGAGAATTGCTCTGTGGGAAAAACGGATGCAGCAGCGACGCCAGCACCAGCAGCGCCGGAAAGGCGAAGATCCAGGGCACAGCCCGGCGGAGCCGCAGGAAGAACAACGCGCCTAACGGGCTGATTAATGACCAGATGATCACTCCACTGGAAGCCTGAAAGCCGCCTAGCAGGAGCGTATGGAAAAACGGCAGCAGCAGCCCCAGCGTAAGCTGCAAGTAGAGCACCTGATAGAAGAAGCGCCTTACGAAAAACAGGCAGATGAGTGAGAAGAAGCAGTAGGAGATGGAAATCCAGCCCTCCAGCGGCTCGCCCAGGATCACATAAGCGCCCCCCCACGATAGTGTAGCGATCATCACCAGCAGAAGCCCGGAAACCATCAGGCTCTTGTTCAAGCGTATCTGGGGCGGGTCATTCGCATTGAGACCAATGCACTGCACTCGCTGAAGCGCCCGTTGATACCAGGAGTTCGTCATGGACTGTTCCATATTATCCAGACCTTTGTTATCCAACGCGTATCCAGCGCATGTTTATACTGTGCGCAGGTATTGGTGTACCAGGCTCACGGCAATCGCACCTTCGCCGACCGCGGAGGCGACCCGCCGCACAGCGCCCTGGCGCACATCTCCCACCGCAAAGATACCGGGAATGCTGGTCTCTAACAGGTAAGGATCTCGGTTGGCCGTCCAATTTTCAGGGCGCCGATTGTTGGTGAGCAGATCGGCCCCGGTCAGGATGAACCCAGCCCGGTTGCGTTCGATCACCCCGGCGACCATATCGGTGTGAGCCGTGGCCCCCACGAAGATGAACATCGCCGCTCCATCCAGGCGCTGCATTTCATTCGTTTCCCTGTGGATGATGGTCACGCCTTCCAGGTGATCATCGCCGCAGGCCTCCATCACCTCTGTGTTTAACAGCACCTCAATATTGGGTGTGGCCTGGATCTGATCCACCAGATACTGCGACATGCCGTTCTCCAGCGCGCTCGAGCGCACCAGCAGCGTCACCTGGCGGGCATAGCGGGCCAGGAAGATCGCGCCCTGCCCGGCTGAGTTGGCTCCACCGACCACAAACACGCGATGGTCACGGAAGGAAGCCGCTTCGGTCATGGCGGCGCCGTAATAAACGCCGCGCCCGGCGAGGTTTTCGATCCCCGGCGCATCCAGCTTGCGAACCGAGACGCCGGTAGCAAGAATAAGCGCCCGGCAGTTAAGTTCCGTGCCGTCGCCCAGCACGACCGTACGCGAAACCCCATCCACCTTAACCCCCACCGCTTCCTGCGTGGTGAGAATCTCTACCCCAAAGCGCCGGGCCTGAGCGGTGGCGCGGCGGGCCAGATCGGCCCCGCTTAAGCCATTTGGAAAGCCCAGGTAGTTTTCGATGCGCGAACTGGTACCCGCCTGTCCGCCGGTCGCTTCGCGCTCGATCAGCGCCGTTCGCAGCCCTTCCGAAGCCGCATAGACTGCCGCCCCCAGTCCAGCCGGGCCAGCCCCCACAATCACCACATCATAAAATGGCTGGCTGGCCTGGGTTTGCAATCCAACCTTTTCCGCCAGGGTGCGAAAATCGGGGTTGATCAGCACCTCGCCGTCCGGGAAGAACAGCACCGGCAATATGTGCTTGCCCTCGCTGAGCAACTCGACCATCGCCCGGGCTTCGCTGTTCACCTCAATATCCTGCCACTGATACGGGATGCGGTTGCGCGCCAGAAAGTCTTTGATGTCATGAGAGGTCGCCGACCACAGCGTGCCCGCCACGCGGATGCCCTCATACGGCTGCGAGACGATAGCAACCCAATCGCTCAGCACATCATCCAGCACCGGGTACATATTTTCTTCCGGTGGGCTCCAGGGCTTCATTAAGTAATAGTCCAGGCCAATCTGATTAATACTGGCAATCGCCGCCTCGGTATCCGCGTAAGCCGTCAGCAGCACCTTGCGCGCGTCCGGGTAAAACGGAACAGCTTTCTGCAGAAATTCCACCCCGGTCATCTGCGGCATGCGCTGATCTACCAGAAACAACGCCAGGGGCGTGCCGCGCTGTTTTAAGCCGCGCACAGTGTCCAGCGCCTCGGCGCCAGATGAAGCCTTGAGAATCCGGTAGTTTTCACGGTAGTGCTGGCGCAGATCGCGTTCTACCGCATTTAATACTTGCGCATCGTCATCGATTGCGAGAATAACAGGTTTTGGAGTCATTTTATCTCTCCTCTTTTTTTATTCAGATACTGATCCGGTTTAGGCGCGCAAGATTTCCCGCAAAGCCTTCTGGCGATAGCGCGCCCGCCGGTCTTCTTCAGAAAGGGTAAAAGCCATTTCGGTCACCAGGCCCACCGCCGAGGCCACCTGCTGTTCCGCTTGCTCTGGCTGACCTGTCACACGATAGAAGCGGCTCAACCAGGCATCACATCGCCACAGCAAGGTTTTCATGCCTGTCATTTGGGCTTCATGCTGCGCCTGGCGCATCACTTGCAGCGCTTCATCAGAACGATTCAAGCAGGCCAGCGCTTCCCCGCGCAGCATCGCGGTGCGAACTGGGACACGGTCTGGAGGGCAGTAACGCAAGTCACGGTCTAACAGGTCAGAAATCAGCAAAGCCTGCTCTGGTTGGCCAGAAGCGAGGGCCAGTTCGCCGCGCGCAGTCCAGGCCACACGCTGCCCGAGCGAAAGCGCCGGGGGTCTCTCTCCCAGGGCAGTATCAAGCACCCGGGCCGCATCCGGCAGGCGAGACATCAACAGGTAGACACGCGCCAGCCAGCCAGCGGCTACGCGCAAGAAGTTGAGCGAGCGGGTGCTTTGGGATAGTTCAAAAGCATGTTCCAGGTATTCGACCGCAGGCTCGATCTCAAACAGTGAGTAATAGACCGTCCCCAGCACAATCGCGCTCGCCAGGGCCCACTGGTCATGATTGATTTCAGTAGCAATCTCGTTCCCCAGCCGAGCTTCCTCCTCGGCCTGCCCATACTGGCCCATCAATTCCAGGCACTGCGACTTCACAAACAACGCGTAGGCTTCACCGGATCGAAAAGAAATCTGGCGGGCCAGGCGTAAAGCCTCCTCAGCATTCTTGATCGTTTCCGTCATGGGCTGTCCCGTGCCGATGACGACATCCGTTTCAAGCATCGGCGACTGGAAGGTTTGGGTCGCCAGGGCTGAGACCAAACCACGCACATCATTGATCTCGCGCATCAAGGCCACAGCTTTCTGGTAATACACATCCGAGTTGTTCGTTTCACCGCTCAGCCCGCTGCTGATACCCAACAGATCGAGCGTTTCGGCCAACCCCGGCTTGTCGTTCAATTTACTGAACAGCATGAGCGCCTCGCGGTGATAGCGCTGCGCGGCGAACGGCTGATCGTTATTCATGTGCCAGTTGCCCACCCGATTTAAGCTGTGCGCAATCTGGCGCGCATCCTCATTGGCGCGGGCCAGTTCCAGGGACTGCTCAAAGTAATCATGGGCTTTTTCATAATTGCGTGAAGCCCACACCATGCCCAGGTTGATCAACACCTGCCATTCCTCCGCCCGGCTGCCGCTCTGGCGGGTAGACTGCAAGGCGGCGTCCAGGTCGGCCAGGGAGAGATCAATCTCTCCGGCAATTTCATAGACATTACCGCGCGCGCACAGCAGCGCGGCGACCGGCGCGCCGGTCTTTTTTGCCAGCGTGATGGCCTGATTGTACAGATCCAGCGCCTCTGATAGAGCGTACTGGCGCGCGGCAGATTCGGCGGCAGTGGTGAAGTATTTTAGAGCGCGGGGATCATCTTCGCCAAGTTTGAAATGCTGGGCCAGCATGACGGCGATGCTCTCCAGCCGATCCGCGTAGAGCCCTTCCAGGGCTTCGCCTACCTGGCGGTGCAGTTCCTTCTGCTCATGTTTCAGCAGGGAACTGCTGGCGGCCTCTTGCAGCAGGGCATGGCGGAAGATAAACTCCAACTCCGGTTCTGTGCGGTCAAGCATAATCAGACCAATATCTTCCAGGTTGTGTAAATGCTGGTCTAACACGGCGCGCTGTTTCTGCGTGACCTGTTCCAGCACGCGCACCGAGAAGCGCCGCCCAATGACCGCCGCTACCCGCAGCGTAGCACGAGTCCCTTCAGACAAGCGGTCGATGCGCGCCAGCAGCAGCCCTTGCAAACTATCGGGCAGGTCCGAGATATCCTGGTCTTCCAACACCACCCAACGCCCCTCGCGCTGAACAATATACCCGCGGTCGATACACATGCGAATCATTTCTTCTACAAAGAAGGGATTGCCCTCCGCCTTTTTCAAAATCAGGCTGCGCAGACCAGCGGGCAGAGCAGCCAGTTTTAGCAGGTTGGTCACCAGGTCCGCGCTTTCCGCCTCACTCAGGTTATGCAGTTCGATCTCGACCATGCTCTCGCCCAACAAGCTGCGCGCAGAGGTCACCAGCCGCCAACCCGGCGCGGATTTTTCGGGGCGCACCAGCACGCAGAAGATCAGTGGAGCCTCTTTGATTAACGAGAGCAGCTTCATCAGCAGATCGACCGAAGAAGGGTCGGCCCAATGCAGATCTTCCAGCACCATCGCCAAAGGCTGCCGGCTGGACTGGGCTACCAGCAGATTCTGGAAGGCGGTGCGATAGCGCACCTGTAAGTCCTGCGGGTCCAGGCCCTGCAAGCGCGAGCGTTCGGGATCCGCTAACGGCAGGCCGAGCAGGTGCGCAAAGAAAGGAAGCTGCTCGTCAGCCTCCGCGTCAAACCAGTCCGCGCAGCGCTCGCGCAGCGCCGCCCATAACTCGTCATCCGAAGCGCCGTCGGGCGCGCCCAGCAAGTTGCGAACCAGATCAGCCAGGAGATGGTAAGGCAGGTTCTGACCATACGACAGGCAGTGGCCTTCGGCCCAACGTAAGGACTGGTTCGCTTGTGAGTCACTGCCAGAGAGGGCGACCTTCCATTCTTCCACCAGGCGGCTTTTGCCTACGCCCGCTTCGCCGACCACCAACGCCACCCGCCCAAGGCCAGCCTGGGCGGCGCGGCTGAGCTGGAGCAACTGCTTCAATTCTGCTTTGCGACCGACCAGCGGGCTGAACAGGTTGCTCAAGCCGCGCTGGCGAACTGGGTTCTCTTTGATCGCCAGCACTTCGTAAGCGCGCACCGGCTCAGACTTCCCTTTCACCCGAATTTCACCCACAGGGTTGAAGTCAAAGACGGTAGATACAAAGCGGTAGGTGCTTTCTGCAATTAAGATAGACATGGAACGCGCGGCAGACTGCAAGCGCGCTGCCAGGTTGACGGCATCGCCCATGGCGGTATATTCGTAGACCAGGTCACTGCCCACATTTCCGACCACCACCGGCCCAGTGCTGAGGCCCACCCGCATGGCAAAGTCGATACCGTATTGGGCGCGAACTTCTTCGGCATAGGTGCGCACGCTGGCAAGTAGATCGAGGGCGGCCCGCGCGGCGCGCTCGGGATCGTCCTCATGAGCTACCGGAGCGCCAAAGAAAGCCAGCAGGGCGTCGCCCATCAGGCGCGCAATGGTGCCTTCATAATGATAAATAGTGGGGGTTACCAGCTCAAAAGCGCGGTTCATAATGCCGGCCCAATCTTCTGGATCCATGCCTTCCGCCAGGGCAGTGGAGCCGACCACATCAGCAAACAAAGTAGTGACCAGGCGGCGCTCGCCCGACAGGCGAGCCGCCGCACGGATTTTTTCAGCCAGGGGCGGCGGCGTGGTCGAAGCCAACTGCACCAGGCGCGGGTCAGATTGTCCATCCTGTCTGTTGGGCGGCGCAGGGCCATTTTGCGTTCCCTCTGCCAGCGGATAGCCACAGTTCATGCAGAAGCGGGCGCCGGGCTGGCTGCGCGTGCCGCAGTTAGGGCAGGCGCGCATCAAAGCATGGCCGCAGTTCTGACAGAACTTTGCCTGGGGCTGATTTTCATAGGAACAATTCAAACAACGCATCCCATCTCCAAAATCTCATCCGGCGGGCAGTCCAAAATTTACAGCCGTATGAATAAACAATCCTACCAAAACAACAATCAGCACATCAATCAGCACAGCCTTCCAGGGCTGGCCTAACGTCAGATAGGGCAGAAACGTCACCGCTGACAGGTTGAAGGCCAGCAGGTCTGGCTGGAACACCACCAGGAACAGCGAAAGCATCACAGCGCGGGCTGCCAGCCGCGGCCAGGGCTGCGCTTTGAGCGGTAAGCCAAACTGCATTCCATCGGCGACCAGAATGCGCTCGGTGATCAACCAGACGTAGGTGACCAGCACATAACCGGTGGTGATAATCGCCAGGGAAGCCGGAAACAGCGGTTGGAACGGACCGGCTGCGGCGCGCAGCCAACCAACGATCATGAGAATGGAGGCATAGTGCAGCAGTTGATCGACCACATAGGCGGCAGAACCGGCGCCAGGGCGGTGTGGTTTGTAGCGCAGGCGAAGGTAGTCAATCACATAATGCACTATCGCCAGAACCAGCAGGCCCCACCAGACCGAGAAGAAATAGGGAAAGACCAACAGCGCCGACACTAGAAAGTGGACTGTGACGTGCAGCCCAAGCACTGCCGGGCGGCGCTTGGCGCGCACCATCCAGTTGGGTTGAAGCGGATAATCCGCTATGAAATGAGCCAACAGAAGCTGCCAGAACATAAAACCCCCGCATTTTAATCAGCTAATCATTTTCTACAGACTGAGGCCCATTGGACGAAACCGCTTCAAAGTTAAGCGGCAGGCGGACTTGAAAACAGGTCTTGCCTGGATTGGAAGTCAGCTTGATCTCACCGCCATGCTTATGAATAATGTTGTAGCTGATGTTCAAGCCCAACCCGGTCCCTTTGCCCACTGGTTTGGTCGTAAAAAAGGGATTGAAAATCTTGGTTTGAATTTCAGACGGAATACCCGGCCCCATATCTTCAATCTCTACAATCACCCACTCGTTGTCATGGTGCGTGCGCAGCGTAATCTCTCCCTGACCATCCATCGCGTCGATGGCATTATCGATGATGTTGGTCCACACCTGATTTAGTTCACTGCCATACCCATATATCTTCGGCAGATCGTGTTCGTACTCGCGGTGGACCGTCACCCCGTGTTTGAGCTTGTTACGCAAGATCACCAGCGTGTTATCTAAGCCTTCATGAACATCCACCGGCTGAACCGGCGCCTGATCGAGGTAGACGTAAGATTTCAGAGCGCGGACAATCTCTCCAATGCGCCCGGCGCCCACCGTAATTTCTGCCAGCAGCGCGTAAATCGTGAAAGACGAATCGAGCCAATGTACCACCGTTATAAACTGCTTGGGCGTAAAGTGCTGCGCCATCTCCTCCAACTGATCCTGCTGGAACCCCAGATTCACCAGCATCGGGGCTAACTTCCAGGTGTTTTCCAGATGCTGACCATCCAACCAATCCTCCAGGGCCTCCTCACGGTCACCGCGCTCCAGCGACGACAGCGTGACAGGCTCATTGGCGCAGCGGCGGGCCTGAGCGTCTAGCTCCAGCAGCTTTTCCCGCTGGGCATCGTCCAGCTCAAAGCGGCTGAGGGCAAGGTGATCACGCTGTAGGCGGCTGACCGCATCCTGCAGTTGGCTGGCTCCGCGTTGAGCCGCTGAGGCGGGGTTATTGATCTCGTGAGCGATGCCAGCGGTGAGCGTGCCCAACTGGGCCAGCTTTTCGCTCTGCCGCAGCGATAGTTCGGTAGAACGCAGGCGCTGCGTGACGGTGTGAAGAATGGCGCGCGCGGCTGATGGGCTGGTATCGAGCAGGTGATCAAACTGCTCTTGCGAAATGGCGATCAACTGGCTGTCTACGCGCGCCCGCCCGGTCGCCAGGCGCGGAGAAGACTCGAGCAGTGAAATTTCGCCAATCACTTCACCCGACTTTCGCACTGCCAGCAGCACTTCGCGGCCGGCCGAGTTCTTGTAGATTTCAATCTCACCGTCACGAATAATATACGCGCGGTCACCCTTACTGCCTTCAGAGAAAAGTTCAGACCCGGCGGGCAGCTGCACTTCCTCTACCAGCTCGCACAGTCGTTCCAAATCTTCTCTAGGCAGATCTTGAAAGAGGGGGATTTTTCGAAAGAAGTCGTACATCGCGCTCCATAATGGGCAGCAGCGTAAGCAGATTGGTCAGACGGAAGGATTCAATAGTCATATTATAACAATAATTATATTTATTATCTATATATTATATTTGACAAGGGAAGACGGCTGCAACCCGGTTGTCTATGTATTTGATATACGTTCCCTGATTAAGATATACTGGGAGAGAAGAAAGGGAATGGAGATTTAAGAATGAGCAAACCATCTGAATCATTTCGTCACGTGACTTATTTGTGGGATGAAACCGAAGCGGACCATCTGGACCCGGTGGAACGGCTACGCTATCGCAGCAACCTGCTGGGAGCCGACCAGCGCATTACCAATACAGGCGGCGGCAATACTTCGTCGAAAGTGAAGATGAAAGACCCGTTGAGCGGGCAAGAGGTGGAGGTGATGTGGGTGAAAGGCTCAGGCGGCGACCTGCGCACAGCCACCCGCAGCAACTTCGCTTCATTATATATGGATAAGTTTTTATGCCTACAGGAAATTTATAACCGGGCAGAACCGAAAGGCGTTAAAACGGAGATCGAGGATAAGATGGTGGATATGTACCGGCACACCGTCTACGGCCTCAACCCTACCGCCAGTTCGATTGATACGCCGCTGCACGGCTTCATCCCTTTCCGCCACGTGGATCATATGCACCCGATCTCGGCTATCGCGATCGCTGCCAGCAAGGATCAAGAACGGCTGACCCACGAGGTGTTCGGGGAGGAGATTGGCTGGGTGCCGTGGCAGCGGCCCGGCTTTGACCTGGGGCTGGTGATGCGCCAGCAGATCGAGCAAAACCCCAACTTGAAGGGGCTGATCATGGGCCAGCACGGCCTGATCAACTGGGCGGACGAGGATCAAGCCTGCTACAACCTCACCCTGAACCTGATTGAAAAAGCCGCGCGCTATATCGAACAGTTCGACAAAGGGGAAGATACGTTTGGTGGGCAAAAGTACGCGGCGTTGGATGAGCGCCAACAGCGTGAGATCTTAACCCAACTGCTGCCCCGACTACGCGGGATGGTGTCGCAAAACCAGCGCTTTATCGGCACAGTGCATAGCACCGAGCGCGTGCTGGAGTTTGTCAACAGCGCTGACGCGCCGCGCCTGGCTGAAATTGGCACCTCCTGCCCGGATCACTTCTTGCGGACCAAGATCAAGCCGTTATATGTCGATTGGAACCCGCAAAGCGAGGATCTGGCGGCGCTGCTGGAAAAGCTGAAGCAAGGCCTGGCGCGCTACCGGGCGGATTACGGCGAGTACTACCAGGCCTGCAAGCGCAGCGACTCGCCCGCCATGCGCGACCCCAACCCAACCGTGATTTTGATCCCGGGCATTGGGATGATCACATGGGGGAAGAACAAGAGCGAGAGCCGGGTGACGGCTGAATTTTACGCACTGGCGATTGAAGTGATGCGCGCCTCAGAAGCGATCAGCGAATACCAGGGGCTGCCGCGCCAGGAGGCTTTTGATATTGAGTATTGGGCGCTGGAAGAAGCCAAACTGCGCCGCCAACCGCCCGAAAAAGAACTGGCTCGCAGCATCGTCGTAGTGGTGGGGGCTGGGAGCGGGATCGGCAAAGCGATTGCGCAGCGGGTGGCGAAAGAGGGCGCGCATGTGGTCTGCGCCGACTTGAACGCGGAGGCCGCTAACCAGACCGCGCAGGAAATCACCGAAATGGTAGGCAGCGGGATTGGCGTCGCCGGAACGGGCATTTCAGGCTGCGGTCAGGCGATTGGGTTGACGGTCAACATCACCGACCGCGAAAGTGTGCGAGCCATGCTCGAACAGACTCTGCTGGCTTACGGCGGGCTGGATCATGTGATTGTGACCGCGGGGATCTTCGTGCCGCCCGACCAGGAAGGCTGTATTGACGATGAGAAATGGGGCCTGACCTACGCGATCAACGTGACAGGCGGCTATCTTGTGGCGGATGAGGCCCACAATATTTGGGAAGCGCAGGGCTTGAAAGGCAGCCTGGTGCTGACCACCTCTGTGAACGGCGTGGTCGCCAAGCACGGCTCGCTGGCTTACGATACCAGCAAGGCGGCGGCGAACCATCTGGTGCGCGAGCTGGCGGTTGAGCTGGCGCCCCTGGTGCGGGTGAACGGCCTGGCCCCGGCGACTGTGGTGGAAGGCAGCAGCATGTTCCCACGCGAGCGGGTGATCAGTTCGCTCGCGAAATACAATGTCGCCTTCAGTGAAGAGGAAGATACCGATACGCTGCGCCAGAAGCTGGCTGAGTTTTACGCCCAGCGCACCCTGACCCAGTCACCGATCACTTTAGCCGACCAGGCAGAGATGGCTTATCTCTTGGTGAGCAGTAAGTTTAGCAAAACGACCGGGCAGATCATCAGTGTGGACGGCGGGCTGAAAGAAGCCTTCTTGCGCTAAAGAGGTTTTTTAATGGGGATGGGACGGTAAGCGCTCCCATCCCCATGGTGATTAGATCAGTACACGTGCAGGTCAATGTAACAGTAGGGATTGTCAATCCCATCCAGGCTGTCAGACTCGCTGGATGCTATTTGTTTGGTCAGAAAGTAGCACCAGGGCTGCGGACTGTCTGCGCCGCGCAAGGCCAGACTGCTCATGTGAATGCGCACATTGATGCAGTTCAGCTTGCCTTCTGGGCAGTTGCTGCGCAGGTCTTCACCGGCGCGTTCCACAGCGGTGCTGACTTCACACAGCAGGTCTTCTGTTAAACCATAGGGGAGCAAAGCGACAGCAATGGGTTCCAGCAGGCATGTGTTTTGGGCAGCCCGAGAGGGAGATAGGCTCAGGACAAAGCCTGAGATCATTTCCCATTCGTGCGCGCCGGGTATGCTGCGTGCGGCGGTTTCCTGCTTGCCCTTGCGAACATTATCCATTTTTCCTCACTTTCGATACCGACATTCCTGATAAGCGCTTCCAGTACCCATTCCGTTCCCCCTTTGTTCAATATATCACAAATTAATGGCTTTTTCTGGCATTTGTCAACTTTTTTAAGATAAAAGCGGCCCGGCGCAGAAAACTCCTACTTGAATTTCACCGGAAAGCTTTCTATAATAACTTAGCCGCCTAACCTTTTCAGCTCAGCTTCATAGGCCAGTAGAGGAAGCAAATGCCTAAAGCAACGCATCCAGAAACGATGGATTTGATCCTTGCCAATATCTGTCACCTGCACTATACCCGCGTGCATCAATTTTTAGAAGAACTGGGGTTGTATCGCGGGCAGCCGCATTTGCTGCGTGAACTGTGGGAACAGGAAGGCCGCACGCACTCCGAACTGGCGGAACGGCTGCAAATTACGCCGGCGACCATCACGAAAATGCTCCAGCGCATGGAAAAGGCCGGTTTTATCCAGCGCCAACCAGATAAAGAAGATCAACGTGTGTCGCGAGTGTATCTCACAGAGGCAGGGCGCGCCATTCAAAGCCAGGTGGAAGCCGTATGGCAGGCGATGGATGAAGAGACCTTCTCCGGGTTTACCTTTGAGGAACGGGTTTTGCTGCGCCGCTTTCTGCTGCAAATGCGCCAGAACCTGCTGTGCGCTACCGGCGAAGAGGCCTGGGAGTGAAAGCAAGCGAAAGCAGGAGCGCTCTTTTTTGCCCAAATGTTGTTAGCCGGCAAAGTAAGTGCTGTCGATAATGTTTTATCTTTTTATTGTATAAGGATGGGATTCGATGCGTTCAGGATTAAAACTGATCAAGTTTTAAAACCATACTGGCGCTGGGCAGCGCTGGCCCCCTTACTGATGACCTTAGAAGTGGTGATGGATCTGATGCAGCCCAGGATGGTAGAGCGAATTGTCGATGAGGGCATCGCCAACCTCGACTTAAATCTGGTGCTGCAAACCGGGGCCTTGATGATGCTCCTGGCAGTCATAGGCGCGTTTGGCGGCATGACCAACGGCATCCTGGCAGAGAATGCGGCCCAGGGCTTTTCGGCAGATCTGCGCGAGTTTCTCTTTCGGAAGGTGCAAACCTTTTCGTTTGGCAACCTGGACGAATTAGAAACCGGGCAGCTGATCACCCGCCTGACCAACGACGTCACCCAAACCCAGGATGCGATCGTGATGATCCTGCGCATTTTGGTGCGCGCGCCGCTGCTGCTGGTAGGCAGCCTGATTATGGCGATCATCACCAGCCCGCGGCTGGCCTTTTTGCCGATTGTGCTGCTGCCCATTGAACTCCTGGCGGTGATCTGGATCGTCAACAAAGCCACGCCCTTGTTCTCAAAAGTGCAGGAACGGTTAGACACGCTGAACGAAGTCATGCAGGAAAACCTGGCGGGGGTACGCGTGGTGAAGGCCTTCGTGCGCGGCAGGCATGAGGAAGCCCGCTTTGGGCAGGCCAACGTCAACCTGACGGAACAAACCGTTCATGCCGCGCAGACAGTGGCGGTCATGCCATCCTTTATGATGCTGACCATGAACCTGGGAATCACGGGGGTATTGTGGTTTGGGGGCGCGCAGGTGGTGAGCGGCAACATGCAGGTCGGGCAGATTATCGCCTTCGTCAACTACCTGACCACCACCCTGTTTTCGTTGATGATGGTCAGCCAGCTGATTATCCAACTGGCGCGGGCGGAAGCCTCAGCCAGGCGCATCTCAGAAGTGATCGACAAAGAACCCGAAGTGCAGGACCGGCCCGGCGCGCTCCAGACGCAAGACTGCCAGGGCAAAGTGACCTTCAAGGATGTCACTTTCAGCTACCACAGCAGCGGCGGCGACCCAGTTTTAAAAGGGATCAGTTTTACCGCCGAACCGGGACAGACGGTGGCCCTGCTGGGTACGACGGGCGCGGGGAAGTCCAGCCTGGTGCATCTGATCCCACGTTTCTACGACTCAGAACTCTGGGCAGGTGTTGATCGATGGGGTCGATGTGCGTGAGCTGGAGCAGGAAAGCCTGCGGCGCAAGATCGGCATGGCGCTGCAAGAAGTGGTCTTGTTCAGCGGCGTCATTCGCGACAACATTCGCTACGGCCGGCCGGACGCTTCGGATGAAGAAGTGGTGGCAGCGGCGAAAGCGGCCCAGGCGCACGACTTCATCCAGTCCTTCCCGCAAGGCTACGATACGCCGCTGGGTCAGCGCGGGGTGAACCTGTCGGGAGGGCAAAAGCAGCGCATTGCCATCGCGCGCGCCATCTTGCTCAAGCCCGCCATCCTGATTCTGGATGACAGCACCAGCGCAGTAGACGTAGAAACCGAAGTAAAGATTCAGGATGCGCTGGAAGACATCATGCGCAACCGCACCAGTTTTGTGATCGCCCAGCGCATCAGCACTGTGTTGAAAGCCGACAAGATCCTGGTGCTAGACGACGGGCAGATCGCAGCCGAAGGCACCCACCGCGAACTCATGCAGTCCAGTCCAATTTATCGTGAGATTTACGAGTCACAGCTTGGTAATGGAGTAATGGTACGATGAGCGAAAAGACCCCTGACCGCAAATCGGGCAGCGCCCCAGCCCCCGCTCTGCCGTTTCGTCCCGGCGGCGGACCGGGCGGGATGTTCCGCGAGGTAGAGAAGTCGAAGAACACGCGCGCCACCCTGCTGCGCATGTGGCAGTATATCCGCCGGCAGACCGGCACGCTGGTGATCAGTACCATCCTGGTGGTCATTACGACCGGGGTAAACTTGATTGGCCCTTACCTGATGGGTGTGGCGATTGATAATTACATTGATACCGGCAACCTGGCCGGGCTGGGGCATCTGCTGCTCCTGATGATCATCACCTACATCATAGGGGCAGCCGGAACGTGGCTGCAAACCTACCTGATGGTCGGAATGGCCCAGCGCGCAGTGCGGGATATGCGCACCGATTTGTTTGCGCGGCTGCAAACCCTGCCGGTGCGCTTCTTCGACCAGCGCTCCCATGGCGAGTTGATGAGCCGCCTGACCAACGATGTCGAAAACATTTCAAACATTCTCGCCTCCAGCTTCAGCCAGTTGATCTCCAGCGTGTTGAGCCTGGTGGGCGTAATCATCATCATGTTCGTGCTCAATGTCCCTCTGGCGGTGATCAGCCTGATCGTCATGCCGCTGACGTATCTGCTGACGCGCGCCATCGCGCGCCGCACGCGGGCCGGATTCCGAGAGACCCAGAAAGAACTGGGTGAATTGAACGGCATCATCGAAGAAACCATCACCGGCGAGCGAACCGTGAAAGCCTTTGTGCGCGAGCAAACCACAGTCGATAACTTCTCTGTCACCAACCAGCGCTTGAAGAAGGTGGCCCTGCGCGCCCGTATTTTCGCCGGGTTTATGGGTCCGCTGATGAATATGGTTAACAACCTGGGCCTGGCGATTGTGGCCTGTTCGGGCGGTTGGCTGGCAGTGCAGGGGCTGTTGACAGTAGGTGAGATCGCGGCCTTTGTCAACTATGCCCGCCGCCTGGGGCAGCCGCTCAACCAGATCGCGCAGCTGTTCAACTCGATCCAGTCGGCCCTGGCGGGCGCTGAACGGGTTTTTGAACTGATGGATGAACTGCCCGAGGAAGACGCGCCAGAGGCGGTCCCGCTGGAACGCATCCTGGGGAAGGTGACGTTGGATCAGGTGCATTTCAGCTACGAGCCGGGTGTGCCGGTGCTGAAGAATGTCAGCCTGGACGCGGAAGCGGGGCAAATGGTCGCGCTGGTCGGCCCAACCGGGGCGGGCAAGACCACCATCGCCAACCTGCTGACCCGTTTTTATGATGTCAACAGCGGCTCGATTTGCATTGATGACCAGGATGTGCGGACAGTCAAGAAAGATGACCTGCGTTTGAAGCTGGGCCTAGTACTGCAAGATAACTTCTTGTTTGCCGGAACAGTGATGGAAAACATCCGCTATGGACGGCTGGATGCCAGCGATGAAGAAGTGATGGCGGCGGCAGAACTGGCAAACGCCGACCTGTTCGTCCACCGCCTACCCAACGGCTACCAGACTGTACTGACAGAGCGCGGCAGCAACCTGAGCCAGGGACAGCGCCAACTGCTGGCGATTGCCCGGGCGGTGCTGGCGGACCCGGACATCTTGATTTTGGACGAAGCCACCAGCAACGTGGATACCCGCACTGAAAAGCACCTGCAAGAAGCGCTGCTGCGTTTGATGAAAGGCCGCACCAGCTTCGTGATCGCGCACCGCCTATCCACTATTCGAGACGCCGACCAGGTGCTGGTGATCAACGGCGGCGAAATTATTGAGCGCGGCACGCACGAAAGCTTGCTCACGCAAAAAGGGTTTTACTACAACCTGTACCGCAGCCAGTTCAAGGGGCAGGCCCTGCCCGAAGCGATTTAGGCGCGGTTCTGCCGATGTGGGGAGGGCGGGCGACGATCAAAGAGTGACAATTTAGCACTTTTTGATCAAAACGTGACGGATGCCGCTGCGGTCACCACCTTTTCCGATATGCAAGGGAAAACATAAAGTGTCAGCCTCGTTTCAATAGTGTGTCGCCTGCAATTCGTTTTGCAGGCGACACTGCTTTAAGAAGCCCCGGTCTTTCGAACTCAAACGAGTTAAGGATCGGAGGCTTTTTGAATTTAACAACGCTCAAACTCCTCGATGAACTCTTCCCTCCTTATTTCGCCGGTCAAGTTGCGCCGAAGGGGTATTTCTGGAAAGTCGTTTATGACCCAACGCGCATTGGCGAAGATCCGGGGCTTTTTTATGGCAGCCACTTCCGGCTGATCGACATTCTGCCAACCTGGGATGAAACTTCACCCTGGCCGGAGCAGATCATCGAAAAACTTGATATCAAAAATCAAATGCCTCCCATCATTTCTGTTTAAATTGGAATAGACCAAGGCAATTTAAAGAAAATGTATGCAATGAATCACAGAGGACGCGTAATTTTTGCCTAAAGGATTTTAGGCTTCCGACCGGTTCGAAAACTTATGCTCAAGCTGTAGTAGAATTTCGGTAATTGAAACGGTATCCGATTATCCGGCGACCTAGCTGGTTCCAGCCGCCTGCCGCATCACAACGCCTAATGCGCACCGGCGCACCTAGAAACGGCTGGTGCCAGGTTGTGGTGCAAGCGCCTTTTTGCGTGAGCAAGCTTTCGTGCGTGCCGCGCTCAATAATTTCGCCGCCGTTGATCACCAGCACCTGGTCGGCGTCTCGAATAGTGGATAGGCGGTGCGCGATCACGAAGCTGGTGCGGCCTTTCATCAAACGCAGCAGCGCTTCTTGCAGGTGCTTTTCAGTGCGGGTATCCACGTTGCTGGTGGCTGGCGGACCCGGACATCCTGATTTTGGACGAAGCCACCAGCAACATGGAATACCGCACTGAAAAGCACCTGCAAGAAGCGCTGCTGCGTTTGATGAAAGGCCGCACCAGCTTCGTGATCGCGCACCGCCTATCCACTATTCGAGACGCCGACCAGGTGCTGGTGATCAACGGCGGCGAAATTATTGAGCGCGGCACGCACGAAAGCTTGCTCACGCAAAAAGGGTTTTACTCAACCTGTACCGCAGCCAGTTCAAGGGGCAGGCCCTGCCCGAAGCGATTTAGGCGCGGTTCTGCCGATGTGGGGAGGGCGGGCGTGACGCCCAACGTTACAACTGCGAGAGAATCGTAGTGCCCGTCTCAATTACCGAAATTCTACTACAGCTTGAGCATAAGTTTTCGAACGTGTTTGTTGAACCGGCCTCGGAAGCCTAAAATCCTTTAGGCAAAAATTACGTGTCCTCTGTGATTTATTGCAGGGGACATTTTCCTTTAAATTGCCTCGGTCATTTCGAATTTAAACAGAAATGATGGGAGGCATTTTGTATTTTGATATCAAGTTTTTCGATGAGCTGTTCCCACCTGAATTTGCAGGCTACACAGCACCGAAGGGCTACCTGTGGAAAGTCGTCTATGACCCAACCCGCAATGGGGAAGATCCCGGCCTTTTTTATGGCAGCCTGTTTCGCCTCTTAGACATTCTGCCGACGAAGGATGAGGTTTCACCCTGGCCGGAGCAGATCATCTTTGAACACACTCAAACGGGCCAGCGATTGAGCTTCGTTGAAGGACAACCGGTGTATCTGAACTTGCCTGAAGAAATCGTTAAACGGCGGCTTAGAAATCGCAAAAACAAGAGCATTCATAACATCCAAACCTCGCAAGTCTATATGCATTCCGCAATTGGCACCAGGTGCGAGTAATGCGTAATTTCATCCTGATCCGTAAAAGGGATCTTACAGGCCGATCAGGGACCGGAGTGGTAGCAGAAGGCACAATTTTCCAAGATGGACAGGCTGTGTTGAAGTGGCTAAGAGAACCCTATGCGCTGGGTATTTTCACCTCGATTGAGGAACTGCTTTCGGTTCACGGTCACGAAGGAAATACATACGTTCAGTTCGTGGACAAACAACTTGCATTAGAAACAGAACACTGACGAGACAAAACCACAAGGAGGATCCAATGGCAGCAAAAATCATCACTATTAGCAATCAGAAGGGTGGGGTCGGGAAGACCACCACGTCCGTCAACCTGGCGGCGTATCTAGCGCAGCACGGCAGCCGCGTGTTGCTCATCGATCTTGACCCGCAGGGACAGTGCGCTACCAGTCTCGGTATGGACCCGGAACAAGGCACGTTTTACCTGCTCATGATCAACCAAAGCAGCTCGCATGAAGTTGCATTTGTGAAGAAGTACGTGCGCGAAACCAGTCGGAGTAACCTGTTCCTCATTCCCGGTAACCAAGCTACCGGCCAGGCGCAGTCGAGCATTCAGGACAAGCCTATTTCCTATCTCAAGGAAGTCGTCCGCACATTTGCCCGAGATGGGATGGATTACATCATCTTTGACACTTCCCCGTCTGTGGGCGGTCTTCAGGAGCGGGCAATTTGGGCGGCAGACCTGGTGATCATCCCCTGCGCGACGGAATTTGCCTCGCTGGAAGCGGTCGGCAACACCATCGTGACTCTGCACGCGCTGCAAATGGAACGCGCCTGGACAGGGGGATTGCTCGGTATCTTGCCCACTTTCTACGATGACAAGACGCGCGAATCACGCAACTCCCTCGGTGATCTCAAACGTGATTTTGGAGAAAAGGTGCTACCGGCCATCCACGCGGCCACCGTGCTGCGGGAATGCTGGTCGGTCGGCAAGACGATCTTCGAATATTCGCCAGACTCGCGAGCAGCCCACGAATATGAAACCTTTGCCAGCCTGGTCCGCAAATTCTAGGTGCGCCAATGCCAAGACGAGATGCTTTTTCCATGCTGCGTAGTACGCAGGCCGAACCTGCTGCTGTGCCGGACACGCCCAACCCTGACGATTCCCTGAAAGCGAAAGATGGTACGCCCGGTATCCGTCCGCTCGATTTTATCCCCGCTGCTGAACCGCGCAAACGGCGCGAGCGCGGTTGGGAGAAAGCCCGGCGAGCGGAAATAGCCACCTATCGGGGAATACCGCCGGAGACGCACCAGGCACTGATCCGCATCGCCAATGCTTTAGGCGTGCCGGTAGATGAAGTTGCGCGGGCTTTCCTGGAGTATGGTCTGGGTCAGCACCGGGCCGGACACCTCGCCTTATCCCCATACCCAAAAGCGCAGCGCATGACCCTTTTCCCGGAAGGCAGCCAGGCGCAGGTTGCCGCCGCGAATAAATGGCTGCAACAGGCTTTTCCGGTGAAGCGGGTTGACCGGAAGGTGAAGAGAGAAGTCACCGAAAAAGTGGGAAGCCAGGGTGACCTATCGCATTCCTCCTGACTTGAAGGCAGAGATCAAACAGGTTGCCGGCGAGCACTACGTTGGTGTGGGCGAGCTGGTGCTGTTCCTTTTTCTCAACTCACTCAAAGCGTTTGAAGAGCAGCGGCTGCAACTTCAACCACAGCCCAAGCTCACCGGTAAGACCCTCTTTCAGGATGACTTATGAAGACAACAATAGCAGGTGGGCAAATACGCAAGGAATTTTGCGGAAGGCGAAAACACGTCAACAATGCCGCTGACGTGACGCTGACGTATGGTTGACGTACTTGTTGACGCTGCCGCTGACGTAGCTGCTGACGTTGATCGCACAGGAAAGGCGCTGAGGCCCGTGATTGAGCGGATAGGTGTAATGGATTATCTCAACGCAACGCCCTCTCAAAAGGCTTCCAGGAGCATTTTCAAAAATGCGAGTTTGTGGGCGAAAAGGACTGCACCATGACGTTTGTCTCAGGCAATTTGGTTACACCGCAGAAAATCTGGGACTGGATTCTCTCGAACCTGCAGCAGGAGATGTCGCGCGCCTGGTTCGAAACCTGGGTCAAGCCGGCTGTTCCGCTCGCTTTTGCGGATGGAGTTTTCACACTCGGCTGTCACAACCAATACCCCATCGACTGGCTCAACAGCCGTTTGAAAGCAACGATTGAGAGGCAGTTATCGGGTGTACTTGGCCGGCCGGTTGAACTGGCTATCGTGCTGTTTGCAGACGTTCAAGCGGAGGATGAGTACCAGGATGATGATCCCGGGCCGGATGCTGCTGACGCCAGTTCTGATGACACCTATGAACCAGCGTATGCGTCCTTGCGCGACGCGCTCATACAGCCGGAGCGGGTGGTGAAAATGCCGGTGTACTTTCTGCGCTGGCTGCCCTACGTGGGTGCCAGGACGATTTTTGAAGTAGTCGGGATCTGGCAGGAATACTACCTCTCCAGCCGCGGAAAACAGCCCGTTGGCGGGGAGAAAGTTGCCACGCGGATCGAGAACGTCTGCCGGTGGGCGGGCGTCAGCCGGGCGCAGTTGTTCCGCGATTTTGGGCCTGGCAGTTCGCTGAACTGGTTCGTGGGCAAGATCGAAACCGATCACGAACGAAACCGGCAAACCGGGCGATCCAAGAAATCCGCGAACAAGTATGCCCTTTATGGTATTCCTCTGACGCCCGGCGACGTGGAAGATTTGACCGCCTACCTGAAAGCAAAGGATATCCAGCGCAATCCCGAGAATGCCCTTCGTGAAGCAATTGCCGCGCAGCCAAACGAAATTCTTCGCTATCCGTTTCATGCTCCGCCGGAAAATGTTCGGGACCAAATCCCGCGAAGGATTACAGTGCAGGACGTGGTGAAGTCGCTGGTTGGACGGCGCTTGGAAGGCGAGGTTGCCGATCTCGCGGATCAGCTCAGTGACCGACTGTTAGCGCCGGGTGACTTCATCCTGCTGCGCTGGTACTTCCTGCAAAACTGGCTGCCGCTCCTCGGACACGATGCCGCCATGTTCGTCACCCTGCTGCGGAACCAGTGCTTCTTCAACGACGAGACCGGGGAAATCCGAGACACGGTTTGGATTCATGGCGGGCTGTCTACTCTAGCCGCCCGGTTGGGTATCGAGAATCCACGCCAGATCGCGCTATGGTTTCCGGCGGCAATGGAACGCGGAAGTCACAAGAATACGGTTACTCAGGCGACGGCTCAAGAAAACGCCCGCCGGCAGCGGATACAAGAACTGATCGCGGCCTTCGTGCAGCGCGGCGATTACCGTTCCAACGGCGGAGCCTACGATTGGTGTTTCCAGGTGCAGCGCATGGATCCGCTCACGCCGGATCACGAGCAGATTAAACAGGCGGCTTTCGATCTGCTGCTGTCTGCTGATGATGCGGGTATCCTCGGTGAACTCTATTCTTTCCTGGGTCAACCGGCGAATGATTGTTTTGAGACTGTCAAAAGTGACGAAATGATTGTTTTGAGACTGTCAAAAACCGCGAATGATTGTTCTGAGACTCTCAAAATTGTGCTGAATGATTGGATTGAGACGGTCAAAACGCTGCCGAACGATTGTTTTGAGAACTTTTTTAAAGATTCTCAGAAGCTTTAAAGATTCCCAAATACAGAAAGATACCCCAACCAACCAAGATTTTTTTGCGCTTTCGGAACGTTTAACCGGACAGGTGGGGGAAGGGGAGGTAAAGGAAACTGTTTGGAATTTTGGTGAACTTCTCAGAAGGGTCAACTCTCGCAGCCGGAACAGCTTATTGGCGCAAGAACAAAGTCCACGATCGTTTGTTTCCTGGATTCTTTACGGGGTAGCCAATGCCGGCGTGCAAAATCCGCTCAGCCTGGCCGTCGCCCGTTTATGCGATCAACCCGGCGTGAGCGCCGGTGGCGTATTTGACCGGTTGGCCATTAATTCCCCGGCGGTGTTTGCACGGAAATACCGCGAGTCGCTGACCTGGCAGGGCAATACCGATCCGGATTGGAAACTCGCGTTCAAAGGGGTTGAACGGGACCGGCTGGCGTTGCTGCCGGATCTGCTCAACCTACCCATCCACCCAGGCGACGAAGCCTGACATTCAAAAATCGAAGGAGTAGTGATAATGCCGCTCGGAAACTTTACCTGGAACATCGGGGACATCAACGGGGATATCTATTTCGACAAGCACACCAACCAAAAAGGTGAGGAAGTGCCCTTTATCCGCCTGGTGATGATCTGCAATGGATCAACCCATGCAAAACCGCTTTACGGTTTGCGGATTGTCGCCTATGGCGCGTTGGCGGAAATGGCTTATGGC
Source organism: uncultured Chloroflexia bacterium (assembly GCA_963791025.1). GTDB lineage: Bacteria > Chloroflexota > Anaerolineae > Anaerolineales > Anaerolineaceae > DSYU01. The sequence goes on along the minus strand of CAWBQF010000003.1, from coordinate 10,525 downwards.
TACCTCAAGAAGGGCAGTCGCATAGGCGTGGAAGGGCATATCCAGCAGCGTGACCGTGGAGGCGAACTCCCGCCGGTGTTTGAGATCGTCGCCGATCATATCGAGTTTATCCGCAATATTGACTACGAACGCGGCAGCCAGGTTCTCGAAACCCTCAAGGCGCGCGAGCGGGCTAAACCGGCGCGTGGGTTGAACTGGAAGACCATGTGTGAAATAACTTGTGGATTTTCTGAGGGGGAGGATAGCTATGTCACCATTCGATAATGCGGAAATTGAAATCTCGGAGGAGCGCTTACAGCGCATTGGTCTCAGCCTGCTGGCGGCAGTGATTCTTATCGCGATGATAGGCGCATTTACCTCCCCGCGAGATGAGAATGGCAAGCCGGTCTTGTTGCTGCCGGAGGTGAAAGCCTTTGAGGACTATCGCCGCTCGGCACAATCCTGGCTGGAGCAAATGACGCTGCTCGATTCTGAGATCGCGGGCGTGTTGGGAGAACAGGCATCCGGGGACCTGTTTACCCGATCCCGGCAGGCGCAGCAAATGCTCCAGCGGGCAGTAAACCTGGCGAAGGAGATCAACCAGGCCAAAGTTCCCGCGACCGCCGCCGGTATTCATGACCATCTCTCTGAAACAGGCTTACATTACCTGGATGCCGCGCGGCTCACCATGCGGTGGGTGGGCGCGCCGGAAGAAGCCACGCGAGCAGCGATTGATGAAAAACTGGAACATTCCAGGAACGCAAGGAACACCTTACAGGAGAACCAATGGCTACAGACGCATTAAGCCAGCAGCAGGCGCAGCAAGCGGACTTAATCACCGGCGCGTATCTGGATCAGATCGAAAAGGAACACTCCGGGAGGATACAGGATTTGCAGCAGGCTTACGCCATCGCCCACAGCGGCCTCGTCTCTTTCCTAACCCTGCTTGATCCGGGTTACATTGACGGGTGGATCAAGGGCGGGAAAACGCTGGCGCAGTTGGATGATCGGCTTGTACAGATGCGCGTGACTGATTTGCTAAAGCAACTGCGGGAAAAGCCCTTGCCTTCTTCACCGGAAATGAACACAGAACTACAACGACGCATCCTGGAACTGCAAAATCAGAACCAGGAACTGAGTGATTTTTAGCCAGGGCAAAGCAGCAGATTGAGGCTTTGGAGAAGGAGATTCGCAGCTTGCAGGCACAAAACAGCGTAAAACAGCAGGTTGAGCAGTTGGTCCAGAAAGAGCAGCATGAAAGTATTGAAACTACTGGATCGCCGGTGCAGCAAGGGATGAATGAACCGCCCTGGATGGCTGAGTGGCGTCAGCGCACAACGTTTGAGCGTGACGCAATGCTCCTGACTGTGATTGGCGAGACAGGCGTTTCCCGCCGGCCAAAGATCATTCAACTGGCAGCGGTTCGCATGGGAGTGAAGCCGGACAACAGCGCAATCGGTGATGCGATTTACCGCATCGAGAAACGTGGACTGATCGAGCGGTTGGATTTGTTTGAAAAGCGTGGATCAGAAACAGGCGGTGTACTGCCTTACCTCTATCGCCTGACCGATCAGGGCAAACAGGCTTACTGGCTCTTATCTGGGAAGAATGCCCTGGAATGCGAATTCGACGTGTTGATGAAACGGCACAAATCTCCGGAACATACGCTGTTAAATATGAAGGCGCGGGAGTTTATAGAAGACCGTCAGGCGTACCAGGTTCTTCTGGATGCTGCCGCGCTGGTAATGCCGGACGGCCACAAGTTCGAGCCAGACATCACTGCCAAAGATATATCCACCGGGGAGCTGATTTATATCGAGGTGGAACGCGAAGCCAACAAGGATACGCAAACCCGCATCCAGAAGTGGCAGAACCTCTACGTTGCATCACATGGGAACATTCGGGTGATCTGCGACAAGCCCGGGTTTATGCGCAAGCTGGCAAGCGAGATCAATTTCGCGCTGTCCGGCCAGCGGTTTGCCACCTACATCAGTAACATCGAAGAGATGGAAGAGACACTGGCGACTAAGGGCCATATTTGGGTGATGGAGCGCCGGTGAGGTTCATTCGATCCGCTTGAACCGAAGCCGCTCGAACCAGGTATTTGCGGCGTTTGAACCCGGTAGAGTCTATAGGGAGAAAAAGCGAACGTAAAAAGTAGGATACCCGTTTGAACTATTGGAGGAACTAATGGAAACGTTGATCAAGATTGATCCAGAAAAGCACATGCATCGCTGGTATTCGGTCGGAGTTCAGAGTACCCTCGTGGACGGTATCGCCGTAATTTATGGCTGGGGGAGTTTGAAGTCTTCATTCCAGCATTGGAGGACGGTTCCAGTTGGTTCGCTAAAAGAAGCTGAGGAGGTCGTGAGCAAGATATTGAACACAAAGCTAGAAAAAGGATATGAACGCCGTGAAACGGTGTAACTCGTTATACGCTTCTTGCAGTTTGGCATAACACGATGCCCTAAAAATCAATTGTACTTAAAATCTCTCGCAACATAGTTATCTCCCAAAAGCTTTACTGTAGTTTTTCGGAAATTTGCGATTCCTGGGAAAGGTTTTGTTGAGCTAAGTCCAGATCATATTGGCTAATGTTATTTGTATAACGAATCTTACAATTCTAAACTAACTCAACAACATCGACTAAACCGGCCTTCCGAAAATTAATTTGCTCTAACATACTAAACCTCTTTTCTAAAGCCACCTTGCATTCTTCTATAGTTACTTCGAATTCCTTCCCGCTATACGCAGAAATTCTCGATGCCTCAGCAAAAGCTCGATCTATTTGGGGGTTATTCTTTAACAGCCCAATAACTTGAAAATGGATGCCCGCATGATCTGGTGGAAAGAAAATCGACCCAATTCGCCGGTATGGACTGTTCTTTGGATTGATCTGAACTAAAATATCAATAAGAGAAAGAAAGGATATCGCAGTGATGCTATTCCCAATTGCCTTTGCCTTTGAAGCCCAAATAAAGGGAGGTTGAAGCACATCTTTTTCGCGAGCTAGTTCATGGACAATGCTCATAATTCGTTCACCACAAAGTGTATATCGGTGTGCCTCATTTCGTAAAGCGACTTCACCTTGGCTACGCCGCTCGATTTCTAGTGCATCACGGGCAGGTAAAGCCAATGGAGGCATGTCAGTACGACGAGATATTCCTTCTCGCCATATTTCTGCTGGAATAATATAAGAGCTAATCTGGGTACCGGTCGACATTGATCTGATCCACTTCGTCTGGGTCTGCTTGAGATGCAGTAAGCGATAAGCTCATCTCCACCTCAGAAAGTAATTGGGCGGATGTTAAGCCTATCACCACCCATTGCACTCCCTTTTCCCGAGCCTTCACTTTATAATCGTTACAAAGGTCAACGGAAAGATAAATAAAATCCATAGGAAGCACAAGAATAGCCACCCCATGGTTAGCTGCCATAAGAGCTTGTTCTATATCACTTTCCAAAGAATCATAAATCGACTGCGATGATCGGGGTATTATTGGAGTTAAGCTAAATTTTTCATTTGCTGGAATACTGATCCATGTCTCCCCATCCTCAATTTGCAAATCAGATTGGGAAAAATAATGGGGAAACAAATGATCAGCTATATAAGTAATATGATTTCCCAAGCTCTCACCCATCTGTCGGTCTTCCATTCTCCTTACCGCATATTCTTTCAAAATAGCAGCTCGAAGGTGATTTACCAGATGGACATAGACTATCTGATGCGTAACCGGATCTGGTTTTCGCTTAAATAGCCACCTTAAAGGCACACCTCGCTGTATTAAAGTTTTTATATGATTCGGCGACCAGGTACCTCGATATGTATTAAAACATACCATGTCCATATCGACATTCTGAGCCTGAATGACATTTTGATATCCAATGGAGAAATCTGATAGTGCAGCAAACAATTTTTTGCCCAATTCACTGGATATCAATTGATCATGTCCGGAAACGACTTCCCCCAAGCGCATCTCAATAAGAGCCCGAACGTCTAATGGGATACCATTTTCAAAATACAGCTCTAAAGTACCCCCGGACTGATATGCCTGGCAAAAGAAAACAACCAGCATCGCCTTTGTAGGTTCTAATTCTTTAAAAATCGGATGCTCACCTACAAAATAAGCCCGGATTTCTAATCTTCGTGTATTTTTATTAAAGCGATGCGTGGCAACCCCAAGAATAATATCTTTAACAGTATACCGATAAGTAGACCAATCATCTCTCTCAGGTAGGTGACCTCCGCCATCATGGTTCCATGGTGAATGTAGAACTGCATCATGATAAACAGTATGTGGGTCAGCTACTACAAAATCATGGTCATAATCCATTGATGATTTTTGTTGATCTGACTGTTCCTTTCCGCTCATGTTTATTCTCTGCCCCAGATTTTTCCTAAAGAACGACTATTTCGATCCGCAAAAAAAACAGGTTGAACAAACAATGGACAGCCTTTTTCCCTTCGCAGTTCCAAGTGATCAACCAGTGCCCAATAGACACCAACTACCAATGGCTCTAATCCTGTTTCATACAGAACTATATATGCTTCATCTTTCATTATAGGGTCTTCAAGGATCTCAGTCATTTGCCTGTATGCCAGAGTTTGTATTTCAAGACTATTCATGTTGCGAGTTTCACGGTCACGAATCAGATAATAATCCACGAAATAATCGTACACAACATGACGGAATGTTAATGTTCCAATGCTCACTGCCTTTTTGCGGATATTATCATTTCTGAAATCTGGAAATACAGATGGTTTGGCGAACCGGTATACCGGAAATTTTTTCTTTATTTGATCCGGCGGGACGTCATTGTAAATAATTTTCATCTCAGCGGGCGTGGAATCCTGCCGATATACCATCGTATGCAATGCCTCTACGATTTCACGGTGAGGTGGAGTACTTAAATTAATGGCCAAATTCTCGCTTGTACAGCGCTGCATTTCAGTAGTTAAAGCTGCAATTCTTTGGGCAAGAGGTAATGATGCCTCTTTGCGTAAGGAGTAGGGTTGTCCATGAGTGCGGATTTGGTGATTATCCATGCCCATAATATCTCCATCCAAATCATTACTGAGCACGACTTTGGAAATTGGCAATAATCCTGTTTTCGAAGTTGTTAACCTTTTGAACGGAAATCAAGATCCTGTCGCCTGGTTCATATGGCTTCGTATCAACCGGTGCCTGAATCTGAACGGGATAAAGGTTACAAACACTACAGGTCAGGTTTACATTCTGTTCGTTCTTGAAGTCTGGCCGAATATGTAAGACTTTCGCCTCTAACTGTTGTCCCGGATCTACTCCACGTATACGTCTAACCCGAGATATACTGCAACGAATTGTTGCTGTATCAGCGAGCATCTGTGTTATACGTACATCTATGGATTCCCCAGGAGCATAATCACGTGCTTTTTGTAGATTCCCGTTCTCATCTAATCCCAATTCAGATTCAAATACTTGGGCTTTTAAATCAAATTCTATACCGATTAGTAATGCTCCGCTCTCAAGTTGTTTCTCAACAATGGCATCAATCACATCACCATTATTATACTTGGCTTGAAATCGTTCAAAAGCGGGCGGTATTCGTAGATCTAATTCAATTCCAAGATCAAGTTCTTCTGGCAAAGAAAGCCCTTCTTCAATCCGAGAAAGAAGTTTTTCGGGCTTAATATTCCGATCCAATCGTCTTAGACGAGCATCTATTCGTTCTTTAGGTTTTGGATTAAATCCAGCAGGCCAAAGGCCGCGTCTGACAAACCCAACATATGGCGACCCTTTTCCTGTTCCTCCTAAATAGAAGTAAACGCCATAAGGATCAATACGTGCCACTGGTAATTCTACAATTCTATAGTTCGTATCAGCAATCTGAGAATACTCGCGAACAAGCTGCCTTCCTCTTGAAAGAGTTACCCTTTCAGAAGCTTCATCAATCTCCATGATGTCAACATCAAATCGATCACCAATATCAAATCGCATACCAAAATAAGGTTGAGGATGTGAATGACCACAAAAGTCACGATCAGACATTGGAATCTCCAAACCAGTTTTTATTTCTCGAACAACGAACATGGGATTACGGCCCAATGGGTCGCGCAAAATTTGGAGCATCTCGACTTCGATGGTCGGGTATTTACCTCTTTCATCCTTCTTGCTGCCAAATCGTTTAACAAATCGTGTAAATATATCTCTTCCGGGATGGCGTTGGCGTAAAATAACCACTGGAGAGCCATTATTGCCGAGGTTGTAATCTTGAACTTCAACCGATAATTCCTTTCCAACTTCTATTTGTTCAATACTTCTAGGGTCTATTTTTGCTATAGGTAGCCAACCCTCAATTATCACAATTTGGTCATTCGATTCCCCAATCTGTTTTGAATTGTCAGCTTTACGATCATCCAATACTGGCTCTTGGCTTGATAAATCAAGCGAAGATTTGTTCATCTGGCCTATTAATGCATTCTTGTTTTTTGGAACATCTAACTCGAGGGGAATTTTTGGTTTCAAAGAAGTTGTCAGTTCGAGTCGTGCCCCACGTTCGGGATTCCAATCTTTTACAATACCAATAACTCTTTCACCTCTGCGAAAAAGCCAAGGAATAAATAACCTCAGCATCATTTGGGTAAATTCTTGAGGATTACGCAATCGGGAAAGTCTGGCAAACAACAGAGCGCGTTGTAAAGAAGATCCCTTTAAAGCGTTCACCCATTCAGGGTTTATTCGGATGATATTCAACCCAGCAATTTTCGACCGAACTGGCCTGCTAAAATTTGTACGTCGCTGGCACACCACCACCATTTCGGCATTGTTATGAGCAAAGCAAACGGAAATTGGAGAAATTTCAATTGAAGCAGTTTCTTCAGTGTCACCTAACCTCGGATTAATACGCCGGTACACTCCAGAGCGCATACTGATCTGAGTGCTATATGTGGGGTCAATTGTAAATTCATCGTCATACTCTTCGTAAGAGTCAGCTCCCTCATAGTGTGAATCCCAGGATAAGACGTCAGGGCCTTTTAAACGATCAGGCTGAGAACCCTCCATTGAACCTTCCTGAGATTTTATACGATTCGATGGGCTGGTAGATTTCTTCTGGAAGACAGGCCGCGATCAATGCTCGCAAAGCATCAATTTTCTCAATAGATATAGGCCGATTTTCGGCTTTGCGCCAATCTATAGCGCGTTCAAGAAGTTTTCTGCGTTCGAGCTCGATCCTTTCATGGAAACTTTTATAATCAATCCCACCTGTAGTCTCCCATTCCTGACGTTGCTTTTCAGTGAGCTGGTCCCAAAGTATCCATAATTTTAAATACAGGTCCAAGTCATCTTCACAACCCAAAAATAAATCAAGATGATTTCGTCGAATCGCAAGCTTTGTATAAGCGTCCCAGTCCGGTTTCCACATCAATAAGCCTTGCACACCTCGTTCAGCTTTTAAGAAAGGTACCAGAGTAGCTACTTCGATACCCATCGCATATTGTTCACCCTGATTGAAAATATGCGAGACCTCCATTGCTGCGGGCATTCCTCTAAGCTCTAGCCCATAACGGGATAAGTCGCCTGTTTTTTCATCTAACGCTTTTTGATTCACGAGGATGCGAAAAGCTCTCTTGAGCTCTGCCTGTAAACGATCAAAATCGGCCTGATCCTTTAATGGCATCCAGGTGAAATCGAGCTTCATTTCATTCCCATCTCGGGTTGTACGAACACCAGCTGCCTTCGCCGTTAAAAGTACCTGTTCAAGAGAAGAACGAGCGATCTCTGGAGTACTATGGGGTGGAAAAATATCAGAGAACTGTTTTTTGGTATAGAGCATGTAGGCATGCCCAGCACTTACTCGTCCCGCTCTGCCCCATCGTTGCCGGCAGCCTGCTTGGCTGTGACGGACAGTTTGTAATTCGGAGATTTGCAAATAAGGATTCCAGTAGGAAAGTTTTATGTAGCCGCTGTCGATAACGTGCCTAACGCCTTCCACCGTCAAAGAGGTCTCAGCTACGTTTGTTGAAACTACAACACGCCTTTTACCATATACATTAGGATGTTTATCTGGTTTTGGATCTAAAGCAGCATCTTGCTCATCTAAAGGACGTTGAGCATATAATGGCAGTACAGCCACATTTTCCAAATTCAAACTTTTGATCGCTGATACTGTTTGATCAATTTCATGCGAACCAGGTAAAAAGACAAGAATATGCCCGTCTTCGGTTGCTTTCTGAGCAGCAGGTAACTTGTCTAAAGTAATGCAGAGATCTTGAACCAGCTGCGCAATAATTCCCGGTAATTGATCTCGCGTCGGAAGTTGCCCATTGTTCAGCTTCTTCCACCAACCCGGGACCAATTCCCTTTGTTGCCCTTTCTTATCACCTTCCTCGTACTCCGGCAGATCTTCAGCCCCCCACCAATGCTCGGTTATTGGAAACCGCCGGCCCTCGGAGTAAATAAATGGGATTTCCCGTTTCCACTTAAAATCGTCATAATCCTCTTTCAAGTTTAATATTCTGGAATTCGTCAACTCTATTTTGTAGACGCGGATAAAAGTAGCCAAGAAATGCACCAAAATCGATTGTCGCGCTGGCAATAATAACTCGGAGGTGAGGATATAAATAAAGTTGATCCCTGAGAAGGCCCAAGATCAAGTCAATATTTACACTCCGCTCATGTGCCTCATCAATAATGACGATGGAATAGTTACCAACCGCACCAGAAACAATATCGTTAATTAATTTTCCATCGGTCATAAAAAGAAGGCGAGTTCTACGGTCATACTCCTCAGCATTTGAATGGGTAAAGCCTATTTGGGCGCCAACACCCAAGGATGTACCATTTAATGAATTGGCAATGAAACGGGGTACCTGACGGGTTGCTTGAATACGAGGCTGAGTAACGCAGATCGGGCCACGGCGTGCCCATTTGGAAAGCTGTCCCGGTTTACCATCAGTTAGGAGTAGCCATGGCACATATGTGGATTTACCAGAGCCTGTTGTTCCGACTAGAATTACAACCTGATGGTCTTCAAGCGCCGCCAGTAATTCTTCGCGTTTTTCAGCGATCTGAAATTTTATTTCTCTGGTTTGATATGCATTATTTCCGATAAAGGCACGCAGAGGACGTTTGAAGCAACCGAGCCCCCCTGGTCCTACACCTTCGTTCGGCATGTTCCATGGGTTAAAAACTCTACCCTTAAATTCTTCGGCCTCACCCATTTCTTGGACTTTCTGCTGCTCAATTTTTCGTAGAATTTGCTCGCCTTCAGGTGTTAACTCGATTTCAAAGTGATGACAGGCAATTCTCGAATAGGAACGTGCATGCATGGCCCGGTGGATTTCACAGTACTCGGGTTCAGAAAATCCAATCCTTCGGTCTTCTTCAATAGAAGGAGCGGAGACAATAAATTCCTTACCACAGCCAGCCTGCTTGCAAATGCGTTTGTATTCGCGAATTGTCATATTGCTACTACTCTTTCCGAATATTGAGTTTCGAAATTTAAACGAGTTCGATGGGCTTTAAGCGGATACCCTGCCATTTCTCATCCAAAATAAGATTAGCGAACCTTTGGGAGGATGTAAATCTTCTCTAAATCCACCGTGTCTTCCACTACCGAACCATTCATAGGTCATTTGTATATCAACACTAGGATCAATTGCCGTACGTTGCATCTTCAATAAACCCCGTTTATGAAAAGCATATTTAGTAATCCCACATGATGAGCAAGTTTCTGGCTTCTGCTGGTCTTCTACCGAAAGCCCTGGTTTCGACACTTTTAAGACATAAATTTGAGAAATCACTTGAGAAGGTGTTTGTGTTTTATGGAGGATTACGGGCCATTCTTCATAAGAAGATTCGATCCCATTCTGTTTGAGTTTTTGAAAAACTTGCGGAGTGGTAAATAAATTATAGGTCCAGTATAGGGACATAAAATTATTTTTACCCAGTCGTGGTTCTTGCTTGATGTGAAATGGAGTAACTTGCTGAATTCCTATTCCACAATCAGGACAAAACTGTTCATAAACAATCTTTTTCCAGCCATGGTTTTTTTCTGGCTGAGGATAACCATTCTCATAAACTGGGTATAATCGGCTCCATTCTGCTTTGCGGATCTCTTCATCAGTAAAGAAAGTATCATACGCATCTGATGCGCCTTTCTCCTTAATAAGCTCTGAAATCTTTACCCAAGCAGGATGTGTTTCCGAAACGTCAAACGATAGAATATAGTTATTGCCAGGCAATGGACTTTTCTTAGGGTTGATTCCTGATTTCTGAAGTTGATCATCTATCCCGTCATGATTACTGAAAGCAATCCGATGCTGAATTTCCATCGTTTCCTCCTGTGACTTTAATGGTAAAATATCTTTATAAGCGGCAGATAACAACTCTGGAGATCCAGCGTATACCCTACTTGCCGCATTCCATATATCATCCCTTGTTGTGGCGGTTGTAAGGGCAGTATTTTGATTATTGCAACCAATTTCGCTTCGCCAGGCTGAAGGTAATCTGTCTCATGCTCAGATGGTGTTAAGGCTATCGATGCCATGGATCCTTGGTTCATT
>CAWBQF010000002.1:0-102837 GCA_963791025.1 uncultured Chloroflexia bacterium | reverse complement strand
TACTTTACCAACCGAAAGAAAAAAGCTGCTTCGGAAGGCAATCCGAGCAGCTTTTATCCGAGGTGACGCGTTTGTGGCTCTTCAATCAACAGAAGCGTTTTCACCTCTTGTCGAACTATTAAGTTGTAGCTGCGGAGAGGGTGGGATTCGAACCCACGGTGGCCCGAGCGGACCACAACGGTTTTCGAGACCGCCCCATTCAACCACTCTGGCACCTCTCCAGTTTTTGGAACGGCAGAATTATACCAGACAACCCCTCAAATTTCCATAACCTGGCGCATATACGGATAATAAACCTTTTCGAATCCCTGCTCTTTCAACCGTTTCTGCAGTGTTTCCGCGGCTTGCTCTTCCCCATGCACCAAAAATACCTGCTCCACAGACTCCTTCGCCGCACACGCATATTCCTCCAAAAAGTGCTGCCCGGCGTGTGCCGAAAGCCCGCTAATCTGCGTCACTTCTGCCTTACACTTATAGTTTCGCCCCATTATCTCTACTTGTTCCTGCCCCTCTGCCAGAGCGCGGCCTAATGTCCCCGGCGCCTGCCACGATACCAGCAAAATTGTGTTACGCGGATCTTCAATGCTGAAGCGCACGTGGTGCAAAATACGCCCGGTTTCCATCATCCCTGAGGTAGACAGAATGACCATCGGCCCATCCATGTTATTCAGTTCGCGCGACTCCTGCGCCGATTGAATATACGTCAGCCGGTCAAACCCCAGCGTCGTCCGGCTCTCGGCGGTGCTGATAAAATGCTGCGCTTCGTCATCCAGGTATTCGGGGTGATCTAAAAAGATCTGCGAGGCCTCCACCGCCAGCGGGCTATCCACATAAACCGGCACGCTCGGAATTTCCCCCGCTCGATCATCTGATGCAGATCGTACACGATCTCCTGTGTGCGCCCTACCGCAAAAGCCGGAATAATAACACGCCCGCCGCGCTCAATCGTTCGCGCCAGCACCTGGCACAGTTCATCGTAAGCCACCAACGGGTCGCCGTGATCTTTATCCCCATACGTCGATTTCATAATTATGGTTTGCACATCACTCGGCAGGATTGGGTCGCGTATTAATGGCAGATTCCGCCTGCCAATATCCCCTGAAAACCACAGCGAATGTTTCTTGCCGTCCTCTTCAATCTCCAACCGCACCGCCGCGGAACCCAGAATATGCCCTGCGTTAACCAGCGTAGCCATCACCCCAGGTACTACCTCAAAGGGAACCTCGTAAGGGAACTTCCGGAAGTACTTCGCCACCTGGGCAGCATCTTCAACGGTATACAGCGGCTCTTGCTCCTCACTAGCTTTACCTTTCCCATTCGAGCCTGTATCCTCCGCTTCCATCTCCTGCACGTGCCCTGAGTCACGCAGCAGCAAATCTGCCAGGTGGGCAGTCGCCGTGGTAGTAAAGATCGGTCCTTCAAAGCCTTGCTTCACCAGATTAGGCAAGTTGCCGCAGTGATCAATGTGCGCATGCGATAAGATCACGCCATCCAATGTTTTTGGGTCGAAGTCAAAACGATGATTGCGCTCATAGGCTTCTTTGGGACTGCCCTGATACAATCCACAGTCGAGCAAAAAATGATGATCATTGACAGTGATTAAGTGCTGTGAGCCCGTTACTGTATGGGCGGCGCCAAGAAATGTAATCTTCATACGAATAATATGTCCCGTTCCATTCTAGAAACCAGTCGAACCGTCTTTCCCCCTGGCGTCACGGCTCGTTTGTTGGATAAAATATCCTCATCAGTATAAAGGGCGCGAGCTTAATTCAAAAGGCAAGGAAAGCTCTATTTCGCATAGGGCTTTCCCTGCCTTTTGACCATCTCCAGGCCACATGGCTCATGGAAAAATTTGCCCGCCAGTAAAATCCTGCTTATTCCCCCAACAACTTAAGAATTTGATTCCCAAACTGATGCAGCCGCCAGGGAATCGCCTGCATCACTTCCCCCAACTCTTCCAGGTTCTGCGGATCGCGCTGCGCGATCACTTCCATCACATCCCGCGGCAAGATAATATCCGACTCGACCCCCATCTCGCGAGCAGTCAACTTGCGCCAGTTTCGCAGTAGGTCCAGCCGCTCTAGCACAGCATCATCGGGCCGGCGAGAGGAAGGCCGGTAAGCTGGCGGGCCAACAATGCCCCGTTCCACCGCGGCCAACAGCCCACTTCCATATCGCTGAATAAGCTTGGGAGATAGTCCCTCCACCTGGTTGAGTTCACCACGCTTGCGCGGCATCAACAGCGCAATATCCAGCAGTACCCGGTTTGGAAGTACCCGAAAAGGCGGCTGATTATTCCTGCGCGCCTGTTCTTCTCGAAACGCGCATACCGCCATCAGAACAGCCGCCTGGCGCGGAGTTTAATCCTGTGAGCCCGAAATACGCCAGCAGTTACTCGAACCATTTTCGTGGTTACTGGGCTGCACCGTCGTCAGGCGTTGAAAGTCTTCCATTGCCAACACCAACCGGTTGGTTTCTTCCAACGCTTCCAGCAGGATGTTTCGCAAGGGAAGCAGGTAATGGGTATCCATGCGCGCGTAATGCTTCATCTCCGGTGAAAGCGGTCTCCTGGCCCAGTTTGCCCGCTGATAACGCTTATCGACTTCAATCCCAAACTCCGCTTCCAGCATCGTGCCCAATCCCAACCCGGGCCGTCCCAAAATACGAGCCGCCAGCATTGTATCGAAGAGATTGCGGAACATAAAACCGAAATCTCGCTTCAAACAGATCAGGTCGTACTCTGCCGCGTGAAATACCTTTTCAATATTTGGGTCCGCGAAAATCGGCCCCAGCGAAGAAAGATCCATAATCGCCAGCGGATCCACCAGGTAATCGGTAAATTCCGTTGAAAACTGGATTAAACACACTTGCTCTTGATAAGCAAAGAGGCTGTTCGATTCGGTATCAACGCCAATAATTGACTGCTGCGCCAGATCGTCCGCCATGCCCAGCAGATCCTTCGGCCGGGCTACCCATACCAGTTCGTGATTTTCGAGCACATCCATGTAAGAATTATATCGCCAAATTCCCAATTTTAAAAAACCTTTTACGCCGGCTCACTTTGTACGAGTTCCTCCAACAAAAGATTAGGAAAGTTTCATACCTTATGGTATATTAATTTCAGGAGGGTATATATGAAGGAGCGAATCCTGATCATTGAGGACGATGAAGGTATTTTACGCGTGCTTCGCAGAGCACTGACCTATGAGAACTATCAGGTTGAAACAGCTCTGGATGGGGAAACGGGCCTGGCAAAGGCACGCGAATGGCGGCCCGACTTGGTTATTCTAGACTTGATGCTGCCAGGAATGGACGGTTATGAAGTCACCCAGCGCCTGCGACTGGAAGGCAATATACCCATCCTGATGCTGACAGCCAAGGATACGATTAGTGACCGCGTTCAGGGGTTAGACGCGGGCGCCGATGACTACATGACCAAGCCGTTCGATTTGGATGAACTGCTGGCCCGAGTCCGCGCGCTGCTGCGCCGTACCCAGTTAGAACGCGCGCCGGTTCTGACTTTCAATGACCTCACCCTGGATACTTCCACCCGCCAGGCGACCCGCAAAGGCCGGTCTATTGCGCTGACAGCCAAAGAGTATGACCTGCTGGAACTGTTCATGCGCCATCCCCGTCAGGTGATGACCCGCGAGATGATCTTCGACCGGGTATGGGGCTATGACTTTGGTGGGGAAAGCAACGTTTTGGATGTTTATATTCGTTACTTGCGGCAAAAAATGGAGAGCGAAGGGGAATTGCGGCTAATTCACACAGTGCGCGGCGTGGGTTACGTACTGCGAGAAAATCCCTAGTAAGCGATTGGCGGCTCAATGTCTATGCGCCTGCGCCTGACCCTCTTGTATTCCACACTGCTAGGGGGCACTTTACTATTGTTTGGCGCACTCGTCTATGGGTTAGTCAGCCTGGTGCTGGTGAATCAGATTGATACCACGTTGAGCCAGCAAGCCGGTAACCTGGATGACTATCTTCGTGTAAATGCTTTTAACCAGTTCGATCTACGCCTGCTTTCTGAATTTCAACCCACTGACAGCAACTTGATATTCCAGGTTTGGGGGAATGATCGCCAGCTTCAGCTTGAACATCCGAAAGGCTGGGTGGAGCCATTAGATGAGCGCGGTTTGCGCCTTAACCGCACCGTCTACGATTCCACCCACAGCCGGGGGATTCATCTGCGCGTGTTGAGCATTCCTCTGCAAACCGCGCGCGGGCCTGCCGGAGTTTTGCAGGTGGCGCTCAGCTTAAACCTGCTAGATACCACGCAGCGCACGCTTGCCACCGTGCTGCTCGTGCTGGCCCTCATCTCGATGGCGCTGTCTGGCCTCTTTGGCTGGTGGATTACCGGGCAGGCTCTTTCGCCACTCGCCAGCGCCACCGAACTCGCCATGCAAATCACCCACGCCGATGACTTATCCCGCCGCATCCCCTATCACGGTACAGAAAGCGATGAAGTGGGCCAGCTCATCCTGTCCTTCAATGAAACCCTCAGCCGACTGGAAGGCTTGTTTACCAGCCAGCGCCGGTTTCTGGCAGATGTCAGTCACGAACTGCGCACCCCGCTCACCGTCATCAAAGGGGAAATCAGCCTCATGCGCCGGATTGGCGAAGTAGATGAAGAGTCAATCAAAAGCGTGGAATCAGAGGTGGACCGCCTCACGCGCCTGGTTGGTGATCTGCTGCTCTTAGCCCAGGCCGAGTCCGGACGTCTGCCCATGGACATGCGCCTGGTAGAGCTGGATACGATCTTACTGGAAGTCTTCCAACAGATACACACCCTTACTGGCGAAAAGTTGACCTTGCGCATCGGCGAGTTGGATCAGGTGCAAACCCTGGCCGATCGTGACCGCATCAAACAGGTGCTGCTTAACCTGGTCGGAAACGCCGTTCAATATACTCCGGCTGGCGGGCAGGTAACGCTCTCATTACAGCAGTCTGGTAAGCAAGCTCGCATCACCATCAGTGATACCGGCCCAGGCATCCCCGCACAGGATTTGCCTCATATCTTCGAACGCTTCTATCGCGGTGAACGCTCACGCAAGCGCATCGCAGGCGCTCAGAGCACCGGTTTCGGTTTGGGCCTATCCATTGCCTACTGGATTATCCGCAGCCATGAAGGCACGATTGAGGTAGATTCAAAAGAAGGTCAGGGAACCACTTTCAGCGTTCTGCTGCCCCTCCGTACAACCCTGGCAAATGTCGATGGGGGCACACCAGCAACATCCCCAAGAACGAACCCCAGTTAAAGAGTTAGCAGGTGCACTGTCTGCGTCCCCATCCGACAGCGAACCTGCTCAAAAACCCAAAACAGATGCTTCTCCTTTTTCTAAGAAGCATCTGTCAAGTTTGAAAAGAGCTTTTCTTTTCGTTCAATTCATCTTGCCTCAGAACTGGCCGCGCCGTTTACTCCCATTACTTTCTCCATTCAAGCTGCTCTGGTCACTACTTCCATTAGTTGTAGAAGGACGACTAGGTCGAGCGCTCATCGAAAGTGTATGGTAAGTGGCTTCAGGCCGGTTAGACCGCGGCTGCGCGGGCTCATGTTCTTCATATAGATTATCGTTACTGCGAACATTTCGAGTCGCCGATGCCGCCCGTGACATATTCTGCCGGGGAACAGCGCCATTCGAACTCAGGCTGCTCGGAATATTGACCGGCGCAGGCGTCACCGGAGTTCGGGCCTGCTGCCGTGAAGCGGCTGTCGCGGCGACTGCACTTTGTAAAGCTGTGCGCTGCTCAAGACCAGGATGCAGCAGCCGATCCATTGCCAGTGAGAGCGTGCCGATGATCAGAATACGAATGACCCAAACCATAATGGCGACAAAGACAGGTACAATGCTGTTGATGGTGCCTGGATCAACGACAGTACTACTCTGGGTGGTGTGGTTGATAACAGCCATTGAAACACCCCACCAGGTTAAAATGGCATTCATGGTCGCCGCCAGCAGCCAGGCCCCAAACAGGTACCAGACTTCCTTCGGTTCTTCAGAAGCATTCGTCTCAGGAGTGAAAAGCCGAGCGATCCCGGCGAAGTCAATCCCACAGAAAGCAACCGCAAGAATAGTTGACCATTGAATTCCAGCAAATGTTAAACTTCCCAACAGGTCACTTAAAGCGTGTTCAGTTGTACTATAGTTGAAAACTTCGAATGCAATCAACGCACCAAAGATGATCACTACAAACGCCACGCCAGGTTGTAACCACGAGAAAAGTACAGAAGCATTATCATTTGAAGCGCGTGAGTTAGAAGGAGCCATATGATTCTCCTATCCGTCCGAAGACGGTTTTCTAGGACAGGAATACAATCTGTTTATTCGTTCTTTTGCCTCGTATAGCAACATTATAGAACATTTATTCTAAATGTCAAGCATGAACTTAAACTGTTAGAGCGCCCGTAGGCGCAGCAGCAAGGGTGGGAGGAACGGCTTATTATACCCCTATATCTGGTGTTAATCTCCGAATCAGACCCTATTAGTGATAAATATCTTAATAAGGAAGGAGCTTCTTCCTACCCCACATCCTGCCGCTAGAGGTCATTTAGGGTGTCTCTATCAATGCTATAATTAGGCCAATGTCCGATCAGAACGATCTGTTAAGCGAGCGCGAACTCGAAATCCTCCGCCTGGTCGCTACTGGAGCTGCCAACAAAGAGATTGCTCAGGAGTTGGTCATCAGCCCCAATACGGTAAAGGTGCACCTGCGCAATATTTTTGCCAAGCTTGGCGTTTCTTCTCGTACAGAAGCCACGTTATATGCGGTGCAGAATGGGCTAGTCAATCCCAATCGAGATGTAGATGCGCCCATTGTCGAAGAAGAGGATGAAGAAGAGCCCCTTCCGGCTGCATCCCCACAGACTTCGGGTGAACCACCTGTTCAGCCTGCCATCTCTGCCCAGCCCCGCAGTCGACCAAAGCTAATTCGCTGGATGGCTTTGGCCCTACTGGCCGCGGTCGTCCTCATTGCCGCCGGTACGGCTGGAGCCCGCTGGTTATTCCCCACCTCACCACCAGCCCCCACCAGTGTTCAATCCGCTGAGATGTCACAGGCAGGCCGCTGGTTAAAGATGGCCGCTCTCCCTACACCCCGCAAAGGCATGGCCGCTGTCGAATACAACAATGGCCTTTATCTAATTGGGGGCGAAACTGCGCAAGGTTTGGATGGCGCGCTGCTGCACTATGACCCGCAAAGTAATCTATGGCAGAGTCTGGCTGCCAAGCCTACCCCCGTTACTGATATCCGCGCAGTGCTGATCGGTGAAAAGATCTATATCCCTGGTGGCCGCCTGCCAGACGGTAAACCGACCAGCCGGTTTGAAGTTTATGATCCACGCCAGAACACATGGGAACAGAAAGCCGCGCTGCCCATCCCATTGAGTGGCTATTCTCTGGTTCCCTTCGAAGGGCACCTGTTCCTGTTCGGCGGCAAAGACAGCCAGGTGCACTACGCCGCCGGGGTCTACGAGTATGACCCCCAAGCCGACCAGTGGACTGAGCGCACGCCCATGCGCACAGCCCGTGCTTACGCTGGCGCAGCCGTGGAAGACGAAAAGATTTACCTGATCGGCGGCTTCGATGGGCAGGAGGCCCTCACTTTAAATGAAACCTACTTCCCCACCCGCGATGCCAATGGTGAAAATCCCTGGGAAACCAATACGCCCATGCCCGAAGGGCACTATGCCATGGGCGTAGCCAACCTGGCCAGCGTCATTTATCTGCTGGGTGGTATGGATCAGAGTGGACAAAGCACCGGCCCGGCCAGATTCGAATATCTCCCACGCAGTGACAGTTGGGCCGAGTTCGAGGCCCCACCCCAGCCGGTAGGCGCATTCACCGCCATGGTCGGCTCTGGGAGTTATATACATGTCTTTGGGGGTGAAACCAGCACGGGGCTGCTCGACACACATCAGCTCTACCAGGCCATTTACACCATTTCCATCCCCGTCATCCGCGAAGATAACAGCCCCGATAGCAATAAATAGAGTAGCGTAAAACGAACGCACGCATCCCCTGTATCTCCTTTAGAGGTTCTGAGGCAAACGCAGGAAGACTTTTCCGAGTTTCCCCACAACCTTTTCGAACCCATATCTTGCTCAGATGACTTCCACAGTCGAATCACCCGATACCCATTTGAATCACAAAAAATCGATCAAAATACAAGGTATAATTAGGGTGTACCCGGTGAATGATAGAAAGTAGGTAAGGTGGCATGGACATCCTATTTAACCCGAATGTCGCCTATGTGTTACTCATATTTGGTTTCATGATCGCCGTTTTTGCGTTGTTTACCCCAGGAACAGGTATTCTTGAGATTGGCGCGCTGTTTACCCTTTTCCTGGCCTTTTACAGCATTTCGCATCTACTGGTGAATTGGTGGGCAGTCGCCTTCCTTGTCATTGGCTTCTTCCCGTTTATCCTCGCCATGCGCCGCCGGCAGGAACGCTCTATCTGGCCGCTGCTTATGGCCTCTATGGTAGCCTTCATCATTGGCTCCACCTTCTTGTTCAGGGGTTCTGACGGCAACCGGGTGGTCGATGTTTGGCTGGTCCTGTTGATGTCGCTCATCGCTGTCTTATTCACATGGTTCCTGGCACGTAAAACCATCCAGGCCGCTCAGACACAGCCTTCCTTCGACCTCGACCGTCTGGTAGGGATGACAGGGCGGGCCAGCAGTGATATCTCCGGCCAGGGTACCGTCTATGTTAATGGAGAGGAATGGACTGCTGTCAGTTCGACCTTCATTCCGGCCGGCAGTGCTGTGCGTATTCTTCGAAGGCGTGGGCTGCTGCTCGAAGTCGAGCAAATGAGTACACTCCCTTCATAAAGAGTTTATCTCCACAGGCCCTCCGCTTGTGGAATATTACTGTTCTGGTTCTAGAAACTGGAGGCACCAAATGTTCCAAGGAGCAGATATAACCCTGCTTTGCCTGGTCGGGGCCGTTCTCTTTAATCGTCCTGATCTTCTTAGCGAATGCAATTCGTATCGTGCCTGAGTATCAGCGCCTGGTTGTCTTCCGCCTCGGTCGCTGCGTCGGCGATAAAGGTCCTGGCGTTATCTTGCTCATTCCGCTTGTCGACCGCGCTGTGCGCGTTGACCTGCGTGAACAGGTGCGTGAAATTCCGCAGCAAACCGCCATTACCAAAGATAATGCCCCCATCGCCATCGACTTTCTCTGGTATTACAAAGTACTAGACCCAACCGCGAGCGTACTGCAGGTGGGCAACTTTGAAATCGCCGCGCAAGGGATGGCGACCACCACCCTGCGCTCCGTCATCGGCGGCATTTTGCTCGACGATGTGCTCTCTGAACGCGAAACGATCAATAACATTCTTCGCACGCGCCTGGACGAAGTCACCGGGCGTTGGGGTGTCAAAGTAACCAATGTCGAAATTCGCGAAATCATCCCGCCGCGCGAAGTGCAAGAAGCGATGAACCGCCAGATGTCCGCCGAGCGTATTCGCCGCGCCGTAGTGACCGAGTCAAACGGTACCCGCGAAGCCGCCATTAACGTAGCCGACGGCGAGCGCCAGTCGAACGTGCTGCGCGCCGAAGGTGAAAAACAATCCAACATTCTTCGCGCTGAAGGAGACCGTCAGGCACAACTGTTACGGGCTGAAGGCTTTTCCAACGCGCTGGAGCGAATCTACGGTGTCGCTCATAACATTGACGAAAAGACCATGACGCTCCAATACTTCGAAACCCTGCGCAACATGGCCGACAGCGCCTCCACCAAATTCATCTTCCCCATGGAGTTCACCAGCCTGTTAGGCAGCTTCATCCGTTCTAAGGGCGGCGACGCTGAGGTTCATGAAGATGGGCATGAAAACGGGGGGCAGCCAGCCAACCGTGAGTGAGGCGCCCTCCTTTCAGATCGTCAAAGCCAGCTGGCAAGATCTAAATGAACTTCGCAAGCTGGAACAAATCTGTTTCGGAGAAGACTCCTGGCCTCTGTGGGATCTGATCGCCGTCCTCACCCTCCCCAAAATCATTCGCCTGAAAGCGATGGCAGATGACAAAATGGTCGGGTTTGTGGCCGGCGATCCCCACAGCAGGGAAGGCATCGGTTGGATTGCCACCCTCGGAGTGCTGCCCGATTTCCGCCGGCGTGGCATCGCCGCGGCCCTGCTCACCCATTGTGAGCACCAGATGCAGATGCCGCGCGTTCGCCTCAGCGTCCGCCGCGACAACGAGGGTGCTATTAATTTGTATCAAAACGCCGGGTACAAAATGATCGACGTCTGGCGGAATTACTATCATAGTGGTCAGGATGCGCTCGTATACGAAAAAGCTCGTTGACTTTTCGTTCGACTCAGGATATACTTTTCGTTATTAGAGAGAGAGACCACACAATGCGAATGTTAACCCCAAAATTTGGTTCTGCAAAAAAAGGCACGCGTCTGAACGCGTGCCTTTTTGCAACCACCTCAATTGATCCGAAAGGAGTTGTTTTACCATGGATTATGGCATGATTGGCAAAATTGAGAAAGCCAAACGCTACGCTGAGGAGCGTAACCGGATCCATTTTAGCAACTTGACGGTTACTTTTGATGGTACCAACAATCCTCACACGGTCCGATATGATAACGGAGAATGGTCTTGTGATTGTGACTTTTTCCAGACGCGCGGGCGTTGCAGCCACACCATGGCACTTGAAATGATTCTTGAGGGTATGATTTTGCCCTCGCCCGTAAGCCAGTAGTTTTTTCTCGCATGTGTGGATAGCAAATGGTGCAAAACCACCCCAGCAGATGCCGGGGTGGTTTTCAGTTCAGAACAGGCTTACAGCGCAAGGTCACGATTTTCAAAAGCAGCCCAGGCCGCGCCAAAGCACAGCAAGGCCAGCGCCAGCAGTACCAGCGTGTACCCCATTCCCGCACCCATCATCGCACCGGGCAGCGCCTTCACATAGTAGTAGAAGGGCGAGAACAGCCGTAAAACCATCCTGCCCGGAAAGCTCCCCGGCAGCCGGCTGAACACAAACGCTACCACCAGGGCTGTATAACCCAGATAGCGTGTCCGCCGCCAGCGCCCGGTCAGGCAGCCTACCGCCAGTGCCAGCGACCCAAACACCAGGCTGAGTAAAAACAGGTTTAGCACTCCCGCCGCAATCCAGCCCAACGTCAGCACCCCCACCCACTGCCATAACGTCAAGAAAACCAACAGCGCCGCGACCGGCATCATTAGCGCCACCCACAGCACAGCAAACTTTTCCAGCACCAACCGTGAGCGTGGCACCGGCGCAGCCAGCAGCAAACCAAGTGAACCACGCTCTTCTTCCCCCGCCACCAGCCAGCTCCCCTGCCGGACGGCAAACACACCCAGCCCTGCCGGAAAGAAAAAGCCAAAACCAACCACGCGCAGCCAGTCCGAAAGCTGGCTCAAACTGCCTTCACTGTTGAAGAAAAAATCGAACAGATCCCCATCTGCCAGGGTGTTCAAATCCAGCACCTGTTCCAGCAGCGGGAATGCCAGCATCAACAATGCGGCGGCTCCCAGCATTCCCAGGCTGGCGCGCAGCATAGGCTGCCTGATCTCGCGCAGAGACTGCCCGAAGACGCTAGGCCGCATAGCTGCTGATCCCATAGTAATTCTTAAAGGCTTCTTCCAGGCTGGGCTGCTGGCTGATGAAATCCGTCACCCGGTACTGGCTAGCCAGCTTAATCAATGCATCTGGGTCGCCCCGCACGGTGCAGCTCACCCTGTTCTCTTCCAGGTGGATATTTTCAACATTCGACAATCCCATAAAGAGATCTGCTGAAACCGGTCCGGCAAAGCGCATTTCCACCTTGCGCATCGAGCGCCCGCGCAAATACACGGCGCGCTCGACCGTCACCAATTCACCCTTATGCAGAACAGCGACCCGGTCACAGGCCCGTTCCGCCTCATGCAGTGAATCGGTAGCCAGGAAAACAGTACGACCTTCGCCGCGCGCTTCAGAGACCAGCTGAAAGAAAGCGTGCTGTGCTTCTGCGTCCAGCCCGCGAGTCGGTTCATCCAGGATATATAACTCTGGCTGGTGCATAAAAGCCTGCAAAAGTCCCACTTTCTGCCGCTCCCCTTCTGAAAGATTATCTATCTTCCGACTAAGGTTCACGCCCAACCGCTCGCTGAGCTGGCGCACATACCCCCACGAAACATTTCCGCGCAGGCCCGCCAGGTAGCGCAGGCAGCTTTCCCCCGTCATCCGCCCGTCAAAGGAAAAATGGGCAGGCAGAAAACCCACCTGGCGCCGGATCTCCATGCTGTGACGATGGGCATCACGCCCAAACACCAATGCCCGCCCACTGCTTGGGCGAACAAAATCAAGTAACATGCGTATCGTCGTGGTCTTTCCCGCACCCTTTGTGCCGAGAAAACCAAACACCTCACCCGGTTCTACTTCCAGGGTCAGGTTCTTTACGCCAGCTCGATGACCATACAGTTTGGTCAGGTTTTCAGTCCGAATAACCAGGTAGAACATCGACGGCCTCCTTACAGTGAACAGAACCAGTTAAAAGAGCACCGGCTGGACTAGGAAGGTACCAGCCGGTGACCGATTCGTCACACTTAAGGCCGTTCGCCTGTCTCAATCAGGCTGGTACCTCCCGTCGCGATTGCCACATCTGGCTAATACGCTCATAAGCATTCTGAACCAATGAAGCCCACGCCTGCATTTCGGCCATTCGCTGCCGAGCAGGGTGGTTTTCGCCCAGGTTTCCCAATCCTTCTTCCGCCGCTTCTTTCAGAGAGAGCACCTCTTCCAGGCGTATCTCCAAAATTCGCTGCCAGGCATTTTTAGAGAAGACATAATAGTCACAACGATCGCCAGGCAGCGCCACCTTCTCCACCAATCCCGCCATCATCAAAGTTCGCAGGTTGGTAGAGATACTGCTGCGGCTGACCTGAAGAGAGTTCTGCCATCTCCTCCGAAGTCATCGGATTGGGATTCACCATCAGCAGGCCCAGAATGCGCCCGCCAATGCGCGGGACGTCATAAGCCTCGTACTGCAATCCCATATTTTCAATGAACTGGGATAAAGCTGGGTCCTCCAGCGTCCGATCTTCCGACACTGGGTGTGCCCCTAGGGGAGGGGTACTATCACCAGGATTATCCACTTCACCAGAATCCATGCTCAAATGCTCCTTGTCACATACAAACAAAATCATCAAGTGACCAGCAATCACAGACACAAATATCCCCTTTTTCAGGGGTTATTGTTATTTTAGTTATTTCTGAAACGTTTGTCAATACCGAAATTTCAGAATACTAACCCTTGTCAGCCATATCCGCGCGCAGCAGCTTCAAAATATGGCGCGTATGGTCAATCTCATGCCACAAAGCGCGCCGCAGCAGTTTGCGCGGGCTCCAAATCTCCCCTTCCTTACCGATAACCCGTTCCTGTCCAATCATTTCAGGCAGTACGGCTGTCAGTCGCTGCCGCACCACCTGCAAGCGTTCGCTCACCTCAGCCGGCAAATCTCCGCGCGGTCCCTCCGCCAAACCCAGCCGGTCCAGGTACCACCATTCTGCGTTCGCCACATGCCTCAAAATGCCACGAATGCTCCAGCGTTCTCCTGGTCGCTTGCGATCCATCTGTTCTGCCCGTACTGCCGCCGCCACTTGTAGCAAATCTTCCCGGCTCCAGCGCAGCAGGTTCAATCCACTTTGGATCTGCTCCGCTTGTAACGGCTTCCAATCATGGCGGAACCAGGCATTCACCTCATACCCCTCGTCCACCTCATCATAGCGCTCATTGATGTCATAGGTATTCCAGGTATCCACCAGGCGCAGGTCAAAGTCGCCCAGTTTCAACCGTTCCTCCTCAGCGTGACCATTCACCCACTCTTCATAAGAGACCAGTTCGCGCGCCATCGCAATCACTGCTTCAGGCCCATCCGCCCCATAAGCAAAGCAGCCGGGGTAATCCAGCGCCCAGGCCAATGCCCGTCCCTCGATGTTCAACTCTAACCCAAGTGCAACCAGCATATGCCACTCCTGAGGTGCCAAATGTCAGCTTCCTTGCTGATCTTTGAATGAATAGACTTTCCCCCTGGGATATCGTATCATAAATGTACTGGTTTCCCGCAAATACTTCCCTTATATGTTACTTCTTTCGCGTTTCCTCGTCTGGATGGGAACTTTTTCACCTTGCTGTTCGTCTATACAAAGATTGAGGAAAATATTCCTCCACCACCTTTTTACATACCCGATATCTATCTATAAGGAACTAGGCTATGGTCGAAGTTGAAGAATTGGGTTTCCAGGCTTCTGCTTCCAGACGCGCACAGGCAAGTTGGCTGGCATCCGTCTTTTTCCGGCCCGTAAGAACGATGCGCGCAGTCGCTGCCGAAGAACGCCCGGTTTGGGTGCTGCCCTTACTGCTGCTAACCATCCTGACTCTCGCCAGTGTGCTTGTCGCAGGGCCATTACGACAAGAAGCCGCGCGCACAGCCAGTGTAGAGCTGCCGCCCAGCTTTGAATACATGTCACCCGATCAACAACAGCAGTACATGCAGGCTCAACAGAACAGCGCCAGCACCACCATGACGATCGTGTTTCCCGGCACAGGAGCGCTCATTGGTCTATGGCTAAGTTGGTTCTTGTTAGGCGGCATTCTCCACCTGGGCCTCACCATGCTGGGCAGCCGCAGCACCAGCACGGCCGCCTTTAACCTGGCGGCCTGGGCCAGCCTCACATTTGCCGTGCGCCTCATCGTACAGATCATCGCAATGCTCACCACGCACCAGCTCATCCATTCGCCGGGCGTTTCTGGCTTTCTGCCCGCTGACGCCACAGGGCTGCTGCTCTTTCTGAAAATCATCCTCTCCATGGTCGATCTATACCTGATCTTCCAGCTTGTGCTGCTGACAATTGGGGCCGCCTCCACGCCCGGTTTAGCCCGCGCCAGGGCTTTTGGAGGCGTGCTGGCCTCCCTGATCCTGCTGCTGGTGCTGTCAGCACTGCCCGGTTTTCTTGCCGCCCAGTTAAGCGGGCTTTCAGTCGACCGCCCGTTTTTCTTCTTCTAACCTCATGAACCATCCTCCCAGCAAGGCAAATCCCTCCTCAGACCTCCTCCTGATCCGCATCCAGCAGCTGCGGAAAATCTACCAGATGGGGCGCACCCGCGTCCATGCGCTGGCGGGCGTCGATCTGGATATTCCCCGCGGCTCGCTTACGGTCATTATGGGTCCCTCAGGATCGGGCAAGAGTACGCTGCTCTATCTGCTCGGCGGCCTAGATCGCCCTACCAGTGGGAAGATCATGGTCAGCGGGCAGGATTTAAACACCATGGACGAAAATGCCCTGGCCATTTACCGCCGCCGCAACCTGGGATTTGTCTTTCAACAATTCAATCTGGTTCCCAGCATGACTGCCCTCGAAAACGTGTCCTTTCCCCTCCGCTTTAGTGGTATTTCAGGCCGCGAAAGACACCAACGCGCCCAAAAGCTGCTGCAAACGGTCGGCCTCGATAAGTTTGTCCGCCATCGCCCTACTGAAATGTCCGGTGGGCAGCAGCAGCGTGTGGCGATTGCCCGCGCTCTGATTTAAGATCCACCCATCATCCTGGCCGATGAACCCACCGGTAACCTCGATACAGTCACTGGTTTTACTGTCATGCAGTTGCTTTCTGAACTGCATCAAAATGGGCGCACAGTCGTGGTCGTAACCCACGACCCGCGCATGACGCGTTTTGCCACCGAAGTGCTGTATATCCTCGACGGGCGTCTGGTGACCCGTGAAGCCTACGAGCTTTCAAGCGCTATTCCACCCTCCACCGATTCATCTGATCTGCTCACTTCATCTATTATCTCAACCCAACCGGCGGCCCCCACCAGCGGGCCGGCCGCGCCCTAACACTTACAAAAGAAGGAACGCCAGCGATGAAAGCCTCTCTTTCTCGACGCATCATCTTCATTTTCCTTTTCCTGGCTTTATGCCTGCCGTCCGCAGCCGTGGGGGCCCAGGGAACACTCAACGTGATCCCAGACGCGTACGAAAAGCTGGGTGAGCCTGGCAGCCGCCTGACTTTCAACCTGGCTCTCTCCACTACCGTCTCCGATACCTTCTCCGTTTCTACCACCAACACGCTCGGCTGGACGGTTAACGTCGATAATAACTCGGTTGACCTTGCCAGTCAGAATGCTGACTCAGTGCAAGTCACTGTAGAAGTACCCGCCGGCGCAAAGAACGACGAAGCAACCGCCATCACCGTCCGCTTTGTAGGCACAACGTCCGCCCAGGAAGCATCCATTACCCTTTCTGCTAAGGCCATTGTAGCCCGGCCACCCGAAGCTTCCCGCCCTTTGGTCATCGTCGAGTCCTACTACTTCGATCAGGATACCATCAAACCCGGTGACTTATTCAACCTATATCTGTCATTGAAAAACACGGGTGGCGCGGACGCCCTCAACCTGGTCTTTTCCTTCGGCAGTGAAGATTTCTTGCCGAAAGAGACCGGTGGTGTCGTCGCCCTCGGTTCGCTCGGTGCGGACAGCGCCCGTGATATTTCACAGCGCTTACTGGCAGGCTCCTCACTGTGGGGCAAGACCACCGCCAGCCTGCCGGTCAAGGTAACGTACACGAATTACGAAGGTGAAAGCTACTCAGAAACCTTCAACCTGACCCTTGATGTTTTGGGCTATACCAGCGGCAGCAGCGTAACCGCCACGCCAACCCCCACCGCCACCGCCTATCCGCGCCCTCGACTGGTCGTCAGCGGCTACAAAACTGACGTCGACCCGCTCCAACCCGGCACGATCTTCAACCTTGAAATGGATGTGCGCAACTTAGGATCCAGCGATGCGCGCGGCGTCACGATGGTGCTGGGCGGCGGGGGCGGCAGCAGCGACCCGTACATCAGCGGCACACCTCAGCCAGGTGGCGTTTCTGGAGCCAGCGGCGACCTGAGCGTCTTTGCTCCCATTGGCTCTTCTAACTTGACCTTCCTGGCAGATATCCCCAGCGGAGCCGTCGCCCATATCACGCAAAAGCTGATCGTCAACGTTTCTGCCAATCCTGGTGCTTATTCGCTCAAGCTGTCCTTCGTCTACAATGATGTGCGCGATATTCGTCAGGCGGATGATCAGGTCATTACCCTGCTCGTTTACCAGCTTCCACAAGTGGAAGTGAACTTCTACCGCGACCCAGGGCCTATGTTTGCCATGCAGCCCAACACGCTCCCTATTCAGGTGGTCAACCTCGGCCGCAAGAGCACCGTAATGGGCAATATGACGGTCACCACCGAAAACGCCAACCTTTCAAATAATGTCATGCTGGTAGGCACGCTCGATATGGGTGGCTACTTCCCCTTAGATGTCATGTTCATGCCCAACGCTGCCGGTCCGACTGAAATCATGATAACCATCAACTACACCGATGACTTCAACCAGCCGCGCAAGGTCAGCCAGACCCTCACCGTCGAAGTGCAAGACACAGGTCCAGTTGGCCCGGGCGATCCTGGCCTGAACCCTACCGACCCAGGAATACCGGTTGGACCAGATGGAGGCATGCTCAATCCAGGGGATCCGGGTATGCAAGATCCGGGGCTCGTACTGGTGACAGACGAAACCTTCTGGCAAAAAGCGCTGCGTTTCCTTAAAGGATTGGTTGGCTTAGATAGCGCTCCAACCCAACCCGCTGGCCCCACTGGCCCTGGCGAAATGCCGCCCATCGATCCGGGTCCGGTACAGCAGCCCGGCGGTAAAGGATAAGCGCTGTCATGCATCTCTTCGATCTCATTGGTTTGATCTTCTATAACCTCAACCGCCGCAAAGGGCGCGTAGCTCTGACGGCTATTGGCGTGGTCATTGGCACAGCCGCTGTGGTAGTGCTAGTCTCACTGGCTAACGGCCTCCAGCGCAGCGCCACCCAGCAGTTGAGCGGGATGACCGATCTCACCCTTATTTCCGTCTTTCCCAAATATGACGCTGGCCCCATGATGGCTGGTCCATCCAGCATGCCGGTTCAACCCCAGCTGATGACCGAAAACGTGCTGGAAGAGATCCGCACCCTCCCCGGCGTTGAGCGCGTCATCGCCAGAGATTACCTGCGCGCCCAACTGATCATGAAAGTGGGCCGCCTGGAAAACTACCCCAGCGTGATGGGCCTGGATGTGGAAGATGTTTCGCAGATGAGCTTTCAGGTAAAAGAAGGAGTGGGTACGCTCGAACGTGGCACAGCAGTGATTGGCGAGCCGGTACTGCGCCAGTTTATGGACCCCAAAATGCGCCCTGGGCAAGAGCCGCCCGCCCCACCTGACGTACTCAATCAGCAGGTTAAGGTGGTGATCGTCAAGTGGACCTCGGATGGGCAGGAAGTGCATAAAACCATCTCCTTGAAGATTGTCGGAATCCTGAAGGAATCGCGCAACGAAGGAGATTATGCCCTCATCATGCCGCTCAGCGATGTGACCGCGCTCAATGAATGGATCATGGGGAAGCGCATCAACCGCAACCGCGAAGGCTACGAAAACATCACGGTCAAAGCCACGAACGTAAACCAGGTTATTGATGTTACCGACAAGATCAACGAGATGGGCTTCAACGCCTATACCCCTCAATCCACTGTACAGGGCGTTAGCAACTTCTACCTGATTGTGCAGGTCATCTTCGGCGGCGTAGGGGCCGTGGCCCTGCTGGTAGCTGCCATCGGCATCGCAAACACCATGACCATGGCGATCCTCGAACGCACCCGCGAAATTGGCCTGATGAAAGCCATTGGCGCGACGAACAACAACGTTCTCAGCATCTTCCTCGGTGAAGCCGCCGGCATTGGCTTCATCGGCGGCCTGGGCGGAGTCACGCCTGGGCTGGATTGCGGGCCAGGCCATTAACGTCATCGCCACGCCCCTGCTTGCCAGCCAGGCAGCTCAAATGGGCACGCCTCCCCCCGACGCCGCCGTCTTTACGCCCTACTGGCTGCCTGCCTTTGCCGTCCTCTTCGCCACGCTCATCGGCCTCGTTTCCGGCCTTTACCCGGCCCTGCACGCCGCCACACTGGTTCCCGTTCTGGCATTAAAGTACGAGTAAATCTACCTTTCTCGCTGGCATCGTTCCATAGAGGAAGCCCCTGTCTATCGAACAATGCAAATGGGCTTTTATGGTATGATTGAACGAAACCTGAAACGGGTCGGACAGGTATGATCAATTTTTCCTTGTGGCTTGGAATAGGCGCATCACTGGGCCTGTGGCGGATCGCCCGCAGTGTCCCAAAACGACAGAGCAGCGTATGGGTTAACGCTGGCCTGTTCGTGTTGTTTGCGGCCTTGCTTGGCGCGCGCACCAGTTACGCCCTGGTCAACTGGACCTACTTTTCCACCCACCTGATTGAAATTCCTATGCTCTGGATCGGAGGCCTCACCTGGCCCGGTGCAGTTTTGGGAATGCTGCTGGCGCTTGCCTACCTCAGCACGCAGAACCGCACCACCCGCTCTCGCTCGGGTTCTTTTGGCTGGCTCGGAGACCGGCTCTACCCGCTCCTGCCGCCCATTGCCATCACAGCCTGGCTAGGCTGCTGGCAGTCTGGCGTTGCTTATGGCGCATCCCTGCCGCTCAATACCTGGTGGGGCGTGCCTGCCATCGACGAAAGCGGTCTCTACAGCCCGCGCTGGCCCGTACAGCTTCTGGCTGCGCTCAGCCTGCTGATCTTCTTCTGGCTGCTCGAACGGCGCATCAAGCCCCTTCGTCCCGCCGGGCGTCTTTCTCGAGGCAGCCCTGTTCGGCCTGCTGCTGCACTTGCTGCTGTTTTCGCTGCTCCGCGCCGATCCATCCCTCGTTTGGAACAGCCTGCGCGTGGATACCTGGATCGCCTTCGCCTTGCTGATCTTCTTCACTTTCTGTTGGCTCATCTACGGCCTGATATCTCGCATCCGTCAGCGTCTACAGCGTTCGGCCCGGCGCGCGATCACCTACTCCAGGTCGTAATTCTTATTTAACGCTTCTTTCGATCGAAAAGATTTATGAAACTAAACCTCGCAATGGCCCAAATCGATACTGCGCTGGGAGATGTATCGCGCAACCTGGAGAAACACCTGGCTTACATCGACCAGGCCCAGGCCAACGGAGCGGATCTGCTCATCTTCCCAGAATTGTCCCTTACTGGTTATGTGCTGCAAGATCTCGTATCTTCGGTGGCCTGTCATCCGACTGCCTCTGACCCAATCTTCCAACCCTTGCTCGAAGCCAGTCGTAAAATCGATCTGATGGTCGGTTTTGTGGATGAGGATGAGCGCAACCGCTTTTATATTTCCGCCGCTTATCTCTCTCAAGGGCAGGTGCAGCATATCCACCATAAGGTCTACCTGCCCACTTACGGCCTCTTTGATGAGGGCCGCTTCTTCGCCTGGGGCGACAATGTGCAGGCTTTCAATACCCGCTTTGGCCGCGCCGGTATGCTCATCTGCGAAGATTTCTGGCACGCCTCGCCCCCTTACCTGCTCTGGTTAGATGGCGCGGATCTATTCCTGTTCCAGTCTGCCTCGCCCAGCCGCGGCCTGAACAGCGCGCCTTTGCTAGAATCTGCCCGCTGGGTGTATCACATCTTGCGCGCCTACTCCAGCCTGTACACCTCCTTTGTGTTTCACACCAACCGGGTTGGCTATGAAGATGGCTTAAACTTCTGGGGCGGCGCCATCGTCTTCGATCCTAACGGAGAACAGGTTATTCAAGGGCCCTATCTTGAAGAAGCCCTCATCCAGGTTGAAATCGACCTGAACCAGCTTCACCGCACGCGCGCCCGTCTGCCCCTCCTGCGCGATGAGCGCACCGGTCTGGTGCAGCGCGAAATGAACCGTATTCTTAGTCAATCTTCCAGCGCCTTTGGGCGCTGACGCCGAGAGATCATGTCTGAAGATCTAACCATTAACACTGACCTGGCTCGCCAGATCTTGACCGGCTTTATTAAAAGCGAAATCACCCGCATGGGTTTCTCCCATGCCGTCATTGGCCTTTCTGGCGGCATCGACTCGGCCCTCTCCTGCTTCCTGGCTGCCGAAGCCATGGGCCCCGAAAATGTGCTAGCCGTCCGCATGCCTTACCGCACCTCTTCGCCCGAGTTGCTCGAAGACGCGCAGCGCGTCATCGATGCTACCGGCGTGCAGTCCATGACCGTCGAAATTACCGAAATGGTCGATCCGCTGATCGCGAAATTCCCTGACATGGAAAACGTTCGCAAAGGCAACATCATGGCCCGCACGCGCATGATCATCCTCTACGACCAGTCCGTGGCCTTCCGGGGACTGGTGGTGGGCACTGGCAACAAAACAGAAATCCTGCTGGGCTACACCACCCTCTTTGGCGATTCAGCAAATGCGCTCAATCCGATTGGCGATCTCTACAAAACGCAGCTGCGGCAGCTTTCCCTCGCGATGGGCGTCCCTCAATCCATCCTGGATAAAGCCCCTTCAGCCGATCTATGGGTGGGACAAACCGACGAAACCGAGTTGGGCTTTACCTACGCCGAAGTTGACAAGCTGCTGCTCTTGATGGTCGACCAGCGCTATACCCCTCAGGAATGCGTCGAAGCCGGCTTCTCAGAATCATTCGTCAAAGCAGTGGTAGACCGCGTTCGCCGCAACCACTTCAAACGCGTCTTACCCCCGATCGCCAAACTAACCAACCGCACCATCGGTTACGATTTCCTCTACCTGCGTGACTGGGGCACCTGATTAAGTTTTATCCAGTTATCTGTTGTGCAAATCCATATCCTTTAGCGGCGCGATAAAAAACTTCTTACCTTACTGATAGATCACATGCTGCCTTTTATAAAAATTCCTCCTGCATTACGCTCTCGCAAGTTTGCCCTTTATTGGAGCGGTTCATTTGTATCCATGGCTGGCAGTCAAATGCAGCTTTGGGCGCTGCTGTGGCACATCAGCACCCTTTCAAACCAGCCAATTGTCGTCAGCGGCATCGGCCTGGTGCGTTTCCTGCCCATCCTGTTGTTTTCGCTGGTAGGCGGCGTCATCGCCGACTCCTTCAACCGCCGCACCATCTTGTTCATCACACAAGTCACAATGATGCTGGTGGCGGTGGCATTGGGGCTGCTCACCTACTACAACACGATCCAGATCTGGCACATCTACCTGCTGACTGGCATTCAGGCTGTCGCCTCATCCTTCGACATGCCTGCCCGCCAATCGTTAGTGCCCAACCTCGTCACGCGCGATATCTATCCTAACGCTTTCAGCTTGCAGTCCATCGCCTCAAACACCGGCGCTATCCTCGGTCCGGCCCTAAGTGGCATCGTGGTCAGCAGCCTGGGGCTCTCATGGGTATATATCGTCAACGCCATCACCTACCTGGCAGTCGTGATCGCCCTGATCCTGATCGGGAATATCCCTCAAAACCGTGGCGTTCCGGCTGGCTCGCCGCGCGCTTTCAGCTTTCAGGCCATTCGCGAAGGCATTCGTTTCATCGCCAACTCCCCCATTATCCTTTCCAGCATGATCCTCGACTTCCTGGCGACCTTTTTCTCTTCGGCCAATACCTTACTGCCCTTCATCGCTCAAAATGTTCTTAAGGTCGGCGTGGTTCAATACGGCTGGCTTTCTTCTGGGCAGTCGATTGGCGCGGTGACAGTGGCCCTGCTCTTCTCGCAGCGCGCCAACTTCCGCCGCCAGGGCCAATTGCTTTTAGGGGCGGTCACCTTCTTTGGTCTGGCGACTGTGGTATTTGGCCTCAGCCGAAACTTCCTGCTCACCCTCTTCGCGCTGATCTTCATCGGCGCCTCCGACTCGGTCAGTACCATCCTGCGCAATACCATCCGCCAGTTGCAAACCCCCGACTATATCCGCGGGCGCATGATTAGCATTAATCAGATCTTTTTCGCTGGTGGTCCGCAGCTTGGTGAAATTGAAGCCGGTCTGGTAGCCCAGGCCTTTGGTCTGCCCGCCGCCATCATCAGCGGTGGGATCGGCTGCGTCGCCGCAGCCGCAGCGATTGGCGGGATTTGGCCGCAGCTGCCCCGCTACAATGGCGACGAGCCTTCTCCGGCGGTTGCTTCCGCCGACTGATCCCGGCGCGAGCGGTTCCGATCATCCACCCTTTCTAAAAATAAAAGCAGCAGGTAGCATGAACGCGCTACCTGCTGCTTGCTTACCGGCAAATTTACGCCGGTTCTACTCGAGTACGTCTTCCGCCAGGTGGCCCCACGCTTCCATGCGCTCGTCCAGCGTCTGCTGTAGTTGTACATATTCCTGGCCCAGGCGCTGTACTTGTTCTGCTTCTACCGATGGATTTTCCAACAGGCGGCTTACTTTCTGTATCGCCGACTCCAGCTCAGAGATCTCTTTTTCCAGGTTCGCCATGCGCTGCTTGAGCTGACGTTCACGGTTGTTGCTGGTGCGCGGGCGGGTTTGCTCTGGCGCAGCCTGAACTTCCATTTGTTTGACAGCCGCCGCTTCCTGGCGCGCAGCCTCCAGTTCAGCCTCGCGTACATTTCGGTACTCGCTGTAACTGCCCTCAAAGACACGCAGCGCAGCCTGGTCAGGATCCAACACCCAAATCTGGGTCGCCAGAGCATCAATCAAGTAGCGATCGTGCGACACCAGCAGGACGGTTCCCCCAAACTCAGACAGCACCGCCTGCAGCACCTCCTGAGAGGGCAGGTCAAGGTGGTTGGTAGGTTCATCGAGCAGCAGCAAGTTCGCGTTGCTAAGTGCCAGGCAAGCCAGCGCCAGCCGCCCCCGCTCCCCGCCCGAAAGCACCTCCACCTTCTTATAAACCTCGTCTCCCTGAAACAGGAACTTTGCCAGGTAATCACGCGTGTCAGCAGGACGAAAATGCGGCGCCGCCGACTCGATTTCTTCCATCAATGTCCGTTCAGGACGCAAATCCTCGTGCGCTTGGGCAAAGTACCCAATCTGCAAGCTGGCTCCCCATACCACCTCACCCGAATATGGGGCCAACTGCCCCAGCAGCGTCTTCAGAAAGGTGGTCTTGCCCGCCCCGTTCGGGCCAATAATTCCCGCGCATTCTCCTCGCAGCAAGGTAATATCTGGAGCCGCGAACAAGGGCCGGCCCTCATCTTCGTAACCCACTTCAAGGTCATGCGTGCGCAGCACCAGGTCGCCTGAGCGACCGCTGGACTTCAAGTGAAACTTTAGCAGCGGCGGGCGGTGGTTCGGCAGCCGCAGCGACCGGATATGCTGTTCGGCCTCATCCACGCTCATATAGTTTTCAGAAATATCCGCCTCGCCGGCAATTTCGGCCCAGTTCCGGTTCTGAACCCCCTCAATCCCCAGGCTTTCAATCGCCTCAACCTCTCGGCTCAGGCGGCGCAGCCTGCCGCGTGCCTGGCGCACTGCCTGGCCCGATATATTCCGTTTGACATAGTCCAGGTCCTTCTCCAGGCGTTCCTTTTCAGCCGCAAAGACCTGCTGCAGCCGTTCCCAGCGCTCCTGGCGCTGCTGCGTATAGGAGCTGTAATTGCCGTGATAGAAGGCAGTGCTGGGACTCATTTCCATAATCGTATTCACCACTTGATCCAGGAAGTAGCGGTCGTGCGAGATCAGCAGCACCGCACCCTGCCATTCGCGCAGATACGATTCCAACCATTCAATTGCCGCAATATCCAGGTGGTTGGTCGGCTCATCTAATAACAGTACATCCGGGTTAATGAGCAGCAAGCGCGCCAAAAAGGCGCGTGTGCGCTGCCCACCCGAAAGCTGCCAGAGCGGGCGGGTATAATCTCCGCTGCTAAATCCCAACCCGGTCAGCGTTTGCCGCATGCGTGTCTCGTAAGTATACCCACCCATCCGCTCAAACGCTTCCTGCTGCCGTCCATAGCGCGCCAGGGCCGCTTCAAGTTCGGCTTCATCATGCAGGTCGCCCAGGCTGTGCTCCATCTGCGAAAGCTCGCGCTGCTTGGCAATCAGGTCGCTGAACACATCCAGGCATTCCTCCCACAGGGTGCGCTCCGAATCGAGGGTGGCATTTTGAGGCAAATACCCCATTCGCAGTCCCTTCGAGCGCTGCACCTCTCCCTTAGAAGGCTCTTCCAGGCCCATCAAAATGCGCAGCAGAGTTGTCTTTCCCACGCCGTTTGGCCCCACCAGGCCAATTCGGGCGCGATGAGCAATGGATAAAGAGACCCCGTGAAAAATATCATCGGCGCCAAACGCTTTGGATAGATTTGCTGCACTTAACAAAGACATCGTAACGATACTTCCTTTAACATTCCGGGCAAGTATACCATTAAGGAACGCAGCATGAATGAAAGCCTTCCCAGGTAGATAGATGGGCAGTTCGAACGCGCCAAACCCCTTATAAAAGAACGGAAGCTTTGATTGGTCACGCGGAAACGGCAAGAATAGAAAAAAACAGGCTATAATTATGCAAATATGGCAGGTCTACTCCCGATACCAAAACGCATTGCGGTTCTCGTTCACTTAAGCTTCCCAGATGGGATTGCCAAAGCCGAAGCGATTGCTCAGTATTTACTTAACCAGGGCATAGAAGAAGTTGCCTGGGGAACCTTCCAAGATGCAGCGTTGATCGCAAGAATGGAAGCGAACGAGTTCGACCTGCTCATTGCCTTAGGCGGCGATGGAACGATGCTGCGGGCCGGGCACATTAGCGCTCCTCTCAGATTGCCAGTTCTGGGAATTAACATTGGTCACTTTGGCTTCCTTACCGAAATACCCTTCGATCAGTGCCGCGATATGATGTCGCTCTTGTTAGAAGGGAAGTATCGACTGGAAGAGCGCATGATGCTGCGCGCAGTACACATGCGCGGGAAGAAGCCGTTGGGATCGTGGCCGGTGATTAATGAAGTCGTGGTCTGTCGCGGGCAGTTCGTGCGCCCCATTCAAATAGAAGCCCAGGTAGATGGCTTCTTACTGGCAAAGTATGTGGCAGACGGATTGATCGCAGCAACGCCCACCGGTTCAACCGCCTATGCCCTGGCCGCTGGTGGTCCAATCTTACCGCCAGAACTGCGCAATATATTAATTATTCCAGTGGCTCCCCATCTCTCGATGGATCGCGCCATTATATTATCAGAAGGTTCGGGAATCACCATGACGGTGCATACCAGCCACGAAGCTGTTTTGAGTGTGGATGGTCACCCGCCCGTTCCGATGCTAGAAGGTGACGCCGTTCAGGTGACGTCAAATAATGTTTCTGTGCATTTTATTCGTTTTCAAGACCCGGGGTACTTTTATCGGAACATCACCGCATACATGGAACAAAGCCCTATCACAGGAAATCGACCATGAGCAATGAAGCCCCAGAGACTAAGCTGTATTGTTATATTCATCCTGACCGTGAGACCATGCTGCGCTGTAATCGCTGTGACCAGCCCATATGCCCCTCTTGCGCCATTCTCACGCCAACCGGATACCGCTGTAAGAATTGTGTGCGCGGACAGCAAAAGATCTTTAACACTGCCCGCTGGTGGGATTACCCGGTAGCCTTTGTCATCGCCGGAGCGCTCTCTTTCTTGGGCAGCCTGGCATCCTCGTTCCTGGGATTCTTCACCATCTTTATCGCCCCAATCGCTGGGATCATCATTGCAGAAGCAGTTCGCATGGCTGTGCGCAAGCGCCGTTCTCCAAACCTATACCGGCTTGCCTTAGCGGGTACCATTATGGGAGCGCTGCCCCTTTTGCTGATTGGACTGTTTGGTGCGTTAGGGGCCCTTTCGGGCCGCGGCCTGGGCGGATTGCTGGGGCTGCTGTGGCCCGGCCTTTATATCTTCCTCGTTGCCAGCTCTGCCTACTATCGATTAAGTGGAATCCGGATCTAAAACACGAAAAAGCTAGATTGTTTTAAGTATGCTGACTGAACTGAGAATTGAAAACTTTGCGATCATTCAGCGACTGGAGCTGGAGTTGAAGCCTGGCCTGATCACCTTTACTGGTGAAACAGGCGCAGGGAAATCCATCATCCTGGATGCCATTACCGCTGTTGTAGGTGGAAAAACAGACGGCAGTTTTATACGCGCCGGCGCGGATCGAGCTAATGTCGAAGCGACCTTCCGGTTGTCGGACACAAACCGCGAGATCATCAATGAAATCCTCGAACGTGAAGAGCTTCTGGATGATCCGAACTACCTGACACTCTCAGCCGCGAACTACGCCGCGAAGGCCGCAGTGTTGCGCGCATTAACGGGCGCGCTGCGGGAGTCAACCTGGTTCGTGAACTGGGTTCCTATCTAATTGACATTCACGGGCAGTCAGAGCATCTTTCCCTGCTCAATGTCCGCCAGCATATTCACCTGTTAGACCGTTATGCCGGCGTCGAGCAGCATTTAGGGCGCTATCGGAAAGCCTATGAGCATCTGCTCAGTGTGCGCCGTGAACTCAATCATCTCCGCCAGACCGAACAAGACGCAGAACGCCGCACCGACCTGCTAAGCTACCAGCTTCAGGAAATTGATGATGCAAACCTGCGCCCAGGGGAAGAGGAAGAATTGCGCCAGGAACGCGAACGGCTGGCAAACGCTGAAAATCTAGCCACCCTGTCCCAGCAAGCTCTGGTTCTTTTGGATGAGGGCGACCCTGAGTCACCGGCGATCACAGACCTGATGGGTGAAGTGGTGCAGGCCCTCGCTACCATCAGCAAGATCGATCCATCTCAGGCCAACCTTTCAGATCAGGCCGATACCGTTGCCGACCTGCTCAGTGAGATTGCCCGCGAACTGCACTTGTATTCAGAGAATGTAGAGTTCAACCCGCACCGGTTAGAGCAAGCGGAAGAACGCTTAGATCTGATCCATAAGATGCTCCGTAAGTACGGCGGCACTGTAGAAGCAGCCCTGGCTTTTGCTGAAAACGCTCGCCAGGAACTGGACACAATTGCCCATGCCACAGAACGGATTGCTGAACTGGAAGTGAAAGAGCAGCTCGCGCGAAGCGAATTGACCCAGCTAGGACAGGTACTTTCTGCGGAACGCCAGGCAGCCGCCGAAAAGTTAGGAAATGCCGTCGAAGGTGAGCTCAATGACCTCAGCATGGCTGGAGCGCGTTTTGCAGTCGACTTCCAATACCAGCCCGACCCTCAGGGTGTCACAATCGACAGCGGTGAGCAAGTCGCTTTCGATGCCACTGGCCTGGATCAAGTCGAGTTCCTGATCGCCCCCAACCCAGGCGAAGGGCTGAAACCACTGGTGAAAATTGCATCTGGGGGTGAAACGTCACGCCTGATGCTTGCGCTGAAAAATGTACTGGCCCAGGCCGATAACATTCCCACCCTTATCTTTGATGAGATCGATCAGGGCATCGGTGGACGGGTGGGCATGGTAGTTGGTGAAAAGCTGTGGCAGTTGGCCCGGCGGCACGAAGTGCTGTGTGTCACGCACCTGCCGCAGTTAGCCGCGTTTGGAGATCAGCACTTTCGAGTGCGCAAACAGGTCCAGGAGGGCCGCACGACGACCGAGGTAGAGCAGCTAAATGATGTCAGCCGGTTAGATGAACTGGCATTGATGCTGGGAAACGTCAGTGATGCAAACCGGCACGCTGCTCATGAAACCCTGGAACTCGCCCGGCGCAGGGCCGCGCAGCTCTTGCAGCGCGCCTGATCTTTCGTATTGTAGACTTACTGTTGAAAAGGGAGGGCCTTGTGGCAGATACGCACTTTGTCGTTCTTCTACTGGGTCCTCCTGCTGTTTACGCGCACGAGCAGCCCTTTCAGATCAAGCGCCGCCAGATCCGTTCCATGCTTTACTATTTGGCCTGCCAGCGCGAAATGATCAGCCGGGCTGCCCTGGCGCTGCTTTTCTGGCCCGACGAGTTAGAAGAAGCCTCGCGCCGTCATCTACGCGAAGCGTTGAGCAAACTACGAGCGCAGCTGCCCCACCCTGATCTTTTGGTAACCGAACAAGATCGGGTAGGCCTTAACCCCGAGCTTGTCAATTCTGATGTCTTAGCGTTCGAAGATCTGTATGCACAAACAGCCCGCCTGTGTTCACAGATCCCGGTAGATACCCCCTTACCAGAACTCTCTTCACCAGAAAGTGCTGCGCGCCGTACAGTTGTGGCGCTCAACCCGCTTTCTGTCTGGCATACGCCTTCCCGATAGCGAAAACCTGGATACCTGGCTGCTAATTACCAGTCAGGAACTTGAAGCCAAACGCCAGCGCCTGCTGGAGCGGCTGATCGATCATGATACCGCAGCCGGGGACGTGGAAGAGGCCATTCACTGGCTGCAAGTATCGCTAGAAGATGACGAAACCAATGAAAGCTTGCAGTACCGCCTGTTGAGTTTATTGGAAAAGCAGCAGCGGTACAGCGAAGCCCTGAATCTCTGCACGCATCTGCAAGAAATCTATGAACGCGAAGGCTACGCTGAGCTGCCCGCAGGGTTGGCTAGTCTATGCCAACGTATTCGCGAAGCAGCAGCCACACCCTTATCTCAAGACCTACCTACCTGGCCTTCATTCGGAACGATGCAGGTGCCGTTTGTGGGTCGTCAGCAAATCTTGCAAGAAATGCAGCGCGCTTACCGGCGCAGTGGCTCTGTGATCGTATTGGGTGAAACGGGGTCAGGCAAAAGCCGTCTGGCGCGCGAGTTGTACTTTTCACTCAAACCGGCCCCCCGCCTGCTGCTGGCCCCCGCGCGCGCGCTCGAAGACAGCTTGCCCTTCCAGCCACTGATCGACATGCTCAGGCACAGCATCACCGCAGATGAATGGAAGCAGATGAATCCGGTATGGGTGACACCCCTCTCCTGGCTGCTCCCCGAGCTAAGCATCTTGCGTCCCGAACTCAGCCCAAACCTGCTCACGGGGCTTGCGCCGCAGCAGGCAAACCAGTTGATCTTTGAAGCCCTCCGTCAGGCGCTCATCATCTTGTCGCGTAAACAACGTTTGCTGTTCTTCGTCGATAACGCCCAGTGGTGTGACCCAGACACGATGGCGTCCCTGGTCTACCTGACTGAACGAGGCTTTTTCCGTTCTCATTCCATGTTAGTACTGGCAGCTCGCCCGGAAGAACAGAACCTTCATCTGGAAGACTTTTTAAATCACGCTCGGAACGCCTTTCCGATCAAGTCGTTCGAACTGCCTCCGCTCAACGCCGAAGAGATTACTTCTCTGTCGCACTACATTTTAGGATCCACAGTTACCCCCAAAATCATCCAACGACTGGAGCGAGAAACAGGAGGAAACCCCATGTTCCTCTTAGAAACCCTCCGGCTGATGATTGAGTATTCCTTAGATGAGGATCTATCCGAAACAGCGGAGCATCTCCCGTTGGCGCCCAGCATTCAGGCTGTGGCGCGTGAACGGATGCAGCACCTTACGCTGGACACGCAGCAGGTGTTGAGCATGGCTGCCATCATCGGCAGTGAGTTTACAGTGAGCCTGCTCGAAAAAACGGCGCTGCTGCCCTCAGAACAGGTGGCTCAGGCGCTGGAAGAGTTGGAACGCGTCCATCTGGTAAAAGCGACCCCGCGCGATTTGCTTTCTGGTGAATACACCTTTGTGCATGAAAAAATCCGCCAGTCCATTCTGCTGGATTTAAGCCTGGCCCGCAAGCGGCTGATGCATCTGCGCGTGGCGCGCGCCCTGGAACAAAAGGAAAAAGGCCAAAGCATCGAACGAGAGCTCTGGCAGGCCAGCCACTATGAAGAAGCGGGGGAACTGGAAGCCGCATTTAAACATTGGCTATCGGCTGGCAGTTTGGCCCGTCAGCAAAAACGGTACATGGAGGCCCAAGAGGCGCTCCAGCGAGCAGAAGCTTTGCTGCTGCGCCTGGGACCGCAGGCGCCAGACCCGGCCTGTTACACCCTCTACTCACGCTGGATTCAACTCGCCAGTGAGCAGGCAGATGTAGAAACCCTGGAACAGGTTTGCCAGCAAATGCTGGCGGTAGGCCAACAGCGCCGCAGCCCGCTGCTGGTCGGGAGTGCTTATAGTGGCCTGGCTCACGCCGCTGAACTTCAGAAGGAGCCTCAGAAGGGTCTGGAACTGCTGGAAACAGCCCTACCCTATCTGAAACAGGCTAGTCATCGCGGCGAACAAATGGAAGCCCACAACCGGCGAGGGGTTTTGTGGGTCTTGTTGAACGAGTATGAACTCGGCTCGGAATGCATATCAGGAAGCATGGGCCTTAGGGCAAGAAGCACAAGAAGCCGGAGAAGTCGAGATACGCATGCACAGCGCCAGCCAGCTTGCCCTGATCGACATGTTAATGGGGCAGCCGGTTCGTGCCCTGGAGGTTGCCGAGCAAGCCGTCCAGGATGCCAGAGAAATTGTTAATCAAGCCGCGATTGCTCGCAACCTGTGTGTGCTGGCTAGCATCGAATACTACCTGGGCCGTTATGCCTCCAGCCAGGAACACGCCCAGGCTGGTCTGCCAGCAGCAGAGGCAGCCCAAAATATCCTCTTCGCCGGGCATCTGCACATCGTGGCAGCCCTGACCAGTCTTTCTTCTGGAGACCTGGCCCTCTGCTTTCACCACACGCAGCAAGCTTTTGAAATTGGCGAACAGAAAGGAATCGCCTTCCTGACCTCTTCAGCCAGTTTTCTGTTCGGTGAGCTTTACCGACTGATTGGGGCAGATGCACAGGCTCAGTCGTTTTACCAGCAGGCCGGCCTGTTAGGGCTAAACATGCCTGACATGGCTGGACCGTTCAGCCGGCCCGGCATGCTGGCGAACTGGGCAGGGCAGTTTGAAGATGGCTCGATATGGCTGGATGAAATGATTGTGTTTAGCCAGGCGGCGGGCATGGGTTTGCTCAACCTGCAAGCCCGGCTGGCAAAAGCCGCCGTGCTGGTGGAGGGCGGCCAGTTCGACCCAGCGCAGTTAATCCTCCAGGAAACCCAGATCGAAACGCGCGAATCAAGCCTGCCCGCTCTACAGGTAGCCTCTCTGTTACTACAAGCCGAAGTCGCCTTGCAGCAGGGCCAGCCCACCCAGGCCGCCGCTCAGGCCCAAACAGCGGCAGAAAGAGCGCGCGCCATCACTGATATCGATCTGGAAATTC
Organism: uncultured Chloroflexia bacterium; assembly: GCA_963791025.1. Taxonomy (GTDB): domain Bacteria; phylum Chloroflexota; class Anaerolineae; order Anaerolineales; family Anaerolineaceae; genus DSYU01. Next base: position 70,920 of record CAWBQF010000002.1, on the reverse strand, counting down.
AAAGTTGTGCATTGTTATTGAAAGCGCGCATGGCAAGCCGTGAAAATCATCTTGCCTCCCCCCTGGAACGACTCCATAGTTTGTTTGACTGCTTAAAAGCTTCTCTGCGCGATGACCCAAAACTAACAGATTACGAGCCTTATTTAACGAAAAAAGAGAAAACGTGGACAGATTCAAGGTGAATCAAACAATTTGTCCACGTTTCGGCAACGTTTTGCGTGTAAAATAAAGTTGTAGGGAAGAAACACTGTGGTGTGCTTACCGGGCACAGGTAACAGGGGACCTGTGCAAAGAAGGCCGATGGTACTCAGGGGAAAGCCATCGGCCTTTTTGTTAACCCATGCACAGCAACTATCCAGCCAGGCGCGCTACAGTTACACCATCGCCGCCTTCTTTTTCCAAGCCAGCCTCCCAGCCTTTGACATGCGGAGACTGACCGAGCAACTCACGGATCACCTGGCGCAGACGCCCGGTGCCTTTCCCATGAATGATACGCACAAAGGGCAGCCCAGCCAGGTAGGCCAATTCCAGATAGCGGTCGAGAGAGTCTAGCGCATCTTCCACCCGCTGACCGCGCAGATCCAGCTCCATCCCAGGAGATGGATGGAAGGGAGAATTATGCTCTCCGGTAGAGACCGTCGTCCGGCCTGAAGAGGTTGGGCGGGAAGGGGAAGGCGCTTCTTCTACCACGGCTTCAGGCTCACCTACGCGCTGCAAATCACCTCGCCGGGCCCGAACGCGCAGATTGCCTACCTGCACCTCAAAGTCATTATCGCTCATCGCAGTGATGACGCCTTCCATCTTAATCGAACGCACCCGCACCTTATCCCCCAGGCGCAGCGGTCGCTGCACCGCATTTTCCATTTGCTGGCGTTCTACTGGCTTTTGAACACGCTCACCCAACTTCTCAGCCTGCTCTTGAAGCGGCTTGAGAGCCTCCAAAGGCTGCCGTGCGCGCGCCAGAGAACGGCGCAAACCTTCCAGTTCCTCGCGCAGTTCGTCCACTTCTGCTTCAGACTTTGCGCGCGCCTTTTCGAGAACCGCGCGCCGCTCATCTTCAATGTTTTCAAGACGCGTGTTCAACGAAGCTTGCAGTTTTTCGGCCTCCCATTGGGCTTTATCGGCCTGCGAACGGGCTTTGCGCGCTAAATCTCGCTGGCGGTGGATCTCATTCAGCAGATCTTCAGCGCGCAGTTCATCTGGATTGAGGGTTGAACGGGCATCTTCGATAATCTTAGGCGGTAAACCCAGCCTACGCGCAATCGCCAGCGCATTAGAACGCCCTGGCAGCCCAATCGTCAAGTGATAGGTAGGGCGCAGCGTTTGTAGATCAAACTCCATACTGGCATTCACTACGCCGGGCGTACCGTGCGCGTAGATTTTTAGTTCCGGGTAGTGCGTAGCGACCAGGCAGGGAATGCGGCGCTCCACCAGGAAAGAGAGCATAGAGCGTGCCAAAGCAGCGCCCTCCTGTGGATCAGTGCCGGCGCCCAGTTCATCAAACAGAACCAGAGTGCTTTCATCTGCCCTTCTTAAGACACGGACAATATTGCGAATGTGCCCCGAGAAGGTCGAAAGAGACTGCTCAATCGACTGCTCGTCGCCAATATCGGCGAAAACGTTGCTGAAAATACTGAGAGATGAACCTGATCGTGCCGGGATGTGCAGCCCAGTCTGAGCCATCAACACCAGCAAACCGGCCGTCTTTAAAGTGACCGTCTTTCCACCGGTATTCGGTCCGGTAATGACCACCGCAAAGGTGCTTTCATCCAGAACAATGTCGATCGGAACGACAGTTTGCTGGTCGAGCAGCGGATGGCGGGCCTCATCCAGACGGATCGTGCTTCCAGGATGTTCCTTCTTATTATCTGTCTTTAGGGGTACGAGAACAGGTTCTACTGCATGTAGATCTTCGGCATACTTAGCGCACATAAAAGCCAGGTCCAATTGGGCCAGGGCTTCTACCAACAGCTTAATTTCCTCATAATGAGCGCCAATCTGATCCGAAAGTTCAGCCAGAATACGGCGAACTTCATCGCGTTCAGCCAACTGCATCTCATGCCACTGATTATTCAACTCCACAATCGCCAGCGGCTCAACAAAGAGCGTCGCACCCGAGGAAGATTGATCGTGGACAATCGAACGCACCCGGCCTTTAAACTCAGACCGGAGTGGAATGACATACCGGCCGTTGCGCTGCGTGATAATACTCTCTTGCAGCATGGGCGACACTTTCGAGTCGTTAATCATCCGCTCCAAACGCGAGAGCAGCCGCTCATGCGACACTTTGATTTCACGCCGAATGCTCGCCAGCTTATCGGACGCATTGTCCATCACTTCTGCGCGATCAGAAATAGCGCGCGAAATGACATCCACAATCCCCGCCGGCGGCGTGAGATTCACCGCAATTTCAGATAAGACCGGAAACCGTTCCGCGCGGTCGAATGTGCGGACCAACTCACGTGCTGAGATAAGGGTATCTTTAATGGATAGTAACTCTGTAGGCTCTAACACCCCCCGCCGGACCGCCCGTTCGGCCAGGGGCCGCACATCACGAGCGCCGCCCACACTGATATCGCCGTTGGCAGTATCCAACAGTAAGCGGGCTTCTGTCGTTCGTGCCTGGCGGTTTTTAATCTCGTCAAGGTCTCTTACTGGCCGCAAGGCGCGCGCCAACTCGGCGGAGGCGCTGAAAGCTGCGTAACCGGCCAGGCGTTCGAGGACTTTCCAATATTCCAGCGTATTTAATGTCTTCTCGTCCATACAATCTCACTTCTCCTGTCTGGAGAAGAGCTATGATACACTTAAATGATCCCTATTGGATGACAAAGAACATGGCCGATCTTCACAGGCCAAACAGTACGACAAAAAATCATACCATATGAAACCTTAAAAAGACAGGTAAGACTGGCAGTTTTGTTGTTTGCCGCATTCTACTGGTACGCGTATAATGGCTGTACAGATATCCTTCAATTGAACTGAGCGGAGGTTTTCATGGCACAAGCACGCACGGTACACGCTCCCCGTGGCACTCACCTCACCTGCAAGTCGTGGCTTACGGAGGCGGCCTACCGGATGATTCAAAATAATCTGGATCCAGAAGTCGCCGAGCGACCCCAGGATCTGGTGGTTTACGGTGGACGTGGGCAGGCGGCGCGCAGTTGGGAGGCCTTCGAAGCGATCTTAAAATCACTGCGCAATCTGGAAAATGACGAAACCTTGCTGGTGCAGTCAGGCAAACCTGTGGCAGTCTTCAAGAGCCATCCCGATGCGCCGCGCGTATTAATTGCCAACTCTAACCTGGTGCCGCATTGGGCCACCCAGGAACACTTTGATGAACTGGCCCAGAAGGGCCTGATCATGTATGGGCAAATGACGGCTGGATCGTGGATTTACATTGGCACGCAGGGCATTTTGCAGGGCACTTACGAGACCCTTGGCTCGCTAGCCCTTCAGCGTGGGTGGGATTCACTAAAGGGTAAACTCATACTGACTGCTGGCTTGGGCGGCATGGGCGGAGCGCAGCCCCTGGCGATCACAATGAACGGCGGTGTGGGAGTCATCGTAGAGGTAGATCCAGAACGTGCCCAACGGCGAAAAGAAATTGGCTACGTGGATGTGGTAGCTAATAACCTGGAAGAAGCCATGACCCTGGCGGAAGAAGCACTGAAAGATCAGCAGCCGCGTTCAATCGGGTTGATCGGGAACGCTGCGGAAATTTATCCGGAGTTGGTCATCCGTGGGGTGATACCAGACGTGGTAACCGATCAAACCCCGGCACATGATGTGATGATGTATGTGCCAGCGGGCCTGAGTGTGGGCGAAGCCGATGCTTTACGCGAAGCCGACCCAGCCGAGTACGCCCGGCGCTCGCAGCAGTCGATGGCGCAGCATGTGGAAGCGATGCTGGCCTTCCAACGCAAAGGAGCAGAGGTGTTCGACTATGGAAACAATCTCCGCCAGCGCGCTTACGACTATGGCGTGAAAAACGCCTTCGACTTCCCTGGTTTTGTGCCCGCTTATATTCGCCCACTATTTTGTGAAGGCAAAGGGCCATTCCGCTGGGTAGCGCTTTCGGGCGATCCAGAAGATATTTACCGAACAGATGAAGCCGTCATGGAATTATTCCCGGAAGATGAGCACCTGAAACGATGGCTGGTCATGGCCAAAGAAAAAGTCCCCTTCCAGGGCCTGCCCTCACGCATCTGCTGGCTTGGCTACGGCGAGCGAGCGAAAGCAGGGTTGAAGTTTAATGAAATGGTCTCCAACGGTACCCTGAAAGCACCTATTGTCATTGGCCGTGATCACCTCGATACAGGTTCGGTCGCTTCACCCAACCGCGAGACAGAAGGCATGCGCGACGGCAGTGACGCCATTAGCGACTGGCCCATTCTGAACGCGCTGCTTAACACAGCCGGTGGGGCGACCTGGGTTTCGTTCCACCATGGCGGTGGAGTCGGCATTGGCTTTAGCCAGCATGCTGGCATGGTGATCGTAGCAGATGGCACCCCTGAAGCCGCCCGGCGGTTAGAACGGGTGCTAACAACAGATCCGGGCATCGGAATCGTCCGCCATGCCGACGCCGGATATCCCGAAGCCATTCAGGCTGCCCGGCGCAACCACCTTCACATGCCTATGTTGGATAATGACTGATGCGCGGAAAACGTATTGCCTGGTTTCTGATCGTGATCCTAATCGGCCTGGCAGGTGGGCTGGCGTACGGCTGGCTGATTAACCCAGCAAAGTTTGTAAACGCCGATCCCAGTATGTTACGTTCAGACTATAAAGCAAATTACGTTCTGATGGTGGCTGAAATTTACCACAGCGATCAAGACTTAAAAGGGGCTGAACGCCGTCTGGAGTTTTTCGGCGAAGTACCGCCAGCGCGCAGTGTCGCACAAGGGGCGTTGACTGCCCGCCAGTTAGAATATTCAGCCTATGACCTGGAATTGATCGCAGACTTGCAAAATGCGTTGGAGAGTTCCCCGTCCCTCACCCCGACGATAGGAACCCAACCATGAACAAAGAACAACGTGGGAACTGGTACTTGCTGACTGGCCTGATTTTAGGCCTGAGCCTGGGGCTGGTCTATTCATGGTTAATCAGTCCAGTGAAGTACACAGACACCAATCCAGCATCGCTGAACGAACCTTATCAAGATCAGTACTGGCAAATGATCGCGCTGGCCTATCAGGCCAACCACAACCTGGAACGGGCAAGAGAACGAGCAGAACTGCTGGCCCCAGAGAATCCTTCCCGAGTGTTGGCAGCTCAGGCCCAGCGGATGATTGCCGCGAATGCATCGCCGCAAGAAGCGCGGGCACTGGCCGTTTTAGCAGCAGACTTACGAGAGGCGCCCCAAACACCGGTTGCCGCGGGGGTCCAAACCGGCCCCACCAGCGAAGCGAATCCTGTAAGTCTGGAAACAACCACCCCAGCAGAAGTGACAGGTACGCCTGAGATCAGTCTAACCGCGACGATAGAAGAAAGCCCAGCCACTCAAACCGCTTCCAGCCCCATCCCTGCCACCCTCCCAACCTCAACACTCGACCCCACCCCCCTGCCCTCGTTTACCCCACGCGCCAGCGTGACCCCACTCAGTGTTGTCGCCGCGCCTTTTGTATTGAAGGACAAGCAGCAAATATGTAACGGAAGTATTCAACCTGGGTTACTGCAAGTTGAAGTTACCGACGTAAATGACAGTCCTGTCCCCGGCATACAGATTACCGTTTCATGGAAAGATGGCGAGGACGTTTTTGTTACTGGATTGATTCCTGAGGTTAACCCCGGATATGCAGACTTCATGATGCAATCAGGCACAACCTACAGCATCAGAGTAGGCACCGCCAGCAGTCCTCTCGATGGATTATCGATACCCGAATGTGGAGGTGGCTGGAGATTAAAATTTATGGAAGAAAGAAAATAAGGAAGCGGTAAAGAGAAGGCGACTACTCCCCACCCGGGATTGGTAAGCTCTGGTAATCCAGCGTTCCTAAATCAATACTCGCTCCTTCGCTCAGATCAATGGCGATGTAGTCAGAAGAGTCTGGTTTGAACAAAAGGTACTGATTGACAATATTGTTCAAGATAAGACTGTAACGACCAGGGGGGAGATTAACAAAAGAGAAATGTCCGTTTTCGTCTGTATATGTTTTCGGCGATTTAGCCTGATCGACAACCGCAGTATATTCAATTCCGCGAGAGTCCTTTAGAAAAGTTCCTAAGTATAAAAGCGTCCCCACCTTTACTGGTTTACCCTGCACCTGCAGCACCCCACTGACAGTCCCCATACCTGGAATCAACGTAGGTGGCGGCTCCACCTCAAAAGTAGCCAAAGGAACTGGATAACCTTGCTCTATTGAGGCCGCCGGGTAAGCTTGCTCAACTTCAGAACGCTGGTCCGTGCTCGCAGTGCCCGTTGGCTGTGTGCTGGTTGGATTACTTGCCGCTGGAAGGCTGGCTGAACAACCACTTATAAAGAAAACGAGTATTAAAACAGCTAAGAACTTTTTCATTAAGGTAGGTCCTCTATTAAGAATAAGAGGGGCGACACAAGTCGCCCCTCTTTTTAGATTTCCACAACAATCTGCTGCTGTACTAAGCCTAGCAGGGCGATTATATCATGGGTTAGGGATTGATACCATCATAGCTCAACAGATTGTCCGGACCGCCTGGGCCAAGCTGATTGACAACAGTCAGGATCTTACCGCCCGAAGCTTCAGTCGAGTATGAATTGTTTGTATAGGTCCGGCAAACGGCTGAACCAATGTATTTATTCGCAATCTGATTGAGTTGGCTGACAGTAACGCTCTTGCCAGCAGCCAGCCCTGCTGAGCCAGTGTCGTACGTCACGCTGCTGTTTGCGTAGGTGCACTTCACATAAGCAGTGCTGCCGCCAACATTCTGCAGGTTGAACGCCGTGTACCAGCCACTGTTGCGATCAAAGATCGTGGGCATGAAGACAATATTGCTCGCCTTAGAAACATCAAAGGCAGGATAGGAAGCGCCGTTGGTATTGCTGGGCTGCCGCAGTTGGTTTACCACAACCGCCAGATTCTGATTGGTTGTGTTGTTCGTAACCTGGGCAGAACCAATGAAGCGCTGTCCCTTTACGCAGGTGGAACCAGCGAAGCCATTGATAAAAGCATCTGTGGTGAAGACTACCATGGTCTTTGCGGCAACCGTGCGGGTTTCCGTGCAGTCTGAGCCCGCCTGACCTGCTTTGTAGCTAACTGTTACATCCGTGCTCGAATTCCCTAAATTATAAACCTGAGTACCAGTGATATAACCACTGTTATTCATGTTGATAATGGGCATTAGCGGGTTCGTGGAACCAGCCTCGAAACCGGTGTACGACAAGATATTGCTCGCATTCTCTTGAACACCGACGACAACAACCGGCTGGTCACTGGTAACTGTACCAGCAAAGAACTTAAGAGTGTGATTCTCATTCTTTTGGTAGACGGTTACCGATGCATTCTTTGCGACCTTAAAGTTGGTCTGGGTGCCGTCAGAGTAATTCACCGTGACGTTTGCCGTGTTGGTGTTGCTTGTATTCTGGACACTGAACCAACTGTAATAGCCACTATTGTTCTTGTGAAGAAGTGGCAGGTAAACGCTGGTGCTGCCAGAGGAACTGCCATTGTAGGCATCCAAGGAAGTCAGCCCTGCATTCCCAATATTGGTAACTGCAGCGACAGGCTGGTCAGATGAGATAACGACTGATCCCTTGAATCCACTGGTCACAGTCAAGGGGAAGTAGCTTTTGACCCCATAAGGATCAACCGTATCAGGAATAGTCGTTTCCAGGGATCCACCAGTTCCATCAGAGTTGCCTGCGTTGTAAAATTCAATCGAAATACTTGCAGTACTTCCACTCATGTTCTGAATATTGATACCACTGGTATACGCAGAAAATTGCTGCGCTGCCACTGATTTCGGCATCAAACCTGCTGCTGCTAATGCAATTGCGATAACAAGCAGTACCCGAAAAGTTTTCATGTATTCCTCCGTCAAACAGGATTAACAAGCTTATCGTTCTGTCTACAATCAATCATAAACGCTCGCAGCCGCTTATGGCAATAATACCTTCGGGTTAAACCCCTAAAAATCCCTCTTCAGAAGGATTAGAGAAAGAACGGACCAAAATATTTCAAAAACAATGAAGATAATACGAGCGGCGATAGCCACAACAACGGCTATGGATGAAGGAATCACCTGCGCCAGGAGTAAACTAAGGCTTGCCTCACCAAAACCAAAATTACTGGGGAGAAAAACCATCGCTTGTGAAACAGTCCCTACCAGTACCCAGCACCCCATCACATAGCCAACCTGACTTAGCGCCAGTGGATAAAAGAAATTAATGAAAAGAAACAGAATAATTCCACCCAAACTCCATGAAATGAAATACATTGCAATCCATTTAATTAAATCGACTGGGCCAATCTCTGTCTGCTCAACTGAACACTTCTGAAGCACGAATTTGAGAAAACGAGGATTTAAGAATGCGATACACCCCAGTAGAAGAAAAACAAATATCAACGGATTCAAATGGAGTTTATTGATTATTGGAAACGCAAAAAGGAAGGTCGTAATCACACCAGATATAGCGGCGACCGCTAACTCTATTCCACTTGCAAGAGAGGTTGCTTTTACAGAAGAACCGAATCGGGTATAAGCCTGAGCACGATAGATAACATACCATATCGTTCCGGGAAGACGGCGCGCAAGCATATTCAGGCAAAATAAACGAAAATGCTGTTTAAAATCTAACCGCACACCCAGTACATAGATCGTCTCTGACCATACCTTTGCACCAATAAGAAGTGTAATGCCATGTAAGAGCAAAGCAATTCCTAATGGTGCCCAATTCAGTTTCCACTGGTAAGCGAAAAGTACGTCTTTTTGCCGGTATAACAGATAGCCTAAAATCACGCTTGTAATTAAGATCATTACCAGCGAAATTGCAACATTTACCCATTTTCTTTTAAATAGGCCAGAAATTCTTTGCCTGCTTAGCGCTAAATTCAATGGCTTCAAAGTAAATCCTGGTTACGACTTCTTCACAGCAGCTACAGTCAACTGTGTAGATTGATCGAATAAACTATAAAGATAGAAAATTGGAGCGGTGCCTAAACGCATAACAGGATGGTACATTATGCTCGTAATCATCTTTCTTACAGATGCTCGTACGCCTTTTCCCACCATCCACATGCGCAAACTCAAGGCAACCCCCAGGTAACTCCCATTTTTACTGTTCGCGCTGATGACTTCAAACCCGTTTTTCGATAAAAGGTGGGTCAGTGTTTCTTTATCAAAAATATATAAGTGACGCGGCGCATCTAAACCTGCCCAGTATGAACCAAATATTCTGGCATCAAAGGAGGCCGCATTAGGAACGCGCAGCGCTAAAACCCCCCCAGGTTTCAATATCCGGTAAATTTCTTTTAGCTCATTTGAAGGATCATGTAAATGTTCCAACACATCCCACATCGTCACTGCATCAAAGAAGTTCTCAGAAAAACATGCCTCACCAAGCGTACCTGTAAAAACATCTACCCCATATCGTTCTCTCGCCAGTTTTGCAGCATATGCGCTTACTTCCACCCCCTGCACTGACCATCCGTAAGTTTGTTTCATGTGCTGTAAGAAATCACCGGTTGCACATCCCACATCCAACAGAATACCCTTTGGTTTATAAGATGTTACCGAGCGAGCGCGCTTATCAAATCCATAGGTCACTGCTTTTTGCATCCACCAAGATCCTGCTTTATGCTCGTAGTTGTGATATGGTTCATAATCCTGGGGATAATGTTGGCTCATCTCGTCAAGTGTTGGTCGTGGATTTTGGTAAATCAGGCCACAGTTCTGGCATTGAACCAACGTTGTTTGAACTTGCGAACGTTCTAGTAACCAGTCTGATATTTGATATACAACCCGGCTTGAATCACTACCACATAAATTGCATCGTACTACTTCCATGTAAACCAACCATCTTTCCATCCACGAACCACTGCCAGCGATAATTGAGGTAGGCCACCAGCAAAATATCGAGTACCTTGTAGCAGGTTGCGAATAAAGGAGAATATGAACATGATAGGTAATTGGGCAAAATTGGCATAGCGCCGGTAAAACAAGATCTGATTGCGAATCCGTAAGTAGAGGGAATAGTCACGAACCCGGTTTGCACTCGCTGATACTTTATGCCACATCTTAGCTTTGGTAACGCATGCCATCTGGAAACCGGCTTGCCTGGCGCGCCAGCAAAAATCCACTTCTTCTGCATACATAAAGAAGGAGGTGTCAAAAAGGCCAACCTGATCAAACACCGTCCGGTGAACGAGTAAACAACAGCCATTTAAGATGCTCACCGGAACTGGGTTATGGATATTCTCAGGAAGAGATCCCTCCTTATAAAGACTATAGCCAATCATCGTGCCAGGAATAATTCGATCTCCACAGGCCCAAATCTTTTCTGGGATATCTTTATAAAATATGACAGGTCCGAGTAACTCAAACTTTTTCTGCTGTGCGACTTGAAGTAAGTCTTTTAGAAAATTTTTATCTACCAGGGTATCGTTATTGATGAGCAACAGCCATTCAGAATTTGAACCCTTTAATGAATGTTCAATTCCCCGGTTTAAACCATCTGCATATCCCAGGTTTTCCAAACTAGTTAAAATGGATAACCGCTCTCCAAACTGATGACGTAAAAATGCAACAGAATCATCTTGAGAGCCGTTATCCACAACGATTAATTGCTCAATCGACGCCCCCGCATTCAACAAAGATTGCAAGCATTCGTATGTATCTTGCTTTAGATTAAGATTTACCGTAACAACGTATAAACCTGGAAAAACGGAAGGGGCCGTTTCAGTGAGAGCCGTCGGTTTATGCATAACAAACCTTTATAATCAACTATCCTTCCCTCAAACGCCGATCCATTTCCATAATTTCCTCGTAAGTACCCAGGTCAATATAACTTCCACTTCGAACCTCTATGCCGCGAAGTCGAAGCCCCGACTGGATCGCTTCATTCATAATCTGCGCAAAATCAGTTTTACCAGCCCCAATCGCCTCATGCAAGAACTCTGTAAAGCGCGCACGCCAAATGATGCATCCCCACATCAGCTTTAACTGGGTTCGAGATGGTTTGTCAACGATTTCCACCACCTGATCATTTTGCATGTCTACCATGCCAAACTTCTCTGGATGATTAGTTGGAAACAAACAGAGAACAACATCATCTCTGATATCAGCCGCTATGCATCCCTGATTAAACACATCCTTTGGCTGCATAATGGTGTCTGCCATGCCAAAGAAAACAGTTTTCCCCTTCGTCAGGTGATAAGCCGAATCGAGAGCATGCGCCAACCCTGGAGAAGAAGATTTTACCTGTGTATCGACTGCCTCTTGCACAACATAGCTAATATTACAGGAAAACCGGCTGCCATTGCCGAAATAGCCCATGAGCTGGTTTTTCGTTTCGTTGATCACAAACACAATGTGTTGAACACCAGCAAACACCAGATTTTCGAGTATGAACTGAGAAACTGGTTTATAGTGATTATCACGGATGATGGGATAGAGTTCCTTGGGGTAAGGTAATCCCAAGCGTAAGCCCTTACCGGCAGCAGGAATTAAACCAATAAATTCATCACTCATTCAATATCCTTGCAAACTGACTTCTCAAACTGTTCGAAACGTTTTCCGTCCAACTCGATTTTATAAGTAGAAGAGAAGATGGCGAAGACACTATATTATAATTCATCCCATGAAAATTCTTTTTCTCACCGGCCGTGAAATCGTTTATCCTCTTAATCAGACACTTCTCCATTCCCTTCGGAAGTATAACCAGGTCGATGTAATCGATGAGAAAGGCAGCGGCAAATCGATTATTAAGCGAAGCGCCCAGGTTCTCGCAAAGTCTCTCTCCAGGCTAAGAAGTAATAAATATGACTTAATCTTTGTGGGTTTTTTTGGTCATTTCATAGTGCCTGCTGTTCGCGCCTTCACCAAAACGCCCATTCTTTTTCATCCGTTTATCTCTACATACGAAACATTAATTTTTGATCGTAAGAAAGCATCCAATAATTCTCTAGCAGCTAATCTATCTTTTGCTTTAGATAACACCGCCTGCCACGCTGCTAGTTCCTTGCTGCTAGACACCCAGGCCAATGTAACCTATTTCTCAGATCTTTTTCACATCCCCAATAATCGCTTCAGTGTTGTTTTCATTGGCAGCGATGAACGGCTTTTTTATCCTCGCCTTGCCGAAGAAAGGAGTGACTATCAAACCGTCCTTTACCATGGCTCCTTTCTTCCTCTGCAAGGAATTGACGTAATAATCAAGGCAGCCCAGCTCCTAAAAGATAAACCTCATATCCGCTTTCAGTTGTTAGGAGGAGGCCTCGAGTTCAAACGGATCTACCAGCTTGTGAATGATCTTGGTTTATCGAATGTTGAATTCGTCCCTGCTGTTCCTTTGGATAAACTACCTGACCAGATTGCCAAAGCATCCATTTGCCTTGGCGGTCATTTCGGAACTTCAGACAAAGCAGCCAGGGTGATTGCTGGTAAAACGTTTCAGGATATAGCAATGGGAAAAGCGACGATTGTAGGCGACAACGAAGCAAACAGTGAACTGCTGACGCATGGACATGACGCCTGGTTTTGCCCGATGGACAACGCTCAAGAGCTGGCAAACGGTATCAATAATTTGGTGAATAATTCCTCATTGAGAAGGAATATTGGCGAAAACGCTCACCGTACCTTTTTAGAGCGGGCCAGTCTAAAAGTTCTTAATCCTCAAATTCAGCAAGTGGCCGAGAAAGCAGCTTGCATGAAGAACCTATCCGAAGATTGAACGAGGAGGTTGAAAAAAGAGTGGGCACGGTCGCCCGCGTATTCGGGATTTGTGCAGATCTCCTCTACTTAATTTCGGATAGGCCTAAGCCTTAACGCATTCAAACAAGGCCTGTTCAAAACGGTCAGTAGCGCTTTCCCAATTAAACTTTGAAGCCGTTTGTGGACCCTGCTCGCGAAGTCGAGCTTCCAAGGCAGAGTCATTCAGCACACGAAGCATTGCATCTGCCATTGCTTTTGGATTGCGTGGTGGAACAAGAAGGCAATTTTCGCCATCCTGGGCAAAATCGAGAACACCGCCTGAGTTCGTAACAACAGCCGGCGCGCCGCAAGCCATTGCTTCGAGTGGTGGGAGTCCAAAACCTTCAAACCAGGAGGCTGATACAAACAGGTTGCAAGTACGGTATAGTTCTGCTAACTGCTCTACCGTTGGGCGATAGATTTGACGAAAGGGGACATTGGTTTGTACTTCACCGGGCTCTTTCAAAGCAATCCAAAGCTCGATATTTTTCACTTGTTGGTAAACCTGCTCAGCAGCCTGAAGAAAGTCGGCTAAACCTTTTCGGGGACGAAAATCGCCTAAGTAGAAGATAATCTTCTTTTCTCTTTCCAGTTCTCCCCTTCTCTCTTCTGGAAGAAAAAACAATGACTTAGTATTGCTTAATCCTTCCCCAACAAATAAACATTTTCCTCGATAAAAAGAACTCAATTCTTCAGCCAGATACCTGGACACGACCAAAGCTGCTTTGTGCCAGCGAAGTGCATTACGGAGCAGCCAGCCTTCTACCGGACGCTCATCAAACATTCCTGGATAGTCTTGGTAAAGCCAAACAGGAACACCACGTCTGAGCAGATGACTCGCAACGAAACACACCACTGTGGTAGGTGTATGCGTCGAGACAATCACATCACTTTTTGGAACCACCCAGATCATTGATAGCGCAAGCCTGACTTGATCAATGGCACGCATCGGTTTGATTAGTGGAACTTTTGCTTCACAAATCCGGACAGAAGCGTCCAATTCCCCACGTAATTCTTCTGAAATGGCATCTTTAGGGATAACAATGGTGAGATGGTGCCCTCTAAGGCTTAGCCGGTTGGCGTACTCCACCACGACTCTTGCGCCACCTGACAACCACAACGAAGACTGTAAGAAGGTTATATCCATTCTACTTTAGGTCAACTTCATCGACCTGGAGCGATTCTACAGAAGCAAGTGGACTGGTATCCGCTTTCCGTACGCGGTACAAAACCTCTTCTAATATCTTTCGATTAAAAGCAATCAAATCCGCCACCAAACCGATCATGAGCGTCTGAAAGCCAATAATGAGCAGGATCGCCGCCAGAATGAGGGACTGAATGTTGCCTGTCCCCTGATCCAGGAAAAAGCGCAGGATCAGAAAGCGTATCCCCAACGCCAGGCCGATGAGCATCATAATCCCACCAATCGCCGTGAAAACACGCAGCGGCCGGTACATGGCATACGCCCGGACAATCGTAATGGTGGAATTGCGAATATAGTCGCTGATCGAGCGCATCAGGCGCGAAGGACGCTCTGTTGGGTTAGTTCGAATGCGAACATGCTCTACAGCCGTTTTGCGATTGCCAGCCTGAATTAGGGTTTCTAACGTATAGGAATATTCGCTCAAAACCATTGTGTGCAAAGCAACTTCCCGCGTCATCGCCCGAAAGCCGCTGGTCGCATCCGGAATCGAAAGCCCAGAAGCCCGCGAGACCACCCGGCTGCCCATCATCTGCAAGCGCCGCTTGATCGGTGAAAAGGCTTGCAGCGTTGCCACCCCCCGATCCCCGACCACCATTTCCGCCTGGCCTCGCACGATAGGTTCCAGCAGGCGCGGAATATCTTGCGCTTCATACTGATTATCCGCATCCGTATTAACAATCACATCGGCGCCCAGGCGCAGGCAGGCATCTAACCCAGCCGCATAGGCGCGCGCCAACCCTACATGATGCGGCAGGCACAGAAAGTGATCCGCGCCCGCGCTGCGAGCCGCTTCTACCGTAGCATCACAACTGCCATCATCAATGATCAGGATTTCAACCTGGTCAAAGCCACCAATCTTTCGCGGCAGTAAACCAAGTGTGCCTGGAATGGCTTCCGCTTCGTTATAACAAGGGATTTGGATAATCAGCTTCATTCAAAAGATTTCATACGCTTAAGAATCATACCCGGGACAGATTTCAAGTATACCAGAGTTTTCCTTGTCCACTTCATCTTGCGTTTTTACACGCCCAAAAGGCTTGCCGGCAGTACCTACACCCCGCAAGCAGGAAAGTCCTCACCCCCCTCATTTACCAAAAATGTGGATAACCTCCCAAAAACTGTGGATAAACCTCATATTCCTGTGGATAACTTGCGAAAAAAAGATGGATAACTTCAAAAAAGCGCGTGGATAAAAACGTTGGTTTCACCGTACAAAGAGTGGATAAGATGTGGAGAATCAGCATAACAGACCAGGATAAGCTGGGGATAAAATGTTCGAAGCTGGCATTTTGGTGGAGAAAAAGCGCACAAAGCTGTGGATAAGTCGGCCGATTTCTGTGGATAACCCTGTTGAATATGTGGATAAATAGGGAGACATTGTTGATAGAAATGAGATCAGTTTCTGCCAGATCAGATCGAAAGCAACCAAAAGTGGATGAGGTGTGGAAAGTTTCTTCGAATCCTGTGGATAAATAGCCAGAATCCCCTTATTTTCTGTGGATAAGGAGCTGAACCTTGTGGAAAAAGGGGCAATCTGCCTTTCCAGTGAGGTTAGTTCCTTCTTGATTGTCCTCACCTGTGGATAAGTACCCTAAAACAGTGGATAAACTATCCGCAATTGTGGAGAAAATTTTCAGAGTCTCCCCTGGCTTGACAGCGCTTTGAAAGGCTTGTATACTGGTCTATATATGAAAGGATATTCATGCATTCAGACATTATGAGCGATTTAAGTGACCTCCAAACTTTATTATGCTGTGAAACGGACCTGATCCATGAAGATAAGGTCCGCCAGGCGCTTGGATATTTGATCGATGATGACACAGCGGCAGGCCTTGCTGAAACTTTCCAGGCCCTATCCGACCCAACCCGCTTGAAGCTGATTTCGGCGCTGATGGACACAGAACTATGTGTTTGCGATCTCGCCGCCGTTTCAAGCATGTCGCAAAGTGCGGTCTCTCACCAGCTGCGCTTGCTGCGCAACCTTCGCCTCGTCAAGTATCGCAAGGAAGGCCGCATCGTTTACTACTCTCTGGATGATGATCACATCCGTGACTTGTTCAAACGTGGTTTGGAACACTTCATGCACAAAACTGGAGAAGCATCGAGAATCTGAACATGGATAATCAGACTTACATCGTCAAAGGAATGGACTGCGCGGACTGCGCGTTGAAAGTGGAAAAAGGGGTTCGCCAGTTAGAGGGCATCCAGTCAGTGCAGATTGACTTTTCCACCGGGCTGCTGCATGTGCAAGGCCCGGTAGCCCCCCAGGCGCTTCAAAATCGGGTGAAAGCCTTAGGATACCAGCTAGAAGAAAAAGGGCAAACTGGTCAGACCCAGGTGCAGGCCAATGCCCTGGTCGGATTCTGGCAGTTCCTGCTCGGTCGCGCTGAAACCCGTCTGGCCCTGGCCGGCGGCGCGCTAATCTTGTTGGCGCTCGCCCTGCGGCTGTTCGGCATAAGCGAGCCTATCACCAACCTGGTCCTGATTGCCGCCCTGGGCGTTGCCATTTTCCCCATTGCGCGCAGCGCCGTCGTCAATCTATGGATCAACCATGACTTCAGCATCAATCTATTAATGATGATCGCTGCTGTTGGGGCAGTAATCATCGGGGAATATACCGAAAGCGCTACCCTGATTTTCCTGTTTGCCATTGCCGAAGCTTTAGAAGGCTACACAGCCGACCGCGCCCGCAGTGTACTGGGAGAGCTGAGTCATCTGGCGCCCGAAACTGCGATTCGGATCACTCCGCAGGGCGAAGAGGTCGTCGCGGTAACAGCCCTCCAGCCTGGGGACGAAGTCTTGGTAAAAGCGGGTGAACGCATTCCGATGGATGGCATCGTGAGCAGCGGGCAAAGCACGGTGAATCAGGCCCCCATTACAGGAGAAAGTTTGCCAGTGGAGAAAGTCTCCGGAGAGGAAGTCTTTGCTGGCACAGTGAATGGCAGTGGCGCCTTATCCATAAAGATAACCCACCCGGCTGGCGAAAACACCATTCAGCGCATCATCCGCATGATCGAGCAGGCCCAAAGTCTGCGTGCGCCCACCCAGCGTTTTATCGACCGCTTTGCCCAAATTTACACCCCGGCTGTCGTGGCAGTGGCAGCCCTGGTCGCCCTCGTCCCTCCACTCTTGTTTGGTCAGCCGTTCTTTAACCCGGCGGAAGGCGGCCTGGGTTGGCTGTATCGCGCTCTGGCCCTGCTGGTCATCGCCTGCCCCTGTGCCCTGGTCATCAGTGCCCCGGTCACAATTGTAAGCGCCATTACGGCTGCAGCGCGTCAGGGTGTGCTCTTCAAGGGCGGCGCTTATTTGGAAGCACTCGCGGCTGTGCGTGCCTTTGCCTTTGATAAAACCGGCACACTAACCCTGGGGCAGCCCGTCGTAACCGACTCGCTCTCAGCAGACTGTCTGGAAGATGCCGGCTGTGATGGGGATGAGGTTCTGGCGCTGGCCAGCGCCCTCGAGAAACGCAGCGCTCACCCGCTGGCGCGTTCGGTCCTGACAGCCGCAGAGGCGCGCGGCGTCGTCAATATCTACCCAGCAGCCGATCAAGTGCAAACACTGGCTGGCAGCGGCCTACAAGGGCATGTGAACGGAAAATTAGCCACCATTGGTAACCACAAACTGTTCGACCAGCTGCACCCGCACCACGAAGCTTTGTGCGAACAGGTACAACAGGCCGAAGCCCAGGGCAAAACCACCATGCTGGTCTGCGATGGCGAGCGTGTGCGCGGCTTTATTGCGGTCGCAGATGCAGTCCGCGCAGAAAGCCGCCAGATTATCTCCAGCCTGAAAGACTTGGGGAAAGCAACGGCGATGCTCACCGGCGACAACCTGTTGGTCGCCAGTGCAGTTGGACAGCAGACTGGCGTAAGCGATATCCAGGCCAACCTGCTGCCAGAAGATAAGGTCGCCGCGATCCAGTCGCTCATCACCCGTTACGGCAGCGTCGCGATGGTCGGGGATGGCATTAATGATGCCCCAGCCCTGGCGGCGGCTACCTTAGGGATCGCGATGGGCGGCGCCGGCAGCGCCCAGGCCATGGAAACCGCCGATATCGTCTTAATGGCCAACGATCTGCAGCAGTTACCCTTTGCCGTCCGGCTTTCCGGGTTTGCCCGCCGCCTGATCCGCCAGAACATCGCCTTCAGCCTGACGGTCAAGCTGGTCTTTGTCATCCTGGCAATGACGGGGCTCACCTCCCTTTGGCTGGCTGTCCTGGCAGATATGGGCGTTTCACTCGTCGTGACGCTCAACGGCATGCGCGCTAACCACTATCGCTGACACCGATACACCTAAAAACGGCAGGAAGACAATTTGAGATGTCTTCCTGCCGTTTTCCTTTAAAATATAAGCTCCTCGACCAGGACTCGAACCTGGAACCTAGCGGTTAACAGCCGCTCGCTCTGCCAATTGAGCTATCGAGGAAAGCGTTGTTATTATAGTCGAGGTTGCCAAATTGTCAAGGCATGGGTACGTTTTGCGTTTCAGTTTCCAGAGGCGTTTTTTATTTTCCTGGCAAGTTTGCCCTGTAAACCGGTCCCTGAAACTGAAATCCACCCCAACAAAGCCCATTCCCCAAAAATAAAAATCCTTCTTACAACTCTATGACATTTATGCACCAAAAGATATGACAATCAACAACCTTCCATTGTTGACATGATTACTCTCATTGTGCTATCCTTTCAATCGTCAAGTCATCAAATTGCCATTTCTTTATGTGAGGAAAGGATAACACCATGCCTTATATTATTAGTAAAGACGATTGCATCCAGTGCGGTGCGTGCGAAGCGGAATGCCCCGAAGGCGCCATCTCCGAAGTCGACGGCGAATATGTTGTTGACGCCGCCAAGTGCCAGGATTGCGGTTCCTGCACCGATGTTTGCCCCACAGCTTCCATCAACCCCGCCTGATCTATCCCCATTTACTTAATAAACGAATGAGAGGCCTTCCATGCGCCTCTCATTGTGTTTTAAATCACAAACACCGTCTCATATCCCCCTTTTCACAGGAGTTATAATCAACCTATGGAAACGAACCTCCCCTCGTCTGATGAGCCGCAGCGTGCCCAGGTTGCCTGGTGGCAGTTCGTAGGGCTGCTGGCTTTAACTTTCGTAATCGGCCTGGGCGTTGGCTACCTCATCTGGGGGCAGTCACAGCAAGCCCAACTGGCAGACGCCAAAGCAACTGCTGTGGCAGCCAGTCAGAACAGCGCCGATGCCAACCCGCAGCAAACCCACCGCTACGATGTCTCAGTTGACGATGACCCGGCTATCGGCCCGGCGGATGCGCCCATTACCATCATCGAATTCAGCGATTTCGAGTGCCCCTACTGTAAAAAGTGGCATGATGAAGTCTTCCCGCAAATCCAGGCCCAGTATGGGGATCAGGTTCGTCTGGTCTACCGCGATTATCCCCTTTTTGGCCTCCACAACAACGCCGCTCCTGCCGCCGAAGCCGCCAACTGCGCCGGCGAACAGAATAAATACTGGGACTTCCACACCCTCTTATTCAACGGCAAAAACGCCCTCAACCGCCAGACTTACGAAACCTACGCCACCCAGCTCGATCTGAACCTGGATTCCTTTAAAGCCTGCCTGGATGACCGCCGTTTCCAACAAGAAGTGGAAGCCGATTATCAGTCCGCCCAGGAAATAGGCGTTTCTTCCACCCCCACTTTCTTCATCAATGGGCTTGCGCTGGTCGGCGCCCAGCCCTACGAAGTATTTCAACGGGTAATAGATATGGAACTGGCAGGACAAATCCCTTGAGCACGCAAGAACCGCTTCGGAGCTTCATGGTAAAAAAATACATTGTTGTTGCAGGAAACATTGGTGTAGGAAAGTCTACCCTGGTCAATCTGCTGTGCCAGCGCCTGGGTTGGGATCCTTTCTTCGAACCTGTCAGCGAAAACCCCTACCTTACAGACTTCTATAATGACATGAACACCTGGAGCTTCCACTCGCAGGTGTTTTTTCTGGCACACCGCATCAAGATCCAACGATCCGTAATGCTGCACGCCGGTTCCGTGGTTCAAGACCGGAGCGTATATGAAGATGCAGAAATCTTTGCGCAAAACCTGTATTTGCAGGGGCATATGAGTGAGCAGGATTATAAAACCTACTACTCACTTTATCAGTCGATCACTGAGTTTCTTCCGCTCCCTGATCTGGTGATTTATCTTAGAGCGTCCGTCCCTACACTTTTAAAGCGGATCGCGCAGCGCAGCCGTGATTACGAACGTTCAATTCGCCAGGATTACCTCGACCAGCTCAACCTGCTTTATCAGCAGTGGATTCAGTCTTTTCATCTTTGTCCCGTATTAACTGTTCCGGCGGATGATCTGGATTATGTCGCACATTCGCATCATCTGGATCTGATCTTGCAAAAAGTACAAGAGAAGCTGACCGGAAAAGAAGAGGTAATCTTTCATCAAGAGGAACTGACGCAGGCAGATCCATCATCCAGCTCAGATCTGACCCTGCGCCAGAACAATTCCTCTCAATTCAATTAGCGGGGCTCAACCGTCAACTTAATTGCAGTGCGTACTTTTCCTTCAATGTCCACATCTACGAACTCAGGCACGCAGACAACGGGGATGCCGTCTTCTGCAAGATAACCCTTGGCTAATACCAGCGCTTTAATTGCCTGATTAACCGCACCTGCGCCAATCGCCTGGACTTCAGCACGTTTATGTTCTCGGATAACCCCCGCAATCGCCCCCGCTACAGCAGCAGTGCGTGAGTTTGCCTTGACCTTGATTACGTCCATTGCTTGTCTCCCTTTTGATGTCGAAAGTAGGATGGATTGCCAACCATGCCAAGGGGGCAAATGTATACTATTATGAGCAAATTGTAATTAAATAGTGAAATAGAATCAAGCAGGAATATCCCCCAATTTATAATTAAATGGGATCGTCGTAGGTAGTAGGGGCTGTGGATAAGTGGATAACCCATTGCGGGGTCTTTCTGGGGGCTTACATATCCGGGTTGCGCTAGAGTCGAACCGCCAGATGTAGGGGAAAAAGCCTTCTCCATCCTTCTTTTTCTATCCACAGGGCAGCGTGGAGGAGCCGGGATAATTTATCCACAGTTTCCACAGATTTATCCCCTTTCCCCATATTTGGATTGAAATAAAAGATACCCCCATATATGGGGGTATCTGCTGGCGAGACAAATTCTCTTTTTTGACCATTTCTACCGAGTTATCCACATTCGGTAACAGTTATCCACAGTTTTTGCGTATTTATCCACATTTTACGGTGAATATTTTCACAAGGTCCAAACCCACATATAGGGTTACTGTTCCAGGGCAGAAACGCCATTTGCTTGCGCCCACAGATCCAGCGTCTCTTCAACCATATCCAGGTACTGATCCAACGCTTCTAACCGCTTGTCAAAGTGATCTTCATCCAGGCTCAAGATCTGCCGCGCAGCGGTCCACCCTGCCTGTTCAGGCGCATCCTCTGGAAGTTCCGTCGCTGCCAGGGCCCAGGTTTGTAGCATCATCCATAGCGCGGCGGCTGGCTGTTCTGCCGCCATAGCGTTGGCGGCCCGCTCGTAGTAATGCAGCCTTGACGGGTGCAGTCGCGCGGGCGCATTTTCTTGCTGCCCGGCGGCGATGAAAGCGTTTTTCCAATTCGTCAGCCATTCTGCCCAGTGTGGATAGTAAGCATCGTCTGGGTTGGTAATCAACTGAACCATACGCTCTGCCAGTTCAGGACGATCAACCTGCCGGACACAGTAGGGAAAGTTGAGAAAGAAACGCCGCTCAGGGAGAGGCATCCCACTCAGGCAAGCCACTGCATTACCGGCGTCGACCAGGGCCTGTAGGTAGCGCTTAACTTGAACCAGGCTGGACCCTTCCCCGTTAAACTGGAGATCCATCCAGGTTTGGCGCGCGCTTTCTGCCAGCTTGCGAGCGCGCTGCAAAGTGTAGTCTGGCTGCGTGAACTGCGCGCCAGTGGCAGCTTGTGTAAATTCGAACCAGTGTTGGGTATCGTGCAGTACCATCGGTTTGTTATAGATCAACGAGCCAAGCCAGGGTTCGGTGCGTAAATGGCGCGGTTGGTGAAAGACCGACTGATCGAAGTGGGCAATATCCAGGTGAATCTCATCAGAAATGCGCACGATCTCGCGTTCCTGAATTGGTTCGCTGTCATGAATGATAATCAGATCGATATCTGTTGTTCCGCCCAGCAGGGGGTCTTCCCCCAGTAAAGATCCGGTCAGGCAGATGCACACCAACCGCCGGCTAACGCGCGTCCTTTGTGTGGCCGTGTCGCGGGCAATCTTGATAAGCGTTTCGCGAGTAAGGCGCATTTTCTTCCTCTCCGTGGCTTATAGTACGATCATATCTGCAAAATGTTTTAATACAACCCGAATAGCTCCTACCGCTCGTGGATAGGCAGTGGCAGCTCGGGCTGGAATGGGGGCATTTGTAACACCTGGCGAACACGATTTTCAACCCAGCGCAGGTCTTCAGAATAGCGCACGTAATCAAGAGGATCTAGACTCGATGACCAGAACAGGGGTATCGTGATCTTTTTCAAGGAAAAAGTTGTCATAAGCCTGGTTAACCAGTGCAATATAGGTGCGGTCCATGTCGCGTTCATAAGGACGGTCGCGCTGGGCAATGCGCTGCATCAGCAGGTCGGTTTCGGCGCGCAGATAGATAATCAGATCTGGGCGTTGGATTTTCTCAGCCAGGGCTTCATGAACCCGGTGGTACATTTCCAACTCATCCCCTTCCAGGTTAATCTGGGCAAAGAGGGCATCTTTTTCAAAAGTATAGTCAGAAATCAGGCTTGCACCTTGACTGGTCGCTTTGGGAATACCTTGCTGTTGTTGATAGTAGCGGCTGAGGAGGAAGAACATTTGGGTCTGAAACGCATAGCGCGACCGGTCTTCGTAAAACTTGCTCAAGAAGGGATTCTCCTCAAAAACTTCTAAGAGCAGGTTGGCTTGAAAGGCTGGTTGCAGTAGACGAGCTAGAGTTGTTTTGCCAACACCAATCACGCCCTCGATTGCAAGATACATGAATGCTCCGTGATATGTTGTTTTCTTGAAGTGCTATAGTTATACCATATTTAGATTAGAGCGGATTTTTGCACCCGCCTCCGGTTTGCAAAAATCCGCTCTGAATGGCTCCCACTCTTTAACAGCCAGCGTTCTTTCTTACTTCTTTACAGGAATGGCTTCAAGCTGATCCACCAGCCCGCGAACAACGTCAAACCCGCCCTGCCAGAAGGCGCGATCATGAATGTCAATCCCGGCCTGCGAGAGCACTTTCGCGGGGGCTTCAGATCCTCCCGTCGACAGGATCTTCAGATAGCGCGGTTTGAAGCCCTCGCCTTCCTGTTTAACTGCTGGTACAGCGAAAGCACCAGCAGTTGGCCGAAGGTGTAGGCATATACGTAGAACGGCACGCTGGTAGATATGCGGGATCGAAACCCATTCCCATTTGAACTCCTCACTGACCTCGACCGCCTCGCCAAACTGCGTCTTGCAGGTTTTCCATGTAAGCCTGCCGCCATCTCGTCCACCGAGGCGCCCTGCGCGATCATCTCGTGCGCCTGCGTTCAAAAGTGCGAAGAAGGCCTGGCGCAGGATCGTGGCATAGGCATCGTCTACCTGGCGGAAGAGCATGTCGCGGCGCACGGCTTCGTCGCTTTCCTCCGCGCAGCAGGCGGTCGACCAGCATCATTTCGCCGAAGGTCGAAGCGGTCTCGGCCAGCGGCAGGGTGGAATGGAAGGTAAAGAGGAGTGTGGTCAGGGCCAGCATCGCGTGGATGGCATGGCCCAGCTCGTGCGCCATCGTGGCCACGTCGTCGGCCCGCCCCTGGTAGTTGAGCAGCACCCAGGGCGTCAATGTCGGGCACCGTGCTAGCGCAGAAGGCCCCGCCGCGTTTGCCCTTGCGCACTTCGCTGTCGATGTGTTTCTCGGCGAAAACCCGCCGTGCCAGATCGGCAACGCGCGGGTCGAACTCGTGGAAGGAATCCAGTACCATATTCACCGCTTCATCAAAGGCATATTTCTTGTCAGATTTGACCACCGGCGCGTAAACGTCATAGCGGCGCAGTTTTTCGATCCCCAGCAGGCGCGCCTTGAGCCGGAAGAAGCGCTGGAAGATGCCCGCGTTGCGCTGGCTGACCGCCAGCAGGGTGTCGACCACCGCGTCCGGGATATCGTTGGCCAGGTTGCGCGCCGAAATAGGCGCGGCAAATTTGCGCAGGGCCAGCTGTTCGTTGCGCCAATCGCGCACCAGGGTCTGGTAGATCTGCCCCAGGATCGGTCCGTCACTGCCGTACACCCGGTACAGTTCCTGGTAGGCGGCGCCGCGCAATTCGGGGTCGTGGTGGCGGACATAAACCATCAGCTCGCCGCGCGTCATCTCTCGCTCTTCGCCGTCCACCGTCATCTTGAAGGTGTAGCGGTTGGTGATCGAGTCGTACAGGTGTCAACAGCGGAAGAGCCGGTCACATTCTTGATGTTAATTACTTTCTCTTCCGGCTCAGAGAGGGTGTACTTTTTGAAGTGCCGCATTTCCGCTAACCAGTAGCGGTAGTCCCCCGAGTGAGCCATCAGCCGTTCCGCATTTTTCTCATCCAACTGCTTCCACCACAGCGAGAAGAAAAGCGTCTGGTTTTCCAATTCCGCCATAAACTGCTGCACGCGCGCCATCAAAGTCTGCGCCGTCTGGTCTTGCGTATCCGCCGCAAAAGATAGGTTCGCAAAACCGCCCAGGTGATAAGCCTGACGGGTAATCTCTTCCAGGTCGCTGATCACTGCCTTGAAATCCGCTTCCGAAATGTCCGCGCTGAGCTTGGGGCGAGCGCTTTCCTCAAAAGCATTCACTTTATCTTGCAGCGCTTGGAAGGCCGCGTTAATGACTGCCGCCTCAGTAGAAGGATATAAATCCGTCAACGTCCAGCGGGTTTGTTGGTAGGGTAAGGTTTGATCCGTCATTCAGTTTTCTCCTGTTGCCTCTCCATTTGAGAGCGTAAGGTTTGTCGCAGCCGGTCGATAGGCTGTCGTTGTTGGGTCTGATCGTCCAGGTAATACCACTGCTGCCACCCATTACAAGGCCCCGATTGGAGCAGCCGCGCGATCTGGTGGATCGAGCCGCGCTGCTCATTCATCTCAAGCTTCCCATCCGCCAGGATGCGCGCCTGAGCCTCTCCATCAGGACCAAAGTAAAGGAACTGGCCCGGTTTCAGCAGGCCGTTTTCGATCAACGCGCCAAACGGAATTCGTGCCGCCCGGCGCGGGTTCGGGGTATGAAATATGGTTGCGTCTTCCTCAATAGGGGGCGCTGCCGCGATGCGCTGCCGTGCAATCTGCGCATACTGCGGATCTTTCTCAATGCCAATCCAATGGCGGTGTAACTGTCGCGCCACCACGCCGGTGGTACCGGTCCCAAAGAATGGGTCCAGCACCACATCTCCAGGGTTTGAACTCGCCATCAGCACGCGGTACAACAACGCTTCAGGCTTCTGGGTCGCGTGTGCCTTTACGCCGTTAATCCGCAGGCGCTCTTTACCATTACAGATCGGCAAATACCAGTCGCTGCGCATTTGCAGATCATCGTTCAGGGCCTTCATTGCATGGTGGTTGAAGGTATAAGAAGCCCCCTCTTTTTTTTGCGCCCACAATAGGGTTTCGTGAGCGTTTGTGAAGCGCACGCCCCGAAAATTAGGCATCGGGTTGTGTTTAATCCACACGATATCGTTCAAAATCCAAAACCCCAGGTCTTGGAGAACGGCCCCAACCCGGTAGATATTGTGATAAGAGCCGATCACCCAAAGCGTCCCGGTTTCTTTCAACACGCGCCGGCATACGCTTAGCCACTGGCGCGTGAAGGCGTCATAATCGTCAAATCCGCCAAACTGATCCCACGCATCTTTCACCGCGTCGACCCGGGTGCGGTTCGGGCGGTAGAGATCCTGGCGTAGTTGTAAGTTATAGGGTGGGTCAGCAAAGATCAGGTCCACCAATTCTTCCGGCAAACGCTGGAGTACCTCGATGCAGTCACCTTCCAACAAGCTGTCGAGAGGAAGTGCTTCATTCATTCGGTGAACCTTCGCATTAAGAGAATAGGGGGATAACCCCCAGCACCATCATTCCCCCATTGTATTACAGATCGCTTGTAAAGACAAAAAAGCTGTCGTACCTTGTCTCAATAAACTTCTTCTATGCACCTTTTTACAGGTGTTGCCTGCACCCCCTTCCCGCTATACTCGCCCTGGAACCTTCACAATCGAATATTGCGCTGCCCACATGCTCCATGAGCCGCCTGTTCTTGAACCGCCCGATGGAGACTCGCAGTTTTTTTAAAAACAACAAAACAACAAAACAACAAAACAATAAACAAACCCACCCTGTGTCACATTCCCTGTCCAGCAGGCGCGCTTACATCTGCTGAAACTCCCCCAGCATCAGTGCGTGAATAGCAGGGTTGCCCGCCAGAATAGAGTAGGGCGAATTCATCAAATCAGTACTGCCCTCAAGATTGGTAATGCGTCCGCCTGCCTCAGTGACAATCAGGGCGCCCGCGGCGAAATCGTAAGGGCGCAGGGTCTGCTCCCAGTACCCTTCAAACCGGCCCGCTCCCACGTAGCACAGGTCCAGCGCCGCCGACCCCAACCGCCGTACGCCCTGGCTCAACTGTGTGAAATGCGAAAAGCTGCTCAGATTATTGTTACCATTCGGCCCGCTGTCGTACGGAAAACCGGTCACCAGCAGGCTGTAAAGCAGGTTATCGGTTTCAGAAACATAAATCGCTTTGCCATTGCACCAGGCTCCTTTGCCGCGCTCGGCGCTGAAGCACTCGTCGCGCATCGGGTCATACACCACCCCCAGTACCAGGCTGCCTGCTTCAGCATAAGCGATAGAGACAGAGAAAAAGGGAATAGCATGAGCATAATTCGTAGTGCCATCCAATGGATCGATATACCAGCACAAGTCTTCCTGCCCGGCGGTTTGCCCGCTTTCTTCAGCGAAGATGGTATGCTTCGGGTAGCGCCCGCGAATCTGTTCAAGCAAATAGGTTTCCGACTGCTGATCCATCTCGGTCACCAGATCAATCCGCCCCTTAAGGTTAACCTGATGCTGTTTCCCATAACCCTCTCGCAGCAGCCCACCGGCATATTTTGCCCATTCAATCACTTCGGATAAAGAAGGTTTTGTCATAATGCGCCTTTAAAACACAAAATCTGGCGGGCAAACTTCACCCGCCAGTTCATTGTATCCATCAAATGCCAATCGGTTAAGCAGACACCACATCCTGGCTTTCATGATCGTTCATTTTCAACTCGTTCACAATCTTATAAAGATCGTCCAACTCATTTTAGAATCTCGTCCCGGTCACCGACAGCTTGCGCCAGCAGCGACTCAAAGGCGGGCCGTTGTTCTTCCGGCAGGGTTTGCAGCAGCCGCTCCGTGCGCATAATCTGTGTGTTCTTATGGGTCAGCTTCTGCTCCAGGCGCTCTCGGTAGCCCTGGTAGAAGTCTGTCTCGCTCATCGGGGCCACGCGAGCCGGCGTGCCCTGTGTCAGGATCTCAGCAATGGTGAGCAGGAAGTCTTCTGTATCGATCGGCTTTTCGAGGAAGCGTACTGCGCCCAGGCTGTAAGCGAACTTCTTATCTTCAGCCGTCACGTAGGTAGCAGACAGAAAGATAACCGGAATCTGGTGCGTGTGCGGGTCTTTGCGTAGGGCGTGCGCCAGGGCAAAGCCATCCATCTTGGGCATCAGAATATCGGTGATAATCAGGGCCGGATGTTCATTGTTGACGCGCTCGAGTGCCTCTTGCCCGTTGCGGGCTGTAATGACCGGGTACCCTTTAAAGCGCAGGGTAACTTCTAGCAGTTCGAGTACGTTAGGAACATCTTCAACAACCAGGACGGGACCATAGGGAATCGACATAAAAATTATTTTAGCCCATCTTTTAATAGTCGCAAGGATCACGCGTCGTTTGTCAGGTATTTCTAAGGTTCATGCCCGCAAGCCCACTTTCGGGTTAATGCAAAATGGCAGGCAGGTAGACCCTCCGGATATTTTCGATAAAGTAGACCGCGTCGCAGGTGGTGAAACGCAAATTGACCGCAAAACCGGTGATTTGTCCGCTGCTGCCAGATTGGCTGTCAACTACCTTTAACTGCCAGGTTCCTGCTGCGTTGGTACCGTTCAAGTCCGCAAGGGGCTGCTGTGGGCGAAAACGACCGCTGAAGGGCGCCTTGCCTTGGGTGATGAGCGCTGCGGCTGAATCATCAAAGAGGGTTTGGGTATAGTCAATGCCGGGCTGGTTCGAGGCCAGCGCCATGTGGGTCCCACCGGGTGAGATCAGTGTAAGGGCCAGGTTTTGGTCGTCAGGATGGCGGATGCTGACCTGCACATCAGCATCCAGGATATTGAGATCATAACCGGTGGCGATCCTGGCTGCCGCCCCCCTGGAACTGTTATCGGGTATGGATACGGGTGGATCGGTCATGTTGAGTTGGATCGAACCTTGCAGGCCAGTCGCCAGGCTGGTTGTGAACTGCTGCTGTTGGGACGGGAAGTAACGCAGGGTCAGGGTCAGGTCCACAGGGCTGCCGCAGGGCTGGTCAGGACTGATGGTTATCTGGTATGGGGTGCTGTTTTGCGTTACGCTGCCAGGAGCAATATTCGGATAGGTAGACCCGGCCCCACTGAGCAAAGCCTTCCCTTTCGCTAAGCTGAGGGTGCCGGTGACCCCGTTTGCGACCAGGTTGCCCTGGTTCGCCAGATCAATGGTCATTGAAATGGTTTCGCCCGGCTCGATCGTTGTCGGGATCTGTCCGCCGGTGGCGCTCCAATGCAGTCCTTGAACAGCGAAAGCGGGCCGCAAACTGGTGGAACCGTTATAAATGACCAGCGCGAAATCCTGGTCGAGGCTGCTGCTGTTTCCCGGCACGCCATCTCCTGCAATGTTGCGTGCAATAACGCGCACTTTGAAACTGCCTGACTGTCCGGCTGGGAGGAAGACATTTTCAACATTGTTGGCCGGGTCGTAGGAGCCGCCCTGCGCAGAGTTGGCTCCGTTGAAGAAGTTCCCTTTGTAGGTTTGCCCATTGATCAATACTTCCAGATCCAGATCATTCACATAAGCGTTCCCGCTGGTGGTGCCGGGCGCGTCCGTCCATACCAGGCTGACCCGGAACGGCTTTGAGGGGTCCACTACCCCGCCCTGCACAGAAAGCTCATTACCAGATCGGGTGAAGAGGTAGGTTTGGTCCAGGGTATAACGCTGCACATTATCAAAAAGCATCCCCAGGTTAGCGCTGCCCCAGCCCTGGTTGGGGCTGGGCAAAGTATCGCCCGCGCTGTCGCCAGTGAGATAGCGGGCGGAATTGATCAGGAGCGCCTTCAACATGGCTGGACTGGGCGTGCTGCCGGGATGGAGGGCGCGCTTGTAGTATTCGTAGGTGAGCTGCGCCGCCCCGGCTACAGCCGGCGCCGCGTGACTGGTTCCAGTGGACCAGGTATAAAGAGTCTGGGCGCCGATCGGATAGTAACGCAGCGTACGATCTGGATTGCCACAGACAGAACTGCCATTAAAAAGAGGGTCCTGCGAGGCGGGACCTTGAATGTGGACGCCAGGGGCCATCAGGTCGGGTTTGACGCGGTTGTCGGCTGTCGGGCCGCGCGAAGAAAAGCTGGCGATATCGTCCGAACTGCCTGTGGCAGCATAGCCGCAGCCGTCAACAGTGTCCAGGTCACGTATGCCGTCAGTAGCGCCCACTGTCAGCACGTTTTTCGCGGTACCGGGTGGTGTAATTGACTTTGTATGGATATTGCCGTCAGCGGTAGCGCCCGAATTGCCTGCTGAAAAGATATGCAGCATAGGCTGGTTGCCAGGCGCGGAAGAAGCATCTCGAGTCAATTGGTCATAGGTTTGTGCAGAAACGGTATATCCCCCTAGAGAAGAACTGCTGCCCCAACTGTTGCTCGAGATGGAAGCGCCATTAGCATAAGAAGCGGCAGAGACTCCGCTGTAGTTATTCCCACATTGTGAGAGATCAAAGGTTTTGCTGTTCTGGAAGATCTTGGTGCCCGCCAGCCGTCCATAAGGAGAGATGCCTAGCCCGTACTGAAAACCAGCCGAGTCTTCAAAGGGGAAGCCGCTGCGGTTATTGTATCCCCCGACAATGCCCGCGTTCAGGTTGCCATGCCCATTGATGCCGTTCGGGCTGCTGTCCTTTGTGCAGTTAGCGAGGGCGATAATGCGGTCACTGCTTGATGATGCCCCATAAGTATAAAAGTCAGAATGCAGCACTGCCGCCGCGTTGCCCTGATCAATGCCATCATCGACCACATCGACAATCGGATAGGCATCTGAATCGGTAGGAAAGCCTTTGCTGTTCAGCCATTCCAGGTAGCCAGGACCGCTGGGCCGCGTCTGCCCATTGAAGATGGTCAGGTTACCTGCCAGCACTTGTCCCTGCGCTTCATCCTGCATTTCCGGCGCTCCCCAAGATTTGATGTTAAAAACCTCCGTCCAGGCGGCTACCTCAGTCAGCACATGGGCGGGCAGTCGCAGAATGAGGGTGGTAAAACCCGCCACCACCTGTGTGGCAGGCTGATATACCTGGGCGGCGAGTTCCTCCAGGCGCTGCACAGCCTGATCTGCATCAGGATGCGGGTAAATTTGAACGGCGACATCTACTTCTTTGTCTTCGAGATTTGCGTCACGTAGGTCAGGAGCCAGGCGGTATTCTGACAGGTAGGGCCCATTCCACTGAATGAAAGCATATTCAGATGCCAGCTGCGCCAATGTCTGGGCAGGCTGCTCACCCCACACCACATAGGCCTGGTTTGGCAGGTAGGCCACCCTTTCCAATCCAGCAGCTTGAAGCGTATCCAGCCAGGTCTCCTGAGTAGGGCCGATGAACTGCACCATCCAAAAACCTGGACCCGATGGCACATCCGAACGGTTAGGCGCGATCAAGCCTGGGTCAGGTGGATTCGCAGTTGGGTTTAGGGTCATTCCTCGTAAGTAGATGCTTTCATCCAGCGGCTGCAAGTCAAGTCCCAGGCTGGCGGGCAGAGGGTTTTCACCAGGGGGTGGGAGCTGCCATAAGGAGAACGCGTCATAGTCTGCCAATTTTTGCGCTCCCATTTCCTCTAATAGGGCTAACAGGTCTGCATCAGCAGCATCGACCAGCACTTTTTGACTGCCGCTTTCTACAGCAAGGGTGTCTCCAGCAGGCGACAGCCCAGCCTGAGCTTGTGCGGGCATAACCAGCAAGCTGGCCAAAAAGAGGACCAGCCAAAGGCGATTTGTGGCGTGCTTAACGAAGGTTAGCATCCCTTAGTCTTACCCTTTTCTTTTGTTGAGTGCTTATAAGGTTTTGCTTATCGCTGGCTTACCAGTGGTAACCAATAGTGCCCAATCGTTTGTACATTAAGAACGATGCCCGTTTGCTGCTCGGGGTGATTTTGCGAAGCGATTGTAACCATCACCTGCCCGATTTCGCCTGGGTCTGAGTCGGGTGGCACAGTGACATAGATGATGGCAGACTGCGTTTCGAGAGGCATTACTTCGCTTAATAAATTTGACTCCACCCGTACTGGCCAGATTCCCGCGGCATACACTTCATAGATGTCTGGACTACTGCCATCGTTGGTTACCTGGACGTTAAAGGCAATATCTGTGCCAGGGGCGCCGGCGGCTTCCTTCTCTGGACTGGCCTGCACTTGAAAGTTTAATTCATAAGGCGAGCAGGTAACTTGTTGAGCAGCAAGCTGAACATCTTGGACTTCACCCATGTTGGCTGTGTGTTCATCCGTGATCTTTAGATTCCACTCTCCGGCGATGTCTTGCCCGTTATACAACGCCAGTGATTCCTGTGGTCGGTACCTGCCAGCGAAGGGGGCAGTACTTTGTTGAATGGAAATCGGAGCCTGATCATCAAAGATGGTTTCTTGATAGCTCTGCCCGGCGCTGCCGTTTTGTCTTGAGAGCAGCACTTGAGCCCCATTCGGTGACAGCAAGCTTAGAACCAGATCGTCGATGTAGGAATGGTTGAGGCTGAGCTGCACATCCAGGTCTGCAATCGAGAAGTGATCCGGCACACGGATCGGAATGAGAACCTGCCCTGGAGTACTCCCTAGTCGATCTGGAATTGTGGTGGGCATACCGCTGGCCTTATAGACTTGTGTGCTAATCTTACCCATTTGCAGCGGCATGATCGATATCACCTGGTGATAGCCGCCGTCAGCACTGAGATCCAGTTTCAAGGGGATCTGGGTTCCACAAACCGCCTCAACAGGGATATCTACCCAAAAGGTAGCCCCATCCGAACGTGTTGCCTGAGGTTCAATTGAGGGAAAGGTGGTGAGACCGGATAGAACGACAGCCTGTTGATCTCCCGCTTTTAAAACGCCTTTCAAATGAGTCACTGGAGCGGTACCCTGGTTTTTGAGCGCAACTTGCAGGGCAAGCGTTTCTCCTGGGTCGATTGCCTGATTCTGGTTGCCAAACTTTTCCACCCAGTTCACCTGCGCCACAGAAAGCACCGGGGCTTGGGCTTCAAAGCCATTATAGACCACCAAAGCAAAGTCTTGATCAACCGGTGATGCATTTCCAGGTACACCATCCCCAGCCAGATTGCGCACAATGACCTTCACGCGGAAGGTATTGTTGCTGGACTGTGGCGCGATAAAAACATTTTCCACATTGTCACGAGGGTCCGCTTCACCCCCTGAGATGGAAAACGCACCTTTAAAGACATTCCCTTTATAAACCTGGTCTCCAAGGCTCACTTCCAGGTCGAGGTTATTCACGTAAACCTGGCTGGCAGTAGTGGAGCCGGGGGCATCTGTCCACACCAGGCTGACCCGGAAAGGCTTACTTGGATCGCTGATCTTTCCTGTGAGTTCATAAGTTTCACCCGTAGAAGTGAAGAGGCGATCTTGATCTTTTAGAATGCGTGGAGTGTGATCAAACAGTTGGCCTAGATCCACCGCACCCCACCCCTGGCTGGTGCTGGGAAGGGTATCATTTGCGCTTTGCCCGGTAAGATAACGCGGGCTGTTGAGCAGCAGCGCTTTTAGCATGGCTGGGCTGGGGACTGCATCTGGCTTAAGCACACGTCCATAATACTCATAGGCCAGCTGCGCGGCTCCAGCGACAGCTGGGGTGGCGTGACTGGTACCAGAAGACCAGGTGTAGAGTGTCTGGTTGGCAGGATAATACTTACTGGTCAGACCCGCGCCCGCATAGCCGCCGCAGATGCCAGATGCGTTGTAAGCCGGGTCTTGCGAAGCCGGTCCCTGAACATGCGTGCCGGGTGCTACTAGATCGGGCTTGATTCGTTTATCGAAGGTCGGCCCACGCGAGGAATAGATGGCGATATCGTTTGCGTTGTTGGCTTCCCAGGCCAGGCATCCGTCATACTTGCCCTGCGCTCTCACGTTTTCAATTGCACCAACCGTCAGCACATTCTTGGCTGTGCCAGGAGCATTCACTGAGTTGGGTTCAGCGCCATTGTTGCCAGCCGCGAAGACGTGCAGCATTTCCTGGTTGCCATCTTGTTTAGAGGCGTCTCGCGTAAGAAGATCATAAAGATACGAGTTAGTAGTGTACGCGCCACCAGCGCTGGCATCCCCCCAACTGTTCGAGGTGATGCGTGCGCCCGCTGTATAGATCTTCTGCACCAGATTTTGGTATGTCTGCCCACAGCGTTCATTGCTGTAAAAGCCGCTGTCCGTAAAGACTTTGCTGCTGGCAATCCGTCCGTAAGGTGAAATGCCCAGACCCAGCTGGTACCCTTCCAAATCGCGATATGGAAATCCAGATTGGTTGTTGTAACCTGCCAGAATACCCGCGTTCAGGTCGCCGTGCCCGCCAACGCCGTTGCCCAGGCTGTCAGAAGAACAGTTCTGGATGAAACTGACCCGGTTGGGAAGTGACTTATCTCCCAACTGATAGAAATCAGGATGGAGCACTTTTTCTGCATCCCCCTGATCGAGGCCATCGTCCACGAGATCAACAATAGGGTAGGCCGCCGGATCCGTAGGAAAGCCCTTGCTTGCCAGCCATTCCAGGTAGCCCGGTCCCGTCGGCGTCAGATTATTCCCCTTGCTGGTGAGGTTGCCGGCCAGAATTTGCCCCTGGATTTCATCCAGCATCTTCGGTGGGTGGTATGGCTCAATGTTAAATATATCTGGCCAGGCAGCCAGATTAGCCAACTGGAGTGGAGTCACTTGCAAGCGTACAAGGGTGAAGTCTTGCAGCGTAACGGGCGGAGCGTAGACAAGTTCGGCGATAACTTCCAGGCGGTTCAGCGAATCGTTGAGTGCGCTGGAATTGTAGAACTGAACGGTGACATCTTTGAGATCCTCGCGCCCTGCTGCCGCCGCGGTCAGTAGATCGGGAGATAGACGGTAAGCAGCCTGGTAAGGCCCAGCCCATTGAATGTAACTTACCTTTTTTTGCAGATCCAGCACAATCTGATCGGGACGAATCCCCCACACCACATAGGCATGGTCAGGCACATAGCTCACCAATGCCAGTCCTGACGCGCGCAGGTCTGCCAACCAGGCATTTTGAATCGGACCGATAAACTGCACCAGCCAGAACTGCTCGCTGCTGCCCTGGCCTGCGTTTTGAAACGGTAAAAGGGTAGCATCTTGCCCGCTGACTGTATTAGAAGTCGATCCGCGCAGGTAGATTGAATCCGCTACAGGAGTTGCAGAAGCGGCGCTGGAAGGCAGCGGCTGCCCGGTGGGCAGTTGCCATAGGGAAAAGGATCCATAGTCGGCCAGCATTTCGGCGCCAACTGCCTGCAACGCGGATAGACTGCTCTGATCCGTGGCGTCCACCAGCACTTTTTGTCCATTCTTATCTGGCGGCGGCTGACCGAGTACGTCCCTTCTGCTGATAAAACCAGTTAGAACCAGTGACGCGCAGATCATGAGTACCAGCAAGCGCTTCATATTTCCTCAGTTCCAGGTTCGTGGGTGATCTGCTGGTGGTGAAGTCTCTATGATCGTCACCCACGGCCCAACTTCTTCAGGTCAGCAAAGGTGCAATCTGACGTTGATAGACGGCTTCCCAAATATACTCCTGCCGCACGTGTACCCGCATATGATAGCGCGAGTCGTGCTCCAGGTTTTGAACAATCTTTTGAGCCACAACACCCGGTGGATCATTGGGTGAAAAGTAACAGGCATCCTCTCCTGCCAGTGTATGCAGTGAGGGTAAACGCGTGCAGAAGATCGGTATACCGCTCAGTCCAGCCTCGAGAATAGGCATACCAAATCCTTCTTCTCGGCTGGTCAGCAGCAGGCCATCTACCAGGCGGTATAGATCTGTCACACTTGCTTCCGGCAGTCCATCTGCTGCTAGTTCAGCCAGAAAATGGACGGCATCTTGAAGGTTCATCTCATCACGCAGCTTTTGCAAGGTGCGCAGATAATCGCCACCGTTAGAGGGCAGTCCTGTGATGATCAATGCCGCCTGTGGAAAAGTTCCTCGCAGCACACCCAAACAGGTGATGGCTTGTTCCAGGTTTTTTCGGCGCGCCACGCGTACTGGTGACAGCAAAATGGGGGCCGCTTCTAACAGGTGAAGTTGATTGATCAGCGATACCGTTAGCGGCTGCAAACCCAAAAAGTCTGCAATAGCAAGCCCGGCTGAAACCACATGCACCTGCTCAAGCGGCAGATCCATCAACTCGGTCAGTTTCTGACGCTGTTCTTGCGAAACAACCACCTGTACAGATCCAGGCCAGGGCTTACACAGCAAATCCCAGGGTAGACCTACGTGTAGTTCAGATTGGTAGC
Organism: uncultured Chloroflexia bacterium; assembly: GCA_963791025.1. Lineage (GTDB taxonomy): Bacteria > Chloroflexota > Anaerolineae > Anaerolineales > Anaerolineaceae > DSYU01. The sequence continues at coordinate 35,025 of CAWBQF010000002.1, read as the reverse complement.
GTGTGAGGGTTGCAGCCAGGTCGTGATGCCAGAGGATAAAACGTGGAGCGTTCTCCACTTGCGAAAGCTGGAAAAGGGCCTGCGTGAGCACCAGGTTCTTGTGCAGTGAGGCCAGGTTGTGCAGGATGACAACGTCACTCTCCCATAAGATTCGGCGCAAGTCACTCATCATCTGTTCCACCAGCTTAGAAAAATCATCCGGAATCAGGCCTTCATCCAGGCTGGCTTTGGCGCGCAGAATGATTGGGTGGCGTGGGTCCATCAGGGGCATCGTTTCCACCGGTACTTGGGCATCCCAGGTTTTTCCTCGCCCAGATAGAATACGCACGCGGTGTCCTACCTGTGTGAGCAAGTGTGCATGGCGCGCCAGAACGGTTTCTACCCCTCCGACAATCGGAGGCGCAGTATAGTGCATTAACACGATATTCATGAGACTTTTCCTGTTCCTGAAACCGTTCTGGCGCTTCCGGTCGCTAAATAATGTAAAATTGGGAGAAATTCCAAAAGAGTATCCCTGCTGCTTTTATTGTGTACGAAGCGGACAAATTTGTCAATATTAACATCTTTTACCTGATCTGATACGCGTATATCCTATTGAATTACTTCAAGAAAAAATCTAACTTGCCTTGACATTCCGCTGCTTATCAGGTATCCTTACGCGTGCGTCCGGGCGGGACCGGCGCGGCAGAAACCTTCGAATCCCGCCAGGTCCGAGAGGAAGCAACGGTAAGGAGGTAATTCTGGGCGCCGCCGGCAAACCTGCCCGGCGTATCTATTTTAATAAAACCCCACAAACCCATTAAAGAGCTGAATTTATGGATGATTTGCCCATTTGCAGTTATGAGGGATCCGACTACCAGACTTCGTTTTGGGAGCGCGGTGGGCGCGCTTACGAAGATGCAGTAGAGGCCGTGGCCCTGCGGCGTTTAATGCCATCTGGTGGGCGGCATTTGTTAGAATTGGGCGCTGGCGCAGGGCGCAACACGCCTCGCTACCAGGGCTTTGAGCAGATTGTCTTGCTGGATTATTCCTTCACTCAGTTACAACAAGCGCGGCAGCGCCTGGGGGATCAGTCAGCGGATGGGCGCACGCGTTACCGCTTTGTCGCTGCTGATATTTACCACCTGCCTTTTGTTACAAGCTTGTTTGACTGTGCTACGATGATCCGCACGCTTCATCATATGGTCGATCCTCGCCTGGCGTTAGAACAGGTGCGGCGGGTGATGCGTCGTGAAGCGGCCTTCATTCTGGAATTTGCCAATAAGCGTAACTTAAAATCAATCTTGCGCTATACCTTGCGTCAGCAAACCTGGAGCCCATTTTCTCCCGAACCGGTTGAGTTTGTTGCCCTAAACTTCGACTTTCACCCGGCGACTGTTCGCGCCTGGCTGCAGGTCACTGGTTTTTCTGTAGAGCGCCAGTTGACCGTCTCGCACTTTCGGATTGGGTTGTTCAAAAAACTGCTCCCGCTGGGTGTGCTGGTGCAGATGGATTCTCTTGCGCAGCATACAGGCAATTTGTGGCAGTTAAGCCCGAGTGTGTTTGTTCGCTCGCGTGCGTTAGGACAGGCGCCTGCTTCAGTAAAAGAAGTCAGTCTCGATGAAACCACATTCTTCCGCTGCCCAGCTTGTGGTCATGGACCACTGGCCGATACGCCCCCCGAGTTAGTCTGCTCGAACTGTGGGCGCAGTTACCCGGTGGTGGATGGCATCTATGATCTGCGTCCTAACCCGCCCGGCCATGGGAAAGATTAACTTCCCGTTTTTTCGATGATCCAAAAGTGAGATAGGCCCAGCGCGCGCAAAGGGGTGCCTTCGAGTGTTTGCAAGACTTTTCGCAGTACCCTGCCCAGTACCGGGCGGCGCGCGATAATATTATCGTAAGCACCAAAAATAACGGTTTGTTGAATGATACGTACTGGCAGCCCGGCAAACAGCTTATGCAGGTCGCTCTGGTTGTATACCCTTACGTGAGGGGCCAGCCGGTTGCGCCAGGTGCGCGGCAGGTAGTTAACCAAGGGAATATTGCCAAAACGATAGTTTCCACGCCAGTATATGCCATGGGTTTCAAAAGGATAGCCGCGGTTTGGCACAAACAATACCAGCCGCCCTCCTGGACGCAGCACGCGCACAATCTCGCACACTGCTTCCCGGTCATCCTGTACGTGTTCCAACACTTCGTGACTGAGCACCAGATCAAATATCTGACCAGGCAGCGGCAAAGCCTCTCCGGCCCCACATACCACTTGTTCAACCCGTTGGTGCGCATCAAAAGTGCGCTCTAACTCGATATCCAACCCAACCGCCTGGCGGGCATCCTCGGCCAGGTGCATCAGGTACATCCCTAATCCACAGCCATTTACAAACACACGTCCGCGGGCGCGCTCACCGGCGGCAGCGCGGATCATTGCCAGACGGCGATCCTGCCCGGTCCGCCAGACGAGAGAGGGCACCCCCCGTAAGGCCACTTTGCTGAGATCCTCTTCATTCATGGGCGTGTCCATTCCTCTTTAAAACCAAAACCCCGCTGGTTATCAATCAGGCGGATCCAGTTGGGGCGAAAGCGATAGAAGGAATTCTTTTCCAAAACCGACTGTAGTTCTTGGACAAACGGGAACTTCGCCCGGTAGCACTGCCAGGCCTGTTCCCAGTTCTCGCCTACTGGCACGCGTTCGACTTCTCCACGCATCTGCAATCCACGAATCTTGCGCCAGTCGTTCACTTCAGACTGAATGGTGGCAGCCGCTTTCGCGTGAACTTCCAAGTCGAGGCTGTGCTGGCTGTCTTGAGCGGAAAAGAAGTATAACTGCTGATGATCCTGGTTCGCGGCAAAATAAACTGCCGCGGCGTGTGGGGTCCCATCTGCCCCTGTTGTAGCGAGTGTCATCACGGGCAGGTTCCAAAGCGTTTCTTGCAGCCCAGCCTCTGTTTGGTTGGATGACGCAGTCCCACTTTCTTCCAATCCTTCCCAGGGGCGATAAAGCTGGTTTGCGATGTTCATCCGCTTCAGCACCCGCCCAACCAGGTTATCCACAATTTCATCCACAGTCTGTGGATGATGGTAGAAGGCGGGCACAGGGGGGAACAGGATGGCTCCGGCTCGTGCTGCCAGGTCGAGCAGGCGGATATGTCCGCGGTGCAGCGGGGTTTCACGTACCACCAGCAGCAGCGAACGGCCCTCTTTCAGTGTTACATCTGCGGCCCGTGTCAACAGGTCTTCACTGTAGCTGTTGGCAATTGCTGATAGGCTTTTGATGGAACAGGGAATCACCACCATCCCTTCTGTGTTGAAGGAGCCTGAGGCGATCGGGGCGGCAATATCGCGCGGACTGTAATGCGCGTCTGCTAGCGCCATCACTTCACTTACGCTCCGGTTGGTCTCTTGCTCGATCGTCAGGCGTGCGGCAGGGGTGACTACCAGATGGGTTTCGATATCGGTGGACTTCAGGGCTTCGAGCAAACAAATCCCGAGAATGGCTCCCGAAGAGCCAGAGATGCCTACGACAAGACGCTTTTTCATGCGGCCTTTATTTTACCAGAACGCTCACAGTCTTTACGCAAAGACCAACGCTTGTTCGAGGTCTGCGATCAGATCTTCCACATTCTCAATACCAATCGAGTAACGCACCAACCCATCCGTGACACCCATTGCCAGGCGTTCTTCCTGTGAAACGGTAGAATGTGACATACTGGCAGGGTGCGAGATGAGCGAGTCGACATTTCCCAGGCTAACTGCCAGCGTAGAAACGCGCACATGCTCCATCAGTGCAACACCAGCCGGCAGGCCGCCTTTCAGTTCGAAGGCAATCATCCCACCTCCCCTGCTCATCTGGCGCTGTGCCAATGCATAGTCGGGGTGACTTTCAAGGAAAGGATAATAAACACAATTTACCTTTGGATGGTTCTCCAGATAGCTTGCAATCTGCAGGGCATTCTCGCAGTGCCGTTCCATGCGTAACTCAAACGTCTTCAGGCCAATATTGGTCAGCCAGGTATCAAAAGGACTGGGGCAGCCGCCCAGGATCTTGAACATGGAGAAGAGCCGTCCTTTTACATAATCCACGTTGGAAGATGTGACAGACCCTCCAATCACCAGACCGTGACCACACAGGTACTTCGTTGTAGATTGGACAACCACGTCCGCGCCGAGAGTAAGTGGTCTCTGGCAGAAAGGGCTGGCAAAGGTATTATCAACTATTAACCACGCCCCATAGCGATGTGCAATTTCGGCAACCGTGTGTAGATCTACCAGAGAAAGGGTGGGGTTCGCTGGGGTTTCAGCATATGCCAGCACGGCTTCAGGATGGGCCTCAAAGGCGGCTTCCCACTCTGCTGGGCTGGCTGTGGGTACCCATACCACCTGTATGCCATACTGCGGGGCCAGGTCATGCAGGAAGTTATAGGTAGCCGAATAAAGCCGTTCCTGAGCAATGATTGTCTGCCCGCCTTGAACATGAGCCAGGATCGCCGCTGTGATGGCTGCCATCCCCGAAGCAAAAACGTAGCTTCCTACGATTTCTTCCACTGGCGTGCCTGGCTGGCTGTGCAGCAGATCTAACCCCTCCAACACTGAGATTTTGGTTGCTAACTGTTCGAGGTTTGGATTGTTTAGGCGCGTATAGATATAACCGTTTTCTCCACCTTTAATAAAGCGGCCCCAGTCTCGACGTCTGGGAATACAAAGGTCGAGGTTTGATAAATAGGCGTAACATGGGCATTCAGCGCGTTTTGCTTTTCGCAGATATGCGTAACCAGCGTGCTCACGCCATGCCTCGGATCAATCGTAGGCATTGCTTTTCCTCCTGAATTGTAGCGTAGTGGGAAACTACATTTTCGAACTGAGGTCTATTTTACACCCCAATGGATGGCTGTGGTGCCAAACATGAGCCGCTGGAAGCCTGCCTGATTAAATCCACACGCCTCAATGCGTGCCTTCAAATCTTCTGCCAACAGAAAGTTTTCACTGGAGGTGGGCAAGTAAATATAGGCATCTCGCTGCCCAGTCAGCAGTCCACCCAGGAATGGAATGACATGATGCATGTGAAAGCGGATAAACGGGCTGAGTACAGAAGGCCGCGGACGGGTAGTATCCAGGGCCACCATACGCCCTCCTGGGCGAAGAACTCGATATTGTTCACGCAGCGCCTGATCCAGATTGACAACATTGCGCAGCAGGAATCCAGAGACGATCGCGTCAAAAGATTGATCCGGGAAAGGTAGCTGGAGGGCGTCTGCGCACGACCAGGGGAAGTTCTCGCCTGACTGTTCTTTCCCTACGAACATCATCCCTAGTGTGAAATCGGCCGCGAAGGGGTGGCTGTTGGGGTACTGTCGCAGCGCTTCCCGCGAGAGATCGCCTGTACCAGCTCCCAAATCGAGCAGCCGTCCACCTGGGGGCAGCGCCGCCCGGCGAATTACCTGTTGTCGCCAGTGAACGTCCTGCCCGCCGGTCATCAAGCGGTTCATTAAGTCATAGCGGGGCGCAATTTGCTGAAAAAGACTCTGAACGTAGCGGGCACGTTCCTGTGGATCGCGCTCGCCGGTGTGCGGCAGTGAGGTGTCAACTTTCATTGGAGGCAGAGGTAGATGTAGGTACCCAGGCGAGAATAGTCGTTCCAGCGCCAGGCTCTGATGTGACTTCGAGATCACCGCCTGCATTACGGGCGCAGAGTCTGCATATTCGCGAGGCCATGTCCCAGGGTCAGGCGCGTCTTATCCTGGTCGAAACCATGCCCGTCATCGCTGATCTCCAGTAGAACCCGGTCATTGGTCATCCATAAGGATAGATTAACATGTCGGGCAAAGGCATGCTTGCCAACGTTGGCCAGCGCTTCCTGACAAATATGGAACAATGCTACGGCCTGCGGTTTGGGAAGCTGCAGCGTATTCTGTGGAGGACCTTGTAAGGTCGTCTCGATCAGTGTGTTTGCTCGAAACTCTGCAATCAAACGGCGCAGACCGTCGACCAGATTTTCTTCGAGCAGTTTGCGCGGGCGCAGGTCGAGAATATAAGCACGAATATCGCGGATTGTGCTGTTAAGATCGTTGATCGCTTGCTCAATCCGCTGGCGCGAGCCCTGAGGATTATCGTTTAGCAACAGGCGGGCGTGTTCGAGGGTCAAACCAACAGCATAAATATCTTGAATAATGCCATCGTGCAGGTCCATCCCAATCCGCTCGCGCTCTTCTAGCACGGCCAACCGGCGCTGCTGCACATTCAGTCGCAGGTTCTCGATTGCTGTACCCACCCAGGCGCTGATGGCTGAAAGGAACTGCATTTCCAAATCATCCAGCGGCTCATCTTCACAGGTAGCCACGCATAACACGCCTAGAACGCCGCGTCGCCCGGCAAGCGGCAGGCAGTAAATCTGATTGAGGTTGGATTGCAGCACCTCTTCACTCAGGAAGTCCTGGTTCGCACCTTGCTCCTGGCGTCTCAATTTCAAATCAATCAGGATCGGTTGGTTGTTTTCGGCAGTTTTCCCGACGATACCTTCGTTAAACAGAAACTCTTTTTGCGCCCACAAACGCTGAATCAACTCGCTGTGATGCAGCACAATATGCAAAACACGGCTGTCTTCCTGTCGCAAAAAGACTTCGCCAACATCCAGCCGCAGGTATTCCATCACCTGAGTCAGCACCTTGTCCAATACCTGATCAATATTATCCGAGGATGCCAGTGAGGTAGCCAGTTCGTTGAGCAGTGCCAGGTTTTCGTTTCGCCGTGTAAGTGCCTGGTCACGTTCTGTGAGCTGGTGCAGTACGCGTGCATTCGAAATGGCGACCGCCGCGTAAGAAGCCAGCATTTCGATAACTCGCTGGTCATCCACTGTGAATTCTGGCCCAGAGAGCTTGTTGGTGATATAGATTTGCCCCAACTGTTGATCCCCCAGGCGGATTGGAACGCCCAGGAAGGATGTCATCGCTGGATGATACGCAGGAAAACCAGAACTGCGTGGATCATCAGTAATATTTGCTCGGCGAATGGGTTCAGACGAGTTCATCAGTGCGCCAATCAGGCCCAGCCCGCGTGGGGGGTGCGCCATCTTGCTGACCTGCTCTGCCGACATACCTACCGGAATAAACTTTTCCAGTTGTCCAGCTTCGTCTTGGACACCCACAGCTGCGTACTGCGCATCTGCTTGTTCACAAGCTAACTTCCCTATGCGCTCGAGCAGGGAATCCAGGGGCATATTTTTAACCAGTTCAAGACTGGCGCGATGTAAGGTCGCCAGCCGTTCTTCCAACTGTTCTCGGGTCAACATCATTTCACTCACATAAGCCTCAATGGGATATTTTACCTGAAATTGTCCGTTTCGGCTAACTTCAGGTCAGCATGATGTGAAAAACTTTACAAAGTAACACTTGATGCAAAATCGCATCAGTGCGTGATGGGTTACTAAGATTATACAATGAGATTGGTTATTAATGAGGTCAATAAAATCAGGTTATAATGGGGGAAGATCGTTGGCATTATGGGGGAATTGTGGCAGTCTTTTTACTCCAGAAGCAATAAACCCGGAGGTGAACCATGTTTAACAGTATTTTTCGAAGAAAAGAAGACGAAAACCGCTTTCGAAGTGAAGGTCGCCTGCCTCCAGGACAGTCCTTGACCGAGCGCTTCCCAGTGCTGCATTATGGTCCGGTGCCTTCTTTTAATCCGGAAACATGGGATTTCAAGGTGACCGGCGAAGTGGAGAGCCTACTGAATCTGACGTGGGAGGAGTTTCAGCAGCTTCCTCGCCAGCGGGTGCAGATGGATATTCACTGTGTTACCCGCTGGAGCAAATTCGACACCGTCTGGGAAGGTGTCTCGGTGCGTACGCTGGTAGATCAAGGATTGATTAAGTTAAAACCATCTGCTAGTTTTGTACTCCAAGTCGCCGAATATGGTTTTACAGCCAATCTTCCCTTGGAGGTGGTGCTGGCAGAGAATTTCCTGTTAGCTACTCACTATAACGGCGAGCCAATCACACCTGAGCATGGCTACCCACTGCGCGGAGTGGTTGGGGCTATTCCAGAGCGCGAAGACTTAATGACGCCCTATTTATGGAAAGGAGCCAAATGGTTGCGCGGCTTGCAGTTTTTGGGTCAGGATCGCCTAGGGTTCTGGGAGCAAGCCGGATATCATAATAAAGCTGATGTCTGGAAGGAACAGCGTTACGCTTGAGCGGAACCTAAAAGTTCTGTTTGATGGCTGGTCATTGGTCTATTCGCCTGGCAGTCCACCTGCCTTGCACTTGTTTGAATTACTGGCAGCTTTGCCCGATGGCGTTCAAGCCATATTGGCCCTGCCTGCCGGCTTACCTGCAAGTAGCCTGACAGAAACGGTTCACCAGGTAACACGCCCTACAAAGAACAGCCTGTCTGCGCACCTGGGGTGGGAGCAGATTAACTTGTCCAGGTTGGCTCGCCGCTGTGAGGCTGACCTGCTGCACATGGTCACGCCTTTTCCTCCTTTGTATAGTCCTGTTCCTGTTTTGGTTAGTCCGGCAGAACCACTCTTCGAACCCTATTCATTTTCAGGCGTGGGTCATCGGCTGCGCTTTGCCCTGGCACATGGCGCGCTAACCAACGCTCATTTGTTGTGGCCTACTGATTTGCCAGTTCCTCTTGTCGAAAACCTGCATCTGCATCGTTTCTCACCGATCGTTCATCCAGCCTTTCAGAATGAAAGTCCGAATGAGGGCAATGTTTTCCCTTTGCCTGAAGCGTTCATCCTCGCACCTGGGCCGTACGACGATACCCAGCTGCAAGACTTGCTGGCGGCATGGCGTTGGGTTTCACGCCAATACGAGCAAGAGTGGCTGCTGGTGGTCACAAACCTTCAATCTCACAAACGCGGGGAGGTCCTCCAGGAACTGCGTTCCAGCAGTGGTCGTGATGGTAACGTGCACCTGGTTACCCCTACTTTCCCTCACCAGTTAGCCACTTTGCTGCGCCAGGCGGAAGCTGTACTGCGTGTGGGGCCTGTGCTTCCGTGGGGCGACCCGCTCTTACAGTCCCTCGCTAGCGGGCAAGCTCTGGCTGCCGAAGAGACTTATGGAGCCAGTGAGCGGGTAGGCCCGGCGGCTTACCTGGCGCCCGTTGGCGATGCGCGTACCCTCGGCGCCGCACTGCTGACTCTCCTGGTAGAGGAACAGGTGGCGGAAAGTTTACGACAGGCAGCCGTCGAACGGGCTTCAAAATGGAGCCAGGATCTCTTCCGGGAAGGCTTGCGCCAGCTTTACCAGAGCTTGAAATGATATAAAACGCGCCGCAAGCATCCATACTTGCGGCGCGTCATGCGATCGATCAAAAAACAAGTTTTACCGGCGCATCACGACGACATATACCCCCAGCCCGATACCAATTAGCAGGATTAATCCTCCCAGAACACCCAACATGAGGTTATTGTTACCTTGTTCAGGCTGTGTCACAGCAGGGTTGCTTTCAGCCGCTTTTTCACTGACCTGTGCGCCAAAATTGAGCTTGGTTGTTTCGCCGGCCTGTACAGGCAAATCTTTCAGGTTGCTAATAACAGTGGGGTTATAGCCGTCTGGAATAGCAACACTAATGTTGTAGGTACCCTCTGGAACATCTGCACAGTAAGGGTCCTCCGCGCTAATCTTGGTCGTACCAATTCTGGAGATACTCCCAGTGGGGTCAGAAATGCTGATCGCGCCCCCATCCAGGAACCCTTCACCCGTTTCCTGGAACGCGTTCCCATTCACATCGTTAAACAGCACTACGCAAATTTGCCCATTGCCTTTGAAAGGCGTAGGGGAAATTAGGAGCGGCGTAGCGGTTACAGCCGGGTTTGGAGTGGGAGAAACCACTGGCGTAACAAACCCCAGCACCAGTTCTTTTCCAACAGATAAGGTGCAGTCTTGGTCCAGTTTATTCTGTGTCCGCAACTGTTCCACCTTTACGCCTGTTAAAATTTCAATCCGAATACAGGTATCATTCGGCTGGACGACATAAACAATTCGTCCATCTGGGAGCGCTGTTGGGGTCTGATAAACTCCCTGCGGTTGATTGCTGGCACTGACAGGTTGTGCGAACAAAATTGCAGCCAGAGACAGCAGGATAAGAAGAGAAACAATTCCAATTTTTTGCGACATTTATTCACCGTGTGCAGCGATTATAACATCTTTGTTACTTGCATTTCCTCCCAAAAAACTATACAATCGAAATGAAACAATTGTTCGGACTTCTGGATAGGGGGAAAGCCCGTTTCCAGAGAGGAGCCAGTCCCATCTATGAATACCGCCGGAGTCATCCGCATCTTCCTCGTTGTGGATATGGTCGCGATGGCGCTGCTAGCTTTGTTTTATCTGCGAGAGCGCCGGATGCGCTGGGTTGACTATTGCTGCTGGGGTTTTCTGGCCTTGTTTGTCCCACTGATGGGACCTTTTCTGGTGATTGTTAATCGTCCCGGAGAATGGCACCCAGACCCCTTCCCTTCTGTCTATCTCCGTTGGCGGGTTCGTCAGAGTGTAGTCCAAATCTTCCAGCAGTCTGCGCACACCATTCGCTCTTCTTTTCAGTTTATCCAAGGTGCTGCGCGTTCTGAAGCGCGGCGGCGTTCACGCCGAAAGTCTCGCCCTACTTATCCGAAACGTAAGGGGTAAACAGGCGCGCAAGTTTCCCTCTGTCATTTGATTTCAACTGCCGGGCGGCATTCCTGCTGTCCGGTTTATGATTCCTACCTCTTCTTTCCGGAAATCATCCGTTGCTGTCAGCAGGGTTGGAGACGCAAAATGAAGCTGCGCTGGCTTCTTTTCGGGTACAATTATGTTATACTTTTTGCCAGTTTTAAGGCAGTTAAGACCCTATCCAAAGGTTGTTTTGTGCGTTTAGATCGCGTAATTGCCTGAACTAATCGACCAGTCAATATTTATTGGATAGACAAGAAGAATTATATCGAGAAAAAATCCAATTGCAGTGAGGGCTCCATGAAAGCATCTGTTTCTCAGCAACAACTTGCGCAAGGGTTAAGCATTGTTTCTCGTGCCGTTTCCCCGCGCAGCACATTACCCGTGCTGGCGAATGTGTTGTTGGCAACCGATGAAGGTCGGCTGCGCTTGTCGGCCACGAACCTGGAGCTTGGTATATCCAGTTGGATTGGCACCCAGATCCAGGAAGAAGGCTCTATTACCGTTCCGGCTCGTCTACTAACGGATCTGGTTGGCACACTCCCCAATGATACTGTTCATCTTCAGGTCAATGCTAGCACGAATACCCTCACTGTAAATTGTGCTTCTTCTAGTACGGAAATCAAGGGGATTGATGCGCAAGAGTTCCCGCCGATGCCGGCTACCGACGCTTCGGAAGGCGTGCAGGTCAAGATCTCCGACTTCAAGGAAATGGTTCAACAGGTAACCTTTGCGGCTTCCAGTGATGAAGCGCGCCCGGTGCTGCAAGGTGTACAGACTACCCTGTCGGGCAGTGAAATCGTTATGGCTGCCACGGATGGTTTCCGTATTTCAGTGCGGAAGATTACGCTGGACGAATCCGCTCGTAAGCCTTTGAACATCATTATCCCCGCCCGCGCTCTAAATGAGTTGGCCCGGATTGCTTCAGATGGTGATGGCGTTTTATGCATGATTGTGCCCTCCGGACGCGGTCAGGTGGTATTTCGGCTCGAGGCTGCCGAGTTGGTCTCTCAATTGATTGATGGCAATTTCCCCGATTACAGAGCGATCTTACCGCGTTCTTTCAAGTCCCATACCATTGTTTCCACTGCATCTTTGTTGAAGGCCTGCCGTCAGGCAGAGATTATTGCACGCAACGGCAACAATGTGGTTCACCTGAGCTTACAACCTAACAGTGACCGGCCTGGTCAGGTGGAAGTTTCTGCCCTATCAGAGGAAACCGGCTCAAATGAAACCACTATTGATGCCACCATCGATGGCCCGGGCCTGGTAGTGGCTTTCAATGTGCGTTTCCTGCGGGAAGTTCTCGAAGTCATCAAAACGCCTAATCTGGTGTTAGAAACCAACGATCAAAAGTCCCCCGCACAAGTGCAGCCGGTGGGGGATGAAGAATACCAACATGTAATCATGCCAATGCATTTAGGGTAGGATCGAGCAGGGCATGTAATGGCTTTTCCTGCATCCTCAGACCGGCAGTATAATGTTTTCCTGGCGCTCAGCCAATATCCGGTCTTGAGTGAAAAAATTCGCTCGCGTATGCGGCGCGAACTTTACGAACGTGGAATTATTTCTCCCCAGCAGTTTGAAACCGAAGTGCGCTCGATTGCCATTCAATCGCAAGAGCGTGAGGGCTTACGTAACCCTTTTGGAGAAGAAGGGGCTGAAGTTTGGGAATACCGGTTAGCCCGCGTTCGCGAGATGCTGACGGATCAGATTTTTAGCCGGTATCTTTCTTTCGAACTGTTCGAGCAGCTGGTGTGGGAAGTCCTGAGCGAACGTGGGGTGCAGGCCCAGGAAATCTCCCTTTCGATGAACCCTGAACTTGCCCCGCTCGAGATGGTCTTTGAGCAGGCTTTGATGATCGAAAGCATGCCCCCTGCTGAGCGCGTTTCGATGGAAGCCCGCTTAAAGAAATTTAAGGTAGTGCTGATCCGTACCCTGATCAGCGACCAGCTTCGCTACATCAATGTAGCAAAAGAATGGTTCACTATCCATGATTTAGTAGAGATCCGCCAGCGCAAGCTGGGGACCGGGCGCATTGGGGGGAAAGCCGCCGGAATGCTGCTGGCGCTGCGTATCCTGGAAGAAGCAGGCGAGCCCGACTTGAAAGAATGCCTGCGTACGCCTGACTCGTACTTTATCGGCTCAGATGTGTTCTACACATTTATGTCGATCAACAACCTTTTCCGTTGGAATGACCAGAAATATAAAAGTGAAGCGCAGATGCGTACGGATCATCCTGCAATCGTGCGTGACTTCGAGTCGAGTGAGTTCCCGCTTGACTTTCTCGGTGATCTGTCAGACCTGCTGGATAAGGTGCATCACCAACCTCTGATTGTTCGCTCTTCAAGCTTACTGGAAGACAACTTTGGCACAGCTTTTGCCGGTAAGTATGAGAGTGTATTCCTGCCCAATCAGGGGTCGCACGCGGCAAATCTGCGCGCGCTGACACATGCCATCATTCGGGTTTATGCCTCTACCCTTAACACTGCCGCCCTGCTCTACCGGCGTAGCAAGGGCTTACAAGACTATGATGAGCGCATGGCTGTTCTGATCCAGGTGGTTGAAGGTGATATCTTTGATAAGTACTATCTGCCTCAGGTGGCTGGTGTAGCCTTTAGCCGTAACCTGTACCGTTGGGCGCCGCAAATCCGGCGAGAAGATGGCTTTGCACGCCTGGTTTGGGGGCTGGGCACGCGTGCAGTGGATCGGGTTGGGAATGACTATCCCCGCCTGGTAGCGCTCAGTCACCCTTTACTGCGTCCTTCCTCAGATCCCACCTCTATTCGACGTTACAGTCAACAGTATGTGGACTTGATTGATCTGGAAGAGAACATGATTCGCACCATGCCCATCCACGAGGTGTTGAATGCGCATTATCCATCCCTACGCTACTTGGCTCAAACCGAATCGGATGGCTCTTTCTTTTCTTTGCGCAGTACCATTCTCGAGGGTGGCACGCGCAGCCTAGTATTGACCTTTGAGGACTTGCTGCGCCGGACAGATGTTGCCGAACGGTTGCGGCGAATCTTACAGATCCTCGAAGATAACTACAATTCTCCTGTAGACCTCGAGTTTACGTTAAAAGTGATCAACCCGAATGCGCTCCATCCACAGGTCTGTATCACCATTTTACAATGCCGTCCTCAGAGTTATCTGGTAGGCGGAGAACCGGTCACACTCCCTGTCAACCTGCCAAAGCAAGATATCATTTTTTCAACGCGCTTTGTAGTTCCTGAGGGCGAAATTCCTGAAGTGCGCTATGTGCTCTATGTTCATCCTGAAGCATACTTTGCATTATCTACTCAAGAAAGCCGCTTTGAGGTAGTGCGCGCGGTCAGTCGCTTGAATAGCGTACTGGAAGACGAGAAGTTTATTTGCGTGGGTCCAGGTCGTTGGGGCAGTTCAAATCCAGACTTGGGTGTCAGTGTGGATTATGGCGACATCTACAATACGTTGGCGTTGGTAGAATTGGCTGGCAAAGGGATTGGTCCTGCGCCAGAACCTTCCTTAGGCACTCACTTCTTCCAGGATTTATTGGAAGAACAAATTTATCCGCTGGCTGTAATTCTGGATGACGATGAAAGTGTTTTTGATCACGACTTCTTCGAAGAAACGCCCAACCGGATTGAAGATTGGATTTCATTGGATGAGAAGCTCCGTGATTGTTTGCGGTTGATCAAAGTGAGTGATTATCGTAATGGGTATCACCTGCGTGTCGTGATGAGCGATGAAAAGAGTCGAGCGGTAGCCTATTTGGAGAAGAATACAAAGGAAAGATAGGCAGATAGATTGTAATGAAAGTACACTTCTATGCCCGGTCGCTTTAGCGCCGGTTTTTTTGTTTTACTATAATAGAAAATATGTTCTATTTATAGATTGTGATTTTAGCACTTTCTGAAGTAACGCAGCCCCTTAATTGTATCTCGCCCCTTTTTAAGAACTTCTCTTCATTCCATATCGAATGAACAACCACCTGTAACTGACCCTGGTGTTGTGCTATCTTATCCTTCCTTCTTCATCTTGAACATCGACAGGCTTTCGACAGTCTTCCTGAAACTTTTAAGAAGGACATAACCCACTTGGAGGCACGACATTTCATGAACCCACCTTATACAGTGATGAATTCACAACGAGTATACAACAATGGAAATACCTCTATCGTTACTATATTGCGCCTTGTGCTTTAACAGTCGAATGGTACAGGTGCGCAGCCGGCCAGATATTCGCGCCCAACTATACCTGGGCCTTTGCACCTTCTAACAATGATCTGAATGTTACGGAAATGCACACGCTCAAATGATCGCTATGAAAAACAAGGAAAAGAAACATAAAAAGAAAATGCTAAAAGACTCTTTTATAGGAAGCTTCAAAACAGGTGCTATTGTTTCACGTGAAACATTTTCTCCAGTCCCACCTACAGATGTTTCACGTGAAACAGTCTTTTGTTTGATGCTGCTGTTTGGCTTCTTTTCGCGCCATGCTTAACAGTCATCTTGATCAGGTAATATTCTGCTTAATGATATTATTCCGAGGGAAACGTTAAATCGGGGATCTCATGTTCCTAACATGTTTCCTGATTAAACCTACTCTTTGCTTTAAACCAGATCAGTCATTCACATAACTGCTGGCCTTGAAGATCTTTGTTTGGAATAGGATCTTTCTTATGCTCGCAGCTTTCATCTCAATCACATATCATGTTTCTTCGCTTGCTGCTTGTATCTTTACATCTATAAAGACTTCTCTTTTTATGAAACCATTTGGCAGCCCCAAATCATCAAATCATATTAGAAGCACCATATTCTGATCCATAATTTTGTTTAGAAAACAACAAGGAAAGGCAGCGCTTACTTTCCAATAAACCACTTTAATTGCGTCAAATATAAAAAAAAAACAACAGCAGGTCATTTGCATGATTCTGCTGTATGAATGAGTGATCACGTTTCACGTGAAACAATTTATATCAACGCCATATTGTTTAGGGAAGGTAATGGGTTATCAGGTGGATCAGCGTCATCGTGCGCGATTCTTTTTTCTGTACTGTGTTCTTTTTGTAGCTTTGGCCGTGAGAAGATGCCGGTTACGATTCGGGGAATGCCTCTTCAGGTTTCGTTTCTTTGTTGTCTGCCGGGTTGAAGAGGGTTGTTGGCTCGATTGATCCGAAGCAAGGATTTCTGCCACAGCTTGGTTCTGTAAGGTCTGGAGAACTTCCTCAGGGCGATACCCCAGGTCGTATGCTTTATGGAAAAAGAAAGCGAGCCATTCTTCCAGTTTTTGCTGGCGGGTCTCCTGGCTCGTGTCTTCGGCAGACAATGTCTGTTCTAGCACATAACTACCACGCCCTTGCTGCATACTAATCCAGCCCTCGTTGTCCAGAACCCGGTAGGCTCTGGCGACTGTGTTGAAATTGATTTGCAGCAGTTCAGCCAGTTGGCGTACAGTAGGGAGCTGGTCGTTTGCTTTCAATTCCCCGCTTTCAATCTCCATGCGAATTTGGTCCGCAATTTGTTCGAAAATGGGAGTGTGCGCGCGTAAATTAATTTTTACTTTTTGTACCTCAAACATTTTATAGATGTATTAGTGTATCATTGTGCCAATGTACGATTGTATCGTTGTATAATGTATAATTGTCTCTTCTTCATCGCTCTCCTGTAAGCTCTGCTTGCAACTGCTGAAAGTACTGCTCCAGATAAGCATCGCGCTCCAGGGCGAATGCTCGGGCAGTAGGGGTGAACAAGCGGTCTTTAATCTTGCGCAGCTTGAAAATATACTCGTGGTAGGCGCTGTGCATCTCACCCGGCTCCTTTTCGCCGTTAGCAAGGAAAGAAGGCGATGGCTGGGCGTAAAATGGTTGTCCGTTGAGCGCCGCATACGCGACGACCCGCGCTACTCCAATAGCGCCTAATACGTCCAGCTTGTCTGCATCAAACAGGATGCGCGCCTCCAATGTTTGCGGTGTTTCCCCGTCACTGCGAAAGCGGTGAGCACGAATACAATGCTGCACGGCTGCGCTCCGTTCAGCCGGCCAACCTTCTGCTTTCAACACATCAGCAGCGAATGCCGCTGAGCGGTGGTGATGGCTCATTCGTTCTTCGCCACCCGGGGCGCTGCCTTCTGCGTCATGCAGCAGTGCTGCCGCCCGCACAATCTCCAGGTCAGCGCCTTCCGCTTCTGCCAGGCGCTCCGCCATATGAAAAACTCGCCGGATGTGATCAAAGTCGTGTACAGGGTCGGCGTCCTGATACCAATCCCTGGCTTGTTCCAATGTCAGCATAATCTCTCCAGAAATTAAAGATGGGTTCCTACCGGGTAAATCTGTCCCTTCTTCATCACCGTTTGCACCAGGTTCGTTCCAAAGCGGTAACCCAGGTGGCGATAATCGCTGACAGAAAGGATGAGTAGATCAGCTTGTTTACCTGCTTCCAGCGACCCAACCCGCTCTGCGCGTCGAATTGCGGCGGCGGCGTTGATGGTGGCGGCTGCGATCGCCTGCGCGGGGGTCAGGCGTAGGTAGCGGCAGGCCAGCGCGATGACGAACTGCATGCTCTCGCACCAGGCTGTGCCGGGGTTGATATCTGAAGCAATCGCCAGCAAACCACCCGCTGCCAGCACTTCTTGGGCTGGCGTGTAATGCGGCTCTCCTAAACCAAAGGGGGTACAGGGCAGGGCTACGGCTACGGTGTCACTCCCACCCAGGCTGGCGATATCTTTCGCGGAAGTTGTAACCAGATGATCCGCTGAGGCGGCTCCCAGTTCGACCGCCAGGCTGGCGCCCCCCAGGTTATCAAACTCATCCGCGTGTATTTTAAGAGGAAATCCGAGTCGCTTTGCCGCTGTAAGAATGCAGCGCGACTGGTCGAGTGTGAAGGCTCCTGTTTCGCAAAAGACATCTACAAAAGGCAGCGGTTGCTGTGGGGCGTTGACTTGCCACCAGGAGCGCGCAGCAGGCAGCATTTCATTACATACCAGTTGAGTGAAGGCATCCGAATTGCTGCTGTATTCAGCAGGGATGGCATGCGCTCCAAGAAAAGTGGGGACAATCTCGAGCGGCCCTTCCGCGTCCAGGTGGATTAAGGCCTCCATCTGGCGCAGTTCACTTAGCAACGTCAACCCATAACCGGTTTTTGCCTCTGCTGTGGTGGTACCGTGCTGAAACATGCTCTGTGTGCGCCTGCAGAGTCTGATCCAGCAGTTCTTCCAGACTGGCTTGCCGGGTGGCGCGCACTGTCGAGATGATTCCCCCGCCTGCCGCCATAATTTCCAGATAAGTTTTACCTTCCAGTCGCATTTCAAATTCATGCGCCCGGTCGCCAGCCCATACCAGATGGGTATGCGGATCAACCAATCCTGGCATCACCACTTTCTGTCTGGCATCCAGGCGCGGTTCATTGGGGTAGGCAGAGAGCAGTTCTTCCGTTGTTCCAACGGCTTCGACGGTTTCCTCACGCACGAGCACGGCCCCATTAGAGATGATTTCTAACCGGCCAAGCCCACTGCCGCGCTGTGGCCCCCCAGACAAAGTCAGAAGCTGAGAAGCAGAGTGAATTAGCATAAGTTTATTATAGCTTTCTCTGGCGCAAACGAATGGAAGTGAATGCTTTGGGTCTGGATTCTGAAGGGGTGTGAAAAAGAACTAGTGCTTGAAATAGTAATTAAGATAGTAAGGGACATAGTAAGATTTTGGATTCAAACCTGGTATTTATTAAGTATAATAATCAAGAAATACTATTCTTTGATAACAAAAACAAACTTAATAGTACAAGCAATCGAGCGAGAGGGTCACAAAGGGTAGGGGCGTTTCCTCACCAACAAGCCATTCGAGCAACATGGTGTAGTTACTTTATATGGCGCTCCAATTCATCCAGGAACACTTTAGCCGGCACTGCGGCGTTGGAAGGGGAGACGTATTCTCGTGTTGTGTTCCGCGCCTGCTCCTCTCAGGAAGAGGGCTTTTATAAAGTTGCTTGCTCATTGCTTATTTTAAGGAAGGATGTGCTTTGCCTTCCAGCCCTTAATGTCGTAATGATCCGGAGGCGGCAAGATGTTTCGCACGAAAAGACTTTTTCAAATCCTTTCACTCTTTATGATCCTGACGATGCTTATGAGTATAGGCCAACCGCGCTCAGTCCAGGCCAGTCTGTCGGAAGCTGGTTTGCCGAGATCTGCTGCTCAGGTCCCTGTCGATACGCCCACCATGGATCCCCCGCCATCCGATAAATTTACAGATGTGGGGAACGATCCCATGGGGAAAATTCATCCAGACTTGCGCGACAAGATCAACACGATCACCTTGCAAACTCCGAGTGACCCGATTCCTGTTGAGGTTCAGGTTCTGCTCCGCAGCGGTGAGACGATCGATCTTTCAGCTTTCTTCGTGGATGGAAAATCCATCGCCCGCAACCCGTTGGGGGAGGGGGACGCGAAGATGCAGTTGATCTTGGGTTTGGTGAAGCCGCTTGATCTCTACAAACTGGCCGCGAACGAGAATATCCAGGTGGTACTCCCGATTGTGTTTGAACAGAACGGGTATCCGCTAGACTACCCTATAGATGAAGAACACCAGCTTGAAACCAGGGGCCCTGAGGATTGGGATGCGCTGCGCGAGCAGAGCACCAGCTTACAGAGCGATATTCCTGCCTGGCAAGATGCCAAAGCTTTTGGTGACGGTCGTCCAGATATCCCCCCCCTGGATTGGTTTGAAGTCAAAGAAGTTGGTCCTCACAAAGCCGAAGCTGCCTGGGAGCGTGGTTTTAAAGGCAAAGGTGTGACGGTAGCCCTGTTGGATGATGGCATTGACACAGCTCACCCCGATCTGATGGGAACCCAGAAGCTGATTGATGACCCTGACAGCCCTTACTACGGTTGGCCGATGGTCTTTAGTCCCTTCTCTGCCTTGGGGTGGGCCTACGAAGTTGCCTTTGCGACACCCTATATTAGTCAGGGATACCCCAGCATGCACTATGTTGATACCTCACTCACTCCGGCTGTGGACCATTGTGGCCCGGCACTGTTGTGCTTTAAGTACACGCCGCTCATTGACTTTGGTGTCCGTAACCCGAACGAGTATCTCTACGTCCTTTCGGCTGCCATAACTCGCAGCGGTGTTGTGCATGTCGGCACCCATCCCGATAATGATCTGCGTGACTATGTCTGGGGCGAAAAACCGGCTGTTCTGGTGATCGACCCCAATCAGCCGGGTGTTTATGATACGGTCATCATCGATCTGAACGACAACAAGGATTTCACCGATGACAAGTGGCTGACCCGCGCCGATATGACGAACGATGCCACGATCCAGGCCACCTATAACAACATGGTTTCCTACCTGGATGTGAACAAAGATGGCCTGGCCGATATTTCGGGCGGCATGGTTTACTACGTTGCGGATGGTGTAAACGGCGTCCCGGTCTTCGACTGGTTATGGTCTTCAGATCCGGCCTTTATCCCTGGTAATGGCGCTCTTGTCGCTATTTCGGGTGGCACGTTTGACCGTGCCTACAGTCATGGTACCCAATGTGCTTCGAATATTGTCGGTCAGGGACGTACCAATGGCTTGCTGCCCACCTTCTACGATCGTGACACAGAAGAGCCTTTCCAGTCAAAAGCGGCTGTTTTAGGCATGGCGCCTGAAGCTAAAGTAGTTAACGTCAGTGATGTCTACTTCAACTTTGCATCTTCCAAGTTAGATGCCTATCTTTTCTCAGCTGTGGGTTATGATGGCTGTACTCAAAATGGGAAGAAGATTCTCGATACGGGCATCGCTTGCAGCGATGGAGATGCTATTCAGGTAACTTCCAACTCCTACGGTTCCAGTGATCAGAACAATGATGGCTGGGATCTGGATGGACAGGTGGTAACTCAGATCCAGAATTGGTATGCTCCCAGCTTGCAGTTTCTCTTCTCTACCGGCAATGGCGGCCCAGGATATGGCACTGTTTCTCCGCCTAGCTCCGCTACGGGCATTGGCGTAGGGGCTTCTACCGAGTATGGTTCCACTGGTTGGGATAACATTCGCTACATGGATCAAATTACCTACAATGACATCACGCCCTTCTCCAATCGCGGCCCTTCGGCGCGTGACGGTGCTGGCATAGATGTCGTTGCGGGTGGCGCTTATGCCGCCGGCGCGGAAGAGCTGAATTACTATACAGCCTCATTCTGGGGTGTGTACAATGGCAATCTCTCCTGGGACTCATGGGGTGGCGCCAGCCGCTCAACTCCAGTAGCCACCGGTGTTCTGGCCCTTATCTACCAGGCCTACTTCCAGGCTAATCATACCTGGCCTACTTATGACCAGGCGCGCGCGTTGTTGATGGCCTCAGCTACCGACCTGAATTACGATGTCTATACTCAGGGCGCTGGTTCAGTCAATGCAGACCGGGGTACGCTGATTGCTTCGGGTGAATATGGTGTGTTTCCGGATCTTTCCTCATGGACTCCTGGCAACTATCGTGGTGTTGACTATCCTTCTTTTGCCAAACTGGTGGAACCGGGCAAGCGCTATTCACAAGAAGTCACCCTCACCAATCCTTCTCCTCAAAGTGTGACGGTTGACCTGAGCGACGGCGCCCCGGTTAAGATTGGCTCCTCAGAATTTACTTACTCCATTACGCCTGAAATGTTTGTAGCGAAGAGCCCGGACAACTTCTACAAGGCCCCACAGTTCATCCTGCCAATCACAGCTTCCGATGCTGAAAAGGCAGTCAACGCCTGGTGGGATCATATTGCTGTTCCTGCTGATACCGAATTGATGGTCGTTCGGATGCGCTACCCATTCGATCAATTCGACGAGAACGGCGACTACACAGCCGACAACCGCTTCCGCCTCATGGTCTACGATTGGATGGATTACAACCAGGATGGTCAGGTATGGGTAGATCAGGACGGCAATGGGGTTGTCAGCTTTGAAACGCTGCCAGAAGCCACGACCATTGATGGTGGTCAGGATCTGGATTGGGTCAACGCAGAAGTTCAGCAGTACGAGTATGCGCGCTTTGGCTATAATCGACCGGGCGGCAATGTGTTAGAAATGTGGGTGCAGGATCCGCTCCATCGCATGCACGATGGCCTGTTTATCGGTCTCCAACAGTATGATGCCTCCGTTGTTGAACAGACCGATCTATCTTTCGAGATTGATTTCTACCAGTATACAGACGAAACTTGGGTTGATCCCTCGGTTTACAGTCTAACGGTGCCTGCCGGTGGTAGTGCTTCCTTCACCATTACAGCCGATATTCCGCTGGAGATGCCTGCTGGCGACTACGAGGCCGCGGTGAAAATTATTGACCCGGGAACTGGTTCCTATCCTGCTCATACCATCGTCATTCCCGTGACGATCAACGTGGTCGCGGACTTTGCGGAACTTGTTGATGGCGGGCATCTGGCGGGCATTGGCGACCAGGATTACGCCGGTGATGATGATTATCTGTATGATAATAATCAGGTCCGCGGTTACTTCGATTGGACCTGGCGCGAAGAGTCAGGTGACTGGCGCTTCTTCTACACGGATGTTCAGGATATCCACAACACGGTCTATCTGTTGGAAGATTTTGGGAATGTTGATGGTGTTATTCCAATCGACTGGACTGTGGTGGACAATCTCTTAGGCGGCAGCGGTGGTTGGGATGGCATTTCAGGTGGATGGTCGACTACCGCTCAGAGTGGTAACGTAAACTTAACGGGGGGTTGGGGTACTGCTGCTGAGGCTGTTTGGAAGCTCAACCCGCTCGACACCGAACTGCGCACGCCTGCCATGGATCTGGCCGGCGCTGTGCGCCCGATGCTGACTTTCACGAGCGATTTTCACACTGTACTGGGGGATGATGAGGCTTATGTAGATGCTACCACCGATAACGGTGCAACCTGGAAGAACCTTCTGCATTACGACGGTGCGAGTGTTTCAGGGCCAAAAGAAGTTAAACTGGATCTGAGCCCCTTCATTGGCTATGATAACGTTGTGATTCGCTTCCACTACGTCATCATGCAGTTCAATGTCAATGATTGGAAGACGGGCTGGCAGGTGGACGATGTGACCATCGCTGAGGAGTATCAAGGGATTGTCGTTGACCGCTGGAATGACGCTGGTATGACCGACATCGACACCGAGGTATTGGGGCCAACGCTGCCTTCTTGGGGTCAGGCCAACCCGATCCTGGGGTTTGAAAAATCCCGCTTTGTCTTTGGCCCTTACGTGCTGGATACGGTCGGTCGCGGTGAGATGGCGGGTGCGCCGCCTGTCTGGAACTACAATACCTCTTCAGGTGGGCCAGAAGACTGGGTAGCTTTCCCACTGCAAGAAGGACTGCACGAAATCTTACAGCACAATGTTCTTTATTCGGGCAGTCAGGCGGCTGTGGAGTTTCAGAAAGACCTGGGACTGCTGCACACTGGGCCAGCCAGCTTTGATGTAAAGACTTACCTGCCGGATGGCGGAATGATTGGGACGGTCAAATTCACATCTTCCATTGACTTGCCCAATGGCCTGGTCGCCGATGCTTACGGTCTTGGTAGCCCGGAGTATTACGCTGGGCTGAACCTGCCTTTCAATGGTACAGGTTCGCCCGACTATACCAGATCGATACTGCTCAACCACGCTGCCAGGTTAGAGGCTTGGGTGAGCAGTGATGTGGACCTCGATCTATATTTCTACTACTGTGGCCCTACCGGCGCGGATCCCTGTCTGTTGAAGGGCATCTCGGCTACTTCGTCGAACACTGAACTCGCGACAGTGGTAAAACCGGCAGATGGTGCATGGATCATCGTGGTAGATAACTACTCCGGTCCAGCCTCAAGCTTTGATATGTCTGTTTACGCCATTCAAGGCAGCAGCTTGCAGGTTACAAACGTGCCCGGCGAAGTTGCTAAGGATAGTGAAGTCTCCTTTGATATCAAATTCACAGGTCCGTTAACCCCTGGTCAGACTTATGAAGGGGTAATCTACTACGGCCCGGCCGAAGCGCCCGCCCTGATAGAGGTTCCAATTAAGGTTTCCTATCTTCAGTCTGCTGAGATCACCAAGTCGGTGAATCTGGCGACAGCCTATCCTGGTGACTACTTGACCTATCAGGTCAAGACGATGAACAGCAACGACGATGACCCGCGGGCTCAGTTCATTTTTAAAGATCCTATTCCAACCAACACGACCTTTGTGCCCGGTTCGTTGGCTTCAAGCCTGCCTGGGTTCTTCTATAACCCTGACACCAAAGCGATAGAATACAATGGCAACTTGCCGTTGCACTACAAGGCCCCGAATTTGGAGGACTTTGAGCTAGGGCTGGTGCCACCTCCGGGGTGGCGTGTCGAGAGCAGGGGGGTTGTTTGGGGTGCTGGATGGGGGGCCTGGACGGGGAAACACTCGATTCGAGTGGAACCGGCTGAGGGGCTGCGTGCTGATGGCACAATCCGTGAGGGCTGGCTGCTTTCGCCGCGCCTGATTGATCTTCAAGGTGGCGAACCGGTCGACTTCTGGTCTGTGACCGTTCCAGGCATCTTCTGTGAAATCATCGGCATTCCGTGCAGCCAATTGAACACTTACTTGGTGGTCAATGGCCTGGGTGGCGGCGACGATGTTCTGCTTGGTAAGGCAC
Source organism: uncultured Chloroflexia bacterium (assembly GCA_963791025.1). Lineage (GTDB taxonomy): Bacteria > Chloroflexota > Anaerolineae > Anaerolineales > Anaerolineaceae > DSYU01. Next base: position 10,803 of record CAWBQF010000002.1, on the reverse strand, counting down.
AGCAGGAGAACTTCTTGGGCGGTAAGTTTACCTACAACCAGTTCACCCTGCCAGATCCACTGCCAGAGGGGGACTTGCAGATTGGCCTCCAGTATAAGGGCGCTTACCTTTTCTACCAGATCGACGCCATCACGCTGCCGGGTAAACTGGACTTTGAAATTCCGTCCAATACTTTAATGTTCCAGGTACAGGTCGCGGACGATCAATCCCTGGTTAGCTCTACTGTCACAAATGAGGCCTCGCTGATTGTCAGGCATTATCGCCCTGGCGTTGACGAAGTTGTTCCTGCCATTAAAGCCTCAGCCAGCACCCATATCATCGGCGTTTCACCAGTCTTTGGAAAGTCCACGCTGGTCGCACCGAAGAGAGCTGTTCGCGGTGAAACCTTCACTTATAAAGTAACCCTGCTGAATAAGGGGGTGGAAACTGTTCCGGTATCCTTTACCGATCCCATCCCAGAAGGCGTAACCTATGCCGGAACAAGTGTCCCGATTCCCGAATTCTCCTTTAATGGCGCAGCCAATGCTGTGACCTGGACAGGCAATCTGGTTCCAGGAGTGCCGAAGACCTTCTTATTCGATGTCACCGCCGCGCTGCATGGCCCAGAGTTGGTAACGAACGTGGCTCACCTGAACTGGGCAAACGGCAGTAGTTTACTCAGCGCTGCCACGCGTGTAGGCGACGCTGTTCCTGAGTTCACCACTTCTCGCCTCGCTGCGCCTGCTTCGGCTCCACGCGGTGACCCTTTCCAATATGAGGTGACTCTGGTCAATACGGGCTGGGTGTCTTCATCTGTCGCCTTCAGTGATCCGCTCCCGGCTGGCGCGAGCTACCTCGGCACTGACAGTACTGACCTCTCCTACAACCCAGGCACCAACACTGTGGAATGGTCGGGCAGCCTGGCTGTGGACGAGACAGCAAAATTTAAGTTCAGTGTTAGAACCAATAAGGATGCTGCCGCGCTCATCACGAATACCGCTTCACTGGTTTGGGCGGAGGGCCGCACTGGCTTGGTTGCGAATACCACCATTCTCGATCCAGACTTTAGTAAGTCGGTTCAAATTGCTCCGGCGAGTGTCATGCGTTACGATACGTTTATCTACGCGTTTACGCTGCTCAATACCGGCAACTTGGCAGTTCAAGCAGCATTCAGTGATCCACTTCCCGTTGGCGTCACCTATGCTGGAACGAATATGTCCAACCCACCCTTTAGCTATGATGAGATCAACCGGGTGGTCAACTGGAATGGTGAACTGACTCCGAATGTGAAGGTGACTTTCTCTTTCAAAGTCACAGTCGATCCACATTCGCCGTCCTTGATTACCAACATTGCCAGACTTGACTGGGGTAAGAACAGGATGGATCTGACCACTGTGACCATGATCGGGAAGCGGGAAGGTACAGAACTCTACATGCCACTGATCTTTCACTAAGTGACTTACCTGACCCACAAAATGAAAACTCCCCACTTGATTAATTAAGATAATTTTGGTAAAATTACATTGTGAATTTGTTCACAATAAGTACCTGGTTACCGATAGGAGAGGAGGCTAGTGAAAGATGGAATCAGAAAAGAAACTGCCACATGTTGTGATTATTGGCGCGGGTTTTGGTGGAATGAGCGCTGCCCGTGTTTTGAAAGATGCGCCTGTACAGGTCACTTTGGTAGATCGGAATAACTATCACCTGTTTCAACCCTTGCTGTATCAAGTTGCTACCTCCATGCTGTCTCCAGATGAAATTGCCTACCCGGTGCGCTCAATTTTTCGCCATCAGAAAAATCTAAATTTCCACATGGGCATGGTGAAAGAAATCGATCTGGCAAACAAACGGGTGGTTAATGAAGTTTCTACCATCGACTATGACTACCTGGTTCTGGCTGTAGGTGGGCAGACGAACTTCTTTGGGATTGATTCGGTAGAGAAAAACGGCTTTGGGATGAAAAGGCTGGAAGATGCGACCGAAATTCGTAACCATGTTTTGCACCAGTTTGAACTGGCTGCAAAAGAAGAGGATCCCCAGGTTCGGAAGGCTATGCTGACCTTTGTGGTGGTGGGTGGAGGGCCGACGGGCATCGAGTTTGCAGGAGCAATCTCCGAGTTGGTTCGCATGGTGCTGCATAAAGAGTTTCCTACGTTGGATTTCAACGATGTCAAAATCCTGCTTCTCGAAGCGACAGATCAACTGCTGCTTGCCATGCCAAAATCATTCGGTGAGTTTACGACTGCTATGCTGCGCAAAAAACATGTTCATGTGCGTTTCAAATCAGCCGTCTCTAATTATGATGGAAATACCGTGGCGCTGAAAGATGGAGAAGAAATTAAAGCACGTACGCTGGTCTGGGCAGCTGGCGTTCGGGCGGTCAGTATGCTCGATAAGCTCGGCTTGCCGCAGGATAAGCTGGGGCGCGTCGAAGTTGCGCCCACCCTACAGGTCCCTGACCATCCTGAAGTATTTGTGATTGGCGATGCAGCCTCCCTCGAAGGTCAGGATGGCAAACCCTTGCCGATGGTCGCTCCAGTGGCGATGCAGCAGGGCGAACTTGTGGCAAAGAATGTTGTGCACTTATTAGAAGGCAGCTCCTTATCCAAATTCACCTATGATGATCCGGGTGTCCTCGCCACAATTGGGCGCAATGAGGCAGTAGCAGATTTGGGGCGTTACCAGTTCAAGGGCTTTTTTGCCTGGTTGGTCTGGGTAGTCGTCCACATTTATCAGTTAATCGGGTTCCGCAATCGCCTGGCGGTACTGCTCGATTGGGCCTGGAATTACATCTTCTATGAGCGTTCCGTGCGCCTGATTGGCCCTGGCTGACACGAACCGCTGCGGCAGAAAAGGTATAATAAGAATAAATCTAGTCACGATTGCTTAGGGTCTTATAGTGACCAGGCGTCCTAAGCAATCTTTGAGTCTCCAACACGGTGATACGATCTTAATAGGAGAAGCTTTTTCAAAATAATGTTTCCCCTTTTATAGGGATAATCATGAAAGAATGTCAATCAGGAGGGATAAAATGAGTACAAAACTGACATGGTATGGTCATGCGGCCCTTGGCCTGGAAACCAGCGGCTATCATATTCTTGTGGATCCATATTTCACCAATAACCCGGCTGCCAGTACCACGCCTGACAAAGTTTCCGCGGATTTTATTTTAGTCAGTCATGGGCATAACGATCACATCGGCGATACAATGACCATTGCCAAACGCACTGGAGCTTTGGTGATTAGCAACTTTGAAATTGTGAATTGGCTAAACAAACATGGTATCGAAAATACCCACGGGCAGCATCTAGGGGGAGGCTACCAGTACCCGTTTGGTTACCTGAAACTGACCCTGGCTCTGCACGGTTCGTGCATGCCTGATGGTACCTATGGGGGTAACCCGGCGGGTTTCTTGTTAACCACCAACGATGGGCATAAAATCTACCTTGCCCAGGATACCGGATTATTTGGCGACATGCGTTTGATTGGCGATGAAGGCATCGACTTAACTGCGCTGCCCATTGGCGATAACTTTACAATGGGGCCAGAAGATGCCCTGCGCGCGGTAAAGTTCATCCAGCCGAAGCATGTCATTCCGATCCACTACGATACATTTGACCTGATTTCACAAGATGAAGGTGCTTGGGCCAAAAAGGTGGAAGCGGAGACGAAGGCTGAAGTGCATGTATTGAAACCGGGAGACAGTTTCACCCTGCCGTAAGGTTTGCTCGCTGTCCAAACGTTTGTTGAGCTGTTTTTCGGGCTTGTCGGCTGAAAAACAGCTCAATGATTTTATCTGATAGCTTTTGCCAGTCTACAAACATTATAAACGGGGATATATGACCTTTAGACGGTTGTCATTTGAGATTATGATAACTTAACAAACATAACTTTGGTGTTTTGAGAATGAAATCAAACCCGATAGGAACGGATGAAAGCTGTGGGTGGAAAGATATGGAGAGGTAAAAAAGGATGACGGAAACCTCACGAATAAAGTTTTATAACCTGAGCATCAGTGAGCGGCTGGATTGGCTCACCCGGCATGCTGGCCTGACCGATGAAGAAGCGGCAGCATTACGTGCAGTTCCAGGCCTGGAACTTGAGCAAGCCGATCATATGATCGAAAACGTCGTTGGGCTGTTTTCGCTGCCGCTTGGTATTGCCCAGAATTTTGTGATTAACGGGCGTGAGGTGTTGGTTCCGATGGCAATTGAAGAGCCATCCGTGGTAGCAGGGGCGTCTTTTATGGCGCGTTTGGCTCGAGCAGGAGGTGGATTCTCTGCTCACACGACTGCTCCCGAGATGATCGGCCAAATGCAGATACTTGACCTGGCAGACCCTTATACTGCGCGGTTGAAACTGCTGGAGCATCGGGCGGAACTGCTAGAAGAAGCCAGTGGAATTGACCCAGTGCTGGCCCGTCTTGGAGGAGGTCCCCGTGATTTGCAAGTGCGGTTGATCGAGCATTCCCCTATTGGCCCATTCCTGGTCGCGCACCTGATCATCGACGTGCGCGATGCGATGGGTGCGAACGCCGTCAACACGGCCATGGAGCGTTTATCGCCTCATGTGGAGCAGATCACTGGTGGGCGTGTTCATTTGCGTATTTTATCTAACCTGGCGGATCGCCGGCTGGCGCGTGCTCGCTGTACCATCCCTCTTAATGAATTGGCCTTTGGTGACTATTCCGCCGAAGCTGTTCGCGATGGTATCACAGCTGCCTGGGTCTTTGCATCGGTCGATCCTTATCGGGCAGCTACGCACAACAAAGGCATTATGAATGGTGTTGATGCTGTGGTGATCGCCACTGGCAATGACTGGCGCGCAGTAGAGGCAGGCGCTCACGCTTATGCCGCCCGCGACGGCGCCTACACTTCTCTCAGCACCTGGGCCCAGGATGCTGACGGCAATCTAACTGGTGCCTTGGAACTGCCGATGGCAGTTGGCACTGTCGGTGGGGCTACCCGCGTACACCCTACCGCGAAAGCCGCGCTAAAGTTAATGGGCGTGCAAACAGCCACGCAGCTAGCAGAAATAATTGCGGCAGTGGGGTTGGCGCAGAACCTGGCGGCGCTGCGTGCCCTGGCTACCGAAGGTATTCAGCGTGGGCATATGGGCTTACATGCCCGTCAGGTTGCTATCGCGGCAGGTGCGAGTGGAGAGCAGATCAACCGCCTGTCTGATCAACTGGTTGCCGAACGAAATATTAACGTGGTACGTGCGGAAGAGATTCTTCGCGAATGGAGTAAATCATAAAGAATGAATGCTGAACAGAAGTCATCTCTTTTATTGAAAACCGATCGACCGGTCGGGTTGATAGGCTATGGCGCTTATGTGCCGCGTTACCGGCTTCCTGCCGTGGATGTGGCGCGTGTCTGGGCTGGGGGCAAAGAGTCTGGGTTACCTATCAAAGAAAAAGCTGTTGCAGGCATGGATGAGGATGTCATCACCATGTCTATTGAGGCGGGGCGTAATGCGCTGGCGCGTGCTGATCTCGACCCCGAACTGCTGCGTGCAGTGTGGATCGGCTCCGAATCACATCCTTATGCTGTAAAACCCAGCTCCACCATCGTCGCCGAAGCTATTGGTGCTGCTCCTCACATCCAGGCTGGCGACTGGGAGTTCGCCTGCAAAGCGGGTACCGAAGCTTTGGTCGCTGCGATGGGGTTGGTGGGTTCGGGTATGGCTGACTTTGCGATGGCCATTGGTATGGATACTGCGCAGGGGCAGCCTGGCGACGCACTGGAATATACCGCCGGGGCAGGGGGAGCCGCTTATGTAATTGGCCCCGCCGAATATTCACTGGCTGTAATTGAAGCCTCCTATTCCTTTGTCACTGATACCCCCGACTTCTGGCGGCGCGCTGAGCAGAAATACCCCGAGCATGGTCAGCGTTTTACTGGCGAGCCAGCTTACTTCAAGCATGTTACTACCGCCGGGCAAGTTTTGTTACGCGAGTTAGGCGCCAGCCCTTCCGATTTTAAGTATGCTGTTTTCCATCAGCCTAACGCCAAGTTCCCTCAGCGTGCAGCCAGTATGTTAGGCTTCACGGATGAGCAAATAAAACCTGGTTTACTGGTTCCCGTTTTAGGCAACACCTACGCTGGCGCTGCCATGATTGGCCTTACCGCCACGCTTGATGTCGCTGAACCGGGCGACCGTATTCTGGTGGTATCGTTTGGTTCAGGGGCCGGCTCTGATGCCTTCGCTCTACAGGTCACCGATGCTCTACCCGAGCGCCGCGACCGCGCTCCCAAGACGGCTGACTATATTGCTCGCCGCACCCCCATTGATTACGCCACCTATGCCCGTTATCGTGGCAAATTGGCAATGAAGTAGAGGCTCATATGACAGAAGTAGTCGTTGCTGGTATTGGGCAAGTCCCGGTTGGTGAGCATTGGGAGCTTTCACTGCGCACGCTTGCCGCGCGTGCCATCCAGGCCGCTCGTAAAGATGCTGCTCAGGCTGGTGCAGAAGATCTCCTCCCCCAGGCTTTATATATTGGTAACTTCCTTGCCTCAACCGTTTCCCACCAATCCAACCTGGGCGCTTTGCTGACGGAAAACGTCGCCCTCGAAGGCATTGAGAGCTTCAGCACAGAAGCAGCCGAAGCTTCCGGCGCTGCCGCTTTCCACCTGGCCTACCTGGCTGTTTCTTCAGGTCTGATCGATGTCGCGCTGGTCGTCGGCGTGGAGAAGTATACGGATATGGTAGGCCCGGAGGTTGAAGGTGCGGTGGCCGAAATGACAGACTACGATTACGAAGCCGTGCATGGCATTACTCCCGCTGCTCAGGCTGGACTACTCATGCAGCGGTATCTGTATGAATACAAGGTCCCCCGCAGTGTGTTTGGAGCATTTCCAATCCTGGCACATGCCAATGCCGTTCACAATCCCAACGCCATGTTTCGCCGCGCCATCCGTCCTGAAACATACGATCATGCTGCCCTGGTAAGTGATCCGTTGAATCTAATGGATGTAGCGCCCTACGCTGACGGAGCTGCTGCTGTACTGCTGGTACGTTCCGACCGTCTTCCATCCGATTTTGCCCACCCACTGGTACGCATTATCGGTTCCAGTGTAGTGACTGACCGGCTGTCGCTCCATGACCGGCCAGACCCACTCGCTTTTGAGGCTGCGGGACTTTCTGTCGACCGCGCCTGCCGTATGGCTGGATGTCTGCCGGAAGATGTGGACTTTTTTGAATTATGGGATGGTTTTTCGATTTATGCACCTCTTTCCCTCGAAGCGGCCTGTTTTGCCCCGCATGGTGAAGGTTGGCGGCTGGCTCAAGAAGGCCAGCTAGCGCTGAATGGCAAACTTCCCATTTTAACGATGGGGGGACAGAAAGCGCGCGGCAATCCCTTGGGCGCTGCGGGTATGTACCAGATTGTTGAAGCCGCCCAGCAGCTTCGCGGTCAGGCTGGTCCCAACCAACTATCCAATGCGCAGCGTGGATTGGTTCAAACATTAGGCGGTCCGGCTTCTACGGCGGTAGCGCACATCTTAGAGCGCATGCCGTAACTTGCTTGTGAAATCATCGATTGTTTTGTTTTTTGAAAGGATATGAAGATGGAAGTACCACGTCATTGGCGTCTAAAAAAGCAGCGATACGGATTGGTTGGAGAAGTATGCCCCCACTGCGAAGTAAAAATCTTCCCCCCGCGAGATGTCTGCCCCTCCTGCGGTGGTGAAGCCAAAGAGCCTTACACCTTCAGTGGAAAAGGTCAGGTTTACTCTTACACCATTATGCAAGATGGTCCTGCCGGTTACGAAAACACTGCCCCTTACACCGTTGCCCTCATTCAGCTAACTGAAGGTCCCCTTGTCACCGCTCAACTAACCGACCTTGACCAGCCTGTTGAAATTGGCATGCCCGTTGAAATGGTCACCCGTCGCATCCGCTCTGATGGCGACGAATGCGGTATTATCGTGTACGGGTATAAGTTTAGACCACGGCTGCTATAAAATGCCTTTTCCCCACATATAGCGCTGTTAATGCTTTAGAAACACCATATACGGTCAATGTTGGGATTGCCCTGCCAGACGCTAACTGAGCGATGATACCGATAAAACAAAATTCCCCGTTTTCAATGAAAGGGGGAATTTTGTTTTACGCGCTTGAATTATCTATCCCTTGACATGTGTAAGCCATTGGCGTACTATAATGGTTGTAAATATTTCGAGTGCCAGGGCCAATATGGAGATCATCGAAACCACAGCCTTTACTCGTAGGATATCAACCTTTCTTACGGATGATGAGTATGCTGCCCTTCAGGGAGCACTGACAATTCAGCCCGATTTGGGCGCTATCATCCCTGGTGGAGGTGGTATCCGAAAGATGCGTTGGGCAGCAAAGCAGCGGGGGAAGAGTGGAGGTGTAAGGATAATCTATTATTGGGTAGTGTCGCACGATCTTATTTATATGTTGACCGCTTATTCCAAAAATGAGCAGTCAGATTTATCACCATCGCAGCTTCAATTCTTGAGACGTCTTGTAGAAGAGGAATTCTCATGAAAGAAGAATTGTTTGATGAACTGGTCACAAGTATCCGCGAAGCGGGTGCTATTCACCGTGGTGAGAGAAAACCTTCTCGCGTTTTTAAGGTTGAGAAACCCGATACGAAAGCCATTAGAAGTGCAATGGGGCTTACCCAAACACAGTTTGCAACCTTACTAGGCATCAGCGTCAATACGCTCCGGAATTGGGAACAGGGGCGGCGAGAGCCTGAAGGCCCTGCGCGGGTGCTGCTGCTGGTAGCCGCTCATCAACCAGATGCTATTATTGAAATCAGTCAAGCTGCATGTGTCGGGCCCTCAAGAATAGTGAATTATGCGCTAACGGGAAGGGAAAACCTTTCCAAAGCAATTGCGAAATATCCTGCTGGATCATCAGCATGGGTATAAAACAATATGACAGGTCAGGATGTGGATCAAGACAGATATATGGGTATAAGTTCCGGCCTGTCGGATTTAACACCGCCAAATAGAGAGATAATTGCGCAATAACAAACTCGGCCTCTATATATGGTGGTTCGGGCTTTACAACCATTGCCATACATAATAATGCCGCATGTCTTATAAACTATAATAGGGCATGCTGTTTTTTTCAAACCTCCGTTCTAGTGGCGGTCCGATTGTGATGTTTGGATAAGGACAGTTAATACTCGACTTTTGCACCTTAAAAATAGAATAATCAAGCAGCCCGAAAAGGGCGAAAATAATGGTCAGATCGAAGACCAGGCAACACTACACCACCTCGCCTAGTCTGAGCCAGGTGAGGCAGCAACCGCCTACCAGCGGAACGGGTCAGGAATGACAAACGGCGTGGAGCAAAGGGGCCATGATATGCGGTAAGGCTTGTCCTTGCGCCAGACCCGCGCTGATGAGCAGGGCCAGGGACCACAACGCTTGGGCTTGCGAAGCGTGACGCCAGGCGGCTGGATGTCCCTCAAACTTGATTTTGAGTTGACGTTGAAGCTGTTCGCGAAGACCAGGGTCGTGTTGGGCGGCACGCAGTAAACTGTAGACCACGGCAACCAAGGCAACATGGCGTTCAATGGCCCTGAAGCTCCGCAGCTGATACTGATCCAGCCCTTCGGCCTTGCCTTCCTCGTGATAGACTTCCACGGGCCAGCGATGGCGTCGAATGCGGGTGATCCCTTCGGCCTGCCAGATCAAGCGGTTGCTGATGAAAAAGGTGGGGCTGTCGGACAGATCGGCCTGGCGATAGTTGATCACCAGACGCTGCTTGCCGGAGTTATGGATGTGATGGGTGTTACAGTAGCTGTAGTACACCTCCTGTGTCCCTTTATAGGGAATGTGGATCTTGCGAAAGACGGGCTGGCCGTGTTGCTGGAGCGCATCCAGGTGTTCCTGTTGGAGGTGCTCGGCAAATTCCTTTAGGGTCGTCTGGCCGTCCTTGCGATTGATCTTATCGCTCTCGGCCAGCGTACCAACGTAAGCCAGCTTGAGCTCCTGATCCAGAAAGCGGCAGAAGGCGGGTTGGGTAAACCAGTTGTCAAAGGTCACCGGATGCAGCTCGGTGGGGTGTTGTTCAACCCACTGTTGCAGCAACTTCTGCACCAAGATCAGCTTACTATCGTACAAGCTGCGGATCTCGGGATGGGCTTTCAGGCGGCGTTGCCACACACCTAGCAGATAGCCGCGCCATTTCTGCGGATCGCTGGTCTTCCACGCTTCTTTGCTGGCTTTGAGCGGGATCTGGGCTTCGCGCAGTCCTTGTTCCAGTTTGTCCAGGTCCTCCGGTTGCCACAATTGAAACAGCACCGGGTAGTCGGTTTCATCATCGCTGTAATGGATCGTGAGCAGATCATGCGCCCAGACATACGTTCCCGGAGACATGGTCCCACAGCTTGGCGATTTGCTCAAATTCCTGCCCGTAATGGCTCAGCAGCGTATCATCGATACTGAACACCCCCTTGGGCTTCATCTGGGTCCCGGGTACACTCCACAGCAGATCCAGCCGAGCCTGGTTCAAGCGCGCCAGCGAAAATGGGCTTTCCGTCAGCAAACGGTTCAGCGAGCTTTGATTGCGGCTCTCCACTACCAGAAGGCGGTTGATCCCCTCCACGGTCTTGTTTTCAGACAACAATAACCCGCTGACATAGCGTTTGAACTCGACCAGGGCTTCCGCTGAGAAGACTTTCTCAAAGTACGGCCCATAATGCTCGACCACTTCAGGAAATTCCACTACCGGAATCATCGTTCACCTCCAGATGTCTATTCTGGATTGTACAACTTTTTCTGACCTTCATTCACTGCTTGATTATTCCATTGTTAAAGAACTGCAAAAGTCGAG
>CAWBQF010000001.1:0-798603 GCA_963791025.1 uncultured Chloroflexia bacterium | reverse complement strand
CTGTCATAGTGAACACCTTATGCATTCGTCACATCACCACCACGCCCACCACCCATCATCATCATCATCACGTGCCGCCGGCGAGGCCCGATCGGGCGTTCGCAATCGGCGCGGCGGTGAACACGGCGTTCGTTCTCGCCGAAGTTGCGTTTGGCCTGCTGGCCAACTCGATGGCGCTGCTGGCGGACGCAGCCCATAACCTTGGGGACGTGCTGTCGTTGCTGCTGGCCTGGGGGGCCGTCTGGCTGACCCGACGCCCCCCGACGCCACGCCGCACGTACGGTTGGGGCCGCAGTTCCATCCTGGCCGCGCTGATCAACGCCATGGTACTGCTGATCGGGGTCGGTGCGATCGGCGTGGAGGCGGTACAGCGGCTACTGGCACCCCAGCCGGTGGCCGAGACCACGGTCATCATCGTGGCGGCGGTGGGAATTGCCGTTAACGCCGGGCAGCGCCCTGCTGTTCCTGCGCGACCGGGCGCATGACCTGAATATTCGCGCGCAGTTCATCCACCTGGCCGGCGATGCGCTGGTCTCGGTCGGCGTGGTGGTTGCGGCGATCCTGATCGGCGTGACCGGCTGGCTATGGCTGGACCCCGTGGCGAGCCTCGCCATCGGCGTGGTGATCGTGATCGGTACCTGGAGCGTCATGAAGGAATCAGTGAACCTGGCCATGGACGCGGTGCCGGGCGGTGTTCCGCATACCGAGGTGGAAGCCTTTCTCGCCAGCGTGCCGGGCGTGACAGAAGTGCATGACCTGCATATCTGGGCGCTCGAGTCACCGCTGAAACCGCACTTACCGCGCACCTGGTCTTTGCAGGCGAATCGAACGACCGCCGGCTGCGCGAACTGACGCATGCGCTGCAGCACCGGTTTGGCATTGGTCACGCGACGCTGCAGATCGAGAGCGATGCCGATGCCGCCGACTGCCATCTGCGCCCGAGCGACGTGGTCTGAGACACCGGACCGACGCTGCCTTGGGCTCTTCATCACGCCGGCCGGCCAAGCGCCAGGCCACCAACCGCCGGGCCACCAACGGCCAACCTGCGAACCGCCATCCCGCCGCGGCCAAGCCGCGGGCAGGCCGCTTCCGGCGGGCCGCCCGGCGCATCCTGCTGGTCCTGCTGCTCGGCCCGCCGCTGCTGATCCTGCTGTTCCGCTTCGTCCCGGTGCCGCTGACGCCGCTGATGCTGATCCGCGCGCTGGAAGGCTACGGCATGCACCACCAGTGGGTGACCTATGACCGGATCGCGCCGGCGCTGCCGCGCAGCCTGATCGCCTCGGAGGACAATCTGTTCTGCCAGGAAGCGCTGGGCTTCGACACCGCGGCGCTGGCGACAGCAGATCGACATCTGGTGGCACGGCGGCCGGCCGCGCGGCGCCAGCACCATCACCATGCAGGTGGCGCGCAATCTGTTGCTGTGGCAGGGGCGCGACTGGGTGCGCAAGCTGCTGGAAGCCTGGCTGACGCCGCAGGTCGCGCTGCTGTGGCCGAAGCAGCGGATCCTGGAGGTCTACCTGAACATCGTCGAATTCGGCCCCGGCGTGTTCGGCGTGCAGGCCGCGGCGCAGCACGACTTCCACCGCTCCGCCGCCCGACCTGACCCGAGACCGAGGCCGCGCGGCTGATCGCGGTGCTGCCGGCGCCGCTGGACTGGTCGGTCGGTGCATCCCAACCGCCATCGTGCTGTGGCGGGAAGCATCTGATCCGCCGCCGGGTCGCCGCAACTCGGCCCGCTGCTGGACTGCGCCCGCCGCTAAGCGTAGGCTAGCGGCCGACGCTGCCCCGATCCCGGTTTTTGCTGCGGGCGCGAAGGTTGCGTTCCGGGCCGAGGCGACCATAATCCCGCCTCATTGTCCGCCCGGCTCAGGCCGACGGAGCGAGATCGCAAGAGGCATCCCAAACGGCGGCGTCCGACCGCCCCTGCAACGAGGATATGCGCATGAGCGCCACTGCCAAACGGTCCGTCACCGTCACCCTTGACGGCACCAACAAGTCCACCAGCCTGCCGCTGATCTCCGGCACGGCCGGTGCGGACGTGTTCGATATCCGACGCCTGTACAGCGATCTCGGCGTGTTCACCTACGATCCGGGCTACGGCGCGCACCGCCGTCCTGCGAGAGCAAGATCACCTATATCGACGGCGACGCCGGCGTGCTGCATGTACCGCGGCTACCCGATCGAGCAGCTGGCGGAGAACTCGCATTTCCTCGAAGTCTGCTACCTGCTGCTGAACGGCGAACTGCCGAACGCCACGCGAGGCGGAGGAATTCGAGACCGGCGTGCTGCGGCACACCATGCTGCATGAGCAGATCCGCAGCTTCTTCAACGGCTTCCGCCGCGACGCGCACCCGATGGCGGTGATGTGCGGCGTGGTCGGCGCGCTGTCGGCGTTCTACCACGACAGCCTGGACATCTACGATCCGGAGAGCCGGCGGATCAGCGCGTTCCGGCTGATCGCCAAGGTGCCGACGATCGCTGCCTGGGCGCACAAATACACCTGCGGCCAGCCGTTCATGTATCCGCGCAACGACCTCGGCTACGCGGAGAACTTCCTGTACATGTTCCACGCGGTGCCGACCGAGACCTGGAAGGCCAATCCGGTGCTGTCGCGCGCGATGGACCTGATCATGATCCTGCACGCGGATCATGAGCAGAACGCCTCCACCAGCACGGTGCGCCTGGCCGGGTTCGACCGGCGCCAATCCGTTCGCCTGCATCGCCGCCGGCATCGCCAGCCTGTGGGGCCCGGCGCATGGCGGCGCCAACGAGGCGGTGCTGAAGATGCTGGCCGAGATCGGCCACGTGCGGAACATCCCGGAGTTCCTGTCGAGGACGTGAAGGACCGCAACAACCACGCCAAGCTGATGGGCTTCGGCCATCGCGTGTACAAGAACTACGACCCGCGCGCGAAGCATCATCCAGAAGGCCTGCCACGACGTGCTGGGCGAGCTGGGGATCAAGGACGACCCGCTGCTGGACCTGGCGATGGAGCTGGAGAAGATCGCGCTGAACGACAAGTACTTCGTCGATCGCAAGCTGTATCCGAACGTGGATTTCTATTCCGGCATCATCCTGAAGGCGATGGGCTTCCCCACCAGCATGTTCACCGCGCTGTTCGCGCGTGTCGCGCACGGTGGGCTGGGTCAGCCAGTGGCAGGAGCTGATGCAGGATCCCGAGCAGCGCATCGGCCGCCCGCGGCAGATCTACACCGGCCCGGCGCAGCGCGACTACGTGCCGGTGGCCAAGCGCGGCTGAACACGGACGCCGTCAAGAACTCCCCCTCCTGTTGTGGGAGGGGGATGGGGGAGGGGTGCGCACGTTGCCGCGCTTGTACCGGCACGACCTCTCCCCTTGCGTTTCCGATCAGGAGAGGGACTTCAGCCGGTCGACTAACCCGGCAGGCTGATTTTCCGGCCTGCGCCTTTCGGCAGTTCCGCCGGCGCATAGTCGCGCACCGCCGCCCGCAGCGTCTCCAGCCGCTCGTGCGGGAACGGCGCAACGCGCCGGATACGCATGTCGATATGCAGGGCCAGCAGTTCCTGCGCCGCGGTGCGCTCGCCGGTTTCCCCGTGGAACATCTCGTGGAAATAGTGCAGCCGCTTGCTGTCCACGCCCAGCACCCAGCGTGCGCACGCGCAGGCGCTCGCCCAGCAGCATCTCGCGTTCGTACAGCGTGTGGGTTTCCGCGGTGAAGCAGGAGTTGCCGGTGGCCGGTGCGGTACGCGTTGCCGATGCCCAGCGCGTCGTACAGCCGGTCGGTTGCGAGATCGAACGCCACGACGTAGCAGGCAAGGTTCATATGCCCGTTGGAGTCGATCCACTCCGGCCGGACGCTGTCTTCGTGTTCGACGACGTATCTGCTCATGATCGCAGCATCCTTGTTGCCGGTGCGCGGCCCGGTCAAGCTGCAACGATGCGGGACGACGGCGTGACGAAAGGCGGCCGCGATGGACGGGACGGACACGCTGCCGGCCCGCATGCCAGCGCGCGCGGGACGCACGCCGGATGCCGACGGGCTGCCGCCCGGTGCGCGCCTGCTGGCCATGCTGGCGGTGGGGATCGCGGTGTGCCTGTCGGTGCTGGACTGCTCGATCGCCAACATCGCGCTGCCGACCATCGCGCAGGACATGCACACCACGCCGGCGGAATCGATCTGGGTGGTGAACGCCTACCAGCTTGCGGTGACCATCTCGCTGCTGCCCTTCGCCTCGCTCGGGCGACGTGTACGGCCACCGGCGGGTGTACTGCTGGGGCCTGGCCCTGTACTCGCTCGCCACGCTCGGCTGCGCCCTGGCGCCGAACATGGAGACTGCTGGTGCTGGCCCGCGTGCTGCAGGGTTTCGGCGGCGCCGGCATCATGAGCGTCAACGGCGCGCTGATCCGCTTCATCTTTCCCCGGTCCGCACTGGGGCGCGGCATCGGCTACAACGTGCTGATCGTGTCCGGCTCGTCCGCGGCGGGCCCGTCCGTGGCGGCGGCGATCATGGCGGTGGCGCCCTGGCCGTGGCTGTTCGCCATGCAGATGCCGTTCGCGCTGGTCGCGATGGTGCTGGGGCTGCGCTTCCTGCCGTACTCGCCCGCTGGCCGGACACGCCTTCGACCCGCGCAGCGCCGTGCTGAACGCGATCACGCTCGGCCTGTTCATCATCGGGCTGGACGGCATCGGCCACGGCCAGAACACGCGCCATCGTCGCGGTGCAGCTGGTGCGTGTGCGTCGCGGTCGGCGTGGTGTTCGTGCGCCGCCAGTTGCGGCTGCGCGCGCCGATGCTGCCGGTGGACCTGTTCCGCCGCCCGGTGTTCTCGCTGTCCGTCGGCACCGCGATCTGCGCGCATGGCGCGCAGATGATCGCGATGATCACGCTGCCGTTCTACTTCCAATATGTCGGCGGCATGTCGCCGGTGGAGATCGGCGCGCTGATCACGCCCTGGCCCGCGGCGCTGGTGGTGGTCGGCGCCGATCGCCGGCCGCCTGGCAGACCGCTACCCGGCCGGCCTGCTCGGCGGCGGCGGCCTGGCGGTGATGACGGTCGGGCTGCTGCTGGTGCTGTTCATGCCGAGCGGCGATCTCCGCGCTGCGACATCGCCTGGCGGCTGGCGCTGTGCGGGCTGGGCTTCGGCTTCTTCCAGTCGCCCAACAACCGCCTGCTGATCGGCAGCGCGCCGCCGGATCGCGCCGGCGCCGGCAGCGGCATGCTGTCCACCTCCCGCCTGGTCGGGCAGACCACCGGCAGCGCGCTGGTGGCGCTGGTGTTCGGCGTGACGCATGGCAGCGCGGACGCGGTCGCCACCGCGTCGCATATCTGCTTCGGCATCGCCGCCGGTGCAGCCGGGCTGGCCATGGTGGTCAGCACGCTGCGCCTGGTGCAGCCGCGCGGCGGCGAAGAGTCGCGATGAAGCGCGTGATCTTCTCCGCCGACGATTTCGGTCTGTCGGAGGCGGTGAACGAGGCGGTGGAGCGCGCGCATCGCGACGGCATCCTGGATGCCGCCAGCCTGATGGTCGCCGGCCCGGCCGCGGCGGATGCGGTGCGGCGCGCGCAGGCGATGCCGCGGCTGCGCGTGGGCCTGCATCTGGTGGTGATCGAGGGACCGGCCGTGCTGCCGCCGCGGATATCCCGGCGCTGGTCGATGCGGCGGGGCAGTTTCCGTCGGACCAGCTGCGCCTGGGCGTGAACTACTTCTTCCGCCCGCGCGTGCGGCGCCAGCTTGCGGCGGAGATCCGCGCGCAGTTCGCCGCATTCGCCGCAACCGGGCTGACGCTGGACCACGCCAACGCGCACAAGCACATGCATCTGCATCCGACCGTCGGCGGCCTGATGCTGCGGATCGGGCGGGCGTTCGGGTTGCGGCGGGTGCGCGTGCCGAGCGAACCGCCCGCGGTGCTGGCGCGATGCGGCACGCACTGTCGGGCTGGGCGAGCGGGCGTTGTACCGCTGGACCGGGCTGTTGCGGCGGCAGGCGCGTGGCGGCGGGCATGCAGGTCAACGACCACTGCTTCGGCATCGCGTGGAGCGGGCACATGACCGCCGACCGCGTGCGCCGCCTGCTGCCGGTGCTGCCGGAGGGGGTGAGCGAGATCTACTTCCATCCGGCGGTGGCGCAGGACGCGCGGCTGCAGCGGCTGATGCCGGACTACGAACCGGCGGCCGAGCTGGCTGCGCTGCTGGACCGAGGACTGCGCGACCTGGTCCCGAATGGTGTTGTGGGTATTCACGCACGGCCGCTCGTCCCCGCGTCCTCGGATGACGAGGCTGCGATCCGAGCGACGGTCGGTGATCCAGCGGCGCCGTAGGTTTCGGTCATCCGGCCAGGGCGTCAGTGCCGCGACAATGCCACACACGACCGTCATGGTCGGCGAAGGCCGGCCATCCACGTCTGTGTCATGCCGTCGGCACCCCTCGACCGTTGGCCGGCAACTACACCATGCACGGTCGGCGCATGCCGGCCATCCATCGACTTCCGCCGATGGCAGCTACGAAAGACGTGGATGGCCAGCCTTCGCCGACCATGCGCTGAACGGCTGGCCGCGCTTCGCAACGTAACGCGGTTGCCTTACCCGGCGAAGAACCGGTTCTCCGGCCGCGGCAGCCCGAGGTTCTCGCGCAGCGTCGCGCCTTCGTATTCCCGCCGGAACAGGCCGCGCCGCTGCAGCTCCGGCACCACCCGATCGACGAAGTCGTCCAGCCCGCCCGGCAGATAGGGAAACATCATGTTGAACCCGTCGCTGGCGCGGGTGACCAGCCATTCCTCCATCTGGTCGGCGATCATCTGCGGCGTGCCCACGAAGCCCGGCCCGGCATAGCCGCCCAGCCGCTGCGCCAGTTGCCGCACGGTCAGGTTTTCCCGCTGCGCCAGCGCGATGGCACGGGCTCGCCCGCTCTGGCTGGCGTTGCTTTCCGGGATGTCCGGCAGCGGCGCGTCCGGATCGAAGCGGGACGCATCGTGCCCCAGCGCGATCGACAGCGAGGCGATGGCGCTGTCGTAGTGCACCAGGCTGTCCAGCCGCGCCCGCTTCTCCTGCGCCTCCTCCAGCGAATCGCCGACCACGACGAACGCGCCGGGCAGGATCTTCAGGTGGTCCGGATTGCGTCCGACGCGTTCCATGCGCGACTTGATGTCGGCGTAGAACGCGCGCGCATCGTCGATGGTGCCGGCGCCGGCGAAGATCACCTCCGACACCTCGGCCGCGAACTGCCGCCCGGCGTCGGACGCGCCGGCCTGCACGATCACCGGCCAGCCCTGCACCGGGCGCGCCGATGTTCAGCGGCCCGCGCACGGCGTAGTACGGGCCCTTGTGGTTCAGCACGTGCATCCGCGACGGGTCGAAGTATTCGCCGCTCTGCTGGTTGCGGATGAAAGCGTCCTCCGCCCAGGAATCCCACAGGCCGGTGACCACATCGTAGAACTCGCGCGCGCGGCGGTAGCGCTCGTCGTGCTCCATGTGCTCGTCCAGCCCGAAATTCAGCGCGGCGTCGGGGTTGGAGGTGGTGACGATGTTCCATCCCGCGCGGCCCTCGCTGAGATGGTCCAGCGAGGCGAACCGCCGCGCCACGTGGTACGGCAGGTCGAAGGTGGTGGAGCCGGTGGCGATCAGCCCCAGCCGCTCGGTGCACATCGCCAGCGCGGACAGCAGCGTGAGCGGCTCGAACGACGTCACCGTGGCGCTGCGCTTCAGCGCGTCCATCGGCATGTTCAGCACGGCCAGGTGGTCCGCCATGAAGAACGCGTCGAACTTGCCGCGCTCCAGCGTGCGGGCGAAGCGCTTGATGTGGGAGAGGTTGAAGTTCGCATCCGGATAGGCGCCCGGATAGCGCCAGGCGGCGGTGTGGATGCTGATCGGGCGCATGAAGGCGCCGAGGTGGAGCCGGCGAGGGGTGGACATGGCAATGTTTCCCGATGCGGGGCGTGTTGTCCGATACGATGGGGCCGTGGCGCGAATTGTCGAGACTCATGCTGACATCGCCGCCTGCCCGTGGTGCAATGCTGCGCTGCAACACAGGAGAGGCCAGCCCATGCCCCAGGTCCAGATCGACCCCGCCCGCCTGCTCGGCGACCTGCACGCGCTGCGCAGTATCGGTGCCTACAGGACCGGCGCGCACCGCCCGACCTACTCGCCGCAGGACATGGAGTCGCGCCACTGGCTGGTCTCCCGCCTGACCGAGGCCGGCCTGGCCGCCGAGATCGACGGCATCGGCAACGTCCTCGGCCACGCCGCCGGCCCCGGCCCGCATCTGCTGATTGGCTCCCATATCGAGACGCAGAACCATGCCGGCTGGCTGGATGGCGCGCTCGGCGTGATCTACGGCCTGGAAGTCGCCCGCGCGCTCGGCCGCAACATCGACGTCGCCGCCTGGGCGGACGAGGAAGGTCATTTCGACAATTTCGTCGGCAGCCGCTCCTTCGTCGGCCGCTTCACCGACGCGGACATCGACAAGGCCCGCAACCGCTACGACGGCACACCGTTGCGCGACGCGCTGCAGGCCGCCGGCCTGGCCGGCCGCTCCCGCACGCAGGTCGATCCGTCACGCTATCGCGGCTACCTGGAGGCGCATATCGAGCAGGGCGACGAACTCGACAGCAGCGGCAAGAAGATCGGTGTCGTCACCAGCATTGTCGCGATCTGGCAGTACCGCATCGTGTTCCAGGGCGTGCAGAACCATGCCGGCACCACCCGCATGGCGATCCGCAAGGATGCCGGCCTGGCCGCGGTGCGGCTGGCGGCGGCGATCGACCAGCGCTTTCCCCAGGTCGCGGGGCCGCGCTCGGTCTGGACGGTCGGGCGGATCACGCTGGAGCCGGGCGCCCCCAGCATCGTCCCCGGCCGGGCGGAAATGCTGTTCCAGTTCCGCGATGCCGACCCGCAGCGTCTTCTGGCGATGCAGGACGCGTTGAAGCAACTGGTGGATCAGGCGAATGCCGGTCCGTGCACTGTGGAATTGCAGACCATGTCGCAGTCCACGCCGCAGGTTATGGACGCCGGGTTCCAGGACGCGCTGGCTGCCGCGGCGGAGGCGCGCTGCCCCGGTGACTGGGTGCGCATGCCCAGCGGCGCCGGCCACGACGCACAGGTGCTGGCGGAGAAGATGCCGGCCGGCATGCTGTTCGTGCCGAGCATCGGCGGTATCAGCCATCATTGGTCGGAGGATACGAAGGAGGAGGACATCGTGCTGGGCTGCCAGGTCCTGGCCGATGCCGCGGCCGCGATTCTCGCCGGATAATGCGCTGGCCGATACGGCGTTTGGCTAATGTTCGTCGTATAGCGTCATGGCTCGCGCGGGCGGGCCATCGATGTCGTTCCGTTTTCATCGCCAACAAAGGACGTGCATGGTTGCCTTCGCCGCCCATGACGGTGAACGGACAACCATGGGCGGAATGCCGCGTCGGCCAGGATGAGACCGGAGAGGCGCTCTGACGCGAGCGCGCCTCTTCCCGCGGCGGGACAGGACATTCTACCATCCGGCCAGCAACCCCGGAGGCCGCCGCCATGACCCACGTCGCCCCGAATTCCGTGCAGGCGCGCGATATCGCCAGCATCGTGCATCCGCAGACCAACCTGGTGCAGCACCTGGAGCAAGGCCCGATGGTGATCGAGCGCGGCCAGGGCTGCTACGTGTACGACGACAACGGCACCCAGTTCCTCGACGCCGCCGCCGGACTGTGGTGCGCATCGCTCGGCTACGCCTCCGAACGCCTCGCCCGCGTCGCCTATGAGCAGATGCGCCGGCTCGGCTACTACCACCTGTACCGCGGCACCACGAACGAAGCCGGCGTGGACCTGGCGGAAAAGCTGCTGCAGATCGCGCCGGTGCCGATGAGCAAGGTGCTGTTCCAGTGCTCCGGTTCCGAAGCCAACGATACCGCGCTCAAGCTCGCCTGGTACTACCACGCGGCGATCGGCAAGCCGGAGAAGCGCAAGATCATCGGCCGAAGGATGGCGTATCACGGCAGCACCTCGGCCTCGATCAGCGCGTCCGGCAAGGCGGACATGCACGCCGATTTCGGCCTGCCGTTCCCCGGCTTCCTGCACACCGAATATCCGCACTACTACCGCCATCACCACGACGGCGAGACCGAGGAACAGTTCGCCTCCCGCATGGCCGAGGCCCTGGAGTCACTGATCCTGCGCGAAGGCCCCGAGACCTGCGCCGCCTTCATCGCCGAACCGGTGATGGGCGCCGGCGGCGGCCTGACTCCGCCCCGCAGCTACTGGGAGAAGATGCAGGCGGTGATCCGCAAATACGACATGCTGTTCATCGCCGACGAGGTGATCTGCGGCTTCGGCCGCACCGGCAACATGTGGGGCAGCCAGACCTACGACCTGCAGCCCGACATGATCTCCTGCGCCAAGGCGCTGTCGGCGGGGATGCAGCCGATCTCCGCGCTGCTGGTCAACCAGCGCGTGTTCGACGCGATGCTGGATGAAAGCCGCAAGCTGGGGAACTTCGCCCACGGCTTCACCTATGCCGGCCATCCGGTGACCACCGCGGTGGCGATGGAGACGCTGCGCATCTACGAGGAAATGGACATGGTCGGCCATGTCCAGCGCGTCGGGCCGTACATGCAGCAGGCGCTGGGCACGCTTCGCGGATCACCCTCTGGTGGGCGAGGTGCGCGGCGTCGGGCTGCTGACCGGCATCGAGATGGTGCAGGACAAGGCGACGCGCCGACTGTTCGATCCGGCGCGGAAGGTGGGCGCAACGGTGGATCGGCACGCGCGGGCGAACGGGCTGATCACGCGGTTCATCGGGGATCGCATCGCGTTCTCACCGCCGCTGATCGTGACTGAGGCGGAGATCGACGATATCGCCGCGCGGCTGGGGCGGGCGCTGGATGAGGCGTGGGCGGAGATCTCCGCGGGGTGAGGGGGTCGCGGACCTTGTCGGGGGCGTATTCCGATCTTCGGAGGGGGATGCGGCATCGGGGCTAAGGATTTCAACACAGAGGGCGCGAAGTTCCACACAGAGTTTCACAGATAGAAGTAATATTGCGCTTCGCGCGGTGACTGATCGCCGGGCTTCAGGCTCAGGCGCGAAGCGCTATTAAATCTATCTGTGAAACTCTGTGTGGAACTTCGCGCCCTCTGTGGTGAAATACCAACGCCGCCGGGTGACGAAACCAATCCAAAGGTTCCCCCGACCGGACCGCCCCGGGCGGCCTACCCTGCCTCCAACACCAGGTCGAACGTGATGCAGACCGCGTTTTCCCCACGCGCCAGCACGCCCTCGTGGATTCCAGCTACTGGCATTCCCAGGATGCACGCCTACTGCGGCGTACAAGTTCGGGTAGCGCTCTGCCAGCGCTACCGCCTGGCGGCTGGTCTCGATATCAATTCCTGGAATGAGAATGCGTTCCAGGCCCTGCTCCCAGGCCCGCTCAAGAATTGCTGGCAAGTCGGGTTGGAACTGGTCCAGGTTGAGATGGCAGTGAGTGTCAGTCAGGCGGACCACAGTTTATGCTAACCCCGCGATGCGCAGTCCATCTTGCAGGATGTCTTGAACCCGGTCCCCATGGGTTGTTTCGGTATAAACTCGCAAGATCGGTTCTGTTCCCGAGAAGCGAACAAGCAGCCAGCCGCCATCTTCCAGGTCGAACCTGAATCCGTCCATCATGTTTAGGCCGGTCACTTTCAACCCGCCAATTGTCTTTGGTTTGGCATTCAGGATCATCTGCTCGCGCTTCTTCCGATCTCCATTAAAGCTGCGGTCAATCCGGTCATAGTAGTGCGGGCCAACTTTATCAAATAACTTCTGCAGCAGTTCAGACGGCTTGGCTTTGAGCTTCACCATCATATCCAGGAAGTATAAACCTGCCAGAATGCCATCCCGTTCGGGCACGTTCCCGCGGAAAGCGTACCCACCTGATTCTTCGCCGCCGATCATAGCGTTCGTTTCCAGCATCTTGGGGGCCACGTACTTAAAGCCCACGCCGGTTTCGTAGACCGGAACATCATAAATCTTTCCCAGTTTATTCAACATACTGGTTGTCGATAGTGTCTTCACAATCGGACCGCGCTCGCCCCGCACTTCCAGCAGGTAGTACGCCATTAGGCCGTATACTTCCAGTTGATTAATGAAACGCCCGGTCTCGTCACCGATTCCGGCCCGGTCAGCATCGCCGTCCGTAATCAGCAGCACATCCGCACCCAGCTCGACTGTAGTTTGAAGGCCCACATTCACATTCGGTGGAATAGGTTCAGGGCGTGCCATTTCAGGAAAGATCGGGTTGCGCTCCGCGTGGATTTCAATCACTTCGGTTTTCGAACCAGACAGCAGTCGTGTAAACCATCCCGCGCCGTTCCCCCACATTGCATCCACCACAATCTTTAACCCAGCGTCGCGCAGGGGTTCGAGGTCAATCAGCGCGTGCAGATGTTCAATATAGTCGGGCGCCGGATCAAAGCGGACGATCTTCCCCTGCTCCAGGGCATCTTTTGCTGGCAGGCGCAGCACATCATCTGCCGTTTCCGGGATTCCATTTTCGATCTCTTTCAACCCTTCCGGATCAATCGCGCCTCCAAACTCATTGCGGACTTTAAATCCATTGTCGCTGGGTGGGTTGTGCGAGGCGGTGATATTAACCGCCCCTGCCGCTTGTTGTGCAATTACCGCGTAAGAGATGACCGGGGTGGGGGTGGGTCCATCGGTCAAGAAAACCTGAAACTCATTTGCTGCCAGCACTTCAGCCACAGCAAGTGCAAAACTCTCGGACTGGAAGCGTTTGTCGTAACCCACAACAATCTTCGCTCCCTTTTTCCCGTGGTTGTTCATGTAGGAGGCAAAACCCTGAGCGCACCGGCGTACATTATCAAATGTATAATTCTCAGCGATTTCCCCTCTCCAACCATCGGTGCCAAATCTTATTTTGTAAGACGACATACTGCCTCCATAATGTGAGATTTGTAACGATTTATGTTATTATATCAAGGGATGACATAAGAGGAAAGTTTTTAGACAAGCTTGAACGTGCTATAATCACATCTTAGTTTTCCATCTGATTTTGAAGATCAAGGCGCTTGTCGGCCCTGGTTTTCAAAGTCTTGTGTTTTCAAAGGTTGAAGGAGGGTAAGATGAGCGCAACAGCCAGGGTATATCTCGATTATGCAGCGACCACGCCGGTGGATGACCGTGTGCTTCAGGCCATGCTGCCGTATTTTCGAGAAGTCTTTGGCAACCCATCCTCCGTTCATCTGTTCGGCCAGCAGGCCGAAGAAGCCCTTGAAAATGCCCGGCAGACTGTTGCTGAGCTGCTGAATGCCCAACCAGAAGAGATCCTCTTTACCGGCTGCGGCACAGAAAGCGATAACCTCGCGCTGCGCGGCGTAGCGCTGGCCCAGGCCAAACATAGTCGCCGCCATATCCTCATCAGCCCGGTGGAACATCACGCCGTAGAACATACTGCTCACCAGTTGGCTGAGTTAGAAGGCTTTGAAGTTGAACACTTACCCGTGGACGAGTATGGTCAGGTAGACCCCGCCGCGGTGACGCGTGCCATCCGCTCAGATACTGCCCTGGTTTCAGTTATCTATGCTAATAATGAAATTGGCACCATCAACCCTATCTCCGAAATTGGCGCGATTTGCCGCCAAAAGGGAATCCCTTTCCATTCGGATGCGGTGCAAGGTGCGGCTCACCTGTCCATGAATGTTGCTGCTGACCATCTGGATCTTTTATCCTTAGGCGCGCATAAGTTTTACGGTCCGAAAGGGGTGGGGGTTTTGTATGTACGCAAAGGGACTCCCATTGTACCGGCCCAGACCGGCGGCAAGCAGGAAAATGCCCTGCGGGCTGGCACGCAAAACATTCCCTACATTGTCGGCCTGACAGAAGCTTTCCGTCTGGCTCAAGAGAATGTAGAAGAACACGCCCATCATCTTATCCCCCTACGCGACCGGATCATTGGTCAGGTATTGGAAGAAATCCCCCGTGTTCGTCTGACAGGTCATCCCAGTGAACGTCTGCCAAATCATGCTAGTTTTGTCTTCGAAGGCGTAGATGGCAACACCTTGCTAATGATGCTGGATGTGGCTGGCTTTGCTTGTTCGTCGGGTTCGGCCTGTAAAACGGGTAATCCACAGCCTTCAGAAGTCCTGACAGCCATTGGCTTATCACGGAATTGGGCTTTGGGTTCACTGCGGGTCACGTTGGGGCAGTCTACTACGCCCCAAGATGTAGAATCCTTTAAAGGTACTTCCTGTGGTTGTTGAGCGCGCTCGCCAGTTGTCCTGAACTTTTGGACCCGCTGAGGCGCGAGGAGAGGTAGAATCATGAGTGAAAGACCCACGGTCGTCGTAGCGATGAGCGGCGGCGTGGATAGTTCGGTAACTGCCGCACTGCTGGTGGAGCGTGGCTACCGCGTAATCGGGATGATGCTGCGCTTGTGGAATGAGCCGGGCACAGAAATGGACAACCGCTGCTGCACGCCCGATGCTATGGCGCTTGCACGCCGTGTTTCGGCCCAACTAGGTATTCCCTTTTATGCCCTCGATGTCCAGGAGCGCTTTCGCCAGGAGGTCGTGCAGTCGTTTATTGAAGGTTATGTTCAAGGCATCACGCCTAACCCATGCCTCGTATGCAATCGTCAGATTCGCTGGGGTTTCTTGTTTGATCACGCCCAGGCGTTTGGCGCGGATTATATGGCGACTGGGCATTACGCGCGGGCGCGTGTGGATGAAGCTGGTCAGGCGCATTTGCTGCGCGGGTTAGATCAGGCGAAAGATCAAGCTTATGTCTTGAGCGTGTTGGGGCAGGATCAACTGCGGCGCAGCCTGTTCCCCGTGGGCGAATACACCAAACCGGAAGTACGCGACCTGGCGCGCAGCTTCGATCTACCAGTCGCCAGTCGGGCCGATAGCCAGGACTTGTGCTTTTTGGGCAAGGGCAACTACCGCGATTTCCTGGCCCGTCACGCGCCTCAGTCTGTTCGCCCTGGCCCCATTGTCAATAGGGCTGGAGAGACGGTTGGCGAGCACCAGGGTCTGGCGCACTATACGATTGGACAGCGCAAGGGATTAGGAATATCCTCTCCTATACCGCTGTATGTAATTGGTAAGGACATGGAACGAAACACCCTCGTAATCGGCTCTGAGTTCGAGTTGGGCCAGCGTGGGTTGTTCGCGCAGGATGTCCATTGGATCGCGGGGCAGCCGCCTTCAGAATCGTTCCGGGCGCAGGTGAAGATCCGCTACAAGGCGCACGAAGCCTGGGCTCAGGTAGATCTTCTACCGGATGATCGCGTGCAGGTGGTTTTCGATCAGCCGCTTCGTGATATCACCCCCGGGCAGCGGGCCGTTTTCTATCAGGGTGAAGCATGTTTGGGTGGAGGTACGATACAGGCTTAGGGAGGGAACGATGACTCTACCGGCATTGTTATTTGGATTTCTGGTATCGACCTTTATGGGGGCCGCCTTTCATCTTTGGAAAGATGGTGGTTTTGGCCGTCTGCTTCTGTACATCATCCTGGCATGGGCTGGGTTCTGGAGTGGACATTTCATCGCTAACAGTCTGGGGTGGACTTTTGGGAGTATTGGGCCGCTGCGCTTTGGCCTCGGTATTTGTGTTGCCTTGCTCACCTTGTTGGTTGGTTATTGGTTAAGCCTGGTAAATCAGGAAGAACCACGCCGAAAGTAGGGCAGACGTTTTCTGTTAAATCATTTGTGTGTATGACCTGCGCAGTTCAGCCGCGCAGGTCATACACACAAATCATATTGCCTGTAGGAGTTTTCCCTTGACCTGGAATCAAGATAGCACCCATGCTCAGGATGGTGACCTGGTGCAGTTAGTGGGACTTAACCATAAACATTTTCTTCTGCGTTTAAAAACCGGGGCGGAGTTTCAAACGCATCGTGGTGTGCTCAAGCATGATGATATGATTAGCCAATCCTGGGGCACACAGATCTTCAGCCACCTTGGCAGTCCTTTTTTTATGCTTCAGCCCTCCTTAGCAGATTTGCTGCGTGATATCAAGCGTAACACCCAGATCCTCTATCCGAAAGATATCGGCTACATTCTGGTCACCATGGGCATAGGCCCAGGGCAGCACGTACTCGAAGCGGGTACAGGCTCTGGCGCGCTGACCAGCGCCTTTGCGTATATGGTCGGTCCGCAGGGCCATGTCACCACTTATGAAGCCCGCGAGCAGATGCAAGCCATGGCGCGCAGTAACTTGCAAATGTTGGGCCTTGAAGATCGGGTAACCATGCGTTTAGGCGATGTTTCACAGGGGTTTGAGGAAACAGGGATCGATGCTCTGTTCCTGGATCTGCCTAATCCATTTGATTATATGGATCACGTCCGTGCTGCTTTAAAACCAGGTGGTTACTTTGGCACGATCTTACCGACGGTCAATCAGGTCATTAAGCTGCTCGACGCCCTTCGCCGTCAACATTTTGCCTTTATCGATGTCTGCGAAATTTTCTTGCGCTATTACAAGACCGAAGCCAACCGCTTCCGCCCTACAGATCGCATGGTGGCGCATACGGGGTTTCTCATCTTCGCTCGTCCAGTACTGGTAGACGAAAAAAATCAAAATGTTGATCTATTACGGGAAAGCGGTATTATTACCGAAGTGGAGGAAACCAATAGCGAGGATGCTCTGCCGGTTGAGGAAGGGACCGATATTTCGGAGATGCTTTAATGTCGTCTTCTGAGTCTCAGTTGGACGCGTTGCGCGAGCTGACGGAAGATGAAATTGCCCGTCTGCTTCAAACCAGCCCTGCGCCGCAGCCTCAATCTATTGAACAGGCCGGGCTGCGGCATGCAGCTGTATTGATTCCCCTTGTCTGGCTGGACAACCAGTGGCATCTCCTCTACACCCGCCGCGCTGAAAGTCTGCAAAATCATAAAGGACAGATATCCTTCCCGGGTGGCGCTGCCGACCCTGAAGACAACTCACCCGAAGCTACTGCCT
The DNA here is from genome assembly GCA_963791025.1 of uncultured Chloroflexia bacterium. Classification (GTDB taxonomy): domain Bacteria; phylum Chloroflexota; class Anaerolineae; order Anaerolineales; family Anaerolineaceae; genus DSYU01. The sequence goes on along the minus strand of CAWBQF010000001.1, from coordinate 781,694 downwards.
TACGCGAAGCTTATGAAGAAGTAGGAATTGAGCAGGATGAGGTGCACATTTTGGGACGCTTGAAGAAACAGGCCACTGTGACCAGTTTCCTCATTTCGCCCGTGGTGGGCCGTATCCACTGGCCTTTTGAGTTTCGCCTGTCTCCAAAAGAAGTCAGCCGCGTTTTCACCATTCCCTTATGCTGGCTGGCAAATCCTGATCATCGTGAAGAACGTCCTTTCAAAACCCGCCTGGGTTTCTATGAGAGCGTCGTTTACTATCAGCCTTATGATGGTGAAATTCTTTGGGGGGCCACTGCTCGCATCACAGTGGATTTCTTACACGTTCTAAATCGTTAATAACATTGTGTGTTGTTTGACTGGCACAGCCGATCAAACAACACACAACAATTGCGCTTACTCTTCTTCGTCTTCTTTCTTGCCGCGCTCGATGATTTCGGGCTCTTCCATTTCCTCGGTAACTTCCTCTTCTTCCTCTTCGATCATCGCAGCGCCGGTTGCCACTACGACAACTTCATCAGCGTCCGTCAAAATCTCCACAGTATCCGCAACATTCAGGTCGCGTACATAAATGGCGTCGCCGATATTTTCCAGCGAGGATACATCGACAGTGATGCGCTCGGGCAGATCACGCGGCAGCGCTTCGACCTCAACCTGTGAAAGGTTCGAGACCAAAACGGCAGACATTTCGCGTACGACGGGGGCGGTGCCGGTCAGGTCGATCGGAACCGCAGAGGCAATTTTCTCGGTCAGAGAAACGACCTGGAAATCGACGTGCAGCAGTTTGTTGCGCAGGTAATCAGCCTGCTTTTCGCGTACCAGCGCCGCGTGCCGCTCGCCTTCCAAATCGATGTCGACTACGGTGGAGGCTGAGATACCAGCTAAAATCAAGCCTGCTTCATGTGCGTTGAGCGAAATTGCGATCGGCTCAAGATGATGACCATACATGATGCCCGGCAGAAAGCCCTGGCGGCGCAGTTGCTTGACCGATTTGCCCCGTTCGGCGCGTCGGATCGCTTTGAGAACAACAAATTCATTCATTGGGATTACTTCCTTTGAGTGCCTCTCACCAGTAAACTTGCAGTTACGGTTTACCAGTTACCTTCACTCGTTTATGGAGGATAATTATAGAAACTGTATCGAATAAACAACGATATCAGGTACTGCGGGAACAGATTCTAGCCGAGATTAAGAAGCGCGTCAAGTCCATCGGCTACCCTTGACAAACTATCGTACTGGATTGAAAATCTGCCTTGATACTACTCAAAGCCAGGCGACTGGCCATTCGACAATGGAGGAAATGAATATGAAAAGGACGCAAATCACCACACGGGCGCTTGCATTACTGGTGTTTGTGTTGGTCTTTGCTGGATGCAGCGGACAAACACAAGTTGCACCGCCCACGCAGGTGGTTCCGGATGAGCCAGTCGTTCGTACTTCCGCAGTGGAGACCACGGTAGCCAAACTAACCATTGCTGCGGCGTTGAACCCCTCACCGACTGCACCCGCGACAGAGACGGCTCAACCGGCAGTAGTGACCGCCACCGCCGCGCCTGGCGCCACCAGCATCCCCGCCGGCCCAACTGCCACGGTAGAACCCACCTACACTCCCTTCCCCACCCTGCGGCCCACCACAGCCCCAGGCGCGGCGGTTTATCCCACCCGCACGCCCCGCACAGTCCCCGATGTTGCGGTCTATGTGGGTGGCAAACCTTTGGATGGTACAAAGTTCTCTCCAGGCGAAAAGTTTGATGCGGTTTGGACGCTCAAGAACACCGGCCCAACCACCTGGACGACCGACTACCACATCCGCTTTGCGCGCGGCGAAAACTTTGCCGAGGCTGATCGTTACTACTTGTCTGAAGCGGTCAAGCCGGGTCAGACGGTGGATATCATCGCCGACATGATTGCGCCCCAGGATCTCGGCACGCACGTGGGTTACTGGGAGTTCGTCAACGGTAATGGCGATATCATCTTCACCATGTATGTTGCTATTACCGTTCAGTAGTTCAACCCGGTTGCTTTAAACAAAAATGGGGTGGATAGGAGCATAGATCCCGTTCACCCCACCATATTCCGCTGCGATAACGCCTGGAGATGCGTTTCCTCCAGGCGCTTTTTTCGTTTATTGGCCTTTTGCCACAATCACCGCGATCAACCAGATTCCGTACCCAACTGCGCCTACTCCCACCACCATCAAAACCGCGTCGATCCATCCCAGCAGCTTATCCGATGGGTTCAGGTCCAGCAGGATCCCCCGCAGCCCAACCAGGGAGTGCGAAACCACAAATGCCAGGAAGGTGACTTCCATGATGGGAATGATTGGGTTGGTGTAATACTGAATCACGTCTGTATAACTGAGCAGACCGTTGGGAGCTACCAGGTGATTGACGATGAAGTGAATGAAAAGCAGCACAATAATTAGAACACCCGCCACAATCTTAAACAGCCACAGCCAGGTGCTTTCGCGCGCTTTTGGTTTTGGGGTTGAAATTAAAGTAGGTATATCCACAGTTCTTTTCTCCTACCGGCCTAGTCTGCCAGAAACATTTTCCATCCAAATACCAGGGTACCTAGTACAGCCACCACCATTAATGCCACGAAAATCTGGCGCTGCCGGGTGGTGCCAATACCAAAGCTCGTCAAGGCAATTCGCAGCCCATTCAGCCCGTGAATCAGTCCGGCAGCGATCACCAGCAGTTCTCCAATTTTAATCACCGGTGTACTGGCCAACGCAATGAAACTGTCGTAGGCTTCTGGTCCCTGGGCCAGCTTATTCAACATATACAAATGCAAGAAGAGATACAGCGTCAGCCCTAAGGCTGTCACCCGGTTTAAGATAAAACCCCACGTGCCCAGGCTGCGATTGCGTGGGTCAAACCAGCGGAGGAAACGAGCGGGAGAAGATGCGTTTCGCATAGGTATTCCGACTCCTGGCCTAATGACCACCAAAGAACTTCCGGATCCGGTTGCCTGCCACGTGCTTGCGCAAGTCCATGATGCGCCAGGCCGGGTCGACGTTAGAAGGGCAGACTGCTGTGCACTCAAACGCGCTGTGACAGCGCCAGACTCCATTCTCTTGATCCGCAAAGTCGAGCAAGCTTCGGTCTCTGGTTTCCTTATACCCCTCCTGAATCCCTGCCAGAACGGCTGGGCCAAGATAGGCTGGGGTAGTCAGGGCCACCGGGCAGGCGCTGATACAACATCCACACTCGATGCAGTCCACCAATCGTACATAATCGCCGCCATCGTTCGGATCTTTTTCATAAGCCAGGTTGGTCTGGTCCACGGGTGCCACCTGGGGCAGGCGGGCCTCATCTAACCGTACGTAAAACTCGCTCATATCTACCACTAAGTCGCTCACGATTGGGAAGTTCCGCAGCGGTTCAACGCGCACCACCCCACCGTCCTCAGTGACGGATCGGATAGGCGTAATGCAGGTCAGTTTTTCGACCCCATTAACCCGCATCCCACACGCGCCGCAGGTGGAATGATGGCAGGCGTGCCGGTATACCAAGCTGTGATCGTGGAATGCCCACACCCGCTCAATGCCATCTAGCACGTACTCATCCGGGTCCACTTCCAGCAAAAACGGCTGCGTATGCGGCGCTTCATCCCCTTTTTGCCGGGTAATAACGAACTTCACCTTCCATTTTTCTTCGCTCACAGGTCACTCCCCTCAGTTTATAAGTAGTAGTTCCGGTAAGAGAGCAGGGGCATCTCTTTTGTAACGCATTCAGCATGGATTCCCAGTTTCTTGCAGGCCACATCCACTGTGGTCTCTGCCATTGCCCGGCATGTGGTTGCCTTTCCGCCCGTGATCGTGATCAATCCCCCCACGCCATCCCGTTCTTGATGATCGAAGCACTTGAAGGTGCGTGCCAGGCTGCGCCCGCTTTCTCCTGATCCCACCAGCGGACGAGCCGACATATAAGCCCCCCGCATTTGCGTATTCCGCACCGCCGGAACCAGCTTTATAGCGCTCTCAAACATAAAATCCACCTGATCTTTCATCACCGGGATATAGTCTGGGTCTTCCACTTCATACGAAGTTGTACCGATCACGACCATCCGGCGTTGAGGTAGCAAAATATCCCCATCACCTGGTGGGCACAGCCGGTTTACGGCCCGGTTTACCAGTCGCTGGTCAAAAGCCACCATTACCCCCGGCGTTGGCGTGACTGGTAAATTGGTGATCCCTGCCATTTGTACCACCAGCCCGGCCCATGCCCCGGTTGCGTTGATGACCATGTCCCCTTGGATCGTGTAGGTTTTATCCTGAGTCCGGTCCCACACTTCAACCCCGGTCACGTTGCCTTTGCCGTCCAGCAGCATCCCTTTTACTTCATGATAGGGCCGGAATTCAGCCTGATGATGGCGCGCTGTTGCCGCGAAGGCCAGCGCCAGGCGCAGTGGATCGAAAGTGCCATCTGGAATGGTATATGCCGCCAGGATTTCCGGATTCAGGTTGGGTTCCATCGCCAGCATCTCTACGACAGTCAGCTTTTCAATTGGAATTCCACACTCCTGAGCGCCCTTTTCAAAGTCTTGGGCATAAGCCATATCGGCTTCATCCAGCGCCACAAACAATCCCCCGTTTGCTTCAATACACTGCGCCGCGATCTTTCGCAAGATCATATTTTCCTGAATACACTCTACAGCAGATTCTTGGTCATTGACACAGTAGCGCCCGCCGCTGTGCAGCAGACCATGAGTTCGCCCCGAAGTTCCTGAAGCAATTTCGCCGCGCTCCAATACGGTGGCGTTAAATCCGCGCAGGGTCAAGTCATGCGCAATAGCGCAGCCTGTAAAGCCTGCCCCAATCACGATGGCATGCGGTTTATCTGGCATAATAATTCCTGTCAACAAATAAACTGAAAATGATTGTTCGGGTTCGCCGTCACGCACTTCCTACAGCCGGTGAGCGCCCACAAATCGCTTTTTAATCCACCCAGTCGAAAGTGCGTGTCACAGCTTTCTTCCAACATCCGTAAAGCTGATCATAGGTTTCACGATCCTGTGCTGGCTGCCATTCTGCATCTTTCTGCCAGTTTGCCCGCAGCGCATCCAGGTCTTTCCAATATCCCAGCGCCAGCCCTGCCGCGTAAGCTGCCCCTAAGGAGGTGGTTTCAGCTACTTTGGGCCGCACGACTGGCACATTGAGCAAGTTTGCCTGGAACTGCATCAGCAGTTGGTTCGTCACCATCCCCCCATCCACCTTCAATGTCGTGCGCTCAATTCCCGAATCTTTCTCCATTGCCTCCAGCACTTCCCGCGTCTGGTAGGCTGTCGCTTCTAACACAGCTCGCGCCAGGTGCCCGCGGTTGATGTAGCGCGTCAGCCCCACAATCACGCCTCGCGCATCACTTCGCCAGTATGGAGCATACAGTCCCGAAAACGCCGGGACGAAGTAAATGCCGCCGTTATCTTCTACGGTGCGCGCCAGCGGCTCGATATCTCCCGAATTGTCGATGATCCCCAGATTATCCCGCAGCCACTGTACCAGCGCCCCGGCAATCGCGATGGATCCTTCCAGGCAGTAAACTGCCGGCTGTTTCCCAATCTTGTATCCTAGCGTTGTTAACAACCCATACTGGCTTTGGATCGGTTCAGTGCCCGTGTTGAGCAGCATAAAACATCCTGTGCCGTAGGTGTTCTTGGCATTCCCCGGATCAAAACAAGTTTGCCCAAACACAGCCGCTTGTTGGTCGCCCAGGTCACCTGCAATGGGGAGCCCTTCTAAGACCCCTGTCGCATAGCCATACAGCTCAGAAGAGGCCCGAATTGCTGGCATCATACTGCGCGGAATATCCATTACTGCCAGAATTTCATCATCCCACTGGAGCGTTTCCAAATCCATCAGCATGGTGCGTGAAGCATTCGTCACGTCGGTAATATGCAGCCCCCCGCGCGGGCCGCCGGTTAGGTTCCAGATCAGCCAGGTATCCATGTTGCCAAAGATGGCGTCGCCCCGTTCAGCGGCTTCGCGTACGCCCGGCACGTTATCCAATATCCACTTAATCTTCGGCCCTGAAAAGTAAGTGGATAGCGGCAGCCCCACTTTAGCCCGGAAGCGGTCTTGCCCACCTTCACGCCCCAGTTGATTAATCACAGCATCCGTCCGGGTATCCTGCCAGACGATGGCATTGTAATAGGGCATGCCAGTTTTCCAGTTCCAAACCAGGGTAGTTTCGCGCTGGTTGGTGATTCCCACCCCGACCAGATCGTCCCGCTGAATTCGAAAGCGCGTCATCGCTCCCTGGATCACCTCACGCGTGCGCTCCCAAATTTCGAGTGGATCATGCTCCACCCAACCAGGCCGCGGGAAGATTTGTTTATGCTCCTTCTGATCGACGGCAACGATGTTTCCTTGCATATCAAACACAATAAAGCGGGTGCTGGTCGTTCCCTGGTCAACTGCGGCTACATATTTCGTCACCTTTGGCCTCCAAAACGGGTGGAATCGTTGATGCCTGCTGATACAAATGATTATACATCTGATTATTTTCCCCTTATACTGCCTCAGAAAACTTTTTACGCTCCTTTTCATTTGGATTGCAGGCTTCTCGTGATAAACTTATTCACCGCACAATAAAAGGAGAAGGTTCTCATGCCCCCATCTAACCTTGAGATTCCCTGGGGAAATGACTTGATAAACCTGTCGCTGCCTGACCATTGGCGTCTGGCAGGCGTTCTTGAACCCGCTTCGCTTCCCCCCGTTGCCGACCCTATCGATGAAGTGAGGCGTGCTCTGGCAGAGCCGGTGAATATGCCTTGTCTCCCAGATCTGGTTCACCAGCATTTGTCTGGCCCTGACGCCCGCGTAGCCCTGGTCATTGACGATGGCAGCCGTCCGACCCCGGTCAGTGCCATTCTTCCCACTGTCCTTGCCGATCTGGAGCGAGGGGGACTGCGCCGCGAGCAGATCACGTTGGTGCCTGCCCTCGGTCTGCATCGCCCGATGACAGAAGAGGAGATAGCGGCTCGTATTGCTCCATCCCCATCTGGACGCGAGATCTTAGCCTCGATTCACTGGGAAAATCCAGATTGCGACGACCCGAATAAACTTGTTTTTCTGGGCACAACCCGCTTTGGTACGCCTGTCTGGGTGAACAAAGCCGTTGCGGAAGCGGATCTGGTGATCTCAATAGGTTGTATTGAGCCGCATATCATCGCCAGTTTTGGGGGTGGTTATAAAAATATTGTCCCTGGTGTGGCGGGCCGTCAAACCGTCGCCCACAACCACACCCTCAACTGCACTCCCGCCACCTTCAACATGGTCGGCCAACCCATCGAAAACAACCCCATGCGCCAGGATTTGGAAGAAGCCGCCGCGATGGTGAAGGGCAAAGTGTTTGTCGTCAACGCCATTCTCAATCATGTTCAGCAGGTGGTCCGCGTAGTCGCTGGCGACCCTCTTGCCGCCCACCGCGCTGGCGCTAAATATAGTGCTGGACTGTATGGCGTGCAGGTTGAGCGCCCTGCTGATGTCGTTATCACTGCCTCTCACCCCATGGATTCAGACCTGCGTCAGGGCGTGAAAGCCCTTGCCAATACCATCCGTGCTGTCCGTCCCGGTGGCGTAGTCATTACTTTTGTCCGTGCGGAAGAAGGTACAGGCGTTTTTGGTCTGGCTAATCGCAAGCTGCCTTTGGGTCGGTCTGCTCTTAAAACCTTTTCGCCGCTTCTCCTGCGTCTCGTTCCGCGCCTCAAGCTGAACGGTCTGGGTGAGGAAGACCGCTTTTTCCTCTACTTTGCCCTTCAAGCCATGCGCCATGCCTTACTCCTCATGTATGCCCCCACCATTCCAGCCGAGACGCAAGAACATCTGCCCTTTGTCTCTTTTGTCTCTCAGCCTGCTGCTGCCCTGGATCTTGCCCGCCAGCGCTTCCCCCGTGAAGCCAGCGTCTTGTTCTTCCCCCACGGCGGCATTACCTACCCGGTCATCTCCTGATTGGTCCTCTCCTGGCATTATCTAAAACAGGCAGGCTCGATTCTTGAGCCTGCCTGTGTGTTTGAATAAACAGATTCTGTTCGCCTGATCAATTCTCAGGCGTCTCAGTGACCGTACCTTCAGGGGTTGGCGTTTCTGTTGGAGTCATCAGCATCTTCTCAAACTGATATAGGCTGGTGCCATAATCAACCTCTCTCCGGCTCATGTAAAATAAATTTTCAGGTTTATGCAAGGTCGGCATCCCAACCCCCACCGCTGAATCATACCCATACGCCGCCACCTGTTCCTGCATCCAGGCATTTTTCACCGCAAAAGGGTATGAGAAACTCCGTACCGTCACCCCCAACTGATCTTCCAACACTTGCTTAGACTGTTCCAACTCGTTTAGGATGCCCAGCTTGCTGTTCCGCAGGTCGCTGTGTGTCACACTGTGACTCCCAATTTCCCAACCTGCCGCAGCCAGTTCAGCCAGTTGGTCGGTCTGCATATAGCCATATGACAGATCCGTGCCCAATGTCCCAGTAATCACATAGGCCGTGCCTGTAAAGCCCAATTCATTCAAGATCGGGTATGCGTTTTCAAAAACATCTACATAGCCGTCATCAAAGGTTAAAACGACAGGTTTTTCCGGCAGATAACCTCCGTTGACCATCACATCTCTCAGTTCCGAAACGGTCACGCTTTGGTACCCGCCATCCGCCAGGATCTGCATTTGTTTCTGGAAGGCATCCACCCGCACCACGTAACGCGACGCCATCTGGTTATTGATGCGGTGGTACATCAAAATCGGTGCGGCTACTTCCCCTGCCGGGTGGTAAACCATCCCAGCTGGAATTGTGGGAGTCGCTGTTTGGGTTGGCGTGTGCGTGGGAGAGGGGCTGGGCGTGATGCTGGGTGTGGGCGTTAGGGTAGCAGTGATCACATGTGTTGGAGAAAGTGTAGGGGGAACCGTGGCGGTCCGGCTGGGCTGGGGGCTTACGGCCGTGTTGCTCTGAGGGGTGGCTGCCTGTGTCGCTGCCTGGCACCCGGCCAAAAGGAGAACCACCATCAAGTAGAGAATTCTGCGGCAGCCGTCCAGGAATTGGTTGTGAAGTGGGTTTCATAGTCGCTTACGGAACAATTCAAAAACGGCTCGCGGCGGATGAAAGAAGCTTCCTTTCAGCCTGTTCTTTGACCTGATCCGAAATTAAACCTTTCTGACCGCAATTATAATAGAAATCATCCTGTTATTACCCAAATGGTACCTTTCGGAACTGCCGAAAACATCCTATAATCAATACAATTCTACGTCATTGGATCGGTGGTCGGTGAGGGTCGTTGCCCTACCGGCGTCGAGCCGTGCGGAGAGGACTCCCTTTCCTGCGAGTTCGTCGAAAAGTGCCGCCGTCCAGAGGAGTCCGCCGATCCTATGCGTACCTGGAATTATTATTACATTGCACGTTCTCTTATAGATGCTTTTCAAGCGCTGTCCGCCAGTTCAGGGCCAGCCCGTTCAGTGGCCGGAGGAACCGATCTCTTACTCGATCTCCAGCAAGGCCATCATCCCCCCCTCGACACGCTCGTCGATATTACGCTAATTCCCGAACTCTCCTGCCTGGAAGTCCGAGGAGGTGAATTGTTCATCGGCGCCGCGGTTCCGGTCAGTCAGCTTACCGAATTGCTCCTGGTGCTTACCCATGCTCAGGCCCTTGCAGAAGCCTGTGGGCTGATCGGCGGGCCTCAGGTCCGTAACGTAGCCACCCTGGGGGGCAATGTGGCGCACGCCCTTCCTGCCGCAGATGGCATGATTGCTCTCCTTGCCCTCGATGCCCAGGCGGATGTCGCCGCCGCGCACGAAGGCGGCGCTGGCTATCAGGTGCGCCGCGTCCCGCTGCTCAGCCTGTTTCGCGGGCCGGGCCAGTCTACCCTTATTCCCGATCGTGAAATCCTGCTCGGCTTCTCGCTCCCGCTGACGCACAGTGGGCAGGCTTCTGCCTTTCATCGTGTCATGCGGCCTCAGGGAGTAGCTTTGCCCATTATCAATTTGGCTGTCTGGCTGGCACGAGAAGGTCAGCACGTGCTGGATGTGCGCATTGCAGTTGGCCCGGCTGGGCCGACTCCTCAGCGTGCCCATGCGGTCGAAGCTTGCTTAAAAGGCGCAGATTTTGACGAAGCCGGGCTGGCTTGTGCCCGCCAGGTGTGGCGTGAAAGTATGCGCTTTCGTACCAGTCCCCAGCGCGCGACCGCTGAATACCGGCATCACTTGAGTGGATACTTACTGGAAGAAGTGCTGCAATCTGCCTGGGCCCGCTCGGAACAGGCAGCCTCGGAGGTGAGATGAGCGAACGCGTTATGCTTCAGTTTATGGTAAATGGCAAAGCGGTGACGTTTCCCGAAGTGCCCGGAGAGATGCTTTCTACCCTGCTGCGTGAAGGCCTGGGCCTGACCGGTACCAAGGTTGGCTGTAATGAGGCCGAGTGTGGCGCCTGTACCGTTCTGATAGATGGTCAGCCAATCTTGTCTTGTGCCTTTCCCGCAGCCAAAGTGCAGGGTCGCCAGGTTTTGACGATCGAAGGCCTGGCGGAGTGGCTCCAACCCGTTGATGGAGACTCGCGGCCAGCCAAACTTCACCCTTTGCAAGATGCCTTCATCCAGTACGGTGCAGTGCAGTGTGGGTTTTGTATCCCTGGTCAAATTATGACCGCCTATGCCCTCCTGCTGCGTAATCCCAACCCCTCTGACGACGATATCCGTTACGCCCTCAAAGATACCCTTTGTCGCTGCGCCAGCTATCCGGCGATCATCGGCGCCATTCAGGCCGCCGCCAGGTCGGTGCGCACCGGCCAAACTGTAGAACCGCCCCATATTCCTCTGGCAGCTGATCCGCGCCAGTTTGTAGGTCGGGTCCATCCCCGCCCAGATGCGGTTGCGAAAGTAACGGGGCTGGCGAAGTTTACCGATGATGTGAATTTTCCGGGCATGCTCCACGCCCGTGTTCTCCGTGCTGGCGTTCCGGCGGGCATCCTGCGCCGTGTGGATATTTCTCGCGCCCAGGCTTTGCCAGGCGTCCTGGCTGTCTTAACCGCCGGGGATATCCCGGGTGAACATACCCATGGTCTGGTCATCCCCGATTGGCCGGTGCTGGTTGGCCTCGGTGAACCGATTCGTTACGTTGGCGATGCCGTCGCGATTGTCGCCGCCGAAAGCCACGAACAGGCCAGCCAGGCCATCGACTTGATCGAGATCGAAATCGACCCGCTCCCCGTGATTAGTGATCCGGTTCAGGCCCGCCAGCCAGAATCGCGGGCGCTTCATGCCAATGGCAACCTGCTGAAGCATATCAAGGTTCGCAAAGGTGATGTCGACGCCGGTTTTGCGGCTGCCGAAGTGATTCTCGATCATACCTTCCACACGCCTATGCACGATCATGCCTTTATCGAGCCCGAATGCAGTATTGCTCGCCCGCTGCCAGACGGCCGTTTGGAAATCTATGTTGGCTCGCAGATTCCTTACTCTGATCGAAACCAGGTGGCCCGTGCCCTCGGCTGGCCGGAAGAACGGGTTCATATTATCGGCATGTTGATCGGGGGCGGCTTTGGCGGCAAAGAAGATATTGCGGGTCAGATCCACGCCGCCTTGTTAGCGAATGTTACGGGCCGTCCGGTTAAGCTGCTCTATGATCGCCAGGAAAGCCTGTTAGCGCATCCCAAGCGCCACGCTACCCAGATTCGCGTCAAGGTAGGGGCCAAACGTGATGGTACCCTCACCGCTGTAGAAACCGAGCTCTATGGCGACACCGGCGCGTATGCCTCCCTGGGTGAAAAAGTCATGGCCCGCGCCACAACCCATTCCTCTGGCCCCTACGAAGTGCCTCACGTCAAGGTCGATTGTTATGCCATGTATACCAACAACCCACCCGCCGGTGCTTTCCGGGGGTTCGGCGTACTCCAGTCTGCCTTTGCAGTGGAAAGCATCATGGATATGTTGGCCGAACGTCTCGGTCTGGATCCGGTCGAACTGCGCCGTCGGAACGCGCTGCATCTGGGCAGTGTCACCAACACCGGGCAGACGCTACGTGAAAGTGTCGGGTTGCAGGAGTGTATTGAAAAGGTGGACGCCGAAATGCGCCGCCTGTCAGGGTCTGAGCCGTTTTGTTCGCGCTCGGCCCCGGATGCGCCCCATCTTAAACGAGCCTGGGGCTTTGCTGTCGGCTATAAAAATACAGGTCTGGGCGGCGGCGCGCCTGACAAAGCAGGTGCTGAGGTTGAACTGCGCGCGGATGGTTCTATCCAGGTGCGCACTGCTTCAGCCGAACTGGGCCAGGGTCTGCCCACTGTCTTGCAGCTAATCGCCGCTGAGGAGGTGCGCCTGTCGCCTGAGCACATCCAGGTTCTTCTTTCCGATACGGATCTCACCCCTGATGGCGGCCCGACGACTGCCTCGCGCCAGACATATGTGACTGGCAACGCTGTTCGCTACGCCGCTCAGGCGTTGCGTCAGGCGCTCACTTCCGAACTCGCCGAGCGTTATGATGTTCCCCCTGAACAAATCCGTTTTGTGGAAGGGCTGGCACAGGTCAATGGGCACAGCATCCCCCTTGGACAGGTCGCCAGTCAAATGCTCTCAGAGGGCCACCACCCGTTAGCGGAATACACTTACTGGGCGCCCGCCACCCAACCACTGGGGCAGGGTGGGGATATGCATTTTGCTTACTCCTTCGCGGCTCAGGCCGCCGAAGTAGAGGTGAACACACATACGGGTGAAGTCCGTGTCTTGCGGGTCATCTCTTCCAATGATGTTGGATACGCCATCAACCCGCTCGGTCTGTTAGGCCAGGTGGAAGGCGGCGTCATCATGGGAATCGGTCAGGCACTCACCGAGAACTTTATTGTCGAGGAAGGCCGCGTCGTTACCGACCGGTTGGCCCGCTACCGCATTCCTTCGATCACCCACACGCCTGAAATTACCTCATTGGTTGTCGAGCATCCTACAGCCGATGGCCCTTACGGCGCGAAGGGCGTTGGTGAAATTGTGCTCATCCCCACACTTCCCGCTGTTACCAACGCCATCTATCACGCCGTTGGTGTCCGCGTCGATTTACTTCCAGTGGATCAAGAGAAACTCGCCAAAGCCTTGCACGGCTTTTAACCGATAGCGGATGAATCAACAAGGGGCAGCCAGACGTGCGGCTGCCCCTTGTTGATTCATCCTTCGCTTACTGCCCGTACGCGCGTGCGTACCAGTCTGAATTTTCGGCTGCCCAACCGTTCAGAACTTCTCCCTGCACCTGAATCTTCCACCACCGCAGCCCATCTGCCTGCACTGGCCCTTCGATCAGCCGCACGTAGGTTCCTCTCGGTAGCTGCTGGATAATCGCTGCATTTACTGAGGCTTCCGCCCGTAAATTCAGCGGCGGCGTATTCATTCCCTGAGTAGTGATGTAAACATCATTTAAACGAAACGCCAGCGCGTTGCTTGCAACGCCGCCCGGTAGCAAAAAGGCTGGGGTCCAGTTGGGATGGGCTGGGGGGAAAGTGGCCTTGAGCATGGCGCGCCAGTGGTTGTCGTCCACCTTCAACGAGCGGGACTGGATAAATTCGTAGTAGGAAAAGACGCCTCCCTCGGCCACTTGCAGTTCCCCATTAATGGAAACCACCACATAGATTCGGTCCAGATTACCGGTTCCGGCTGCCAGCACCTTTCCGTCCGCTTCCGCGGCTGTGGTGATAGCGGGCGCCTCCACCGGTTCTTTCGTCGTCCCCGGATGGCAGTCGAACGGCCCGATACATTCTTGAATGGTGGCGAAATCTTCTACACTCAGTTCTTTTCCTACCAATTCACTGGCGGCGATCTCTCCCAGGCGCTGGTAGTGGGCTGCGACCTCTTGCAGTGCGGTCATCATCAGCGATAAGGAGCTTCCCCCAGCGCCGTTATCCCGCTGACCGATCCCCCGCGCATTCAACCCCTCATAGAGGGTATTTGCCAGGTAGGATAGGCGGTAGAAGACATCTGGGTTGGCCTCCACGTAAGCCGGCGCTGGGCCAGAGCGGAGCGCGTTAATGTTTTTTGAGCTTCCGGAAGGAGGTGTTGTCAGATCCCCATCATGTTTCAACAGGACCCAACTGCCCAACGCCGAGTTGAGTTCACGATAATTCCATGCATTGGTGCGCATGGCAGGTGGGTAAGCTTCCCCTTTCGCTGCCAACATAGGAAAGAAAGTATACAGCCAGGTAGACGAAAAGGAGTTCAACCATTCCGGCTCTGTCTGGTCTTGAGCGATCTTTTGCAGCCGGAAGAGTTGGTTGGTGTAATTCGCATAGGTCGACTCTCCCTGGGATACCAGTGCGCTCTGAGCAGCCGGTGAACCGAACACAGCCATCATATCTAGCACACTGGGTATCTTGCGGGGCTGCTGCTGAGTGCTCACTTTGTCGTACACCAGGTTCTCAAAAATGAGATCGTCGAGCGCGTAATGCTGTCCAATCCAATGCCATTCCCAGCTCGAGTGAATGTTTACGGTGGATTGAGCAAAGCTTGAATCAAGAAGCGGTGCAGACAGATCACCGACCTGCGTCAAAAAAGACACCCACAGTCCCTCATCCATGAGTTCGTTTATGTCAATCTGTTTTCCATAAACCGATTCCATCAGGCTGGCTAGCTCGGATGGATCAAGACCGGAGGTCGGTCCACTCAGAAAGTTGAGCATTTCCTGCACCGTTTTCCAGGTTTCGGCGGCGCTGTTCTGCTCTCCAACCTGGGCCTGTTCCAGCGCCAAAGTCAGGATGAGTGGCGCGCGCGAAGGTTGGTAGGCAGAGTTTTGCAGGTCTTTCAACTTAAACGTCATCTGCTTCAGCCAGGTCATCCCTCTGAAGTAATTCTTTAATTCTCGGCTGGTAGTGTAATGTCCTGTTGGTTGGTAGGCCTGGTAGTCGTCTATAAAATCAGGCATCAGTTTGGAAGGCTGCTTCGCGCCGGCCGCCAGCACCTGATCCACCTGTGGCTTGATTTCTTTTGCTAGCTCAGGCGGCAGGCTGGCTTGTGGATCGAACAATCGCAGCGCGACCGCTAGATATTCACTTGCCAGGCGCACATCTGATTCGAGCGTTGTTCCTACAGCCTGCTTTTGATAGCCCAGCACCCGGTCTAATGTCGCTTGCAGCAGTCCGGTCATTTGTGGGCGCAGGTAGTCCTGCTCCAGGGCTTTCAACAGTTCGGCATAAGTTTGGTTCAGGGCGTAATACGCCGCGTCCGTTGTCAGATAGTAAGGCTGCCCATGTTGGTCTGCCACCCGCAAGCGAATATCTTCAAACTGATTCTCCGCAGCATCCTGCACGACAAAGCCGTTTCCTACCAAAAACTTGCGCTGGCTGTTAGTCAATCCTTCCAACGCTTCTGGATTGCTTACTTGACGCATATCAATCGGCAGATTATCTAACTGTACGATATAGGGTTGTGGCTGCCAGTGACGTAGAACCGCATCAGAAAACAGTCCGGACGGCGAGGCTTGTAAGTTTTCACTTCCAGTTTGTTGGTCAAAGGCAGCTGGTTCATCGCTCGTCTTGGGAAGTGCTGAACTGGGTAAGGTTGCTTCCGTGACTGAAGGATCCACCACAGTCGGATGCGAGGCGAATAACTGGCACCCGGCGAGCAGCAAACTCAACAGCAGCGAACCAACTTGTTTTTTCATCACCACCTCGCCATTGATTATTCTGGTTGCTGGTGGCTTTTCCACCCCAGCGACGGCTTTTTTCTGCTCTCTTATTAAGCGTAAAAAGGGCGAAAGGAATTATTCGAGGGTAACGCCGCACACGGTGACCACGGAGGTCTGATTCTGGTCAGCCGGGCAGACAGAATAGCCCAGGCGCTGCCCCTTGCGTACGCCCAGCAGACGCAGGGCCAGATAAATAGGGGATACCCCGCACACATTATTTTCGTCCTGCACCCGCTCGATAGCGCTAAAGAAGGTTTCAGCATCTCCACGGCATATTGCTTCAATGAGTTCATCGTCTGCGTCTTTCAACGCCACCAACTTGCCCGGGTCTACTGCTTCGCCGCCGAAGGCTGGCCCGACGTGCGCTAAGTCACCTGCTGCGACCACAACTGCCTTGCGTCCCTGCATCGCCCGCTGCAGCACTTCGATCACTCCATCCAGCAGAGGCAAAGCTTGATTTTCATCTGGCTGCATCCAGCGCTCCAACGAGCCCACCAGAATCGGCGCCATCTCAATCGGTTTCCCAGCGCGCATGTGATGCATCCACACTGCCGCTAACTCAATCGAATGTTCTTTGCGGTGATGCAGTTCCCCCGCAAAGGCCGCCTCTTCCCCAACGACCTCAACCAGTTCATCCACAATCGATACTGCGGTGGGCAGCGTTCCATACGGCGTGGCATAGTTCTGGCGTGTCAGACTGATCGGGTAGCCTTCGCTAAAATGATCGGTCCCAAACACAATTGCCAGGTCTGCTTCGCGCACTGCCTGGCCTGCCTGACTCCATACTTGAGCATAAACTGGTCCGCCTCGCTGATAGTCGATATGCGGGCTGATGATCCCGCGCACAGAGCCGTTCGCTGTGGGGGTACTGCCGTTCAAGTTATCGATAAAGCCCTGCAAGTAGCTGGAAAGCGCTTGTGGATTTTCTGGGTAGGATGCTCCCGCGCTGGCTGGCGTCCGGAAAGGCGCTTGTCGAAAGTGTTCTTGCGCCTCCTGAATGGCTTGCCGGGAGTGTTCGTTATCGAGCAGCCGCGCATCATCCAGCGCCGCAACAAATTCCTCAATACGCTGTGGCGTCAGGAACAAACCATAGCGTAATGCCAGCGCCGCGCGCAGTGTCGCCAGGTTGCGGCTGCCGTCTAACAGCGCCAGGATGGGCACGTAGGGCTGTGGCACGAGCAGAGTCTTTTCGGTCAATTCCAGCGGATCGCGCAGCAGCAGGTAAGTTTCGCCTTCATAAGTGATCGGTTGGGCGTCCACTAAGCGCAGTTGTGGATGAATAGAATCGGGTAGGCTCATAACTTCTCCTCAGGTAACCGATTATGTCTTAGATAGATAGCGCCGGCCTTTCCAGGTGACGCCCTGTCCTGAAAGAACTTTATAAGTGGAAGCAAACATCATCGCTGCAAAAATGAAAGAGCCGATTGGAAACGTGAGGGCGTAAAGCGCTGAGATTTGCAGCGCTTGTGCTGTCAACACCCGCCAATAAAGTAAGTATATCCATGCAGTCGTCGCTTGCAAGAGCACCAGGGCCGCGCTGGCCCCGCCGCCGTTAATCAGCCACGCCAACCCCGTGATCCACCAGCCGGGCAGCGCCAACGCCCCCATAAGGCTCAGAAGCGCCCCGAAAACGCCCAACAGCGCCAGCCGCCGGTTGCCGCTCAACCCCAGAAAGATATTTTTCGTCCAGCCTTCCCATATTTCAGCAAAGGTAGTGTACATTCGTGTCGTGGCGACAGCTCGTCCATCCGCCACTACCAGCCGCAGACCAGCTCCTTTGACCAGTTGCGCCAGGTCGCGATCCTCGACGATGGAACTGGCGACCGCCCGGTGACCGCCAATGGCTTCATACGCCTCCCGCCGGAAGAGCAGAAACTGCCCATTTGCAATCGCATCTCGCCGCTTCGGATCATTCACCTTTCGTGGACTGAAACCCACACTCAACGCGGTAAACACCAGCGGCAGCAGCACTTTTTCCCAAAAGGTAACCAACTGCTGGTCAGTCAGCACAGTAAAGAGATCCGCTTGCAGTTGGGTCGCCAGAACTCCATGTGGACGTTATCAATTCCGGTTTGCCAAAGGTATCGGCATCTACAAAGCACAGCCAATCGCCTCGCGCCGCCTGAGCCCCCTGCCATAAAGCATGTGGTTTGCCTGCCCACTCCTCCGGGAGTGTGTTTCCTTGCACAACTCGCAGTCGCCCGTCCTTCTCCGCCAGTTGCGCCAGCAGCAGCGGAGTTCGGTCGCTGGACCGGTCATCGACTGCAATCACTTCCAGATTAGGGTAGTTCTGTGCCAGCAGGGACTCCAGGCAGGCTTGAATATTCCGTTCTTCGTTACGGGCTGGCACAATCACCGAAATGAGCGGTACGGGCGCTGGTGGGGGCGGCGTGGGACGTACGACCACCGCCATCTGGTGCTGGTTGTGAACCCAATACGTCACGCCCAGGCTGAACAGCAGCGCGATCGTCGAAATAACCAGCCAGAATGACATCCAGGCCCTTTCTATAAATCTCGCTGAGCGAACAGGTAAATCGCCGCTGCCAGAGCCAGCAGCAGATACAACACGCTGTAAGCCATCATCAGGTTGCTCGGGACCGAAGCCGAGGTGAATGGAGAAACGCCGGTCATGTTGACCAGCGGAGAGGACATTGCGTGCGCGGCTTTGTTCCAGATTGCTTCGCTCGGCAGCAGCAGACTGGAGAAAATACCCAGGTCTGTCGCCGTTTTATTTTGCAAGAACCCGCCAATTCGCTCTACCCAGCCGCCCAGGAACGCCACTCCATAAGCCCCAAAAACAGCCCCTCCCGTTGCCAGCGTGGAGAATGAACTGCTGAAAACCAGGGTAAGGGTCATAATGAGCAGGCTGTTCAGGTAGATAAGCCCCGCTCCTGTGAGCCAGTTTGGGGTGGCGTAACCTACCAGCCACCGCACACTCAAAATAACCCCGCCTATCATCATCAGCAAGTACAGGATTAGCAAAGCGGCGTGCCCAATCCATTTGCCCAGCACAACCTCACTTCGCCGGATGGGCTTGGTTACTATGGTTTGGATGGTTCCTGACTGAATTTCACCTGCCAGGCTGTCCGCCGTGATTAATGCCCCGCTGGCGATTCCCAAAAAGTTTACGACGTACATTCCTGCCAGCACCATGAAGTTATAAGCCGTTGTGCGCACGCGCTCTGGGGGAGGAAAGCGATTTGTAGCAGATGTGTTAAACTCTTTTTGAATATAGTAAAACCCCAGGCTAAACAGCACCAAAAAGGCAATCCCCAATACCAGCGCCGCCAGCGCAATCTTTCGGCGCACCGCTTCGCGGAAGGTGAGCCGGGCAATCGTCAAAATATTTTTCATAGTCCGCCGTCCGTTCCGACTACCTGGATGAACAAATCTTCAAGAGATAGGCGCTGCGGTACGATCGAGAACACATCTACGCCCCCTCCCACCAGGCAGCGGTTGATGGCGGGTAAGGACTCTTCATCCCGCACGCTCATCACGATTGCTTCGCTGCCCTCCGCACGCACGTTTCCTCCCCACTGTGTCAGGTCCGTCAATGTCTGTGGGTTGAAACCGCGCGCCCGAATTGTGACAGTCGTCTCGCCATCCACCAGCGCGCTGACCGCACTGGTGCGCAGTACCTCGCCGTGTTTGATAAACGCGACCCGGTCACAGGTAATTTCTACTTCGCTTAATAAGTGGAAGTTTAAAAAGACAGTCGTCCCCTTCTGCTTGAGCTGGCGGATGATATCCCGTACCAGTCGCCGTCCTACCGGGTCTAACCCAGATGTCGGCTCATCCAGAAAAACCAGGTCAGGTTCGTTCAGCAGCGCCTGCGCCAGTCCAATCCGCTGCAGCATTCCTTTCGAAAACGTCTGCAAGAGCTGGCTTTGATACGGCGTCAGTCCCACCAGCTCCAGCAGTTCGTCGATTTGGCGATGCAGTCGCTCTGGCTGAATGCTGTATAACTGCCCGTGCAGCGTCAGGAATTCTCGTCCGTTCAGCCACTCATGAAAGCGGAAATGCTCAGGCAAGAAGCCAACCCGCGCCCGTGCCTTTCGGTCATCGACCTGCCTGCCAAACAGGCGCGCGCTGCCCGCGCTGGGCTTCACCAGCCCCAGCAGCATTTTGATCGAGGTGGTCTTTCCGGCTCCATTCGGTCCCAAAAAGCCAAACACCTCGCCCCGTTCCACGCTCAGAGTCAGTCCTCGTACTGCTGCATGATCCCCAAATACCTTCCGCAGCGACTGTGTTTCGATGGCAAATTCATGGTCCATAGGTCGATTCTAATCGAAAACAATATGCAAGGGGGGATTAGAGTTCTTAATTCCCTGGAAACCCTGCCGGTCTCACCTGGCAGTGTCTCTCATACGAAATCGCCCCCTTGATTTATAAGTAGACTTGGGTGGTTGCTTACAGGCTCTTTGCCTGCAAACAACCACCCAAGCAGTTGCGTCGACTTGAAGCGCTGTTTCTACGGAAGGCTGTTCGCAATCGCCAGGGCTTGCTCTAACCCCGCGTCACTGCGCAGGGCATATAAGCGCCCATCTTTCACCCACAGCAGCATCGCGTCTGGTTCGTTTGTCTTTTGGACAAAGGTTCCCGAAACGCCGTCCACATTTACATCCTGGTAGCTGAATCCTTCACCCTGTGGGATCGGCAGAATCAAGGTGGAAGTCCAGTCGATCTTGCTGCTAAAGTCCGCGGCATCGGTTTTCGACATCCCCAGGAATTCCAGCATCGCTGCGCCCATGCTTTGCATATCTAAGCCTGCTGGAGCATCAATCGTTGGGCTAGGAAGCTGTGCCAGCATCGTGCATCCATTTAAGGGCCCGTCCAGTGAATCCAGGTTAGAACAGTTGCCATACCCGGCAGCGATCATATCCGGAACCTGCACCACCACTTGTTTCCCATCCACGCTCTCCGGCAGCTTCACGTTTACTTCAGCCGCATCCAAAAGTGCCTGTAGTTTCGGCTGATCGATCGTGAGGGTCGCGTCCATTCCTGGCTTGACTACCAGTTGTGGGCTCTGATCTTCTACCCCTGGCAGCCGCGGCGCAAAACCAGCCTTAGCTGCGGCCTCGTCTACCGAGTTTACTGCTTGCGCCTTACCATGCTCATTCATCTGTAGATCATCCTTGAAGATCTGCTGAATGGCATCCCGGTTGCTGGATAATTGATCGTGAGCGTTTTCTACCGCTGTTGGATCAAAGGATACAACCGTAATCTGTTGCACCCGGAACAGGCTCAGAAAACTGCTGGCCCAGGCGCGTACGGGGGTCAGGCTCAGAGACAGCACCAAAACGGCGGTAATGCCGAGCATAACCCATACAGAACGTTTTTTAAACATAGTTGTTGACAGTTCCTTTCTTGGAAGTGTAAAACGCTGAAATGCTTTTTGAGGAGGAAGGTGCATTTCTTCAGAACCTGGCGCTAAGGCATGAAAGTGAGTTTTTACAAGCTGTGCCCGCTTTTCTACCACTAACAGGCGTGTCTGGCAGTTCGGGCAGCGCGTCAGGTGCTCTTGAAGCTGAATCACTTGCCGTTGACTTAATTCGTGGTCGAGATAAGCGCGCAGCAGGTTATCCTTCGGGTGCATCTTCGTCTCCTTGTTGATACAGGGCTTCAAACTTCGCTTCAGCGCGTGCCAGCAGGCTTCCTACCGACCCGGCTGCTACGTTTACAGCACTGGCAATTTCTTGATACGACAATCCTGAGTACCGCAAAATGAGGATCTGAACGTCCCGCAGCGCCATTTTTCGCAGCACTTTCCGCACTTGCTGGCGTTCCAGGTGTTGTTCGGCGGTTTGCTCGGGATTAGCTCGCTGCTGAAGGGGCAGGGTTTGTTTCTCTGCTTCAGACTCGTATTGGGCGCGTCGTTGTTTGGAACGTAGTGCGTTATACCCAAGCCGTGTTGCCACTCTATAGAGCCAGCCTGCCAGATTTTCATCCTGCCTGGGCGGTCTTTCCCATAGACGCCAGAACGTTTCAGCAGTCAGGTCGTCTGCTTCATACCGGTCTCCAGTCAGGCGAAACAAAACAGCATAGATGCGTGGGTAGTGTTCAGAAAAGATGGCTTCGAAGGCCCGTTCATCCAACCGAACTTGTGGAGAAAAAAGACGAGCTCGATTTCACAATCATTATTGTACCTTAGCTGGAACTCCTTTCCACTTGGCCAGGTTCGCAGTGCCCTCTATCTATCTACTAAACACCGCTCAACGCTCTTTTGTGACAGTCCCAAAAAACACAAACAGGCTCCGTCAGGGGAAACTGAGCCTGTTTGTGTTTCGTGTTTTCGAATTGTTATGTGAGAATATTGATTATCTGGTCTGCAAGATGAGGATCACGACCGGCTGGCGAGTTCGATCTCCATCGCTTGAATACCCGCGCCCCGTTCAGACTTGGCTAATTCAAACTCAAAGAAGTAGTTCCGGCTGGGGAGCGCGTTGGGATTTACGGAGGAGGGCAAATTCGAATCGTGGAAGAAAGCCGTCATGTATGGAGATTTGGGGTGGCGTGTGTCAGTGATCCATAAAGCAGGCGAAACTTGCTGTAAGAAGCGCATGAAACCATATCCTTGTTCGCTGTGCCAGTAACACCAACCGCGTACCCGCGAGCCCATCTCTCCCCATGTGGCAGGAGGCTGTTCATACTGCTGTTTGCTGTACTTCACTGGAATGAGTCCTGGAATCAAGTAACCGGACATAAACATATCCGCTTCTTGCTTGAGTTGTGAAGAAACATTATCCAGGCCAATAATTTCGACGCGACAGCCTCGGTTTTGCAGCGCCCGCACCACTTGCACAAAGTCACCGTCGCCGCTGCCAATTAACACGCGATCCAGGTTCTCTGATTGGAGTAAGGCATCTACGGCAAGATCCAGGTCAGCGTTGGCTTTGCCAATCCGGTTGCCCGATTCGTCCTCATACCAACGGATTTCCTTTACAATCACCTTATAACCAAGGTCACGCAGTGCTGAGTGAAAATTAGCTGATCCTTTGCGATAATCTTCATCACGGTCGGCGCGATAAGCATCGTAGGTTACGTATGCATTCAATCGTACGGGTTCAGCGCCATCTCTGCAAGCAAACTCTCGCAGCACATCATACTGCATACGCTGGCCGCCATTATTGTAGATATTCGCTACGTCTACGTAGACGCCGACTTTAGAGTTCGATGATCGAAAAGCCATAGTTTTTTCGGGTAAGTAAGCATTCATTTAATACATTTGCCTATTGTATCTAGTTAGAATATATTGAACTAGTTTGATTGAAGTTTACCAAAGATAAAGAACAGCGTCAAACTGAGTTCTCTTGCAACACTGTTGCAAATCGATTGATTTGCTCTGATTCTAACTCTGGTTTATGCTTTTAAACAATTATATTTGTATTGCAAGATCCTTGTAAAGGACCTAAGATCAGGATGTAACATGTTTTGGAGTATCTTAATCTTTTTCTAATGAAAAATTTACCTGACACTACTCTTTATCAAATTCGACAATGTACCCGTGAAAATTGCCGCCTGCGTTTTTCCATTGAGGTCGCTGACAGAAGGGGGGAGCATTGTCCTCTCTGTCGAGCGGTTACCCTTCCGGTTGGTGAACCCTACGGTCAAGCGCTTGTCGGCCCATCTGCGCATCCTGCCTCTGGGCCGCAGTTAGCAGTCTTGCTCGATAATATTCGTAGTGCCTGGAACGTGGGTTCCATGCTGCGCACAGCCGATGGCGCCGGCGTGCATCACGCCTATCTGGGAGGAGTTTCCGCCACGCCAGCCAACCCCAAAGTCGCCAAAACAGCCCTGGGTGCTGAAAAGAGTATGTCCTGGAGCTTTCACCCAGATGCCTTTGCGCTTGCTAAGGAGCTTCGCGCGGGTGGGCTGCGCCTGTGGGCATTAGAAGGTGGCGAGCGCGCCATCTCTCTCTTTGACTCGATCCCCGAACTGACAGGGCCTCCAATCGTGCTTGTAGTTGGAAACGAGTTGACTGGCGTTGACCCTGGAATTCTCTCTCTCTGTGAGCGTGTAGTCAGCTTGCCCATGCTCGGTATGAAAGGTTCGCTCAACGTTGCTGTGGCCTTTGGCATTGCCGTATACACCATTCGCTTCGCTGTTCCCGTGCTGCCGTAGGAAGTCGAAAGGATAACCGGGTGGGGTAGAATGATATCAACGTAAGATCTTGGGAGGTGATCGATGAGCCAATTGGATGAGAAAATTCCTGAAACCATGCGCGCCATGATATTGGAAGCGCCCGGTCAACCACTTCAACTGCGCCAGGTGCCGGTTCTACAGCCCGGCCCTGAACAGGTGCTGATTTGGGTGCGTGCCTGTGGCGTCTGTCGCACCGATTTGCACATTGTCGATGGGGAACTGCCCAACCCTAAACTGCCGCTCATCCTAGGGCATGAGATCGTTGGCGAGGTCGTAAAGAATGGCCCAGGTGCTGACCGCTTCTCACTGGGGCAGCGGGTGGGTGTTCCCTGGTTAGGCTATACCTGCGGAGTTTGTGAATACTGCCAATCGGGGCGTGAGAACTTGTGTAACCACCCCCGTTTCACGGGTTATACCCTGGATGGAGGTTTTGCCGAGTATACCGTGGCGGATCAGCGTTACTGCTTCCCTTTGCCTGCCGCCTATCTTGATGTAGAAGCTGCCCCCCTCTTATGTGCCGGTTTGATTGGTTACCGCACCTACCGCCTCGCCGGGGAAGAGGTTCGCCGTTTGGGTTTATATGGCTTCGGTGCGGCGGCGCATATCATCGCTCAGGTCGCGGTGCATCAGGGGAAAGAAATCTATGCCTTCACGCGCCCCGGCGATACCGACGCGCAGGCCTTCGCGCGTTGCCTCGGAGCCGCCTGGGCGGGTGGCTCAGATCAAATGCCGCCCCATCGCCTGGATGCCGCTCTCATTTTTGCGCCTGTCGGCAGCCTCATTCCCGCTGCGCTTCGCGCCCTCAAGAAGGGCGCTCCAGTAGTGTGTGGTGGCATTCACATGAGCGACATTCCTTCTTTTCCTTATCACCTGTTGTGGGAAGAGCGCCTGGTGCGTTCCGTTGCGAACCTCACCCGTCAGGATGGCGAAGAACTACTCCAAATTGCCCCCGAAGTCCCTGTACATACCGAAGTGACCCGTTTTCCACTTGCCGACGCCAACCAGGCCCTCGATCGGCTGCGTTCTGGTCAGCTTCAAGGCGCCGCGGTTCTTACGATGTCAGATTCTTAGCACTTCCCCTGCATCAACTCATACTTTTGACCAGGTTCATTTCTACCCCTTCGCCCAGGAAAAGTTTGGGCGAAGGGGTATCGTCTAGATACTCCCTGTTGTGATAACGTTAGAGCAGGTCCACCCTGTTTTTCGCTGTGGTGCGCCTTCATAACGAGATAAGTGCAGTGTCACGCGGGGATTGTAAGGAGCGTATGCAGTTACCTTTTGAACGAATACAGGATAGGAGGGCCTCCATGAAACCAGTTACTCGGGCGGATGAAGTCCAAACGTTGCTGGCGGTTCAGCAAGCCCTCACCAGCCGGCTGGATCTGGCTGCCGTTTTGCAAATGATTGCGGATCAGGCCCGCCGATTAACTTCTTCCGATATGAGCGCCGTATACTTGTTGAAACAAGATCACCTCGAAATTGCGGTCCTATCCGGGGAAGTGGCGTCTCAGGTATGTGGTCTTCATCTGCCCATGAATGGCTCCCTTGCTGGTCGCGCCATACAGTCTGGACAGTCATTCTTAGTGAGCGATGTGGATCATGAACATGGCGTTTATGCGCATCTGGTAGATGCTGTTCATGCTCGTTCTTTTGTCGTTGTTCCCTTGTTTTCAGCCAATGGACCGTTAGGCACGATCACGGTTGCCAATAAGACGCCTCACAGCCTGGGGGTGAATGATCGCCGCTTGCTGACCATGTTAGCCCCTGGCGCGGTCATTGCGCTGGAAAATGCCCGTTTATATGAACAGGCCCAGCAAGCAGCCGCTCTGGAAGAACGCCAGCACCTTGCCCGTGAGCTGCATGATGCTGTTACCCAGACGCTCTTCTCCGCTTCTTTGATTGCCGATGTGCTGCCGCGCATTTGGGATCGCAGCCCACTGGAAGGGCAGCAGCGCCTGGATGAACTGCGCCAGTTGACGCGGGGTGCGCTGGCTGAGATGCGTAACTTGCTGGTAGAACTGCGCCCCTCCGCTTTAATGGAAGTCGAGTTTGCCGATTTAGTGCGTCAGCTCTGTGATGCTTTTGCCGCCCGCACCTGCATTCCTGTACAGGTGCAGGTGGAGGGTCAGCGCAGCTTGCCGCCCGATGTTCAAGTTGTTCTGTATCGGATCATGCAAGAAGCCCTCAACAACACGAATAAGCATGCTCGCGCGAAACAAGTGCAGGTGCGCCTCTCGCTCGGTTTAGAAGGGCTTAAGCTGATAATTCAGGACGATGGCGTTGGGTTTCAATCATTAGATGCAAAACCAGAACAGTTCGGATTGAACATTATGCACGAGCGTGCCGCCAGTGTGGGCGCATCTTTGCAGATCACCAGTCGGCCAGAGCAGGGTACCCATGTGATTGTCATCTGGTCGGACCAAACGCAACAGGAGATCCAACATGACCAATAAAGATAAGATTTGCGTGTTACTGGTGGATGATCATGCCGTCGTGCGCAGTGGCCTGGCAACCTTTCTCATGGTATTTGACGATCTGGAATTTGTCGGCGAGGCCAGTGATGGCAAAGAAGCCGTTTACCTCTGCGGCAGGTTACACCCCGATGTCGTTTTAATGGATCTGGTCATGCCAGAGATGGATGGCGCCACAGCTACTCAGGAGATTCGCCGTTTGTGGCCTGAGATTCAGGTGGTGGCGCTGACCAGTTATAAAGAAGATGATCTGGTGCAGGGGGCCTTGCGCGCTGGAGCGATTGGCTACCTGCTGAAAAATGTCTCTGCCGATAACCTTGCTTGTGCTGTGCGCGCTGCGGCAGCCGGCCGTCCTACACTGGCTCCAGAAGCCGCCCAGGCGCTCATCCAGGCGAATCGCAGTCACTATCAATCCGAGAAGTTTGACTTGACTGATCGTGAAAAAGAAGTGTTAGGTTTGATGGTTAAAGGACTCAGCAACCTCGAAATTGCCGACCGGTTGGTAGTCAGCCGCTCAACCATCAAGTTTCATGTCAGCAGTATTCTCTCTAAGCTGAGTGCTGCTACCCGTACAGAAGCGGTCGCAATTGCTTTGCAGAATAAGTTGTTGGTCGATCAGTAAAAGCATCCTGTTGGAAATTCCTTAGGACTTTTGTCAACATTCAGAGTGACAACAAACTCTTGTCGCCCCTTGAATGGCTCTGTACAATAAAATTCACTCGCGCTCATGGGTTGGCAAGATGAGCGCGATTTTTATGATTACCCATTGTTTTGAGACATCGTCATTTCCAGGATGGAGGTTCTTTTCATGGCTAGATTCCAAAAACAAGCGATGTCGCCTGCATTGAGCAGGTTATCCACGCCCATCACCCGGCGCGCCTCCTTGCGGTTCCTGACTCTTGCCGCTGGAGCTGTGGCGCTTACGGCTTGTGGGGCACAGCCCGGTACCGCGGCTTCTGTGCCTTCTCAGGAGAAAACCATCCCGACTCCTTCCGCTGATCAGGCTTATCTGGCGGTGGCGCGCGGTGAAGATCCGGCTCGCATCACCGAACTTGCGCTCGCATCGCTCGGTGGGATCGAGCGCTTTGTCAAATCGGGTTACGATGTCGTAATAAAGCCCAATATCTGCACCGACTACTACTCCTATGAGTACGGCGCTACCACCAATCCTGTTGTCGTTGCCACGCTGGTCAAGCTGGCTTTAGGGGCTGGTGCAAAGCGGGTACGGGTAATGGATTATCCCTTCGGAGGGACCGCTGAGAGTGCCTACGCCAAGAGCGGCATTGCCGATGCTGTCAAAGCGGCGGGTGGGGAAATAGAAGTCATGAACTCCAACAAGTTCAAAAAGACTGAGATTCCGCAGGGCAAAGCGATTCAAAACTGGGAAATCTATCAGGATGTTCTTGCGGCTGATCTGCTGATCAATGTCCCCATTGCCAAGCATCACAGCTTGGCGCGCATCACTGCTGGTGGAAAGAACCTGTTAGGTGTCGTTGAAAATCGCTCTGCGATCCATGCCCAGATGGGGCAGCGAGTTGCTGACCTGATCAGCGTCATTCGCCCTGGTTTGACCGTGGTTGATGCCGTCCGCACACTCATGCGAAATGGCCCTACCGGTGGTAACCTGAACGATGTAAAGCTGAACAATATGGTGATTGCCAGCCATGATATTGTCGCTGCCGATGCCTACGCGGCCACTTTGTTTGATTTAACCGGGAACGATATTCCTTTCATTAAGGCTTCCGCTGAAATGGGTTTGGGTACAATGGATTTAAACGCGATTGAAGTGGAAGAGATCACGGCATAAGCTTTGCCGGAGAGGATCACCAGCGTGAACGCAAAGACCATTCGTACCTTGCGCCGTGTTGTTCAGGGTTTGGCGCTGCTGTTTTTCTTGCTGCTGTTCGTTGATACCACTTTTCTGACCACCCAGCGTGCCGCCCTACAAATTGTATTTTATCGTCTCGACCCGCTGGTTGCGCTCACGGCTTCTTTGGCGGCGCGCGGGGTGATGGCGGGCTTTGCCCTGGCGTTCATCTCGCTATCGGTCACGTTGATCTTTGGCCGGGTCTGGTGCGGCTGGTTTTGCCCGATGGGTACAGTCCTCGACCTGTTTTCTCCTCGCCGTTCCTGGCGCAGTCGTCCAAAACCACCTGCCGAGCGGTGGCGCTCTCTGAAATATCTCCTCTTGCTCCTGCTGGTGATTGCCGCTCTCTTGGGCAGCCAGACCTTCCTCTTTCTGGACCCCATCACCATTCTGACGCGCTCTCTTGCGGACGCCATCTGGCCTGGCTTGCGCTTTGCCGTACTCCAGGTTGAATCACTTTTATACACCTTCCCCTTCCTATGGCCCGCCCTCGATACCGTTCATGCTGGCCTGGTTTATCCTCTCTTTAAAGATGTCCAACCTGCTTTTACCCTCACCATCCCCATTTTCCTGTTCTTCGCAGGTCTAATCGCCCTCAACTGGTGGGCCGAGCGTTTTTGGTGTCGTTACCTCTGTCCGCTCGGCGGTCTGTTTGGACTGCTTTCGCGCTTCTCGCTCTTTCGCCGGGTCGTCAAAGAGGGCTGTTCCAACTGCGCTGCTTGCTCCCGCCACTGCCCCACGGATACCATCCGCGCCGATCAGAACTTCGCCAGTGATCCCGCCGAGTGCCTTGTCTGCTACGACTGTATTCAATCCTGTCCGCGTGATGTCAGCGACTTTCGCTTCATGCTGCCTCGCTGGCGGCCAGCCCCCGGTCAGTCCTACGATCCCGGCCGCCGTGAAGCGATCGGCGCCCTCGGTCTGGCGGCGCTCTGGGCGTCTCTGTCTGGCGCTGAATCCATTCGAAAACGCCAACCTGCGATGCTTGTGCGCCCACCTGGCGCAGTAGAGGCGGACTTCGAAGCGCGTTGCATCCGCTGTAATGAGTGTGTTCGAGTTTGCCCCACCCAGGGCCTTCAACCCAGTTTTCTGGAAGGAGGCTGGCAGAATATGCTCACCCCCCGCCTGGAGCCGCGCCTCGGGTACTGTAGTTACAACTGCAGCGCTTGTGGGCAGGTTTGCCCCACCGGAGCGATTTCCACCCCTCACCTTACCGGAAAAACGCACTACCCCCATCGGTCTCGCTCGGGTCGATCGCAACCGCTGCTTGCCCTGGGCCTATAACATTGACTGCATCGTCTGTGAAGAAGCCTGCCCCCTGTCTCGCAAAGCGATACGCTTAGAGGTGGTGCGGGTTGCGAATGGGCGTGATGAGATGGTTACGATCCAGCGGCCCTCTGTCATCAAAGAGTTGTGCATTGGATGTGGCGTATGTGAGTATCAGTGCCCTATGGGTGGCGATGCCGGTATTCGGGTATTTGCCCCCACTGAGGCCGGCGGCTACTTTGGAGAGGATCCTACCTTTGGCGCTCAGGAAAGCTCATAAAACGAAAGCGAGCGCGCCATTCTCCCAAGCATTGGTGCGCTCGCTCATTATCACGCTGACTGCAATCTCGGCTTACAATTTCGAGCGCTGTAAGTATCTGCGCCGGTAATAGGTGAGCGCCATCAGTACAAAGAACTGCACCAGCGTCGTGACCAATGCCCCAAACTGATCCAGGTAAAACACCAACAGATTGATCACCGTCAGCCAGACAATCAGGGTCAGCGTTGCCAGTTGAATAGCCTGGCGCTCCTTCTGGATGGTAAACAATCCGCCTGCCACAATCAGCAAAGCGCCAAACCCACCCTCTAACAGAACGCGCACCAGGAACCACAAAGCTTGTTGAGCGCTGTGTAACTCGCCCCGCGTGATGAGCGGCTTGAGCAGGATCTCCAGGGCCGGCCCAGGGGTTGGGATGGCTGCCAGCAGCAGAACAAACTCGATCAGGGCCGTCACGCCCATTCCCCCCAGCGAAACGATCAAAAACCACCGCAGGCGCGGCTGCGTTATCAGCTTCAGGCGCAGGGGATGAATATGAATGTGCAGCCGGTCCCACAAGGTAGGATGTGCTTGTACCAGGTGCAAATCTTCCTCATCCAGGAACTTAGACAGCGATTCGGTGAGCTGCTTCAGATTGGGGTCATCCGTTTTCATGCAAATATCTTGCAGCCCCTCTTGCAGTTCTGCCCGTTCGTGGATATCCAAATCATGGTCCAGCACTTCGGTCAACCCTTCCAGCACCCGGTACAGTTCAGTGCGCGGGTTAGGCTTTTCGGGCCGCCGGATTTGTAGATACAGTAGTACCGTCAACAAGAAGAATGCATAGATAATCGGCGCTGCCGGTGGGTAAAAGTAATCGTTGGTCTGGGTGATAAACTTACCCACCTCGTCAATAAACAATCCCACTCCGATCCCACTCAGGATGGCGCTGGTATTAAACGCCCAGCGGTTCGCCAGTAGCAGCGGCAGCAGCGATGCAATAAACAGCAGTAGACCACCCCACAGCACATGCGCAATGTGCAGCGTCCCGTTACCCAGTTGTGGATAGCCGGTCAACTGTAAAAAGGTGCGCGTCACAATCACCGACATCGCGAAACTCACCAGTGAGAGCAGCAGGTAGCGCTCCGCGCCTTCACGTTTGACAGGGGTGCGCAAACTGCGCGTTTGAACGGTCATACTTTCTTCGATTTCTCCATTACATCCAGCCGGGCCGCCTGATACGGTGCTACAGTATCCGGGATCGCATCTGCTCCGGCTGCAAAGGCTTCCGCAATTCCGGCCCGCATTTCATTCCAATAGTCCTGAGCCGCTTCCCATTTATCCTTTTGGAAGCGACCGATCCAGTCATCCAGCGCCGGGTCTTTCAACCCACGCTCTGCCCATCCTTCCAGATAGGTCTTGATGACATCAATGGTGCGTTCGCTGTCCCAAAAACAACTGGCCTCTCCCTCTTGCTCATAAATGTTTTTTGCCAGCGCAAACTGGTGTGCCTTATAATCGATTGGGAAGTGATAGTGTGCCGTGATAATCTCATCCACAATCGCTTCCACCCACTTCCGGTGGAAACGACACACTCCGCTGTTTTCACTGAATAACTCCATCGTCATGCGCTGCACGCATCGTTTTCCCAACTCGTGCGGTGGCAGGAATTCCAGCCCGTAATACACAAAATACTTCCCCATAATCGGCATCGGGCTTAACATTCCCGGTACCCAGTACATATTGGGCGTCAGCCCTCCAGACTGCCCGTGCGCGTTAAATACCGCCCGGTCAATCGTCCGTTTTCCTCGTGCTTTCAGTCCCAACTGCGCATCCAGCCAGTTCGCCGCATACCGGATTCCCTGACGGAAAGGCTCCCCGGCTGGCTCAAACATGATCATCGCGACTACTTTCATCGCGTAATCCGCATTGCGCCGCGAGTCTTCTACCACGTCAAAGTCTTCCCGCTTTGCCGCGAACCGGAACGCCATTTCCCTGGCATCCGGTAGGCCAAACTCTGTTAGATCCAAAAGGCCATCCCGTGCCAGTTCCATAATCCATGAAACTGTCCCGCCAGTTTGGATGGCGTCCAGCCCCATCGCGTCCACAAAGTGATTTAATTCTTCCGCCGCGCGCTGGTCAAATACCCCGCACAGCGGGCCCAGCGCCTGGTAAGGTTCGTAGTCTTTCTTATAGATCCGGTCAAATTTCTTACACGCCACCGAGCAGGGTTCGCCGCAGTGACTGAAGTTCTTCGGCTCAATAATTTCTTCATTAAACTGCTTCAGGTAGTGTTCGGCGATGAATTCCTGCTGCTGTTCCAAACGCTCATCTGAAGATGCCTGGATCGACTCATAATTAAAACTGAGCAGTTTATCTTCCATCGTGTACATATTCACGCCAAACGTCCCGCCTGTGTGAAATCCTGGTGTATAGCGGTACTTTTCCGTCGCGCCCAGATCCACCCGGATCATCGACTCGCCGTAGTACTGCTTGAAATAATCGTCGATCTCTTTGGAATCTTTTAAATCTGGGTCCTCCCAGTCGCCGCCAAAGATGCAGCCCGCGATCCGGTGCGCCTGTAGCAAGCGCGATCCTAACCCGCCGCGCCCGGCCCAGTCTTCAATCGCTGTGATCTCGCCCTGATGCACGTGGTTACTGCCGATGATGCCCTGGTTGGTACTGCGCGCCGCCGGCCCCACTGCGAACACCCGCACGTTATCGCCTGCGTACGCCTGATGGTAGCGGTCATAAATGGCTTGCTGCAAAGCGTAAAACCCGATCAGCTGGTCCCCGTTAGCGTCTGCATTCCCTGTCCATAGAACGTCAGGCCGGATGGGTTCGATCTGTACCGTCACTTCTCCATTTTTATGATTTCAAAATCAGAACAGAATCTTCGGGCGCCTTGCCTCGAATGCAGATGAAGTCTACCCCTACTCGGTGCATCATATACGCGCCGCCCCCCAGGCTGGAAACGTAAAAGCCTTCCCACAACGGCGAATACCCGCAAAACACCAGCCGACGCGTTCCCGGGATGCGCGAACCCGCCAGTGGACCGCCGCCCCAGGTCATCACTTCCGGGTCGCTGCGTCCGCTCGCCTGAACTGCTTCCTGATAGCGTACCCACCCATAGTCTACTGGCCCGATGATACGTTCATCCGTAATCGGGTTTACCTGATATTCGCCGCTGTCCAGATCAATCATCAATTCGCGCTGCATCAATTCATGCGTCATATAACATTCCCTCCAACGCCTACCGGCGATCTTGCATGATCAACAAGATTCCGACCTGCCCTTAATCTTGTAAATAAGGCACAGTCTGCGGACCCTCTGGCAAAACTGCGATGGTCGCATCCGGTTTCTGCCTCAGGATCTCCGCAAGGGTGTCCTCAATAGAGTTGCACGGGATGACTTTGGCTTCGCGCAGTTCCTCAGCAGAAAGCCCGCTTGCGTATACATGCACCCTTGCTTTCATCTGAATCTTCGCCTGGACTTGCGCCTGCCACTGATCCTGACTGCGGAATCCCGGCGTCATAATTCGTTCATACAGGCTTTCGTAAGAATTCGCTTCGCGCAGCAGCCGCGCGTACTGTCCATGGGTCGGAATGCCGTCCCAACACTCTGCCGCGATGATAATATCACCGTCTGGCTTGACAATCTGCGCCGCCGCTGACATGCCTTTAACGGCCTGATACAGATTCAAATCGAGCGGATAGCCGCTGTTGGAGGTCAATACCACATCAAATGCCTGCGGAACCGCTTGCATCGCCTTGCGCTTCACAAAGTCCATCCCTGCCTGATGCGCTTCCCGCAGATCGCCTGCGAATACCCCGGTAATCTCTTTATTGCGGTTCAGGGTCACATTCAGCAAGAACGTCGGCTCGCTGGCGTTTGCCACCCGAAACATCTCCTGCCAGATGGGATTGCCTTCTGTCACAGCCCAGGTGGCCTTTGGGTCTGCGATCATCTCCGCGTTATGGTTATCCATCACCGCTTCAGCATCCGAAACCCCCGGCAGCACCGCTTTTGGCCCGCCGCTGAAACCTGCAAAGAAGTGTGGCTCGATAAACCCGGTTAAGATGCGCACACTTGCTTCCATATACAGCCGGTTCACACGTACCATCCGCCCGGCCCGGTTGGGGACCACGTCCACCAGGTTGGCATCATCCCAGGCATCGTGCTGCACCACCCTGTAATTTTGAACGAGATCCGCTCCCAGCATCCGCTCCAGTTCTTCCTCAGTCTGCCGCCGGTGAGTTGCTAATGCGTTGATCAGCACAACTTGGTCATTGGGTATGCCTGTCTGGGCCAGTTCCCCTAGAAGTACCGGCAACACTCGGTCGTTAGGCATCGGTCGCGTAATATCACTGAATACAATTGCGACAGTGTCCTCTTGCGAAACCAGGGATTGCAAGGCTGGCTTGCCAATCGGCGCGCGCAGGGCAGCCCGAATGCTCTCGGCTTCATTTGCCAGCCCTTCCACAAACAAGGGTTCAATCACGGTTGCCTGTTCCGGCACATCTACCTGTAAACCTTCACTTCCATAAGCCAGTTTTACACGCATATCGTTTCCTCCACTCGCAACTACCGCTGGATAAAAATAGAATTTCAAGCCGTCAGGCCAGCTCTAGTCTTATGGTCTTCTTAAAGTCACTTGAAATACTTGCGCAGCCTGATCTCGCTCGAGTCTTTTCTGGGTGGTTAACTTTAAGAAAGCTGTGGTTCAAGTCCCATTCTTGCACTCATGCTTCTTTGTTCTGATTATAATATGTATCGAGCCGAAAATAAATTTACCCGTTTGTTCCCGGCCCGTGTTGTCAGTTGCGGCAAACACATCTATTCCGTACAGGTTCAGTGCGGAATTTGTCTCGGTTTCATGGATGCCAGAGTCCATCTTGAGGGGAAACCATATCCGAAACGAGGAGACCATGAAAAAACTACTTTATCGTCTTGGTGATCTGCGTGACTATGTTGTCCATTTCTTAGGGAAGTACGATGTACCTGAAGAAGATGCCCGCATTGTCGCCGATGTTTTAACCACTGCCGACCTGCGCGGAGTTGACTCACATGGCGTGATCCGCCTGGACACCTACTACGGCACGCGCCTTCGTCGAGGCGTGATCGACCCCAAGTCCCCGGTCAAAATCTTAAGTGAAACGCCTGCCAGCCTCGCCCTGGATGCTGGTTCCGGCCTGGGACAGGTGGTTGGGTACCATGCCATGCAGCGAACCATCGAGAAGGCCGGCGAGAGCGGCGTCTGCATGACCACCGTTCGCAACTCCAACCACTACGGCATTGCCGGTTACTACGCCATGATGGCGCTGCCGCACGACATGATCGGCATCAGCTTCACCAATTCACAGCCTCTTGTGGCCCCCACCTATGGCCGCACCGCTGTATTGGGCACCAACCCCATTGCCGTAGCGGCTCCCGCCACGAACAACCGCCCCTACGTGCTAGATATGGCGACCAGCATTGTCCCCATCGGTCGGGTTACTGTCTATTCAAAGGCCGGGCAGCCCATTCCCGAAGGGTGGGGGGTGGATCAAACCGGGGCTTTTACCACCGATCCAAACGCGGTGATCAAGGGCGGCGCGCTCATGGCCCTCGGCGGCACGGATATCATGCGCGGCTATAAAGGCTACGGTCTGGCTCTGATGGTCGATATTTTCTCCGGTATCCTGTCCGGCGCTTCCTTTGGGAAGTCCGTCGGTCATCCCAACGAGGATCGTCCCGCTGATGTCGGTCACTTCTTCGCTGCTGTTCGCATCGACGCCTTCCGTCCAGTCGACGAGTTTAAGCGCGATATGGATGCTCTGTTGGATCAGTTGAAGAATGCTCCCAGGGCCGTCGATCAGGATCGCATTTACATTGCCGGTGAAAAAGAGTATGAGCTGGCCGACCGCAACTTGAAAGAAGGCGTCCCCCTTATGCAAGAAGTCGTGAATGCCCTTAAGGATGTTGGCAGCCGGATCGGGGTTCCATTTGATCTTGAGCCAGTGGGTGAGCGAGAAGAAGAAAAAGAATAAAAACAGGTGGATGAGGGCTGCGGGTTTTCCGCAGCCCTCATCCCTTTTATGCAAGCAAGAATTGAGCGATTTCATCCGCCCCGTTTGGCTTGTTCGGTCGCTGCCGCGGGACTGCCAGCAGCTCCGGCAGCATCCCCAGCCATTCCCCCTCGTAAAATCGTTCTTCTCGGATTTCCACCCCATGCATCTTTTCCACCACGAATTCACTCATCGGTTCATATTCCCGAAACCGTGGTCTGGGAATATAGGCATACGGAATCCCCGCCAGGTACGCTTCTGCCACCGTACTGTAGCCTAGTTTGCCCACCACCAGGTCCGCCGCTTCCACCAGGTCTGGATGGTAGAAACTGGAATGATGCGGAATCTTCACAACATTCTCATCTTTCTCATGCTCCGGGCTTGCTCCTGGGATTAAGAAATACACTTCTGGCATCTCTTTCAGTTTCTCCAGAAACGGATACTGACTCCCAATCCCACCCATCGTCACCAGTACCATCCGCGCCTCCACCGGAATGCCCAGTTGTTCGCGCGTTACCTCCATTGGATTCCGTGCTTCCCGCCCCACCACATTCGTTGTCAGGTCCGCCGTCCAATCATGCGCGCATGCTGGCTCAGTCCGAATATGCAGATCCGCCGACCGGAACATCTTCCGCAGGTACGTGCTGGGGTCTGCCAGCCCTGGCTCCTCGTCCATGTAGCCTTCATAAATCCAGTCCCAGGTAAAGTTTTCCTCTAAAACAGAG
The DNA here is from genome assembly GCA_963791025.1 of uncultured Chloroflexia bacterium. Taxonomy (GTDB): domain Bacteria; phylum Chloroflexota; class Anaerolineae; order Anaerolineales; family Anaerolineaceae; genus DSYU01. The sequence goes on along the minus strand of CAWBQF010000001.1, from coordinate 745,277 downwards.
GGCAGCCCGGCTGCCTTCGCCACCGCGATCCCCATCGGCGCGACGTCGCACAGCACCATCTCGCAGCCCGCCGCCCGAATCTCATCCGCCAGCTTTTCGATCTGCTGCTCATCGTAAGGCAGCATTTCCTCCAGCCGCCGCACCGTCCCCGGCAGATTCTCTTCCATCACCGAATCCTGCACCAGTCCAACATCTGTATAAAGTTCGTGATAAGCAAACCCGTCCAGTAAAGTGACCTGAAAGAACCATGCTGGTACCTTCGTATAGATTTCAAAGAATGCACCTGGCGCTTGCTTGCGAATAGCCAGCATCACCGCCGCTGCTCGGGCTGCGTGTCCATATCCATGAGGTGTAATGAAAAAAGCGAAAGGGCGTTTCGCCTCACTTGCCATGCTTGCTCCTTAAAATTGTGTTTGTGCGTTTGGTTGGTACCTGGAAGCCGCCTGAATCAAACACACCCCCCTTAAGTTTCTGTAAATATCGGGATGATTATACCGGAAAGGGATGGCAGAAAAGGAAACTTTGCCATAAACTTAACCCAGTTCAGACGTGCATTTTGTCCAAAAAAAGTCACTGAAGGGGTCACTGATGAGCACCATCCGCACACTGGTTTTATCGGGCGGTGGAGGGCGAGGGGCGTTCCACGCTGGCGTTTATCGCTATCTATGCCAGTCGCATAAACCTGGCCTTCCTCCTGCTCACCAGGGCTCCTGGCAGCCGGATATTGTTGTTGGCACCTCCATTGGCGCAGTCAATGGCGCTGCCATCGTACAGGGCATCCACCCGCATGAGTTGGAAAGCTTCTGGCGTTCCCTGCGAGAGCGAGATATCGAAGGTCTTCCCCCCGGCATGTCGCGCTTTTCCCGTTGGGCAGCGAATCAGGTGCTTAAGAATCTCATTGGTGTTTCCTTACCACCGGTTCCTGCGTCTGAATCAACCTCCCCTCTTCCCGAAAAATCCTGGCTGCCGCTGCCTGGTTTGGGCCGCTTCGGCGCGTACTGGTTAGGGCGCTGGTCTAACTTGCTCGATACCGGCCCTTTGCGCCGTACGCTCCAGGAGCGTCTTTGTCTGGATGAACACCGCATAGCACAAAGTCCTACCACGCTTTTAATTAACGCGACCAACGTTAGCACAGGTCAGCGCGTCACTTTCAGCAACCACCCCATCTATCGCCGTGCCTCCGCGCAGCCCCGTTCGGATGTACTCACCGGCATTACCCTTCAGCGCATCCTGGCGAGTTGCAGCATTCCACTGGTCTATCCCTGGACCTACGATGAGCCGTCCCAAGGGGTGTACTGGGATGGCGCTCTGGTGGCGAACACCCCGCTGGGGGTGGCGCTGGATGCCGCCAGCGCCCGTCCTGGTGAGGAGGATATGGAAGTGGTCGTGGTCTTAATGACCCCCTGGCGTAGTCTCGCTGGCAGCACGGCTGCCCTTTCCCCTCAACTTCCACGGGACTTTAGTGAAGCCATCACCTGGGCTCTCGACTGGACCCTCCTGGCTTCCTTCCGCGAGCGTTTGAAACTGATCGAAGCCTATAACCGTCTGGCTGAAATTGGACGCCGCCTGAACGATCCGCAGCTCTCCGCCATTCGCCAGGTGCGGGTGGTAATCGTTGCCCCCAATGACTTCTTCCCGGCAGCCCGCATCATCGACTACGATGAGCGTACCCAGGTGCTCATCCGGCAGGGGTATCAGGCTGCCCAGCACGCCTTTCAGCAGCAGTTTTTAGATAATTCCGTAAGTTCTCCCGGCTGATGACAGTCAGATCCGCTGGTACCTTATCAGGCGCAAACCAGCCAATCTCGGTGCACTTGTCGGGTTCCAAAATACGTGGTTCTCCCCAGGTGATCCGCCCTACATAGGTCGGCGATACCCAGTGCTGGCCTTCCTCCGGCAGAATATGGTCGACCACGTCCAGCAGTTGACCCACTTCAATCTCTACGCCATACTCCTCGCGGATTTCCCGCCGCAATGCCTCAATCAGCCGTTCCCCAAACTCCACGGACCCACCTGGAAACTCCCACAGTCCCCGTTCATTCTTTGCCTGTGGACCTCGCCGCGCCAGGAAAAGTTCGCCTCGTTCGTTCACAAGCAGCACTCCCACGCCCACTCCAATGGTATCAATGCCTCGTTTCATACCTGTCCTCGATCATAGGTTTTCGCATCCCCGAGTATACTTATAAAGATGATGAAACGCTACCCTATCCCTGCTTCACCCGCCCGCGCGGAAATCACTGTGATCAATTCGCGCTTCATTGCCTCGGCTGCTCCCGCTTTCAGCGTTGAAGAAGCTCGCGCCTTTATCGCCAGCATCAAAGAGGAGTTCCCCGATGCTTCCCATCACGTTCCAGCCTTTCTAATTGGTTCCGGAGCCAGTGTCACTGCCCATTGTACCGATGCTGGGGAGCCTTCAGGTACGGCTGGTCGCCCTGCGCTGACTGTCCTGCAGGGCAGCGGTTTGGGCGACGTGGTCGTTGTCGTCACGCGTTACTTTGGCGGCGCCAAGCTCGGCACGGGGGGCCTGGTCCGCGCCTATGGAGATGCCGTTAAAGCTGTTTTAGAAGTGCTGCCTCGCGCCGAAAAAATTCCCACGCATACGGTCATGTTGGTGTGTGAGTATACCTACTTCGACCGCATCCGCCTTTTAGTCGCCGAATACAACGGGCAGATACTCGATGAATCCTTTGGCGTGGATGTTACCCTCACAATCCGTTTCGCTGTGCAGCGTTTTGAGCCGTTTCAAGATGCCCTGCGCGAACTGACTCGCGGTACGGTCGAGGCTGAAATGATTGAAACCAATCCTGAAACAATCATGCCCCTCGATTCTTTCCCGTCTGACGAAACATCTTCATCCGAAAGTGCATAAATTCAATAAAAGTTGGAACTTCTTCGCCTCGCTCATCGTCTTATGAGTAGATAGCTTCACGCGAGCTTGATCATCGCAGGTTTAAATATCCCGGCGTCAATGTCCATTCTGGCGCTGGCCTCAGCGGTGCTGCCAAAGTTCACGTGTTTCAAGGATTGTAGATCGTTTCAGGAGTAATGCTATGAGTAAGAAGTTCATCATCGTAACCGCATTGTTGTTCTTGGCTGTTTCGCTGGTCGGCTGCTCCATGATTGGAATTCCTTCCACCGGGGGCCCTGACCTGCAGGCCACACAAAACGCGCTCATTATCCAGGCCGCTCAGGCCACCGCCACTCAGTTTGCCCTCTGGACCCAGGTTGCCCAGGTTCAAACCCAACTGGCTCCCCAACCTACTAACACGCCCGAGCCGGTCATCACTACAGTCACCATGCAGCCGCAGTCTCCAACGGATACGGCTTCTCCGGCGGATACAGTGACCGCCACGCCGCTTCCGCCAACGGCTACCGCAACACAGGCGCCGCCAACCAGTACCAGCACGCCCATCATCGTCATTCCATCCGTCACGCCGCTCCCACCGACTGCCACACCTGTTCCTTGCAACGCGGCTCAGTTTGTGAGCGACGTCACCGTTCCCGATGGTTCCACCTTCTCGCCTGGCTCTACCTTTACGAAGACCTGGCGCTTAAAGAACGTGGGCGCTTGCACGTGGACCACCTCCTATGATCTCGTCTATGTCAGTGGGAATCAGATGAGCGGACCTTCTGCTGTCGATTTCCCCGGCAGTGTTGCCCCAGGTCAGGTCATCGACCTTTCCGTAACCCTCGTCGCTCCCGGTAACGCTGGCAGCTATCGTGGTAACTGGAAACTGCGTGATGCTTCAGGGATCTTGTTCGGGCTGAAAGGTAGTGACAATCCCTTCTATGTGGATATCAAAGCTGTTGTCCCAACCTCGAACTATCCTTACGACTTCTCTGCTAACTTCTGCTCAGCCGAATGGAGCAGTGGCGCTGGCAAGCTGGTTTGTCCCAGCCCTGAAAACGACAGTCGTGGTTTTGTCCTCCGCTATGAAAAACCGCAACTCGAAAGCGGTTACATAGATGATGAGGCCGCCCTTCTCACTTATCCTCAGATGATCAATGATGGCATCATCCGCGGCAAGTACCCCTCCTATCGGGTCGAATTGGGTCAGCACTTCAAAGCCATCATCGGCTGCACCTATAAATCCAACGGCTGTGATGTCAAGTTCCAGCTTGATTACCAGATCGGTGACGGCTCTATCCAGACCCTCGCCACCTGGAACGAGATCTACGATGAATTGTACAATTCTGTGGATGTAGACCTCAGCAGCCTGGCTGGCAAAGACGTCCGCTTCATCCTGACCGTCTTCGCCAACGGCTCCTCCAGCAGTGACCGCGCCCTATGGCTGGCCCCGCGCATCGAAAAGTAACATCCTCTGAAGTTCACCAAAAGATGGCTTTCGGTTTTGAAAGCCATCTTTTGCTACCTGCGCCTTTCACAAACCAACTTGCTCCTTTCTCGGGTAGCGCAGGATCTTTCTTACAGCCCCTTCTCTTGCTTGGAAAAAGGGTTTGGGAATCAGGATGCATTCCCAATTCACCTGGGCTTTCGACATTGTAAAGCCCTGTTTTCATGCTCTCTCCATCTTGACGCATACCAGTCTTCGGTTACAATTATCTCCAGAGGGGCGGTGGCGGAACAGGCAGACGCAGCAGACTTAAAATCTGCCGAGGGAGACCTCTTGTGGGTTCAAGTCCCACCCGCCCTATAGACTGGCGTAAACCCACCTGAATAGGGTGGGTTTTTGCTTTTAATCTCTTGTACCATCCACTGTTTCACTCCTTATAATATTAACAAAAGGAGAAACGGGCATGAGTGCAACGGATGTAGCGGCAGTCCTGGCGCCATTAGCATGGCCGGTCACCACGTTGATTATCCTACTATACTTCCGAAATCCAATTCGCTCCCTACTGTACCGGCTTTCTGATTCTCTCAAAGTGAAGTCCTTCAAGTTTATTCTTTTTGGGTTTGAGACAGAGCTAACCCCTGAAGAAGCAAAAGGGGCGTTAGACGAAATGTTGCAAGATATCGTTGAGGCAATGAACGAACTGTCCGCCGAGGAAGTAAAGTTGTTTCAAACGATCATTAACGCAGATGGCCGTCTCACGGTGCTTGACCTACTTCCAGACTTCAAACGAGAAAGCCTCCAGCACGCGCAGCTTCGTAAATTGCGCGACAGGAAGTTAATCCGCCCCATGGAGGGGGGCAACTGGCAGCCTCAGAAGCATCCCATCGCGACTCGCTTTGGTAAATTAGTTCTGAAGCTCCATCCCAAACTGGCTTTGACTGCGCCTTGAAAAGCATATTGGCTTTTATCCTCAATTCTTGTACCTTTTGCACAAATTCATCGATATAATTAGATATCTAGAGCCCCCTATGAATACGCCTCTTCTGACCACCAAGTTCTACCCGCCACCCGCACGTGTTGATCTTGTCTCGCGTCCGCATCTCATCGATCGCATTCATGCGAACATTCAACAGGGCAGTCATCTTACCCTCGTCTCAGCCCCCGCTGGTTTTGGGAAAACGACCCTGGTGGTTGCCGCCTGTCAGCAGCTCGGACGCCCGATGGCCTGGCTTTCGCTCGAACCTGCCGACAGCGATCTTTGGCGTTTCTGGCGTTATGTACTGGCTGCGCTGCGCAGGCAGGTTCCCGCTCTGGGAGATCTGGCCCAGGTCATGTTAGAGGCTTCGCCGCTTCCACCCATCGAAACCATCATCACCGAGTTGATTAATAACCTTGCCAGCCTGCCGGGCTCGCTCATCCTGGTTCTCGATGATTACCACACCATCGAAAGTCAAGAAGTCCACACTAGCCTGAACTTCTTCCTCGACCACCTCTCGCCGCAGTTGCACCTTGTGCTGACCACGCGCGCCGATCCGCCGCTCTCCCTGGCCCGTCGTCGAGGCCGGAGGGAACTGGTCGAACTGCGCACCGCCGACCTGCGGTTCACTCCCCAAGAAACGGCTCACTTCCTCAATGGAATCATGAAGCTTGGCCTGCCTCAGCCTGATGTAGATCTGCTGGTACGCCGTACCGAAGGTTGGCCGGCTGGACTGCAAATGGTGGCCCTTGCTTTGCAAAATCAGGTGGACTGCCATGCTTTCATTACCTCCTTTGCTGGTGATGATCATTACATCGGCGACTACCTGGTGGAAGAAGTACTCCAGCGCCAGCCGCCTTACATTCAAGACTTCTTACGGAAGACTTCCATCCTTCAACGGCTCAATGGCCCGCTCTGTGACGCCTTGCTTGATCTGCCTGAGAACAACCCTTATGGCAGCAGTCAGGCGATCCTAACCAGCCTCGATCACGCTAATCTATTCGTCACCTCCCTCGATAGTCGCCAGGAATGGTATCGCTACCATCGTCTCTTTTCTGACCTGCTCCAGCACCGCCTGCGCCAGTTACTTTCGAATTCGGAAATGGAAACGCTTCATGTACGTGCTGCCCACTGGCTTCAACAGCACCAACAGTGGCCCGAGGCTTTTGAACATGCTGTTCAAGCCGGAGATGATGCCCTCCCTGTAAGCCTGGTCGAGCAAAGCAGCTTCACCATGTTCCGCACCAGCCAGATTCCCACTTGGCGCGAGTGGGTGCTGCGTTTGCCTCTTGAGAAAGCCCTCGCGAACCCTACCATTTGTCTCTTTTGGGGTTGGGCCGGACTCTCTACAGGTCATGTTGCTGAAGCTGAACGTGCCCAGCAGGCTGTTGAGCAGATCCTAGGCCTCACTACCGAAGTACTCACCCAGGGTCCGCAGGTCATGCTGAGTTTACCTCCCGAAGTAGTCAATCTGCTGATTATTGTCGCCGCCCAGCGGGTCTCCCTGAATCAAAGTTCAGAAATGCGCTCGCGTACTGAGCCAATCCTCGACTGTCTTTCGCATTTGCCCGAAACAGAGATTCACCGTCCTGCCTTCGAGATGTTTCCTGTTCTATACTTCAATCTCGGGCTTGCTTATGAATTGGGTGATCAACCCCGAAAGGCTGCTCCACTTTTTGAACAGGCTATTCTCAGCAGTCAGAAATATAATAATCCTCACATTCTCCCTATGGCAATCAGTCATCTGGCCCGTCTTCAAGTTCTCGGCGCCCATTTGGATGAAGCCCTCAAAAACTACCGTCACGCACTAGAGGTTGTGGTAGGCGAGAATGTCCCTCCATCTCCATTAATTGCAATGGCCTATGCGGGCCTCGGCGAGATGCTTTACGAGCGCAATGAGTTGGAGGAGGCCCGCCAGTCCTTCGAAAAGAGCCTGCCATTGGGCAAGTCTTGGAATAACTGGGAGTCGCTCGCGCCAGCGTACATCGGGCTGGCCCGCATCCATTTGGCGCGGCAGAATCCTCAGGCTGCCAGCACCCTCTTAGAAGAGGCTGTCCAGTTGTGGCAGCAGTTATACCATGTTCCTCCCATGCCTGCCCTGCTGACCTGGCAGGTGCTGATTCAGGCTGATCCGGCACAAGCCTTAGTCGTTATTGACTCCATTCAACAGTTTGAAGCGCCGTCCGGTCTCAATTTCCTGGTTCATTCAGACGAAACAACGGCCTTACTGGCGCGTTTGCTCTTGCTGGCCCAGCGGCCCGCGCAGGCCCTCCAGATACTGGATCCATCGCTTTCAGCAGATCACCTGGACGATCGCCCCGGCATGGCGATTAGCCTCTTCATTCAAAAATCGATTGCCCTCCAGTTTCTCAATCGACAGGAGGAAGCCCTTGCCCTCGCTGGAACAGGCCCTGCGCCTGGCGGAACCCGGCGGTTATATCCGGTCCTTCGTGGATGAAGGTCTGCCTGTGGCCCGCCTTTTGTATCGCCTGGCAGGGCTTAGTCATAAACCGCGCGCTCTGCAAAACCAGATCGGGCGGCTTCTGGCGGCTTTCCCCGCCCAGGTTTTCGCGCTCGACCCACAGCTTCATCCTCCATCTCAGATCCCTCCCGTTCAAGCTAAATCCGAACAAGCCCTTCCATCTCTGGTAGAGCCGCTCAGTGATCGTGAGCTAGAAGTGCTGCGCCTGGTGGATCAGGGCCTCACCAATCAGCAAATCGCGCTTCGCCTGGTCATTTCACCTGGGACGGTTAAAGTGCATACCAACAATATCTACAGTAAGTTAGGGGTGAATAACCGTACTGCTGCTGCTGCCAAGGCCCGCGCCCTCCGTATTCTCTAGTCCTTCCTGCGCACAATATACCCTCTATATACCTTTTAGTAGATCATGCTATACCGGTGACCTCGTTATACTGCTCCTGGATCGAAAATGATACACAAGGAGCATTACGTGACCGAGTTCATCCATTTTATTACGCTGGACCAGACCGCGATTTATCAGATCAAAATTCAGGGGCGTGTAGAGCGTGATTTATCCGATTGGTTCCAGGGAGAAGTCATCCAATCTTTCGAATGCGGTGAAGCAGGTCTTACCATCACTGTCCTGACGGGCCTGGTGGTTGACCAGCCAGCCCTGCACGGTTTACTGGCACAGGTACGCGACCTGGGGCTTACGCTGTTATATGTGGATTGTCTTACAGCGCGGTCATCAGGTGCGCCGTCCGAAGAAGATACGCAAACATCCAATTTTTTCAGCAATCAGTCATCTCTGGGAGGGACGCATGAATAACGGGAAGGCTATTCAAGTTCAAAACTTACAGAAAGATTTTCGCGAAGTATTTGCCGTACAAGGTCTGAATTTTGAAGTCGAACAAGGTGAGATTTTCAGTCTGTTAGGTCCCAACGGGGCCGGCAAGAGTACAACCATCTCGATGCTTTCGTGCTTGCTGCGCCCTACTGGCGGAGAGGCCTGGGTACTCGGACACTCCATCACCCGAGAGCCTCAGGCTGTGAAAGAAGTTCTCGGGGTTGTTCCCCAGGATATCGCCCTCTATCCAGATCTCTCTGCACGCGAAAATCTGGAGTTCTGGGGCCGCATGTATGGCTTGCGCGGTGCATTACTCCGCCGGCGTGTGGATGAAGTTCTTGAGATGGTCAATCTGGCTGATCATGCAAAGGGCATGATAGGCCGTTTCTCAGGCGGTATGAAGCGCCGCATCAACATTGGCGCAGCCTTGCTGCACAATCCGAAGGTGCTGATCCTCGATGAGCCTACCGTTGGCATCGACCCGCAGAGCCGCCGCAGCATTCTGGATAGCGTGAAAGAGTTCAACCGCCTGGGCATGAGTGTCCTCTACACCTCTCACTACATGGAAGAGGTCGCCGAGTTGTCGCGCCATATCGCCATTATGGATCATGGCAAGATGATTGCCTGCGGCACGCACAATGAGTTAGTCAAGATCGTCGGCGAATTAGACCGGGTAGACTTGACTTTAAACGCTCACCCGAACGGCATCCTCGAGGACTGGAAGCATGTTGAAGGGGTGAATTCGGTCTCCATGCAAGAGGAAGAGGGGCCGATCAGCCTCCTGGTAGAAGATAGCAACCTGGTACTACCCGGCCTGTTCGAAATCGCTGCCCATAACGGCGTTCGCATAACTTCCGTCGATATCCAGGAGCCAAACCTCGAAACGGTCTTTATTCATCTCACGGGCCGCGCTCTGCGCGACGGGTAGGAAGGTGTGCAATGAAAGTCTTGAGTATCGCAGTGAAAGATATCCTTCAGCAGTTCCGCAGCTCCTTTGCGGTAGGGATGATGTTTGTTGCGCCTTTGTTGATTACTGGCCTGCTTTACCTTGCTTTTGGTGGTATGGGGGGCGGATCTGACAGTAGTCAGGCTTCCAGTCTGCCGGTTGTCAACATTCAGATCGTTAATCAAGATCAAGGTTTAGCGGATAGTGGTGTAAATGCAGGGCAGATGCTGGTCGATCTTCTGAAGTCAGATGATCTCTCCAACCTGTTCGCCCTTACCGAGGCCCAGGACCCTTCAGCGGCCCGTTCTACAGTCGATGCACAGCAAGCTGCCGTTGCGATTCTGATCCCATCCAACTTCACGCAGGCGCTGTTCGGCCAAGACCAGTCTGTCGAGGTGACTCTTTACCAGGATCCGACCCTCAGCTTTGGCCCCAGTCTGGTGCAAGAAGTGGTGTCTCAGTTCATCGACGGTTTTACCGGGACACAAATGGCTGGCTTCGTCGTCGACGAACAATTGCAGCGCCATGCCCAGGCTCTTGACCCTGCCCTTCGCCAGCGGGTTCAAACGCAGTACAGTCAATACTTGCAGTCTCTCGCTTCACAGCAAGGTTGGGGCCTGCCGGTTGACTTGCGCCAGCCCGCAAGTGCTGAAAAAGCCGCACAGGACCCGGTTGCCGTTGTAATGACTTCTGTCATGGCCGGAATGCTCATCTTCTTCGTCTTCTTCACCGGTGTCAACAGTGCTCGTACCATCTTGCGCGAGCAAGAAGAAGGTACTCTGGCGCGCATGTTCACCACCCCTACTCCGCTGGCTTCCATTCTTGGTGGTAAGTTTGCTTCCGTTTTTCTGCTGTTGTTCGTCCAGTCTCTGGTTCTCGTCGCTGCCTCTGCGTTGGTTTTCAAGATTAATTGGGGCAGTTTGCCTATGCTTCTCCTGGTGATCATCGCGTTGGTCATCGTGGCAGCCGGGTCTGGCATCCTTCTCGTATCTTTCATCCAAAACACTCAGCAAATTGGACCGATCACAGGTGCTGCGCTTACCTTCACCAGCATGGCAGGCGGCTTGTTCACCTCGGGGTTTGCCATGCCCAAAACCTTCGATATGCTCAGTCTGATCATGCCACAGGGTTGGGCGATGCGCGGTCTGCGCTTAGTGGTTTCGGGCGCTGCTGTGAGTGAGGTGCTCCTGCCCGTTGCTGTGATGGTTTTGATGGGCGCACTATTCTTCGTCCTTGGTGTCCGAACGTTCCGCACTCGCTTTGCTTAGGAGGTTTGTCATGCGTACATTAGATCTGGCTCGTAAAGATTTGATGCAAATATTCCGCCAGAAGCGCTCTATTATGTTCCTTGCGCTAATGCCCGTCGTCTTTACGCTCTTTTTTGGCTTTGTCTTTTCCAGTCAGTCCGCTGATGATCAGGATAGTCGCCTCAAGGTCGGCGTCCTGAATCTGGATCCACAGGGTGTGTTGAGTGAATCCTTTGTCGAAATGCTGTCTGCGTCTGAAACTGTAAGCCCGGTAGCACTTCAAATAGACCAGGCCGCCGACTTCGATAAAATGGTGCGTGAGGGTGACGTATCAGCCGGAGTACGCATTCCAGCCAACTACAGCGCCGATTTACTCCAGGGAAAATCTCCACGGATGGAATTTGTTCTGGATGAGATGTCTCAAAATGGTCAGACTGTTCGCCGAGCCGTTCAGACCACCCTCTCACGCCTATCAGGCAGCCTTCAGGCGGCCCAGGATGCGACGGCGGCCTATGAGTTAGAGTTTACCTTTACAGATGGCGCAGCCCGTCAGGCTTATCTGAACGAGGCACTGAGTTTTGCCCTTCAATCCTGGCGAAACCCGCGAGCTGTCGTCCGCCTGGCTGGCCCGACCCTTGCTGCTGTTGAAGGAGAGAGCGCCGCTGCTTCCAACCCCTATACTCAGTCTTCGCCCGGCATGATGGTCATGTTCGCTGTGTTTGGTCTGGTGCAAACCGCCACAGTCCTGGTTTTGGAACGTCGCAACGGAGCCCTTCAACGTTTGCTTACCACGCCCTTGCGCCGCGCTGAGTTAATTGGGGGTCACCTTTTGGCGATGTTCCTGGTGGTCTTTGGACAGCAGTTCCTCCTGGTTGTATTCGGACAGATTATCCTCAAGGTTGATTATCTGCGCGAACCATTCGCCATCTTGCTTGTGATGGTCTCCCTTTCGCTGTGGGTTGCTTCCCTCGGCATGATGATTGGGGCCTTGGCGAAGACTGAAGATCAGGTTACGCTCTGGTCCCTGATCACGATGTTCCTCTTTTCTGCCCTGGGAGGAACCTGGTTCTCCCTGGAGTTCGCTGGAAAAGCCTTTGCCACTGCCGGTCATTTCACACCCACCGCCTGGGCTATGGACGGCTTCCAGAACATTATCGTCCGCAGCCTGAGTTTTCAATCCGTCTTGCTCCCTGTAGCAGTCCTTCTCGCGTATGCGGCAGCCTTCTTCGGTATTGCTGTCTGGAAGTTCAAGTTCGAGTAAACAGTTCCCTGATGGACTTGTTCCTGTTATAAGCAAACTGAGGTACGTGTGCTAGCACATGTACCTCAGTCGATATACTGGATGAACGGCGGCTTAAAACAGTTGCTCGCTCAAAACTTTCGCCTTCCGGCGGCTGTCCTCTGGCATGTCAATTTCAACGATATGCGCATCAGGCCAGCGCAGAAGCGCCGTTCCCAGCATTTCAGACCGCACGACCACCAGCGCAATCGCATACTGCCCCGAATTCCACCGCTGAAAGCCCGGCTTGCCAGCCTTGCTCACGCTCAAACTCCAGCGGGCCTAACTCATCCACGACCAATAGATCACACGGTGTGCTTTGTTGCAGAACCCCATCGCCCCACTTCAAGATTTCAGCATCAAACTGCCAGTTTTTTGTGGTTGGCCCTGTACCGCTTGTCTCGTCTGTCATACGAGATGCCAACCTGTGCCGGGTTTCGTTCCGCAAATCTTCCGCTTCGATTGCCAGGCGCTGATTTCCTTCAAATACAGCCAGTGACAGAATCCCCGCCACTCGCCAGCCAGCTTCTCTTGCTTCTTGCACTAGTGTACGGCAAAAGCTGGTCTTTCCCGCGCCTCGGCTGCCAGTAATAAGGAACATCAGGGGTTCAACTTGGTTTTGGCTCACGTGCTTGCTCTCTCCTATGAATTTGTGGCAAGGGTATCGGATTCCAGCCAGCCCCACAGCCGCTCGACTGCTGGCTTGAGGAGTGTTGCTGTTCGTGCTGAAAGCTTGCGCGTAAATCCAAACTGGTAGCCGCGTATTGAAAGCAGCAGCGCTTCGGGTTTCGCTCCATAAAGCGTTTGTACGAGGGCCAGGCAGGCTGCTGGGGTCATATGATGCGTAAAGGCCGAAGATGCCGGGCTGCCACTCACTGGCTCCATCTGGATATCTTTCGGAATATTACCGGTGTGTGCGTCTACAAAACAGATCCGTTCGTAATTGGCGAAAACCTCAGCCATTTCTGGGGTGAGCTGCAGCACAAACCATAGGTCCGGCTCTAGCCCTTCCGGCATAAACACTTCTTCCGGTGTGTCTGGCGCCATTCGATCCAGTCGTTGTGCTATCTCTGCCAGTACGTGCCAGGCAATCCCATCATCTTCACGATCCGGGTTACCATATCCGATAATTAAAGTGGAAGTCAAGTTTTCCCTCCCTCATCCTTAAAAAAGACCTGACAGGGCAGAGGTCGCTTGCCTGGGCAAGTTCTCTGACACCTGTCAGGATTTTAGTCGAAAAAGAATGGTTTGTGTGTATTCGGTCGTGAAGTCAACTTTCAGGCGGTTTCTTAGTCGCGGGTCACCGTCTGGATAATATTCCCTTCCGAGTCACACAGCTGAACCTGCATGGGCATCTGTCCCACTGCATGTGTTGAGCACGATAGACAGGGGTCATACGCACGCACAGCAGCTTCAACCCGGTTCAATAGTCCTTCATGGATCTCTGGTCCAGTGATGTAGGTTTTGGCGACACTATCGACCGCCTTGCTCATGGCCCAGTTGTTGTGCCCGGTCGCGACGATCAGGTTTACGCGTTTCAACTGTCCGTTTGAATTGGCCCAGTAGTGGTGGAAGAGCGTACCGCGCGGCGCTTCGATCACACCCACGCCTTCACCCTGGAAGTTCTGTTGAGTGTTGAGTATTTCGGTGCTCAAAATATCCGGATCCGCCAGCAGCGTCTGAACTCTTTCTGCTGCAAACAGCGCTTCGATCAAGCGGGCATAGTGGTAGTAAAGTGTATTCTCAACCGGCTTGCCATCATTCAGCGCCTTAAACAGCTTCATTTCTTCGTTTGCCAGGGGCGTGTCAATCTTCTCAGCGATATTTAGGCGGCCTAACGGTCCAACCCGGTACACTCCCTGCGGCCAGCCCAGTTTCTTGTAGTACGGGAACTTCAAGTAGGACCAATCTTCGACGTGCTCAGAGACATAGTCCAGGTAGTTCTGCCCGTCAAACTTTTCTAATTGTTCGCCTTCGGAATTGATCAGGCGAATATCGCCATCATACAGTTCCAGACTGTTTTCGGGGGTGACCTGACCGAAGTAACCGGTGGAGAACACAGCAAATTTGCGAATGTCTTCCTGATTCTTCTCGGCCCAGTCGCGCATCACCGCCAGGCCTACCTGCAGGGTAGCAATCGATTCATCTACGCCTGCCAAAATCGTTTCGCGTTCCGAAGCTTTCAAAGCTTTGTTGACGCCGCCTGGAACAGCGAAGACCGGGTGAATGCGCCGTCCACCCAAAATACGAATAATCTCCTGCCCAAACTTGCGCAGGTTCACAGCCTTTACGGCCAGCTCTGGGTTGGCCTGGATCAGCCCAACAACATTGCGTGTCTCTGGGTCAGCATCAAAGCCGAGCAGCAGGTCTGGTCCGGCCAGTTCGAAGAAGTGCATACCGTGGCTTTGGATGATCTGACCCATATGCATCAGTTCGCGCAGCAGTGAGGCAGGTCGGGGTGGGGGGCATCCCATTACCACGTCACCAGCTTTGGCAGCTGCCAGGTGATGGCTCACCGGACAAATGCCGCAGATGCGGGGAGTGATTTGGGGCATTTCGAAGACCATCCGGCCTTCGCAGAACTTTTCAAAACCGCGAAACTCATTGACATGCAGATACGCATGGTCAACTTTTCCATCATCATTCAGATGGATCGTGACCTTCGCATGTCCTTCGATACGGGTTACAGGTTCAATCGTCACTTTTTGTGCAAGCATGGCTTATTCCTGTTCTAACACTAGTGCCACTGCAATTTGCCGTCTTCTAGCACGGGTTTGCGCCCCTGCGCCAGTTCACTCAGGACGTAGAAAATAGTATCTGCGTCTGGAGGGCAGCCAGGCACGAAGATATCTACCGGCACCACTTCGTTCACTGAGCGCACTTTTGTCGGGTGCGCCAGTTCAGGGTCGGATGGGATCTTTCCTTCTTCGTCTGTGCTTTCGGTTTCGACATAAGCTCGGCGCAGGGCTTCATCCATGGTAAAGAAGTTGCGCATGGCAGGTACACCGCCAAATACGGCACAGTCACCCAGCGCGACTAGAACTTTGCAGCGCTTGCGCATTGTGTGAGCTACTTCTTCGTTGGTTGAGTTGTTGATTCCGCCTTCTAAAACACCCACATCTACGCCTGTCTCATCTGGCTTTTTTAAATCGGTAATGGGGGTGGAACGGATATCAACCAGTTCAGCGATCTGAATAATACGTTCATCCATATCCAGGAGCGACATGTGGCAGCCCGCGCATCCTGCTAACCAATCCGTGGAAACTTTCGGTTTTGCCATTTTAATCTGGATCTCCTTCCTGATAAATCACCTTCCGTTTAGAAAGCCCTGGCTCTCTAAACAGCCAACGGAACGGGAGCAGGCCGCGCGCAGACTTCTTCACGCCAGTCGCGGTTGGCTTCCACCTGTAAGCTTTCAGCAAGCGCCTGTAAGGTTGCCAGGTTCGAGCGTACACCTTCGGGAGCAGTCAGGCTGCGGGCTGCGTTTTGCAGGCGGCCTTCCAGGTTGATATAGTGACCTTCTTGTTCGGCCCACATTTCTACGGGCAAAACGACATCCGCTTGCTCGGTCAAAGCCGAAGCGTAGCTGGCCTGAATAGCCAGGAAAGGCGCTTTTTCTAACTGCTTTAGCAGCATTTCACTGGGGGTATCGTCACCCAGGGCCACATATACAGCCTGTTGACCATTCAGATGAAAAGCCTGGTTAAGCCCATACTGACCTGCCGCGACACTGTTTGCTTCACCTTTGATGCTCAGCACAGCAGCGTTCGTCTTCTTTGCCAGTTCTACCAGCTTCCGCAGCGATGTTAGTTCGATCTTGTTACTGTAAACAAAGACTGGCTTTTCAGCAGTGCCAATGATACCGGCAGCAGACAGCAATTCGTCTTCCTTCACGCCGGTTGCCAGCACTGCCTGGGCCATATCGCGCTTGGCCTGTTCGGCGTCGCCTTCTAGTACGCCCAGTAAAATCAGTCCGGCGCTTAGACCCTGTAGAAGGGCTTCCGTGGTGCACTCGACGGGCTTAATTGCCAGTGTAGCAATCGATTCCCACGTGCCAGGATCTGTTTCAGCCAGCACCAGCCGGGTACCATTTGGCAGGGCGCGTTTAATAAAGAACCCGGCTACCATATGATCTTTCGCCAGTCCAGCGTTTACTGTCAAAACACAGTCCGCGTTTTTCAGACTGTCCAGGTTCGCTTCAAAGGGCAGGCCCATCTCTTCCGCCATTTGCCAGGCCGCGGATTCATCCAGGCTGGATACCATGCCGCTTTGTAATTGATCGCTAAAAACCTGTTTGAAAGTCGAGAGGGCTTCTACTGGCAAGCGCGATGACACTACCGCCGCGACGCCGTCGCCATTCTTTCCTGCCAACGGTTTTAACCTGGCCAGCGACTGTGGTTAGGGCCTCTTCCCAACTTACTGGCTGAAGCTGGCCCTCTTTACGGATCATTGGCGTGGTTAGACGCTGGCGTTTGTCGTATAGTGGTAAAAAGCGTCCTTGTTCACATAACACGCCGCCGTTAACTGGCGCATCCCAATCACCCACGACGCGCACCAGGCGATTGTCGCGGCTGTAAACCTTGACTCCACAGCCCACGCTGCATGCCACGCACACGGACTGGGTCACATCCAGCTCATCTTCATTGCCCTGATAGGCGCTGCTGCGCTCGATAATTGCGCCTGTTGGGCAGATTGACGCGCAGGTTCCGCACGAGACACAGGTGCTTTCTCCCATTGGAACGCCGGTGTCTGCGACTAACATACTGCGCGCGCCTCGCTCTTCAATGCCCAATGTCGCATTCCCTACCAGTTGGGTGCAGGCCCGTACACAGCGGTTGCACAGAATGCAGCGGTTATGATCCACAACAAAGTACTTGTGTGAAGCATCCACCGTGTGGGGTTCCCAACCAGGTTGGAATGGCCAGTGGCTCATTCCTTCGTCTAATGCGGCGCTTTGCAATTCGCAGTCTCCCCCGGTTACTTGGCAGTAGGGGCAGAAGTGATTGCGATCACTAAAAATCATTGTCAGGACGAACCGGCGGGCAGCCTTTACTTTATCCGTCTGGGTACGAATTACCATCTTTTCACTGGCAGGTAGTGTACAGGAGGGCTGTAAAGCGCGTGCTCCTTCAACTTCTACCAGGCAAAGGCGGCAGCCACCAAATGGTTGTAGTGCCGGATGGTGGCAGAGCGTCGGGATGTGAACTCCGGCTGCCTGTGCGGCTTCCAGTACAGTCGTCCCTTCTGGAACCTGCATGGTTTTACCGTCAATTGTCAGGCTGATCATATTTTTCCCTTTCCGTCCCGTTTGATAAGTGGAATAAACGGTAAACAGAATAAAGCCGAATTTTAGCAGTTCAAGATGCTCACCAATTCTAAAAACCAGAGCCAATATCCGGCAAGTGACATTAATCCCTGATTCTTTCGTCATAAAAAATGTTAATCTGCTACCCAATTGTTTTCTTCTTGTTGACACCTGACAATCATCCCTGACGTGTATCATCATCCGGTAAATCTGCTTAAACGCGATAAAAAATCTGTAAAAAACAGCCCCATATGGGACGAAACCAACCCTTAACCTTGCCATTTTTCTATGCATGGTATAATCATCGTTTGGTCTTATCGTTAATTCGATATAATAAAATCAACCTGATCCAAGGAGCTTACATCATTGGCACCGAATTCTACTAAACTGGCTTTTAGGCCTGTTTTCGCTTGACATCGGTATTGACCTGGGTACGGCCAATACTCTTGTCAACGTTCGGGGGAAGGGCATTGTGATCAATGAACCTTCCTGGGTAACGTTGGACAAGCGGACGCGCCGGCCATTAGCCATTGGTGCTCATGCCAAAGAAATGGTCGGGCGCACTCCAGCAAACGTGATTGCTGTGCGCCCGCTGCGAGATGGGGTAATTTCGGAATTTGAGATTACGCAGGCTATGTTAGGCTATTTTATTGGTAAAGCCCATCAGCAGAGCATTGTTCCTATGCCTCGCCCACGGGTCGTCATTGGCATTCCGTCTGGGGCCACCGAAGTAGAAAAACGCGCTGTGTATGATGCGGCTATGGCCGCTGGCGCGCGCGAAGTCTACCTTATTGAAGAACCGCGCGCTGCTGCTCTGGGCGCGGGTTTACCAGTGGCTGAGGTGCGCGGTAGTATGGTCGTGGATATTGGCGGTGGAACCACCGAAGTAGCTGTTATCTCGATGGGTGGAATTGTTGTATCCCGTTCGTTACGTGTGGCTGGGGATGAACTAGATCAGGATATTATCCTATACATCCGTAACAAGTACAACCTTTTTATCGGTGAGCGTATGGCCGAACAGGTTAAGATGCAAATTGGTTCCGCTTATCCCATCGCGGATGAAATGACAATGATGGTGCGTGGTCGCAACCTGGTAACTGGTTTGCCTGAGTCAATCGAGATTTCGTCTGTCGAAATTCGTGAGGCAATCGCCGGTTCTATTCAAGTCATTGTCGATACCATTAAAGATGCCCTCGACGAAGCACCACCTGAAATTGTAGCTGACCTGATTGAAACTGGCATTTGCCTGGCTGGTGGTGGCGCGCAGCTTCACTGCCTGGTAGAACGTTTATCAGAAGATCTACATTTGCGTGTATGGGTTGCTGAGGACCCTATGACCTGTGTGGCGCGCGGCGCTGGACTGATCCTTGAAGATATCGATCGCTTTGAACCTTTCCTGGTCGGCGTAGAGCGCAATGGCTCCCGTCCTCGCTAAGAGGGTTCGCTGGTGATACGTTAGCCCTGGTATATTCTCGACCTTTGAAATGAAGAACGCTTTTCAACAGTATTGGCGTACAGGCGCAGTTACCCTCATCGTGGCAGGGCTGCTTTTGCTGGCCTTAAGTGGTTACCTTGCCCCGGTGATACGGGTGGCAATAAATCCGGTTGTGTCAGTGCAAAGCTGGTTGGCTACTCGCTATCTTGCAATTTATGAGTTGGTCCGTTCTCCTGGCGATGTAACAACGATGCGTCAGGATAATGAACGTCTGAAGACCGAAAATTCCCTTTTGCGCACTCAGATCATCCAGTTACAGGAAAACCAGAAAGATTACGACGCCCTCTATGCGCTTTTGAAAGTCGCCCGTACCCGCCCTGACAGCGACTATCTGGCGGCGATGGTCATTGGGCGCGACCCCAACCCCTTTATGCGCTACATTTTCATCAACCAGGGTTCAGATGCAGGTCTGCGCCGTGGTATGCCTGTTGTGAGCGATCAGGGATTGGTGGGGCGTATTGTGGCTGTTAGCGCTGATGCTGCCCAGGTACAGCTCATCACCGATTCCGATGCGGCGGTTAACGTGCTTCTGCCTGAATCCAAAGCCGATGCCATGTTAGTTGGCTCCGTTACTGGAGATATCACCCTCCAGATGATCCCTCAAGAAGTGAAAGTCGAACCGGGTGAATTGATTCTGACTTCTGGTTTGGGCGGGACTTATCCAGTCAATCTGCTGGTGGGTCAGGTGGTCAGCGTCCGTAAACTTGATACTGCCCTTTTTCAAAGTGCGGCTGTCCAGCCTGTTACAGACTTTGCCAGTCTGCGTTGGGTGCTGGTAGTTACTAGCTTCAAACCAATTGATCTTACCCCCCTTCAGCCCAGTTCGGCGCAGCCTTAAAATGCCGTGCCTACCTTAATTGCTTTCCCCATTCTAATCTTCGTTCTTATCCTGCAAACGGTCATTGTTCCCACGCTGCCGCTGCTTAGTGGGTTTGCGGACCTGATTCTGCTGGTGCTGGTCGCCTGGGGATTACAGGACCGGGTCAAAAATGCCTGGTTGTGGACTCTCTTAGCTGGTTTTCTTGTCGGCTACATTTCATCGCTGCCGGTGTTTGTCCCGGTAGTCGCTTACTTGCTGGTGACGGTTGTGGCGCGTCTTGTCCGCCGTCGTGTCTGGCAAACTCCCGTTTTGGCGATGTATCTGGTAACATTTATCGGTTCACTTGTTACGCAGGGCCTTACCCTGGTTGTGCTGGTCGCCCAGGGTTCGAACCTATCTGTCCTCGACAGTGTCAATCTGGTGATTCTGCCGGGTACTCTCCTGAACCTGCTGCTGGCCTTACCTGTCTATGCTCTTATCGTTGATCTGGCCCAGTGGGTGTATCCGGAAGAGGTGGAAGTATGAATGATTCAGATCAATCTGAAGATGCTTTGGAACAATGGCGCTTATGGGTGGTTTACGGCCTGGTGCTGGTTTTGTTCCTTTTTTATGCCTACCGGTTGTTTAAGCTACAGATCATAGATGGTTCAACTTATCAGGCCCAGGCCACCGAGAACCGCATCACGCGCATTAGTGATCCCGCGCAGCGTGGGATTATCTATGACCGTAATGGTGTGGTATTAGCTCGCAATGTGCCTTCTTATAATGTGACGATTACGCCCGCCTATTTGCCTGGCACGCTGCCTTTTACGCTTGAAGAAACCGTGCCTGCTGGAATCCAGGAAGTATATCGCCAGCTCTCTTTACTGATTGATATACCAGTTAGTAAAGGCGCCGTTACTGAAGACACAGTCTTTACGCCGTGCGATACAGACCTTGGTATTAAGCAGATTGTCTATATTGGAGATACAACCTCTCCCTATGAGCCGGTACGGATCAAGTGTAACATCGATGATCAAACTGCCCGTGAAGTCCGCGAGCGTGTTGCTGATCTGCCAGGAGTCAATATCGAAGTTGAGCCAGTGCGTGATTATCCTACTGGCAGTCTCACCTCTGAGACCATTGGTTTTCTGGGGCCTGTCCCGGCTAATCAGGAAGATTACTACCGTGAAAAAGGTTTCATTCCAGGTCGTGATCAGGTCGGTTATGCGGGTGTAGAAAATTCCCTTCAAGATATTTTGGGAGGGACGAACGGTGAGCGTTACGTGGAGGTCGATGTAGCAGGTCAAGAACTTCGAAATGTGGTCGAGCCAGTTGCTCCCATTCCCGGCAATAACGTAACGCTTTCTATTGACGTGCGTTTGCAGTACTCTGCCCGTGAAGCGCTGATCACCTGGATGGACTACTACAACAAAAATATCTACCACACAGAGAAGATGAATGTAGGCGCGGTGGTAGCCATTAACCCTAAAACTGGTGAAATCCTGGCGTTAGTTTCGTATCCCAATTATGAAAATAACCGCATGACGCCTTATATTCCAAGTTACTACTATAAACAGCTTAGTCTTGATGAGCGCAAACCGCTTCTTAATTGGGCCATTTCTGCCGAACAGCCTCCGGGTTCAGTATTCAAGATGCCTACGGCGATTGGGGCGCTCAATGAGCGCGTAATTGCTCCTGACTATAAAGTCGATGATCCTGGCAAAATTACGGTGATTGAAAAGCCAACCAACAACTCTATTCCGAAGGAAATGGAGTATGTTTGCTGGCAGCAGTATGGGCATGGTCAGGTGGATTGGTTGACAGGTGTTAAAGAGTTGTGCGATGTATATTTCTACAAAATCGGCGGCGGCTACCGAGATCAGGTTCCGAATGGCGGCCTGGGGATCTGGCGGTTAGGTGAGTATGCCCGCGCGTTGAGCTATGGGTTGAAAACGGGGATTGAGCTTCCGGGTGAAACCGATGGCCTCATCCCTGATCCTGACTGGAAGCGTATTTATCAGGGCCAAACCTGGACCATTGGGGATACCTATATTGCCTCGATGGGCCAGAGCTTTGTGCTTGCTACCCCACTTCAGGTGCTTATGTCTGCTGCCATTTTAGCAAATGACGGTAAGTATATGCGTCCCACCCTGCTGCGTGATGTGACGGATGGGACTGGTAACGTAGTGAAGCCCTTTCAGCCAGAGATGAAGTGGGATATTACCAAAGATCCCGTCATCCAAATTTATGATGATAACAACATCGCTACCGGTCAGTATAAGACGGTAGAGCCGTGGGTGGTCGATATGGCGCAGCAAGCCATGCGCCTGGTCGTGACCGAAGGTACCGCCCAGCGCCCCTTTGATGGATCTACGTTGCAAGCCGCTGGGAAGACTGGAACTGCTGAATACTGTGACCAGGTTGCATGGGATAAAGGTACCTGTGCCCGTGGTTATTGGCCAACTCATGCCTGGTTCTTTGGCTATGCTCCGTATGATGATCCTGAAATTGCTGTAGTTGCTTTCGTGTATAATGGTGGAGAAGGTGCAAGTGTTTCAGCTCCCATTGTCCGCGAGGTTTTGGAAACTTACTTCCATCTCAAGAACATCGATGCTGAGAAAGGTAGTCAGCAGCCGCTGCCGCAGTTGCCACCAGACCAACTACCGGAACAACCTGTGCCATAATCTCGAAGATTTTCAACTTTATAACGTTCGAATATTTTGGGAGACCGCCTGCCGGGCGAAAGCATGTTAAACGAACGACGACAGACTGTACAAATCAAAGGTGTTAAAGACGGCTTACTGGTCACACTGGGCGATGGTGCCTGGGCTGATCTCGAAGTAGCCCTCTTGCAGGCGATTGAAGAGCGATCCGGTTTCTTCCGTGGGGCTAAAGTTGCTCTAGATGTAGGCAATCACATCCTGCGTGCTGCCGAGATGGGCGCCCTCCGCGATAAGCTGTCTGAACGCAGTATTAACTTGGGGGCCGTCATCAGCAGTTCGCCAGTCACGGAACAGACCGCTCAGGTGCTTGGTCTTGCCACGCGCATTTCCACGCCGCGCGCCGAACGTGTAATCCGTCCTCTTGATACGACCCTCGAAGGTGAAGGAGCCTTGTTTGTTCACCGGACGCTGCGGTCAGGTTATAAAGTGACGACGCATGGGCATGTCATTGTGGTTGGAGATGTGAACCCTGGCGCAGAGGTCATTGCAGGGGGGAGTGTTGTCGTTTGGGGCCGGCTTCGGGGCACCGTACACGCTGGCGCGGATGGCGATGAAAGTGCGGTAGTCTGTTCGCTTGATCTGGAACCTGTCCAGCTGCGAATTGCCGGGCATTTGCTTAACTTACCAAAACGTCGTGTGAAGGCTGGCCCAGAAATGGTTCATCTGGTTGAAGGTCAGATGGTAGCTGAACCCTGGAATTCTAAAGGAAAGTAGAGGGAAATACATGGCAGCGACGGTAGTAACGGTCACGTCAGGGAAAGGTGGGGTGGGGAAAACCACGACCACCGCCAATCTGGCTGTAGCCCTTGCAATGGGGGGCAAAAAAGTAGTGTGCATTGATGGCGACATTGGCTTGCGTAATCTGGATGTCGTCTTAGGGCTGGAAAACCGGATTGTGTACGACCTGGTGGATATCGTTGAGGGCCGTTGCCGACTGCGCCAGGCCATGATTCGCGATAAGCGCTTGCCGGAACTGTATCTCATTCCAGCTGCTCAAACACGTGACAAAAGCGCTGTTTCACCCAGCGACATGGTCCGCCTATGTGACGATCTGCGCCCAGACTTTGATTGGGTTTTGATCGACTCTCCTGCTGGCATTGAGCGTGGCTTTCGGAATGCTCTGGCTCCCTCGGATATTGTTGTGGTAGTTACGAATCCTGAGATCTCTGCTGTGCGCGACGCTGACCGGATTGTAGGATTGGTGGAGGCTGAAGAGAAAGGCCCTGCTCGTCTTATCATCAATCGCCTGAACCCCACAATGGTGAAGCGCGGTGATATGCTCACCGCCGACGATGTATTGGAACTATTGGCTATTGAGTTGATCGGCATTGTGCCTGAAGATGAACATGTCATCATGAGTTCGAACCGCGGGCAGCCAGTGGCGATGGATGGCAAATCTCGCGCAAGTGAGGCTTTCCATAATATTGCCCGGCGTTTGAATGGGGAAAAAGTACCTTTCCTAAACTTAGATCAAAAAGAGGATTTCTTCCGTCGTCTCGCTCGGATGATGCGCTCTGGAGGGAATTAATATGGCTGGCTGGCTGGATTGGCTAACGGGTCAACGCAGTAAAAGTGCTGATCAGGCGAAGGACCGTTTAAAACTGGTGCTGATTAATGACCGCACCGACTTAAATCCGGCAGAACTGGAAATTCTCAAGAACGAATTGCTGGAGGTGATATCTCGCCATATCGAAATCGATCCCTCCGCAGTAAATATTACAATGTCGCAGGAAGGCCGTGAGCAGCGCCTGTTGGCGGATATTCCGCTCAAGCCTCTCCAGCGCAGGCGAGGAAAGTCATATTAACGGAATGCTAAAGAAACAAACCTGGCGCCACTTCGATTTTCTGTTGTTTAGCGCAGTTATCATTCTTTGTATTTTTGGCGTGGCGATGGTGCGCTCGGCAACGGCTGGGAATGCTGAATTAGCTGGTTCTATTTCACGCCAGATGATCTTTATTGGTATCTCTCTGGTGGTCATTTTGATTGCCGCTGCGGTCGATTACCACTACTGGGCCTCGCTTACCTGGCCTATGTATATCTTTGCAATTGCTTCACTGCTGATCACCTTTGTGGTGGGCACTGCACTTTATGGTTCTGCGCGTTGGTTGGATACTGGCCTGATCCTCATTCAACCTTCAGAGCTTGCGAAGATTATTATGATTATCGTCCTGGCAGGTTTCTTTTCTTCGCAGCGTGGTGCTGAAAAAATCTGCTTTGGGTGGCGCGTAGTTTTATCATGACGATGGGGGTGGTCGTTTGGATATTGCTCCAGCCCAATCTCAGTACCTCATTGGTCATTATGATCATGTGGTTTTCGATGATGTGGGTATCGGGCCTGCCGCCCAAGTATCTTATGCTGTTTGCTACAGTTGGTTTGATTGGCCTGATCGTTATATTTAGCGTAATTGCCTCTGGCCTTCTGGAAAAAGTTCCATTTATCGAACCATACCAGGTTCAGCGTGTAGTCAATTTTATATTTCCTGATCCAAATGCCCGTCATGGTGAAACGTACAACGTAGAGCAGGCTCTCATCACCATCGGTTCCGGTGGTTGGTTTGGTATGGGGTATGGACAGGGTACGCAGGTACAGCTGCGCTATTTGAAGGTGCGGCACACGGACTTTATCTTTTCGGCAATGGCGGAAGAATTCGGCTTTGTTGGCACTGTTCTGGTGGTGTCCTTGTTGATTTTTGTTATTTTCCGCTGCTTCCGCGCCGCTCGACTGTCCAGCGATATGTTTGGCGCGCTTATCGCGTATGGTTTCGGATTTTTGATTTTTTTTCAGACAGCGGTTAATATTGGTGTCAATATGAAGGTTATCCCGGTTACCGGCCTGACCTTACCTTTTATCAGTTATGGTGGCAGCTCTCTGCTTTCTCTCTCCCTGGGCATCGGGTTGGTAGAAAGCGTCATCCTGCGCCACAAACCACTTGAGTTTTAATGGAGTTTGTATGTCAGAGAAGTTGAGACCCGTTCGGGTTCGGTTTGCGCCCTCGCCTACCGGGCACACCCACTTGGGTAGTGGGCGAACCGCTCTGTTTGATTATCTGATTGCCCGGCAGACGGGCGGTCAGTTTATTCTGCGTATTGAAGATACTGACCGCAAGCGTTATGTGGAAGGTGCCGAGCAAGAGTTGATGGACAGCCTGCGCTGGTTGGGTTTGCAGTGGGATGAAGGCCCTGATGTGGGCGGCCCTTATGGCCCTTACCGTCAGTCGGAACGCAAAGAAATTTATCAGGAATACGCTCAAAAACTGATTGATTCTGGTCATGCTTACTACTGCTTCTGTACGCCGCAAGAATTGGAACGCCATCGCCAGGAAGCGATGCAGCATAAGGAACTCCCTCTTTATCCGGGCACTTGCCGCCATCTTGATCCGGCTGAGGCTGCCGTACGCGTGGCTGCTGGTGAAGGACACGTAATTCGCTTCAAAACACCTAAAGAGGGTGTTACTACGGTAGTCGATCTGCTGAGAGGTCCCATTACCATTGAGAACCGCACGATGGATGATTCCATTCTGGTCAAGTCAGATGGCTTTGCTCTTTACCACCTGGCAGCCATGGTCGATGACCACCTGATGAAAATTACGCATGTCATTCGCGGCTCTGAATGGCTGCCTTCGTTGCCGCTGCACGCGCTTATTATCCGTGCCTTTGGTTGGGAAGAGCCTATCTGGGTACACCTTTCTGTCTTCCTTAAGCCTTCGGGTAAAGGCAAGATGAGCAAGCGTGAATCTTCTGACTTGCTTAAGAGCGGTCATTCCATCTTTATGAAAGATCTGGAAGAACTGGGCTATATTCCTGAAGGTGTGATGAACTGGATTGCCTTGATGGGCTGGAGCTACGATGATCGTACCGAAGTCTTCACCCTCCCTGAGTTAATCGAGAAATTTAGTCTCGAAAAACTCAATCCATCTCCTGCCGCCATCAACTTCACCAAGCTGGATCACTTCAACGGTCTGCACATTCGTACATTAGATCCTCATGATCTCGCCATCCGCTTGCGCCCTTACTTTGTAAGCGCCGGTTATGCTGTGGATGATACGCTGCTGCTTCAGATGATACCCCTGATCCAGGAGCGTCTCACGGTGTTGACCGATGCGCCCGAAGTCGCGGGTTTCTTCTTCAAAGAGCAGGTTGAGCCGGCCCCCGAAGATCTTATTGCAAAAGGGCTGACAGCTGAACAGTCTGCTGATGTAGCGCGGCACATTTACCAGGTTTTGTCTTCTCTACCTAATACGGAATTAGAGACGGCGGAACCTCCCATGCGGGCCCTGGTGGAAGAACTGGGCCTGAGCGCTGGGCAGGTTTTTGGTGTACTGCGTGTAGCAGTTACGGGACAGAGAGTCAGTCCGCCCCTCTTTGAGAGCATGGAACTAATTGGTAAAGAAAAGGTCCTGGCGCGAGTCCTCAACGCGATCGACTTGCTTGAGGAAAAGGCGAAAGCGAATATCTAAAAAGCTTCTAGCGCCCCTTATATTCTAAGGGGCGTGTTGTTTTAATTGTGCCTTGCATATATCCGGATTTAGAATGACCTGAAAAGCCACATTGAAACAAACCCTAATTCCGGTTAAAATTGGGCATTCTATCATTACAGTAGCAATTCTAAGATCAGCTCATATGGCTGGTCATTGATTTTTGGAGCCCAAATGACTGAAGAGATAACCACTAGCAATTTTATAACGGAAGCTGTTGCGGAAGATCTGGAAGCAGGTCGATACGATCGAGTTCATACCCGCTTTCCACCTGAGCCCAACGGATATTTGCATATTGGTCATGCCAAAGCGATCAGCATTGATTTTGGTACTGCTGAGATGTTTGGCGGCAAGTGCAATCTGCGCTTCGATGATACCAACCCGATCAAAGAAGATGTTGAATACGTGGATGCCATTAAGGAAGATATTCACTGGCTAGGCTTTGACTGGGAGGACCGCGAGTTCTATGCTTCCGATTATTTTGATCAGCTCTATCAGTGGGCCATGGAACTGATCAAAAAGGGAAAAGCTTACGTAGATGATCTTTCCCCTGATGAGATCCGCGCCTACCGCGGAACGCTGACTGAACCAGGAAAAGAAAGTCCCTACCGTAACCGTTCCGTTGAGGAAAATCTTGACCTGTTTGAACGCATGCGCGAGGGGGAATTTCCAGAAGGATCGCGCGTGCTGCGCGCCAAGATTGATATGACTTCTGGAAATATCAATCTACGTGACCCAGTTATGTATCGTATTCTATTCACCACTCACCATCGCACAGGCGATAAGTGGCATATCTATCCCATGTATGACTTCGCTCATGGTCAGTCCGGACTCGATCGAAGGTGTTACCTACTCTTTCTGTGACCTCGGTTACGAAGATCACCGTCCTTTGTACGACTGGTTCCTGGATGAACTGGGAATATTCCATCCGCGCCAGATCGAGTTTGCTCGCCTCAACATCACCTATACGGTGCTCTCGAAGCGTTTCCTCAAACAGATGGTCGAACAAGGCGTTGTGAGAGGGTGGGATGATCCGCGCATGCCTACTTTATCCGGGATGCGGCGGCGTGGGTATCCCGCTGAGGCGGTTAGAGACTTTATCGACCGGGTTGGGGTTGCTAAGAATGAAAGCGTTATCGACATCTCGCTGCTCGAACACAGTGTGCGCGATAACCTTAATCGCACTGCGCTGCGGGTGATGGGTGTACTCGACCCGCTCAAGGTTGTGATTGACAACTATCCCGAGGAGTTGGTTGAAGAATTAGAAGCTGTCAACAACCCGGAAGATCCCGAAAGTGGCACACGTAAAGTTCACTTCTCGAAAATACTTTATATCGAGCAGGAAGATTTTCGTGAGGTGCCTCCTCCCAAATATTTTCGCCTTGCGCCAGGTCGTGAAGTGCGTCTGCGCTACGGGTATTTCATTAAGTGTGTGGATGTGGTCAAGAATGAGCGGGGCGAAGTGGTTGAACTTCACTGCACCTACGATCCTGAAACGCGTGGAGGTTATGCCCCAGACGGACGCAAGGTCAAAGGCACACTTCATTGGGTTTCGGCAGCACATGCTCTGGATGCGGAAGTTCGTCTCTACGATCGTCTCTTCAACCGCCCTGATCCGATGAATGTAGTCAACGAAGGGCAGACTTTCCTGAATTACATCAATCCCAATTCCATGCAGGTGCTCACTCACGCTAAAGTCGAACCTTCTGTATCAGATGCAAAGCCAGGCAGCCGTTTTCAGTTTGAGCGCCAGGGCTACTTTACGGTAGATCCTGATTCCCGACCCGGTGCACTGGTTTTCAATCGTACAATCGAACTGCGTGATACCTGGAGCAAGATCGAACAGACTGTATCCGGTAAGAAATAGTAATTTCTAGCAGGTTGTCGGAGAGGGAGCGGAAGGGAAGGATTTATGAAGCTGGAATGGCCCGCAAAGCGAAAACATGCAATCCAGGCGGTCTAAAGGACGCATTTGAGGGGAGAATGATCCTAAACTTCTCGCAACAGGCGCGCTAATAGAGTGCTTGCGCCAGCCAGATGGAGTGGATGCGTTTCAAATTGAAGGCGAGGCAAACCAAACACCATTCAGCGGTCACATTTTTTAGACCCCGCAGCGAAAACTGGCGAAAGCCGAGGATTTCCTTAATGATGCCGATCACCGGCTCAACGGTACATTTACGCAAGCGATAGATTTCCTTGCCGATCTCCAGGGCCAGTTTATAGGCCATTTTCTCTTTGGGGCTGGCATCGGCGGCGGGCGTATCGGGCAGGTTGCCCAGCAAGGCATCCACGCTCTTGTAATGCGCCTCGCGCCCGGTCGCAATGTAGGGCTCCAGCTTACGTTGTTCGCAAGCCACAATGTTGCTGGCACTGAAATAGCCATTATCCATGGCAATCCCCCCTGGCTGACCTAATTCGGTTGGCAGCGCATCCAAAGTCGGTTCCGCCTCTTGTTTATCGTTGGGGTGATTCGAAAGCGAAGTGGCCACAATCAACAGGCTGTTCTGGGTCACCGCCACCTGCACGTTGTAATGCTGGTCATATCCCTGATCGGTGCTGTTTTTCATAATCCGCGAATCCGGATCGGTAAAATTGTACTGGTCTTTATCGCCTGGTCTTTCTTGGGGTGGTTTGGGGGCTTTTCCGCGTGGTTTTTGGTGCCGTTTGCGGGCTTTGGCTTCGCGCTCGCGCAATTTTGCGTCGTACTCGGCCTTTTCAACGGCATAGCGCTCCTGGGCGTGTGCGTCCAACGCTGCTTTGGCTTTGGCCAGGTTCTCCAGACGCTCTTTGCGAAAAGCGATTTCATCCTCGATCACCAAACCTTCGGGCAGTTGCACTTCGCCCTGATCGGCGCGCTCTCCCAAGGCAAACAGGCTGGCCACTTCTTCGCGTAAGGTTGTTTCTAATTCTTTCAGCCGTCCGTAACTCACCGCTTTACTTTTCGAAGCATCCGCGTGGATTTTGCTGCCATCCAAACTCAGATTGCCCACCTTCAACACTCCCGAAAGTTGGGCCATCAGCAATATCTGGACAAACAAGCCTTGCAGCTCGGGCAAAAAGGTCTTGCGAAAATTCGCGATGGTATCGTGATCTGGATGCAGTCCCCCGGCCACAAACCGAAATCCCAAATCTTCGTAGGTCGCCTTTTCGATTTTCCGCGAACTGAACTTCCCGGTAGCATAGCCATAAAACAGCAAGGCCAGTAAGACTTCAGGCGCAATGGCCTCTCCACCGGAAGCAGCATACCGCAGATAAATCAAGCTCAAATCTAGTCGGGCCACGATGTCCACTACGAATCGCGCCAGATGGTTCGCCGGGATGGCTTCTCCAAGGCTGATAAGCGCATTGGAGGTCGCTACGTAATCGGGTTTTGTGAATTTTCTCGCCATGCCTTGAGTCTATCATCTTCTTACCCTTTCAGCCTCTCCGACAACCTGCTAGGAAAGTTTTCACGCCTTTCTTAAAGTCCGCAAATGAGGGCTAACGCTTTAGCAGGGCAGGCGTTAAAGACCCTACGAGCGTGGGCATGGTTTTTATAGCCCTGGTGATTGATCAAACTAATGACCAGATTATTGATGGTCGCCATCACCCGCCCCATCGATTTCACAGTCATGCGGGTTTGGTCTTCCTGAAAGGTCACATCGCGGCGATAATGCAGCCCGTTCTCAATCCCCCATTCACTGCGCACGATGGTCAATAGCCGTTTGGGGTCAGCTTCTTGAGCGGTCAGGCTGGTCAGGCCATATTGGATTTCGGTTTCGACGAGCCCGGTGGAAAGGAAAGTAACTCGACGCTCCAGTTTGAACACCTGGCTCAAGTGGGGCCAATCCAGATAGTCGTTCAAGAGGCTGCTGGTCGTGAGGGTGCGTTCTTCAATGCGTCCGGCTTGCTTTTCAGTGGTCTTATCACTGCGAAAATCCATCGGCGGACAGCCAAAACCGGGGCGTGCTGGCTCAGGGGCGAACAACTGCTCGATTGCCTGACGCGTATTGGCTTGGTTATCCTTGACGACCCACACAAAATCACCTCCCGCTGCCACGATTTGAAGCGATAACTTGCGCTGGGTCTGCATCGCATCGCCGATCACCACTTTATTACGCAAATCCAGACAGGCCAACAGCTTCGGAGCCACCACAATCTCGTTTTCCTTCTCCTTTTCTACCACCATTTGCATCAATACGATCCCTTCGCCCGGTAGATAAGCCGCTAACAGATGCAAACCAAACGGATCTTCGGCGGTGATGGTGCCTCGGACGGTCTTGCCATCAATGGCAATCACCGTATCTTGTCCATGCCGGGGCAGCTGGGCCAAGTATTCCCCCAGGATGCGTTCCAAATCCTCCCCGTCCACCTCTTCTGCCAGTACCCGCCGGTAGGTGCTGTGATGGGGTAACCGTTTGTATTTCAATCCCAAGGCCCCGATCAAGTATGCACTGTGTTGTTGCGCCCAATCCGCGATCCCGGAGACCTTGTTTTGCCCACACAGTTTGCCCAAGATGAAGAGGATCAGGACGATTTCCAACGGATAGCGCTTCCCGCGCCGTTTGCGTCCATCTTTCACTTGCCGTAAATAACTCAACAGGTGGTGAATATTGATGATTTTGCCTTCCGCCTGCGCGGTCTGTTCCGTCTGGGTTTCTTTTGTGCTAGACTCCATAGTGACCTTCTTTGGTGTTTGTTGGTGTAGGAGCCTACAATTTACCCAAGAAGGTCGTTTTTTTCAACCCTTTTCGACTTTAAGAAAAGCGTGGGAAAGTTTTTATGACCCCTAGACAAAGAAAAGACCCGGTGCTATAATACGCTTCGTTGATCCACTGGGGGCTCGTCTAATGGTAGGACGGCTGACTCTGGATCAGTTAGTAGAGGTTCGAATCCTTTGCCCCCAGCCAAGAATGAAGCATAAAATAAACTCCCGAAACCAGTGATTGGTTTCGGGAGTTTATTTGTTATCCTGTCGTGAGTCGAAACCAAAAGAATTTTCCGTTTCGATACTGCCAAATGGGAACTAAAGCGCCCCGCTCTTCGTCTTAATAGGAGAGTAGTTCGTTTCCCATATTCATCTCCAAAGGAAATTTCTATGAAACGCAAATCTGCTGCTTTTCTCCTTCCGCTGCTAGTAGTGCTTGTCATTTGTGTAAGGCCTGTAGTGGCTCAGGCATTGGGGTTCTCTGTATACCTTCCTGTTGTTTCTTACTATGCTACGCCCACACCCATCGACACCACTGCTGCTGTGACGATCGTCTCTATTCAGGCCAACCCTTCTGGTTCTGCGTTGGATGAATACGTTGAAATCCGCAATGATGATAGCAAAGATGTGCAGCTCAAAGATTGGACTTTGCGTGATAACCAGGGCAACAAGTACACCTTTCCTTCCTTTGTCATGACTGCCGGGCGGACCTGCCGCATCTTTACGGGTGACGGCGAGTCTTTCTGGTGCGGGTTTGGCTACCAGAGATCCACTCCTGTTTGGGATAACACCTCCGACTGCGCCTACTTACGAGATAGCACCGGGAAAGAAATTAGCAAGAAGTGCTACCCCTAAAAGTCTGGCGTTTACAAAATACATTCTGACCACGGGTGGATTTTTGGCAGCTTCTTGCTGAAAATCCACCCGTTTTACAAGCGGGCTCTTATGCCTCGATTAGCCGGATTAACGGATTTGTCAGGACCGCCTTGTTTTTTAGGAAGGCAGTTATAATTTTAAAGTAGATTATCCTATCGTTAAAGGGGGAATTCTAGATTGTTTTTCCAGATCGCTGCGTGGAAAGTTAATTCCCATAGTTGTCTTCCTTCATACGGCTTGTTATGAAGCAGAAGTCAAAGCTTACACTCATTATTCTTATCTTCTTGTCCCTGTTTAATCAAAGCGTATCGACTGAGCTAATCACAGTTGAGAAACAGCAGGGAATGAGCTTTACTTCTTGGCAGGCGCAAGAACTTCTTTCGAGTGATTCTGATCTCGCGTTGGCTGAGATCCATGCCACTGGTGCGAACTGGATTAGTCTGATCGTCACACAGTATCAAGAGAACATTTACTCCAGGGCAATTGCCCCCACGGCAAAAACACCAACGGACGAAGCGTTGGCCCATGCGATCAGCACTGCTCATGATTTGGGCATGAAAGTGATGCTGAAGCCGCACGTAGATCTATCCAATGACCCTGCTCATTGGCGTGCGGATATCGGCAAAACTTTCTCGCTCTCTGATTGGTCAGAATGGTTCGACTCCTACCGCAGCATGATTCAACATTATGCTCGCTTTGCTCAAGAGTACCAGGTCGATCAGTTTAGTGTCGGTACGGAGTTGGAACAGGCCAGTCCTCACGCCTATGAGTGGCGTAAGGTGATTGCGAACGTGCGTGAACTCTATGATGGTTCCCTCACGTACTCCGCCAATCATAGTGGGGAAGAGTTTCGCCTCTCTTGGTGGGATGCCCTGGACTACATCGGCATCGATGCCTACTACCCCCTGAGTGTTCGCGGCAACCCCAACCGCGTCGAACTGGAATTTGCCTGGCAGCAGTTCATGATTGCCTTGCGCGGGCTGTATAGCACCTGGCACAAGCCTATTCTCTTTACCGAGATCGGTTATCGCAGTCAGCATGGCACAACTACTCGCCCATACGATTGGAAGCTTACCGGTGGTCTCGATCTTCAAGAACAGGCCGATGCTTACCAGGCTTTCTTCAACCAGGTTTACTGGCAGCCCTGGTTTGCCGGATCTTTCTTCTGGGCCTGGGATCCAGCTCCGTTTTCAACCGGAAGCTGCGATACCGCGTATACTCCTTTTGATAAACCTGCTGAAGATGTGCTGCGTGCGGGTTATGGTGCTTTACCGCGTGTACCCATTCAGGTGGACCTTCACCTACAGCATTTCAATACAGCCCTGATTGAAGATGGACAGCTTAAAAATGGTTGGGTAGATGGGGCCTGGGTGAATCCAAACGATGCAAGTCTTCCGCTAAGTTTTTCCCAAAGCCATGGGCTTCAGATATCCGCTTCAACCAATCAATACCTATCTCTACGCACGGATCACTTTGACACTCAGCTTTACGATTGGCTAGAGTTGGAACTAAGGGCTTCTGATGTCTCAGGTTGGTTAATCCGCCTTGTTGACACGTTTGGGAACCCTTTGCGCACACTTCCTTTAGACAACTGCCGTTATCGTCTAAATGATTCCTCACTGCCTCTGGGTATCGAAGCTTTTTACTTCCAGTTAGATGCTCTCCAGGCAGAAAAATCCCTGATTCGTGAAGTCCAATTAATGTATACCGGTAAAGAACAGTCCACGCTCCAGCTTGACTCACTCCATTTCCGTACGAAAAAGTAAGGGCCTGTTTCTGAGTTCGGTTTTAAGACTGCCTTGCTTCCAGGTTGATTGATCCCTATAATGGAAGAATGAAAATCCTGGCACTTGAAAAGGAAACGCCCGGCGCAGATCCAGAGCAGTTTTCCCACTACTTGAAACCTGAGGCGCGCTGCGTTTGGCAGCTTTACCAGTCAGGGTGCTTGCGCGAGATCTATTTTCGTCAAGAGCGCAGCGCAGCAGTCTTAGTGCTGGAATGTACCAGTGTAGCGGAAGCCCACCAGATTTTGCAAGGTCTTCCGCTCGTGGCGGCTGGACTGATCTCGTTTGAAGTGATCCCATTAGCGCCTTATCCGGGTTTTGCTCGTTTGTTTGAAATGAACAAGGATTCGTTTTTGGGGCAAGAGTAGCCAATGGATGAGATTAAGCATAGCGTTCGTGAAGTCATGCAGCACTACATGGGGGATAATCTTCCGCCAGATGATGTGGATATTCGTGAGTGGGGGATTGATTCGGTAGACGCGTTGGAAATGTTTGCTGAATTGGAAAGCACCTTTGGTATCCGCTTTGAAGGGGGCGAACTGGATTTTAGTTGTCTGAACTCTATCCAGGAAATTACAGATTTACTATCTCAAAAATTAACCAGGTGAGTTTCAGGCTCAACCTGAATAAATGGTTTGGGATCTTGTGGTCACAGCCCAAACCATTTTTACGACATTTTTCTTAATTTGGTATACTACTTTTAGAAACAGATGCGAAAACACGACTGTGGTAGAGCAGCGTGTTGGGCGCAGGGGGATACGTATTAAACTGGTGATCTATGTTGTTGCCGGGGTTCGAGGGGGAACAAAACCGGTATGATCGAGGAAGGTAGCAAAAATGGAAGAGACATCGAGAAAGGCCCAATCACCGGTTGAGATTCAACTGGAAAAGAGCGATTATTTCGTTGTTCCTGGAAATAGTGTTAATATTCCCTTTTGGTTAATCAATCACAAAGACCACGAAGATTACTTTGAGCTTTCCGTCCGGGGAATTCCGCTCGGTTGGGTTTCCTTTTCCACCTCTGTGGTTCAAGTAGGTGCAGGTGAGCGGAAAGAGGCTTTCCTTACTATTCAACCTCCGGTGATTGCGGTTGGCTCTGCTGGCGTTTATCCGGTGGTTTTACGCGTAACCAGTCAGGAAGATGAGCACCAGAATGCCGAAGCAGATATAAGCGTCAAAGTTGGCGCATACGAGTTCAGGAGGCCGGATTGGCCTGCTGATGGATACCCTTCAGTTTAGTGTTATCCCAGGCAATAGTGTTACCGTTCCAGTGACCATTCAAAATCAGGGGTTGGAGGAAGATACCTTCCGCCTGGCAGTCGATGGTGTGCCGGTAAGCTGGGTATCTACGCCTACGCCTCAGGTTCGGCTGCGCCCTGGTGACCGCCGCGAGATCAACCTGATGATTTAACCCCCACGGACCTGGCAGAGTAAGGCTGGGCGCACCCCATTTACTGTACAGGTGATCAGTCATGCAGCCCCCGATCAGGCGGCGCAGGCAGACTGCGTGCTGACTGTTGCAGCTTTCAATCTATATAACAGCGATCTTAACCCGCGGCGCGTGGAGCAAGGTCAGATGGCACGGTTGCGGGTGATGAACCAGGGCAACGTACAGGGGACGTACCATATCAGTTGGAATAATCCACAAGATAGGATCGATTTTTCTTCAACCCAGCCTAGTCCTTTGCGTGTACAGCCGGGTGAAATGGGTGTTGTCGATTTCTCTGCCCGTTTGCATAATACCCGTTGGTTCGGTGGGATGAGTTTAGAGCCCTTCTCACTGTTGGTTGAGTCAGCAGATGGAGAAGCGCAATCACATAATGGAGAACTGATTACGCGGGGCGTAATGCCGCTCTGGATCATTCTAATTGTGGCTGTTCTGTGCGTTTCACTGGTTTGTGTAGCTGGCCTCCTATGGAATCGTAACCGGGGCGTTGCTGTGAACAGCACGCTCACTGTCACGGCGCAGACTGCTGTGGTCGCGGCTGCCACACAGACTGCCGCTTTCAACCAGACCGCCGCAGTATTGATTGGGCAGGAAGACTCGGATGGAGATGGATTGACAAACAGTCAAGAAATTGAGCTTGGGACGAATCCCAATGTTGCCGATACAGATAATGATCGCCTGCCAGATGGTGAAGAGATCCGGGTTGGGACGAATCCATTGAACCCAGACACCGATGGCGATGGCATTATCGATGGCCTGGATCTTGACCCACTGGATCCGAATAATCCTAGCTTGACTGCTACAGCTTTTGCGGCTCTGCCTTCTGAAACTCCCCAACCCACAATGACTGCTGTGCCGCAGCCTACAGTCACGCCCACAAATACGGTGCCAGCTCCTGCGCCCACGAACACCCCGGTGGTGATTGCGCCTACCAATTCACCCACTCCTGTGGTGGTCGTTCCCACTTCTGCTGCGCCGCTGCCCATCCCATCAAACAGCATACTGGCGTTCCAGTCGAATCGCGATGGAAATCCTGAGATCTACGTACTTGTTGCTTCTAGCGGAAGCGTAGTACGCCTCACAGTGAGTGACTCTGAGGAAACTCATCCAGCCTGGTCTCCAGATGGTCAGCATATCGCGTTCGCTTCAAACGCGAGTGGAGACTTTGAAATCTACGTGGCTAATGCTGATGGTTCTGGCCTGACCAACCTCACCAATAACCAGGCCAGCGATACTTATCCTGTCTGGTCACCAGATGGAGCCTCCATTGCCTTTACCAGTGACCGGGATGGGAACCAGGAAATTTACACGATGAGCGCGGATGGCTCAAACCTTGTCAATCTAACCCAGAATCCAGCGCAAGACTTCGCTCCAACCTGGTACCGTCAAGGGGGCTTGCTTTCCTCAATAAATTGGATTGCTTTTACCAGTGATCGGGATGGGAACCGGGAAATTTATGCGATGAACACGGATGGTTCGAATCTGACCAACTTAACCAATAACCCGGCTGCTGATTCCTTCCCGGCGGCTCCCAGGGGCGGTGGCCGGCTGGCATTTGTGTCAAACCGCGATGGAAACCCCGAGATTTATGTGATGCAGCCGGACGGTTCTAACCCTACCAACCTGACCAATAATCCAGCAGAGGATACTTATCCGGCCTGGTCATCCGATGGAAACTGGTTGGCATTTACAACGAATTGCGATGGCAATCAGGAAATCTATGGGATGCAGTCAGACGGATCGAACCTCGCTAATCTGACTCGCAGTCCTGCTGATGATCTTTTTCCTGCCTGGCGTTAGCTCGGCTTAAATAAAGTGGCAAAGGGCCGATCTGAAAAGGAAGGTTCGCGCGTTTTGGGTTGACCTTAAACGCGAAAGGAGCGTGCCTACGAGATAAAATGGGCACGCTCCTTGTTCTTTAGAAGGTGAGGGTCAGGATAACTTTCCGACCAACCGTGGATACACTTGCTTTCCAAATGCCACATTCACTTCTGTATCGATGCTTACCTGGTCATCCTGGAAACAGCAGGTGAGGGTGTTATAGAAAGGGGTTTCATAAAAGCGTAGTGTTAGCACCAGTGTATCTTCTGTTGTCCATGTAAAGCTGGCAGCCACCGCCTGTGGTGTTCTTCCAAAGCTAAAGATACTGGTCGTCCCTTTGATCCACTCCTCTCGCCCACAATTAAACTCTTCTTCCTGGCCGGTTTGGGTTACTTTTACGACACACGCTTTGCTTTCAAAGTCGAAAGAGACTGCTTCAATCTGGAGCAGGTTTTCCTCAAAGGTAATTCGCCTTCCGGATCGTTTTGAATCGTTTGGAGAAATCCCTGGGTCCTGCGCAGGTTGTATGCTCAGATTCTTGAGCTTTTGGTTCAATGCTTCACTTGCTTTTGGATTGACGGGCAAAGGATCTGGTCCCATTGCAGGAAGCAGTTGTTCCCACACCACATTCAGCACAGCCTGCATATCCCCTACACCGCTGTTAATCGCCAAAACAGCATCTTGCTCTGGCATCACAATACAATATTGTCCAAACGCGCCATCCCCGCGGTAAGCTCCGTGCTGGCAGCGCCAGAACTGGTAGCCATACCCTTGTTCCCAGTCGCTGTCGGGTTTGCTGCCGTTCGAAACCTGGCGCGCTGTTGCTTGATTCACCCAGGCTTCTGGCAGAACTCGTTTGCCGTTCCAGATTCCCTTCTGCAGGTACATCTGTCCAAACCGGGCAATATCTTCGGTTTTAATACTTAGGCCCCACCCACCCATGTTGATCCCTTGTGGGCTGGTTTCCCAGGTGGCATTCTTAATTCCCAAAGGTTCAAACAGGCGCGGCTGCAGGTAATCTAGCACTTTCATTCCAGTTACTTTTTGAACAATAGCTGAAAGCATATAGCTGGCGCCGCTGTTATAGACAAAATGTGTGCCGGGTTGGTGTTCCACTGGTAGCGCCAGGAAGGCCTTCACCCAGTTCTCATCCTCATGATCTCTTATCCTGCCTGTTGTGTCTTCCTCATGTCCGGTAGACATGGTGAGCAGGTGTTTTACGCGCATCGCTGCCAGGTTCTCATCGACTTCCTGTGGCGCATCTTCTGGGAAGAAGGAAAGCACCAGATCCTCCACCGATAGGCAGCCTTCAGAAACGGCCATGCCTACCGCGGTAGAGGTAAAACTCTTGCTCAATGAGAACAGCATATGTGGATATTCACGGCCATAAGGAGCCCACCATCCTTCGGCCACCAACTGCCCGTGCCGCAGCAGGACAAAACTATGCAGCTCGTGAATGTTCTTTTCGACCTCTTCCACGAATTGAAGAACTGCGTCGGACGCGATTCCCTGTGCTTCAGGAGCGCTGGGGAGGAGTAAGTTTTGGCTGACCATGCTGTGCCTCCATCTATCAGACTATAGGTTGCGAAGAAAATACTTCTAGAAAGGAATTGAAAGGACAGCTTTTGAGCCAGCATTCCCTGGCTTTTTACGGGCCGCTGATCGTTGGAAAACCCAGAGCCTGCCACTGGTTCATTCCACCGGCCATACTGGTTACCTGCTCAAAGCCTGCCTGGCGCAAGATATCTCGCCCGGTTGCGCTGCGATTCCCCGACCGGCATACGACCACTACTTCTTGATCTTTAGGAACTTCATTCAACCGGCTTTGCAGTTCGCCCAGTGGAATGAGTGTAGCCCCAGAGATATGCACTGTGTTCCATTCATCTGGCTCGCGAACATCCAGTATAAAAGCACCCGCATCGCGTTTCTGTGCTGCCGTAGCTGCGCTGACTTCCGGTGGATAATTCTTGCTGGCTACTCCACCATTTTGCTGAAGGAGCACGAAAGCTGCTACCGCAAGTACGATCGTTGCTGCCAGCACGCCCCATACCCAGGTGGCAACAGGCGCTTGTTTCCTGGATTTCCTACTTGATTTTCGAGATGCCATTCTTTCCTCTCTTGATACTGATGATTATACTCGTGTTCCTGTTTACGACTGACTTAGGGTTAGATGCAGAACAACCCAGGAAGGTTACCTGATAAAAAAGGGGCTGGCCAAATTGAGCCAAGCCCCAGATTTCAGTTCCTCAGAATGTTTGAGAAGGTCAGGACCGCCTCCGCATAAACCACTTTACCAGTTCAATGCTAAAGAAAACAAGGGTGCTAAATCCCAGGCTGATGACCAGTTCGACCCAGGTAAGCGGTATCGTGTTGAAAACTCGGTTCATAAAGGGTAGGTAGATCACAGCTAACTGTAGCACAAAGGTCAGTAACACCGACCCTAACATGGCTTTGTTTGAGAGCAGCCCCACCTTGAACAGCGATTCGCGTTGCGTGCGAACAGCCAGGGCATTTCCCATCTGAGAGAGGGTCAGGGTTGTGAAAACCATTGTATGCCAGGCTTCATTGTTCAACTGCCAGAACCAGATCCCAACCCCTAATGAAACCACCCCCATCAACAAGCCAATCCACAAAATATCACGCGCCATGCCGCGCCCGAAAATATTCTCGTTTGGTGCATACGGAGGGCGCCGCATTGTGTCGCGTTCCGCCGGCTCGATGGTTAGCGCCAGGCCAGGCAGGCCGTCAGTGACCAGGTTAACCCACAGAATTTGCAGTGGACTCAAAGGTAGGGGCATGCCAAAGAAGGGCGCGAGCAGCATCACCCAAATTTCACCCGCATTTGAAGTCATTGTGTACCTGACAAACTTGCGGATGTTATCGTAAATACGCCGTCCTTCTTCTACTGCTTTCACGATGGTGGCAAAATTGTCGTCCAGCAGGACCATATCGGCTGCTTCCTTGGAGACATCCGTTCCGGTGATCCCCATCGCCACCCCAATATCTGCCTTCTTTAAGGCGGGTGCATCATTTACACCGTCGCCTGTCATTGCCACAATATGCCCGCGATCTTGCAGAGCCTGCACGATTTTGAGCTTATGCTCCGGCGAAACGCGCGCATAGACAGATACTTCTTCGACCATATTTTCAAGCTGCTCGACGCTCATATTCGACAGCTCTTTGCCTGTTAGAATGCGTGGCGTGGCGCTGGGTACAGAACTGTCGATTCCAACGCCGTTGTTACCTCCATCTTTATTTGCAATGCCTAATTCTCTGGCAATGTAAAAGGCAGTCAAAGGGTGATCGCCAGTGATCATTACTGGTCGAATGCCAGCGGTTTGAGCAACCGCCACTGCCTCCTGTACCTCTGGGCGCGCCGGGTCGATCATTCCCACCAAACCTACAAAGATCAAATCTTTTTCTAAAGGGTCATGGTCTTCATCCAGTGTGCCGCTGGCGCGCCTGCGAAAGGCCATCCCCAAAACGCGCATTCCATTTTGGGCCAGCTCGTTATTCGCAGTCATGATTCGTTCTTGCCAAACCTCATTCAGTGGCTCCACTGCTCCATTTACCCAAATGCGGTTGGTGACTTCCAAAAGGCTGTCCACAGCACCTTTTGTAAACACGAGGTAGTCTTGCGTCCTCAACAAGGTCTGATCGCGTTCACGGTAGGATTCGATCAAAGCCGGCATTTTGGAAGGAACGGTCTGATGAACAGTAGACATTCGCTTCCGTTCAGAGTCGAAAGGCAGCTCAGCCACTCGCGGGAAAGCTTCAACAAGTTCAGACTTCCACAGACCTGCGCGTGCCGCCGCGATCACCAGGGCGCCTTCGGTTGGGTCTCCTATTGAGGAGAATGTGCCGGGTTCTGTGGTGATGGGTTCAAGGATGGCGTCATTGGCAAGCGCCCCAGCCGTTAATGTCAGTACGACCGAAGGATCTTCCTGCAGGACTGGCTCGACTGGTTCATTCTTGCTGACAGTTGGGCTAAAACTGCGCAATCGCTCCTGCAAATTAAGCTTGTTACCGACCACATCCACCACAGTCACCGT
Source organism: uncultured Chloroflexia bacterium (assembly GCA_963791025.1). GTDB lineage: Bacteria > Chloroflexota > Anaerolineae > Anaerolineales > Anaerolineaceae > DSYU01. The sequence continues at coordinate 703,758 of CAWBQF010000001.1, read as the reverse complement.
CATCAGGTTTTGGGTCAGGGTACCCGTTTTATCCGAGCAGATCACTGTAACAGACCCTAATGTCTCTACCGCTGGTAGTTTGCGGATTAGTGATTGGCGCTGGAGCATGCGCTGCGCACCCAGTGCCAATGCAATCGTAACCACCGCTGGCAGACCTTCTGGCACAGCCGCAACAGCCATGCTGATGGCTGTTTGAAACATCAGCTTGGGATCTTCATTTCTGAGAACCCCCAGTACAAACACGACTGCCACAATCCCCAGGGCAGCGATTGCCAGTCCACGCCCTAGTTGTTCTAACCGTTTTTGGAGAGGTGTTTTTTCGACGCCTACCGACTGAATCATTTCCGCGATTTTGCCTAACTGCGTACTCATCCCGGTATTCGTCACCAGCACTTCCCCGCGCCCATAGGTGGCAATCGTTCCCATGAAAACCATATTGACTTGATCTCCCAGGGCCGGGTTTTCTTCACGCAGCGGATGGACTGATTTTTCAACTGCTTCTGATTCCCCCGTCAGAACCGCTTCTTGAACGCGCAGATTGGCGCTTTCAATCACGCGTCCATCCGCCGGAATGGAATTCCCTGCTTCAAGCAGAACGACATCCCCAGGAACAATTTCATGGGCTGAAACATCTGCCACATGGCCTGCCCGCCGGACGCGTACATGCGGTACTGCCATTCGTTTTAGCGCCGCCATAGCCTGTTCAGCCCGGTATTCTTGCGTGAATCCGAGGAGTGCGTTTAGAACCACGATGATCAAGATCACCAGCGCATCCGTATACTCTTGCAAGATGACTGAGATGATGGCTGAGACAATCAGGATGACCACCATGATGCCGGTTAGTTGTTCCCAGAGTATGGCCCACGGGTTTTTTGTGCCCCGATCCACCAATTCATTCGGGCCATACTCCGCCAACCTGCTTTCGGCTTCATCTCTCGACAGCCCCTGCGCGGTGTCGCTGCGCAGTTCGCGTTCGACTTCATTTGTCCCTAACTGATACCAGTTGGTCATATGCCCAATTCCTTTTTAAATTGTCCTATTCATTATGTATTATAGTAAAAACAAAAAAAGACCATCACAAATACTTGTGATGGTCTTGCCGCTCGCACATTGAACAACGCTGTGCGTCTAAACTGCCGGGAGCAGAGCGATATTTTTCGCAAATGCTCCGTCTTGACGGCAGTTTATACTCCTTGCGGAGGGCTACTCCCCAGTCGGTTCGAGTTTAACATGGTCTCCGGAGATCTGTCAAGCAGTTCGTACAACCCCAATTTTTCGAGTGTTTCTTGGGTTGGGATTCCACTTTCCGGGTCCCATCCAGAAGTCTGCCAGTAATCATGGATCAGCCTACCCAGATCAACAGTCCGGCCCCGGTTCGCTCCTTCTTGCAAGGGGGGCAGGCCGAGTGCGCGCCGGTTTATAGTATGTTTTAAAGGAATTTCTTCCCGCGCATTAAATAACTGTTTAAACGCCTGAATACGCGCGCCAATATGCATATAGTCATCCGGGGTCTTTTCCCACCCGGTGACAGCGTTCATCCACTCGAAAACAGGCACGCGGTTTACGCCAATAAACCCACCAAACAAACATAACCCGGCTCCGTTGATCACCTGGTTAAAGCGGCTGTTGGCGACTGCTGCCAGGGCCTGCGCCGGGCTGGCCTGATACTTACGCCCTTTCGGATACAACCGTTTTGGGTGGGGCAGGCCCTTTACTTTTGTCCACAATTGAAACATCTCATAGTACAGTTGAGAGCCTACCGTATGCCTTCCGGGCATAGCTTCGACTGCTGCGTGTAGTGCGAATCCGGGGTCGTTTCGCCCATCGTGCATCGCAAGTTCTTGCCCCCCTGCGTGGACAGCAAAAGCCCTGGCTGCTGGGCCAATGCGTTCAGCAGCTGCCCGGCTGCCATCTGCCAGCAGGTCGCCAATCCCTTCGCGCTTAATCATCTTATCCAACAACGCCAGGATTGCAGAGCTGTTCCCCCAGCGCAAATCCAGGCCATTCAGTGCTTGTTCTGTAAATAATCCATGCTCGGCGCATTCCAACGCAAAAGCCACAGTGCCTCCCGCTGAAATTGAGTCCATTCCAGCCCGATTGAGCCGTTCGTTTGCCTGTCGAATGCTTTCTAGATCTTCGTTCATTAGCAAGCCGCCCCAGGCCAAAACAGTCTCGTATTCCGGTTTGTGGCCTTCTTGTCCGTCTGGGGCTTGGATAATTCCGCCGCATCCTAACGCGCATGATCGGCAGTGAAACTTCCTCCGTTCCATCGCTTTTATACGATCTGGATTTGTGGCTGCGGAACGTTTATGGGGAAAACGAGCATTGCTCCCGCGCCAGTTTTGAATGGGGGCGTCGCCCATTTCGATGCTCATCTGGTTCATGCTGATGGTGCCCCACTTACGCAGCATCCACTTATACAGCATTCCATCTTGCGCCATTTGCACTGGTAGCAGGCGCATCACTGCGCCAATAACCCGCATCAGGCCTCCAGGTGGCATAGGAATTTCTCTTTTTGTCCACGTAAAAGCCTGCTTGGTCAGTTGTGCCAGTTCATCTGGTTTGGCTGTGGATACAGTCTGTCTTCCACGCAGCACCAGGGCCTTCAACTGTTTGGAACCCATCACAGCTCCTAACCCTGATCGCGCTGCCAGTCTTCCACCGTCGTTGCAGATGCCTGCGATCAGCGAACGATTTTCACCCGCTGGCCCAATACAGGCAGAACTGCTGCCCGGGTGCAGGCTTTTCAGGCGTTGATCTGTTTCAAGCGTGTCCAGGCCCCACAAGGACTGTGCATCATGCAGTTCCGCCTGCCCATTTTCGATTAAAAGATACACTGGTTGAGGACTGATCCCTTTGAAAAAGATGCCATCGTACCCGCATCGTTTAATGGCTGGGGCAAGAGTCCCACCGCAGTTGGCTTCGCCCCATGTTCCGGTCAGGGGCGAACGCGCCGCTGTCATCCAGCGTCCACTAAAGAGGGTGGGGGTGCCGGTCAGCAAGCCCGACACAAACCCCAGAACATTCAATGGACCCAATGGGTCGGCCTTTGGTGGAATTTCGCGGTATAAGAGATAAGCTGCCAGCCCAATTCCGGAAAGTATCTGCTCATAGAGGCGATCTGGGATGATCTCTTCTACAATCGTTCCTTGTGTTAGATCGACCCATAAGACTTTTCCCATGCATCCTGGCGTCATCCCAGCTTTCTCCTCTCTGACTTAAGAACCAATTCAAAGGTTGTAAAAGAGATCCGATAAAACATATCTAAAATCGGCAAATATATGCCTAAATTTTACCGGTTTCCTTTCCATTTCCCTTTGCACTATTGTAAGCGGCCTTGTTCCCTTTCAGGGCCTGCGCTATGATTGCACTCACTTCGATCTTAGCTAAGGAGGTTTGACCTTTTGAAGGTTTTTGTGACGGGTGCCACCGGTTTTATTGGCAGCCATCTGGTCAGGCGTCTGGTTGCCGAAGGGCATGCCGTTTCTTGCCTTGTGCGCCGTTCCAGCCAGATCCAGGTACTGCAATCTTTGGGGGTTCGGTTGGTTTATGGAGATGTTAACGACCGAGAACGACTCTTAGCGGGTATGACAGGTTGTGACTGGCTGTTCCACCTCGCCAACTTATATTCCATGTGGGAGTCTGACACATCGCGCTTTGAGGCGATTAACATAGGTGGCACACGTACGGTGCTGGAGACTGCTCTCGAGTGCCGCGTCAAGCGAGTAATTTATGTCAGCACCGTCGCGGTTTATGGGCAGCCTGCTGTATCTCCCTTCTGCGAAGAAGCTATCCCCGGTCCACGCTTAATGAGTACCTATGCACGCACCAAAGCGGTTGCCGATCAAGTTGCGTGGCAGTTTTACCACCAACAGGGTTTACCGTTAGTGGTGCTTTACCCTGGTATTGTTTTGGGTGCGGGAGATGACAAAGCAAGTGGGCAGTATATTCAAGATATCATTCGTAAGCGTGTACCGAGCACCATCTACCACCATTCTCGCGCCACTTACGTTTATGTAGGGGATGTTGTCCAGGCGCTCCTCCAGGCCGCTCAATTACCCCACACAGTTGGGCAAAAGTATTTGGTGGGTGGTCAAACCCTGAATGGACGATTGTATGCACGTCTTATCAGTGAAGTTTCTGGCGTGCCCCTACCGTTATTTCGATTCCCCGACTGGATCGTGACGGCGGTTGCTTATCTTCTAACTGTCCTCTCTACAGTTACTCGAAGGCCGCCCTGGTGGGGGCTTTCCACGGACGCGGCCCGTACACTCAAAATGGGCTTTGATTTTGATGGTAGCAAAGCGGTTCGCGAGTTAGGAATCTCCTATACGCCTGTTTGCCAGGCACTTGTCGAAGCCATCGCCTCGTACCGCGCTCAGTAGCCGAAGCGGAAGAACCAGTTGGGTTTCTAAATGGACTGTAGGCATCAGGTAAGTTGTTTGATTGGGCGCGGATCTTTGACATAAAAGTGGAAGGCAAGCGTAGCTGCCAACCCGGCTACAGAGGCCACCACAAAGGTGGTCTGGTAGCCGCTAATGTCAGCCAGCCAACCGCCTAATAAAGGTGCGATGATCGTCGCTGGCGCGATGAATGTATTCGCCATGCCTACATAAGTAGGCCGGTCATCTTCACTGCCGAACTGCAGCGTGATCGCCATGCTGACCGTCCAGAAGGCTGTGTTGGCGATTCCCGCCAGGACCATCGCCGGGTACAGCAGCTCTACTGAGGTCGCGAGCGAGGCCAGCAAGCAGCTCAGAAGGATGGATACAGCGCCAAGTTCGAGCACACCCTTCCGGCTCCAATGATCTGCCAGCCAGCCCAACAATGGGTTTGAGATCACCTGTGTAAACATAAGCACGCTCGTTAAAACCCCTACTGAAACGACACTTGCTCCTAATCGGGTGACGGCATATACGGTGTAGAAGCCAAAGGCCATGACGCCAAACTGCACCATGGCCCGGCTGACCAGAAACCAGTTGAAGTTCTTATCCCGTTTTAAAATAGTACGAATATTTTGCCAGAGCGGTATTTGCGCTTCGCGGCTGATTACATTTTCTCGCTTCGATTCCCGTGTGAAACCAAGGGCGATAAAAGAAAAGATCATCAGTAAAAAGGCGATCAGGAAACACATCCCGAAGTTGCTCGGAAAATAGACTTGTTCCAGTATTAATCCAGCCGCGACTGCCGAACCACTGGAAAGTAAATTGGCAGCAGAAGACTGTAAACCGAAGAAGGTCGCCAGGTAATCCCCAGGGATTACTTTTCCAATTAAATTCTGCCAGGGATTGGCCGTAAAACCAGCCCCGAAACCTTGCCAGGTGATCATCAAGTAAGTGAGGATGAGCGCTGGTATGGTTCCAATATGTGGCAAAAACCAGGCGATTAATGCCAGTCCTAAGAAGGGTAGTCTTTCATGGACCGTCATCCACATGACGGTTGGCTTGAATCGTGGCAGACGCGCGATCATGTTTGCCATCAATAATTGTGGAATTTGCCAACCTGTCATGTGAATGGCCGAAATCAACCCAATCAAAATAGCCGAATTGGTTAACTTGGCGACAAACAAGGGGAGGATTGTGGTGATCGATGCAAACCCCATCGCAAACCCAAAGAAGGCGCCATCCAGAATGTTGACCGTATAATTTAAACGCAGGTTTTTCGTTTCTTCGAGATTCATATAAATGGCCGAGGAGCGGTCTGTGTAATTATGTGGTAACCACCAAAGACCCCGGATATTCTAACTCCGGGGTCTGGTTCGGAACGGTTATTGGAAAAGCTGAAAATTCATTTGAAGAAAAGGATGGTGGAAAATTTAATATTCTCCATCTTCGTCTTCTAGCCAGATATCATCTTCGTCTTCTAACTCCTCTTCTGCACCCTCTTCCCATTCTTCTAACTCTTCTTCTTCTTCGTCCCACTCATCCCCGGCGGCAGCTTCGGCATTTGGGCTATAGGTGTTGCAGCCTGTATCAGGGTCAATTTCCACCTGAGCTGCGCTGCAGTACCCTTCGTCAAGGAACACGCAATCGAGATAGTGACAACGAATTCGAGGCATTGTTTTCCTCCTGCCTATAGATTAAGGTTCGACCTGGGTCCGAACTAGGCGAGTCACAGTCAGGCCAAAGATTGACAACATCATAATTGCAGATATGACGCAAAACGGACAAATTGCCCGAATGACAGCAATTTCAAGATAAGTTAGATAAGCGGAGTAGAGAACCCCTGCCAGGCTGATGCCAAACAAAACCAAGGTTCCGTTGTCTTTTAAGAAATCGATCTTATCTTCAAACAACAATACGACCAGGATTGCCAAATAAGCCCCCGCGCCGAATATAGCGATCGGAATGCCAAAAACCTCTGCATATCGGCTTGTATTTACAGTCGCGCAGTCTCCCAATCCTTGAAGACAAATGCTTTCATTGTGAGAAAGCTTAATCCAGGTCAAATAAAGGGAGTTGAGTAAACCCACTACCGCTGCAATCAAGGAAAAAAGACGGAGTGGTTTAATGTCCTTTAAGTCTGTTATTCGTTGAGAAACCAAATTTCCACCTCAGAATCTAACGGGAGCGATTTTACCCCAGAGGGGACAATCAGTAAAGCATTTGCTAACACTAAAGAGTGTAAATTTCCAGATCCCTGGTGTCCGGTCAATCTGGCTGTCAAACGTCCCTGTTCTTCTTTGACCACTGCCCGCAAGTAACTTTCGCGTCCATCTGACTCAACCGGTTCTGCTAAGAAGGCTTTCAATCTGCGTTGTGATTGCTCACGCTGCCCGGCTAGTTTTTGGATCACTGGCAGCACAAATACGCGGCAGCCTACAAACGCGGAAACTGGGTTGCCGGGCAGTCCCACCAGGGGAATTCCTTCAAAGGAGCCAAACGCGAGTGGTTTCCCTGGGCGCATGTTTACCCGCCAGAATGTTAGTTCGCCACTTGCCTCGATTACCTGACGAACATAATCATAAGCCCCTACTGAAACCCCGGCAGAGGTGACAATTAAATCGACCTCATACTCCTGGCTCTGTCTCAGAGTCTGGCTGACAGCTTGTGGGTCATCGCGAGCGATACCCAGTCGGAAAACTTCTGCTCCGGCCTTTTCTAACACGGCCGCGAGCATATACCGGTTCACATCATATATCTGTCCGGGTTCCAATCTTTCACCCGGTTCAGCCAGTTCATCGCCTGAAGAAAACAGGGCGACTCTCGGCTTGCGGTAAACGAGGACTTCTGCTTGCCCAATTGTCGCCAGTAAACCTACATCTTGCGGTTCCAGTTTTCTACCTTTTGGCAGCAAGACTTGCCCCTTCCGAACATCCTGTCCCCGCGGGCGTACATACTGTCCGGCTTTCACCGGCGTCATTATCCCCACCATTCCTGGCGCTGGCGCATGCTGGTCGTTTTCAATATCTGTATCTTCTACGGGTACAACTGCATCTGCCCCCTCCGGAAGGGGCGCTCCGGTCATGATACGCGCGGCCTGACCTCTTGTAATTGGCCTTTCGGGTACGCTCCCTGCCGGAATATCTAAAACGACTTTCAGGAAAACCGGCTGCTGTGCTGACGCGCCGGCTCCATCTTCGGAGCGCACTGCAAAACCATCCATACTTGAGTTTGCAAAGGGAGGTAGGTCTCCAGGCGCGTAAATATCTTCGCCCAAAATGCGCCCATTGCAGGCCGTTAGTGATACTTTTTCAGTTGAAACAGCATGGAATGTGGAAAGGATATGCGCCTGGGCATCATGAACTGACAGCAAGTTAGTCAATGCTTTTCTCCCCTCTTTCCTGGATTGGAATTGCGGTGGCGCCGGGTAGGCGTAATTTACCCGGGCCGGGTGCGGTGCGCCTCAGTAACATTCGGTAAATTTTCGATGCGAGTTAACACCCGGCTCAACTGCGCAATATCACCCACTTCAAGAATCAGGCTGAGCGAGGCTTGATGATGGCTGACCTTTAAAGTTGACATCTAAGATGTTGATGTTTTCTTCGTTCAAGACATTTGAAATGTCGCCCATTAATCCCTGGCGATCATAAGCTTTGATCAAGATCGGTACCGGATAGGTGGTAGAAGCCGTACCCCACGAGACTTTAATGTTCCGTTCGTGGTCGTCCATCCGGAGAATGTTCGGGCAGTCCTGCCGGTGGATGGTGACGCCGCGCCCTCGTGTAATATAGCCTACAATATCATCCCCAGGTACAGGTTTGCAACAGCGCGCAAAGGTGGTTAGCATGCCCTTCAAACCTAGCACGGTAACGCTGGTGTCGCCTGTCTTTGTTTCGTTGGGGGCATTCGGCACCAGAAGAGGATCTTGTTTTTCCTTACTCAGATCCCCTAACTTATTGATGATCCGGCTGACTGAAACATCGCCACAGCCCAGCGCCACATACAGTTCTTCAGAATTGCGATAGTCGAACGCATCAACAAGGCCAGTAGGTTCTGATTTCAAACCCCAGGCGGCGCAGTTCCCGATCCAACAAGGCTTTACCTTGCACCAGGTTTTGTTCCCGATCCTGTCGTTTAAACCAGTTGCGGATCTTTGAGCGTGCTCGCTGGGTGTTTACGAGCTTAAGAGAAGCATTAAGCCAGTCCCGACTGGGGCCGCCGTGTTTGGCAGTCAGAATCTCTACCAGGTCGCCTGTCTTGAGCTGGTAATCTAAAGTCACCAGGCGTCCATTCACTTTTGCGCCTCGGCAGCGATGTCCGATTTCAGTGTGGACGTGATAAGCAAAGTCGATTGGGGTGGAGCCAAGCGGTAAATCGATGATATCGCTGCGTGGTGTGAAGACGTACACCCTATCCTGGAAGACGTCTGTCTTCATCCCTTCGACAAATTCTTGCGCGTCAATCACTTCCTGACGCCAGTCCATCAGGCGGCGCAGCATGTTCACACGCTGCTCATAGCCTTCGTCGACTTGCTTTCCCTTTTCTTTATAGCGCCAGTGGGCCGCGATGCCATACTCCGCGTTTTGGTCCATTTCACTGGTACGGATTTGTACTTCCAGCGGGCGTCCATCGTCGTACATCACTGCTGTGTGCAGAGACTGGTATAAGTTATCTTTCGGCGCGGCGATATAGTCATCAAACTCACGTGGGATTGGTCTCCAATGGGTATGGATGACCCCCAGTGCGGCGTAGCAAGAGGGTTTATCGGGCACAATCAGGCGAACGCCCCGCAGATCCATCAACATATCAAAGGACTTGCCCTTGTCGACCATCTTTCGATAAATTGAGTAGATATGTTTTGGCCGTCCTGAAATATTGGCTTCTACACCTTCTTGCTCGAGCACCTTCTCAAGTTGTTCAATGATCTCATATACTTGATGTTCGCGATCTGTCCGCCGTTGTGAGAGCAGTTCGGCAATCTCTTTATATTTATCCGGGGCAACATGGCGGAAAGCCAGATCTTCCAGTTCCCACTTGACCTGCCAGATACCTAGCCGGTTAGCCAGCGGCGCGAAAATGTCCAGCGTTTCCTGAGCAATTCGCTTACGCTTATCTTCCGGCATATATCCTAGCGTGCGCATATTGTGTAAGCGGTCGGCCAGTTTGATCAGTACGACTCGGATATCTTCACCCATTGCCAGGAAGGTTTTGCGCAGCGTCTCCTGTGCCAGAGCGCGTTTACGCGCATCTTCTTCCTCTGTAGGCGGGTACTCTGGTTCGTGCCCGTTATTTTTCTCTTCTGAATGCTGATCGCCGCGTGAGATACGAGGGAGATTGGTTAATTTGGTAACCCCATCCACCATTTTTACAACGTCTTCACCAAACTCGTTCCGAACATCGGTGAGTGTAACAGAGGTGTCTTCCACGGTATCGTGCAGAAGCCCAGCGATAATCATTGCTGGTGGAACTCTGAGTTCAGCCAGGATGTTTGCCACGGCGAGGCAGTGTGTAATATAAGGTTCACCTGAGGCTCGTTTTTGGCCTTCGTGTGCTTCCTCAGCATAGTGATAGGCGCGCAGAATGAGTTCGCGGTCTACAGCCGAGAACCCTTCTGGTAGTGCATCCATCAGGTGTTCAATCGTCATTCGTGCATTCCTAACCATGATCCATTCAAAAACGACAACTTACGTTTGGAGCTAGTGGATGGCAGTGCGTGCCAAAAAATGCCTCCGATTGGGTATAAATATACTCTGACCCTACCTTTGATTTCAAGAGGGTTGCATGAATTATATGGAATTTTTGCGATCTTTGTGGTTAGAGACCTCTCATTTATAGAGACCCCAGATGCCAGGCCAGGCCTGGCATCTGAATGATTTCGCATAGATGGTGGGGTCAGCAGCATTCTACCTTGCTGCGGCAGCAGTTTAATTAAAGATCGCCTGGTATTCTTCCATCCCCAAATCGTTGATGATGTACTTAATGTCCTTCAACAGGTTTGGCACAATCACCACACCCGCCTGGCGGACGCGCTTCTCGTTTTCAAACTCTTTTTCGCCCGCGGTGTAAATGCGGTCACAGCCGGGCTGTTTGGTCGCTGCGCGCAGTTCGCGCAGAATAGAGCCGGTGGTTTTCTTGAAATCCTCTACCGAGCAGAAACTCTCGATATTCATCGCCATGAAGAAGTGGCCCAGGCAGTTGTGAACTTTGTTGCCTTCTTCATCAATCCCGAGCAGTCCATACAGGAATGAACCGGTCTGAAGTGAGGCGCTGAGGATTTCAACGATCGTAGCCAGACCGTAGCCTTTGTGCCCCCCGAGTGTTTCTCCCTTACCGCCTAACGGCAGCAAGGCGGCTTGCCCGGCCCCGAAGCCACTTAAGCAGGTATCTGGATCCACTAAAATATTTCCCATCTGGTCAACTACCCAACCTTCAGGGGCCGGCTTTTCCAAACGTGAAAGAACTTCGAGCTTACCGCGTTGGGTGATCGAAGTGGCGCCATCATAGAGGAAGGGGAATTCTTCATCGGTTGGGCAGCCAAAAGCGATAGGGTTTGTCCCCAGCATCGGTTTGACGCTAAAGGTCGGAGCAATGGAAGGACGCGCATTCGTGAAGGCCATTCCAATCATCCCGGCGTTTGCAGCCATCGTGGGGTAGTAGCCGGCAATTCCGAAGTGTGCTGAGTTGCGCACAGCCACTGCTCCCATTCCGTACTTGCGAGCTTTATCAATCGCCATCTGCATGGAGCGGAAGGCAATTACCTGCCCCATACCGTGATGCCCATCCACCACAGCCGTGGTCGGTGATTCACGCACCACTTCCATATGAGTCAGGGGTCTTTGTGTTCCAGACTGAATGCGATCATAGTACATTCGCAGCCGCCCGATGCCATGCGATTCAATCCCACGCAAGTCAGATGCAATCAAAATCTCGGCGCAAATTCTGGCCTCATCTTCAGGCACGCCCAGGCGAACAAAGACATCATGCAAGAAGGTTTCCAGCACGTCGGCGGGAACCACACATTTCGTTTCAGACAGCATTTTGTATTCTCCTGATAGGCTAGTTTATTCTATTGTATTACGAACCAGGCTGCCGCGACATAAGAAAGTAACAAATTATAGGTTGTTTGCATGTTTTGATCCTCTTTTCGGGATTTCGACATGCAAACAACCTGCTGTCCATTTACTTTGCAGGGGTACGCTGGCTCTTTAGATAAGCCTCAATAAACTCATCAATTTCGCCATCTAACACGGCTTGTGTATTGCCAACCTCAAATTCGGTACGATGATCTTTCACCATTTGATAAGGGTGAAGTACGTAAGATCGAATCTGGCTGCCCCACTCCGCTTTGACATACTCACCGCGCAAGTCAGCAAGGTGTTTTTCCTGTTCCTCGCGCTTAATTTCTGCCAGGCGCGCCCGCAGCACACGCATAGCGTTTTGGCGGTTCTGCATTTGTGAGCGTTCATTCTGACAGGAAACAACAATCCCAGAGGCTAGATGGGTGATCCGTACAGCAGTGGCGTTCTTTTGCACGTTCTGTCCACCGGCGCTCGAAGAACGGAAGATATCAATCCGCAGATCGTCCGAGTTGATTTCAACCGTCAAATCGTCATCGTTTACTTCTGGCAAAACCTCCACCTGGGCGAAAGATGTATGCCGCCGGTGAGCCAATCAAACGGCGAAAGCCGCACCAACCGGTGTACCCCTTTTTCTGGGCGCAAGTAACCGTAAGCATATCTTCCATTTACTGCAATCGTTACGCTCTTGATACCAGCCTCTTCGCCTTCGTTGCGGTCCAGGATGTCAGCTTGGTACCCCCGGCGTTCAGCCCACCGCAAATACATGCGTTCCAGCATAGCCGCCCAATCCTGTGAATCCGTTCCACCTGCTCCGGCATTGATCGTTAGCAGAGCGTTGCCTTTATCATATTGACCAGAAAGCAGCGCGCTGAGTTCACGGCGTGCCGTTTCGCTTTCGATCGCCTCAACCTCTGGTTCCAGATCTGCCCGAAAGCTTTCGTCTCCCAATTCGGCCATCTCAAGCGCATCTTGCACGCGCTGACTTAATTGCCGGATCGGTATCGTCTCTTCACGCAGCTCAGCGATCTTTTTCATCAGGCGCTGCGCCTGGTCGGCATCATTCCAAATTTCAGGATCTTCAGATTGCTTTTGTAACTCGTTCAGTTGTGCTTCTTTGGTCACTAAGTCAAAGATGCACCTGTAATAGTTCAGTTGTTTCTTGAGCTGTCTTTAAACGTTCTACTAAGTCCTGCATAAAATCTCCTTAACTCTCGATACTTAACGACTGGGTTCGTGCTGGGCTAAGATACCATCTACAAAGGCTTCGCGGTCAAAGCGTTCCAGGTCTTCTGGTTTTTCACCCAGGCCAGCATACAGAATCGGTAGGCCCAGTTCGTGTTTGATGGCGAAGGCCATGCCGCCGCGCGCTGAGGAATCCAGTTTGGCAAGAATGACTCCGTTCACTTTTACCGCGTCCTTAAAAGCGCGCGCTTGCAGCAGTGCATTTTGCCCGGTGGTCGCATCCAATACCAGCCATACTGCGTGTGGCGCGCCAGACTGGGCCTTTCCAACCACCCGGTACACCTTCTTAAGCTCTTCCATCAGGTTGTAGCGTGTGTGTAAGCGCCCCGCTGTATCTACCAACACGATGTCTACCTGTCGTGACTGGCCCGCTTTTACGGCATCATATGCCACCGCTCCCGGGTCAGCGTTCGGCTGACCCGCAATCACTGGCAGGTTCAGTCGATCTCCCCAGACTTGCAGTTGATCTACAGCGGCGGCCCGGTAAGTGTCTGCTGCTGCAAGCAGGACGTGTTTGCCTTGCTGTTTATATTGTTTGCCCAGTTTTGCCGCTGTCGTGGTCTTCCCTGAACCATTTACCCCTACCAGCAGAATCACTGCCGGGTGATGACCATCCAGGTCTAATGGTGGAGCAGGGGCTAACCGGTCAATTAGTTCAATCTTCAACACTTTTTGCAGCTCGTCGGTGCGCGTGATCCCTTTTTCTTCAATACGCGCTTTCAGTGAACTGACGATGTCTTCCGTCGTCTCAATCCCTAGATCCGACTGCACCAGGATCGCTTCGAGTTCATCCCAGGTATCCTCGGTGACGTCAGTAGCGCCAAACAGAGTCGCAATGCGCCCAAAGGTCGCTTTACGAGTCCGTTCCAAACCTTGTTTCCACTTATTTAAAAAGTCTGCCATAGCTTGAAATTATATCATCCGTCAATTGAATATTCGATCTAAACGAATCGCAGCCTGAAACCCACAAGTTGACCCGGCTGAAACGCTGTAGATTTCATCGCGCGATTTGTTTAGACTTCCGATCTTTCTTGTGCGGCTAGCTGCCCACACCCAGCCTGGATATCAATCCCCCGCCGGATACGGATCGTGCAAGGGATTCCCGCTTTCGTAAGCACGGCGCAAAAAGCGTCTGCTCGCTCGCGCGTGGTAGCCTGCCCCGGATACTTTTGGGTCGGGTTCAGTGGAATGACATTCACATGGCATATCAACCCTTTTAACAATCTTGCCAGTTCGTGAGCATGTTCTGGCGTATCATTCACTTCCCGTATCAAAGCGTATTCAAACGTCACCCGGCGGCCGGTTTTGTCCACATATTCCCGGCAGGCCTCGATAACTTCCTTGATCGGATATTTTTTGTTCACCGGCAGCATAGAAGAGCGCAGTTCGTCGTTCGCGGCGTGCAGGCTGACTGCCAGGTTTACCTGCCGTTTTTCGTTCGCGAACTTGCGAATCATGGGCACCAGTCCCACCGTGGAAATCGTAAACCGGCGCGCGCCCAGGTTAAAACCGCGTGGATCATTCAACCTATCAATGGCTTCCAGGGTGGATTGGTAGTTATGAAAAGGCTCGCCCATGCCCATCATGACCACGTTTGTCACCTGCTCGTCCTGTTCTTTCAGTTGGCGGGCATAGTACATCACCTGAGCGACAATTTCACCGCTCGTCAAATGTCGTTTGAAACCCATTTGTCCGGTAGCGCAAAATACGCACCCCATCGCGCAGCCCGCTTGAGTAGAGATACACAGCGTGCGGCGATTTTTGTAACGCATCAACACGGCCTCGATTGCCCGCTCGTCTGGTAATTGGAAGAGTGTTTTAATCGTTTCGTTGTCACTTGACTTTAAAACTCCATCAGGCAGGAATGCTTTCCAACGCAGCTCACTCGCCAGTTTTTCGCGCAGGTTTTTGGGCAGATTGGAGAATGCATCGGGTGAGTTCCAATACTGCTGATAGACCCCTTGCCAGATTTGCTGCGTCCGATAGGCGGGTTGGCCCCACGACTGCACCAATTTCTCCAGTTCGTCGTAGTCAAGATCGTAAATCAGAGGTTTCGTTTTTCGTTCTTCTTGCATTAATCACTTTCCATTCATGCTCTTATCTGTTTTTGCAAAACAGGCAAGAGATCGGTCAACTGCTGCAGGATGAGATCGGGTTGGGGCTGCCAGGCTGCTGCTTCTGCGGCGGTTGAAACGCCAGTCAGAACCAGTACAGTAGGGCAGCCTGCACGCTGCGCTCCCAAGATATCCGTATCTAACCGGTCGCCGACAGCCAGAGTCTCTGCTGGTGACGATCTCAGGCGCTCCATTGCAAAATTATACAGGTAAGGTTCAGGTTTTCCAATAATCGTTGGTTTTACGCCGGTAGCTGCTTCAATGAAAGCCAGTACAGCCCCGGCTCCAGGTACCAATCCACGCGGAGAAGGAAAGGTCAGGTCCGGGTTGGTGCCGATGTAAGGCCGTCCATCCCAAATCAGCAGCGCCGCCCGAGTCATCTTCTCATAGCTAAGCGCCCGATCCATTCCAGCTACGACAGCTACAGCTCGCTGTGCCCCAGCTTCATCGTTCACCGGTTCGAAGCCTTTCGCCTTCAGGGCTTCATCCACACCGGTTTCTCCAACCACATAGATTGCTCCACCAGCCGGGAACTGCTTGCTCAGGTAATCGGCGGTAGCAATTGCCGAGTTAACGACTTGCCAGGGTTCTACCTCTACCCCGAACTTTGCCAGGCGTTCTACATACATAGCAATGCTGCGTGTACCGTTATTCGTCGCAAACACCACCGGAAAATCGTTTTCTTTCAATGCTGCAAAGAAAGCCGGCATATCCAACAAAGGTTGGTTATCACGCCACAACACGCCGTCCATATCCAGAATCATGCCTTTGAGGCTCGTAGGTAAGGCCATACCGATGCTGTTCCTCCACACATAGGCCGGATAGCGTTGGTGCGCCATCCGGCCTGATGATGATGTTGTTTTCCCCGTCCAAGACAGGTTTTCTACCTAAACGTATCGCATCACAGAACCTGCGAACTAACCAACTAAAAGAATGCGCATTTCATCTTGCGACTTGTTTAGATCGCTTCCGTCGCTTCTTTTCGAATCAACACTTTCGCTACTTCATACTGACTACTTCTGCGGTGGCTCCAGTACTTTGTCTACCAAACCGTATTCCACGGCATGATAGGCGTCCAGATAGAAGTCACGCTCTGTGTCGCGTTCGATCACTTCTAGCGACTGGTCGGTTGCCTCTGACAGGATCTTGTTCAGGCGAGCCTTCAAACGCAGAATCTCACGCGCCTGGATCTCGATATCTGAGGCCTGACCCTGGGCGCCACCTAGCGGTTGGTGCATGTGGATCGTGGCATGTGGCAGCGCATAGCGCTGTCCTTTTGTTCCGGCTGCCAGTAAAACCGTGCCGAATGATGCTGTTACACCCACAGCCACAGTGCTAATCCGGTTGGGAATCATCTGCATGGTGTCATAAATAGCCAGACCAGCATAAATCACCCCACCAGGCGAGTTAATGTATATTTGAATATCTTTTTCGGGATCCTCGCGGCTTAAGAATAAAAGCTGCGCTACGATCAAATTCGCGATCTGATCGTCAATTGGAGTCCCAAGGAACACGATTCGCTCCTTTAGCAGCAGCGAAAAGATATCGTAAGCGCGTTCACCACGGGCCGATGTCTCGATCACCATGGGAATGACCGATTTAAAATCAGGGATAGACATTTATTTACTCCTTGTTCATTAATACTTAACCGTCAATCCCAGTAACGGTAGAAGTTAGGATACTTCTTCCTCGTCCGACTGCTTTTCATTGGTTTCTTCTTCCGGCTGCTCGGTTTCAGCAAGTTCGTTTTCTGGCTGGCTGGTTTCCGTCACAGCAGGTTCTACCTCGCCGGCTTCTGATACTTCCGTAATCATCTCTGCTTCGACCGGTTCCGTTTCTTCTTCAGCAGTGGTTTCAAGAACTTCCTGTGTTTCTTCACCCGTTTCTTCGGGCTGGCCGGTTGCAATGGCCTTTAGCCGGCTTACCAGGCGCTGGTTAAAGATGTTGTTCACAGTGCTTGCAGCAACTGAGTTTGCCATTTCTCTGGTGTCTTGGGCATTCCTGCCCTTGGCTGATTCACTTGTCTGCTGCATTTGTTGAACTGCGGCATAGTAAATGGACCGGATCTCTTCGTCCTTCACTTCAATATTCTCGTGACGGGCGAACTCACCCAACACAAGCGAGCGTTCTAAACGGCGTACTGCCGCAGGTTTAACTTCTTCGGCAATGAAGGTCTCGCGGTCCATCTGGCGCATCTTCAGGTACGTTTCCAGATCAAGCCGGTCTCGTTCCAGGCTGTGTTCTACACCGTGCAAAAAGTCTTCGATCTCCTCATCAAGTAGATTCGGTGGATACTCGACTTTCGATTTAGATACCAGTTCCTCGATTAATTCATCGAAGTACTGCTGATCGTACTGTTGTTGGGTGTTCTGCTCCAATTGGGTGCGGATCGCATTACGCAGATCTTCTAGTGTTTCGAAATCACCCAGTGTCTGTGCAAAATCATCATCCAGGTCAGGTAGCTGCTGCTCTTTTACGTTTTGTACTTCAATCGTAAACTCAGCTTCCTTCCCTCGCAAATCTTCGTAGATACTTTCATCGTCGAAGGCGTGTGTCCAGGTTTTGCTTTCTTCCGTACTCAGGCCTACTAGTTCCTGTGTGAAGCCCTCATAAGGCCATTTTTCTTCTTCATCCTCGTTTTCACCAGCGACCATCTGGTAGCTGCCTTCTTCAATTAACGTTTCAGGCTGATCTCCTTCAGGCTCGGTGCGTTTCGCGCTCATCT
This sequence comes from uncultured Chloroflexia bacterium, assembly GCA_963791025.1. Lineage (GTDB taxonomy): Bacteria > Chloroflexota > Anaerolineae > Anaerolineales > Anaerolineaceae > DSYU01. Next base: position 686,216 of record CAWBQF010000001.1, on the reverse strand, counting down.
TGAAAGAAACTAAGTCCCCGTTTTCTGCGGCGCGTTCCACAGGTTCTGCTGTGGCATAAGAACGTCGCAGCCTGCGAAGTGTCTGATCAACCTGCTCGTCGGTAGTTGGCTCGGGAGCATACTCCTTGCGTATGTTTTCGTAATCACCAAGTTCAACTTCAGGGGGCAGTGGAACGACAAAAGCAAAAGTAGGCGGATCTGTGCTAACAATTTCTTCCAGCTTGCCCTGTCCACCCGGTTCGATATTCGCTTCCTTGAGCGCCTGTGGATAAACATCATCCAGCATCAGCTCAATCGCTTCTTGCTGTACCGTCTGCTCGCCATACATCCGGCGAACGACTTCATAAGGAGCTTTCCCTGGCCGGAAGCCGGGAATTTTTGCCTCGCGAGAGATCTTCCGAGCTGCCCGATGCATGTACCGATCCATCGACTCTGTATCGAGTTCTACAATAAGCTTGGTCTGGTGATCGTCACGAGCTTGTGTTTCGATTTTCAAAGTAGGCCTTCCCTGTTTAAGGATAATAATTTCATATTTCAGATGGGGAAGATGGGACTTGAACCCACACGTCTTTCGACACATGATCCTAAGTCATGCCTGTCTGCCAGTTCCAGCACTTCCCCTTTTTACACGCCCGGATTATACCATAAGAGTTATTAACATCGCTATAAGGGATGAGTGTTACCGCGCAACTCATACAAAACGTTTATACAAACCCGAATACTTTCTTTGATCTTTCCTGGATCAAACGAAATCGTATAAATTCCGGTATAATTTTGACCATAACATCCTTCGATAACTGCTTACTGGAGGTATTTTTGAGCCGAGTGATTAACCCCGAAGGGTCTGGTAAAGAGCGGAACCGTCTTGTAAAGTCGATCGTACTTGCCATGCGTGAATTAATGCGCCAGCCAGAGCCTAACGAGAAAAGCCGTGATCTTGCCGCTTATATTGCCCTGGCCTTATTGGAAATTACAAATACGGTGGAAACGTCTGTGGCTGCCTGGGAAAAGAAAGGGTATTGGGTGAAAGCAGATCGCTTCCGAATGGATTGGGCCTGGACGAATCGCCTTGGGAATCAGATGCGCGAGGCGCTTATGCAGGACGATTGGGCGACAATCGCTCTGGTGGCAGCCCAGGTGGGTGGTAAGTTTAATAACATTGATGTTCCTGTCCGTCACCGGTTGGGTACTCCTTGGGAAGGCGCGTGGCAGCACTTGAATAAAACCGCCTAACGCCCCTTTTTAATACATGACCTGGTGCAGTGTAAAAATCACAAAATCCCGCCAAACCGGCGGGATTTTGTGATCGAATCGTTACTTACTTAAATATCTATTTCTTCTTCAGAATGATGCGGGCATCGACCACTTTCACGCCTTTGCCTTCTTCATAGACCAGCACCGGGTTTGCGTCAGACTCGGCAATCTCGTCGATTAAGTCGAGGGTCATGGTCGAGTAGGAGCAAATTACATCTGACAGTGCTTCCTTGTCGCGCGGAGCTTCGCCGCGCACACCATTCAGGATGGGCGCGCCGCGGATTTCGCCCAACATGCGTTTAGCCTGGCTGGTCGTCACTGGCGCCACACGGAAGGTGACATCCTTCAGCACTTCCACGAAAATACCGCCCAGGCCGAACATCATGGTTGGCCCAAAGGTGTGGTCATTCACTGAGCCCAGGATGACTTCCGTACCCCAGGGCGCCATCTCTTGAATGGCAATCCCGTGAATACGGGCGTTTTCACGATAGGCCTTTGCATTCTTCAGAATGGTTTGATAAGCTTCGCGCACTCCGGCTTCGTCCTTGATGTTGACCTTTACACCACCCGCATCTGACTTGTGGAGAATATCGGGCGAGACAATCTTCATGACCACCGGGTAGCCTACTTCATAGGCCAGCTTGACAGCTTCATCTTCACTGCGCGCCAGTTCAGTCTTCGTTACCGGCAAGCCGTAAGCGTTGAACACTTGCTTGGCCTCGATCTCAGTGAGGGCATCGCGCCCATCTGCCCGTGCGTTTTCGATCACTTTCATCGCCTGGTCGCGATCGCCTCCGCAAGCGCCGCTTTCTTCTGCTGCAACTGCTTTCATCCGCGCGAATTCTCGTAAGGCAGCCATGGCATTTATCGCCACATCTGGAGCGCCATAAGCCGGGATGCCGTTTTCTACCAACCAGCTCATCGCAGCTTCTGATTTCTCACCACCCACGAAAGATACGCAGATCGGCTTATCTTTCAGGCCAGATTCATCCACAGCCTGTTTGATGCCCTTCGCAATTTCCAGCGGATCAGAGACGGCTGTTTCGCAGTATAGAACGACCAGACCATCCACCCACTTGTGAGGGTAAGCAGCCTTTACCGAGTCATAATACCACTCGGTTCCAGCCATACCGGTCAGGTCGATCGGGTTCTTTGCGGAGCCAAAATCGGGCATGTGCTTTTTCATTTCTTCCTGCACATCTTTCGGCGCGAACTTAAGCGGGATATCGTACTTTTCCGCTGCGTCCGTCGCCAGTACGCCCACGCCGCCGCCGTTCGTGATGATCAGCAGGTTGTCGCTTGTCATGGGCGGCTGCAAAGAGAGCGCCAGGGTGCGGTCAAACAGGTTGTCAAGATCACTAGCCAACACCACGCCCGCTTGCTGGAAAGCTGCGTTGTAGACTTTCGCGGCGCCTGCCAGCGAACCCGTATGCGACGCTGCGGCGGCGGCTCCGTGTTCAGATACACCCGATTTAATCGCAATAATTGGCTTGGTCGCTTTACGGCTAACTTCCATAAAGCGGCGCCCTTCTTTTAGGCCTTCAATGTACAGGGAGATGCAGGTGGTATTCTCATCTTCGTTCAACCAGCCAATCAGATCGGCGAAGTCCACATCCGACATATTACCAATGGAGATAAGCTTGTTGAAACCAACCTTGCGAACGTAGGTGGATGCATCGATAGCGATCAACAGTGCGCCCGACTGTGAAATGAGGGTCGCCTTGCCGTTTAGCGGGAGGAAAGGTGCGAACGAGGCATTCATCTGGTAGGAGTTCGAGAGCACTCCCACAATGTTGGGGCCCAGGACGCGGGTGCCGTACTGATTAGCAATCTGCACGATTTCGTCTTCCAGGTCACGCCGCCCCGACTCACTGAAGCCTGAAGTAATGACAATCAGGCCCTTAACTCCCTTTTTGCCGCATTCTTCTACGACACTGGGCACGTACTTAGCAGGAACGGTGATAACAGCCGCTTCGATTGGATCCTGAACATCCAGTACGGAAGCATAAACTTTCAAACCGAGGATTTCATCTGCAGAGGGGTTAATTGGGTATATCTTGCCGGTGTAGCCATCTTTAATCAGGTTTTCGACAACAGTGTAGCCGATCTTTCCGGGTGTTGCAGAAGCACCTACGATCGCAACAGACTTTGGTCGTAAAATGCTATCAAGGGCTGGATCGTTCACGTTACATCCTCCTAATGAGTTTTATATCTATCCGAAAAGTATTATCTGTGTGTTGGGTTCGGGTGGGATAACCCGCCCAGGCCAAACACACAGAATGTTTTTTGGGGATAGTTCTTCGTAAATTACAATGGATAACTGTACGAGTACAGTTAATTTCTATTAATTTTCCTGGTGTAGTATAACACTGGATAGTAACAATCTCGGCTACAATACCTTATAGGGCATTTTGGGGCCGTTCTCCAGGCATCTAACCATCCCCAATTTTACGCAAAATGCGCTATCCAAAAGTAACGAAAAGACTGGTATTTCATCATTTTTTCTTCGCATCTGGACGAATACTCACGCAGCATAGCTGGGTTAGCGGTGGATATTTATAGGCTTTATAGGAGAGAATATGAATCTAGATCCGGGTTTATTTACAGATAAACTTCCTCAAGGACGCTCGGAACAAGTTGCGCGCATTCTACAAGCGGCTTTAGATGCTGCTGATCCTGCACTGGCTGTTCAGCGTGCAATCCAGATCTCGCAAAATAAGTTACAGGTTACTCAACAGGACTTCTCGCTTTCGGGGCGTGTGCGGTTGGTGGGGGCAGGGAAGGCTGCCTGTGCTATGGCGCGCGGCACTCTGTCCGTTCTTGGTGACCGGATTTCAGATGGGATCCTGATTACGAAACATGTGGATGAAAGTAATCCTGGCTTGCCCGCTCGTATTCGCGTCTTGCCAGGTGGGCATCCCGTCCCTAGCAAGGAGAGCATTGCCAGCACTCGCGAATTGGTGGATTTCTTGCAGGATTGTCAGGAAAGCGACCTAATCCTCTGTCTTATCTCTGGGGGTGGCTCGGCTCTAATGACCTGGCCGCAAGAGGGCATTTCTCTGGAAGATATCCAGAACCTTACGCGGCTGCTGTTAGCCTCTGGGGCTGATATTGGAGAGATGAATACTTTGCGCAAACATCTCGACCGGGTGAAGGGCGGGGGCATAGCCCGCTTTGCGGCTCCAGCCCAGGTTCTCACACTCATCCTTTCAGATGTAATTGGGAGTCCGTTAGATGTAATTGCTTCTGGCCCTACTGTCGCTGATACCACGACTTTCGAGCAAGCCCTGGATATTTTGCGTAAGTACAACCTGGAGCCGCGCACACCGGCCCCAATCCTGCGCGTGCTGCACCGTGGCGCTGTTGGAGATTTGCCAGAGACAGTGAAATTAGGGGATCCTATCCTCAAGCGCGTTACCAACCAGATTGTTGCCAATAACCCTCAGGCGGCTCAGGCTTCTATTGAACAGGCGCAAAGGGAAGGATATCACGCTTTGCTGCTAACGACGTACCTGGCTGGTGAAGCATCTCAGGTGGGTGGAGTGCTCTCTAGCTTACTTCAGCAGATCGATGCCTCTGGTCAGCCGCTTCCGCGCCCCGCTTGCCTCGTAGCGGGCGGAGAAACCACCGTCACCTTACGTGGCAGCGGTTTGGGCGGTCGCAATCAGGAGGAAGCGCTTGGAGCTGCCTTTGGCCTGAAAGATTTGTCAGAGGTGGCGCTGCTCACGTTAGGCACAGATGGAGAAGATGGTCCTACCAATGCGGCAGGAGCCCTGGTGACTGGCGATACGATATCTCGTGCGCGCGCTCTTGGCCTTAATGCGTTGGAATTCTTGCAAACCAACGATTCTTACCACTTCTTCAAGGCACTCGGCGATTTGCTCATTACTGGCCCTACTGGAACCAACGTGAATGACCTGGTTTTCTTGTTTGCTTTTTAACAAAATCCAGGCCCGCGTACTACACACGGGCCTGGAGATATACTAAAGCGAATTTGTTTTCACGACTTCGAATAGACCTGTGGGTTAGCGCAGTTCGGTAACGGCTCTCCCTTTAAACCTGCCACCAGATTGTCCACTGCCATTTGCGCCATTCGCAGCCGGGTTGCTTTGCTGGCGCTGGCAATATGCGGCGCAATGACAATATTGTCCAGCTTTAGCAGTGGACTGTCGTTAGGAATGGGCTCTGGCTCAGTAACATCCAGTCCTGCCGCGCTAATTTCGCCGTTTTGCAGCGCCCAAGCTAGCGCTTCAGGATCGACTACCGGTCCACGTGAGGAGTTAACCAGCACTGCGCTAGACTTCATCTTCTCCAGTTGAGGGCGGCTGATCATATGATACGTCTCGTCCGTCAGATAAGGGTGCAAAGTCACAAAGTCCGACCGCTCCAACAGCTCATCCAGTTCCGCATACACCGCACCCAGATCCTCTTCCGCAGCCGGTTGCCGGTTCGGGTCACTGTAAAGGATCGTCATTTGAAAACCCTTTGCTCGCCGGGCCATCGCCTGCCCTATCCGTCCAAACCCGACAATTCCTAGTGTGGCCCCATAAACATCCACACCGGTCAATACATTAGGTCCCCAGGCCCGCCAGATCCCTTTACGCACCTCTTTGTCGGCTTCGACCACCCGTCTGGCAGCTGCCATCATCAGCGTCCAGGCAAAGTCGGCTGTTGTTTCAGTCAGCACCCCTGGTGTATTCCCCACAGGGATTCCTTTGCGTGTGGCTGCCTCAATATCGATGTTGTCGAATCCTACCGCCATCTGGCTAATCACTTTAAAATCGGGATTTGCCGAATCAATAAGGTTGGCATCAATCTTTTCGGTCAGCATCGTCAGCATGCCAGCCTTACTTTTTACTTTATCGATCAATACCTCATAAGGGGGTGGCGTTTCCTGATCCCAGGTTTCTACTTGCGCCGACTGGCTCAGTTGTCGCGCAGCAGCCTCGGGGAGGGCGCGGGTGACGAATACATCTGGTTTGCTCATGGGTTTTCTCCTAACACTGAATAGGTAGGGCGCGTTGGATTGCAGCCAGCAGGGCTTCTTGACTTTACGACTTCAGCGCCGCTTTCATCAGCTCCTGAATACGACTAATCATTCCAGCCGGGTCTGGGTGAAGCCCTTCGATCAGCAGTGCGTTTTCATAGATCTGCTCAATCACCAGGTTATTCATCTCTGTGTTCCCGGTGTCGTGGCTAAGCTCCTTGATGATCGGATGGCGAGGGTTAATCTCCAGTACTTTCTGAGGAACTTCATACTCTTTGTTCAACAGCCGGTAGACACGCTGCACCTCTTGCCCCATTGAACCTTCCTTGTCCACTAACCTTGCTGGTGAATTGATCAAGCGGTCAGTAGTCCGTACTTCCAAAACACGCTCGCCCAACACTTCTTTGAAGCGCTGCAATACCGACTGCTGTTCGTTCTCGGGCAGGGCTTCTTCTTTGTTTTCTGCTTCTTGCTTTTCTACCTCTGGCACTTCGGGCTTTTCACTGGCTGCGTTTGCCAGGGAATACTCTTTATACGCGGTGAGCGCCATTAGCATAAACGAGTCTAATGGATCCGTCATCAATAGGACATTGACCCCCGAATGTTGGAACACTTCCAGGTGGGGGGAGTGGATGAGTGAACGCTCGTCATCTCCCAAAAGGTAATAGATCTTCTTTTGGTCCGCTTTCAAATTGTTCACATAATCATCCAGCGACTGCCACTGTTCGGGCGACTGCAACGTGTGGAAGCGCAGCAGCGGGGCCAGCGTATCCAGACTTTCGCGGTCTGTGGCGATGCCTTCCTTGATAAACCGGCTGAAGTTCACCCAGAATTTCGCGTAGTTATCTGGCTGGTCATTTGCCATCTTCTTCAGCATGTCGACCACTTTAGAGGTAATGACTCGCTTCAGCTGTGCCATTACCCGGCTGGACTGCACACTTTCGCGCGAAACATTCAACTGCAAGTCTTCCGAATCCACCACACCCTGCACGAACCGGAAGTACTCTGGCAGCAGATCGCGGCTGTACTCCTGGATCAGCACTTTGCGGGCATACAGCTTCAGCCCATCTTCTTTTCGCGTCGAGAAAATATTTCGCTCTGGGGTCGAAGGGATGAACAACAGCGCGTAGAGCTGCACCGGCGCATCCACCACCATATGAGCATATGCCAGGGGTGGTTCAAAATCCAGTGTAAACTGGCGGTAAAACTCATTCGCCTTCTCTTCATCCACTTCACGGGTCGACTGCCGCCACAGCGCCGTCTGCTGGTTTACCTGCTGCTTATCCTCACCAATGTAAATGGGGTAGGGAATAAAGTCAGAGTGTCGTTTGACTACTTCTCGCAAGCGCTGCTCTTGCGCAAACTCAGCCGCCTCTTCTTTCAACTTGATCGTAATCGTGGTGCCCCGCTCGGCTTTGTCAGCAGGTTCAAGTGTATAGGTATCCTCGCCGGTCGAATACCAGGTGGTTGCAGTCGCGTCGGATAGATACGAGCGCGAGGTCACCCGAATCCAATCGGCTACCATGAAGGCTGAATAAAAGCCGACCCCAAACTGACCAATAATCTCGTTGACCGGGGCCTGGCTTTCCTGAGCCGCCTGTAAAAAGGCGCGCGCGCCTGAATGAGCAATCGTTCCCAGGTTTTCGATCAGTTCTTCCTGGGTCATGCCCACCCCAGTGTCGCGTAGGGTCAGGGTGTGGTCTTCCTCATTTGTCGTAATCCAGATACCCAGTTCGGCTTCCGGGTCGACTACATCCCGCTGTGTGAGCATCACAAAGCTCATCCGAGTTAACGCATCTGATGCATTGGAGATTAATTCCCTCAGGAATATTTCCTGTTCCGTATACAAGGAATGAATCAGGATATTTAACAGTTGACGAGTCTCAGCGCGAAAAGCCATCTTCCCCTCAGACGCTGCTTCACTCGCCTGATTTGGTGTGTCGGTCATAATACAATCCTCCTTTAAAAGGTATGATTACACCTTCCATCTTAATCCATATAGATAAGAATTTCATAGGTATCATCCAGCAAAAGGGGGATTTATGGTGTTTTAGATGGGCACATCCTATCTAAAACACCATATCCCCCAATTTATGAGAAGGTGTTCTTCCTGGCTTTCGTATCGTTACGGTAAAGTAAACACGGTTGTCTCTTGCCGAACCAGCATGAAAGGAGTGCTGATCATCCCTAGTGATAGAAGGTTGGTATTGGTAATTTTCGCATCGTAAATAGCAGTAAAGGCCTCTCGCGTCACTTCCAGAAACTTTGCCAGAGTAGACTTGCCCGCCAGCCGTAAGTTGCCGTCTATTCGAAAAGAACCCATCAGCATAGAGATTGGCTGCATGCGCCGGTTGGGTTCAGTTGGATCGTAGTCAATGGGATCGCGGGCGGGGGGCGTCAGGTGGAATCCCCAAATTTGCGAAAGGGATTGGTGCAGTTCGCTGAACTGCAGCGGCTTTGTTAGTGTGCTTCCATTCGTTTGCATCACTTTCGCATTGTAGATGCAAATTCGCTCTGGGACTGTATTTGTCCGTGGCCAGGTGCTTACTCGTATGATTTGCTTGACGACAACGTCGCCCCATATCAACGCGCTCTGTGTGTAGATCATTACCTGAGCGCTCTTTTCATCTGGCCCAATTGTATAGGCAGGCGTGACACTGGTTTGAGTCATTTTTATCAAGCCCTTTCAATATTCGCATAGCGTTGTTTAATGGCAGGGATCAAGTAGTCATTGAAGGCATGTTCCAAACCGTAAGTGGGCTTCCACCCCCAATCTTGTTGTGCTGTTGTGTCGTCGATATCCGCTGGCCAACTGTCGATGATTTCCTGACGGCTTAAGTGAGGGTTGAAATCAATTTGAGCCTGTGGAAAAGCCTTTTTGACAATATCGTGAATCTCTTGGGCTGTGATGCTGAAGCTGGTGACATTGTAGACGATTTGGCTCAGGGCTTCGCGAGGGGCTTCTTCAATTTCAATCAAAGACTTAATCGCGTCTGGCATTACCATGAACGGCAGACGCGTTTCGGGCCGCACAAAGCAATTGTATGGAATACCTTGTGCGGCGTGGTGCAGCATTTCTGGTCCATAGTCACTGGTCCCACCTGTGGGAACGGTGACGGCGCTGATGAGCCCCGGAAAGCGCAGGGCGCGAAAGTCAACACTGAACTGGGTGCGGTCGGCTGCTAACTGGCGGTAGTTCATCATATAATAGCGACCCAGGTGCTCACAATAGAGTTTATTACAGCCGTACATTGTGATCGGTTTGCACCAGGCATCCTCTTTCACTTTTCCGGCTATGTTTTTCGTTTCAAGGTCTGGTAAACCGTAGGCTGCAATCGAACTGGGGTAGATAAACTTTACTGAGCGCCCCTGCCACGTCGATTGTTCCACCGCCAGCCGCAGCAGGTTCAAGGTTCCTTCGACGTTGACCCGGTGCGCAGTTTCGGGATTGTATTCCGCTTTTGTTGATAAGATGGATGCCAGATGATAAATGGTGCGAATTTCATACTCTGCAACCAGTCGTCCTAAAAGCATTGTATCCAGGATATCCCCCTGGATAAAATGCGTGGTGTACTCCTTGAGTTCATCGTCCAGCGGCATCACGTCTAGAGCAATTACATTGATGTTTTGATCTTTAGCCAGGTGGGTGATCAGGCCATGCCCGATTTCACCGTTTGCTCCTGTGATCAGGACAACTTCTTTACGCATAGGGGGATCCTCTTTTTCTAGAGAAGTAGGCGGGGATGAGATTTATGAGATGAATTTCGATTCCCTCTTTCATTTTACCAATAGAACCTTTTTTTGCTTACGGATAAAGATCACAACAAAAATCACAAAGTAAAAGTTAACAAAAAAAGGGCCCGCCTTCTATGCTTTAGCGCATCAAGCGGACCCTTTCAGAGCGAAAACTTAATCTACACAGCGTTTGCTGTACGGCTTCGGCCGAACCAGCTACGCCATTCTTTCTTCTCCCAGATCACCAGGATCGGGGCCGCGATGAAGATCGAAGAGTATGTTCCCATAAACAGCCCAACCAACAGGATAATGGCAAACTCACGCAGCGTCACCCCACCAAACAGCGCCAGCGCCAACAGCATGTACTCTACCGTCATCAACTGAGTATTGATCGAACGCTGTAGCGTCTGCACAATAGAGTGGTTTGCCAGGGTCTCAAAGGGCAGCCGCCGGTAAATATTGGAATTCTCGCGAATGCGGTCGAATACAACAACCTTATCCTGCACAGAGAAACCAATTACCGAAAGTAAAGCCGTCAGGAACAGGGCGTCTACCTGCCATTCAAACAGCAGCCCGCCAATGGCTGCCAGGCTGATCACCACCAGCACATCATGGAACATTGCGATGATCGCGCAGATGCCGTAGCGGAAGGAGTGCGGAATGCCTCGGAAGGCAAACCAGATGTAGATAATGACCGCTAGCGCGGCTACGCCGACTGCCGCTGCCGCCCGAGAAGTGACTTGCCGTCCAATCGTCGGGCCAACGCTGTCAAACCGTCGGACGGTAACAGTATCGTTAAAGCGTTCCTGCATCAGATTAACAATCTGTGCGCGCTGGCTTTCATCCATAAAGGAAGATCGCACTTGCAAAGTGTCCTGCCCTGCGGTAGTGATTTGCGCGTCAGAAATGCCCAACGTATTGTACAGTTGGTCTACCTGGGCCGGCTGCGGCACTTGACTGGAGGAGAATTGAACTTCAAGTAGCGAGCCACCTTCAAAGTCGATGGACAGCGGCAGACCATTGACCGCCAGCACAATCATGCCAGGCACGATGAGCAGCAGCGAGACGAGAAAAAAGAAGTATCGTTTTCCTAAAATATTAAGCATGGCAACCGTCCTTTATTCGAAGATGCCGAACCACTTGAGGTGCCTGGCTTCAAACTTAAATTGCTCCAGCACCAGGGTAAGCAGGGTGCGGGTTACCACAATTGCGCAGAACACACTGACGAACACGCCGACCCCCAATGTGAAGGCAAAGCCTTTCACGATGGTTGCACCGAACGAAGAACCAAACCAGAACAGAATGATGCTGGTGATAATGGTTGCAATGTTCGAGTCGCGGATGGACGGCCAGGCCCGTTTCCATGCCAGGTCAACCGCCTGACTGAAAGTGCGCCCGCTGCGCAGCTCTTCTTTCAGGCGTTCAAACACCAGGATATTTGCGTCCAGGGCGCTGCCTGTACTCAACAAGAAACCGGCGATTCCTGGCAGAGTCAACGTTACCGGGATCAGCTTGAACAGCGCCAGCGTGATGGTCGCGTAGATCAAGATAGAGATAATCGCCACAATTCCTGGCAGGCGATAGTAAATGCCCATGAAGAGGATGACAATGGCAAACCCAACCAAACCAGCCATAAGGCTTTTTTGTAGTGAGTCTTCACCTAGCGTTGGTCCAATCAACCGGCTTTCCATGACCTGGAAGGGCAGGGGCAGCGCGCCGTAGCGCATTTGAATCGCCAGCGCATTGGCCGAATCATAGCTAAACTGCCCGGTAATGACGCCGGCTCCATCCGTAATCGGAACCTCAATACCAGGGGATGAAATGACCGTTTTGTCCAGCGTGATTGCCAGAATCTTGCCGACGTTTTGGGTGGTGTACTCACGGAAGGTTTGCGCGCCTTCCGACTTCAACTCAAAGGCAATCTGGTATCCACCTACGCCGTTCGTCGTGACACCCACCGATTTCAGCTGCTCACCCGTCATGACGGTGTGATAGACCGTATTCGGATCATTGAGATCCGGCGTGCTGGCAGTTTGAGGAGTGCTTTGACCGACGGCTTGTCCCAGATCCGTCTGAATCTTAGTTCCCTCTGGGATCCGATAGTCGCCCGCATCGACAAACTCAAGCTGGCCCGTCTCCTTAATAATAGAGAGTACACGTTCGGGGTCTGTCAGACCAGGGAACTCAGCGACAATACGCCGGTCTCCTGCCACCTGGAACACGTTTTCACTAACGCCCAGGGCGTTGGTACGGTTTTCCAGAATGCGCTTAGCGTCTTCAATTCCTTGTGGGGTCACTTCGCCCTGATAGCTATCTGGAACCTCTAGCAGCGCCTGAACACCGCCGCGCAGGTCTAATCCTAGAACGAAGTCAAGGTCACGGTTGATGCCGAGGATATGGATGCCTTTGTTATTAGGCAGGGCAACCCATAGTGCCGCGATCACCAGTACAATAATTAGGGCAAGGTTTACTACGTTCCGTTGTCTCATGGGGTCTTATAGGCCTCCAATATGGTAGTTGCTAAACGAATTGCTTATGGAATTCGCAAGTTGACCAATTTGAAACGATGTGGGCTTCATCCTGCAATTTGTTTAGCTCACCTGTGGAGCAAGCTGCTGCTCCATTTGATCACGCTGTAATGTTTTAATCGATATTGATTTGAAACTGAGCTGATGGCGCAATTATACCCGGTTAAATTTTGGCTGAAAAGGGAAGAAAATTTTCATCTTAATCTGATTTTAATCATCCGATTTCCATACCCCAATCTCTGTTAAGAACGCAATCACTTTTTGCGCTACCTCATCTGGTGATAATGGGTCCGTTTGTAGATAAAAACTGGCGTGCTGTCGGGCATGCGCCAGCCGGCGAACTTGTTCCTGGTACTCATCCATCGTCCAGTTGAGGTGCTTTCGTTTCAGAGATTCAGAATAGGAAACATCCAGATAGATTAACCAATCTGGGTTTGAGATACGCTGCCACATCGTTTGTACGTATGAATGCTCTTGCGCGATGTGACGCAGCTCAATGCCATGTTCTTTTAATCGTGAGATCAACGTCGATTTTCCTGCGGTGCAGGGACCGACGATACCAACGCGGAAGGGTTTACCGGGGGTTTTCATGCAGCAATCGTTGAATATGTTCGGGGCTTCCAAAAATAGCCAGCGTCTGCCCGGCTGCGATGTTCATTTCCCCGGCAGGGTGGAACTCTCGCAGCCCATCCTGGCACAGCAGCACAATGCTGACTCGATATTTTTCTTCAATTTCCTGAACAGTCAGGTTTTTCAGTCGAGACTTGGCAGAAACTTGCAGCCGTGCCAATATGTGTGCTTGTCCTTCAACCGTGATCGGCGCCGTAATATCCACATCTGCTGCCATCGCCGCAAATAAGGGGGCCGCCATACCCGTGGCGCTGAGCGCCCGAAAACCAAACTGTGTTTGCAGAGATCCGGCAAACTCGTCATCAAAAATGCGGATAACGACTTCAATGGTAGGGTTGAGGCTGCGCGCCTTCAACGCCATTCGTAAGTTGAGACTGTCATCCTGAGTGCATAACATGATCGTGCGGGCTTTGGGCACTCCGGCTGCAAGTAAGCTGGCTTCACGAGTGCCGTCATCCTCGATCACCGGCACACCAATAGACCGTACCGTTTGCAGCAGATCTGCCTGTGGTTTTAATTCGATCACGACCACGTCCTGGTCAAGATCATTCAGTTTTCTCACCACCCGGTAACCCAGGTGTCCTAAACCGATCAGTACTACGTGGTTGTTAAATGTCGAAGCCACAGCCATTTCCCATTCCTTGCTGCGTGCGCGGTGGTTGAATAGAAGAATCCCGAAATCGGCAAGTCCTTGTGCCAGAATGCCAATCCCTACAAGCGGCATTAAGAAGAAAAAGAGCTGTAAATACCATTGATGTGGAAAGTCGATGGTGGGCTGGAAGAAAGCCAATGTAAGCGCAATGTAAACGGCCTTAATAACGCTTTCCACCCCCTGCCCATCCTCTTCTGATTTCTGTGCGAGCATAAAATAAAGCCAGCCACTTCCCACAATTGCCAGGACAAAGAGAAGGAGTGGCCGGCGAAACTCTCGCAGGAGGAGAAGGGTATCTCGCCAGCTGGCTCGTGCGTCACGCCAGGAAACACCAGCGAGTGACTTGCGCATCAGAATGGAGAAGGACTAAACACCACCGGCAAGCGAACGGTCATGCGCCGAATCAAATCACCGTCGAAGGGCAGCACGCGCAGCACCACCACACTCATATCATCGTTCGGTCGTCCCTGGTCCAGTTGGATCGCTTGCGCCAGCAGCGAATCGGCAATTTCCTGTGAAGAAGGCTCTTGATCCTCCAACAAAGACTCCAGCAGCGTACAGATATCCAGACCCTGTCCGTACCGGTCCCCGGCGTGCATAATCCCATCTGTGTACAGTACCACTGTTGTCCATCCTTCCAGCGCTATTTCCGAGATGGATGGACGTGTGTTCCGCGAAGTGCCAATCGAAGTGCTCTCTGAATTGAGCTGCTCAATTTGTTCACCCCGCGCTACAAACACCGGCGATGGATTATTTCTTGTGATCACCAATGTTCCAGTTTGCAGATCAGCTGAGAGGATATTTAACGTGGCAGAGACTTTGCCATAACGTTCTGTGTAAAGATAGTCCGAAGCTGCCCGAGCAGCAGCGCCATCCCGTACGCCTTCTGCCAGCAGGCTAATTACCTTTCGCACCACCATGGTGGATACGACTTTTGCTCCCCGGCCAGAAGTCTGTCCATCGGCCAGCACAACCGACACGCCGCCGTTGGGTCGTTCAACGACTTCGAGCGTGTCCCCACTTTCGGAAACCGCGTACTTGTTGGTCTTGGCAACGGCGATTTGTATTTCCATGAAGTTGATTTTACATCATAATCACTGAAGTGGGAGGTGCCTTTTATGCGTGTAATTTGCACAAAACGTTTTCGATTATGTTTTTTCGGCAGTCACAAACAGTAAACGGCTGCCATCAGGTTCTACCCAGTGTATTTTGGCCTGAAAGCCAGCCTCAGAAAAATGAGCGAGGAAAGCCTCCTCCTTTTTTCCAATGCTCGGCACCTGTCCCGTTACCTGAAAGAGTAAGGCCATAGCCTGTTCGGGAATGCTTTTTCCGGTAATCCAGGCTGCGAATAACACCACCAACTGCCCGCCTGGACGCAAAACGCGCCTTACTTCATTTAGCGTAACTGGATCGATAATATATTGGGTGGGAAAGGTGGCTACCACACTGTCAAACGCTTCATTTGGGAAAGGCAGTTGTTGAGCCACTCCACGTGCCAGCCGGGGAGAAAGTCTCTGCTGCTTTTGGCGACTTGCTGCCTGCTGCGCCATTTGCTGGCTTTCATCCAGGCCAAAAGCATCCAGCCCGGCTTCCCGCATCCGCATTTGCAGGTGCCCTGGTCCAAAGCCTAACTCAAGAACTTGGGGGCCCTTGAGTAAATCTATAGTGGTTGCCACCCAACGTTTCCACTGCCCAAGTGAAACGGTAGCTGCCACCAGATCATACGTCCATGCCATCGGGTGATACAGCAGCCTGAAAAACAGGGAGAGCAGGCGAGCCATCAAACGTATTTTAAGTTTTGGATAAATCTTTTCTTGACCCATTTCAGCAATTCTCAATATGAGGATGGAAGGGAAAAGAGCGGCGCAGGACAGGTTATCAGGGAGGCATCCAAGCAAAAGAAGGTAGATGCAGGATGATCTGTGGTCCAAAGCAGCGGGCAGGCAAGGGAAATGAAAAAGACTGCGGAGGGCAAGCCGTGACGCAGCGGATCAGGAAAGTGGCCGGGGAAGCCATCGGGATCATCCGGTGTCCAGTTCGAGACCGTTGAACATGAAATCCAGGACTTCGTCCCAGGAGGAAAACTCGAAATAGCGCAGGAGGGCATCCAAGTCCTGAAAGAAGGTGCGGCGCGGGCCCAATTTCTGCCGGATGGCGCGGTACTGCTCGTCGACCCGGCCCAAGATCGTATGGAAGAGGAAGGCCAGCAGGTTGAGCGAAAGCAACAGGGCCGCCAAATGCTGGCTGCCCTGTCCGAAATTATGCTCCAGGTGGTACCCTTTGGTTTTGAGCACGTTGTTGTTCTCGTTTTCGACCTTCCAGCGGGCGCGTCCATCGCGTACAATCGCCTCCACCGTGGTGTCGCTGATGGAAAAGTCGGTCATCCAGGCGTTTTTGTAGACCACGGCACCGCTATCTTCGCGCATGGTGGTCAGTTCGGCCCAGTTGACGGTGAGCGCGTCCGTTCCAGCGCGTAAGGGCACCTGCTGGGTATAGCGATAGGTATCGATCTCCGCATAGCGTCCCAACCAGCGCCGCACGACTTTGGTCGCCAAGACCTGATTCGCCTCCAGGAAGGCCACGCTTTGGTACAGTTCCTCGTGAGAATCGGGTTTACACACCAAAATGAAGTGTAACTGCTTGTCTTTCAGATCCTGCACGAATGGCTGACGACTGAACAGATCATCGCCCAAGAGGGTCACCCCCCGTTTGGCATAAAAGTCGCCGTGCGTTTCCACCCAGCGCTTGCCAGCCTGGATTTCGCAGTCCTGTTTTTCCTCCCCGTCCTGGGGCAGGATGAACTCGGGCTCCAGGGCGATGACGTTCGGATTGCCGGGCTGGACAATAACCGGGGTCAAGACACTGTGAAAATAGCGCGTTTCCCCGTTATTCAACACCCGATGGTTGCACTGCGCGCAGTGGATCTTCTGCGAACTGAAGTATTCCGTCCCATCCATGGCCACCAGGAGGTGCTTGCCAAAGGAACGATACTCTTCCAACAGTCCGCCTTGTTCCACGGCTGCGAAAATATACCGATACATCCGATCCAGATTCTGCGGCGGCACGGGATCGAGCAGATTACGGATTTGGTTATCACTGGGTAACTCGTCTAAGGCAAACAAGCGTTCCGCGTTGCTCTTCCCTTTGCGCAATTTCATGTCCCGCTGATGCGCCAGAAAGGAGGGGGTTTGGGTGAAGAACACCGAAAAGGCACTCATCCCCGCATCGGGTAGTTCATATTGGCTGTTTTCCCCTGTCCGCTTATCCGGAAACTGGCTACACTGCTCCCGTAACACGGCCACCATCTTGCTTGCCTTCAATTTTTCATACATCGCACAAGGGTAATTCATCCCCGCCCCATTGTCCAGAATTTGCTACTGCTTCACTCCATTTTCATATTGAGAATTGCTGGACCCATTTTCTTTGCGGTGATTACCCACAAGTCGAAAGGGGATAGAAAAGCTCCATTTCCTGTGGTATGAATCAGTTAGCGAAAAAGATCAACCAGGAGATGGAGCGATGTTGACTTTACCCGGAAGTGCGGAAATTGCCAAGTTACCTGTGGAGGAAATCGAAGCGACGATCGAGCGGGTGACCCAGCCGATGCAGACGGGGTTACCCGATGCGCGGCTGAAAGCGGTGATCCCGCTGGCAGTGCGCTGCATATTAGCGACTGAAACGCCGGTGATCACGGCGATGAGCCGGGCGGTCAGTCGGGTGGAAGCGGAATGCTGGGCGGCGGCCAAACGGATCTATCGCTTTCTGGATAATGAGCGGTTCAGCCACGAAGCATTGTTTGCCGGGTTATATGCAATGACCCAGGCGAATGTCGCCCAGGAACAGCCCGCTTATCTGGTGGTCGCGGTGGATCCAGTCAACTTCGAAAAACCCTATACCGAAAAGCTAGAGGGGGTGAGTACCGTTCACAAAAGCACGCCGCCAGCCCTGGATGGGGGCGCCCGCCTGGCCCACGGCTACCCCGCCATCACCGCAAGCGTGGTCAATACGCGGGTGCCAGGGGTCAGCTATGCCAACTGGTTCTCCTATCACATCGATTTCATCAGTCAAAATACGGAGATCCAGCAGGCAATCGAGCAGACACGCCAGCTGTTCCCCGGCTATCGCATCCGCTTTGTGATGGATAGTGGCATGGATGATCAGAAGATCTTTGCCTGGCTCAATCACCCTGAGGTAGAGTTTGCCATCCCCGCCACCCATTTGGAGCGCTGGGTGGAAGTCTACAATGAGCGGCTCGATCGCTGGGAACGCGAGCAGTTGCAAGATTTGGTCGACAGCCTGCCCTTCACCCTCCGCTACCAAGCCGCTTTCCAGCATGCCGGACGGACGCATGGGGTGATGCTCCAAGCTGGGGTCTTGCACATTCGCCTGCCTGACACCCAGCAGGAATTGTGGGCGCTGGTGGCCTATAACACCTGGGAAGACCGCACGCTGGTCCTGCTCACCAACATTCCCCTGCTAGACGATCCCACCATCCGCCAGGTGTATGGCGATTGGCGCTTACGCGGCCGGATTGAACACGGCTATCGCTTTGATCAGGAGCAAGGACTGGATGTTGAAGATCTGCGCGTGCAAACCCTCGAACACATGAAACGGCTGTTTGCCCTGGTCCTGGCCGCTACCCAGTTGGTCTTTCACATCCTGCACCATTGGCCCGCTCAAGCCGTCTATTGGCTGCGCAAGTTGGGTGGGAAACTCGGCCTACCCTCCGATCGCGATGGCCCCTATATCCTCCTCCGTGGGATCGCCATGGTTTTATTGACCAACGCTACCCTTTCCTTTGCCGCTATCTCGCCTTTCCCTCATCAACTTTTCTTCCATCTTTAACTTATGGGTAATCACCGCATTTTCTTTCCCTTGACGTATCTCCTCTCGGCAAGTACAATTGGACGGCTGTGCAACAGGCTTTATTGTTCATCTATGAATAGGAGATAGTCATGGTTCCTCAACCAAAACGCAGACATTCGAGCGGTCGCCGTGACCGCCGCCGCGCTCACGACTCGCTCGAGGCGCTCAATCTGACAACTTGCCCCAACTGCGGAGAGGTTCGCCTGCCGCACACGGTTTGCCCCAATTGTGGTTTCTACCAGGGGCGGGAAGTTGTCAATGTCGAAAAAGAACAGAAAAATCAGTAAGACAAACGGGCCGTCACAAAGCGGCCCGTCTGTTTTTAATAACTTCCCTTAGAGCGCCCGGGCGATCATAAAGCCGATAATCGCCAGCACAACCCCCACATGAAGTAGACAATTCGTTTGAACCAACCATCCTACAGCGAAGAGCTGTAGGATAAAGTTGACGCCGATGAAGGCCAGCCCCAGCAGCGGGAGCAGCCCCTTGCGGTGTGCGTAGAATTCTGAGAAGCGGTCAAGGAACTGCGAGAACTGTTGCAGCATTGGGGTTGTTTACTCCTCCTCACGGTTCGGTTCAAACTCTTCACTTGTTTCGTCCCCTGTCAACAGATAAGGCTGGAAGCGAGCTACTAGCCGCACAGGGATATTCCCTTCGATAAAGATACCCCCGCGGCTGTGTTCGGTTTGTTCTACCTGCCCCTGCTCGTGGAAGAGCGAGATCAGGTAGCCCTGGTCGAAAGGCAGCCGGACAGAAATCGGTACAAAAGTGTCATACAGCTCTTCTTCAACCTCTCTCAGCATTTCTGCAATTCCTTCTCCCGTCAAGGCCGAGACTTCAGTGACAACGCCCGGATAATCGCTCATCATCTCTACCGCGGTTTCCTTGTCGGGCAGCCGGTCGACTTTGTTCAACACCAGGATAGAAGGAATATGGCCCGCATCGATGTCCTTAAGGGTCACTTCGACTGCCTTCACCTGTTCCCGCGCGTTTGGATGAGAAGCATCTACCACATGCAGCAGCAGATCTGCTTCTGCGATTTCTTCCAGGGTGGCTCGGAAGGCAGCTACTAACTGTGTAGGTAGTTTTTGGATGAATCCTACCGTATCGGTGAACAGCGCCAGATGCCCTCCTGGGAATTCTACACGCCGGGTGGTCGGGTCAAGCGTAGCGAAAAGCTGGTTGGCGACAAATACATCTGAGCGCGCCAGCCGGTTAAGCAGCGTCGACTTTCCCGCATTGGTATATCCTACCAATGCAATAATCGGCACCTGCGAGCGCTGCCGCTGCGTACGGTAGCGCATCCGGTGCGCGCGCACTTTTTCCAACTCAGACCGCAGGTTGGAAATACGTTTACGGATTTCGCGCCGGTCAACTTCTAGCTGTGTTTCACCTGGCCCGCGCAGCCCAACCCCGCCAGCGCTGCCGGTACGTCCACCGCCGCCGCCGGTCTGGCGTGCCAGGTGCGTCCAGGCGCGTGTCAGGCGTGGAAGGCGGTATTCATACTGGGCTAGTTCCACCTGCAAAATGCCTTCGCGCGTATGTGCGTGCTGCGCAAAGATATCCAGAATCAATGCGGTTCGGTCAAGCACTCGAACCGCAGGTCCCAGACGCTCTTCCAGTTCTCTCAAATGACGCGGTGAAAGCTCATTGTCAAAAATCACGACTTCAGCCAGGGTTTCTTCTACCAGCGCTTTCACTTCTTCCACTTTTCCACCCCCAATAAACGTACTGGGGTGGGGGGTATCCAATTTTTGGGCCGCTTCGCCAACGACCACCAGTCCGGCGGTTTGTGCCAGTAGGGCCAGTTCAGCCAGCAAATCGTCCAAAGTAAGGAAGGAAGGTTCGCTGCGCAGCTCTACGCCGACTAAAAAGGCGCGTTCGCGAGGAGGACGGGTTGGTTCAGCAGTTCTTTTAGGCATAGATATTCCTGAAACGGATCAAATACAGACTACCAGTGTAGTGGCTGAGAACAAGCTCACCGCTTATACAGCGCTGGTAGTTGGTTTATGCTTTCACTTTCATCCACTCAAGCAGTCGGCGCATGGCTTCTTCAACCTGTTCGGTTGAGGTTCCGAGTGAAATTCGGATATACCCTTCGCCATACTTTCCATAAACACTGCCTGGCGTGGTGCTCACACCAGCCTCTTCTAGCAAACGGGTGCAAAAATCGGCGCTGTTCGTGAAAGAGTCGGGCAGGTGCGCCCATACATAAATGGCTGCCGGAGGAGGTTCGACGCCAAAGCCAGCTTTCCGCAAGGCGGATACAATCAGGTCACGCCGCTCTTTATAAACCTGGTTGCGCTCAAAAATCCATTCCTGGTCCCCCATCAATGCCGCAATCCCTGCATCCAAAATGGGGCCAAAATGGGCCGAGTCTGCCTGGCTCTTATAGGTATGTAGATAGCCGATCACCTTTTCGTTACCAACTGCCATTCCCAACCGCCAGCCGGCCATGTTATAGGTTTTGGAGAGGGAGTTGAACTCAACCGAAACCTCTTTCGCTCCCGGCACTTGCAGCAGACTGGGAGGCAGGTAATCGTCATAGCTCACATCCATATAGGGCGCGTCATGGGCCACCACGATTTCATGCTCGCGTGCAAATGTGACGACTTCTTCAAAGAAGGACAGCGGCGCTACTGCTCCGGTAGGGTTGTTAGGGTAATCCAACCATAAAATCTTTGCTCGCCGGGCAATATCTTCCGGAATTGCTTTCAAATCTGGTAGAAAGTTATTCTCTTTCAGCAGCGGCATCGTGTGAATCTCAGCTCCGGCGATTTTGCCTCCTGCGGCATATGTCGGGTAGGCTGGATCAGGCACCAGGGCTACATCTCCTGGGTTCAGCAGCACCTGGCTGAGCGCAAACAAACCTTCTTTTGAACCAAGCAGCATCAGCGTTTCTTTTTGGGGTACAAGCTCCACGCCATAATGGCGTAGATAATAGGCGGCTATTGCTTTATGAAATTCAGGAGTGCCGCCGTAGGGGGTGTATCCGTGTGTGTCTGGTCGTCTGGCGCGCTCGACCAGTTTGTCGATGATGAAATCCGCCGGGGGCAAATCGGGCGAACCCATATCCAGACGGATAATGTTCATGCCTTGCGCACGCAGCCCAGCAATTCGCTGGTTTAACAGTGCGAAGAAATAGCTCTTAAATGTGGCGATCCGGTCGGCTGGCCGGATGAAGGATGTGTCGTTATCCGTAGGATTCATTTGGCTTTTTCCTCTGTGGTTCGATTTATGAATAAAGGGGACAGCAGGCGGGCCATTTTCGAGTCCGGCGGTTCGCTTTGTAATGGTAATAGGATGTGGAAGGTAGAGCCTGGCAGTTTCTGTTCGTCATACCCCTGCGACTCTACCCAAATGGCTCCCCCATGCGATTCAACAATGCCTTTGGCAATATGCAGTCCAAGTCCTGGGCCACCGCCCTTATACTTGGTTTTTCCACTGGAATGCAGCGAGATACTTCCAATCCGTGTAAACTTCTCAAAAATGATGATCTGATCATCCGGATCGATTCCAATCCCGCTGTCATGCACAATCACTTCGACAAACCCTGGCAGCTTGCGACCATCCACGACAATCTGCCCCCCATCCGGCGTGTACTTAATCGCATTGGAGAGCACATTCCGAAACACTTGCAGCAGTCGTTCTGGATCACCAAAAGTCATCTCGCTGCTGCCTGGAAACGCGTGGATCTCAAAACTCTGGTTGCGCTCGCGAGTAGCTGGTTCCAACTCCATTTTTAGGATTCCGAGAATTCGGTTGATCCAGACAGGTTGAAAGTGCATTTGCAGCAGATTGTTATCGAGAAGAGATACATCGATCATGTCGTCAATAATCGCTTTCAACCGTCGCGTTCCGTTGTTGATCCCATTCATTAGCTCCAACTCAATCGCTTGAGCGTTATTATGCTCTCGCATTTCGCGCAGCATCGCCGCATATCCCTCAATCAATGTCAGCGGTGTTTTAAGCTCATGGGCGGCTACGGCGATAAAGTCGGATTTGCTGCGGTCCAGTCGTTCAAGCGTTTGCTGCACCTGTTTCAGTTGATTAGAGATATAGGCCACCCTGACCTGCATTTCGTAGAATGCCGCTTTTTCGAATGTGTACGCAAAGCATGGGATCAACGCGCCGATTACTTCCAGGGCTTGTTCGCTGTCCAGGGTTTCCCGGCAAACTTCATAGGTTTGCAGCATGATCTCTTTGATGAACTGTGTCAGGTTGCTTTGACCGCCTTCCAGGTCAGTCTGTGTGAGCGAGGCTGCCCATACCGATAAAACAGAATCCAACCAGGCTGGATCCCCAGTGTCGACCACCTGTTCCAGTAGTTCAAAAAAACGCTCCAACTGAGTCCGCAGGTCTTCTCGTACGCCTGCCCCTTTGCCCAATGCGAGGGTGACCCGATGCAGCCAGATGGGATGAATGGTGCGGAGAAGCTCAGTTTCATGCATACAATACAAGTTTACGTCACCTTTTGCGTTTTGCCAATTATCCCTACCCGTAAAATCCCCATTAGCATTCCAGCCCGACCCTGCCCTGGCTGCTGCCAACGCTTATCCAATGAGGCGTGCTGAGGAGTCTTTACTTTTGCTCCAGCCAGTGCAGCAGGGTGTCTCCGACTATATGCAGGCTCTCCGCCGAGACTTTGTCTGCCGTATCTTGCGTGGTGTGCCAGTACGGGTAGTCAAAGTCAATGATATCCACCGCCCGAATCCCTTTTTCTAAGAAAGGCGTGTGATCATCTACCATATTGTACTTGTATTCCGGGATGAATGCATTTTGATATCCCAACTCTGCCGCCTGCTGCCAGATCGCGTTTGCCACTTCCGGCGTCGAGTTTCGCTCCAGATAAATATTTAGATCCGCGTCCCCAATCATATCGACAATCACCACCGCGTCCGGTTTGGCAGTCAGTGATTCTGCAAATGCTCTCGATCCTAAAATCCAGTCCCAACCATCAATATCGCCCTGGTCTTCCGAGTCAATGAATACCAGCCATACCTGCTTATCCAGGTCTTTTGGCAGGGTTCTCGCCAGTTCCGTCAGCACCGCTACCCCTGATGCGCCGTCATTTGCCCCTGGAACCGGTTCAGTGCGCTTAGCCGGGTCCGGGTCTTGATTGGCTTGCAAGCGCGAGTCGTAATGTGCCCCCAAGATTATCCATGGCTGTGTCGTTTTGTCGACGCCCCGTTTCGCGATCACATTACGCACTGCCTTGCCCTGATAGGTGGTTTCCTGTACTTCCACTTCCCAGCCTGCGTTTTGCAGCTCTGTCTTCAACCACTCTACCAGTCGGTCGTGCGCTGCGCTGCCCGGCGTGCGTGGCCCTAACGCCATTTGCTGCTGCACATCCTGATACGCTCGTTCTCCGCTAAACCCTTCTGTCGTCACGCCTGTCGTCGGCGTTGGGGTGTTGACCATCACTGTTGGTAGGAAGGTAGCCCCAGTCGTTGCGGTCGCCGATACAGTCAAACTGGGCACGCGGATTGCTGTGCTGCTCATCTGCCCGCAGGCTGCCAGGGCCAGCGCCAGTATTGTCAGGATCATCGACGATTTGATAGAAATCGTTGTCTTCATGGTTTATCCTGTGTCGAATCCGGTTGGGCTTCCAAACTGGGCTGTAGTCTCACTTGTTTTTCTGCCGCCCACGCCTCCAGGTCAGCCAATCCGCGCTGTACATACTGCATTGCTCGTTCCCGTTTGCTGCGCGCCGGATGTTCCAGCGGCGGCATGATCCCAAAGTTCGCTTTCATTGGCTGGAAGTCTTTTAACGCCGCCTGGGTCACATAGTGCAGCAAGGCCCCCAGCATAGTCGTTTGGGGAAGGACCAATCCTTCTTCATTGTTGAGCACACGCGCTGCGTTCACGCCCGCCAGCAACCCGGTCGCAATATTTCCCATATAGCCTTCTACGCCCACAATTTGTCCAGCAAAGAATAAGTCTGCTTGCGCTTGATTCGCAACTTGTTTTTTGACCTGTAAACTTGGTTCCAGTACCAGCGGCGAGGCAATAAAAGTATTGCGGTGCATTTGTCCATAGCGCGCAAATGCTGCCTGTTCTAATCCTGGGATCATCCGCAGAACCCGCTTTTGCTCTGGATACGTCAGGTTCGTTTGGAACCCTACCAGGTTATAAAGTGTTCCCGCCAGGTTATCCTGCCGCAGTTGTACCACTGCGTAAGGCCGGTGTCCGGTCCGTGGATCGCGCAGTCCTACTGGGCGCATAGGGCCAAAGGCCAGCGCCATCTCACCGCGCTGCGCTAACACTTCAATAGGCAGGCAGCCTTCAAAGAAAGTATGCGCGCCGGCTGTCACTCCCTCCTGTATCACCTGTTCAAATGCCCGCAGTTCAATCCGTTCGGCATTGCGCAGTTCCGTGACGAAGTGTTCATATTCTTCTTTCGTCATAGGGCAGTTGATGTAATCACCTTCCTCCGGGTCACCATTTCCATAACGTGAGGCCCGGAAAGCGATCTCCATTTGGATCGAATCGAGTGTCACGATGGGTGCGATTGCATCAAAAAAGAACAGGTTTTCCTGTCCGGTCAGTACTTGAATAGACTGCGTCAAAGCGGGTGAGGTGAGTGGCCCAGAAGCGATGATCGCTGGTTGATGTGGAATGCTGGTGAATTCTTCTCGTACAAGCTGAATATTTGCGTGTCCTTCGATTCGTTCCGTCACCTGCTGCGCAAAGGCTTCCCGGTCTACCGCCAGAGCCCCACCTGCCGGCAGCGCCGTTGCTTCTGCGCACGCCAGCAGCATCGACCCCATTCGCCGCAGTTCTTCTTTGAGCAGTCCAGAAGCCCGGTCGATCAGGTTCGAGCCGAGTGAATTCGAACACACTAACTCTGCCAGGTCACTCGACACATGCGCCCCAGTTTCTTTCTTGGGCCGCATCTCATACAGGCGAACTTGCACGCCCCGTTCCGCAGCCTGCCATGCGGCTTCACTTCCTGCTAATCCACCACCAATGATTATTAAATCAGCCATTCATCTCTTCCTGGTTTTCCCTGCTCACCCGGTATGCCGGGGAGAATGAGTGTGTTTGTCATTGACACCGTTTTCAGATTCTACCACTCCTCTTAAAAAATCACCCTGGCATAGAAGTTGCAACCATTCGCAAGTGAAGTTATACTCAAAAGGATGGTGACCCCGCATGTTTCAGTTACATTATCATACCATTCGCCCATTAACCACCGCCCACCTGGCTCAAACCATGAGTTTGCTCAGCCTTACGGCAGGTGAGCTTCGCCAACAGATCGAATCGGAACTGTCCTCGAATCCCGCTCTGGAACTGGTCGAGGAACGGCGCTGTCCGACCTGTCATCGCTTGCTGGGTTCTCGAGGCGCCTGCCCGGTATGCAGTCGTCCCCGGCAGGGCGTTGAAGGCCAACCTGCGGATGAGCCTATCGTCTTTATCTCTCCCCGCGATATTTACATGGGCGCCGGAGAAGCCTCGTCATCAGCAGAGGAACCCGAGGATCAATATGCTGCGAGCAGTGAAGAACTGCCGGTTTATGTCTTCCGCCAAATCGCGCCCGATTTAGATCCTCAAGATCGCCCGCTGGCGGCGCATCTCTTAACCAATCTTGATGAAGATGGACTCCTGGCTTGTTCGCTCATCGAAGCCGCCCGCTACCTGCACGTGCTGCCTTCGCGCCTCCAATCCGTTCAGCGCATGATCCAGCGCGCTGACCCAATCGGGGTAGGCTCTGCTTCAGTAGAAGAGGCGCTGTTGGTGCAGTCAGAGGTTCTGTCTGAACAGCGTTCAGTCCCTGCTCTGGCACAAAAGATTGTCCGTGAAGGGATGAGCTTGCTCAGCCGCCGTCAGTATGCAGAGTTAGCTCGTTTGTTTAAAGTTTCCCTGTCCGATGTGCAAGCGGCAGCCCGCTTTATTGGTGAAAACCTGAATCCTTATCCAGCCCGTTCGGCCTGGGGTGAGTCGCGCCAGTCGCAGCCCGCGCCTACTCGGGTCTACTACCAACCTGATATTATCATCAGTCAGTTACCCGACAACGCAGAGGGTCCTTTGCTGGTTGAGATTATCATGCCGCTCTATGGCACGCTCCGGATCAACCCGTTATATCGGCAAGCTATTCAGCAGGTGGATGAGACCCGCAAAGATGCTTTGCGCGGTGATCTGGATCGTGCTTCTTTGTTCGTTAAATGTCTCCAGCAGCGCAATCACACCATTCAGCGTCTGATGAGCCGCGTGGTTTCTATGCAGCGGAATTATATCTTGCATGGGGAGAAGTACATTATTCCCGTCACCCGGGCCACCCTTGCGCGTGCTCTGGAGGTGCATGAATTGACCATTTCGCGGGCTGTATCCAATAAAGCAATTCAGTTACCCAATGGTCGCATTGTGCCGCTTTCGAGTTTCTTTGATCGCAGTCTCAATATTCGCACGGTCTTGCGTGAACTCATCTCTCAAGAGGCGCGCCCACACAGTGATTCGGAGTTGGCTGAGATGCTTTCGGAACAAGGTTTCCAGGTTGCGCGCCGCACTGTGGCAAAGTATCGCGCTATGGAAGGCATCTTACCTGCCAATCTGCGCCAGCCGGCAGGGTAGAGGATACCGAACTACATGACCAATTCATTTCCTCCTATGTCTGTGATTAACCCGCTGCGTCGTAACCGTTCGCCGGGTGAAGCCGAAATAGCGCCTCTTTTTCAACTTCTGCCTGAACCCGCCATCCTCATCGACACCCATCGCGAGCAGGTTTTACTGGCTAACGGCGCTTTTTTGCAGGCTACGGCCTATTCACTGGGTGAAGTGGTCGGACGGTTGCCGCGCGATCTGCTGCCAGATTTGCCCGCTACGCTCAACCCGGAGGAGGTGTTTTCTTCTCCACTGGAACGCCGCGCCCGGTCTGCCATTCCGGTAACCGTCCAGGTGCGGGCTTTGGATGCGTCTGGGCAGTGGCGTGTGCTCATTTGCACTCCTGTGGAGGATACCCGGCACACCGTCCGTCAGCGCATGGATCGGGTGGTGCGCGCGCTCGCTGAATTGAATCAACTACCGGTTGCGATGCCCATGCGCCGGTTAACGCAAAAGTCGGTAGAAACTGTGCAGCAGTTATTTGAGACTGCGATCGTCAGTATCTACCAGGTAGATGTGACGGGCACAACGGTTTGCAAAGTGGTTGAAACAGGTGAAGCGGACCTTCTACCCGCTCAACTTCCTGCATCTGATCTGCTGCGCCTTTCACACACCTTTGTTTGGAAGCCAGGCCGCCGGGTGCAAACCGACCTTCACCGCGCCGCGCGGATTCATAATCTCAGTTTTGTGGTTTCTACTCCGCTCGATCAGAGCGCGCTCCTGGTCGTCGCTGAACGTGGGCAGGAACCTTTTGATCATCTCGGCCCGCTGGTGGAAGTCATCAGCGAACGAATCTCATCTCTTATCCGCTACTCCTCCAGCTACAACGAACTTCGTGAGCAAGCTATCGAGAACACACGTGAACTGCTGGTCTGGCGGCAGGTGGCGGAGAATGCCCGGGAGGGCATTTTGCTCTTAGCGCCTGATATGAGCATCAATGAAATGAATCCGGCTGCGGAGTGGATGTTAGGGTATGCCGACTGGGAGGTAAAAGGCCAGCCGGTGGAAAACGTTTTAATTGGTCCGGAACGTCTCGGTTCAGCGTTGGAAACTGCCAGCGAGGGCATCCCAACGCACAGCATGGGCAATGTCTCTCTTCATCGCCGGAATGGACAGTCTTTCCCTGCGCATGTGCAGGTGGTCCCGGTTCAACGCGAAGGCGATTTGCTCGCCGTAATGATCTTCTTTAGTGATGTGAGCGAACACGAAGAAATTCAGCAGCGTACTCAGCAGTTGGAACAACGCGCTGTGTTGGGCGAAGTGACGGCGGTCTTTGCCCACGAAGTGCGCAACCCAATCAACAATATCTCTACTGGCTTGCAGTTGCTTTCAGTCAAGCTGCCCGAAGAAGACCCTAACCAGGAGAATATCGGCCGTCTGGTCAATGACTGTCAGCGCCTCAATCACCTGATGGAGTCCGTCCTAAACTTCTCTCGCCATGCCGAACACCGGTTTGAAGAAGTGAATCTGGAAATGCTCCTCAAGCGCATTTTAGATCGCTGGCGTCCCCGTATGGCAAAAGTATCGGTTACTGCCTTTTTCCATATCGAAGAGGATACCCCCCATATTACAGGTGACCCACGCTCGCTGGAACAGGTTTTCACCAACCTCATCAGCAACGCCGTGGAAGCCATGAGCAGTACCGGCGGCACCCTTGCTGTCAGGGTGGCGCCCTTTAGCTTACTGCCCGGTTATCCTCAGGTGGAAGTAACGGTCTCAGATAACGGCCCTGGCATTCCAGATGAAGTTCGCGACCGTATCTTTGAGCCTTTTGTAACCACCAAACCGCAGGGAACGGGCCTCGGTCTTGCGATCACCAAACGCATTGTCACCGCCCATCATGGCAGTATGAGTGTTAACACCTTCCCCGGCGGAACCGTCTTTCACGTTCTCTTACCTGCTTTTCGAGGAGAGGCATCATGAGTTTTAATATTTTGATTGTAGATGATGAGGAAACCTTTCGATGTAACACCCAGGATTTTCTTTCTGCGCGTGGATATGAAACCCGTGGCGTGGCTACCTTAGCCGAGGCGCGCGAGTGTCTGCGTAAGGGAGACGGTGATGTCGTCTTACTGGATGTCCAGCTTCCAGATGGTTATGGCCCTAATCTGCTGCTTGAAACGGTAAATCTGCCGCTGCGACCGCCTATCATCTTGATCACTGCTTATGGAGATATCGAAATGGCGGTCGATGCCATGAAGAACGGTGCCCACGACTTCTTAACCAAGCCGATCCAGTTCTCGCAGTTGGAAAAGTCTCTTCAGCGCGCCTGTGAAATTGTCTCCATGCGCCGTGAGCTGGCTCACTTGCGCGAGACACAAAAGAAAAGCATTAACTTTGTCGTTGGTCAAAGTCCAGTCATGCAAACGATGGTCAGTCAGGCGCAGCGCGCAGCCGCAGCCTCTGTCTCGGTGTTAATCACCGGCGAAACAGGCACTGGCAAAGAGGTTCTGGCGCGCTTCATTCACCAGAGCGGCCCGCGCGCGAATAAGCCCTTTATTGCCATTAATTGTGCTGCCATTCAAAATACCATGCTTGAATCCGAGTTGTTTGGTTATGAAGCGGGCGCCTTCACCGGTGCTGAGCGCCGTAAACATGGTCTTATGGAAGTTGCCGATGGCGGCGTTTTGTTCCTCGATGAAATCTCCTCAATGCCAATGGATATCCAGGCCAAGCTGCTGCGTGCCCTGGAGGAACGGGCCTTCCGCCGGGTGGGGGGAACGAACTTAATTCATATCGATGTACAGGTTTTAGCCGCTTCAAATCGCGATCTAAAAGCCATGATCCACGATGCTCAGTTCCGTGAAGATCTTTACTATCGTCTAAAAGTAGTTGACTTGCACATTCCTCCCCTACGCGAGCGCTGTGCGGACATTCCTGAACTGGTCGGTTTCTTCCTGCGCCTCTATAATGCGCGGATGGGTATGAATGTCACCGATATCAGCTCGCGCGCGATGGATGCCATGATGCTTTACCATTGGGCGGGCAATATCCGCGAGTTGGCGAACTCGATCGAGCGTGCCATACTCTTTTGTGATGGCGAGACGATTGATATTACCGATCTTCCTGCTGATATAAACCGCCCCACTTAATTTCACTTAAAACACAGTCCTGGCACGTTTCTTGCATCATATGCCTCCTGAGAGGAATACTCAGGAGGCATCATGTTTCCATACGACTCAAACGATATTATCTTATTGGTTTCCACTAGCTTAGCCCTATTGGGAGCCATCTCCATTGTTGCCGGAATTTTTCTGCTTCTCTTTCGCGCCGCTGGAAAAGACGTGCAGACGGTGGCTACGCAGGCCACCCGTCTGGCTCAGAAGGGGCTGGCTGAGGAAGTGGCTGGTCTGGTTGGCAATGCTTCAGCCCTGGTGGATGCGCTCAACCAGCTGGCCCGTACCAGCGCCGGTATTGGTATCTTTCTGGTGATCTTTGGCTTTATTATGCTGATTGTCTCTTTCTTTATAGTTCGTTCTTTCTAAATTTCGCTCGGCCTGAGCGATTGTCATGTTAATTCTTAGATGAAAAGGGTAGCGCTTATGCAACGGGTTGACCTGTATCGTGAACTTGGACAAATCCTTTCTGCGGCCGAAGCGGCCCAGGTAATGGCATCGCTGCGCCAGGACCCATTGATTTGGCAGAGTATGCAGCACCCGGAACTATTCCGATTGGTGAGCGCCAGTGCAGATCGCCAGGCCGAGGAATGGAATCCGGGCCAAATTGCACTGCTTGCGCTGAGAATGGACGTACCTTTGCAGGCGTTAAATGTCGCTCCAATCCAGCCCTTAGAGTCGATCTGGCAGGAGCGGGCTTTACAGGCCTATCAAAACGTGCCGGTGGAAACGCCTGACCGGTCTGCCGGAGACGTAGTGGCGGATGCCGCTTTATTGGCCCTGGCCCTGCGCGAACGCCGCCGGTTGACAGGGAGTTGAAATGGTTTGCCGGTTGAGATTCAGGCTAAAGCAGGCACGCTGACCTTTCCATCCATCTGGCGCACAGCGCTGGCTTGCCTGTATAACTTGATTCCTGATCCGCAGGAACTGCTGCGTACTTTCTTGCCGCGTGCCAGCGCGCGCGGCTCTTTTGAATGGGCCATTCATGCCCAGCTCTGCCAGCCGGTTCCAATGCATGTCCACGTGGAGATTTTTACCCACCTGCTGCAAGGGCAGACGCTTGCCGTTCAGTTAAGCGCCCTCCGTAGTATCAGCTTGCATGGGCGCGCCGAACTAGCAGCTACCCTGGCGGGCACCCTCTTGATCGGCCATCCTGCTTTTTCATTGCTGCGTACCCAGACCAGTCTATCGGATCTCGACCTGCCCAGCCTTGCGGCGCGTGCCCTGGCGTTACAGCAAATGGGCGCTCTCTATCAACTTTCTGGCAATCGCTCTCAGTCACTCGCTTTGCTGCACTCGGTAGAAAATACGTTGAAGCATTGGTTAGCAGGCCTGTATTTGCAAGAAATGAATCTAACGGCGGGGGATGAGGGCGCTGACCCAACTGTCTTTATCGAAGAAGAGAAGATCAACAGTATTATCGCTGCCAGCGGGCGCTTGAAGAGCGAACTGGGCGCAGTCATCGCCAGCCATCCCTTTGGCGGCACGCTGATTGATCAGCTTCCCGCTGAAAGCAGCGACCCTTTCTTGCAAATCCGGCATGCAACCCGGTTGGCTTCAGTCTGTGAGCTGGCCCTCGCGCACGATCTCGCCCGTCAGGGCGTAACTGGTCTGATTGAACAGATCCGCCGCACCGGCACGCTCTTTCGCGGCGATTTTGTCTTTGAGTGGCAGCCATTACAGGTACTGAATCTTCTTCGTGACCTGCAACTGCCTCAAGAAGCGCTGCGTCTGGCGCAGGCTGTCCTTGAATTTCGCTCTACAGACACTGCTCTGCTGTACGAAACCAGCCGACTCTGTGAAGAGGCAGGCAGCCTGGAAAACGCCTGCCGCTACGCTCAAATTGCGGTTGGCCTGGAGCCTCAAATTGCAGCCTGGCGGCGACATCTGGCGCAGTTATGGGTCAAGCAGTCGATCTGGGATCGCGCTTATAGTGAGTTTGAAATGGTGCTGGCGCTTTCGAATCCGCCCGCGCTAAAAGATCGCCTGGACTTTGCCCAGGTGGCTCTAAAAGCCAATGTGATGCAGCAGGTGATCGAGATCTGTCAGGTGGTCCTGAACGAGTCGCCCGAAAATGGTTTGGCTGCCGGGCTGTTGGGGCAGGCGCTCGCCAGACAGGGGGACGTAGAACAGGCCCAGGTGCATCTCAGCCACGCCACCTTGTTTTCGCCTGAAGTTCTCGATCCCTGGTTGGCGTTGGCATCCCTCCAGCGTGAAGGGGGCGATCCACAGCGCGCAATCGAAACGCTCCGTGCTGCTGTCGTGGCGATCCCCGATTCAGCCAGTGGTCACTTATCCCTGGGAGAAGCTTACCTTGCAGAAGGTCAGTTTTCTGAGGCCCTCCCGGCCTTGAAGCAGGCTTTTCTTCTCTCGCCCAACTCGCATCAGGCTGCTTACTTATATGGCAAGACCCTCCACACTTTGGGTCACACGGTAGAAGCTCGGCCCGTTATTGAACGTACCCGCTCCGCTTGGGGGACTCGTCCAGAACTACCCTTCGAATATGCTCAAACCTGCCTCGACTTATGTGATCCCGATGGCGCGTTGTCGGCTTTAGAAGTCGCCCTACGCGGCCAGCCGCCCTTATCCTGGTACCTGCTTTATGTGCGAGTTTTACTTGGGGAAGATCCCAGCACCGGCCAACTGACCGAGATGAATGCTTCCTCTGACGATTGTGCTGAACACCTCCATCAAGCGGAAACGGCCTTATCCAAAGTGCTGGATCGTGATCCTGAACAGGTTGAGGCCCGCTTCTTCATGGCGCAGATTTCCCTCGAACGAGATGACCTGTCGTCCGCGCTTGTGCTCTTCCAGGAACTGACCGAAGGCGATCAGAAAGTGCCGGCTGAACTTCACTGGCGGGTACAGTGGGGGCTGGGGCGGGCAGCCTTGCGCTTGGGCCAGACGGAAACCGCGCTTGCGGCGC
The DNA here is from genome assembly GCA_963791025.1 of uncultured Chloroflexia bacterium. Lineage (GTDB taxonomy): Bacteria > Chloroflexota > Anaerolineae > Anaerolineales > Anaerolineaceae > DSYU01. Next base: position 652,921 of record CAWBQF010000001.1, on the reverse strand, counting down.
TCAAAGAAGCCAGCCAGGCTTATGCTGATTGTCTTGATCTCCAACGTGACCTCGCTGCTGCGTCTGAATTAGCCCGTCTTCCACGTGAAGCCCTGGCCTTCGCTGAATATGCCCTTCAGTTAGCTCCCGATCAGGTGGATAACCTTGTCTGGTTTGCTTACTTCGCTGCTAAACTAGGTGAGATGGGCAAAGCTGTGGAAGCCCTGGAATGTGCAGTGCAATTGGAACCTCAGCGGGCTGACTTCCGGGTTCAGTTGGCGCAGTGGCAGCTCAGTCTCGGCGACCACACAGCCACCCGCGCCAGCCTGAAAGCCGCTCTGGATCTGGGCTCGCTCGATGCCGAAGGGCTGCGCCAATCGGCTCACACCTACCTGCGTATGCAGGACCGTCCTGCCGCGCTCGCTTGCCTCGAACGTGCTGCTGCTGAGCAGGAAGATCCCTCCATCCATCTACTGTATGAACTGGCTCAGCTTTATCATCAGACGGGCAGTATCGACAATGCGCTGTCCGTCGCGCAGCGCGCCCTCAGCAATCCGTCGACTGGCACTCAGTTAGACAGCATCCCCATGTATCTACTGCAAGCTGACTTGCTCATGGACTTGCATCGCTCACAGGCCGCACTGGCCTCCCTGGAGCGCGCGCTTCGGATCACACAAGGCCTGGATACCCCATCTCGCAGCGCAGAGCTAAACGAATTGCTGGTTGAAATCCATCGACGTTTTTCTATCTTGCTGGTGCAAAATGGCAGTTTGCCTGAAGCTCTTCATCATGCTGAAAAAGCTCTTGAACTTAATTCCAGCAGTGTTGCTTTACGCTACAGCGCTGCGGATCTGGCCCTGGCGCTTCTGCAAATCGACCGGGCCAGCCGGTTAGCTGGCATCACCCCAGGAGAGTATAAGACGCTGGCCCAGGTTGCGGATGCTGTCGAAGGTCTTTACAACCAGGATCCTGGCGCGGCTGTTTCACTGCTGTGCTTGCAGATTGAACTGGTGCTGGAAACGAACCAGGATGAAAATGCTGAAAGGATGATTACTGCCGGGCTGTTCCACGCGCCTGATCATTTACGTCTGCTGGCAGCGCGTGTCCGTTCGCTTGCCCGACAGGGCGAGGTGAAAGCTGCTCAGGATTTGCTGGAAGTGCTTCTCAAGAAAAATGATGCTCAAACGGACACACCTGCTTTATGGCTGGCCCAGGCTGCCCTGGAAGCCCAACGCTGGAGTGATGCGGTGCGCCTGTTCGAAGACTATACTCAGGACTTCCCTGGCGAGGCGCGCGCTCATCTTTGCCTGGCGCGTGCCCTGGTGACTGCTGCTGAGCGTCAGCGCTTGTGTGAATGCGTGGGCTGCCAGAGTGTTGCGCCGGGCGCAGCTTCGCTTTCGGAATCGGCCCATCAGAAGTTTGAGAATGCCATTCAGGCGGTCAGCCGGTTGACGAATGTCAATGAAACCAACCACTGGTACGCCCGCGCTCAAGCAGTCTTTGCTCCCTCCCTTCAAACTGCCCGCTCTTTAGCCATGCTGCTGCCATCTGCGAGTGATACCAGCGCGTTGGTGGCTGTGCTTCGCCAGTTAGGCAACCATACTGCCGCCATCCAGGCTGCGCGCCGCCACTTGACCGAGCCTGCGGTACGCTTACAAATGGCTTTGTGCTACCTGGTCGCGGATGACTTAGACGAAGATCAGTTCGCGGAAGGTCTTTCCCTGGCGGAACAGTTGGTAGAAGACGCGCCCTATGATCCCTTGCACCATGTCGTCCTGGCGCGTTTGTCCCAACGATCAGGTGATACCCAACAGGCTCTGACTGCTTATCAGCGTGCCCTACAGCAGTGGCCGCAAGAAGCCAACTGGCAGGATACCGCTGGAGATCTCGCCCTCGAACTGGCGGACCTGGAATCCGGACTGGAACACCGCGAGCAAGCCCTGGCGTATGCGCCATCCAATGGAACCTATGCCACAAAGTTGGGAAAGTTATGCCTCGCTATGGGTCGTGTACAGCGCACGATTGAAGTGCTGACGCCGGCCGCTCGCCTCAACCCTGATCAGGCCAGGATCTGGTTAACTTTGGCTCAGGCGTATCAAGCGGCGGGTCAGCTTTCTCAGGCATTGGAGGCTGCTGAGCGGGCCAGTGAACTTGAACTCACTTTCTGGTGAAGGTCTGCTGCTGGCTGGCGAGGTTGCCTTACTGCTCAATAAGCTGGATCGCGCCCAGGAATTCGCTCAGGCGGCTGTCTTGCGCGAAGCTGATAATCCTGATGCTGCCATTTTCCTGAGTAAGGTCATGGTGCTCAATGGACAGGTAACCGAAGCGCTGCAGGCGCTTGAGCAAACTGTCCCCTCGGTACGGCAGGTTTTTACCGTTGCCTTCGAGCGTGCCCGTCTCATCCACCAACTACATGGCGCTCAGACTGCCCTCGAAACATTGGAGCGCCTGGCGCAGGAATATCCTGAATCACCAGATCTGCTGGCGTTCCTGGCTCAGGTTCAATCTGAGTGCGGTGACTTGCGCGCTGCGGAACGTCACGCTCTGAAGTCACTGCGGCTCAATTCCGAACAACCCGATCTGGCCTTTATGTTGGGCCGCTTGCAGCACAAGTCTGGTCAACTGGATCAGGCCGTTCATCTGCTTTCTGAAGCCATTCGGATGTCTCCGGATCAACTCGAAGCATATCTGGAACTCGGGACAGTTTATCAGGAGCGTCGTGAATTCCCACAGGCTTTGCAGATTTACCAGCAAGCCGTCCGTGTAGCGCCCGATGATTACCAGGCTTATTACCAGGCTGGTCTGCTGCTGCGCGACGGTAAAGATTACGCTGCCGCAGAGAATATGCTCCGCAGTGCCGCTGACATGGCGCCCGAAAATCTTGGTATTCGCCGCCAGTTGGTGGCAGTGATTACACTCAACCTTGTCCACAACAAGCAGGAGGTTAATACGCCCGCATGAACACGAAAACTGGCCGGATGATTCTTGATCGTGAAACACTTTGCAGCATGCTGCGGGCTGCTTTATCCAGTGGTGAGTACCGCTTTGCTCGCCAGACGGCGCTGGCCTGGCTGGCTGCTTTTCCGGGCGACCTGGAAGTATCGCTGCTGCAGGCGCGTTCGATGTTGGCCGCCGGGCAGACTGAGCTGGCTTTGAAGTCCCTGGATGATCTGGTTCGGAAAGACCCGGAGTATCGGGCTGCTTACGAGTTGATGGCCCTGACGAGTCGCGATCTCCATCCTTCGCGCGCGCGCCTGTCGCTGACCAGCCTGTATGCCCTAGGGGGCCGCACGCCTGCTCAGGCCGATCTCTTGCCCTGGGGCGGAACGCTGCGAGCGGCTTTGCAGATGCTTACGGAAAAAAACTGGGCTGAGGCGGCTCCCCTCGTTCAGGAAGCGCTTCGCGCCGCTCCAGATTCTCTACTTGCGGCGGTGCTGCACCTCCGTTTCGTGCGCAATACCCAGGATACCCTGTCTTTGTTCCGTCTGGCGCAGCTCTACCGCAGTCGTTGGCCCGACTGTCTGCCCATCAACTTGTACTGGGCAGAAACTCAGATGGAGTTAGCCTATGAACCGGAAGCGGTCCGCCTCCTGCACGAATGTGTCGCTGCCGACGCTGCCGGGCAGGTTGCGCGCCGCTTATGGGGAGAGAACCATCCTTATCGTTCCCTCTGGCCGGAAGAGATGGTGATCTTGTTTGATCAACCTGTCCCCGCCGCTGTTACCGTTCAGTTAGGATGGAATCAGTTAGAAGCTGGTTCCATCCAGCCTACCGGCGTACTGGAATCTTCTCCTCAGCCAGAGCAGGCCAGTTCTCCCGCCAACCTACAAGACAGTTCCAATCCGGTTGAACCACGATATCCAGTTGCCCCACTTGCCGATTGGGCTCAGTCCCGCCTGGAACCCATCAACCTTGGTCCATCGACCGCGGATCCTGCCGAAACGCAGGTGGAAGCATCCGCTGCCACAGCAAAGCAAGTTGTGGAAAGTCAGCCCATTCAGAAAAACGAAGCGCCTGCGCCGCTCCCGGTCGAACAGCCAGTTTCGATAAACAATGAAGAACTGGAACAGTTAGCCCGAAAGTTACGCCGCCCTTCCCTCACACGTGCCGATGGACGTTTTCCTGTTTATGTTATCTTCTCGACCCGCTTAGGCCTGTCGAAGCAGTACGGCCCCCAAACCACCACAGTATTGGACGCTGAGTTTCGCAAGTTGGCTGGTTTGATCCGCAAGCGTCCAGGTTGGGATGCTCTCGTTTTTTACCCCGATGATCCTGTCTGTGCGGCTCAGTTTGGGCTGACTCCGCTGACTGAGCGTGACCCTTGGAAGCTAAAACTTGCCCTTCGCGACCTCGATCAAGCCCTCGCGCGGCGTGGTGAAATGATTGGCGCGCTTCTTATCGTGGGCGGCGAACCGGTCGTGCCCTTTCACTGTCTGCCTAATCCAACCGATGATATGGATGACAAGGTTTTGTCTGACAACCCCTACGGCACCCTCGACTCGAACTACTTTGTCACCGATTGGCCGGTCGGTCGTCTGCCCGGCGAAGCTGGCCCAGATGCTGGCCTGCTCCTGGAGCAGCTGCGCGCAGTACAGCGCTTTCATGTGCGTGCAGCCGTCAACAGTAGTAGTTTCTCTGGTTGGCTCTGGTTGGTGAGTTTCTGGGATCGACTTCGCCGCCCCAAACAGGCGCACAGCCTGGGCTACACTGCCGCGGTTTGGCGGCGTTCTTCTCTGGCTGTTTTCCGTCCGATCGGCGCGCCCCATACGCTGCTCGCTTCGCCTCCCGAAAGTTCTGGAAGCTTTGATCCCGGACGCATTCTCTCTGCTGGGCTGGGTTACTACAATCTGCATGGCCTGGAGGATTTTCCCGCCTGGTACGGTCAGTATGACCCGGTGGAACATCTCGCTACCGACGGGAAAGCGCAGTCTGAACCTGCTCCCGATTACCCTGTCGCTTTAACGCCCAGCGATCTTCGGCGCAACGGGCATGCCCCGCGCGTCATCTTCTCCGAGGCGTGTTATGGCGGTCATACCCTGGGCAAAACGGAAAGCCAATCTCTGGTGCTTAAGTTTCTCTCGGTTGGCGCCCTTGCGGTCGTAGCATCCACGGGCATCGCCTACGGATCGGTCAATACCCCGCTCATCGCGGCAGATTTACTGGGTAATTATTTCTGGCAACATTTGAAGTCTGGCCGCACAGTTGGCGACGCGCTCTCACAGGCCCGCCTGGATTTGAACTCGTGAAATGAACCGCCGCCAGGGCTATCTGGACGGTGAGGATCAAAAGACTTTGATCTCGTTCGTGTTATATGGAGACCCTCTCGTCACCTATCAGGGCTTCCGGGCGCGCTATAAGGTCACGCAGCGCTCGAAGAACCACCCCGCGATTAAGACGGTTTGTGACCGGCAGGTGCAGGGGGAACCCCCTCCGGCTGTCTCCGGCGAGGTTCTGAAGCAGGTGAAGGCTCTGGTGGCTGAATATCTGCCAGGCGCTGAGTTGAGCGATATTCACTTCAGCCGAGAGCATACTTCCTGCCAGGGGCGTGGTCACCGCTGTCCCACCTCAGATCTATATGCCCGGTCAAAGCGTGTTGATCATGCTGGTCGGGTGGTGGTGACTCTCAGCAAGCAAGTTCAAGTTGCTCAGTACCTCCATCGCCACTATGCTCGTGTTACGCTCGATGAGACGGGGCATCCTGTCAAGTTCGCAATCTCTCGCTAATACCTCCTCCATGAAAGAGGCGCCCGCTGCCTGACCGCATCCCAGGCAATCCGGGCGCCTCGCTTGTTAACACCCCACTCTAAGGCTGCTGCGCGTAGCCACAGACCAGCCAATCTCCGCTTTGTTGGATCACCCGAAACTGCTTCCCTTCTAATGGAAAGTTGGTAATCTCATTATTATAGGTAGCTGCGATTGACCCGCCGCATGTAACCGTCGCTTCATGATCGCTGCTAGAAACAGACTGGCAGGAGACCGCTTCAAGATTTGCTTTCACGCCTGTAAAAGAGTCTACTTCATCACGCGCCGCGCTTTCCCAATCAGCGCAGGAGAGGGGCGCGATTCGGTCTGGCTCTCCGCTCACCACAGCCTGTAAGTATCGTTCTACCGCCGTTCCCGGGCCATTGGCTTGCGATCCGCTGCAAGCTGCCAATAGCACGCTTATCAGAAAGAACAAAAGAAAGGTTCCGTAACTTTTGATCACAGGGTTGAACTCCTTAGTTTGTTGGAATATTGCGACTAGATTTCTTTTTCCAAACAGATGCCATTTCGATTCCGAATGCCCGTTCTACACGATAGACTTGCGTGTAGTGATTTTCTAGCCACGCCGTATCGTAGCGCGGCTGGTAGATTTCGCTCCCTGTGGGCCGCGTCCACCATGACTGCTGTACCTGCGCGTTGATTGCCGTTACCACATAGTCGCTGGTAGGAAAGGCAGTTCCATCATGCAGTCCGTTCTGGATCTGATAAACAGACGAGGGGGCTGTGGCTTGAAGAATGTGTTCCTCCAGCACATACGATGTTACAGTCTGGTTGCGTTCAGCATGAGCGTTAAGCCATTCAAAAACCTGCTGTACGCCATCTGACGGGGTTTGCACCACGCTGCGATATCCGATTGAAGCTCGCCCGGCGATGATTCTTGTACCCAAGTATTGGTAACCGTTCAAATTGTAATCCGGGCCGCATAGGCTGAGGTCAACGAAAAGGATCGCCACGACCAGCACGCCCAGTCCAGGCATCACCTTGCGCCACCGTTTCAACAGCTTCAGGTATCCATAGGCGGCGAAAATCGCCAGCAGCGGCAGGATGGGAACGCTGTAAAACGTCTGTGCCAGCGGCAGCAGGATCAGCCCACCAAAGTACCCTACCGAGGCCAGCGCCGGGAATCGCAGCCCTGATGCAGATTCCCCCTCAAAAACGACTGCCCAGATCCCCAAACCCCAGCCCACCAGCAGCCCCATTCCCACGCCGGGGCTGGACTTAAACAAGATCGACAGCAGATGCAGGCCGCCTGCCTGCATCATAAACCCTGGATTCCACTTCATCTCGTGATGGTAACGGTCCATCAAAGCCTGTAAGATATGTGGATTGGTCAGGTGTTCCGGTGGTACGACCAGGAAGGTCAGGGCTGCTGTGGCAGTTATGAATGCAGCTAGTAAGATTGGAGGGGCGCTGAACTGGCGATTCCTGGCGGCCCACACCAGCGCGGCGAACCATATCAGCAGTACCACCAGGTATAGTCCCAGTCGTCCCTGAAGGCCGCCGCTCGCCAGCAGATCCACTGCTGCGCGTTTTCCAACAAAGCTGGTTGCCGTTAAACCAGCCGTTGCCAGTATGAGCCAGCCCGGCGCGATGCCTGGTGCTTTGGTTTTTGTCGGGTTCCACAGCATCACCAGCCACACCGCTGGGACGATGGCTAAAGAAGTGAACTTGGCGGACAGGCACAGCCCTAATACTACACCTGTCAGGGCCGCTCGTCCCAGGGTAGAGCTTTCGCGCAGGCGGTCAACACACACCACCAACCAGGCCAGTGTACACGTCAGATAAATATCGGTTTCGGTGAACGCCACGCGCGCGAAAGAAAGGAAGAATGGGCTGATTGCCAGCATCAGGCATGCCAGAATGCCGGTTGTATGGCTTAAGCGGCGCTGGCAAAAAACGTATACACCCAGCAAGGTGAACAGTCCGACAAAAATACTGACCCAGCGCGCTGTCAGCAAATCTGCGCGCCCCAGTGCCATAAAAATCAGTGTTGGGGGCAACATCGGCAGTCGTGTCTGGCTGGCGTCGATATCTGAGCCTCGCAGCCACCCCCACGGCTCCAGGTAGGCGCGCGCCACGCTCAAGTCCGTTTGTTCATCCCAAGAAATCCCCTGTCTTGGCGCGGTTGGCAGCAGCAGGGCCAGGTAGATTATACCGACCAGAGCCAGATGCAGTACCGGCTGGCGGAGCGCATAGGCAAACCAGTGTGTCGTTTTTGCGGAGGGGGTAGACTGAGCGGTAGTAGACAAGGTTATTTCTTCCGTTAATTAAGTAAATGGATGCGGAATGCGAAAAGGTCAAGCAGCCTCTCTATTGTATCCCTGATTATTGATTGATTAACCTCCCTCACCTCGCTTATAATTACCCCTCCAGGCACACCAGGCCGAACTTTCTTCTTTCCGGCCTCTTAATGCCCAAATGGCGCTTGAACAGGAGTTTGTTGAGTATGCAGAAAAAATTATCCGGTGCAGAAATCCGGCAACAGTTTATCGACTTTTTCGTTAGCAAGGGGCATACCTTTGTCCCTTCCTCTTCCCTTGTTCCCGGCGGGGACCAGACCTTGCTGTTTACGAACGCAGGGATGGTTCAGTTTAAGGATGTTTTCTTAGGGACTGACCAGCGTTCTTACACCCGCGCCACCAATTCACAAAAGTGCATGCGTGTTGCGGGGAAGCACAACGATCTGGAAGATGTGGGCCGTGATGACTCTCACCATACCTTCTTTGAAATGCTCGGCAACTGGTCTTTCGGGGACTATTATAAAAAGGAAGCCATTACCTGGGCCTGGGAATTGCTGACAGAGGTATGGAGACTGGATAAAAGCAAGTTGTATGCCACTTACTTTGTGGATGAAAAAGGCGAAATTGCCTCTGACGAGGAAGCTGCTGCGGCCTGGCAGCAGCAGACGGGCATGCTTGCCGATCATATTCTCCCATTTGGGCGTAAAGAAAATTTTTGGGAAATGGCCGATACCGGCCCTTGTGGTCCCTGTTCTGAGATCCACATTGACCTTGGACCTCAGGCTTGTGATAAACAGGATGTTGAGGGGCACATTTGCCGGGTGAACGGCGACTGCAAGCGTTTCCTCGAAATCTGGAATCTCGTTTTCATGCAGTACAACCGTTTCAGCCCCACCCACCTCGAACCTTTACCTGCGCGTCACGTCGATACTGGTATGGGTTTCGAGCGTGTGGTCTCCCTCCTGCAAGGTGTCGGATCTAATTACCGCACCGATTTGCTCCTGCCATTAGTCAAAGAAGTGCAGCAGATGACAGGCGAAAGCGACGCACAGCGCGACGCGAACTTCACCCCCTACCGGGTAATTGCCGATCACAGCCGGGCCGCGGCTTTCCTCATCGCGGATGGCGTTGTACCGGGTAACACAGGCCGCAACTATGTCTGCCGCATGATCATCCGCCGCGCTTCGCGTTTTGGTTCAAAGCTCGGATTAAATGAGCCTTTTCTGGCAAAGGTTGCGGATGTGGTGGTTCGGGAATATGGTACTTTCTACCCCGAACTGACTCGCAACCGGGCTACCATTCTCAATAATATCACTCGCGAAGAAGAGCGCTTCCACCGCACCGTCGAAGGCGGGATGAGTCAGTTGAATGAGATGATTGACCAACTTCGCGCGGCAGGTAAAGATACCCTCGATGGACGCCAGGCGTTCGACCTGTATGCCACCCACGGGTTGCCTTTAGAACTCACCCGTGACGTGCTGCAAGAACAGGGCCTGAAGGTGGATGATGTCGGCTTTCTAACAGCCATGGAAGAGCACCGGGTGGCCTCTGGGGCAGGGAAAGCTTTTGGATCAATGGGCGGCGAAGACGTGGATGTTTATCGTTCCATTCTCGATGATCTCCAGGCTCAGGGCAAGATTGACCTGCAGGGCGTAGCCTATGATCCTTACATGGAAACTGAGACGGAAGGTGAACTGCTCGCGATGGTGCGCGAGGGTCAACCGGTTCAGGAAGCCCAGTCTGGTCAGCGCGTAGAACTCATTCTTCCCAAGACTGCTTTTTACGTGGAATCTGGTGGTCAGGTTTCTGATACTGGCTTGATTGTGTCAGTTGAAGAGCCTCGCTGGGAAGTGCGTGTGGAAGAAGTCCGCCGTCCTGCCGCCGGAGTCATTGCCCATGTGGGGCAGGTCGTGCGGGGCACGCCGCGTGTCGGTGATCACATGCTGGCGACGGTCGATTATCAGCGCCGTCGTGACATTATGCGGAACCACACTGCCACGCACCTGCTGCATGCCGAGCTTCAGGCGGTGTTGGGCGAACATGCCCGTCAGGCTGGCTCACTGGTCGCGCCTGACCGTTTACGCTTCGACTTCACCCATCCCGAAGCGCTTACTGCCGAGCAGTTAGAGCGCATTGAAGCGGGCGTCAATCGCAATATCCTGGAAAATTACCGCTTAAATATTCTCCTCAAGCCTCGTGAACAGGCGATGGCAGAGGGCGCCATGGCTTTGTTTGGAGAAAAGTACGGTGAAACTGTTCGCACAGTCACGATTGGCGCCGCAGATCCTATCTCCTATGAGCTGTGTGGCGGCACGCATGTGTCCGAAACTGGCGACATTGGCCTGTTCCTGATCACCAGCGAGTCCAGCGCAGCCGCCGGGGTGCGCCGTATTGAAGCGGTAACAGGTCGTTCTGCTTATCAACTGGTCCAGCGCCGCTTCCGCATGTTGAAACAAAGCGCTTCACTGTTAGCAAGCGCCATCGATGAAGTCCCAGCCAGGATTGAGCAGATCCAGGAGGAGTTGGAATCTGCCCACAAGCGCGAGGCGGCGATGCGTCAGGAAATGGCAGCTGGCGAGTTTACTCGCCAGCTTCAAGAAGTGCCCTCTGTTGCGGGGATCCCAGTTTTTACCGCGATCTTGCCCAATGCCGACGCGGATACCCTCCGCGCCATGACCGACCGCTTCCGCCAGCAGTACTCCTCCGGTGTGGCAGTGCTGGCCTCCGCGGCTGATAATCGCCCCATCATCATCGGCGCTGTCACGGAAGATCTGGTAAAACGTGGATTGAACGCAGGGGAGTTAGTGAAAACAGTGGCTCAGGTGGTGGGTGGCGGTGGAGGTGGTCGTCCGACCCTCGCTCAGGCCGGCGGCAAGGACGCCGCCAAACTGCCAGAAGCGCTTCAGAAGGTCGCTGAGTACGTACAAAACAAGCTCAAGTAACTGATCTTGTCAGAAGCGGGTGTGATTGAGGTAAAGTCTTACCTCAATCACACCCGCTATTCTTAAGCTTCTGGTCTTATCTCAGGCTGTGTTAAACTGCTCAGGTACTCCAGAATCAGCCGGACCCCAAAACCAGTCGCGCCTTTGGGAGAATAAGGCAGATCCTTTGGTGTATCCGCCACGCCGGCAATATCCAGGTGTGCCCAGGGTACATTTCCCTCAATGAAGTGGTTCAGGAAGGCGCCTCCCAATACCGGGTGTCCCTCGCGCCCGCCAGAATTTTTCAGATCGGCATCATCCCCCTTCATATTCAGGAGATAGTCTTCATCCAGCGGCAGCCGCCACAGGCGCTCGTATGTCTTCTCACCCGCCTGCAGAAGCTGATTGGTCAGGTCGTCGCTGTTGCTCATCAGGCCTGCCCGCACCCGTCCTAGCGCCGTGACTACTCCGCCTGTGAGGGTTGCCATATCGATGATCGCTCGTGGCTCGTAGTTGCGCTGCGCGTAGGTCAATGCATCTGCCAGCACTAACCGGCCTTCGGCGTCGGTGCTAATGATCTCGATCGTCTTACCTGAAAGTGAAGTGATGATATCGTCGGGGCGGTATGCCTCCGCTGATATCATGTTCTCTGCCGCGCCAATGATCCCGACCACTGGTGTCTCAAGTTTGAGCGCAGCTGCTGCTTGTAGAACTGCCAGCACATCCACGCCCCCACACTTATCGTACTTCATACCGACAATACCAGTGGATGCCTTGAGCGAATACCCACCGGTATCAAAGGTGATCGCTTTTCCTACCAGCACCACCGGGCGCTGATCTGTCCCTTGTCCGTTCCCGGCATACTCCAACACGATCATGCGTGCTGGGGTGCGGCTGCCTTGTCCCACTGCCAGGATCGCTCCAGCACCCATCTCAGCTAAGTCGCTTTCAGTGAAAACCTTAATTTTCAAGCCGCTTTGCGCGGCGACAGTCTCTGCTTGCTCAGCCAGTGTCACCGGGTTGATTGTGTTTGCTGGTTCATGCGCCAGATCGCGCGCCAGCATCACCGCTTCTGTTGTGGCGCGAACGCGTTGGATCACTGCCTGGTTTGCTTCAGGGCCATATCCACCCCTCAGAGTCACCTGAACTTCGGATCCACTCTCCAGGTTTTGTTTATAACGCCGAAAGCGGTACGCGCCCAGTTTTAGCCCCTCACACAGCGCCATGGTGGCCCCTTCGATTCCTGCCGCTTGCAGAGAATCGAGGTCCAGATCTACGTGCTTTGCGCCGCTCTCCAACAGCCACTTTCCCAGGCTGCCGCCTACCCGCCGGACTGTCTCCGCGTTCGCTTTATCCTTCTTGCCCAATGAAGCCGTAATCTGGTATCCACCTTCTGGTTTCTCAATCAGTAGTATGTCCCCGGCCTGTTTGCCAGCCCGGCCCACCATTGGCTGTTCAGGCGCAAAGCGGAACACAACTGCAATATCCGCTGGCGGCTGCATTGCTTCAGTCATTTCCAGCCGGATTGCCTTTCCTTGATCCATTTCGTGCGCAGTTACACTCATTTTTCTCCGTTGATTTCCCATAAAATAATTTCAGGCGGGCAGAAAAAGCGAACGCGTGGAGCCGCTTTTCCCTCCAGCCCAATGCCTCGCGATACATACAATGTCAGGTTATCTAACTGAGTCCGCCCTGCCTCAAAACGCTTGCCATACAGCGAACCCGCAAACAAAGCCCCAAAACCAGGCACCCGCACCTGTCCCCCATGCGTATGCCCGGAGAGCTGTAAATCCACCTGCCTGGTTTCGGCCACGTTCGGCGCCAGGTCAGGGGTGTGATAGAGCAAGATCGTGAAATGCGCTTCAGCCTCATTGCGGGATAGCACTTCTTTCAGGCGAGGAGCATCTTCGAAAGGCTTGTGTGTGCAGGTCAGTCCAACAAGATCGACCGTATGACCGTTAATATAGACCGTCGTCCGCTCATCTTTTAGCCAGCATAAAGGCAGTCCTTCTACAAGCTGTGGAAAGACATGCTCCAGGTCTACCGCCGGGCTGCCGGTCACCACATACACTCCGCCTGGCGCCTGCCATTGTCCCATGATCTTGCGCGCTTCCTCCCAGGATGTTCGGTCTTCGACATACGAAAGGTTGAGAATATCGCCTGAGAAGAGTATCAGGTCAGGTTGAAGCTGTTGGATGAGGTTCAGCAGTTCCTGTTCGCGCTTCGTAATGTGTTCAATATGCAGGTCGGCCAGATGCAGCACGCGCAGTGGTTGTCCTGCTTTTAGCTTGGGAGACATGAGTTTCTGATGGGTTACTCGAATCCGGTGGGGTTCGATCCAGAAAGCATAAATTACCAGCAGGGTTCCAATTCCCTGCAAGGGGATTGCTGCCGCCAGGGGCAGCAGTGCAAACACAGCTCGCATGATTGCCAGAATGAGGGTAGGGGGTTTGGGCGGCCCAAAGGATTTACCCACCCGCGGCAGAGCCGCCAGGATTGCCCAATCTCCCAGGAAGAAGAGCCACAATCCGAACGTCCACCACCAGTTTCCATAAGTGGGCAGCACTGCCACCAGGAAAAGCAAACCTGCGAAGAATAGAAGGGGGATTTTCTCCAGGTCTTCTACTCTTCGCAGGATAACATCAAACTCATTATGAAGGGTGCCGGGAAAATTTCGTCGATGAGAAAAATCAGGTATTTTTTCCAAGATCGCGCACCCTTCTAGATGAAGTAAATTCCTATTTCAGTCTTGCCTTCTGTTCTTCCAATGTCCCGATCAGTACCCGGCAGTAATTTGGGATATCTGGCACAACTCGCCCCCACACCACACAGCCGCTGCGAAAAGCGCTTTCATCTCGCCACCTTGCCCCAGCGTTGATCAAGTCATCCTTAATGCCTTCACTGCCTGTCGCGTCCAGCCCCTTCACAATTCCGGCGCTGATACCCACCAGTCCGGCATGACAGATCATGCCCACTGTTTTCTGCTGATCATAGATCTTCTTTACCAACCGTTTGACACTTTCATAGCGCCGCAGTTTATCCGGCGCCCAGCCCCCTGGCACGCAAACGGCATCATACCACTGCGGATCCATTTCATCGACGCCAATATCAGCGGTGGCTTCCAAACCATTTTTCCCCAGGTATGCTTCACCGGCTTCTGGCCCGGCAACCGTCACCCGCACGCCTTCCTCGCGCAGTCGCATCACGGGTACCCAGAATTCCAGGTCTTCAAAGCCCGGTGCAACCAGGTAAACAACTTTCATTCCTTCTAGTTTCATCTGTACCTCCTCGTCTGGCTGATCCGTCCGACTTTGTTTGGTCGGGCGGCTGCGAGCTTGGAGTGACCGTTTCCTGGCGCGGTGGTTTTCTGCAGGAAGGGATCTATTCCTTTTCTTCTTCCTTAGAAAACTCTTTGAAGATGACGGAGGGAATGCGCCATTCGTCGATGTCTTTGACGATGAAGGGAACCATAGATGTAGTTGTTTTGCGTACGCCTGGCAGCTTTCCCAGGACATCGGTCACAAACTCGTACAATTCGCGGTTGTTTTGGGCAATAATTTGGATACTGATATCAGATTCCCCTGTGGAGCAGGCCACATAGGATACATTTTCATAGCATGCTATTTTTCGGGCTAATTCAAGTACCTGTCCAGATTCAACTTCGATGAACACATCTGCCACAATGGAGTAGCCGAGTGATTGTGGCACTGGGGTGGCTTTGATGCGAATAATATTTTCGGCGATTAGTTTTTCTAACCGGTAGCGGACAGATCGTTCTGAAATAGACCCGATTTCGCGCGCAATTTCCGCGCAAGACATTCTCCCATCGTTCGAGAGCAGATCGATGATTTCTTTATCGAGTTGGTCAAGTTTAATTGTCATACGCCATCCGTTGTTACTTCAAAGTATATAAAACATTTCCGAAAATGACAAGAATAGCGCATGATGAAAAACTTCAGGCAATGAAACTTGCCACTGTTTTACCGAAACCGATCATACAGCAGGGCAGTCGTTGTCCCATAGAACACGTGCATCCCAAATTGTCGACCTGAAATGCGCCCCGGCATTTCCGAAATTGGGCGAGTGAGATGCAGTGCGGGCAGGCCAATCACCATATTCATTCCAAACACAATCAGTCCCCAAACGACACCGGCTGCCAGCACCGGCATCCGCTGATAAGGTGTTAGCAAACCAAAAAAAGCGCCATACGTTCCGGTATTCAGCAGATGCAGCCCTTGCGACAGCATTACCTTTTGTTTTTCGGTAGTTCGTCCTGCCACACCCAATCGTGCTTCAAGTCGTTCCTCTACGGCTTCCTCTACAATCGGTGGGGCAAATACCCCCGTCTTCTTAGCGCTCAACGTAATAGCAGACATGATCACACCTGCTCCCAAACCAGCCAGGGCTCCTATCAAAAGATTCTTACCAATGCCCATCTGAGGTTTCCTTTCACTCGGCCTGTCAAACCGCGTTCCTACCAATCATTAAGCCGCTGTCTGGTTATTGTATTCTTTTGCCTTAAAACGTCCATCAGGAAAATCCCTCGTCTGCAAGGAGGGAGATACCCGTCTAGCGCGTTTCGGTCACCTTTTGCAGTCCGCGCGGCGCTTCTGTATCATATCCTTTTGCAAGTGTCAGGTGATAGCTGAATATCTGTGCCGGAATGATGCTCACAATAGGACTGACCCACTCCGGAAGCGCGTCTGGCAGGCGAATGGGCGACTGCGCCAGTTTTAATGCCTCTGCCTGGTTCGAGATCACCAGCAGTTCCGCTTTGCGCTCTCGTCGCAGCCGCTCCAGAAGCGCCAGCAGGTCCGTAAAAACTTTCCCCTGCGGGTTCACTGCCAGAACCGGGTAACCTTGCTCTACTACCGCAATCGGCCCATGTTGAAAGTCGGCGGAGGAGTATGGCTCTGCGCTGATATAAGTCAACTCCTTCAGCTTTAACGACCACTCAAAAGCGGTTGAATAGTTAAAACCGCGCCCCAGCACCACGCACTGCGTCATATACCGGTAGCGTTCTGCCAGATTGCCAATCTTTTCATCCAATGCCAGCATTTGCTCAATCCACTCTGGCACGTGCTGCAGCACAGCATAGGCTTCCTTAGACTGTTGCATCGCTGCAGAGAGCATGGCGATCACCATGAGTTCTGCCGTGTAGGTTTTGGTCGCCGCCACGGCTTTTTCCAACCCTGCTTTGATATCAATCAGAAAATCGGCTGCGTTAGATAGATCCGAGCCTGGCACATTCGTAATTGCCAGCGTCCGGCAGCCCTGCTGCCGCCCTTCTTGCAGCACCCGCACAATATCAGGTGACTTGCCGGACTGCGAGATCCCCACTACCAGCGCGTTGCGCAGCTTGGGTGGGTTTTCATACAGGGTGAACAGCGATGGGGTGGCTAGCGCAATCGGCAAACCATTGTCCGCTCCCCACAGATACTGTGCGTAACGTCCGGCATTGTCTGAGGTGCCGCGTGCTGCCAGAAAGACGTAGTCGATCTGCGCCTTTCGAATTGCTTCCGCAATCTCTTGAATAGCGGGCCACTGCTGCGCGAGCAGGCTGCGCACAATGTTGGCTTGCTCGAAGATTTCGTCATGAAGCGACATCGTTTATTCCCCTTGTGGGTTAAATACTTCACCGCGTACAAAAGTCTGTTGGATCCTGCCGTCTGGGGTCATGAGCACCAGGTCCGCGATAAACCCAGGCGCTGTCTTGCCGCGCTCTTTGAGGCTCAGTACGCGCGCCGGATTACTGGTTAGCGTCGGCAGCGCCTCACCCAGTGAGCAGCCGGTAAAGGCCATCAGGTTGCGCAAGGCCTGGTCTGGACGTAAAATGCTCCCCGCCAGGGTGCCATCTGCCAGGCGCGCCGCGTCTTCATCCACCGTCACATCGAAATCCCCCAGGCGATAAGTTCCACCTGGCATCCCCAGCGCCGCCATGGCGTCCGTCACCAACGTGATTCTCTGGTTGCCTTTTGCCAGCCAGGCCAGCTTGATCATCGCTGGGTGGACGTGAATCCCATCTACAATCATCCCGACTATGACATTTGAATGGGTGAGCAGTGCCCCGGTCAGATTTGGGGAGCGGTGCTCCAGTGTTGGCATTGCGTTAAACAGGTGCGTTCCATACGTGACTCCCTTCTCAAAGGCTTCCTCAGCCTCCTCGATCGTCGCCATCGAATGCCCTGCGCTCACGACTACCCCTTGCCCCCGCAGTTGTTCGATCACTTCCGCCGCGCCAGGGAGTTCTGGTGCTAGCGTCACCAGCCGGACGCCATTCTCGGACTTCCAGCTGCGCACCTGCTGTGGATTCGGCATTCGCAGATGCTTTGGGTTGTGCGCCCCTTTCTTTTTGAAGTTCAGAAAAGGCCCTTCTACATGCAGCCCCAGCGGTAGCGCCCCTTTGAAATCCGGTGGGCGCAGGTTGCAAACCACCTCCATTGCGTGAGCAATCGTCTCCATTGGCGAAGTGATGACTGTCGGCAGAAAGGCTGTCACGCCGAAGCGCGGCAGTTGCTGCGCTACTCGCCAGATCGCCTCTGGGTTTTCTGTAAAATCTTCCCCAAACGCGCCATTAAACTGTAGCTCAATAAAACCGGGGGTCAGCACAAATCCGCTAGCATCGATAATTTTTGCATCAGGGGGTGATTCAACTTCACTCGCTGCCCCTACTGCCCGGATTCGCTCGCCTTCAATCAAGACGGCAGCATCACGCAGAACTTCATCTGGAGTATAAACAAGCGCATGGGTAATCAAAGTCATTGTCATGCCAGATTTCCCTCCTGATCCTGTAGCGTTGGTGCGCGGAATTGTACTGCCCACTCGAAACACCCGATACCTGGTTTATAGCATGATCACTTCGAAAAGTCCAACTAAATCAGAACGCATTCCCCTTTAGGGAAAAAAGAACTTGCGTATAGGGAAAGCTCCCATAGACAGCGCCTCCGCCTTGCATTAAGATGGAAGCACAATAAAAGGGATCGTGTATTATCTGTGTTCAGATGCTGTGCTATGCAGTCAGGCCGTAAGTACAAGCAGTAGGGGGTTGTGAAGGAGATGGAAAGATGCCAAAAGCAACCTGGCAAGGACAGTTAACCTTTGGGTTGGTGAGTGTTCCCGTTTCACTCTATTCAGGCGAGAAAAGCACCGATTTGCAGTTTTCACTGGTGGATGCGCGCGATCAAGCCCACATTCGCTACCAGCGCGTGAATGAGGAAACCGGCGAAGAGGTTCCCTGGGATCAGATCCAGCGCGCTTTCGAGTACAGCGATGGCAACTACGTTATGCTGGAAGATCTCGATTTTGAGCGCGCCGCGCCCGAAGCCTCGAAGATGATCGAAGTGGATGGTTTTATTGATCGGGATGAGATCGAACCGATGTACTTTGAAAAGCCCTATTTTCTGGTTCCTCGCAAGGGCGGCGAGAAAACTTATGTTTTGCTGCGCGAGGCGTTGAAGGGCAAAGATAAGATCGCGATCGCCCGGGTGGTTATCCGCGCCCGACAATATCTGTTTGCCCTGGTTCCCGAAGGGGATGCGATCATCGCTAACCGCATGCGTTTCCCGCAGGAACTGCGCCATTCAGATGAAGTGGATATTCCCACTAGAACCCTACGTGAGTATCACGTCACTGCTACGGAACTCGACGCTGCTGAAAAGTTGGTGCAGGCCATGTCACAGCCCTGGAATCCAGACCAGTATCATGACCAGTACCGCGAGATGTTGATGGACTGGATTCAAAAGAAAGTTCGCACCGGCGAAGGGATTCTCAATGAGGAAGAAGAGGAACCCTTGCTGGAAGAGATGGGGGATCAAGAAGATGTTTTGGATCTGCTGGAACGCAGCCTGGATGAAATCCAGGCCGGCTGACCGAAAGAGGGCTTGATCCCGGGCAAAATTCAAGAAGGATTTGGGGACTCAGGCGGCAGAATTTGCAGCCAGTCCCCAGCTTTATCTTTAATCCGTCCTTGCAAGCCCTTTGGGCTGAGGCCAGTTTCCTGTGTGAGTTGGGATAGATTAAGTGAATGTTCACTGGCTTTCAACAATGCCAGTCGAACCCGCTTCATTAGCGCCCCCCGTTGACTGAAATCGGGTTCATCACCACACAGCTTCAGTAGGGTCTCCGCCAACTGAATCAGGTCATTTGTCGAAAGCTCGTCCGCCTGAAAAGCGCTGTACAACTTCCGGTATTCTTCTCCATGTTCATCACAAAATGCCTCAACCAAAAACCGCAGTCCGGCTTGTAAGGGCCAGCTTTCCAGCGTCAGCACATATCTGGGTTCCGGGGTCGCTGGTGCTGGCTGTGGGTCTGGTGTGGGGGATGCTTCCTGTTCAGGCTTAGGCAAGTAGGCCTGCGCCTGGCATTCCTTCGGCTTGATCGGCTTTTGTGCTTCGAGAGGGGGTTTCTGTTGATTGAATGACCGTTTGATCTTCGCTTTTGGTCGCGCGGTTGGTTTCAGCGTGGCCTTTTTTTTCGCTGGCGCAGTGAGCGGCAGATCAGTCACATCGATAAAGACTGGGCTGATCCCGATCCTGCGTACAAAGTCAAATGCTCGCATGCATAATCCCTAATCTTGTTCTACCTTATCACACAGCATGCTGTCATTTGTGATAATCAAACAGGGTTGATCCTTGTAGTGATAGTACCAGAATCGCTGTAGCACGACATCATCTGCTTCTTCAGGAAACTTGGCTGGCAGTACGCGCACTTTCACCGGGTTAGGAAATTGAGTATCTGCGGGCAGTGGGTCCAGGCATAACTCCACTTCCAGCTTGAGTTGGGCGCTGCGCGCATAACGGGAAAGCTGCTCTGCCATTCTTTGCAAGGTCATCGCTGGAACAGGTTGGCGAGGTAGCAAATGGTAAAGATAGTGTGCGAGGTTATTCCCATCAATAATCAGCGTCAATCCTACAGGCGAAGCCAAACCTACTCCTTAAGAAAACATTCAGCGCCAGCATTTAGCCGGACGCGCCGCTATGATACACCTCCAAACAAGATGCCGCAAGGGACATTCATCCCTCGTCTTTGCGGTATACTATCTTCATCACCACCTTTTTGTTTTCAATCTCTTTCCAGTTTGCACATTTCATTCAAAAGGAGTCTGTTCCATGACGCTCAAGATAGCCATGATTGGGGCCGGGTCAATCGGCTTTACGCGCCGTTTAATGCGCGACCTGCTGACCGTGCCAGAGTTTCAAGATACCGTCTTTGCTTTTACAGATATTTCAGAACGCAATCTGGATATGGTTACTCAGTTATGCCGGTATGATCTCGCAGCCACCCAGCTTCCTGCCCGCATTGAAGCCACCCTCGACCGCCGCGCCGCGGTCGCCGACAGTGACTATGTCATCAGCACCATCCGCCAGGGTGGCCTGGAAGCCTTTCAGCTTGATATCGATATTCCCTTGAAGTATGGTATCGATCAGTGTGTCGGCGATACCATTTGTGCTGGTGGCATTATGTATGCCCAACGCACGATTCCTGAACTGCTCAACTTCTGTAAAGATATTCGGGAAGTCGCCAAACCCGGCGCGCTCTTCCTTAACTACTCTAATCCGATGGCGATGAACACCTGGGCCTGCAACAAATATGGCGGTGTCCAGACGATTGGCCTATGCCACGGCGTGCAGGGGGCTCACTGGCAGATTACCAATGTCATCAGCCGCTGGGCCAAGCAAGAAGCCCTGATTCCTGAGGATTACCAGATGCACCGCAGTGAAGTGGATGTGATCTGCGCCGGCATCAACCACCAGACCTGGTTTATCAAGGTCGAGTGGCGCGGCATGGATATGGTTCCGCGCCTGCTGGAGCTGTTTGAATCCCATCCTGATTATTCTCGCACGGAGAAAGTTCGCATTGATGTGCTTCGCCGCTTTGGTTACTACAGCACCGAGTCGAACGGTCACTTCAGTGAATACGTTCCCTGGTACCGCAAACGTCCACAGGAAATCAACCAGTGGATCGATCTATCCAGTTGGATTAATGGGGAGACCGGTGGTTATCTGCGGGTTTGCACCGAAGGCCGCAACTGGTTCGAAACGGACTTCCCTCGCTGGCTCAAAGAAGAACCCC
Source organism: uncultured Chloroflexia bacterium (assembly GCA_963791025.1). GTDB lineage: Bacteria > Chloroflexota > Anaerolineae > Anaerolineales > Anaerolineaceae > DSYU01. Next base: position 631,947 of record CAWBQF010000001.1, on the reverse strand, counting down.
TTAATCTGTCCACTTATCAGCGCAGTGAGGAGCATGGCTCCTACATCATTGAATCACTTGAAACTGGTCGCCCTTATCGCGGGCATTTCAATGTGGTCAATCAGGGCCACATCACCAACCTGCCCGACGGCTGTGTGATCGAAATCCCCGGTTACGTAGATCGTACCGGCGTCAACATGCCTGTTGTCGGTGACCTGCCACTGGCGGTGGCTGCCACTTGTTCGGCATCTGTTCGTGTTCAACAAATGGGCATGGAAGCTGCTGTCCATGGTGATGGTACCTTGCTTAAGCAAGCCATGCTCCATGATCCATTGGTGGGTGCTGTCTGCAATCCAGAGGAAGTCTGGCAGTTGACAGACGATATGTTGGTCGCTCAGGCGGAATGGTTACCCAATTATACTGCTGAAATCGAGGATGCTCGCCAGCGCCTGGCATCTGCTGAATCTCAGGGAACGCGTGTGAACCTGGTGGAAACCCAGGGGGCGGCGCGCCTGAAGGTGAAGACCGTCGAGGAGATGGCTGCCAACCGTGAGGCTGCCAAAGCCAACGCGGATGCTGCCGATAAAGGTAAGATGACCCAAGTAGCCTAAAAAAAAGACCCTTTCTGAAAGGGTCTCCTCACTACCAGTCTATTTAAAAATTGTGTGTTTGCGGAAGTAGCTCTGCCGCAAACACACAATTTTTTTTGATCGGAAGTTATCGCTTTCCTAACGCCTCACACAGTGACAGGTAATACAGCACGTTCTCTACAGGCGTGTTGCTGGGGATATGATTTCCCACTGCCATAAAAAAGCCTGGACAGGCCTTGCCAATTGCCATACAGCGTTCCACTTCCGCCCGTATCTCCGCCTGGCTGCCCGAAAGCAGCACCCGCGTATCTGCATTACCGATGAAAACGTGCGTCTTACCGTACTTCTCGGCAAGGTAAGCCATGTCAGTAGTAGGCTCTAGTACAAACCCGTTGATCCCAGTGGCAACCATATCGTCGATAAATCTTGTGTAATTCCCATCCGAGGTAAACAAAATCTTCTTGCCAGCTTCGCGCAGCGGCGCAAACAAGCGCCGATATCCAGGAAATAGATACTGCCGGTACCACTTCGGCGAGAAAATTGGTCCAGAGGTCCATACCATATCGTCATGGATCATCACCACTGGCACGTCAGCTTCTGCCAGGGCATTGAAAAAGGGCTGCGCCCACTGCACGTAGCGTTGGGTTAGCGCCCCAAACGCCACTGGATCTGTCCCTGCCGCCAGCAGCAGCATTTCCCAGCCAAACACTTCTAGCATGCCCGATACAGTCGTAATATAAATCCCGCTCATGTTGACCAGATCAGGCGTTTCGCAGCAGCGCAGTTGGTAGTCTTCCTCGAACTGCCGTCGCCACGCCTTCCCATCTACTGGGCCGTAGGTTTGTTCAAAGTCGAATGACAGGACTTCTTCTGGGTTTTGAAACGGGCACTGAATATCTGTGTCCCAATCGGTGCCTCCTGCTGCATATTCCGCATGTCCCATGCGTGTCCGGTATTCACCAAATGACTGCCGGTAAACGAGGGTGTTCCAGCGCAGATCGTAATTGCACGCTTTCATAAATGCAAAGGATGCCTGCCTGCGCAGCGCATCTGAGCTGTTCAGATACACCTCCAACCCGGTCGTCGCTCGCACGACCTCCCAATGACTCTCTACAGAATACTCTGTATGCGGCACGCGTGGTGGCATCTCCAGTTGCATCGCCGCCCAACCGTCCTGGTATGACATAATCGCAGCTCCTTTAGAATGGACTAAGATTGATTTTACGCTCTGCTTGCCTGCTTTGTACAATCTTTCGCTGCTTCTTGGGGCGAGTTTTGAGCGTAAAAAGTCGATTTTAGCGACAAACTATGCTAAGATTATCTGCAACATTTGTGAAATGACGTTTTGGGGGCATGGACCTGAAGTAGGTTAAAGAGTTCCTGGCCCGGATGAGGGGGGCATCCAGGCCAGGAACAATTAGAATTATAGCAGGTTTCACACAAAAAGCAATAGGTTGTGCGCTGCATTTTAAAAATTGGTTACCTCTGTCAGGCAGCAAGCAGCGCCAGCCCTGGCGCCAAGAATCTGCCATTGCCTCAGGAGATAGAATAGGATCCTAAGACATGACACCTTTCTTACAATTAATTTTTGCGCTCGCGGTAATTGTTTTATCCGCCAAAATTGGCGGCTATATTAGTGTACGCTTTGGGCAGCCATCTGTGTTAGGTGAACTGTTGGTGGGTCTCATCCTTGGTCCCTCGCTGATTGATCTGACACACCTTCCGTTTATCACCAACACGCACCTGGAAGAGACCCTGGTCGAATTAGGGGAGTTAGGGGTGCTGCTGCTTATGTTTGTGGCTGGCCTCGAACTGCACCTTTCTGAGTTGGTCAAAAATACCCGTGTGGCGGCTTTTGCTGGTATCTTAGGGGTTTTTATCCCGGTCGGTTTGGGTTTAGGGACAGGGTTTCTGTTTGGGATGCATTTCGAAATGGCGCTGTTCCTCGGCCTGGTTCTTGGGGCCACCAGTGTCAGTATTTCCGCCCAAACTTTAATTGAACTCGGCGTCATTCGCAGTCGTGTGGGTCTGGGATTGTTAGGTTCCGCCGTGTTCGATGATGTCCTGGTGATTCTGCTGCTTTCCACCTTTTTGGCGCTCATTAGTGGCAGCACTGGCATCGGCGCAGTTGCTCTCATCCTTTTACGGATGATCGTGTTTCTTTCGGTTGGGGCTGCGTTTGGGTTTTGGCTGCTGCCTGGTCTGGTTGACCGGGTTAAAAAATTGCCCATCAGTCAGAACGTGCTCAGCCTGGCGTTAGTGACGCTGCTGGTGTATGGGTTAGCTGCCGAATTAATCGGCGGTATGGCTGCCATCACGGGCACTTTTTTGGCCGGGTTAATGTTTGCGCGTTCCGCAGAGAAACCAGCTTTAGAGAACGGCATCAGGGCTGTGGCTTACAGTCTATTTGTTCCCATCTTTTTCGTCAGTATTGGGTTGGAAATTAACCTGCGAGAGATGAACTTGAATGCGTTGTGGCTGCTTCTGGTGGTTACGTTTGTAGCGATAATCGGTAAACTCCTCGGCTCTGGGGTGGGCGCTTTGCTAGGAGGGTTCTCTGGGCGTGAATCGCTTCAACTGGGGGCTGGGATGATTTCTCGCGGTGAAGTTGGACTGATTGTCGCCAGCGTCGGTATTCAAGAAGGCCTGGTCTTGCAGGAGGAGTTTTCAGCCATTGTCGGCATGATTATTCTCACCACGCTGATCACCCCACCGCTGCTCCGCTTCTTGTTTGCCGGTCAAAGACACTCTACGATCTCAGGCGAAAGTGCCTCCCACGCTCAGGATCATCTAGAGACAGAACCCCATTAAGGACGCTAGAAAAGCCATAGCTCACAGGCGCTGCCCGTAGCACCGGTTTTCCACTGGTTCTTGCACCCACCGTTTCCACACCTGGGTGGGCCGTGCATCTAATAAGTTGAAGCCAGTCTTTTCATACAAGTGACAGGCTGCCCGGTTCAGGTTTGTGGTATGCAGATGAACTCCTGGCAAGTTTAAGGAACGCAGCTGGTTCAGGTAGTGCTCAATCAGCTGCCTTCCTAACCCTTGCCCTCGGTAATCTGGCAGCAGATTGATGTGTAAATGGGTCGGGTATAACGCTTCATCCGCTGATGGAAACTCGTGGCGTATGCCGCCACTCACCAGCGCCCTGATGTACGCCCAGGTTTTTGGTCCCGTCCGGTACTTCCCACGGATCAGGTTCCAAAATACACCCGGCAGGATTTTCATGCGCGTCACTTGCCCGTAACGCCCGGGATCTGTACACCCCGTTAAAAAGCCAATGACCTTCTCTTGATTTGAGGTAGTACAGGCTACCCAGGTATGTTCTGGCTCATAATCCGTATAGTAAGCATAAAAAGCATCTTGAAAGGCGCGCCGGTCTTCTAGATAGGCTTCAATTGGCGCGCCAAAGAAGGCTGTCGCTGCGCCAATCTCCAGCAGAGCCGCCCGGTCGTTCCGTTGAAAAGGGCGGATAAAGCGCATATCCGTCTCGCCTGACTGGGTTGACCTAGTGCTGGGGTTGTCGTTCAAGACTTTTCTCTAGCAAATCCAGATCTTCCTGGAGCATATTGGGTTTGTCTTTAGGGTAAATTCCAACACACACTGCATCTTGTGGGCGCAGGTGTTGGGCAGTGTAAGCAAAGGCATCGGCTGGATCATTACGCCCCGCCGCAAAGATTTTGTAGTGGATGACTGGACGGCGTAGGTCCCGAATAACGTCCGTCATGCGCGCCCGATCCTCATGAGAAAAGACCTCCCGCAACTCGGCCCGGTGTTCAGCGTGCTGGTCGCGTGGGGTAGGGTTGTAGTAAGAGCACATATGGAAATCAACTCCCTCCAAATGTTCGTTAGCCCATACATGCACCTCCGGCTGGTGGGCAGCCACTCCGGCTGGTAGCCCGGCTGCTTTAATCTTCTCAATCGCCTGACAGGCTTCTTCTAACCGGTTCTGCGCGTAGAGGAAGTCCATCTGCCCACCATGCAGATATACCGCGCTTGCCCCGCCTTTAATCGCTGCCAGTACTCCCGCCGTTGGCGAGCCAAGTTCCGGGCAGGTTTGTGCAATCCAGCGGATTTTGCCGCCTTCCTCCCAGTACTCTGCAAGCACCCGCACAATATGGCGGTCAGCCCGCCCGAGAAAAGCATTCACGCCTAAAGCTTCGGCCTGGTGCAGCGTTTCTTTAATCCGATCAGTCGTAAAGTACCGCACCATTTCACGATCTATTTCCGGTGTCTGGTGCGAAAACCCACTAAAAGGATTGCCGCCAATCACCATCTTGCTGGTCTCAAGGCTTCCTAACTGTACGCTTGAAAGAGTCATGCTTCTTCCTCCTGTTTTCGACGACGCCGAAAATATGCGAAAAGTTACCGTTTCCTTTGTGAGGTGCGGATTAAAGAACAATTTGTAATGAATTATAGGTGAATTACCAGATTATAAACAGGGAAAACCCTACTCTCCGCTTAGGAGCCTCCTGTCTTGTTCAAAAGCTCTTCTTCTTCTACTCTAAAGGATGCAGGGAATTATGGTTAGATTTTCTTACCCTGAAGTTTGGATGGTTCTCGACAATTTTTGTGACTAAGCTTCTCAGCCAAAGGTTATCCAAGCTTCTGCTCTAAGATTTACAGGAAAATTACTTTTATGAACAATAACTTATTTGCGATTACAGATCAGTTCTCGAAGTTACGGGTGCTGGTTGTAGGGGAATCAATTCTAAAATCCTATGTGAAAGGAAAAGCGGATCGCTTGAGCCTGGAAGCGCCTGCTCCGGTGATACACGCAGGCGATATCCAAGAAGTGCCAGGGGGCGCAGCCAACGTGGCTGTAAACGCGAGCCATCTGGGCGCTGAGGTAACCTTTCTTTCTGTTATCGGCAAAGATTATGAGGGGGAAACAATCTTGCACATGCTCCGCTCTCACCATATAGGCGTAGATCGGGTGCTGCGCAAGCGAGACCGGAAAACCATGCTGCGCCGCCGCGTTTACGCCGATTCGCGTTTGTTGGTTCGCTATGATCAGGGCAGTAAAAACCCCATCAGCGAGCAAACGGAAGACTTATTGATGGAACATCTGCGTGAGCTTTGCCCATTGATGGATGTTGTCATCCTTTCCGATTATGGCGCTGGACTTCTGACAGACCGTTTACTGGAAAAGATCAGTCAGATGCAAAGCGAGCGTCCTTGCGTCCTGGTAGCCGATACCCGTCGTCTAAAACATTACCGCTCTCTTCAACTGGCAGCCATCCGTCCCAGCTACTACAGTGCGCTTAGCCTGCTGCCATCTAACAATGGCAATGGTCACTCGAATGGTTTTAATAACTCAAATGAAAGGCTGCGCAAGTTATGGAAGGCTGGCGATAAGATCCTGAATATGATCGATACCCAACTGGTCGCGATCACGCTGGATGATGATGGCGCGCTGGTCTTTGAACGTGAATGTGGTTTGCCATCCCGGGCGGTTTACCGTACCTACGCCGATAAGATGCCGTTTAACCGGGTAGATGGCGCCGGAGATGCTTTTATCAGTGGGTTGGCGCTGGCTTTAGCGGCTGGCGCTCAGGCCCCGGCAGCGGCTGAGATTGCTTCAGCAGCGGCTACATTAGTAGTAAAAGGAAGTGGACAGGCGACCTGCTGCGTGGAAGAGTTGAAAGCTTACCTTTCTGGAGATGAGAAGATGGTGGAAGACACCCCTTCGATTGCTGAACGAGCAGCTTTATATCGTCAGCAGGGCAAGCGGGTTGTGTTTACAAATGGCTGTTTTGATATCCTCCATTCTGCCCACGTCGCCTATCTCAATCAAGCCAAGTCCTTTGGAGATGTTCTTGTAATTGGCGTGAACACGGATGAAAGCGTCAAGCGCCTGAAAGGGTCAGATCGTCCCATTAATTCGCTTGAAGAACGCTTGAAGGTTCTTTCCGGGCTTAGCTGCGTGGATCATGTCGTTCCTTTTACAGAAGACACTCCGATGAATCTCATTAAGGCGATCAAACCAGATGTCTATGTGAAAGGTGGCGACTACACTCGCGAGTCACTGCCAGAAGCGTCAGTGGTTGAGGGCTTAGGCGGCGAAGTGCGTATTGTGCCCTATATTGAAAACCATTCCACTACCGGCGTAATCGAACGGATTCGCAAACTATATGCGGATTAGTATCAGACTTCACGCCCGGTTTTAATTTCCTGTTCGCTTTTGATCCGGCCGGCGCCTGCTCCACCGGCCGGCACCCAGATCAGTTCCTTCCCCCATCATAACCGCTTTATTCAGAAAAAATCTCCTCTGCTGCGGCCACCACTTGCTCAACCGATATATGTTCCAGGCAGTAATTGCCGATGGGGCATACGCCATACTCACAGGGGCGGCACGCCACTGGATGAGCCAGAATGCGGTGCGGCCCCTCTGTTAGGGGGCCATTCCGCTTTGGGTCTCCGCCGCCAAAAATGGTGACAGTCGGTGCCCCTACCGCATAAGCAATATGCGCCGGCCCTGTGTCGTTCGTCAGAAATACCGCCGCTTTTTGTAAGATGGCTCCAGTGACTGGCAGGGAAGTGCAGCCTGCCAGGTTGAGATAGGGAACATCGCTAGGCTGGAAGGCGTCCTCGTAGTTGTCTCGGTCGCGCGCTTCCCCCAGGAGGATCACGCTGCCTCTATACTTGTGCTGTAACTTGACTGCCGCCTCAGTAAATCGCTCCATTGGCCAGCGTCGGGTGCTGTCACGAGCTGCAATGTGAACGGCAATCCATGGGGGTGAGGCCTGAGATAACCACTCCGTCGCTTCGGTCTGATCAGAAGACCGCAGCGGAAATTCGGGTAGGATTCCGGTTGGGGTTGGCGCGCCGAGAAACGTGGTTAGCGCCAGCACTCGCTCTGTTTCGTGTCCGCTTTCAGGCCAGGGCATTGCCGCTGCCAGCCGCCCGGCTGGGTCATCAGGACGAACAAACCCCACCGTCCAGCGCGCCCCCAACATCAGCATAAAAGGATTGGAGTTGACGCCTGTACCTTGCATCTGGATTGCCAGGTCATAAGACTGGGCCTGCATCTTCGCAAAGAAATCCAGCGTTTTCCGCGCATTAAAAAACTGGTCTGCCAACCCCGGATATCCTGGAAAAGGAAGATAGTGATCGATCACACTACTCCGCTCAGCCAGGTCTTTTAACATCGGAAGGGTAACTACATCGATTTGTGCTTCTGGCAGGGCAGCCCGCAGCGTCTGAAAGGCAGGGGTAGAATTAATAAAATCCCCAATCCGTGAAGCCCGCATAAGAACCACTTTTTTTGGCTGGTATGGCAGCTTGTGCAGCAAGCCTGGTTCGAATGGATCAAACTCAGGCGTATATTCGATGAGATCGAAAGGTTTTGGGTCAATACAGTCGTTATTCATGGAAACCAAAGTGAAAAATTCAATTGGATTGGTGGTCTCCCAGTCAGGTAGCCGGCTTTAAAGATGGAGTACGTCCAGCGCTGATTCAACTACCTCTTCTACCCGCACTTCATCCACAAAAGATGGATTATGCTCGCAGCGATCATGGATTGTGTTTCGCCCGCAAATTGGACACTCCAGCCGCCAGGAAAGGTGAGGCCGGTGCTTCGTTCGAAATGCTGAACCGGCGTTGATCACATTCCCGCACCAGTAAATGCCCACCGTCGGCGTGCCGACAGCCTCGGCTAAGTGCCGTGGCCCTGAATCGTTCGCCACAATCAGGCTGGCGCGGCGCAGTAAGCCAGTTAAACCATGCAGCGATAGCTTCCCACATAAATCGACAACTGGCTGCTGCATGGCTTCCAGTACCTCGTTGACCGCATCTTGTTCATCAGGAATACCTACCACGGTTACCAGATAACCCTCTTTGCTAAGAACGTCTCCCACGGCTGCAAAATTTTGAGGCGCCCAGCGTCGGCGTGTATCCGAGGCGCCTGGGTGCAGAACGACCAGCGGTTGGTCGTTTTGCGGGAAGGCCTTGCAGGATTCATCCAGGTCGCGCTGCGTAACCTGTAGCTGTGGCTCGAGCATAATAGGTGCAGCGCCTACCAGGCTGACCACCTCCAGCAGCCGGGAGATTTCATTTTGCCAGTAAATGTAGGGCATCCAGCGATCCAGCACCGCCGCATCCGGGGTTTTCATGCCAGCCGTATAACTGGCTCTCAGCCGCAGGGTGAAAGGATTCGAGTTGCGCCCGCCGCCGTGCATTTGCAGCGCTAGATCAAAGTGTTCGGCTTGCATCTCCGTAAAAAAACGATCCAGTTCGGCCAGGTTTTCATGCTCTGCGGGTTCGTTGACTCCTTTAGAGGGTGGCACAACGACCACTCGCGTCACCGGCCCTGGACGGCCCTTCAGGAACTCCTCATGCCACCGCTTACCTAACAGCACAATTTCTGCCTGCGGGTACGCTGCTTGCAGTGCGTGCAGTGCTGGCAGCGCAAACACGAAGTCACCCAGGGCATTCGCGCGCACCACTGCAATTTTCCGAATCCCCGGCAAACGCTCGTACCGGCTGCCTGCCCCCGGTCTAAATTCCAACCGGGACTCTCGCCCGTTTTTCAGACGAGAGTCCCGATGTTCATTCATTGATCCGGGTTCTGCAAAGTCAAAACTCATGCCACCTTCTCTGGTTTTGCGGTGGTTTCGGCCGCATACTTTTCGACCATTTCATCCAGCAGTTCCAGGGCATGTCCATCTACGGTACCCTTATCATTGAGAACAGTGGATGGCATCTCTGAGAAATATGTGCCAGACGGAACCAGCGAGCAGCCTCCCCAGCGCCGCATCAGCAGGTTTTGTACCAGCACCTCTTCACCCGATTGGTAGCGCGGCAAACGCTCCCAGAAGGAGAAGCCGCCTACATCCAGCAGTTTTTCGCGGTTATACAGGATGCAGGCTGCAATCCAGGCAACTTTATATAGATATTGTTCCCCTTTCGGAATCCGCAGGCCCACATGATGTAAATTCGCTGCCCGGTGCAGCACATTCCGATCCCACTCAGGGGTATCAGGCCAGACGGCTTCTGGCTCAACAGGTCCTTCCCAAAACTCAATATACTGTTGTTTTGGTCGGAAATCATCTCGATAAGACAATCCAGAGGGGAAAGCGCCCACGAAGGCGCATTTCTGCTCTTCGATTGTGTTTAGCATAGTTTCAAGTACCTGCGGCTCCATCCAGACGTCATCATCCAGGTAAAGTACGTACTTCGCTGTGGCTTGTTTCAGTAAGAAATCTCGTTGTTCTGCGATCCCTTGAGAGGAAGGCCGATAGTGCCAGTCAACAGTTCCACCGCGCGCTTCAATAACTCTTCTCAGTGACTGAACCACCTGATTCTCGCTGGCTGGTTCGTCACTCTGATCGGATACGATCAGGCGGAAGTGGGAATACGTTTGTCCAGCTACCCCAGACAAAGCCATAATTAAAGAGGGTAACCGGTTAATTGTCGGCAGTAATATATCTACACTCATCATTTCTTCTCCAGTTTTCAACGATGCTGTGTTCCACGCTTGCTTATAGAAGCAATCGTGGCATTTCACTTTAAAAAGTACCGTTATAAATAGAACAGAACCGGCAGATTTCAGGAGGCTCATTAGAAGCGAGTTGGTCGCGGAAACGCTGGTACGCTTCTCCGTTCCATACTTCTTCCAGGTTATCTCCTGAAACGAGACCCAGGTTGATGGTTTCCGGCGTAGCAGCCATGCAGCAGGGCATCGCGTATCCCTGGAAGCTGATATAAGCACTGCTCCAGGGCCAATCGCACCGGTCCGAGCCAGGCGTGCCAGGTGGGTGAGGGCGGGGGTGTGTGCGCGGAAGGCGCAGCTTCACATCCAGTTCCTTCGCCAGTTGGCGTGCCTGGTTAAATACATCTTCGACCCGTTGCGGGTCTTCGTACATCAAACTTTGTTCATTTACATAGTCATGCAGCGGCCTGTAACGCGGATTGAAAGCCGGATCATCAAAATCATGGCTGAGCTGCTGTGCAAAGACCTCTTCCGCGCCGTATCGACTTGCCAGCCGCACCAGATCCGGCAGTTCTTCCAGGTTTTGCCGCATAATGACCATAACCATATGCAGGTGTGGCAGAGAGCTTTGTAGGTGCTCTTTCGCCGCGGCCAGCCGTTCCAGGTTGCCAATCACTTTGTCAAAATGTGCGTTCACCCGGATATTTTCATACGTTTCAGCGCGCGTGCCGTCGATTGAAAAATGTAGTGTATCCAATCCGGAGGTAACACATCGTTGTGCCCGTTTGTCGTTTAATAGGGTCAGGTTGGTGTTTGTAGTAACGCGAACACGCTTGGCAACTGCATATTCCACCATATCAAAAAAGCGTGGGTGCAGCATTGGTTCACCCAGGCCTTGTAGGTGCAAGGTCTCCATGTTCGTAAACTGGTCGACCAACCGCTGATACAACTCAAACTGCATCATTCTGCTGGAACCAACCAGCGGTTTATCTTCTCGAAACAGAATAGGGCACATCTTGCAGCGCAGGTTACACTGTCCTACTGGCTCAATTTGTACGTATTTCGGGGTAGGGATGGCGCGGGCTGTTGAGGATTCTGTTTGGTTAAACTTGATGCAAACTCATGGCGCTCAACCTCTATTTTTAAGTATTTTGGAGCATCGACAGGTCGCTCTGGAATGGTCGTCGGCAGTTCCTGGTGGTAAACCCCAGATGGTAGGATTCCGCAGCCGCCGTAGGCGTCCATAACGCGCAGTTGCGCGAGAACATCTTCCCCAGCGTGTGTTTCGGGTAACTCTTTCCAGAATGAAAATCCGCCTACATCGCGCAGCTTTTGGGTGTCATACATCACGCATCCTCCCACCCACGCTACATGATACTTGCGAGGTTGGTCAGGGTGAATCTTCAACGCTTGCTGTACATGGTAAACATTCGCCGCGTTATGCAGCTTGTATCGATCCCATGCGGGCGTTCCCGGTCGGATACTCTCCGGCCTGACTTGCCCTTCCCAAAACGCGATCTGCTGCTCATGCGGGCGGACATCATTCATAAAGCTCAATCCAATCAAGGCTGTGCCCACAAAGCCGCACCCCTCTTCACGAATGGCGTTGACCAGATTTTTAATCACGTAATCTTCAAGAATGAGATCATCATCAAAGAAAAGCGCATAGGGTGCTGTGATCTTTTCCAGTAAAAACTGGCGCTGTTGCGCCATTCCTTTGCGTGGGAGGTTTTTGTAAAACTTAACGCTATGTCCATGTGAACGCAAGACACGCGCTACAGCGCGAACCTCACCACAATCTTCAACGTCAAAACCTTCCGTTTGGTCAGCAACAGTGACATTAAAGCTCTTTAAACGTCTGCGAGACCAGGCCAGACAAAGTCAGCGCCAGCGCAGCGGGCCGGTTATAAGTGGGGATTAGGACGTCTACAAGCGGCATCATATACAAATTGTAGAAGTGCCATAGGTCAGGTTCAATGAGGGAATCTCCTAAGCCGAAGTAGGACTGCACCTACTGCGGCCTTACCAGCATCAGACCAAAAAAAGGGGGTGTTTGCATGAAGTTACGTATGCAAACACCCCTGCCGAACATTACCGGGATTTTCCCAGGGTTAGATCGGTTTTACTAGCTTTTTTGGTCTTTCGTAGCGTTGGGCAAACGGTTGGTTTCGCCAGTTACCCCTTCATTCGGACGATGTTCGAGGTCTTCGTCTCCCTGCAAGTTTTGATTGCGGTCGCGAACTTTTATCTCGTTATTAATGTCATTCACGCCGTAAATGTTCTCAACCACATCCTCTACCAGGTACTTCATCTGGCGATCTGGAACTGTGCCGCGCAGTGTTACCACGCCATCATCTACGTCGATTTCCACATCTCTGGCATCGATCGCGCCGTGATAGGTGAGGTTTTCACCAATATCTTCCATAACTCGTTCGTTAGGGCGTTTGTAACTCTCTGGGCCTACACCGCTGAAATCAGTGTAGTCCATGTCGCTGGTATCGACATCCCAGTAATCATAACTATAGGGTTCATCGAGGTCCTGGTAGAAAGCGCCCTCGCGGTCGTAGCCGATATAGTTTCCGGTGTTGCGATTCTGATCGTAGTCGCGATCAAAGTTTCGCTCGTTGCGCCGTCCGTACATGCGGCGGTTTCCACCCCGGTTATAGGTACTACCATATCCCCGGTCGATGTTCGCATCACGGTCTGTGTCATAATCTGAGCGCATACCAGCGGTTCCGTAGTCTTCACTGTCATAGTCTGACCGCATCCCGGCTGTGCCCTGGCGTTCATACGTCCGCCCAGAGCGGCCATAACCACGGCCGTAGCCCCTGTTATAGCGGTAGTTCTCGTCCGTGCCTTGATCCCACTGCATGTCCGCTTCAGACTGCCCGCGGTTATAGCTGCGCCCATAATCACGACTGTAATCACGGCCATAGTAGCCGCGTCCATAGTCTAAGTTCGCATCCCGCTGGCCGCTCCTGTCATAATCGCGTCCGACATACCCTCGATTCCGATCGAAGTCATAGTCATAATCTTCATCAAAATCGCGGTTGTAGTCTCTGCCGCGTCCATAGCCAAAGCGGTCAAAGTCTCCACCGAAAGCGGTCCAACCGCGCTCATAGTTCTGTCCATAGCGCTCCCCGAACACGTCCGTGGGTTCGCCCCGTCCATATTCGCGTTCATCACTGCTGCGCCGCATGTAATCACGGTCGCCAAAGCGCCAGCGGTTATAGCTTTCGCCGCCTGTATAGTCGAAGTCGCGGTCACGATCTCGGTTGCGTCCTCTTTCCAGGTTGCGATCTGAGAACCGTTCGCGCTCCCAATCTCGATTCTGGTCCCGGAACTGGTCGCGATCTCGATCTTGATCCCGGAACTGGTCTCGATTTCGGTTCCAGTCTTGCTCTCGGTCCATATTCTGGTTCCGGTCCTGGTCAAAGTAACGATCCTGGTTTCGGAAGCGGTAGTGTTCGCGGTTATCATCCATATCCTGGTCTCGATTCCAGGCTCGGTTGCTGTAAAAGTTTTCTTCATCCCCATAACGCCAATTGCGTTCTCGATCTCGATATCGGTCAGCCATTGAAAGAGCCTCCTTTCAAGCTTTAGATCTTCAAGGAAATACTATTTTTTGTTGCGATTCTGAACATGGATCTCTGATTTACCATGATCATAATATCCGGCAGCGCCGCGTTCTCCCTGGCCCCAAGAAGCCATATCCTGTGTTTCTGCATTGACATCCGGAAACGGGCCAGAAGCAGGGTAAACGCCTGTACGGCCTACCCGGTCAATACGGTTTCTTCCGCCTCCTGGTCTGCCGCTCTGCCCTTTATTGCGAAGCTTAAGCTGGTTGTGTACATCCACCACTCCGCGCACACGGTCGATAATATCTTCGGTCATGCGCTTCATGTGGCGGTCTTCAACTGTGCCTTCCAGGGTTACTTCGCCCTTCTTTACATTGATCTTTATGTCATGCGCATCAATTTGCCCATGCATTTTCAGGCGTTCGCAGGCTTCATCCATAATGGAGTTGTCCGGACGCTGATAGTTCTTGGGACCATAACCAGTGTAAGGACCGGCCTGGCTGCCTCGTTGGCGTTCATACTGCTGTGCGTGAATGGATGGATCGCGGAATTCTGGCAAAGCAGATTCATCTGCTTCCCAGCCATAATCTCGGTAGGGTCCGCCTCCCCGGTTCCATTGAATATCACGCGCCCAGTCATTCCTGCTGGAACGATTCTGTCTCCCGCTTTGCTGGCGGACGTTTCGCGCTCGATCATAATCTTGTTCATGAATGGACGGATCGCGGAACTCTGGTAAAACAGATTTGCCCGCTTCCCAGCCATAGTCTCGATAAGGTCCACGATCTCGGTTCCATTGAATATCACGCGCCCAGTCATCACTTCGGTCACGTGACATTTGGTTTCTGGCATCTCTTCTTGGCATTTAAAGCCTCCTTTCATGTAAGCTCTTTTAACCAAATCTGCCAGACAGGTGAATGCGTCTGGCAGTCAGGGAGAACTTGGCGCAAGTCATTTCTGACGCCATTTCCCCCGTTCGAACAGGATCGCATTTGTCTGTCTGCATCATCCCTTACTAAGCGTTTGACTTGAATGCACAAGGAATGCGCAAGTATTGCATTTGCGCCTTGAATGAAAACATTCTTTGTCACCTAAAACACCCATTAATAGTGTTGTTAAAAGATGACTCTTATCAGGGTATTTATAGGATGAAACACCCTTCGTTACAATGGGGAGAAAACCGATTATAAGTTAGGGGAATCCCTGAACCTTTTGCCATTCAAAATGAGCAAACTCTTATCTTTGTGCGGTTGACAGTTTATTAAGGAATGCTTAAACTTGGTGAAGATTTGATAATAAATACATAGAAATACATAGATATGAAACGCAAAGAAGTACACATTATCGAAGAAACCTGGTTTTACCTATCTGAAGCGGCCCGTTATCTGGGGGTGCATTTTACCACCCTTCGCCGCTGGGCAGATATGGGTGAAGTCGAATGTATTCGTACTCCTGGAGGTCGGCGCAGGTTCTCACAGCGGGCGCTGGAAGCGTTTCTACAGCGTAAGTCACAGTCTCAGCCAAAACAGTTAACCGAAGGCGAAGAAAGTTCAGTTGATTTGGCTGTGCATCAACCCGTGCATGAACACGCAGTTGATCATACCAGGCAGGAGTTTCAAAGTTTTACCCATTCTTCCAATAGTTGGATTTACCGTCTGAGTGAAGAGCAGCGCCTGCAAATGCGCGGAACGGGTCATCGCCTGATGGCTCTGCTTTTGCAGTATAGCAGTCGTGATGAAAGCAGCAGTATCTTTTTGGAAGAAGGAAAACGGATTGCCGGGAATTACAGTGACATTTGCAGCAGTGTTGGCATGTCGCTCTTGGAAACGATTTAGGTGTTCCTGTTCTTTCGCCGGTCGATACTGAGCGGCGTTCAGGAAACCGGTTTTTTAGGGGGGAGAGATGATGTTGAAGGTCAACGGTTGTACCACCGGACGACCGAGTTTTTTGATGAACTCTTGCTAGAGTTGGTCAATCATTACCAAAATTTGCAAAACCATATTATTGAATAATTCAGGAAGGAAACATCCTCAATGCCGTTAATCCGCCAGCCGAATTATGATCTTAAACAGCGTCCCTTTCTCGTGATCTGGGAAACAACCCAGGCCTGTGATATGGCCTGCCGGCACTGCCGGGCTGAAGCGCAGCCTGAACACAACCCACAAGCCTTGTCGTTTGAAGAAGGCTGCCGTTTATTGGATCAAATTGCCGATTTTGGTATGCCACACCCACTCGTCATCCTGACAGGTGGTGACCCTTTCAAGCGTGCTGATATCTTTGAACTTACCCGTTATGCCTCTGAAAAGGGGCTGCCGGTAGCGCTTTCACCTTCCGGCACTCCCCTTTTAAACGCTCAGAACCTGCAAAAGTCAAAAGAGGCTGGTTGCCGGGTCGTTTCACTGAGTTTGGATGGTTCCTGTGCCGCGATTTACGATGATTTTCGACGGGTGCCAGGCTCGTTTGAATGGACTGTGAACGGTTGGAAAGCAGCTCAAGAGGCTGGACTAAAACTGCAAATTAACACCACTGTTACACGCCATAACCTGTTCGATCTCCCCAAGATCTTTTCTGTTGTGCGTGAGTTAGGTGCGATGACCTGGAGCGTTTTCTTCCTGGTGCCGACTGGGCGTGCCCTGAGCGAGGATGAAATCTCCACTGCCGACTACGAATTGGTGATGAATTTTTTGTATGATGCTTCCAAGTATATCGGACTGAAAACCACAGAAGGTCATCACTTCAAGCGGGTCGTGCTGCAGCGGGCCTTCCTCGAGTTGCGCAACCTTCGCCCACAGGAATACTTGCAGTTGAACGATACTTACGATCGCCTCATGGAAGGCTTGCGTGAGGTGAGTGTGGGTCTGTCCCCATCTCGTGTAGATGAGCGGATTAAGCGTACGCCGATGCATGTCAACGCGGGCGACGGTTTTGTGTTTGTGTCGTTGTTAGGCGAGGTGTTTCCCAGTGGATATTTGCCTGTTTCTGCTGGAAATGTGCGCCAGACGCATCTGAAAGATATTTATCAGAATAGTGAGCTGTTCCAGTCCCTGCGTAATAAAAAGGAATTGAAGGGTCGCTGTGGAATCTGTGAGTTTAATTCTGTATGTGGTGGTTCACGTTCGCGGGCTTATGCCATGACGGGCGATATCCTGGCGGAGGAGCCTTTCTGCGCTTATCAGCCGGGTTCGTTCCCCTTCTCTAGTGAGATCCGTGAGTTAGCGGACAAGAACTGAGGGGATAACCATAGGGGGTACTCCAACTTCTGAGAGGAAATAATGCCGGATCGTTTCTTAAGTCACTTTACTTTTTTGGCCTATAATGCCGCTTACTGGGAAGCCGCTGCAGAAGATCGCAAGCAGTTTCAAAGCTCGTTCCTTGAACGCTTGCAGCGCAATTTGCAGCACTTCGACCTTTATCAGGTTTTCCCAGGTAGAGAGGATACAGACTTCGTTTTGTGGGCAAATATCCCAGTAGGGGAGCCAGGGGATACGGCCCACTTCTTCGACTGCCTTGCCCAATCCATCAATCCGTATCGCCGCTTTATCCGCCCAACGCTCACCCTCTGGGGCTACACGGGGCCATCCTCCTACGCCCGTGGTAAGTCAGCTCAAGCAATTGACCCTTTGGCTGAAGAACGCAAACAATACCTGATTGTTTACCCCTTCACAAAAACCGTGGACTGGTACCATACCGGACGGGATACCCGCCAGGGAATGATGAACGAACACATCCGAATTGGTCACCAATATCCTGAAATTACCCAATTGCTCCTCTATTCGACGGGATTACAGGATCAGGAATTTGTGGTTGTCTATGAGGCGGATTTGCTGCCGCAGTTTTCAGATCTGGTGGCAGAGTTGCGCGCTACCGAAGCGCGCCGTTATACCGAGCGTGACACGCCCATTTTCACGGCTGTCCATCACTCGCCAGAGGAGACTTTAGCACTGGCAGACTGATGTCTCTCGGAATCTGTCTACAATTGCGCCGCGTAGCGTATGTTTCGATCTAATCCATCTCTGGAGTGCTGTCAGTGCGTGTGGCAGCACAATCTATTGCCGTGAAATGTGGATTGGATCTGCCTTGGATCAAATTGAGTTGTGACTGGAGCAGTCCATAAAGGATGCGTTCGAATGGATAATGCCGTTTTATTGATGGCCTATGGTGGCCCTAATTCATTGGAAGATGTTGAGCCGTACCTTCTGGATGTGCGCGGTGGGCGTGAGACGCCGGCCGAGTTAGTCCACGAGGTGCGCAGCCGGTACGAACAGATTGGAGGACGTTCACCTCTTTTGGAAATTACCTCTGCTCAGGCGGACGCGCTGGAAAAATGTCTTCGGGATGAACCTGGGAAGGTGCGGGTCTACGTTGGGATGCGTCATTGGAAACCTTACATTCAAGAGGTTGTGAAGCAAATTTACCAGGATGGCTTCCGCAGCATCATTGCCTTATGCATGGCCCCATACTTTTCAAGGATGAGTGTTGGCGCCTATCGTGATAAGTTGCAGGCTGCGTTAACCAGCCTGCCGCAAGCAGGCCAGGATATGAAAGTTCGCCTGGTGGAATCCTGGCACGATCACCCCCTTTTCATTCAAGCCATCGTCGCCAAGGTTCGTGATGCCTTAGCTCATTTCCCTGAAGATCGCCGGGATGCCGTGCGCGTTGTGTTTACGGCTCACTCCCTGCCGCAGGCCATTATGAAGCAGGGTGATCCCTATGCACAACACCATGCCGAGACAGCCGCTTTAGCCGCGGAAGCGCTTGGCTTACCCGCTGAACGCTGGCAGATAGGCTATCAAAGTGCGCCAGTGCAGGGAAAAGGCCCCCTCTGGTTAACACCTTCACTGGAGGAGACCCTGGAAACTCTGGTGGCGGAGGGCGTGCAAGATGTGTTGATTGCGCCAATTGGCTTTGTCGCTGACCACGTTGAGATTCTGTATGACGTGGATATTGATGCGCAAGAACAGGCCCATACGTTAGGCCTGCACCTGGAACGAATTGATTCAATGAATACTTCGACAAGTTTCATCGAGGCCCTGGCAGATCTGGTGAGGGAACAGGTTGTTGCTCAGGATCAATAAACGCTAGAAAATATCAGAGAAGAGAATTCTCCAATGGATCAAACGAATCATTCTGTCAATGTTGTCATCATTGGAGGGGGGATCGCCGGGCTAGCTGCGACATATACAATGCAGGAGAAAGCCCGGGCCGCTGGTCGGCCTTTCTCCTATGCGCTGATTGAAGCGGAAAACCGGCTGGGGGGCAAAATTTCAACGGACTGGGTCGATGGGTTTACCATCGAAGGCGGTCCTGATTGCGTTATTCGCCAGAAACCCTGGGCCAGTGAACTGTGTATTAAGCTGGGCCTGGAAGATGCCCTGATGGGCACCAACGATCAACAGCGTAAGGTGTATGTCATGAACCGCGGGCGCTTAGCGCCGCTGCCCGATGGCGTGATGCTCATTGTGCCCACTCGCGTCATGCCGTTTGTCACCTCCACGCTGATCTCCTGGCCTGGAAAAATCCGCATGGGCATGGATCTGTTCATTCCACGCTTATAAAGGCGATGGGGATGAAAGTGTGGGTGAGTTTGTGCGCCGCCGCCTGGGTAAAGAAGCCCTCGATAAAATAGCTGAGCCGCTCATGTCTGGCATTCATGTCTCTGACCCCGAGCAGCAAAGCCTCCTGGCGACCTTCCCGCGCTTCCGTAATCTGGAACAGAAATATGGCAGCCTGATCAAAGGAATGCTGGCGAGCCGTAAACTCCATCCTGCCCCAAAACAGCCTTCCAAAACGCCTAACACAGCTTTCATTACGCTCCAGGATGGCCTGGGGCAGATGGTGAAAGCGCTGGAGAAGAACCTGACAGATGGCCTGATCTTCAAAGGCCAGCGTGTGCAAAAGCTGGAACGTCTGCCAGAGGGCCAGTACTGCGTGGAACTGCAAAACGGCGCCACCGTAACCGCCGAAGCGGTCATCCTGGCAACCCCTGCTTATGTCTCCGCGGGATTATTGCAATCCTTTGCCCCTGATGTGGCTGGCGCCCTCTCTCAAATCCGCTATGTTTCCACCGCGACCGTCTCTCTGGGTTTCCATAAGAAAGATATTACGAATCCTTTTATGGGCTTTGGGTACGTTGTGCCCAAGAAAGAGAAACGCCAGGTTTCTGCCTGCACCTGGACTTCCTTTAAGTTTGATCACCGCGCACCTGAAGGACATTTGCTCCTGCGCTGTTTTATGGGAGGCCCTGGCATGGAAGAATACGTCGATTTGAGCGATGAGGCCATGCTAAAAGTGGTCCGCGAGGAACTAAAAAACACGCTCAAAATTACAGCAGAGCCGGTTGTGACGCGAATCTTCCGTTGGCACAAAGCCAATCCACAGTATGGTCTGGGCCATCTGGAACGAGTGAAGGATATTTTCAACCAGTTGGGTGACTATCCTGGCTTGTACTTGACCGGCAGCGCTTACGAGGGGGTAGGCGTTCCAGATTGTATTCATCAGGGACAGCAAACCGCTGATAAAGTCATCGCATTTCTTTCTCAAGAAGATACACAGACCGTTCAATCCCTGAACGCGCCGGTGAATTCACGTTGCTAAAGAAGCCCGAAAATAGAAAGAAGGAGCACAATGAAGTTGAAGAAATTTGGGTTGTTCCTGCTTGTTTTGCTGCTCGCCGCCGCTGGATGCGTTCCAACAGCGACTCAGCCGCAAGCTGGTGAGCCTGGGGCGAACACTGCCTCTGTCAGTTCGTCCCCTGTCACCATTACCCGCGCCATCACCAGTGAACCCAGTGGACTGGACCCACATGGTCCCGCCGGTTCTGGACAGAATGTCATTTTGCCCTATCTGTTTGATACCCTGGTCTATCGTGACAGCGATAACACGTACCAACCCTACCTGGCCGAATCCTGGGGAACTTCTGAGGATGGCAAGCAGGTGACGTTTAAGCTGCGCAAAGGGATTCTGTTCCACGATGGCACGGCCCTCGATGCCGAGGCTGTCAAGTTTAACTTTGACCGTTACAAAGAGTTGGGTTCCAGTTCGCCCGTCATTGGCACCCTCGCCGATGTGGAATTGATTGATGTTCTGGATCCTCAAACCGTCCGCTTTAACTTCCCGGAACCGACTACCACCCTTCTCAGCACCTTATCTACGCCTTATGCCGGGATTGTCAGTCCCAAGGCGGCGCAGGAAAGTGGTGATGGTTTCGCTCAGAAGCCGGTCGGGAGTGGTCCTTTTATGTTTGAGAAGTGGGTGCCGGGTGTATCCGTTACCCTGGTCAAGAACCCGAATTACGCCTGGGCGCCTCCGGTTATGGAAAACCAGGGCGTTCCCAGCCCAGATGAACTGGTGTTCAAGATCATCCCTGATGTATCGTCCCAACTGACTGCTTTCCAGGCGGGCGAGGTGGATATTATGTTTGTCAATTCGCCTGGGCATGTCGCTAAGTTGAAGCAGGACCCTAATACAAATCTGATTGAAACAACCCTCAACAGTCTCATTTATTTGGGCTACAACTGTCAGAAGGCCCCCTTTGATGATGTCAAGGTGCGTCAGGCTCTTTCGCATGCTGTCAACAAAGATGAGCTTTTGCAGACCGCCCTGGGTGGCATTGGTCAGGTGGCTTTTGCGCCCTTAGCGCCCACACTGCCCGGTTTCGACCCTTCCCTAAAATCTTCTGAATTGGGCTTCGACCTGGATCAGGCCAAGTCGCTTTTGCAGGAAGCAGGTTTTGAGATGCAATCAGATGCCGCCTGGGCCAAAGATGGCGCGCCCCTCAAGGTCACCCTGTTGACCTCAACGCGTCCTCCCAATCCTGCCCTGGCGACCGTGTTACAGGCTCAGTTGAAAACATTGGGTGTTACGGTGGAGATTCAGCAGCTCGACAGCTCAGCCGCGATCACAGCCGCCACCCAGGGTGATTATGACTTACTGCTGTGGCGTTATGACTGGAATGACGCGGATGTCCTAAGCGTGTATCTCTCCAGTGATCGTATTGGTCGCACAAACCGCAATTTCTATAAGAACGCGCAGGTAGACGATCTGTTGGCGCAGGGACTGCATGAGCAGGATGACGCCAAACGAAACGCACTCTACCTGCAAGCCCAGCAGATCATTCTGCAAGATGCGCCCTGGCAGCCGCTTTATTCTCCTACCGACTTCATCGCCATTCGCAAAGACGTCTCAGGTGTTGTTGTCGGTGCGATGGGCCGCCTCATGATGAATGATGCGACCAAGACAGTAAAGTAAGATACGATGGTATCGAGGATCGCTCGCCGCCTTTTCGGCGCTGTTCTGGTGCTGATGTTATCCAGTCTGATTGCCTTCACCGTGCTGGAATCTTCCCCTGGTGATGCTGCCTTACACCTGGTGGGTGATGCCGCTACCCAGGCCCAGTTGGATGCTTTGCGCCATGAGATGGGCCTGGACCAGCCGCTTTTCGTGCGCTACTTCCGTTATCTTTCGGGGGTGGTTCAGGGCGACTTTGGAACCTCATTAGTACAGAAAAGGTCTGTAGACGAAATGATTGGCGAGCGATTCTCGAATACCCTGCTCCTTGCCTTCACCGCCACCGCGGCTGCCATGCTGATCGGGCTGCCGCTTGGGGCTTCGGCTGCCGCTTGTCAGGGTGGGCTGCTTGACTTGCTGTTGATGTCGAGTATGGCTTTGGGCATTTCGATCCCCACCTTTGGCATGGCTATGCTGCTTACCGGCTTTTTTTCGGTTCGGCTGCACTGGCTGCCTGTCGTCGGGGGGGGCACACCGGCCCACCTCGTGCTGCCTGCCGTCACCCTTGCGGTTCCTATGATCGCCATGATTGCGCGCCTGGCGCGCTCTAGCTTGCTCGATGCCGCCGGATCGGCTTATGTGCTCACGGCTCGCGCTAAGGGGCTGCCTGCGCGTAAAGTGTGGCAGAAGCACATTCTAAAGAATGGCCTGGTGCCTGTGGTCACGATGTTAGGGCTGCACTTTGGTCATCTCTTGGGCGGCGCTTTTGTAGTTGAGACCATCTTTGGCTGGCCCGGCCTGGGACGATTAATTGTGCAAGCCGTTTTTGACAAGGATTATCCTTTAATCCTGGGGGCTGTTCTCTTGTTGGCGCTGGTTTTCCAGCTTTTTAATCTGCTGGTTGACTTGGCCCACGGCCTGCTCGATCCGCGGGTGGGGAATGAGGCGGTATAGATGGCTGCTGAGAATCTATCTGCCAGCAGTGATTTCCTGACCGCGTCCTCTTCAGTGGATGTGCAAAGCCCCCTACAAAGCGCGTCGCGCTTGTGGCCGTTTACGGTGTCATGGCATTTGCTGGTGGGGAGTCTGCTGGCCGGTTTGGTGGTGATAACGGCGGTGTTTGCGCCGCTGCTAGCGCCGTATGCTCCAGATGCGCTTTTGCCCAATGCCCGCCTTCTGCCGCCTGGTGCTGGTCATCCCTTCGGCACAGATGCCTTTGGCCGCGATGTCTTCAGTCGGCTTGTCTTTGGCGCTCGGCTGGCTTTGAAGATGAGTTTCCTGGCTGCCGGCCTCTCTGCCCTGCCTGGTGTGGTATTGGGTCTGTTGGCAGGTTACTACGGGCGCTGGTTAGACCAGGTGCTTTCCAGGGTGATCGATGCATGGCTGGCGCTGCCTGGCATGTTGTTTGCCATTTTGATTATTGCCCGTACTGGTCCCTCTCTCAACGGCGCGATTCTCGCCCTCGGTATTTCTGGCATTCCGGCTTACTTTCGACTGGCGCGCGCCGGAACGATTTCACTGCGTGGTTCCCCTTACATTGAAGCCAGTTGGGCCTTAGGGGCCAGCGGCCTAAGGCTGATGCTGCATCATATTTTGCCCAACTTACTCACCAGTCTGGTAGTGTTGACCACCCTACGCCTGGGAACCATCCTGTTAGCTGGCGGCGGGTTGAGCTTTATCGGGTTGGGTGCGCAGCCGCCTGAACCGGAATGGGGCACACTTCTCGCCGAGGGGCGCGACTATCTGGATGTTGCTCCCTGGATCGCGCTCTTTCCCGGGCTGGCGATCACCCTCACCGTCATGGGCTTCAATCTCCTGGGAGATGGCATTCGCGACCGGCTGGCGCGGCACAACCGGTAACCGGAAACGCCTTTTCAATCGTCAATCGAAGTCTGGCGTACCCCCAGGTAGCTGGCCTGCACGCGTGGGTCATCCAGCAGTTCCAACCCACGACCTTCCATCTTGATTTCCCCGGTTCCCAAGCACAAACGAGCGGTGGCTGATTTCTAGGGCCAGCGAGGCGTTCTGCTCCACCAGCAGGATGGTCAGATTCCGTTCCTGATTCAGTCGAACGAAGGTGTCGAACAGCTGCTCAACCACCATGGGAGCCAGGCCCAGTGAAGGTTCATCCAGCAGCAGCAGGCGCGGAGAGGCCATCAAGGCTCGGCCCACCGCCAGCATTTGCTGTTCGCCACCCGAGAGTGTGCCGCCGGGTTGGTTGATCCGCGCTTTCAATACGGGGAACAACTCAAAGACTTCTTCTGTGCGTTTCTGAATACGCTGGTGGTCATTTTGTGAGTAGGCTCCCAGCATCAGGTTTTCTCGCACGGTAAGCGGCGCAAAGATCCGCCTGCCTTCTGGCACCAGCATAACCCCTTCCCGCACCACCAGGTGAGATTGTTTAGGCAAGGAGCGTCCTTCTAGCGTTATTTCGCCGTTGCGCGCATCTTTCACCCCGGCAATAGTTTTGAGTAGTGTCGATTTTCCTGCGCCGTTCGCGCCAATGACCGAGGCAATTTCTCCCTGCTCGACATGCAGGTTCACATTGTGCAAGGCGTGGATGCCGCCGTAATATACATCTAGATTGCTGACGTTAAGAAAGGGCGTGAGGGTTTCCATTACGGCTCTTTTTCACTCCTAAATAAGCGCCAATGACGCTTTCATTGTTCTGAATAGCCTGTGGTGAGCCAGAGGCTAGAATTTCGCCCAGGTTGAGCACGTAGATAGTCGAGTTGCGGCATAGTTCCATTACCACGTTCATGTGGTGTTCGATCAAAATGATGCTGTATCCCTTCACGCTGTAGATACGCTCAATCATCCCAATCAGCTCACTGCACTCGTCTTCGTTCATCCCCGCTGCTGGTTCATCTAATAATAGCAGTTTGGGAGAGGTTGCCATCGCGCGTGCCAATTCCAGGCGGCGCTGCAAGCCATAAGGTAAACTTCCTGCGATGTTCTGCGCATAGTCACTCAGCTCTACAAGATCAAGCAAGTCATGAACTTTGGTCCGAATCCGTTGTTCCTCATTATGTGCCCGTCGCGTGCGGATAAAGGCTTCGAACAGCGAATAGCGTGGTTGAGAATGTAATCCGAGCGCCACGTTTTCGAAGGCCGTCATACGCGGAAAGAGCCGGATATTCTGAAAGGTGCGTGAGATCCCCAGGTGACACAGCGCGTCGGGGGACTGCCCAACAATAGATTGATCTTGGAACAAGATTTGCCCTTCGGTAGGGCGCAACGAGCCGGTGATCAGATTAAAGATGGTCGTTTTTCCGGCTCCGTTAGGTCCAATCAACCCAACCAAAGCACCTTTCGGCAGCGTCAGGTTAACATCATGTACCGCTCGTACGCCACCAAAGACGACCGAAACATTTTGAAGCTTTAAGATCGTTTCAGTCATCGCTCAACTCCGTTCCGGTTGGGCTGCTTTACGGCGTCCCAACCGCTGCAAGAATCGCCCCCACCATACTCGCGCGAAGGCGAAATTCATCTCGGTGTATCCCAGGAGGCCCTGAGGGCGGAAAACCATTACACCTACAAACAGTAAACCGTAAATCACCAGGCGCCATTCTGTGAACGAATACAAGAGCTGCGGAACAGCCACCAGAACAAAGGCGGCGATGATAGGCCCAATCAGTGACTGCATCCCTCCAAACACCACGGCAGCCAGTAGATCCGATGAGCGCGTGATGTTAAACAGGGAAGGGGTCAGGTAGGCCAGGTAAAACCCGAGCAGCCCGCCCGCCACGCCCGCGTAAAAGGCGCTGATAAAAAGGGCGATCAGCTTGGTCTGGAGAATGTTTACGCCCATCATTTGCGCAGCGACAGCATCCTGGCTCACCGCAATGCAGTTCTTGCCGTACTGTGAAGTCACAAAACTGTGCGCCAATAAGATGGCTGCCAGGGTGATGAGCAGTACATTGAACGAGTTGGTCAGCAGGGGAATGCCTGTATAGCCATACGCTCCACCGATGATGGTATAGGTGTTGGTTAGCACCAGGCGAATAGCTTCTGCGAAGCCAAAAGTGGCAATCGCAAAGTAATCGCCTGTCAGGCGGGAGCGAAAGGTGGGGTAGCCGATGAGAAGACTGCACAGTCCTGCGAATAGGCCGCCCAGCAGCAGCGCGAACACAAATGGAATGTGCAGTTCCATATACAGAACAGCCGACATGTACCCCCCCAACGCCATGAACCCGGCATGCCCGATGGAGAATAATCCGGTATATCCGGTCAGGATAGCCAGCCCCAGGGCGGCGACAATGCTGATTCCACCTAGAATGAAGATCGTATTGATATATCCCATGCCAGCCTCCTTTATAGTTTTTCTTCTGTGCGGATTCCTAAAATCCCGTTCGGTAGGAACAACAGCACGATAATCAGAAACGTGAAGGAAAACAGGTCACGGTAGGTGGAAGAAATGTAGCCAGAGATGAGCGTTTCTAGCACCCCTAACAGCAGGCTGCCCACCACCGCTCCTGGCAGGCTGCCTAACCCACCGATAATGCTGGCAATCATCGCTTTGGTCGTCACAACACCCAGGTAAGGATAAACCGCGTACTTCACGCCGTAAAAGATACCACTGGCGGCTGAAAGCACTCCGGTGATCCCGAAGATCAGCAGAGCGACTGTATTGTTGTTGATGCCCAAAATGCCCGCCGTAGTAGTATCCAAAGACGAGGCGCGGATTCCAAGCCCGGCTTTAGTCCGCTGCAAGAAGAACCACAACAGGCCCAGTGTCACAAACGAAAACACAGCCGCGAACAAGTCCATCTTACCAATCGCCACCTTACCGATATAAAAAGTTCCCGCCGTCACCTCTGGGAACTTGCGGAAAGCGCCGCCAAACAGATTGTTAATCAGGTTGATAATGGCGATATTTGCGCCCATCGCTGAGATCATCATAAACAGGCGTGGGGCGTTGCGCATGCGCAGCGGCCGGTAAGCGCCTGTCTCTACCAGCAGCGATAGGCCAACGGCCATAAGGATCGAAAACAGGACGGCTGCCCAGAAGGGCAGGTGAAAAGAGGTGATCGCGTAAAACCCGGCAAAGGCTCCGATCACCATAAAGGCATCGAACGCCCAGTTTGTAAAGTTATAGACGCTGTAAACAAGCGCATAGCCAACTGCCAGCAGAGAGTAAACTGCGCCAATAGATATACCGCTAACCACTTGTTGCAGGAAGAGTGTCAAGGGGAACCTCCAAAGCGGGAATGTTTGGCGTGTTCCTGTTGGATAAGTCTGAGGAACACGCCAAACATCTTAAGAAACGGGAGGATTATGGTTCGTATGTTTTCACAATCTGCCACTTACCATCTTTAATCTGCATGATGATAACGGGCTTGTTGTGAGGATTGTGGGTGTCGGGTTCAACCGTCAGCTTGCTGGTGAAGGCCTGTATCCCGTTCATGCTTTCCAAAGCTTCTTTAACAGCTGTTGGATCCGGTTTTCCAGCCTTATCAATGGCGGCCCCAATGGCATATTCATAGGAGTAGAGAGCATCCAGGGCGTAGTAAGCATAAACAGTCGCTTTTTGCCCGTGCGCTGCCTCAAACTTGGTGTTGTAGTCCTGAAATTCAGGGGATTCGGTGGAAACACCGCTGGAGAGATAAGCTCCCTCCAATTCAGCGCCAGCCATAGTCAAGAGTTCATCCGCGACCCAGCCATCCACCCCAAGGAACTGGACTTTCAGCCCCAGGGCGGCCACCTGCTTACTGATGAGCGCCGCGTCCCGGTAGGTAGCGGTAGGGATAACCAAAAGGTCAGCGCCAGACTCAGCTACTTTGGAAATTTGAGCGCGGAATTCTGTATCGTTCGCCTGATAGCCCTCTTTGGCGACCACTTCTCCGCCCAATTCTGCGAAGTGCTGCTCAAAGTAGTTCTGGATGCCGACAGAATATGCAGCGGTGACATCGGTAATGAAAGCCACCTTACGCTTGCCCAATTCCTTGTAAGCAAAGTCGGCGAGGGCATACCCCTGGTAGGGGTCAATAAAGCAAGCCCGGAACATGTAAGGGTGAACCTTTTCACTATCATCCACCGTCACTTTGATGTTTGAGGCAGTGGTGGCAAAGAAAGGCACCTTCGCCTGGTCAGCAATCGAGGCAATCGGAATAGCCGCTCCGGACCATTCTGGGCCAATTGCGCCGACTACATGATCCTGTTCGATCAGGCGCTTAGCAGCCGCAACCGCATCCGGCACCTCAGAGCGGCTGTCGTATGTGATCAACTCAACCTGATAACCGCGAATACCGCCGTTGTCATTAATCTCCTTGATCCGGTCATCGAGGGCAACTTTCGCTGCCTGACCAATATATGAGTTCAGGACCGGTCATTTGGGCGACGAAACCGATCTTGATCTTTTTCTCGGTGCTGCAGCCGGTGAGCATGGAAGATAGAACCACCATAACCAGCACCAGACAAGCAAATACTTTACTGCTTCTCCTTGATAACATTACACTTCTCCTTTGGCGAAAGAGATTGAATTTGGCAACATGCCGGGTAGGTTACTCGGCATGAATATCCATTGAGGAGCAGGAATTTGAAAATTAGATCTGGCCCAAATGAACTCACAGAATGGCAGGAATATTCCCTATACCATACCGGTGAGTATTAAGGGATCTTGCAGAAACAGGTATCGTTAGAATGGCCGACCAGGGAGAAATGAAGGCATTATGATCACGGCCATAACAATAATCAAAGTGATACATCTTTTTTCGGCCCAGTCACGAAAAAAGATAGTGATGCTTCACATTATCAGTAAGCTGAAAATATACAAATTGTAGAAATTAATTGTACTGTTTATAGCATGCTTTCAAAATTTGTCAAGTGCTGCGCGCTTTTTGCTCTCATCTTCTGTTAATCTGGTAATAGATCTCCTTCGAAGGGAAATGTGACCTGAACCATGACCATAATCTTGGGGAGAATCTTTATAATGAATAAAGTATGAGAAACGTCGCCATCGTGACCGATAGTTGTGCCAGTATTCCAGAGCCTCTCCTGTCCGCTTTAAATATTCATTGGGTGGCTTACTATATCCACCGTGGACAAGAGGTGCTGCGTGATCTGGTGACGGTCCAGCGTGAGGAGTTCTTGCGCTGGATGGAGCGTGCTTCGTTTGTGCCCACTACAGCCAGCCCCGGTCCAGGCGATTACCTGGAAATGTATCAAAATCTGGCAAAGCAGGGCTTTCGTGAAATCGTAAGTATACACATGACCTCGCGCGGGAGCGGCGCCTATCAGGCTGCCTGCGTAGCCCAGTCGATGGTGAGAGAGACCTTGCCAGAGCTTCGGGTTGAAGTCGTGGACAGCCGGACGGTATCGCTGTGCCAGGGGTGGATGGTCATCGAAGCGGCCCGAGCCGCGCTGAGTGGAAAACCGGCCGATCAAATTCTTGCCCTTGTCAATCGAATGATCCCAGTCACGCAAATGATCCAGACGGCGGACACATTGAAGTATCTGTATATGGGTGGGCGCATTGGACGCGCTCAGAGCCTGCTGGGAACGATTTTGAACATCAAACCGGTAATTGGCATGGAAGATGGGGTCATCGTGGCGCTGGGAAAAGCGCGCAGCCGTTTGAGTGCTTATAAGATGATGGTGGAAATGATCGAGAGAATGGCTGGGGCGCGTGGCAAGATCAAGATTGCCTATGTTCACGCAGGGGCTTACCAGGAGATAGAAAAGATCCGCACGCTGGTTGAGGACCGGTTTGAATGCGTGGAAAGCCTCGAGGCTGAGCTTTCCCCAGCTCTGGCAGTTCATACTGGCCCGGGTACGGTCGGCGTCTGTTACTATCCCACTGAGAAAGTCTAAAAACAAAACAGAGTGTGGAAAGGTTATTTGCTTCCACGCTCTGTTCATTTAACGTGTCTGTGCGTCCCACTTCTTCCCGATCAAAACAAAAACGAATCCCCTTCAATTCAATTTAGAGATCTTAAACATGATATATTAAAAGTTGATCTGATTCATACGATAGGGTGGGGGCCATCGCTGTCATCACATGGATCACTTCATCAGGATTGATAGGGGGTTCTTTGGTCAAATCAACAAGGTTTGCGTATTGAATTTAGAATGAGGAGGAAAATGGAATCCAAATTTTCCTGGTGGAAGAAGGGGGTTATTTATCAAATCTATCCCCGCTCATTTCAGGATAGTAATGGGGATGGCATTGGAGATTTGAGGGGGATCACGCAGCGGCTCGATTATGTCAAAAGTCTCCATGTTGATGCAGTCTGGATTTCACCGGTAAATCCTTCCCCGATGCACGACTTTGGTTACGACGTGGCAGATTACACAGATATTCATCCAATCTTTGGAAACATGGAAGACTTTGATCTGATGCTTACCAGGGCGCACGAACTGGGGTTAAAAGTTTTGCTTGATCTGGTTCCTAACCATACCTCAAATGAGCATCCCTGGTTTATTGAGAGCCGCAGCAGCCGTGACAACCCCAGGCGTGATTGGTACATCTGGCGTGACCCTCATCCGAACGGCGGCCCACCCAACAACTGGTTGAGCAGTTTCGGGGGATCTGCCTGGGAGTGGGATGAGCCCACCGGACAGTATTATCTCCATACATTTGTCAAGCAGCAGCCCGATCTGAATTACAACAATCCGAAAGTGTTACAGGCCATGCTGGATGTGATGCGCTTTTGGTTGGATCGTGGGGTGGATGGCTTCCGGGTAGATGTGATCACGGCTATGGTCAAAAATAGTCAGTTTTTGGATGAACCGGAAAATCCCAATTGGGATGGAGTGCAGCCGTACCATCGCCTTCAGCACATCTATTCCAATAATCAACCTGAAGTTCACAAGATCATTCAAAAGATGCGTCAGGTAATGGATGAATATAATGACCGGGTGATGGTAGGAGAGATTTGGGCTGTATCGACACAAGAGCTGGTGAAGTATTACGGCGAAGATCAGGATGAATGCCATCTGCCGTTTAACTTCGGTTTCATTAACGTTCCCTGGGATGCGGACACAGTACGCCAGCGGATTTTGAATTATATCGACCTCTTGCCTGAAAACGCCTGGCCGAACTGGGTTTTGGGCAATCACGATGAGCACCGCATCGCTTCAAGGGTAGGGCTGGCTCAGGCCCGTGTAGCGCACATGCTGCTGCTGACACTGCATGGTACCCCGACGGTTTACTATGGTGATGAGATTGGGATGAGGAATATTCCGATCCCCGCCGAAATGGTGAAGGATCCTCCTGCTGTCAACCAACCTGAGATTGCCCATATCGTCGGGCGTGATCCTGTGCGAACACCCATGCAGTGGAATGTTGCTCCCAATGCTGGTTTTAGCGCTCCTGGGGTGAAGACTTGGCTGCCGGTGGCTGAAGACTACAGCCAACATAATGTTGCTGCTGAGGAAGCGGACCCCTATTCGATGTTGAACCTCTTCACAGCACTGACCTGGCTGCGTCGCAGCGAGCCAGCTTTGAACATTGGTGACTTTCGAATCATCTCCACTAATGCCGACTCAGATGTTCTGGCATATCTTCGTGAGTACCCAGGCTCCGATTCTTTCCTGGTTTTGCTCAACCTGACGGATCTGGATCAAAGGGTTGAATTACAGGGGGTTGCGGAAGGCGGTGAGATTGTTCTTGCCACCGACATGATGCGTTCTGGTGATTTGGCCTTTATTGGCGGATTGACCGTGGATGCAAACCAGGGGCTGCTAATCCGTTTGAGGCAGTAGC
Source organism: uncultured Chloroflexia bacterium (assembly GCA_963791025.1). Classification (GTDB taxonomy): domain Bacteria; phylum Chloroflexota; class Anaerolineae; order Anaerolineales; family Anaerolineaceae; genus DSYU01. Next base: position 600,438 of record CAWBQF010000001.1, on the reverse strand, counting down.
GAGAATCAAATCGTGGGCTGTGATTCTTCAACAGAATCACAGCCCACGAGATTAACTTGCCTGACAACGAATGTGTCGGTTAAACGAAAAAAGTCTTTTGGCAACGACCTACTCTCCCAGGGGGTCGCCCCCCAAGTACCATCGGCGCTGACGGCCTTAACGACCGGGTTCGGGATGTAACCGGGTGTACCACCGTCGCTCCAATCACCAAAAGACTTTCATCTACTGTTTTATGGGATCACAATCAGTGTGTTTGACGCATTTGAGGGTTGGAAAAAGAATTGAATTCTCCACACCACGCAAGAAACCTTCGGTCATTAGTACGGCTTAGCTGCACACATTGCTGTGCTTCCACACGCCGCCTATCCAGCAGGTAGTCTACCTGCGACCTTACTTCTTTCGAAGAGAGGGATCTTATCTTGAGGCATGCTTCCCACTTAGATGCTTTCAGCGGTTATCATTGCCAGACATGGCTACCCAGCGATGCCGTTGGCACGACAACTGGCACACTAGCGGTCTGTCCACCCCGGTCCTCTCGTACTAGGGGCAGCTCCTCTCAAATCCCTTACGCCCACAGCGGATAGAGACCGACCTGTCTCACGACGGTCTGAACCCAGCTCGCGTACCGCTTTAACGGGCGAACAGCCCGACCCTTGGGACCTTATCCAGCCCCAGGATGCGATGAGCCGACATCGAGGTGCCGAGCGAAGTCGTCGATGTGAACTCTTGGACTTCACCAGCCTGTTATCCCCGGGGTAGCTTTTATCCGGTAAGCCACGGCCCTTCCACTCAGTACCGTGGGATCACTAAGCCCGACTTTCGTCTCTGCTCGACGCGTTGGTCTTGCAGTCAAGCTCCCTTATGCCTTTGCACTCTACGGTTGGTTTCCATTCAACCTGAGGGAACCTTTGGGCGCCTCCGTTACCTTTTAGGAGGCGACCGCCCCAGTCAAACTGCCTGCCTGGCACGGTCCCTCAACCCGTTTCGGGTTTGAGGTTAGGGTCTAAACATGCTCAGGGTGGTATTTCACCGTCGGCTCCACCGACGCTGACGCGCCAGCTTCTCAGCCTCCCACCTATCCTACACAGACCATGCCCAAACTCAATGCCAAGTTGCAGTAAAGCTCCACGGGGTCTTTTTGTCCTGCTGCGGGTAGGCCGCATCTTCACAGCCATTTCAATTTCGCCGGGTCCTTCGTCGAGACAGTGCTCTAGTTGTTACGCCGTTCGTGCGGGTCGGAACTTACCCGACAAGGAATTTCGCTACCTTAGGACCGTTATAGTTACGGCCGCCGTTCACCGGGGCTTCGGTTCAAAGCTTCGCTTGCGCTAACCTCTCCCCTTAACCTTCCGGCACTGGGCAGGCGTCAGCCCCTATACGTCGTCTTTCGACTTCGCAGAGACCTGTGGTTTTGTTAACCAGTCACTAGAGCCGCTTTGCTGCGACCCCAGCCAGCTACGCTTGCGCTCACCAGCCAGGGCACCCCTTCTCCCAAAGTTACGGGGCTAATTTGCCTAATTCCTTAACGAAGGTTCTCCCGTTCGCCTGAGTGTACTCCACTCGTCTACCAGTGTCGGTTTGCGGTACAGGCAGATTACGTTCATCACTTAGCGGCTTTTCTGGGCAGCAAGGCTCAACTCACTTATGCCTCTGGGGCTCGCCACGGGCTCTCAACTCAAGCGGCGGATTTCCCTACCGCTCTCTTCGTCTGACAACCCATGCACCCGCACCACCATTCGCGGGCTGGCCTACCTCGCTGCGTCCCCGCTTCGCTCCCGTAATCTGGTCCCGGAATGTTGACCGGGTATCCATCGCCTACGCCTTTCGGCCTCGGCTAAGGCCCTGACTAACCCGACGCGGATTGACCTGCCGTCGGAAACCTTAGACATACGGCGAACACGGTTCTCACGTGTTTTACGCTACTCATGCCTGCATTCTCACTTCTGTCCGCTCCAGCCGTCCTTCCGGTCGACCTTCTCCGCTGACAGAACGCTCCCCTACCGCTTGCGTTTCCGCAAGCCCATGGCTTCGGTACCAAACTTAGCCCCGTTCAGTTTTCCGCGCAGGATCACTAGACCAGTGAGCTATTACGCACTCTTTAAAGGGTGGCTGCTTCTAAGCCAACCTCCTGGTTGTTTCCGTAACCCCACATCGTTTCCCACTTAGTTTGGATTTGGGGACCTTAGCCGATGATCTGGGCTGTTTCCCTTTTGACCACGAATCTCATCACCCGTAGTCCGACTGTCATGCTCTACCCTCAAAGAGAGCAAGTGCTGGCATTCGGAGTTTGATTGGGTTTGGTAAGCGCTAAGCCCCCTAGCCCATTCAGTGCTCTACCTCCAGCACTCAACACATGACGCTAGCCCTAAAGCTATTTCGGGGAGAACAAGCTATCTCCGAGTTCGTTTGGCATATCACCTCTACCCACAGCTCATCCCCTAATTTTGTAACATTAGTAGGTGCGGGCCTCCACGGGCTTTTACCCCCGTTTCACCCTGGCCATGGGTAGCTCACCCGGTTTCGTGTCTAATCCCTGCGACTGTTCGCCCTATTCAAACTCGCTTTCGCTCCGGCTTCGACTGTCACTGTCTTAACCTCGCCACAGAGATTAACTCGCAGGCTCATTCTCCAAGAGGCACGCCGTCAGGCCTGGCAGTGCGCACCCGGGTTTCCCCGGAGCACCAACCTGCTATTGCCCTTCGACTGCTTGTAGGCTTAGGGTTTCAGGTTCTATTTCACTCCCCTCACTGGGGGACTTTTCACCTTTCCCTCACGGTACTTGTTCACTATCGGTCGCCAAGTGTATTTAGCCTTGGAGAGTGGACTCCCCAGCTTCCTGCCGGATTAGCGTGCCCGGCAGTACTCAGGTGCCTGACGGAAGTCGATCGGCTTTCGCATACGGGACTATCACCCGCTTTGGTAGGCTTTCCCACACCTTTCTGCTAGCCTTTCGTTTGGTAACTCCCATTTGTCAGGTCCTACAACCCCGGAGTGCTTGCACCCCGGTTTGGGCTTTTCCCTTTTCGCTCGCCACTACTCAGGGAATACTTTCTTTTCCTCTGGGTACTTAGATGTTTCAGTTCCCCAGGTGCCCTCCTCAATCCCTATGTGTTCAGGATTGGGTGCTAGCGGTTCGCGCTAGCGGGTTTCCCCATTCGGATATCCCCGGATCATCGCCTGTTCACGGCTCCCCGAGGCTTTTCGCAGTGACCCACGTCCTTCTTCGGCACTTGGCGCCTAGGCATTCACCCTAAGCCCTTGTAGCTTCTCACGTGATGCAGAGAATTCAATTCTCTTTCATCTTGCTTCTTCTTCTTATCTATTCAATCTTCTCGATCGATACTCGTGATAACACCGTTACCACCAGTACCCATCATGACTGTTTTCGATGCGCCATACACACTATGTGATTGTTAAGGTTCAGTCAGGTTAAGGTCTGCTGCTTACGCAGCACCCTTAACAACTGAAGAGTGACAGGAAAACGCCAGAGACCAGCTCTAGCTGTTGCTCCTAAGAGACCTCATCACCGCTGACGAGGATTTTCAAGGTTTGGCAAACTTGCGTTCGCCCAAGGAGTTGGAACCCCTGCCGAAGCAGTGGCTCGCGGTTCTCCCTAGAAAGGAGGTGATCCAGGCGCACCTTCCGGTACACCTACCTTGTTACGACTTCGTCCCAGTCACCAGCCCCACCCTCGACGGCTCCTTCCTTACGGTTCGGATACCGGCTTCAGGTGTTGCCAGCTCCCATGACGTGACGGGCGGTGTGTACAAGGCCCGGGAACGTATTCACCGCAGTATAGCTGACCTGCGGTTACTAGCAACTCCATCTTCATGCAGGCGGGTTGCAGCCTGCAATCTGAACTGAGACCGGCTTTGCGGATTGGCTTCACCTCGCGGTTTCGCAACCAACTGTACCGGCCATTGTAGCGTGTGTGTAGCCCAGGACATAAAGGCCATGCTGACTTGACGTCATCCCCACCTTCCTCCAGCTTAAGACTGGCAGTCCCGCGTGACACTTGTAACACGCAGAGAGGGTTGCGCTCGTTAGCGGACTTAACCGAACATCTCACGACACGAGCTGACGACAGCCATGCAGCACCTGTGAATGCTCCCCGAAGGGTCGGTCCGGTTTCCCTTCCCTACCACATTCATGTCAAACCCTGGTAAGGTTCTTCGTGTAGCATCGAATTAAACCACACGCTCCGCTGCTTGTGCGGGCCCCCGTCAATTCCTTTGAGTTTTAACCTTGCGGCCGTAGTCCCCAGGTGGTGAACTTATCGCGTTTGCTTCGACAGTGATCGGTTCTACCCGACCACCGCCAAGTTCACATCGTTTACGGCTAGGACTACCGGGGTCTCTAATCCCGTTTGCTACCCTAGCTTTCGCGTCTGAGCGTCAGAAATGGTCCAGAAGGCCGCCTTCGCCACTGGTGTTCCTCCGGATATCTACGCATTTCACCACTACACCCGGAATTCCACCTTCCCCTACCATTCTCCAGTCTGCCAGTTTTGAGCGACCTCTCCCGGTTGAGCCAGGAGCTTTCACACCCAACTTATCAGACCGCCTGCACGCGCTTTACACCCAGTAAATCCGGATAACGCTCGCCTCCTACGTGTTACCGCGGCTGCTGGCACGTAGTTAGCCGAGGCTTATTCGTGAGGTACCGTCCTTCCTCGTCCCTCACAAAAGTGCTTTACAACCCGAAGGCCTTCATCGCACACGCGGCGTTGCTGGTTCAGACTTGCGTCCATTACCAATATTCCCTACTGCTGCCACCCGTAGGTGTATGGACCGTGTTTCAGTTCCATTGTGGGGGGTCACCCTCTCAGGTCCCCTACCCGTCATCGCCTTGGTAAGCCGTTACCTTACCAACTAGCTGATGGGACGCAGGCCCCTCCCGAAGCGATTTTCACCGTTTCCTCAAGCTTCTCTAACTCCCTTGAGCACATGGGGTATTAGCGAGCCTTTCGGCTCGTTATCCCCCCCTTCGGGGCAGGTCACCAACGCGTTACTCACCCGTTCGCCACTGATCTCCGAGGAGATCCGTTCGACTTGCATGTATTAGGCACGCCGCCAGCGTTCATCCTGAGCCAGGATCAAACTCTCCGCATAAAAGAGTTTGTTTCTCACTTGCCGTAGCAAATGATTATTTCAAAATTTACTCAAACGAACAACAGGTTTTCGTCTTCCTATCACTCTTCAGTTGTTAAGGTGCTCGCATTTCCGTCCTGAGCGACAAAAAATCCGATGCCTCCCGTCTTGCTCTTCCTGGCATCGGCTTTCCGTCTTCCCGACGTTCTTGCGCCATTTCGTTTGTTATCGATTGCGCCCGTCAGAGCGCAGTCTCTCGTTCATCGCGAGGTTCAGGATTATACATCCTTTCTCGCTTTTGTCAAGGGTCACCTTGATTTTGTTTTGGAGACTGCCAACCGGTTGTTTCCGGTCACGATCTCTTTCGGGCAACGAGACGCAATTCTACCTGCCCTACCCCCCTTTGTCAAGGGTTTGCGCAATATTCAATCCAGAAGTCTGGAAGGCACAAAAACCTCGCCCGACCAGCTTCCTGCCAGCCGTTTATCCCTTTTTCGGAATAAAAGTCGTGATAAGGAGTACGATCAGTCCGATCGCGCTGATCCCAATAAAAGCATAAGCCACGATAGGGCGGTTAGGTCCCAGGTCGTCAATAGTTGGAATCTTTATCAATGGCTCGGTCGTGCTGGTGCTCGTCAGTGTAGCAGAGAGGGCAGGGGTAGCGGTCCGGGTTGGACGGGGCGTCCGAGTCGGTAACGGAGTCCGTGTTGGAGGACGAGGTGTGTTGGTCTCGGTCACGACAGGGGTAGGGGTGAAGGCCGACTGGATAATAACGACTTGGCCCTCATAGTAAACCGGCTTTTGTGGATCGATATCGGGGTTGTGATCGTAAAGCTCTTAAATCGTAATGCCGTAAGCCTGGGCGATATCGATCAGGGTTTCGCCATACTGAACCACATGTGTGACCGAACCGTTCTCGTTAGGCGTGGAAGTTTGCACATAGTTCGGCGCCACCAGTGCAGAGTTGCTGCCAGAGGATACACCCGATCTATCGTCACCCTTTACAGACCCGCTTCTGACTGGATGATAAATTTTGACCTCTTGCTTCAGGTCAACTGCGCTGATCATTTGGGCATAAGCCCTTGAGGGCACAGGAAGAAACAACAGCGCAAGCAAACAAAGATATAGCGTTTTTATGGTTTGCACGCGGCAATTATACCCTTTTTATCGAGAATCGCCTATTCTTGGCGATTTAACGTCCTTACTTTATTCTGGCGAAAATTGAATTAATCCCCACCGCCCGTCGATCAACCAGTCTGGATCGCTTTGTGGCACATCTAGTGGGTTTAGCCCTACCGCAATTTCTGACTTACAGGTTCGCAGCGACAGAACAGGAAAAGGTAGGTAAGACAGGATGCGTTCGAAGGAGGCATCTAACGACCAGTGTCGGTCCCCTAACAGTCGCCGGTAGTTTGCGTCGCCTTTGCTGATCAGCAGGTTCGTTCCTGACAGTTCATTATATAGTGGATCCGGCATTTCCCACATCGCTAAAGGGGAGGTCCAAAATGGATCGGCGCGCAGGTGAAAACGCCCCTGTTCGTGATGCTCGCGCATGCGCTTTGCCAGCGCCTGTGCTTCAGCGTGTTCTTCTCGTGATAGAAAATCCAGGGTATCCAGCACATCTTTTTCCATTGCGTCAGATACAAACACAGGCTGCACTTTGACGTGGAAGAAGACTTCCGCTGCCAGCTGACTGGAAAGAACGACATCAGCCAGCGCCAGGTCAGCCACCAATTCATACCCGGCATTGTCGATAAGGAAGTCAAACGAAGAAGCTTCACTGCGCAGTCGGTCCAGGTATCTCAGCACTTGAGGCGTGGCATCGATCAGCAGGTGTTCGCGCGCCGCGTTCAATTCTGCTCGAGAAGAACTCCCGGCTGCTTCTTTTGAATCACCTGCTTCGCTGGCAGGCCATAGGCTAAGATCTTTCTGGTTGCCCCACAAGTTAACTACGAGCAGTTGATCGAGTGCCTTTCGCAGGTCAGCTTTTGCCAGGGAGGCTTGTAGAATCTCGGCCACATGTTCACAGAGCGTATGGATTTCTCCCCGCGTCGTCTCGAGCCCCAATCGTTTTTGTCGGGCGTAAGGATCCATTCCCTGCCGTGGCCCTGGTTGAAAGTACCCACAGGCTTCTAGCATCCGTTCGTAGAAATACTCTTCTGCAAAAAACCAGGGAACTTCCAGCCAGTTTTGCCCCAGATGAGGCGCAATATAGGCTTCCCAACGGGCTGCATCTGGCGCAAGTGGAACATGAACGGGACGTATTTTCCCGTCTGGTATTTCCGTGATGAGGGTCTTGATCTGTGTCACGACCTCTGCTGGGAAATCATTTTCTGCCAGTGTTCGTTGGGCGATCTCCGGGAGACGCACAACGATCGAGTAGTTAGTAAACGATGGAACTTCAATCCCGCGCAGAGGGTCGGGTAAGGGGAGGGCAGGTTTAAGTTTAGTTGGCATGGTCAGGTTTATGAAGGACGTCTGGCAGATCAAGAAACCGGCCAAACGTCCTGAAAAATCATTTATTTCTTCTTGAGTTTCGTCCCTTGTGGGGTATCGATTACTTCATACCCTTCAGCAGTAATCTGATCACGAATCGTGTCGGCGTCTTTCCAGCGCTTCTCTTTGCGGGCCTGTTGGCGTGCTTCCAGCAGTGCCACAAACGCTGCCGGGATTTCCTCCTCGTGCGGCTGCCAGTCTGCCAACCTCAACCCCAGCACCCGGTCAAACTCGAGCAGGGTGCCCTTTTTTACCGCTGCAGGCAGATCACTTTTCAATAGATCCCAGGTTAAAGCCACCGCTCGCGGCAGGTTGAGATCATCATTAACATCAATGCAGAAACGATCCATGAAATTTTCATCCACTCCGCCAGGAGTACCCAGTTCATAGGCCGCCATCCGCAGGCGATCTAGCGCTTTTGCTGCCCCGTCCAATCCTTCCCAATTAAAGTTGAGCTTGGCGCGGTAGTTGGCGCTGAGGCAGAAGAAGCGATAGGCGAGCGGATCGTATCCTTTATCGATCAGGGTTTGCAAGCGCAAAAATTCTCCCGAGGATTTTGACATCTTGGTGCTGTCGATCTGCAAAAAGTAGCCGTGAACCCAGAAATTCGCCAGGCGAGTGCCGTAGCAAGCTTCTGTTTGCGCGATCTCGTTGGTATGATGAACAGGAATGTGATCCTCGCCGCCGCAGTGAATATCAAAGAAAGAGCCCAGGTACTTAGCTGACATAGCCGAGCACTCAATATGCCAGCCCGGAAATCCCGTTCCCCACGGGCTGTCCCATTCCATCTGGCGCTGCTGATCTGGAGAACTGAACTTCCACAAGGCAAAGTCGATTGGGTTACGCTTTTCACCAATGTCGATGCGCGCTCCGGCTTCCAGTCCTTCAATATCCAGGCGAGCCATAATGCCATAATCAGGTAGTTTGGAGGTGTCGAAGTAGATTCCGTCCGAGGTGCGGTAGGTGAAGCTCTCTTCTTCAATGTGCTGCACAAATGCAATTTGTTCAGCGATGTGATCTGTAGCCTTGCACCAGATCGTTGGTTCTTCGATATTGAGCCGCGCAAGATCCTGGCGGAAAGCCTGTGTATAGAACTCGGCGATTTCCCAGGCGCTTTTGCCAGTCTGGCGCGAGCCTTTTTCCATCTTGTCTTCGCCTGTATCCGCATCCGATACCAGATGCCCTACATCAGTGATGTTCATGACGTGCTTCACGTGATAGCCATTAAACGCAAGCACCCGCCGCAGAAGATCCTCAAAAACGTAGGTTCGTAGATTGCCAATATGCGCATAGTTGTAGACGGTCGGCCCGCAGGTATAGAGACCAACTTCCTCTGCCTTCAGAGGTTTGAATTCTCGTACCGTGCGAGAGTAGGTGTCGAAAAGATTGAGTGACATGAAGGAGTAACTCCAGATCGAAGTCGTGTGGAATGATCAGTAGAAACTATGCCTGGGGCGGTTGTAGTTTGGCGCGCAGGACAAACCGGTCAACGCCGCCAAAACGGTACTTGTAATCTTCGTCGCCGCGCATGAAGTCAAAAGCTTCACGCTGATTCTCATTTGCCCACTGGAGCAGTTCGCCCAGCAGAACCCAACCAGGAGAATAATCGTTAAAGTCCCAGTCGATGCCTGAGTTGTATACCCACAGCCGGTTGAGATAGTCAAAGCTCAGGTAGCCTGCCGCTTTGTGTCCATCCACTTCCAAAAAGGCCAGATTCAAACAACCTTCTTCAAAGGCGCAGCGTATCGTCAGGCGCATATGATCGCGCATGGCAGGCGTCAGGAAGCGTTCTTTATCCGCATCCTGAGCCATTAGCCCCATGAAAGCCTCAATTTCCTCATCCAGTGTGTCAGCCTGTGTAACGAAATACCAGCGCACTTCGGCTGCACCCCCATACGCGCGGCGCATTTTGCGGCGAATTTCATGACGCTGCTTCTTGTCAATGCTGGCGAGATATTCATCCCAATTTCCGGGTAGTGGAATATAAGGAGAGTGCTGTAGCTGCTCTGCTTGATATTCCCACTGATATTTTTTGCTCAATGATTCCAAAACCTGTAAGGTGGGGGAGGAATCAAGCAGGTTGTACAGATCCAATCGTTCCCACTGCGGCAGCCCGGTTTCTTTGGATTTTAGGAAAGGCAGCAGCGCATCGACAAATGCTGGTAGAGATTCTGGTGTGGCAATCAGGTCCAGGTAATCGGAAACCTCAATGCTCCCTACCAACATCAGGCTGGGTTTTCCCTGCCATTCTGGAACGTAAAACAGCGGCGCAATGCCCACCAGCTTTTCGCCTTCGCGAGCAGTCACCAGCACAAGCCGCGACTCTTCAGGCCATTCTCCGCCGCCGCGGGTTTGCCACCAGCGGGAGAGGTACTCATACCTCAAAAAGGGAACGTGATTAATACTTTCCGCCAGCAGTGTATTCCATTCCGATTCTAACTCGGGTGGAAACGATTGATAAAGTTGAAGTTCCATAACTCTCCCTGACGCTGCAGTGTAGGATGGGTAGGCAGCCAGGACGTCACTTGAGCATAGGTATGATCAAAAGAAATAATAAAAGCAGTCTTCCATTCTTGATCGATTATTCCGCATCCCCGCAAACGGTAGATCAAATATCGTTTGCCCGAGCGTCTTTGTCCCTGACGATGTACCATCGACAAATGTAAACGGTTTACGGTTTGCTGTCAACCGTGTATTTGATTTCAGGCTGCATTTCATTTATGGGATATTGACCCCAAGATAGAAATATACGCTTTTATTCCGGTTCGGATGGTTTTAGCGACCCGGTCCCTGTGCCTAAACGATAGCCAAAACCGCGTACTGTGAGGATCAGGCGGGGGTTGGTTGGGTCGACTTCTACCTTCTGGCGCAGCAGCCAAATGTAGCGCCGTACCGCCACTGTATCTTCCTGGCGATAATTTCCCCATACTTCCTGGATCAACTCTGCTTCGGCGATGGCCCTTCCCTGGTTGCGCCCCAGGTACTCTAGCAAACGGTACTCAGTGGGTGTCAGTGCGATGATTTCTTCTCCCCTGCGTACTTCGCGTTTGTCGGCATCCAGCACAATATCGCCAATCAGAATCAAGTCCCGTTCCCCGGGTTGTGGACGGTTAGCACGAGTCAACACTGCGTTTACGCGGGCAGCCAGTTCTGCGAAGCTGAAAGGCTTGGTCATATAATCATCAATCCCCAGCCGGAAACCACGCAGTTTGTCGGCTTCGGAAGACTTCGCAGTCAGGAGGATGATGGGCACATCCGAAAGTTCGCGCAAGCGCGCGCAGACTTCCCACCCATCCATTACCGGCATCATCACATCCAGCACTACCAGATCTGGGTGTTCCCGATAGGCCACTCTCAGCCCCTCCGGCCCATTATTCGCCGGTAGGACGTGAAAAGACTCCCCGCCCAGGTAATCAGATAGAAAGCGTAGAAGTGTTGGATCATCATCGACCAGCAAGATTTTATAAGTCATGGGCTTCCCGTTCTAAGTTTTGATTCTTCATCCAGGTTGATTCCATCTATCAATAAACGCAGATACTCTTTATGAGATAGTGTTCTCGATCTCTACCATCTCATTCGAGGTTAATACCGGCAGCCAGCAGGTGAAACAGGCGCCGCTCTCGGGCCGGTTGGTAACTTGCACATCGCCTTGCATCGCTTGCATCAAGCGTCGCACAATATAAAGTCCCAGTCCATGCCCATACACGGTTTGTGAATCACTGGCATTCGATCGGTAAAAACGGCTGAAGATATAAGGAACAATTTCTTCGGGAATGCCCGGCCCCTCGTCCGCCACCTGCACCCAGGCGCGGTTGGTTTGCACCCCAGCCGAGACCACAATTTCACCGGTAGGAGCATATTTTAAAGCATTATCCAAAAGATGGAAAAGTACGCTGGTTAACGCCTGATCATCTGCCATTAAGTAGGGCAGGTTCGGTGGCATCTGCCAGCGGACTCGGTTTGCGCCTGGCAGATGCATCATTTGGTTTTGCAGTCGTGTCACGATGGTGTCCAGGTGCATAGGGGCTGGGTAGATTGGCGTACGCCCCGCATCTAGCGCGGAAAGATCGAGAATCGTTTCCACAAACCGAGTCAGACGCTGGATTTCCGCCTGCACCAGGTTAAGCGTAGAATTGACCCGTGGTGGGAGGGGCTTGGCTTGCGCCAAGACAAGCTCAATTCCCCCGTTAATATTGGTGAGCGGTGCGCGTAGTTCATGCGAAACGAGTGAAACAAAGTCGGACTTGATCCGGTCTAGATTTTGCAGCTCGCGGTTCTGCTTTTCTAGTTGTGCATACGCTTCACTCAGGCTGGCAGTTTTCTCGGCGACTTTCTCCTCTAACTGCGTATTCAACTGTTCCAGTTGCGCCTGCGCGCGGGCAGCCTGATCAAACGCAAACTGAAGCGCCGCTTGCTGCTGCTTCTGCTCGCTCAGGTCATGGGCCGTCCCTGCCAGGGCTAAAGAACGGTCTCCACCAGGGAGAACAGGGCGTAACGCCAATGAAACGGGGATCAGTGAGCCATCTAGCCGCCGCATTTGTACTTCCCCTGACCATCCATTCTCCATCGCGGTGTGCAGCAGCTGCGGGGTATTTTCAGGCAGGAGCATAAGGAACTGGATAGGCAAGTTTCGAAGGCGATCAGGATGATCATAGCCAGTGGTAGCCAGTAAAGCCGGATTAACCAGCCGCAGCAGGCCTTGTGAGTCGCAAACGAAAGTGGGCTCTGCAACGCTGTTCACCAGGCTGGCATATTGCTGAAACTCATACTCCCCGGTTAAGATCCCCTGCCTGGTGATCAATCCCAGGCCGAGCACTACCGAGACCCATAAGCTGAGTTGATTGATCTGATGATTAAATTGCCATGCAGTGATGGAATACAAACAAAGGATGATGGTGGTTGCCAGCGGCAGCAGCGATTGGATTCGTGTCCGCGTTTGAATAGAAAGTGCCGTCCAGCGTGTGGGAGATAAGGTAACCTTACCCGAATTGAGAATAGCGGTGATCATGAGAAAATCCCCCACTAACCATCCAAAGGTAATCGCGCGGCTGGCTTGTGAAGGACCATTAATTAATAAATATGCATAGGCGAGATCGCTAAGGGTATAGCAGGCCAGGGCCATCCCCACCCATCCCCATAAACTGGGTACCGAACTGGTTTTGCCTAACAAAAAAAGGTTGACCAGCGCCAGCAGTAGAAGGAGATCTGCAAAAGGAAACAGGATGACCGCCAGGTTTCCTTGTCCATTGTCTAGCAGTTGATATGCTGGCTGGAAGATTGCTAACCAGGTGAGCGTGACCAATGCTGTACTCGTGATGGTGGCATCAATCAGGACCAGCGCTTTACCAGCCTGCTCGCGTGGCTGCCGCTGGTAGGTGATGAACCCAATCAGCATGGCAATAGAACCATCGATCAGAACCAGGTTGAGCGGCACAAAGGTACTCAAGCTGGTAGGTGACAGCACTTCCAGGAACAGGCGCATCAAGTCCGCGAGAGTCCAGATTGCCAGCCCGGCAGCAAACCAGCTCCAGATGTCCAACCTTTTCACGTTGTGCTGCGAAGGGTGTTTTGCCTGCCGGCGCATCCACAAAGCCAGGAGGGTAGTAATCGACCCCGTCGTTATGACCGCCAAATTCCCTACCAACTGACTCAGTTTATCTTCTGGATTCCCCAGCACGAGCCACACCAGGTAGCCTGTAACGAGCGTCCCAACGAACAGAAAAACTGCCCGACGCTGTTGTTTGGTTGGAAAAGAGAAAGCAGGAGATGTGGGAGCCATATATTTGAATTATACGCGATTCACATTTACGGACGACAAGTGCTGCCGCAGCCGCTTCTAAATAGATTGAGGTGGCTGCGGCAGCAAAAGAAATTGCCCTGTTGTTTAGTTACCGCACTCTGGACACAAGGTGATTCTTCTCAGTGTCGCTGACGGAGTAGGTGTCTTGGTCGGTATATTCGGGTTTTGCGTCGGTGTCGGCGTACGGGTTGGCTTCGGTGTTGCTGTGTTTGTCGGCACTTCCGGTTGTACCGCCGTAAAGGTTCGTGAGGGCGTAGGCGTATCAGGGATCTCAGTCGGCGCCGCTTCGGTTTTGTAGGTGTCTGTTTTTAGTTGTGCAGCTTTGGTTTTGGTAGCCGAGTTCGGTGTCCGCGTAGGCGTTTTGGTAGGCTTCGGCGTTTTGGTTTCAGTGGGCCGTTCTGTACGGGTTGGCGTAGGTGTTCGCGTGGGGGTGTTGGTGGGTTTTGGGGTGCTTGAAGCCGTGGGAGTATAACGCTGATTCACCTTTACGTCCAGTTTGATGCGTGTAGAATACTTCGAACTTCCTTTGTTCTCCGGGTTGCTGCTGCTGCCACCTTTGTCTTCTACAACGATACTGATTGTGTATGTGCCGTTCTTAATCTTCTCTCCAGTGCTCCAGGTGTTTCCATAGGCAAGCTTCACGGCACAGCCTTCAAAATTACCCGCGCTGCTGTCATCCCCAAACAAGCAGTAAGGACCTGAGCCTTCTACCTGCGAGTGAACGAGTTTACCCGTAAAGTCAAAGACATCAAAATAAACTTTGTTCACGCCACCATTCCGGCTGGAACTGGCATCTGCTACTGCCCGCAAAGATACCTCTCCTACATTGTTGTTCAGGACGCGCGCCTCAACAGAAGGCCCTGGAAGGCCAGACAGCTTGGCTGTGCAGGCCTCACTGGTTACCGATATTCCATTGTTATCACTGTAGTATACGTGGTAATGAAGGGTGGTTTCAAAATCAAGCCCATGATAGAAAGTGTAGTTCGTGTTGGGGATATTCCCGTTCGGTTTGCGATAAAACGACGTTTGGAACTGGGTGACAAACATCCCCTTTTCTTGTGGATCAATAATATAAGGATCCGTGAAGGTATACTGCCAGGTGATAGGGGAACTGCCGCTGACACTCGGCAACGGACCCGATGGCGTATAAAAGGCTGCATAACCAGAGCCGTCTACGAGCGCCCACCCAAACTCTTGTAGATTGGATGTGGGTTGAATATCTCCTGGGTAGCTGTTGTGCCAGTTGCCATTCCACTTTCCCTCGACCCCATCCAGTCGAACCGATAAGATTGAACTGGCGTTCTCTACATGAACGCGTATCTGTTTGAGGCTTTGCTGAAGATAGAGCGCCTCAGTGTCATTAAAAGTAACGATATCACAACGAGGAGGGGCGGGCTCAGCAGGCAGCAGGTACTTGCCTTCAATAACGCGATTAGGCGGCATGTAAGGTGAAGACCAGGCTACTGCCAGGTTATCCCCCCCCGACCCTTCTTTATGAATCGCTTCTACATAGTAAAGTTGCCCGGCCTCCAGGTGAATTGGCCCTGAGCGTTGTTCTTGATATTTATCCCATTGGCGAGAGTTTGTCCAACTCGGCACCCCTGCAATCACCTGCGCTCCGGCTGGGTCTTCACTGTTACTTAGCATCAGCACGCTCTGATCATCGCTGGCAATCGCAAAGTAGTAGTCACCCGTGAAGGGGGCGCAAATTTTCCCGCGGAAGCGCTGACCAAAATTATCACCCTGATTAGTTGGGGCTTCAAAAATATTCATCATTTCAAACCCATCTGGTTTGTATGGGTAGTTCACGTTCGAGGTGAGATTGTTGATGCTTGAACCGCTGATCCCATTCCACCATTCGCGCAGGATGCTGTTCTGTCCGCAGATGACTGGGTCTGGGTCAGGTTCCACTGGGGATAAGAATTGTCCTCCAATGAGAACAGGGTCATCGATCGTCGCGATTCCAGGTCCGGCCCAGGCCACCGCCAGGTGGTCATCCCCCCCGCCTTCACGATGCACTGCTTCAACGTAATACTGGTGTCCGGCCTCCAGGTAAACTTCTCCTGAAATGCCGCCTCCCATCCAGTTTTTTTCAGTGGTCCAACCACTGACAGCAGCGATCATCTGTTTACCAGACTGACTTTTATCACCGCTGATGTAAAGCTCGCTCTCATCATCGGATGTGAGATAGAAGGTGTATTTGCCGGTGTAAGGCGCGCACAGATAGCCTCGCATGCGCTGCCCATAGTGGTCTCCCCAGTTGCTAGGCGCCTGAAAACTGGTAGGTTCGTCTGATCCGGATTCATCATAGGGATAGCGTGGATGATAAAGAAAGTCATCCAAAGTATTGACGCTGAGCATGTCGTCGCCCGTCCACCATTCACGCGTCATTCGCCCTGTATTCTCACAGGGGTATGGGGTGGGCGTGAAAGTAGCCGTTGGCTCAGGCGGAGGGGTGTTTGTCCATGTAGCCGCTACCGGGTTATCTCCAATTAAACCGGTCACCCGTGACTGGCGGAACTTTTCAATCAAACCTTCGCGCTCACTTTGTAAGGGCAGGGTCGGCCACCAGGAACTGAGGAAAGGGGTGATTAACTGGTGACGGTAGGTGATAACCACATGGATGCGGTCGCCAGGATCTCCCGCATCATCGATATAGCTGATCACATTACCGTTCTTGTCTGCCTGTTCGCAGTAATCGGGGAAAGCATACAAACCGTTCCCCGTATTCCCGCCATAATATTGTTTATTCGGATCGAATCGGAAAAAGCTTCCACCTGAACCACGACGCGAGCTGCAAATCGTAATATTCAAGTACCCGGCCAGACTGGGATTGCCGCGATAATCCTGAAGAAAGACTGCCGAGCGATGACTGAGGTAATCGAGATAGTTGCCCGAAACTTCAGATGCAGGATTCCAGCCAATTCCGGTAGCGCCGGCTAACGTAGCGTCGCGAATGGATGGCAGGCGCGCCCAATCTTCCAGTTGCTGAGTGTATTCTTCCCAGTGGTCTGGATAAAGGTTTTTAGATATCCGGCAGTCGGTGCTGCCATCTGCTGCATCTTCATCTTTCAATCCCAGCGCGTCTCCAGCCAGACCGCAGTATTTAGGTGCGTTGTAAGAGCCTGTGATGGCATAGCGAATACCAAAGCGCGCGCCATTTTCAAGGGCCAGCCAGACTTGCAGCAGTCGGCCGAACTCGATGATGCCGAAGATCAGCAGGAGCAGGATGGGTAAGGCCAGTGCAAACTCGAGCATACCTTGCGCGTGCAGCATGCGATGCTTGTGTGCTGTTCTGTGGTTTGTTTTGATCATCGCGTTCACCTTTTCCACCTGACTAATCCGTAATTCGGGTAAACAACCGGGAGGCAATATTTTCGAAGATCGGGGCCAGGTCGTCTTTCGTCGCGGCGAAGTAATAGTTGCCGCAGTTATGCTTGACTGGGCAGTTCAATGGATTAGACCGGTCCCCATCGTCACCTACTGTAGCGATATAACGCAGGAGTTCTTCACCATGCGTATTGACGTTCAGCCCAATGGTATACATCGCAATATCATTTCCACGCGGTTCGTTCGGGTTTTCGCTGCGCGTTAAAGCGGATTCATCCGCCATATCGCGCGCGTAATCATCGACACTGTATAAGCTTGGATTAGATGCCAGAACGTGCGTTGTGTCAGGCGGGCAGCTGTTTGGGTCGGGATCCATGCAGTAGCGCACGCTGGTATTGTTATCAGAGCAAGCAGAGGTCCAGAAGGGCAGGTTCAGTCCGCCAGTACAGTAGCCATTTGGGAAGGAGGCCGAAATGCTGGAGGAGGTATCCGGTGTATCTCCAGCATTGTTGTAGGTGTCAAAACCGGTGTCGCTCAGGTTTACGGCTCCATCTGAGAGTAAAATCATCACCCAAACCGACCCAGGGCGTCCATTAGCGCGCAGCACATTCGAAGCCACGCGAATCCCACAGCCGGTACAGGTGGACAGTACAGATAAAGAACCATTTTGGGCTAACCAATCCAGAGAGGTCTGGTTTTCTTCCTCAGTCACCACGCCATCACTATCCCAATCATAGGCGTCGAGCACATCGTCCTGGTCACAAGGAATTCCTTTTACACCACCGGGCCAGGTATAGGTGTCGTAGGGTGCCGGGGGAGCAGGGTCCCAACCGTCACCATCTGGATCGTTGCACAACAATCCGGGGTCACGATCCCGTCCGTCGCCATCCCGATCTTCAGGGTTGACCGGGTTAAAAGCGCCATAAGGGGAGGTTGGGTTTTCAGGCGCAGATAGGTCGAGATTAGCATTCAGCCAGCTCAAACGGAGCCGGTCGGCCGGCGGGTCATCGTGTAATTTGACTGCGTTATCAATCGAACTCATCACTTGTGCCATATTGCTGCTCATCTCAAACCCACCAATAGGGTGAATGCGCGCGCTGGAATCAAAAGTTACAACGCCCACCTGGTCATACCCATCATACATATACTCATCGACCAGGGCTTTTGCGGCATCCTTCGCCTGGAGTAAGGGCGTGCAGGAGTTATCAAGGTTGCAGCCGCGTAGGGCAGGGTCTGCGCTGGGGAAGTTGGGACTGCAATTCCCTTGCTTACAGCTATAACTACTATCCCCAACGCGCCCATAGCCCATCAATTCAGAGGTGTCAATGACAATCACCAGATCAATCGCAGCGGCCTCAGCCGTCGAGTCACTGGTTAGGACAACCAAGTCAAAGCCAATCAGGCTTAGAAAGTAGAAGGGGGTCTTTTGTTGGGCGCGAATAAAAACCAGCTTACGAGGTGCTTCCCCCGCTTCGGTATCTGGGCAGCGCGCGTAAAACTCCGGTGCGGTTGTTTGCAAGGAGACGTCCCGCTTGCGGTCTCCATCCGCGTCGCATACCAGCACATCCAGATCGGCATCGTCGACATCCAGGCTGTTCAACCGCAGCACTTCCAGGGCGGCAGCTTTCATCGTTTCCAACTGCTCGCTGCGCTTAAAGCTGTTCGCAGCAGCTACTGCCGCTAAATCGATAGAGCGCTTTAACTGTCCATAAGATACATAAAGGACACCCGCATCAACAGCCAGTCCGGTAAACAACAGCAGTACGAGCAGCGACAGGCCAAAGATCACCAGCACTTGCCCGCTGCTGCGGTTGGCTGCATGTTTAGGGTACATTTGTGGGTTGGGCCGCAGGGAGGGGCATGAGTGTGTAGGCATGGATCCTCATGGGGTTCGGAAATAGATTGCTGACGATGGGTAGGTTAAGCGCCTGGTGGTAGCAGTAATACGCCTCGACAGCGACAAACCCTTTATTGGGCGTTAAGTCGCTCAGAAGCGTGCTGTCAACCCGATCATAAGTGAAGTAAGGTTCATCTCGAATGACATTCCCCTTACAGTCTTTTTTCCAGTTGTTGTCATTGCTCGCGTCACTGTCAGAATTGGATAAAGCCCAGTAATTCGTTTTGCCATCTGGCAGCAGCGCCGCGCCAGGGAATCCGTCTGCTGCCTTCGGATGCGTATCAGAAATGACGTTTCGATCCTTAACGGTGTAAATCGTGATGACGATATCATCCACAGACTTGTCGAGGAAAAAGTAAGCGTTCATCCCATTACAGAACTTACAATCTTCTCCACTGCACACGCTGCAAATATCTGAGTTTTTCGGCGGTGAGAACAGGCAGGCCGTATCGTAGAAAAAGTAAAAACCATCACTTGTGTTGCAATCCAGGTCGCGGTTGATGCTGTTGTCAAAAGGGTCGCGCACAGAGGCGAAGCGAGCAGCTTCTCGAGTCAGGTCGATCATATCCAGGTAACGCCCAATAAAGAAAACCACCTCAACCAAACCGAGCAGAATCAGGATCAGAACGGGCAGGATGAGGGCCAGTTCTAGAAAGGATTGGCCTTTGGTTTTAAGTGAGCGCTGCGAGCCCACCTCAGAACAGCTTTGGGTGCGGCGAGAGGATGGCTGCCAGATGTTTGATAAAGGATTTTTTTTCATAATTCCTGCCTGGAACGGAAAAGACGAATTTAGAGTTGGTTTGAAAGATGGACAGTAAAATCCTGCTGGATGAGAACAAGATCTTCTTTGAATTAAGATATCTTTTGGTTTTAAGAAAGTCAATATTTGGTAAGATGTTGATACGGTTATCAAACTGGCTTGTAACAAAAAAGAAACAAAGAGGGCCGCATTTCCATAGAATGCAGAAATGCCGTAGACTTAGTTGCGTGTTACGGTAAAGACATACGTGAAATATTTAAACCTGTTTGCTAGCATGATTCTTGCATCTGAATGAATAAAATCGTGTAAAATAAATCATAGGGCGTATATGACCTTGTTTGATTTAACCGTTCTTCCACTATCTCCTGAGACGGGTCGTGATCAGAGTGATCTCCCAGGCCTGTTGGTGGCTTCTGCTCCACGCAAAGCCACCCGGCTGCGCGCGCAAGATACCCTTGTGCTTTATCTAGCTCTTTCTGGTTATCCATCAGCAGGCGCCAACCCGCTGACTCCCACGGAACAACAGGAGATGCTGTCGCGCCTGGCTGAGAAGTACTTTACTGCCTCAGGGTCTATTACGGCTGCGCTTCGCGTAGTTGTTTCAAGTCTGAACGACTTGTTACTGAATCGCAATTTGCGTCACGCCAGAGAAGGCCAATTAGTCGGCGCGCTCAGTATGGGCGCGCTGCATGGAACCACTTTGCTTCTGGCGCATACCGGAACAGCCCATACTTTTGTCATCTCCAAAGCGCAGGTACAGCACTTTGATGACAGTCAGAGTGGGCGTGGATTAGGGCTGTCACGCCAGGTTGTGCCGCGCTTTTACCAAACCACGCTGGAGTCAGGCGATATCTTGCTCTTCTGCTCCGAGCCGCCCGTTTCCTGGAATGCCCGCACCCTGGCAGGTGCAACGCAGTTAGGGTTGGAGTACCTCAGGCGGCGGTTACTGAGTCAGTCTGCGAATCGTTTGCAAGCAGCCGTTGTTAAATTGCAAACCGGAAAGGGTCAGATCCAGTGGCACCATCCGTCTCATTCTGAACACGGTGCTGTGACGCCTTCCACGCCTGTTGTTGGAACAGCGCCTGCGGAACCCCTTTCACCTTATCCTCAAACAAGCACGGAACATGAACCACCGCTTGTGTCTATTCCCTCAAACGCGGAATCGCCAGCGCAGCCAGAAGATGCGGTTGGGGCTGAGAGGGATGAAGCCGGGATTTTTCCCTGGGAACAAACTTCCAAAGAACTCCTTCGTCTCTCAATCCTCTCCCGAAACCGCTCCTCCCCTTGACGAAACTCTTGAATCACCAACGGTTTCGAATGAGATTCCATCTCTCGAACCAGAAAAAAAGCCGCCAGACAGGCAGCCTTCCACTCGGGCAGAGCGTGAAAAAACATCTTCATCGCCTGCGCGTTCAACTGGTATGTTTAGCAAGCAGTCGGTCAAAGAACCTCATGTAGTGAAACCGGCTGCTGCGGCGCGAGAGCGCAAAGTTAAAGTGCGCCGCACAGGACCTTCTCCCATCGTCCTCCAGATTGGCCGGTTTCTGAAATCTATCTTCCATGTCGGATCGGTTGCCCATTCGGGTGTAAGCAGTGTAACCGGTAAGGTTTACTCCCATGCCTTCCCGAACCGCACAGAACCGCTGGTGAGTTTGTCGCCGGCCTCGATGCTGTTCATTGCCATTTGTGTTCCATTAGCAGTCGTAGCAGTCGCTACCATGGTTTACCTGAATGCTGGACGGAGTGAGCAGTTTAATACTTTGCTGTTTAATGCCGATCAGGTTGCTCAACGCGCCCTTGAACAGAGTGACCCTCAGCTTCAAAGAGATAACTGGACACAGGTATTATTGTGGTTGGATCAGGCAGAGGAATATCAGCATACTGATAAATCGGCTGCGCTTCGCGAGCAAGCGCAGAATGCCCTCGATTCGATGGATGGCATCGTTCGCTTGTCCTACCAATCTGTATTGCCTGGGGGTTTTGCCGGTGAGGTCAGTATCACCCGCATGGTCGCAACCCTGAATGATGTCTATATGCTCGAACTCAGGCCAGGGCCGCATCCTGCGCTTGTTCCGCACTGCGACCGGCTATGAACTGGACCCCAGGTTTAACTGCGGTCCGGGCAAAGCTGGCAGTTTGATCATCGGTCCTCTAATTGATTTGGTCCCGCTCCAACCTAACAACGAATTCCACGCTACCGTAATGGGAATCGATGAGGCTGGAAACATCGCGTACTGCACCCCTGGTAAGTCGAGTTACGATAGCAGTTCCTTACCTCCACCAGACACAAACTGGGGCAAGATCGTCAGCGTAACCACTTATGGCGATACCTTGTATGTGCTCGATCCACAGGTCAACGCAGTCTGGTATTTCAACGGAGATAAGGGCCGGTTTGAAAACACACCCAGCCTGTTTTTTGATGAACAGGTGCCGCAGATGAATGACGTGGTTGATCTGGCTGTAGATCAGGAATTCCTTTACTTGCTGCATTCCGATGGGCGCATGACGATCTGCGAGGCCAGCGGTTTTGAGTTTTCTCCTACCCGCTGCACAGATCCCATCCCTTATGGCGATGCTCGGGTTGGGCAAGAGGCTTCTCCGCTTTCCTTCTCAGATGCCCACTTCCTCGAAATGCAGGCTACTCAGCCGCCCGATCCATCTTTATACATTCTGGATGATGCCCACGCGTCAATTTATCACTTAAGCCTTCGCCGGTTGAATCTTCAACGTCAGTACCGCCCAGAAGTGGACCCAGACAGCATCATCCCCAGCCAGAAAGCAACCGCCTTTGCCATTACGCCCAACCGGCGGGCATTAATCGCTTTTGGCAGTCAGGTTTTTTGGGCGACTATCCCCTAGTTTTTGTCGTGATTCTGTCTCAGTGACGTTACATGCAGGTCCATGTCGGGCCTGCATGTTTTGTTCTTATAAGATTGCAAAGACAGTATGCCAGATGCCCATCCTATAATGGTGACGAGTCAGCCATGCTCTCAATCATAATCCTCATCTGGAGATCCTATGAAACCCCGCTTTGCAATCCGCATCTTCCTGATTCTTCTTATTCTGTTCTTATCGCAAGTGAGTGGCGCATTTGCTCAGGTCAGTCCGCCGCCGCGTACGCCGCTGATCCAGCCTGAATCCAACGACGCTTCACTTTCAGGGAGTAGTATTTCCCTATTCTCTGCTTCCAAAGATACTTTTGGCTACAGTCTGGTTGAAGAGACAGGGCTGGATATCTCGCTCTGGAAAGAGAAGTGGGTGGATGCGACTGCCTGTCAGAAGTCTTCCTTGAAAGGTCGTGAGGATCAGCTAGCTGCTCCGGTCAATATCGGCTTTGATTTCCCATTTTACGAAAAAACTTACAACAAAGTTTATTTCAACACAGAAGGCCTGCTTAGTTTTGAAGATTATAAGACGCGTTTTAAAAACACCCCTCTGCCGTTGATTGCCCAACCCAATAACCTGGTGGCTGCGTTTTGGGATGATCTGGGAATTTATCCTGCAATGCGCCCTGGTTCAGGCGTGTATTACTGTAGTAAGCCTGGATACTTTGTGGTCGAGTGGCACCGCGTTTTCTTAGCGAAAACGAATACAGAAGGCTCAGGCGAGTATACCTTTGAGATTGTTTTATACCCCAAC
Source organism: uncultured Chloroflexia bacterium (assembly GCA_963791025.1). Taxonomy (GTDB): domain Bacteria; phylum Chloroflexota; class Anaerolineae; order Anaerolineales; family Anaerolineaceae; genus DSYU01. The sequence goes on along the minus strand of CAWBQF010000001.1, from coordinate 577,426 downwards.
GGCAACATTTACCTTTTGTATGAGTACATGAATGGGGATGTATCTAACATGACCATTGGGATCGAAGACAGCCGCGGCCGGGATGGGTTTGCTTATCTGTTTAACCATTCCTTAGGCAGCTTGCCCTTAGAGCGTAAGGTATTTCTCATCACACGGCCTACCCCAGCCCGCCGTGTAGTGGCCTGGCCGGCTTATCAGGGGAATTTCTTTCAGTTCGATCAGGTTGCAAATCTCTATCCTCCACTCCAATTCACCGTAAACGTGATCAATACTGGCAGCATGGGTGCTGATGACTTCAATCTGTTTACCTCTGCCGAGCCTGATTGGGATGTGACCATTGATGTTCCTGGGACGACAGGGGGAAGCCATACGGGCAGCCTGGCTTCTGGAGAAAGCATACCAATCAACATAACCGTATTCCCTCCCGCCAATGCCTCAGTAGGGGATAGTGTTAGCGTTAGCCTGAATGTATGTTCTGCTAGCAGTGGCGATTCTGCTTGCCAAACTGCCACGTTGAGTGCTGCTGTTCCTGCTCCCTTTGCCCAAACCTTTTGGGATAATGCCGACAATCAGCTTGCCTTCTCTCTTTACGAGCGCACTCGTTCTGGCCCTGCCCTCGTTCGAAACCGTGAAAACGTGGGCAGCCTCAGTCTGGCTCGTCACCCCTTGGGTTATGTTTATGTCTGGGATGAACTCAGCACTCCCGGCGGTTTTGAGGTGCGAGAGATTAAGTATGCGATGCTGAATATGTCAGGTGAAGTGAACGCAAACAAGGGCATTCAGTCACTCACAAACCATCAATCTGCAGGTCAGTTTGTCTTTGATGAGAACGTGGCTGTGGCTGCTGCGCAAAATGGCAAAATTGGGGTCGCCTGGCAGCGGCGTGAAGGTACAAATAAAAACGCGCTTACCAATAACCTTTACTTCGCAATTCTTAACGTAGATGGCAGCCTATCATTTGGCCCCGAAAAATTAACCTCAAGCATCACCCCTCTCTCGCCAGCCTTCGACGAGGTTCGCATTACGGCAACAACGGATAATCATTTTGTAATCGCTTACCGCTTGCGCGCGAATCATCCCACCGGTGAAGTGAACGACATCTACTTTCAGGTCTTTTCCAGCACAGGCGCGCCAATCTCACAGAGTATGCGTGTCACCAGTGATGCTCCCAGCGATGCTGATCTCTACTTTGCCCCGGCGCTCACTGGCTTACAAACCGACCAATTTCTGTTGGTTTGGAGCAGGCGAGCCTATATTAATAATGTCCGTACTTACATGACCTATTATGCCATTTTTGATAATGAGGGGCACTACCGCCAGATGCCCACCTTGCTGACTCGCTCTGCTGGTGGGAGGCCAGACGTGGTTGAATTGCCCAATGGTCGGGTTATAGTTGCCATCCCGTTTGGCATGATCAATGTGTATACGCTTGAACCCAACATCAATGGGCAGTATACGCCATCATCTGATCCTGTCTATCTAGATGCCCTGGCTTGCGCCACTGCTGACAATCGTTACGTTTCAGCAGCTCCTACGCCTTCCAATCAGGTGGTGCTCACCTGGTCTTGTCACCTGGAAGACGCCAGTTTTGAAGGCATTTCTCCGTATATGTATGAGCTATATTATGCGCTGCTAGATGAGGAGGGCGGCATCCTGACCCAGCCGATGATCTTCCATTCGAGTCAGGAACCTGACGAACCAATCCTACATATTAATCAGCATGGCTACGCTAATGCTTCTTACCTGAACTTGCAGTCAGACGTTGATCTTAGCGTAACCGCACCAGACCGAATAGATTCAAACATTAAAGAAAACGCTGTCTTAAACGCCTTCTACGCCAATTACGGCTACAAGTCTGCTGCTGGAGTATCCCTGACCGCTGTCTTAAACAAAAACCTGAGTTTGGTATCCGCCAGCCCAACGCCTACCGTTTCGGCTGATGGGAAAACCCTTACCTGGAATCTGGGCACATTAGCCTTCCTTCAATCTGGCTCCGTGGAAGTCACGGTTCGCTCTCCTGGTAATTATGGAGCCTATCCAGTCCAGTGGTCTATCAAACCGAATGATGCTTACGCACAGAATAACCAGGCGCAGACCCTCATAACTCTGGTCCCTAAACATTGTTTCTTACCGGCAATCACGAGATAGTAGCAAGATCAAAAAAGCAGTACGCGGCTGCCACGATAGGAGCCGCGTACTGCGAATGATCGCGATTATTACCTGCTTTTTTCCTGCTGGAACATTCGCACCAACGCTTGCCAGATGGGGCAGCGATCATGCACGCCCCAAAACAGAATTAGTCCGCCTGCTGCCAGCAGCAGCCAGTTTCCCACCCAGACTGCCATCATTGCCACAATCAACCCGCTTACTAAGCGCAGCATTCGCGTAGTTGAATCCATGCCCAACTTCGCTGTTTTTGGCAGAGGTTCATTGGAGGCCAGGTGCTGAAAGACTGCGTGGAGTGCCTGGGGTGACTGCGCTCCGGTCCGACGCACGACTTCCGTTCCATCTCGAAAGCCAATAAGCGTGGGGATTGCCATCACATTCAACGAGCGCAGTATCTCCGCATTCTCGTCTGCGTTCAGTTTTTGCACTCGTACCTGGCCTGCGAACTCTTGCGTCATTTGTTCCAGGGCAGGCGCCATCATCCGGCAAGGAGCGCACCAGGGAGCCCAAAATTCCACCAATAAGGGCGAAGCACCTTCCTGCTCAAAAGCTTCTTTTAAATCCAGTGTTTCCAAAACGCCTCCAATAGGCAAAAAAGATGACAGGCTGAAAGCAGACTTTCATGCCTGTCACCCTCTCTAAAACGGTCTTCTTTAGGCGCGCCGGGTGCTTAGGCCAAAGAGTGCATACAGTGGGCAAAAGCTGACAAGTGAAGTAAGGATGAAAACAGCAGCGATGACATACGCGACAATCGCCACTGCACCCGTGATAACACCGGTCAATCCAAGTGTTAGCAGTGCCAGTGCAATCACAATCCGAACAATTCGGTCCCAGCTACTCAAGTTTGCGGCTAATTTCATGGCTTCCCTCCATTTAAACAAAACTATCTTTCAGTTTGAGGTTGTTCCCCTACTTCTACTAATTAGATCCAGCAATCCTAAAAAAGTTACATCCAATTCGAAGATGGCATCTAGAGCGCCGTTTGCTTTGCCTGTCTATCCCCGACTGCTTAGCCAGGCTAGCAGCTTTTCAGTCGTCCAGGTGTTGATCACGTTCCCCGCTTCTGCCCAGGCTCTTCGGGCTACTGCCACCCCATACTTTGCCAGTTTAAGATCTTGTGGTGAATGCGCGTCAGTATTGATTGCCAGCGGAATCCCCAGTTCAATTGCCCTGCCTGCATAAACATCGTTCAAATCCAACCGGTATGGGCTGGCGTTGATCTCTAATGCGATACCACTTTGGCTCGCTTCATCCAGTACCACTTCCCAATCCAGGTCAGCCCCTTCCCGGTTGGGCAGCAGCCGCCCACTTGGGTGACCAATAATATCCACGTGCGGGTTGCGGATTGCTTGTACAAGCCTCTCTGTAATCGTCTCGCGGGGTTGGCGCAGGCTGGAGTGCAGTGATGCAATGACAATATCCAGTTCTGCCAGCACTTCATCCGGATAGTCCAGACTGCCATCTGCCATAATTTCAACCTCAGTCCCTTGCAGCAGGCGCAGCTTATTTCCTACCTGCGCCTGCACTTCTCGAACTTCCTCTCCGCGGGCCCGCACATCTTCAATTTTCATTCCATTGGCAATCCCCAAACTGCCGCTGTGGTCGGTAATTGCCAGTACTGTTAAACCTCTAGCGATTGCGGCTTGTGCCATCTCTGCAATCGTAACTGCCCCATCACTCCAGGTGGAATGGGCGTGCAGTTCTGCTTGCAGGTCTGTCACCTCAATCAAGTTTGGAAGTCGATGCTTTTGTGCTGCTTCGATTTCACCGCGGTCTTCTCGTAGTTCAGGAGGAATCCACGGCAGTCCAAGGGCTGCATAGACTTCCTGCTCCTCAGCATACTGGAACAGCTCTTCTTGTTCATTTTGTAGACCGCGTTCGGAGAGCGAGAGTTTCTTCCGCAGCGCCAGTTCACGCAGCCGGACGTTGTGCGCTTTGGACCCGGTCGCGTACTGCCACAGGCTGCCAAACCGCTCTGGGGGTTGCGCCCATAACTGAATGCGTAAGCCCCCTTTCAACTCTACGCTGGATTTGTTCTCCCCTTGGCCCAGCACCCGCTCTACATCAGGATGCTTAATAAAGCGCTCCATCAGCGCCGCCGGCTCCTCTGATGCCGTCACCAGATCCAGGTCGCCTATCGATTCCCGCCAGCGCCGCAAGCTCCCGGCTGGTTCCGCCCGCTGCACTTCTGATTGATCCCTTAGCCATTCCAGCCAGTGATTTGCTGCTGTCCATGCCAGCTCCAACGACATCCTATCGCTGCGCCGCGCCAGGGCTTCAATTCCTGCCACAATGCGCGCTTCCGACTTTTCGCCCATCCCCGGCAGCTTGCGTAACTGCCCGGCGCGCGCGGCTTGTTCCAGTTCGGTCAGGTTGGTAATCCCGGCCTCCTTCCAAAACAAGGCCGCTTTTTTCGGTCCAACATCTGGAACCTCCAAAAGTTCCAGCAAACCCGCGGGAACTTCTTCCTCCAGCCGCTCCAGAAAACCCAGGTGTCCTGTGGTCAGCAGCTCGTCGATCTTTTCTGAGATGGCTTTCCCAATTCCTGGAACTTCCGTTAAGCGTCCTTCTGTATGGAGTGTTTGCGCCTCTTCTGCCAGCACCCTTAAACTTTCTGCGGCGCGCTGATAGGCGCGAATCTTGTAAACCACCTCTCCTTTGATTTCGAGCAGAGAGGAAATTCGTTCGAAGATGGCTGCCAGATCTGAGTTTGAATAGTTCTGTTCTTTGGATGACATTGCGATCTTTTCCCCATTTCGCAAACAGTAACTTCAATCGGCCCCATGGTTTTCGTAAGACCTCGAACCAGTGCAGCCGTTTTAAGCGGAACGTGTTCTCTTCTATTGTAATGATCTTTCGGCCCGAAAGGAAATACTTTCGGGTTTCCAGAGAAGTTCTCTCCAAAACAGAAAGGTTAACGTTTCGATACTGTGACATTTTTCACTTGGCAGCTGGAACCTTTAATGTATAATTAATACTTGCTTAACCCTACTCTTAGGAAAGCATATCTTCTAAACGAACCGCATCCTGGAACCCACAAGTTGACCCGTCTGAAACGGTGTAGATTTCATCTTGCGATTTGTTTGGATACCAGGCAATAGAAACCCAACTTAATTGATGGAGTACCACCTTATGACATCTACTTCACGATATTTGAAAGTGTTGGGCGTGTTCTTTGCTTTATTGGTTTTGGTGATGGTAGGTTTTTTACTTTTCAAACCTACCAATGTCAAAGCGAGCACGCCATCATCTCCCCTTTTTCCACAAGGTGATCAGCCAAACAATGCTTATTGTTTAAGCTGCCATCAACAACCGAACATGACGTACACGCTGCCGAATGGTGAGGAATTGTATGTAACGATTGATCCACAGGCCTACGGCGCTTCAGCTCATGGGATGGCAAACCTCAGTTGTGTTACTTGCCATACAGATATTAGCACCTTCCCGCATCCTGAAAATCCCGATGTTCAGACTCTTCGTGATTACACCTTAATGTATCAGGATACTTGCAAGCAGTGTCATCAGGAACAGTATGAGCAGCTGCATGATAGTGTTCATGCCAATGTCCCCCCTGAACTGCAAGATCAGGCGCCTACCTGTGTCGACTGCCACAACCCCCATACTCAGGCGTCGCTAATGGAAAATGGTCAATTGAAACCGGGGGCAGGTGCAGCGGTTGCGGAAACTTGTGCTCGCTGCCACAATGCCATCTTTGAAGAATATAAGAACAGCGTACATGGGGCAGGGGTATTGCAGGAAGGGAACCCAGATACCCCCACCTGCACAGACTGTCACGGTGTCCATGATATCGCCAACCCCAACACAGCCCAGTTTCGCTTAAACTCGCCTGAACTATGTGCTGGCTGCCATACCAATACTCAGATGATGGAGAAGTATGGTCTCTCTACGCAGGTTCTCAATACCTACGTTTCAGATTTTCATGGAACCACTGTTGAACTGTTCGCCCGCACTTCACCAAACGTGGAATCGAACAAGCCTGTTTGTTATGACTGCCATGGTGTTCACAATATTGCTTCTGTAAGTGATCCACAAAGGGGCATCCAGATTGAACAGAACATGCTTCAGGTGTGTCAACGCTGCCATCCAAATGCTTCACAGAACTTCCCGGCTTCCTGGATGAGCCACTACATCCCCAGTCCCACCCACTACCCGATCGTGTTTTACGTAGATTGGTTCTACCGTATCTTTATCCCGGCTGTGTTAGGTGGCATGGCGGTATTCGTTGTCGCTGACCTGGGTCGTCGCCTGCATATATGGGGTCGCCGTCGGCCCGCTCCAGTCGCCGAAGAAACAAAGAAGGAGGAGGAGTAAACCATGAGTCAGGAGAAACGCACCTACATACGGTTTACGCTGGCCCAGCGCATTGAGCACATTATCTTGCTGCTGACTTTCACCATCCTGGGAACGACCGGTTTGCCGCAAAAGTATCCTTTGAACCAGGTTTCTCAGGTGATCATCAAAGGCTTAGGTGGCATTGAAAGTACTCGCATCATCCACCACACCGCTGCCACCATCTTCTTGCTCATGACGGTTTATCATCTCGTCGCGGCAGGTTACAAAGTGTTTGTGATGCGCCGTGAAGCCAGCATGCTTCCGACTATCAAAGATGCGCGCGATGCTTTCCAGTCCTTAATGTTCAACCTGGGATTCATCCGCCAGCACCCCAAAATGCCGCGCTACAATTATGTCGAAAAGGCGGAATATTGGGCGATGCTCTGGGGTATGGTGGTCATGTCGATCACTGGCTTTATGCTTTGGAACCCAATTGCGGTCACCGGGTTCTTACCCGGTGAATTTATCCCCGCTGCCAAGACGGCCCATGGCGGTGAAGCGGTATTGGCTGTGCTTGCCATCTTGCTGTGGCACTTTTACCATGTTCATATTAGCAACTTCAATAAGAGTATGTTCACCGGTCGCCTGGATGAACATCTGATGGAAGAAGAGCATGGCATGGAACTGGAGCGCATCCGTGCCGGGTTGGTCCCTCCGCCGCCTACACCTGTTGAGAGGCGCCAGCGTATGAAGGTTTATGCGCCGGTTGCGGCTGTGGTAACGATTGCACTCACGGCTTCGATTATTTGGTTCATAACTCTGGAGACCACCGCTATTGCCACGCTGCCCCCTGCCGAGCGCCAGCCGGTCTTTGTTCCGCAAACACCGACTCCTTTCCCTACTCCTTTGCCCAGTCCTACCCCTTCACAATCTCAGGCGACTGAAGCTGTTGGGGTTCCTGTTACCTGGGAAGGTGGCATTCAGGATATGCTTCAGCAAAAATGTGGCAGCTGTCATGGTACGATGGGCGGCTTCTCGGTAGAAAGTTATGATAGCGTGATGCAAGCTGTTCAGCCAGGGGATCCCAATGCCAGCCAGTTAGTGCAGGTGCAGTCTGCTGGTGGTCATCCCGGGCAGCTCACTTCAGAAGAACTGAACCGCGTGATCGATTGGATTCAAGCGGGCGCACCTCAACAGTAAGTGGATTATCTTTGAAAAACAAACCGGGTTCCTGAAGCTTGTTTCAGGAACCCGGTTTTATATTCTGAAAATAGACTGCTGGAAAACTAACGGAGCTTTGTGCCGCAAGCCCGGCAGAACTGGTCGCCGGGTGCGGCGCGCTTACCACACTGATGACAGTAAGGTCCTTCCTCATTGCTAACAGGGGTAGGTGATGCGGTGCCGTGCCGTGATGGGTGTCTGGGGCGTCCTGCTTTCACAGCTTCTGCCTGTTGTGCCTGCCCGGCTTTCCAATACCACAGCAGCCCAATGACAATTAACAACACCCCAAAGCCGCCCAGTATCCACGGTAGCATCTCGATCGGAGATACCCGACCCGCCGTCCGGTTATCAATTGGCTGAATGGGTTGCGCCGGTGAGAACGAGTCCTGGCTGGTTAATCGGTTATCAGGTTTGCGATAAGCGATCTTCAAGTCGAAGGCCGTTCCTGCGTTCACCTGGCCTTCTTTCAGCGCGTGGTATGTAATTCCATCTTGAACGGTCTGTTCGCTTTCTTGATTAGGGGTAAAGGTCATTTCGCTTGCGTTGCTCGGTTGCTGCACCTGCAACACCAGGTTTTGCACAGTATAATCGCCGGGCCAGCGGAAGGTAAAATTCCGCTGCTGGTTATCGATTTTCAACGTAGGATCATAGTATTCGACCCGAATATTTGGAACGGGCGTGGTGAAACTTATCTGAACCCAATCTCCCTGCTGGGCGATGTCGTAGTTCAGGTTATACAGCCCGGCAACATCTTGCATCGCGACAGCGTGTGGCTGCCCAACTTCCTTCGGAATGCGAAATGTAAGGGCTGCGGGGAGTTTCACTTGTGAGGACAGCGTGATGTGGTAAATGACAAGCACGGATGGTTGGTCATATTCTGGCCAGATATCAATTGTCAGGCTGTCTAAAGCCGCGTCTTGTGAGGTCGGTGAGGTATCTTGCGCCTTCACAGTACCTGTCGAAACCATCATCAGAATGAACATAAAAACAATAAAGATTGCGTTTGGATAGCGACAGCGGTGCTGATGCAAAGAGGGAAATTCCATACACTTTATCCTGTTAAGCAATTTGCCCACAAGTATATCAAGAAATGATTAAGGTAAGGTGAGGAGTCGCTCCCTTCATGCCAACAACTTTCTTAACCTATTTCTCCATCTTGTCACCCATGATTCTGACGCGTACTGGTGGCAGTGAGCAGGCATTGAACCCGAATCGGGTATGGCGGTAATGTTCCTCTTCACCTGCACTTCGGGGGTATCGCGTTCGATGAAAAGTTAACCCCGTATATTACCTGCATCGGGTAAGAGTCAGCCGCTTTTAGACTATAATTTGCATCATCGTAATAAATACGACGTGGGCAGGCAGCCTGTCTGCGTCAGCACACAAAAGGGGGATATACCCGGCTTGTGGGATACTTTCCTGCACCGGCAAATGAGGAAGGAATGAACATGGTTGACCAGCAGAAATCTTCTTATCCGTTTCTTCGCTGCTTGATTGTCTTGGTTTTGTTGCTGGCTGTGCTTCCTGTGCATACTACGTCTGTTCAAGCTGCCCTACAAAATGTTCCGCGTTTCGAATCGGCTCCTTGTATGGTCACCTTGCCGCCGGGAGCAGTGGAAGGCCGAGATATTCAATGTGGTTATCTGGTTGTTCCGCTGCAGTATGAGCAACCCCAGGGCCCTACCATTCGCCTCGCTGTCGCAATTATCAAAACACAGTCGTCAAATCCGCCCCCAGATCCACTTGTTATGATGCAGGGGGGACCAGGCGGCTCGACGCTCGATTTCTTTGTCACTCCTCTCCTGACCACCAGCCGCTTGCGCGCCAATCGCGATATTATCTTGTTTGATCAGCGCGGCACGCTCTACTCTCAGCCTAATCTGAACTGCCCTGAGTACCTGGATATGGTGATTGCTACCCTCAATGAAGATTTGAGCCCCGAAGAAAGCGACCGCCAGTTTCAACAGGCCCTGACACAGTGCCACCAGCGGCTGGTGAAGCAAGGGATTGATTTATCCGCTTATAATAGTATTGAGAATGCGAACGATGTAGACGCCTTGCGGCAGGCTTTGGGATACGACCAGATCAACCTGTACGGCGTTTCTTACGGCACACTGCTGGCTCTGCATGTAATGCGCCAGCATCCGCAAGGACTTCGCTCGGTGATTCTCAATTCAGTCGTTCCCCCCCAAATTAATTTCTTGACCCAGGCTCCTCAGGCTGAAGGCCGGGCTTTTAACCAGTTGTTTCAGACATGTGCTGCCGACACGCAGTGCAGCCAGGCTTATCCCAACCTGGAGCAGGTGTTTTACAATCTGGTAGATCGCTTAAATAAAAATCCCGATCACATTTACTTGACCGACCCCCAAACCAGCAAAACATATGAGGCGGTCTTTAATGGCGACACGCTCATCAGTACGATTTACCAGATGCAGTATGTCACTGAATTGATCCCTATGCTGCCTCGCATTATCTACAATGTCCGTGCTGGTAGATATGACTTTGTAGAGCGCATTCTTTCGCAGTTGGTGTTTGATCGTAGTATCAGCATGGGCATGTACTTTTCTGTGTTGTGTGCTGAAGATGCTGACTTTCAACCTTCCGATGTCAACTTGCGGGGATTGCCCTCAGAGTTGAAGAACCTCGAGGAGAATAGTGGTCAGAGTTTCCTTACCACCTGTAATAACTGGAATGTGACAGCTCTTCCCTCCTCTATCGACCAACCCGTCACAAGTGATGTCCCTACCCTGGTTTTGACCGGTGCGTTTGACCCGATCACACCGCCATCCTATGGACAGACCGCTGCGCAAACCCTTACCAACAGCTACTTTTTCACTTTTCCTTGGGGTGGTCATGGCGCTGCTCTTAGTGGTACCTGTCAGGATAAGATGATTCTTCGATTTCCTGCAGGACCCAAACACCCCACCAGATTCATCCTGTATTGCTAATCATGGCGGGGTGGAGTTTGTCACGCCACAGACAATTGTCGCGATTCCCAGCTTGCCTAAGCTGTTAAACTTGCAGGGAACAGCAGGGATTGAAATGTTGTTGTTTGGGCTTGGGTTGCTCATCTTACTGACGGCGCTGCTGGTATACCCAATTGCCTGGCTGGTGCGTCAGTTCCGGCGTCGTTCCACTGTAGATGGCGTGGACGCTCTCCCACAAACCGGGCTGCCCGGTGTTCAAGGGACGCCTGAGACGATGTCAGTTCCCAGAACCACTACCTATTCAGCCGTGCGGACCGGTTCGCCGCCTGCCTGGCGTCTGGCGCCCTGGTTGGCTGTGCTGTCTGGTGTGCTTCTCACAGGGTTTATCGTTGTGGTTGTAACGATCTTGGTAGGAATGTACAACCAGAACGATCTGCGCATTTTAGTCGGCCTGCCCGGTTCGGCTCGGCCCTTGTTCCTCATTCCACTGGTTGTGATCTTGTTTGTTATCGCCATGCTCTTGATTGCTCTGCTCTCCTGGGCGCGCAGATGGGGCGCTGTTTGGGGGCGCTTATACTTCTCCTTACTTTCTCTGTCTGCTGTGCTTTGTCTGGTGATCTTGGGCGTATGGGGAATGCTTACAGCCTTTATTACGGGCTGATGAAGAGCCTTTTAAAGCAATCAGCCAATCATTTGCCCCCAGATGATTGGCTGAAGTGTGAACGGAAAGGATGACCACATCACACCGCGATATTTATTTTGGGCTGGGCTTCCCGGTGGAAGGGAGTTGCTCCGTTCAACGGTTGCTGAGCAACCTTAACTGTCCTAGATTATAAGGTCGCCACAAATTTAAACGAGACGGAGTCTCCCTCTTTTGTTGATAGGGAGACTCCTACTCTTGTCAGGGTGAAACGTATTTTGTCCGGCGATCTATACAGTCGCGTGTTCAAAACGGTGGCGTGGATACGACCCGAGAATTCGCAGCGAAGTAGCATACTCTTCCAGGTGAGCGAGTGCTTTGGGAATATTCGGGTCTTCTGTTGAACCCGCGAAGTCGATATAAAATAAATATTCCCAGGGTTTCCCGACTAACGGGCGCGATTCAATCTTGGTCAGGTCGATGTCACGCAGTGCAAAAACACTCAGCGCTTTAAATAGAGACCCGGGTTGGTTTTTGAGCGAAAAAACAATTGTCGTTTTCGCATCCCCTCGCGGCTGGACTGGCTTTTGTGCAATCGCTAAAAAGCGGGTAAAGTTCGCTGGGTTATCTTCAATTCCTTCGGCCAGCACCTGCATATCGTAGACTTCGGCAGCCCGCCGCGAAGCGATTGCCGCCATCTCATGATTTTCCGACTCACGCAGATATTTTACAGCCCCAGCCGTATCATAAAAGATCTCGCCTTTGAAGTTCTGCTTTCGCAGGTAGCCGTCACATTGCGCCAGCGCTTGGGGATGGCTGATTACTTTCTGTATCTCGTTCATTTGGGTCCCTGACCAGGCGATCAGGCAGTGCTGCACACGCAGATAATACTCGCCGACAATCCATAATTGGTGCTGCAGCAGTAAGTCGTAGTTGTGGTGAATACTGCCCGCCACTGAGTTTTCAATCGCGATTAGCCCATATTCGACAGATCCATTCGCTACTGCCTCGAAGACGGCATCAAAGCTTTCACAAGGAACGGTCTCAATGTTTTTCCCAAAATGTCCAAGTGCGGCAGCCTCCGAGTATGCGCCAGGTTCTCCTTGGAAAGCCACGCGTGTCTGTTCTCTAGCAGGCGCAGAACCTTCATGTTCTTGCTTGGTTTCGGTCATATTTCTCTTTCTCTCTCTTCGAAAGTGGGCGTTAAGGAAGCGCCGGCGGTTTTTTCGCCAGCGCTTACTGGATACCAAACTTAGTCCCCAGGCACCTGAGCAGGGGTCTCTGGCACACTTTCTGATACATAATCCAACCATTCTGCTGAGCGCGGATGGCGTCCGTGTACCGCATTCTGGTAAGCCTGCTGGATCGCCCTGGTGACTGGCCCCATCCGCCCTTCGCCAATCGTACGGAAGTCGATTTCGCGAATCGCGATACACTCAGCCGCTGTACCGCACACGAACACCTCGTCAGCGATATAAAGTTGGTCGCGCGAAACTGGTTGTTCCACCACCGGGTAGCCCAGGTCGGCGGCGATCTTCAAGATCGAATCCCGGGTGATCCCCTCTAAAACCGGGGCCATTGGAGGAGTAATAACCTTACCATTCCGTATCAGGAACAGATTTTCACCGCTGCATTCTGCCACGTATCCTTGCGCATCCAGCATGATGGCTTCATCGAAACCCAACCGCAGCGACTCAGTCTTTGCAAGCACGCTGTTTGGATAGTTACCTGTCACTTTTGCCTTGGTCATCACCGCGTTTAAGTGATGGCGTGTGAAGGAGGATACATTGGCGCGTATCCCTTTTTCCAGCGCTTCTTGCCCCAGGTAATTACCCCATTCCCACACGGCAATCCCAATGCTCACTTTTCCCTGATCCAGGTTCAGCCCCATCTCGGGTGTTGAGAAGTAGATCAGCGGGCGGATGTAGCATTCCTGGAAAGAGTTCGCGGCGATCGTTTGCTTGGTTGCCCGCTGTAATTCATCCGCATTGTAAGGTAGATCTGTCAGCCCTAGCACGTGCGCCGAATCAATCAAGCGTTCGATATGCTCCTTCAAGCGGAAGACGGCTGGACCTTGTTTTGTGTTGTAACAGCGGATCCCTTCAAAGACGCCCAGGCCATAATGCAGTGTGCGGTTCAGAAAAGGCACAGTTGCCTTATCAAACTCAACCAGCTCGCCATCCATCCAAACGTATTGCGAACGCGTACTCATATAACAATATCTCCTTTAGAAGTGATAAGTTGATTTCAAGTGTAAGTTAGTGCGAATTTTCGATCCAAAAAACATTTTCTGGGGATTGAGTGCTAACGACACAACCCGCACCCAATCCCCAAAACGGTACTAAAGGTTCAATCGCGTGATGACTTCATTCGTCATCTGTTCGCTTGTGAGCGAGCCGCCCAGGTCAGTCGTCCGGCAGCCATCACTAATCGCCTGGTGAACTGCTTTTTCAATCGCGGTGGCCTCAGATTCTAACTTCAACGAGTGCCGCAGCAGCATAGCCGAACTAAGAAGCGTACCCAGCGGATTGGCGATTCCCTTCCCTGCGATGTCTGGTGCAGAGCCATGAATTGGTTCGTATAATCCCGGCCCTTCACTCCCTAACGAAGCGGATGGCAGCATGCCCATCGACCCTGATAAAACGGAGGCTTCGTCAGTCAGGATATCGCCAAACATGTTTTCCGTCACCACCACATCAAACTGAGCCGGGCTGACGATCACGCGCATTGCCGCCGTATCCACCAGCAGGGTATCAAAGCTGACGTCAGGGTAACGTTCTGCGATCTGGCTGGCAATCTGCCGCCACAATCGGGAGGACTCAAGCACGTTCGCTTTATCCACCAGCGTGAGCTTTTTCCGTCGGCTTTGCGCCAACTGGAAGGACAGATCGACCACCCGCTCAATTTCATAATCAAAATATTCCAGCGTATCCACCGCCCGCTGGCAGCCGTTGACCACGTCCCGGCCTTTGGGTTGTCCAAAGTACAGACCGCCGGTCAATTCGCGCACAAAGATCATATCCACCCCTGCCAGCCGTTCGGGTCGCAGCGGCGATGCGCCGAGGAGCGCCGGGTGAACGGCTACCGGGCGCAGGTTGGCAAACACTCCCATCCCTTTGCGCAGTGCCAGCAGCCCTTGTTCAGGGCGTACCTTTGCCGTTGGGTCATCCCACTTCGGACCACCCACCGCGCCTAGCAGAACGGCATCTGCTGCCTTGCAGCCTGCCAGGGCTTCCTCCGTTAGCGCCGTTCCACTGCGGTCAATCGAACAACCGCCGATTAAATACGTTTGAAACGCAAACTGGTAATTTTTACGCTCGGCAATGGTTTGCAGTACGCGGACTGCCTGCCCAACCACTTCCGGCCCAATCCCGTCTCCGGGGAGCAGCACAATGTTGGCTTGCATGAAAACCTCTCTAATCAGATGATGGCTGAGTGACAGCCGTATTTAACGTTGTTGCAGCGTTCTCTTGATGCAGGTGCCCATTTGTAGCGGTAGTCAGGCCATACTCAACCGAATCTTTCAGCGCCAGCCAGGATGCTTCAATAATATTCGTGCTGGCGCCTACCGTGCTCCAGCGAGAAGTGCCATAGCGCGTGTCAATCAGCACCCGCGTGGTGGCAGCCGTTCCAGCGTCACTGTCCAGGATGCGCACTTTATAATCGACCAACTGGAACTTGTCGATCATGGGGTAGTGGGTGATGAGCGCCTTGCGCAGAGCGCCATCCAGTGCTTGCACCGGGCCGTTGCCTTCCGCCGCCGTGTGGAAGACTTCATCTCCCACCCGCACTTTAATCGTCGCTTCGGCAAAGATGCCGCGTCCCTGGCGGTGTTCCACCATGGCAGAAAAGTCAATCAGTTCAAACGGCTGCGCATAGTCTGGCTGCTGGCGTCTCAACATCATAATCACCGAGGCTTCTGCCCCTTCGAAGGAGAAACCTTTCGCCTCCAATGATTTGATTTCATTTAAAACTTGTGGCACCATTTCGCCGTTGGTGATCTCCACGCCGTATTCTTCCGCCTTGCTGAGCAGATTTCCGCGCCCAGAAAGTTCTGAGACCACCACGCGCATTTCATTACCGACCAGATCAGGGTTAATGTGCTGGTATGATAATTCATTGCGCCGCATGGCTGCCACATGAATCCCTCCCTTGTGTGCGAACGCCGAGCGCCCCACAAACGCCATATGTTCATCCGGCGTCACGTTGGCTACCTCCGATACGAAATGCGAAATTTCGTACAGTTTGCTGAGGTTGCCTTCTGGCAGGCAGCGCCGTCCCATTTTTAGTTCAAGGTCGGCAATAATCGAGCACAAGTTGGCATTCCCACAGCGCTCGCCGATCCCGTTGATCGTCCCTTGCACCTGTGTGGCGCCCTCCACCACAGCTGCCAGCGCGTTTGCCACGCCGCATTCCCCATCATTATGGGTGTGAATCCCAATCTGTAGATCAAACTGCTCTCGAATTGCGCGTGTAAATGCACTGACCTCCCACGGCAAGGCCCCGCCGTTGGTGTCGCACAAGACTAGGGTTTCCGCGCCTCCACGCGCCGCAGCTTGCAAAGTTTGCAGCGCATAGTCTGGGTCGGCTTTGTAGCCATCGAAAAAGTGTTCCGCGTCGTAAATGACTCGCCGTCCCTGTCCTACCAGATACGCCACGCTCTCTTCAATGATCCGCAGATTCTCTTCCAGCGTGGTCCGCAGCACTTCGGTAACGTGTAAAGCCCAGGTTTTACCGACGACCGCGCATACTGGGGTCTGCGCATCGCGCAGCGCCTGAATATTTGCGTCTTCCTCCGGCTTTAAACCGGCCCGGCAGGTGGACCCAAACGCCACGATTAGCGCGTTGCGCCACTCAATCTCAGCTGCGCGGCGAAAAAACTCGGCGTCTTTCGGGTTAGAGCCAGGCCACCCGCCCTCGATGAAGGCTACACCCAGGTCATCTAACTTGTGCGCAATGCGAATTTTGTCATCGCAGGAAAGGGAAATATCGCTGCGCTGTGTACCATCTCGTAAGGTGGTGTCATAGATTTGGACAGGCAAAGATTGCATAAGACTACCTCTATCTACTTCTTGTACAAACCTTCTCGATGACGAAAAGGCCCTGAATTTTGTTTGGCTTGGCCCACTTGGTAACCTATTTCGTGGTCGTTGTTTCAGCCGCCGCTTCATAGGCGGCTATTTTTTCCGAAAAAGATAGCAGATATCCTAGTTGGTCAATCCCTTGTAACAGGCAGGTGCGGGCGAAGGGATCAATGTGAAAGCTGAAGGAATCTCCTGTGGGCAGTGTAACCTGCTCGTTTTCCAGGTCAATTGTCCATTCGTGATTGGGCATTTCCTGAACAATATCAAATAACATGGCATGTGTCTCACGATCCACCGCCACCGGCACAAGCCCATTTTTGAGCGCATTGTTGCGGAAAATATCGGCAAACGAAGTTGAAACAACAGCCTGGAAGCCATGACTGGTTAGTGCCCAGGGAGCATGTTCGCGAGATGAGCCGCAGCCAAAATTGTCACCTGCCAGCAAAATCTGTGCGCCCTGATATTTGGGCTGGTTGAGTACAAAATCGGGTTTGGGGCTTCCATCACTTTCGTAGCGCCAGTCGGCAAACAGGTTTTGCCCTAACCCATCTTTATCAGTTACCTTCAGAAAGCGAGCCGGAATAATCTGGTCCGTGTCAATATTATCGACTGGGAATGGAACGACCCGTGAAGTTAATTTCGTAAACTGTGGCATACCGTTAGGTTCTCCTATCCTTGATCGGGCGAATAATCCATCCCGTCGCTTAGTTATTTATGACCTTGCGCGGATCAGCAATGCAGCCAGCGACCGCTGATGCGGCGGCTGTCAATGGGCTCGCCAGGAAAGTTCGCCCACCCTTGCCCTGCCTGCCTTCAAAGTTGCGGTTGCTGGTGCTGACCGCATATTGCCCGGCATCCAATTGATCACCGTTCATCGCGATGCACAACGAGCAGCCCGGTTCTCGCCATTCCGCCCCGGCTTCCTGGAAGATGCTCGCCAGCCCTTCGGCTTCGGCTTGCTGCTTCACCTGCTGTGAACCAGGCACAACAATCACGCGCGTATTGGCCGAAACATGCTGGCCTTTCAATAAACTGGCTGCCAATCTTAAATCTGCCAGACGGCCGTTGGTGCATGAACCGATAAAGACCACATCCACCGGGTGACCCATCAGCGCCTGTCCAGGGCGCAGCGCCATATAATCCAGTGACTTTTCTAGCGTAGATCGCTGCACCGGATCTTTCATCTGTTCTGGAGACGGCACGCAGCCGTTGATAGGCACAGCCATCCCTGGCGTAGTGCCGTAAGTAACCATAGGCTCCAGTTCAGAGGCATTTAAAGTAATCTGCTGGTCATACTGTGCGCCTTCATCACTCGGTAGGTCTCGCCACACCGCGACGGCCCGCTCCCAGTCCTCACCACTGGGAGCATAGGGCCGCCCGGCCAGGTATTCAAAAGTCGTTTCATCTGGGGCAATCATTCCGGCTCGAGCGCCTGCTTCAATGGACATATTGCAGATTGTCATGCGGCCTTCCATATCCAGCGCCCGGATTGCCTCACCGGTATACTCCAAAACATGCCCTGTACCGCCGGCTACGCCAATCTTGGCGATAATCGCCAGAATGACATCCTTCGCCGTCACGCCTGCCGGGATTCTTCCCTCCAGGCGGATTTCAAATGTTTTAGGCTTGTACTGTAGGAGGCATTGGGTAGCCAAAACATGCTCGACTTCACTCGTGCCAATCCCAAACGCCAGCGCCCCAAAAGCGCCGTGCGTGGCTGTGTGCGAATCGCCGCACACAATTGTCATTCCCGGTTGGGTGAGACCCAACTCTGGCCCAATCACATGGACAATGCCCTGATTGGGGTTGTTCAGACCATATAACGGAATGCCAAACGTTTCACAGTTTTCTTCAAGCTGGCCGATTTGCTTCCGACATAAAGCATCTGCATACGCCAGCCGGTCAGGTGCAATGCCATTCTGAGCCGCGGGAATCCGTGTAGGAATGCCATGATCGACGGTAGCCGTCGTTTTATCCGGTCGCCGGACACGCAGTCCACGTTCCCGCAGGCCGGTAAAGGCCTGCGGCGAAGTGACTTCATGGACTAAATGTCGGTCGATATACAGTATGGCAGGTGAGGCCGGTTCCTGAGCCACCACATGCCGGTTCCAAATTTTCTCAAAAAGCGTCTGCGGTTTGGTCGATTCGTTCATAACCTCATTCCTGAAACATCCCAGCCTTCTGGGAAGGTATTTGTTTTGGGGAAGGGCTCCAGGCCGTGTGTGAACAAACCCGCCTCGCCCTCCTGCGGAGAAGTTTCCTGATCGGAGTGACTGGCTCCGTTGTGATTAACCTTGCCATTGCTGTGCCCGTAGCTGCCAGGCACTGCTTGTAGAACAGACCCGTTTTGAGAGCATATTTCCGTCGCTTCGGCAGCATTGGATGCTGTGAAATCGAAAGCGGTTGTGTTCCATCCTTCTGGAATTGTCGTGGTCTTCGGAAAGCATTCGTCCCGGCGAGACGGAGGGGTAGGTTCGGAAGGGGTAGTCATCTTTACAATTCTCCTTCTTGGGCAAACAGCAAATCAATCGTCTTAACTATGAGCACCGTTCATCGGAACGGATACTTGTGCAGATTCCACTTCAGCGGTTCCATATAGCCCGGTCGCGACCAGAGACTTGTTCAGCGCTGAAAGGTAAGCTTTTGTACTGGCTACAATAATGTCTGTGTCGGCGCCATATCCGCCAAAGGTACGCGCCTGCTTGATTTCGTGCTGCGCATCCAGGGTTGGGTTGGCATCGTTGGCTTCAATTCGCACCGTGACCTCACCCATCGCGTCAATTCCCTCTGTCACCGCATGGATGACAAACTCCATCAGCTTGACGGGTGCTTTCACAATACTGTCAATTGCCTTGTAAGCCGCGTCCACTGGGCCTGTACCTACAGAGGAATGCACCGACAACTCTCCTGCTGGTCCGCGCAGCCGCACGGTTGCTGTTGGCATCCCCATTGTGCCGCACACGACTTGCAGTCCATCCAGGGCATAGATCTCCTGCGGCTGGTACATCGTATCGGATACCAGGGCTTCCAGGTCTACGTCGGTAATCGTCTTCTTTTTATCAGCTAGTTCTTTGAACCGTTCGAACAACCGGCCCAGTGATTCCTCATCTAGCTTATAGCCTAACTCTTGCATCCGTGTCTTGAAGGCATGTCTCCCGGAGTGCTTGCCCAGCACCAGCTTAGACTGATTGACGCCCACCATTTCAGGGCGCATGATCTCGTACGTCTGCTGGTTCTTGAGCATCCCATCCTGGTGAATCCCTGCCTCATGTGCGAAGGCATTGGCCCCAACAATCGCCTTGTTCGGCTGGACGGGAATGCCGGTATAGTTGCTGACCATTTTGCTCACCCGGCTGATATGGGTGGTGTTGATCCCCGTGGACAGGTTGAACACGGGCCGCCGGGTTTGCAGCGCCATCACCACTTCTTCAAGCGAGGTGTTGCCAGCTCGTTCGCCAATCCCGTTGATCGTCACTTCTGCCTGTCGTGCCCCGGCCCGTAAACCTGCCAGGGTGTTAGCGGTTGCCATCCCCAGGTCATTGTGGCAGTGTACTGAGACAATAACCTTCTCGATCCCAGGTGTGTGCTTCATAATCCCCGCGATCAGGTCACCATACTCCTCGGGAGTCGTATAACCAACCGTGTCAGGGATGTTGAGCGTTGTGGCTCCGGCTTTAATGGCTTCCCCTAGCACCAGATAGAGGAATTCAGGGTTGCTGCGTCCGGCATCTTCTGGACTGAATTCAACGTCCTCACATAATGCCCGCGCGTATGAAACCATCTCGATCACCCGCTCAACCACCTGTTCCGGGTCCATCTTGAGTTTGTACTTCATATGGATATCAGAGGTGGCGATAAACGTGTGGATGCGAGGATGGGCTGCGTTCTGCACCGCTTCCCAGGCTTTATCGATGTCGTTACGGATGGTGCGTGCCAATCCGCAGATAATCGGCGCCTTTTTCCCTTCTTCGGGCTGGCCCACTTCCAGGGCGATTCGTCGCACTGCTTCCAGGTCGTCGGGTGACGCCGCCGGGAAACCAGCTTCGATAACATCTACTCCCATGCGAACCAGCGCCCGCGCAATTTCCAGCTTTTCAGCCGAGGTCAGGGTCGCGCCCGGTGACTGTTCTCCATCTCTTAAGGTGGTGTCAAAAATCCGTACATAATTGTCGTTCATATCGATCCTGTAACTGCTGCTATTCTTTTTTCCAGTTTTCAGGCCGCAGTGAGCGTACCGCTGCGCCAGCCTGCCACATCTCCGATTCGCGTAGAGTCTTCAGTTCTTCTGCAAGTTTTTCTTTGTAATCCGCGGCCCCGTTCGCTTGCAGTACAACCCGCGTTTCTTCACCGCTCACCACGCTTTGGTAAAGATCATCGAACACGGGTTTCACGGCTTCACGGAAGCGCCCTTTCCAATCCAGTGCGCCGCGCTGCGCAGTCGTCGAGCAGTTCGCGTACATCCAATCCATGCCATTCTGAGCGACCAGCCGGATCAGGCTTTGGGTCAGTTCTTCAACGGTTTCGTTGAAGGCCTCGCTGGGCGAGTGTCCGTGGCTGCGCAGGGTTTCATACTGTGCTTCCATCACGCCTGCCAGCGCGCCCATTAGAATGCCACGCTCGCCGGTCAGATCAGAATAGACTTCATTCTTAAAAGTGGTTGGGAAGAGGTACCCAGAACCAATCGCAATTCCAGCCGCCAGCGTGCGCTCTGTAGCCCGCCCGGTGTAATCCTGGAAGATCGCATAGCTGCTGTTGATCCCGCTGCCCGCCAGGAAGTTCGCCCGCACGCTGGTTCCCGATCCCTTCGGCGCTACCAGGACAACATCTACGTACTCCGGCGGCACGATCCCGGTCTGTTCCTTATACACAATCCCAAATCCGTGCGAGAAGTACAGAGCATCGCCCGGTTTCAGGCATTCGCAGATCTTAGGCCACATTGCAACCTGACCCGCGTCCGAAATCAGGTACTGGATCATCGTCCCGCGTTTAGCCGCTTCTTCTAGTGGGAACAGAGTCTTACCCGGCACCCAACCATCCGCCACAGCCTTATCCCAACTTGAACTGTTCTGCTTCTGCCCTACAATCACGTTGATCCCGTTGTCGCGCAAATTCAACGACTGGGCTGGTCCCTGCACGCCATACCCTAACACTGCCACTACTTCGTCTTTCAGCACAGCCTGGGCTTTTTCCAGGGGAAACTCCTCACGGGTTACCACATCTTCTTCCGTACCACCAAAGAGCATCTTAGCCATTGCATCACCTCATTAAAGTATTTTGATAAGAATTAGGCGAACACGTTGAGGACGGCTTTGCCATTCCCGTTGCTGTGTCCATTGACGTTGGCAGGCGTCGCGGCGCCGCGCAGCATACTGACTCTCCCGGTTCGCACCATTTCAACGATGCCGTAAGGGCGCAGTACATCTACAAATCCATCAACTTTATCTTCGTCACCAGTAATTTCAACAATCATTGAATCGTTCGCAACGTCAACAATCCGTGCCCGAAAGACATCTACCATCTGGATCACTTCGGTTCGATTGGTTGGCGTAACGGCCACTTTAATCATGGCCAAATCTCGATTGACGACCGGACGATCTGTCAGGTTATCTACCTGAATGACATTCACAAGCTTGTACAGGTAGGAGGTAACTCGCTCTGCACTGACATCGTCGCTGTTGATCACGATTGTCATGCGCGAGATGCCCGGCTGATCAGTATGCCCAACCGTGAGCGATTCGATATTAAACGCGCGTCTTCGAAATAGAGATGCCACTCGGTCGAGTACCCCTGGCTTGTCTTCCACCAAAGCAATTAAGGTGTGCTGCATTTTCAAAACTCCTCTAAAAATCCTTTGTCCCAATCCATCAATGAAATCTTCGCCTAGATTTCATCAAATTCCATTTTGGGTTCCTGTGTCGGCCGGCGGATCATTGCGTCCAGGGCCGCGCCAGAGGGCACCATCGGGTACACGCTGTCTTCTGCTTCTACACGGAAATCGATCACCACGGATCCGTTTTCTGCCTGTGCTGCGCGGATTGCGCCTTCCACCTCCTGCCGCTTGCTGACACGCATCCCTTTCAGCCCATAAGCTTCCGAGACCTTCAGGAAGTCTGGGCTTAAGATCGGGGTGCCCATGTAGCGCCGGTCGTAGAAAAATTCCTGCCACTGGCGCACCATGCCCAGATAACCGTTGTTAATAATCGCTACATTGACCTTCACGCCTTCTTGCACAACTGTAGCCAGTTCAGGCATGGTCATCTGGAAACCACCGTCACCCGCTACTACCCACACTTCTGCGTCTGGCCGGGCGAACTTAGCGCCGATTGCGGCGGGCAGGCCGAAGCCCATCGTTCCCAGTCCGCCCGAGGTGATCAGGTTAAAGGGTTTATCTTGCCGGTAATATTGGGCTGCCCACATCTGGTGTTGGCCCACGTCTGTTACCAGCAGCGCGTTTCCACTCGTGTAGCGCCACAGATCGTTGATGACGTGTGCTGCGTACAAATGCCCGGTATCCGGCAGGTTTTGGATATCGTTTGGCTGCACTTCAGCCCGCATGGTTTCAATCGCGTCCAGCCATTCCTGGTGGTCGCATTCTTGCAAGTGGGGCATAATCTGCTCGAGGGTTTCGCGCAGGTCGCCTACCAGTGCTACATCCGCCTGGACATTCTTGTTGATCTCGCTCGCGTCAATGTCGATATGAATCTTCTTCGCGTTCCGCGCGTAGGTTTTCAGACTGCCGGTCACCCGGTCATCGAAGCGCATCCCAAACGCCAGCAGCAGGTCTGCCTGTTGAATGGCCTGGTTTGCCCACGATTTGCCGTGCATCCCCATCATCCCCATGCTGAGGTTATGGCTGGCTGGGAATCCGCCGATCCCTAACAAGGTCACGGCGACGGGCGTTTGCGTCTTTTCAGCAAAGGTCTTTAGTTGTTCCATTGCGCCGCTCATCAGCACGCCGCGCCCCGCCAGAATCACAGGCCGTTTGGCCGAGTGAATCATTTCCAGTGCGCGCTGCAAGTCGGCTGGCATAGGGCGTAGATCAGCCCGGTAGCCTGGCATCTTAATCGGGCTGTCATCATAAGTCCACTCAATGCTGGCCTGCTGGGCATCTTTCGCAATATCGATCAGCACCGGCCCGGGTCGCCCCGTCCGGGCAATATAAAAGGCTTCTCGCACAGTTGGGCCAATGTCGTTTACATCCGTGATTAGATAATTGTGTTTGGTGATCGGCAGCGTAATACCGGTGATGTCGGTTTCCTGGAAGGCATCATACCCGATGAAGTAGCTGGCTACTTGCCCGGTGATGCAGACAATAGGGGAAGAGTCCATCATGGCTGTCGCGATACCGGTCACCATATTGGTCGCACCAGGACCTGAAGTCGCCATGGCAACACCCACACCGCCGCCAGCGCGGGCATAACCATCTGCCATATGCGTCAAGCCCTGCTCGTGTCTTCCTAGTACGTGGTGCAGGTTCGGGTAGCCATTCAGAGCATCGTAGATCGGCAGGTTAGCTCCGCCCGGGTAGCCAAAGATGACCTTCACGCCTTCTCGGGCCAAACTTTCCAATAAGATCTGCGCACCTGTATATTTCATTCCTCATCTCCTCGTTTGACGAAAATCAATCTCTTAAAACTGCGCCGCTGTCGGCGCTGGTCACAAAATGGGCATACCGGCGCAGCCACTTACTGTTACTGCGTGGTTTGAAAGTTGGCAGCGCGTTCAATCTGCGCTGGATTTCCTCATCAGATAGCTGAACCTTAAAGTGTCCGGTCCGCCAGGTTAATCTCGATCATGTCCCCTGGCTCAAGGGCGCCGATCGGTCCGCCCGCGGCAGCTTCTGGTGAAACATGCCCAATGCAGGCTCCTCGCGTGCCGCCTGAGAAGCGTCCGTCGGTCACCAGGGCCACCTTGTCGCCCAAACCCATTCCCATAATTGCGCTGGTCGGGCTGAGCATTTCTTGCATCCCCGGCCCACCTTTCGGCCCTTCATAGCGGATGATGACTACATCGCCCGGCTGCACTTCGCGCGACATAATCCCCCGCATGGCATCTTCTTGTGATTCATAGATCCGCGCCGGACCAACATGACGCTGCATGGTTGGGTCAACCCCACCTGTTTTCACCACTGCGCCATTGGGCGCCAGGTTACCAAACAGCACAGCCAGACCACCACACGGTGAATGCGCATTTTCAGCGCTGTGGATAACCTCATAATCTAACACGTCGCGCCCATCGAGTGCATCGCGCATGCTTTGCCCGGTCACCGTCATCCGGTCCAGGTGCAGGTTGCCTGTTGCCCGCTGGATCTCGTTCAGAATGGCAGGCACGCCGCCCGCCCGGTGTACATCTTCGATATGCCACTTTCCTGCCGGGCTCACCTTACAGAGATGTGGTATCCGGTCAGCAACCTCGTTGATCCGTTCCAGCGGGTATTCAATCCCGGCTTCGTGAGCAATCGCCAGAGTATGCAGCACCGTATTGGTCGATCCACCCATTGCCATATCCAGGGCAAAGGCATCGTCGATTGCTTCCATCGTCACAATATCCCGTGGGCGAAGGTCGCGCTCCACCAGATCCAGGATCAGCTCCCCTGCTTTTTTCGCCAGGGCTTCTCGCTCCTCCGAGCGCGCCAGCGCAGTGCCGTTATACGGCTGTCCCAGGCCCAGTACTTCAGTCAGGCAGTTCATACTGTTGGCGGTAAACATGCCTGAGCAAGAACCACACGCCGGGCAGGCAAAGTCTTCCAGGGTCTTCAAACGTGTTTCGTTGATTTTGCCTGCTCCAAAAGCGCCTACGCCCTCAAAGACCGAGATCAAGTCCACCACTTCGCCTTCCGGTGTGCGTCCGGCTGGCATCGCTCCCCCCGAGATAAAAATCGCCGGGATGTTCACGCGCATCGCTGCCATTAACATCCCGGGTACGATCTTGTCACAGTTAGGGATACAGACCATCCCATCGAACTGATGTGCCTCGATCATTGTTTCCACACTGTCGGCGATCAGTTCGCGTGATGGCAGCGAATATTTCATCCCTGGATGCCCCATCGCAATACCATCATCGACACCGATGGTATTGAATTCAAAGGGAACACCTCCCGCTGCGCGGATGGCGTCTTTAATGATGCGGGCAAAGCTTTGCAGGTGAACATGCCCTGGAATAATATCGACGTAAGAATTGACAACGGCGATGAAAGGTTTTTTCATATCCTGATCAGAAACGCCGGTTGCTTTAAGCAGGGCACGATGGGGGGCTCGTTCGAAACCGTTCTTGATTTGGTTAGATCGCATGGGCTCTTCTCTTTCCAATAAGTGTTGAAATGACTTGCTCAATAAAAGAGCCACCCAGCAGTTGGGTGGCTCTTGGTTTCCTCTGAATTTGACCAGTCTTACTTTTTTCTTTCGCTGATCCGTATTCGCTCTTTCACCGTCTGCCTCCCAACTGCAATCTGGCTCTCAATAAGGATGAGAGCCGAAATAATAAGGACTACAAGAGCAAACAGGTTGGTAGGCATCATTTTATCAATATCTTAGCAGTTTATAACCAGTTTCAATTTGTTCATAAGAATATAAGGGCTTTTAGTGGTATTGTCAAGTACCTGTTTTACGAAAATCCCTCAAAGTTTGTAAAGAGAGCAGTTTTGCTTTCCTTTCTCTGCCGAAAAAGGAAATAAAGATTCTCTGTATTTCCGAATCGGAATCGCATATATGGGCCGTATTGCCTGTGGAGAATAAACAGGCCGTATATATGGGGGTGCCTGCTTTAAGCTTAAAGCATCTCACTTCCGTACGTACCCTCTTGCTTGTTTCCAATATGAGAAAATTTTAATGTTTATCTTCATGGCGCGCTTCTTCCGTATGAATGGCTGTAATGTCTTTTATCCAATGGATTTTGATGATAACGGCCTGCCCACTGACCGGCTTGTGGAAAAGTGACTGCATGTCACCGCACGGTAGATCGGGCGGCAGGCCTTCATCGAGAAATGCTTGCAAGTCTGTGAGCAGGCGTAGCGTGGGTTGTGGCAGCGCCTCGGCTAATCGATTAACTGGCGTTACAAGAGTGAGCATTCTCTCCCGATAAAGGGGGATAATAGACAAGGAGACCTATCAGATGAACCCGACCGAAACAGCCTCAAACTCCTTTGAACAGGGCTACGCCTGTTCCCAGTCCGTCCTGTTAGCTTTTGCCCAGCAGTTCGGCCTTTCTCCCCAGCTTGCCGCGCGTGTCGCCGC
Organism: uncultured Chloroflexia bacterium; assembly: GCA_963791025.1. Taxonomy (GTDB): domain Bacteria; phylum Chloroflexota; class Anaerolineae; order Anaerolineales; family Anaerolineaceae; genus DSYU01. The sequence continues at coordinate 550,863 of CAWBQF010000001.1, read as the reverse complement.
CCCTTTTGGCGGCGGGATGGCCCGCCAGGGCATGACTTGCGGCGCCGTCACCGGCGCGCTCATGGTGCTGGGGCTGTGTTATGGCAGCCCTGCTCCTGATGAAAAAGTCGCTAAGGAAGAACTGTACCGGCGCGTCCAGCACTTCATGCAAGTATTCGCCCATCGCCAGGGTGCACTGGAATGCAAAGCCCTGCTCAACTGCGATATCAGCACCCCCGAAGGCCGCGCTTATGCTTTGGATCAGGGTCTCTTCAAAACCCGCTGCCCGGCCCTCGTCACGGAAGCGGTTTCCATCTTGCAAGAGATGGTTCCTACCGTTTTACCAGGGTGAATCGCGGAATCGCGTTGAACATTTGACACACTTTCTAATCCTTTGTATAATCTCTTCATGTACGCTGCGTTGAACCGGAAGGAGTAAACCTACCGGCGCGCTGATAGAGAAGGAGGCGCAGTGCCTAACAGGCACGTTGTTATTGCTGGAAGCCTCCACAGCGCCCAGGGTTGAAGGTCGTTCGGTGAGCAGGCCGAAGAAAACCTCGTTGAGGTGAGTAGACCGGCGCGGTTAGGCCCGTTATCGCCTGAAATGAGCGCGCCTGGTGAGGCCTACCTGCCTCGACCATTGGCGAACAGAGGTGGTACCGCGGAAGGCTGTCCTTTCGTCCTCGAACAGTCAAGGATTCGAGACGAAAGGTTTTTTGTTTAAGTTCACGTTTGCCTTCGTTTAAATGGATATCGTTTCTGGAGTCATATGCCTACTTTCGATCTGCCAAAAACTTATGATTTCGCTTCCACTGAACAGCGCATTTACCAGTGGTGGGAGCAAAGCGGCTATTTCAAGCCTTCCAACGACCCCAACCAACCCGACTTCGATCCTTCCAAGAAGCCCTTTGTCATCTCCATCCCGCCGCCAAACGTTACCGGCGAGCTGCATCTGGGACATGCCATGTTCGTCTCGATGGAAGATTTGATGATTCGCTACCATCGTATGAAGGGCATTCCCACCCTTTGGGTGCCGGGTACAGACCACGCTGGCATTGCTACTCAATTGCAGGTGGAGAAGGGCTTAGCCAAAGAAGGATTATCCCGTGAGCAGTTAGGCCGCGAAGCCTTTGAAGCCCGCACTTGGGAATGGAAAGAAAAGTACGGTGGCATTATCACGCGCCAGATCCGCCGCCTGGGCGCCTCCTGCGACTGGGATCGCGAGCGCTTCACCCTCGACCCAGGTCTATCTGTCGCCGTGCGCGAAGCCTTTGTGAGCCTGTACGAAAAGGGTCTCATCTATCGCGGTCCTCGTATGATCAACTGGTCGCCTGGTCTTAAGACCGCCGTCTCTGACCTGGAAGTGGAATACTCTCAGGAACCCGGTAAGCTCTACTTCTTCAAGTACATGCTTGCCGATGATAGCGGCGAATATATTCCGGTTGCTACTACGCGCCCAGAAACCATCCTGGGTGATACTGCTGTAGCGGTGCATCCCGAAGATGAACGCTACCAGAAGTACGTTGGTCGCAAAGTTATCGTGCCCATGTTAGGCCGTGAAGTGCCCGTCATCGCCGATGACTATGTGGATCGTGCCTTTGGCACCGGGGCCCTTAAGATTACTCCTGGTCATGACCCCAATGACTACGCTATCGGGGATCGTCACAACCTCTCGATCATCTCTATCCTTGACGAGGCCGCCCGCATTAACCAAAACGGCGGCGCTTATGCTGGCATGGATCGGTTTGAGGCTCGTAAGAAGCTCTGGGCCGATATGACCGAAGCTGGCCTGACGCTCAAGGAAGAGCCTTACCAGTTGAATGTCCCCCGCTCCCAGCGTGGCGGTGAGATCATTGAGCCGATGGTTTCTACCCAGTGGTTTGTCAAGATTGCGCCGATGGCCGAAGCGGGTCTGGCTGCCGTTCGTGAAGGCCGTATCCAGATCGTCCCCGAGCGTTTCACCAAGGTCTACTATAACTGGTTAGAAAATATTGAGGATTGGTGCATCAGCCGCCAGTTGTGGTGGGGACATCGTATCCCGGTCTGGTACTGCCAGAACTGTGGAGAGACGATCGTTTCCCGTGAAGACCCCGACCACTGCTCCCACTGCGGTAGTGCTGATCTGCTCCAGGATCCAGATGTGCTCGATACCTGGTTCTCCTCCGGTCTCTGGCCTTTCTCCACCCTGGGTTGGCCTGTCGAGACTTCCCGACTACAAGTACTTCTACCCAACATCCGTTCTTGAAACCGGCTACGACATTCTCTTTTTCTGGGTCGCGCGCATGATCATGGACGGCCTGGAGTTTACTGGTCAGGTTCCTTTCCACACTGTTTATCTGCATGGCCTTATCCGCGACGAACACGGACAGAAGATGTCGAAAACGAAGGGCAACGTGATCGACCCGTTGGGGGTCATGGAAGAAATGGGCACAGACGCTCTGCGCTTCACCTTGCTCGTCGGTTCTACCCCTGGTAACGACATGAACTTGAGTACGAAAAAGGTGGAGGCCAACCGCAACTTCGCCAACAAGCTCTGGAATGCCGGCCGTTTCGTGATTGGCGCCTTAGAAAGTGCCCCCGATCAGCCCCAGGCAGATCCTGATTGGACTCTGGCAAATTCCTGGATCTGGTCGCGCCTTCAGTCGCTCGTGCGAGACATTGATCGCCTCTTTGAGAATTACCAGTACGGTGAAGCAGGCCGCCAGATTTACGATTTCTTCTGGGGTGAGTTTGCCGACTGGTATCTAGAAATTGCCAAGCTGCAGCTTGCCGAAGGGGGCGATCGCGCCTTCTATACCGCTTCCACCCTCGTGCGTGTGTTAGATGCCTGTTTGCGGCTTCTGCACCCCTTTACTCCCTTTGTGACGGAAGAGTTGTGGGGCAGCCTCAAGCGGGCTGCTCAGGAGAAGGGCCCTGCCTATGTGCCCTACACGGGCCAGGAACATCACTGGGAAGATGCTTTAATTATTGCCCGCTACCCTGAACCGCAGCCACAACAGGATTGGGAGGCTCGCAAAGTAGCGGACTTCGCTCTGGTTCAAGAAGTGGTGCGTTCCATCCGCAATCTGCGTACTGAGAAGCGCGTCCCGCCTTCGCGCAAGGTTCCTGCCATCATTGTGGCGGGTGATCGTCTATCAGCCCTGGATGCGCAGCGTCAGGCGATCGCTTTCCTCGCAAACATTGACACCGATCACTTTCAATTGGCTGCTACCCTCGAGGAACGCCCGCAAAATGCTGTCGCGCTCACCGTTCTCGGTGTCGAGATCTATCTCCCCATAGAGGGTCTGGTAGATCTGGAAGAAGAACGCGCGCGCCTGCAAAAGGAGTTGGAGGAAGCCGAAAGCCAGATCGCGCGTTTGGAAAACCTATTGAGCAGCCCCTTTGCCGAACGCGCGCCTGCTCAGGTGGTGGAACGCGAGCGCCAAAAACTGGAAACCTACAAGGAAACAGCTTCGCGCCTGCGCGAACAAGCATCCACCTACTAACGATTGAGACACTTCGGATAAGTCCTGTTGGGGTTTACTGCCTGGATTGTGGGCAGTAAACCCCAATATACCTGACTCTCAGAGAACCCCTTATTTTATGATAAAATCTCTTTTTGGAGATGCGTTTCCGTAGAGACGGAGCGTAGGCCTATTCTCCTGATCGAGGAACGGTCAACGTGGTAAGAGATCTTCCATGCGTTGGTCGTTTTTATTTGTCCAGGAGGTCAAAGCGAAGTGTCTTTTGATTTTACCCACCCCCTGGGTCTTTGGGCCTATTTCTTCCTGGCTGTTTTTGTCATGGTCGAAGGCCCACTGGCTACCCTTGCCGGGGCGGTGGCTGCTTCAGCGGGGTTAATGAAGCCTTTCTGGGTATTTGCCTCTGCGGCCTTAGGCAACCTGACGGCCGACAGTTTATGGTATGGCTTAGGATATCTGGGCAAAACGGGCTGGCTGGTTCGATATGGGCGTTGGTTTGGGTTGAAACCTGAGCAGGTCTCCCGTTTAGAAAAAGACATTCATCTCCATGCGCCGAAGATTCTCTTTATCGCCAAATTAACCCTCGGTTTTTCCATCCCAACCTTAATTGCCACTGGCATGGCGCGTGTTCCCCTGCGGCGTTGGCTTGGTTTTTTGGTCCTGGCCGAAACACTCTGGACAGGTACCCTGGTAGTATTAGGGTATCACTTTGGGCGGTATTTACAAACTCTCGAGAAAGGGGTTCAGATAGCGGCCCTCGTTGGTTCATTAATCTTTGTTGGGTTGCTCATTGCATACCTGTCTCGCTTTCGGCGTCACTTAGAACAAGACGAGTGAGGTTATCACAATCCAGATTCTTCTGATGACACCTCCCGTAACAATACCCAGAAGAATCAAGTTTGAGGCGAATTTATGCGAATATTGATTGCCGGGCAAACTTACTATCCTGGAAACAATGGACAGGCAATCTTCACAATCCATCTGGCGGAAGGTCTGGCGCGTGCTGGTCATGATGTGGCGATGATCATCCCTTCAACGGATTTGAAGTACCATCGTGAAACGATTAATAACGTTCAAGTTCATAAACTAGAGGCGCTAGGTTTAGGATGGATTCATCCTGAAGTTGGCGTCACACCCCTACCCATTCCCAGAATTCAGTCACTCATAAAAACCTTTCGACCCCACGTTGTCCACATTCAGGATCATTACTTTTTATGTCGTGATGTGGCGCGGGTAGCACTGCGCTATCGGATACCGGTCATGGGAACCAACCATTTCCTCCCCGAAAATCTTCTCCCTTACCTGAGTCTGCTGCCCGTTCCACGTACCTGGAAAATCTTTACCCTCTGGCAGTTAATGCTTTGGACCTATTCCCATCTGAATATGATCACCACGCCTACCGAAACGGCGGCTCGCATTTTGTCACAGCAGCGCATTCGCGTCCCTGTCTTCCCGGTTTCCTGTGGTGTGAACACGGATTGGTTTAAGCCGGTTGTGTCGTTGGATCGCGCTGAAGTCTTGCAGTCCTTTGGCCTGAACCCCAACCGTGAGACGTTTCTCTATGTGGGGCGGTTGGATCGTGAAAAGCGGATTGACTTGCTGCTCAAAGGCCTGGCAAAGTTCCTACAGGATTCCTGCCAGCCGCCGCAGCACGCTCAGATTCAACTGGCGATTGCTGGTCAGGGAGCCTGGAGTGGGGACCTGCGCGCCCTGGCGCAGTCGCTCGGTCTCGACAGCGCCGTCCGGTTTCTAGGGTACGTTCCTGGTGACCGCCTGCCCGATCTTTATCGGTCTGCAAGTGTCTTCACCATGCCCAGCCCAGAGGAACTGCAAAGTATAGCCACCTTAGAAGCGATGGCTTCTGGAAAACCCATCCTGGCTGCCGATGCGCGCGCCCTCCCTGAGTTAGTCGTCCCGTCGGTCAATGGCTTTCTGTTCCAGCCCGGCAGTGTCCAGTCTGTCGCCGAAGGTATGAACTGGCTGCTGGCAAACCGCGCAGCCTGGGATCAGATGGGGCGCGCCAGCCGGTCGCGAGCCTTATCGCACAGCCTGGAGAACACCATCCAACGCTACGCAGAACTTTACACGAATCTGGTGCAAGTGCATTCTCAGGCCTTCCAGAAAAATGAGGTGATCAAAGCCCCTTTGACTGCCAAATGAGGCCGCTGTAGTCGGTTTTAGCACTGGTTGTGATGCGAAATAGGTAGGGAAATCCCGACTAGGATCAGGAACCTCATCGGGAGGGCCAGGGACAGTTCCTGAAAGAATGAAGGCAAAAATGGGTGGGTTCCCTGTGGGATAAATCCTGATCTTAAAGAGGGATTCAACCCATTTTATCTTTTTCCTCTCTCACGTATACTAACGATGCAAATGAAAATTAAAGAGGTCGACCGAACCACTTACTGGTATTGACTTAGATTTATTGGTGTTGAAATTTGCTTATTGGTGAGGAGATAGAATACGAAAGGTCCTGGCGCAATCCGGGGCCTTTCGTATTTAAGGAGAGAACTTAACCCGCTTTCAATCCAAACAGTTGCGCGACTGCGAGAAGTATTCCAACTAACAAAAATACCAACGGCAACAGTAAGCCCCATAGCTCACGGTGTTTAAGGCGTAAAGTGGGTTGGCTTGTATCCTGCACGAAGGTGTTGATCTGATGCGCCATCTGCTCTTTCTCTGCTTTTCCAGAACTGTAGAGTGAAGTGAGCGGAAAGTCGCCAAACCTGGAATGCAAGGTGACCCGATAGGTGCAGCCGTCTTCATCACACTGCTGCTGCACATAAGCCAATTCAATCTGAGAAATAGGCTTCTCGTCCAGCGGTGATAAATCCATCCAGGTGGTCAAAAGAGAACAATTAACTCCCCCATTACCTACGCGTGAACAATCTAAGGTAGAAACTTGCCCCATTAAGTACAAGAACAGCAGGCCAAAACCAAAGAACATGGCACTCATCAGGGGAACAATCAAGGCCGGTAAGTTGATGCTGCGCCAGAAATGAAGCATAACGGGCTTCTCCTAATAAAAAAGAAAGAGGTTTCACCTGCGTGGGTGAAACCTCTTTCGTATAGACAAGTCTCTACTCTTCTCGGATCGTTACCTTTTTCATCTTGTCGCCTTGCTGAATGGCATCCACCACATCTAATCCAGAGACCACTTTCCCAAATACCGTGTGCTTTCCGTTCAAATGCGGCTGCGGGGAGTGGGCGATGAAGAACTGGCTGCCGTTCGTGTTTGGCCCTGCATTCGCCATCGAGAGAGAGCCGCGTTCGTGTTTGAGAGGGTTATTCTTTACTTCATCTTCAAACTTGTAGCCAGGCCCGCCTGTGCCAGTACCGGTTGGGTCACCGCCCTGGATGACAAAGTTGTTGATGACGCGGTGGAATGCGACTCCATCGTAAAAGCCTTCACGCGCCAGGAAGACAAAGTTATTTACCGTTTTAGGAGCATACTCAGGGTACAGCTCTACTTCAACATTGCCTTTATCCGTTTCGATGTCTGCAACATACTTTTTCTTGGGGTCGATTTGCATCTCCGGGGGAGTGCGCCACTGTTTTGCCATATCGATCTCCTTTTCTATAAAAGAATGGATGGTGAGCATCCTCAAAAAGAGATAGTTGTAGTTGGAGCGTGCGGTAAAACCGCTCATTCCAACGACAGAATATACTTTTTGGAACGCCCCTTATTATAGCGCATCCAGGTCATCATTTCCGCTCCATTTCCAATGAGCAGTCTTTACGCTGGTCGCCGCGCCATCATCGAGAATGTCAGCGGAATCCGTCCGCGCTGTTCTGCTTGTAGATTTGGAAAAGCCTCCCAATACGGCTCAGGATGCTCACCAAAATATTCGATCGTCAATCCCACTCGCCGTAGTGCCTGGAAAATATCTCCCAATGTCCACAGGGCTTCATACTTGCGTGCCTGCTGCTCCAGTGGAATTTCCAGTTCTCCAATATACGTGCTGGGCCAGCCTTGTGAGGATTCGTAATGTTCGAAGTAGCTGACGCCCGAGTAAGCCAGGCGAGGAGCTTCGATATCAAACAGCCACGAGGCCGGATGATCATCAAAAACGTGGAAGACACCACCCGGTTTCAAAAGTCGGAACACCACCGCTGCCCAGGGTTGCAAATCCTGTAACCAGCACAAAGCGCCGCGCCCTGTATAAACCAGATCCGCGGTTTCATCCAGTTCATGCGGGGTATCCAGGATATCGCAGCGGTACCATCTGGCGGGAGCATTTAAGGCGGCGCTGATCTTCTGCGCATTCTCAATATGAACATCTGAGATATCCACGCCAACCACCTGCTCAACCCCTTCATTCAATAGAGAAAGGGTGTCGCCGCCTGATGCGCACTGCAAATGAACCGCCGTTTTACACCACACGCGCAAATTTCCCAGGTTTGCCCGCTCAATTGGATGGATATTGCTGCCGCCGGCGCGCAGGAAGTCAATGGTCCGCTGGATTCCTTCTGTATATCGTACCGCGCCTTCGTTCCAGCCTGCCCGGTTCGCTTCATGTCGCGCTCGCACCTCAGCGTCGTTCTCGGGAGGCCTTTCTTCGTGAAAGGGACTGGATGGGAGAGTCGATAAATCACTCATTAGGCTTTTTCTTCTTTTTTTGAATAGTTTGTCGTGTCTGCCATACCATCCGCATAAAGTGATAAGCATGGCGCAGGGGGCGAATGTGGCTCTTTTCACCGCCATAGATGGTTCGAATTGGAACCCACTCGAGTAGATATCCGTGCTGAACGCACACTACAATCATCTCGACTTCAAACTCGAAGTTGGTTTCACGGCTGTTCAAGGTGGCTTCCATCATCCGTCTGGATAATAGGCGGAATCCAGATTGATTGTCAGGGATATAAGTGCCAAGCGCCCACGAAAACATCCAGGTGCCAATCGTGTTCGTGGTACGCCGTAGACGGGGCATGTAACGAAACTCCCGCTGCCCAACGATCAGATCCGCTTTCTTAAGCTGATAGATATCGAGAAACTTAGGGATCTCCTCCGGGGCATGCTGCCCATCGGCATCCAGCATAATGACGGCTGAATAGTCCTTTTGTAAGGCATGTTGAAAACCTTTTAAGAGGGCCGTCCCTTTCCCTTGATTAGGTCGCTGTTTCAGCACTTCTGCTCCTGCTGTTTCAGCTTCTGCCGCCGTGTTATCTGTGGATCCATCATCAATGACCAGCACAGGCAAATACTTTTTGGTCTGTTCCACAACACTGGCGACGTGCGCTCCCTCATTGTAAGCAGGAATAACGGCCAGGATGGAAAGGGGTGGGGTAAAAGAATTCATGCGTGCTCCAGAAAACAGGCTTTAAGATAGATCCATGCTGTAATTTTACCAGTAGATTAATACGAATCAGGACCTTGTTGGCGAACCATCTCCGATGGGGCCAGGGTGGGTTGTCCCTTAGTAAGAATTCACCAACAGTATCAATCAGCGTTAAGCTGCTCGCGAAGCCTTTAAACAAAATAAATTACACTTGTAATGTAAAAGCAGGTAGGGATTCCCCTATAAGGAGGGTAGGGGATATCTCTCTGTTCTTTTAGAAGACCCTGCTTATAATCAAAGTTAGAAAGAAACAGTTGAGGTTATAAATCCCTCATGAACGGAGCTATCCCCTGCCACCGGGAAGCCCAGCCCAAAAAGTAATGATCGCGGTGGTTGCGGTTATCTTTTCCGTTCAAATCTCTGCCGGCCAGTTGGGGGCAATTGGCTGGCAGTTATTGTTTAATCCCCTCTCCTCAGTCTCTCTTATCTCCATCCATCCGCCGCCGCGTTTGGACAGCTTGTCCTTTAACCACCTCATCATCGATCCCTTTCAGGTCGATGATGAGGTGTGTGATACAAGTGTAACTTCAGACCGAATTCAGCTCATGCTTTTCCTGCCCTGGATCCGTTCCCGCTAATAGGTTAAGCACCCAGGGGATTATTCAAAGTTCTTCAAAGCTTCCAGGAGCGCTCTGGCAGAGGATTCGGGGCCGCTGTGTTCCTGCCCTGTGAGCCCTAACCGGGTACGCATTTGGCCTACGAAAATATTTTGCTCAAAGAAAGCCCGGAAGTATTCTTCTGCCAGGGGTTCGTGTACTTCCTGGTACTGGTCTGGTCCAAAGACATTGGCAAAGTAGGTCGAGACCAATCCAGTCGTGGTGGTCGTGCCTTTGCTCATCACCGCTCCTGCTCGAAAAACATTGATCGCTTCTTGCGACGTGTTGAACCGTTCGATGATCGGGTGTGCCTCATCTACTTCTTCATAGTTATTCGCGTACAGGATCAGGTCGGGTTGGAAGCCCTTTGTGATATTCTCGTAGGTCGTCACGGGGATAACCACCCGCGCATTTACCTGCGAGGGCGACATGATGATCGTCCGGTCAATTTGACCAAAAGCAAAACCGGGCTGCAAATCATCCAGGCGCACAAAAGCGCCCGTCTCTGTACCAAACCCGGCAATACTTCCACCCGGTTTGATCTCCAGTGAACCCATATCGTCCGCGATGATCGTAATTTCTTCCACTTCTTCCCCTGCCACACTCCGCAGCGCTTCCAGGGTTTCAGACTTTCCTGCCCCCGTATCACCCATAATCAGCACTGACATGGGACGCTTTCCGCGCAGGGTAATATTGACCATCGCGCCGTGATAGGGTAAGCGGTGTCGCTTCATCATCTTGATGTTGTGCAAGGTAAGAACCATCTTCTTCAGATAGCCAAAGTAGCCATATTTAGGATTATCTGGCACGGCACCCACCAACACCCCATCCAGGCTGCCTTCATCATAGAAGATCGTTTCTGTCTTTCCTAAAGTGGGAAAACTGGCTTCTGGAACGCCATATAGATAAATCGCATCCGGCTGGCGCTGAAGATCCTCGTCATCAGCCAGTTCGAACAAATTGCACATCGCGAGGCCCAGTTCGAAGAAGTTCAAGCTGAAGTAAACCAATATCACAAGCGGCCCGACCTTCGCCGGGTAGCACAGCCAATCCTCTTTATCCAGTTGGATATAACTCAGCGGATTCCTGTCTACCCGTTCAAACGTGCCTGAGCGTTTATTCATCGGGGGGGTAAAAATCAGCGGCGGGTAGATCAACACCTGCCGGATTACGGAAATCTCATTCAGCTTACAAAACATTTTCTGTGAATAAGGAATTTCCTTTGCGAGTGCGATAGTCGCAACTTCCGCGCCGGAGCGTACCTGGCGGTAAATGCGCGGATGATTGCCTGTGATATTCTCTTGAATATCGCGATAAGTGCTGCGGACCAGATGGGTCAGTGTTTCCACTGTATTATTGAAAGTACGGTAAGGGCGCTGGTCTAACTGATCTTCCTGTGAGTCGCAAATCACCAGCCGCTGCATCTCACGCCAGTAATTGTAAAGGTATTCGACAAAACCATTGAATAAGCTCCGGTCGCGTAGAAGCGATTCCGAGCCTTTCACCACGCGTGGAACCAGATCTGCTGGCAGCTTTGTGAGGAAGATCAACGTTTCGACCAGCATCCGGATATCTTCACCTGTGATTTCCTTGTTTTCAAAAATATCCAGCAGTCGCGAATTTCGTCGGGAAAGAGTCGTGATGCATTGAGTCAAAATCTGGAGGAACAGGTTACTGGACAACAGTTCGGTTGGTGTATCACACAGCCGGTCTTTAACACGGATAATGACTTTATCCTTGTACATCCGATAAGATCCGTTTTGCATCGCTAAATCCTCCGACAGAAATTCACGTTATTGTAACTGCCATCTTTGAAAACCGTCAACGTAGAATCAGGAGCAATTCTCCTAAAGTGCTTCGATTTCGGAAACAAATGGGCCCAAAAAGGCCGCAATCGGTATCAAAGGCGCGTATTTTGCCTGTCCCCTGGGTAGAGAGACTGCCTGATTCAATGTGGTACTTCTCTCATTATATCGCCTCCACCTGGAAAGACTTTAAATCTTAGATGTTTTTTTATTCGTGTTTAGACAAAAAGTAGTGCGGTTATCCCCTTGAGGAAAACCGCACCTTGGTAGAAACTTGGACTTGTGAAAGAACCAAAGTCTACCAAGGAGAACGTTAACAAACTAATCGAGTTTCGTCAAGCTGTTTACGAGCATGGAATCACCTATCGTCGCGATGCTGTATTCGATCTGCTGGATGCGCTGCTATCTGAAGGGCCAGTATCCTCTTTTGCGATGCTGAGCCAGGCAGAAGCATTTCAACGCAAATGGCCGAGCGTCTATGCGGCGGTCGAAGATGGACGGTTGCAGGAAGCCTGGCTGCGAACGTATCTGGCCCAGCAAGTGCCCAGCCGCGGGATCTGCGTGTTTGCCCTGGATGGCTCCCCCTGGCCGCGGCCCAGAGCCAAGACGCTGGAGGATCGCCAGTACGTATTTCAAGCCTCCAGTGATGTCAATGGAGGAACGGTGGCCATCGGCTATCCCTACTCCAGTCTGGATTGGGTGGTGGAGCCCCATACCAGTTGGGCTCTGCCCGTCGATGAGCAGCGGGTCGCCAGCAGCCAAACGGCGCAAGCGGTGGGAGCCGATCAGGTGAAAGCGCTAGCGAAGGCACGCGCGGCATTTGTGGAAGCCCTGGACATCGTTGCCTGTGACGGTAAGTATGGCAATGCCGGTTATTTGCGATCCGTGAAAGGACTGCGCTATGGCATTACCGCTCGGCTGCGGGCCGATCGCGTTTTGTATCGCCCGGCCCCAGTCCATGCCCGCATCAGAAGGGCCGTCCCAGAGTGCATGGCGCTCGCTTTGCCTTCAAAGAAGCCGAGACCTGGGGCGAACCCGATGAGGTCATCGAACTGGAGGATCCTCGCTGGGGACAGGTGCGGTTGCAGCGCTGGAAAGACTTGCATGAAAAGAAGGGCGTGGATGTGCCTTACGATGTGGTTTGCGCCAGCGTGCATCTTGAACGGGAAAAGCCGCCCGCTGCCCTGTGGTTGGCCTGGTTAGCACCCAAGACGATCCCGGCAGGGATGGTCATCACCGTCGAAACGATCTGGCGCGCATACGATAGCCGCTGGCCGATTGAACCCGGGCTGCATTTTCGCAAAGAAACGCTGGGCTGGACCCGCCCCCGCTTTCAAAGCAAGGAAGCCGGAGACCGCTGGACCTGGCTCACCGCGCTGGCCACCTGGATGATTTTCCTCACTCGACCGATTGTCCAGGATGCACCCTTGCCCTGGCAGAAACCCCAGCAGCACTTGACCCCGCAGCGCGTCCAACAAAGCATTGGCCCGATTTTTGCGCTGATTGGCACCCCTGCTCGTTCCCCGAAACCGCGCGGAATTCCGCCTGGCTGGCCTTCCGGCAAGCCCAGGACGCCCAAAACCCGCTTTCCGGTCGTCAAAAAGACACCGCTTGTGACAAAAACGGCTTAAAACTCGGTTGGTAAGGTTCTGTTTCAGCCTGACTGGATAGTCAGGTTACTGATGTTTGTCTAAACTCGAATTTTTTTATGATAGGTGTCGAAACCCCAATTCCTAAAATGTTAATTCTCTGCCAAAATAAAGATAGCTTTGTGAAATATGTAACGAACATTAAATGACACTTAGTAATTCTTAATCCACGCTTAATAAGCTAATATTCTTGTAGTTCAAGAGAATCTCATAACAAATAATGATCGGCCTACTATCCTGGAGAGCAAATCCTTGTTCTTGCCAGAATAATACTCATTTGAGGAGGAGAATCATGTCAGGTAATGCTGAACAGACAAACACTAATCGTCGCTTCTTTCTTCGTCGCGGTGGCTTAGCGGTCGTTGCTGGCGCTGTTGGCTTAACCGCTTGCACGCCAAAAGAAGTAATTAAGACGATTGAAGTCGAGAAAACCGTAGAGGTAGTGAAGACGGTTGAGGTTGAAAAACCGGTTGAAGTCGTCCGGACAGTCGAAGTAGAGAAAACGGTAGAGAAAGCCATCGCCATTCCCGCTTCTCCCTGGCAGTATGTCAAGCTAGATGTCGAAGAAGTACGCAAGCGCGGTCACGAAGGTTATTATCGCGGTGACTGCTGCATGGGCGCTTTTGTAGCCATTGTCGAGGCTTTACGAGATAAAGTGGGCTTCCCCTTCGATCAGATTCCGGTCGAAATGATGGGCTTTGGCGCTGGTGGTGTAGCTGGTTGGGGCACTACTTGTGGCGCGCTCATTGGGGCCTCCGCCGCGATCAACCTGGTGACTGAACGTCAGTTGGCTCGCAAGATCGTCAGTGAACTGATGGGTTGGTATTCCACAACCCCCTTCCCCAGTGAACAGAGCAACCAGTACGCGGTCAAGCACCAGTTCCTCGTAACAGAGTACAAGTCAGACAAAGAACTGCCGCAGAGCGTTTCTAACTCGCCTCTTTGCCATGTTTCGGTTACAGAATGGTGCCGTACTGCCAATGTCGCTTCGGGTGTGCCTGAACGTGCCGAGCGTTGCGGACGCCTTGCCGGTGATGTGGCTGCCTATGCTGTCGCCTTATTGAATGCCAATCTTGACGGCAGCTTCACCCCCGCCTTCCAACTTTCGGAAGAAACCCAATCTTGCACCACCTGCCATACTACTGGCGACAATTTTGAGATGGGCAACTTCACCAACGGTAAGATGGAATGCACCGACTGCCACGAGCCGCATAACTAAACTTCATTTCAACGCCTCTTCTGCGGGATGGTCTGCTTCTCTGGATCATCCCGCAGTTTTGTCTCCTGTTTCCTTATCTGGCCTAACTGTGCCGTGCACCTTTTGACAGGTCCTGCGTGCAGTCTTTACTTGCTATAAATGCTAATAACGTATCAGCGCTTTTCATCCCTTCGGAAAAAAAATCTAACAAAACAACAAAACAATAAAACAATAAACGAGTACGACTATCTCGCCAAATCGACTCCGCCAACCATCAAAGAACAGCTACAATTAATCCGTCTATAAAGCCAGGAGGAAAAGAGGAAATGGTGTATCAAAGCAGAACCAAACTTTGGGCTGTAGCAGCAATGATTGTCATCTTGATCGTCGCTGTAGGATTAGACAACATAACCAAAAACCTCACGATCTCAGGATCACAGTCTCTCGACCCGCGTGCAGTCATCTGGGGCTTTGAGGTTTCAAACGCCATTATGGCTCTCTTACTCGTTGCCCTCACCTGGTACATGCTGAGACGCGTTGGTCATAGTTTGTTTGTCGGTTGGGTCTTTCTGGTTGTCGGCCTGCTGCTGACCTTGTATCCGCCGTTATTAATAACTACGCCGCTTTTTCGCAGCATCTCCGCTCGGCTGCCGATCTTTTCCCCGGCTTCGCACCTCGGATTCTCTGGTGCAGTGATTGCCGCCCTCGGTTTGTTTGCCTTGTTTGGTCGGCGGGAGCAGCCTCTTGGCTAAGGGATTCAGTTTGCTTCTTGTTCTCCTGCTAACCGGCTGTTCGATCTTTGATACGAACCTGTTCAGCAATCCCGCTCTGACAGCCAGTGTGGCCGCTTTACAAACCAAGGCTGCTCAAGTGCAGGCTACTGCCATCGTGCAGGCACAAGCCACCGAACAGGCCTTCACTTTACAACAAATTCAATCCACCTTCCTACCCCTTACACCCGAACCGATTGAGATTCCAACGCAGTTCTCACCGTTGTCAACGCCAGATGCTCAGGCTGAGGCTAACTGCCACTATTGGCCCGGACCAGGTGCACAGCAGCCCCTGCCCAATCTTGCCAGTCTGAACTGGCAAATGGGTTCTGGGATATCGGGCCGCTGGTTGGTGCTGAATGGACTTGTCTCCCCAGTTTTAGAAGCGCAGCCAGCCCCTGGCGGGCGCTGGTGGGCGGTGCAGGTGCTGCGCCAGTCCAACGGCCCTGAACCTTCACAAACAGCCCTCTACGTTCTTGACAGTGCCGGGAGAGAGCATTGGCAGGCCAGTCTCACCGGGCAAACGCAGTATCAGATAGATACCTGGCTTCCGGACAACCGCCTGCTTTGGGTAGATGAAAATCGCTTATGGATATCGGCGGCGAATGGCGCCGAGAAAAAAGATCTGCAAGCGCCAGAGCCGGTCGCGGAAGTTTGGCTGGGGGCCGGTAACCTGGCTCTGGTCAGTGGCAAAACAGGGCTATGGCGTTTAGATCCGAATACAAATTCTTGGAGTCAGGTTCAAGAACTGGATGATTTGGTGCAGCCAGGCGTTTCATTCCCCTTTTCGAGTTCTCAAGCGAACCTTGCGGTTGCCTCAGAGGGCAGTTTCGCTGGTTTGGTAGTCGCCGTAAGCGCAGAACGATCGAACGCTGAGTTGTGGAAGATTCCCCTGTCAGCGTCAGAGCCGGCTCAAAAGATTACTGGTTTCAGCTATCTGGGGCATGGGGGCCGTATGCCAGCCCCTACCGCATTGGCTGGCACGCCCTATTGGTTCCCTGGTCAAATGGTTGGATCCGTGGATAACTTGGATCAAATCCATTACATGCTGCTGGATGAAACCGGTGGAAAGTCGGTGGTGCTGAAAGACCTGCTGCCTGCCGGTCAGTCCTTACTGAACGCCTGGGTTTCACCAGATGGACAATGGTTAGGCCTGGCTGGAGCAGATCAAAAATCGAATCCAGCCGAGGTCAAGTGGAACATCTCTTTTTTGCCGGCAGCCACCCTCGAACCCGTTTTCGATCTGACTGCGGACTCCATCCTCGCGTGGCGTGCGTTCCCTGCTGCTTCCTGGGTCGTAAGTCAGGATCAAAACGCTCAGAAGATTTCGCAGGTAGATTTATCGGGCGGAACAGAAAAACTTTTAGATACTTTTCCAACCAACACGATCCCTCGGGTTCTAATTGGCGCGAACGAAACATTGTTATATGCTGAAGACAAACTTGAGGTCTTTAATCTGTCGGGAAACGTCCTCGGTTCCTTCTCATCTCCGGTTTCTTTGATCGAAACATTCACCAGCGAGTTAGGCCCAACAGGTCAAGTTTTGTTGTCTGGTGTTCAGGCTGCGATGGTCGAAGGCCAATGCGCCTTTCAGTTCCCGATAATACTGTGGGAAGTTCCTGATTCTTAAGAAAATCATCACAAAACGCCCTGTAGAAGTGACGCCTTCTGATAAAATAGATGCTGTGAAAACCAATCGGCAGGTAACAATTCTCATATTTTTGGGAGTCGCTCTCGTCGCTATGCTGGTGCTTGCAGCCGCATTGGCTGAGCTGCAAATGGCGCCTGGAAAGTCGCTTCCCCTTTCGTTACTAAAGCCTGACATTCAGACGAACAGCACAACCGGCGCTTCAACTGACTCTCTCGTTGCATTGATGCGTGTTTTGTTTATCATCGGTTGGGCACTGATTCCCTTCTATGTCATTTATCTGATCATTTCTCCCGAAGCGCGTAAGCGCTTTATCCGAGATATCCTCACGCTCCTGCCGATTGCCATCATCCTGTGGTTTTTCCTCAAAGAACCGGCCGGTGACCGGATGGTTCAAAACTTTGAATTTAATCTTCCTCAAGATGTGCCTACGCAGGTGCCTTCTGAGCAAGTCATGCCGCAGTTTACCGCCAACCCACCGGATTGGGTCGTAACAGCGACGACGGTGGGTTTGGCTTTGTTAGCGACGGCCATCTTTCTGGGCATCATCTATTTTATCTGGCGCGCTCGCAGAGAGAGACGGAAAGAACGCCCGCTCCAGCGAATGGCTGACGATGCGCAAGCGGCGATTAATGCCATTCGGGCGGGCGGCGATCTTCGTGATGTCATCATCCGTTGTTACACAGATATGAACAAAGCCCTGAGCGAGTACCGCAACATCATTCGTGGGCGGGGCATGACACCTCATGAATTTGAGCTGCTGCTTCAAGAACGCGGCTTGCCTATGGAACCGATCCACCAGCTTACAATGCTGTTTGAGCAGGTGCGCTATGGGGCCTATAAACCAGGACGACAGGAAGAGCGTATCGCACTCAGCAGTCTGACGGCGATCGTTAGTGCTTGCCGGAGAGTTCGATGAAAAATGTCAACCTTCGCCGTTTGGTGATTGCTGGCGCAGTCATCCTCATCGTTTCCTTTATTCTTCTGTTCACTGCGCGTGATGTTGTGCGCGAGGCCATTGTCATTCCGGTTTCGTATTGGATTTGGGTTATTGGTTTGTTCGTAGATAGTACTCCCCAGATATTCTTCTGGATCATGCTGCTGCTGATCTCTTTGTTCATCGCTTATCGCAGCACGCGCCCACCCAAAAAAGATCCCGCTGAACCGATCCCTTACCGCGACTATTCCAGGTCAAACGGGGTTAACTATGGACGGGTAGCTTACTGGTCAAACCGTGTCAATACCATGCATATGGGTTCCTTCTACCGCAGCATGCTCAACGAGTTGGTTGGTCGTCTGTTACTCGATCTGCTCTCCTACCGTCACCGGCTGACGCCGCGTCAAATAGAGACGCGTTTAGAAAAGGGGCAGTTTGTTGTGCCGCCCGAAATAAAAGAATATTTAACGAAAAATGTTCTCAAGCGCGAAATTGGGCCTATTGGTTTCTTCCCATACCTGTTTCGTCAGATTCGCGCCTGGTTTGTAAGTAAGTTTGTATCCCCCGGCGATCCGCGTACCATCCAGCCTGACCAGGATCTGGATCGCGTGTTGCACTACATTGAAGAGGAGTTGGAGGTAAAGTATGACCGTCCCAGTCTCTGAAGTTCAGAAGCTCTCAAATGAAGTGATTTGTGAAGTGGAACGTGCGATTGTTGGTAAGCGTGAGGTGCTTGAGAAGATCATGGCTGCTATTCTAACCAGCGGAGGACATATCTTGCTGGAGGATTATCCTGGCCTGGCAAAGACCTTGATCGCAAACAGTTTCGCCACTGCGCTTGGTCTTGACTTTAAACGTATCCAGTTCACGCCTGACTTGCTGCCTGGCGATATTACCGGTGGGTACATCTACAACCGGTCTTCGAACGAGTTTTCGCTCCGCCGAGGGCCTATCTTTGCCAACATCATTCTGGCAGATGAAATTAACCGCGCTTCACCACGTACCCAGTCAGCATTGTTGGAAGCGATGCAGGAATACCAGGTGACCCTCGAAGGCGAAACAATGCATTTGCCGCAGCCTTTCATCGTCATTGCTACCCAGAACCCCATCGAATACGAAGGCACCTTCCCGCTGCCCGAGGCCCAATTAGATCGCTTTATCATGAAGCTTTCTATTGGTTATCCCTCTCCTCAAGAGGAACAGGAGATTCTCCGGCGTCGACGTGAGCGCCGCTCTGATGCCATGGATCTCAAAGCAGTGACCAATTCGGAGGGGTTAAGTGCCATGCGCGAGGCGGTTGAGGAAGTGTTTTTGGATTCGGATATTGAGGCTTACATTGTGTCTCTGACGACTGAAACGCGTCGCCATCGCAAGGTATCTGTTGGTTCCAGTCCTCGTGGCACGCTCGCTCTGCTCAAGCTTGCTCGTAGTTGGGCCGCGATGCATGGTCGCAGTTATGTCTTACCTGATGATGTCAAGCTGTTTATCCGCCCTGCGCTTACCCATCGCCTGATCCTTGAACCAGATCTGTGGACGGATCGATCCGCCGCTGATGATGTTCTAAGTGAAATTATGCAGTCTGTCCCGGTTCCTGTCTTGAAAGGAGCATAATGGCAGGCCGTTTCCTGCTCCTCGGCAGTATTATATACGCGCTGTTTTTTCTGGGCTTGGTCACATTAAATGGTGGGCCGCTGGTGCTGTCTCTGCCGCTCATCATTTACTTGGGCGCAGCGTTGTTACACCGTCCTCCAAAGGCACAACTCCAGGCTGCTCGTTCTTTCAGCGCCGATACAATTCCACAGTTAACACCTGTTGAAGTGAAAGTCATTATCAAGAATGAAGGCCCTGATCTCGAAGAAGTGCTGTTGGAAGACAATCTGCCGCAGGGGTTGACTCTGGTAGATGGAGATACTCGTGCCCTCACGAGTATGCCGCACGGTTCCGAGGTAGAGTTGTCCTACACGATCCGGGCCAGGCGAGGTAGTTACGACTTCAAAGAGGTGTCTGTTACTGCCGGTGATCATCTGGGTGTCTTACGTCAAAAAGTAGAGCTTCCTGCCGCGGCTCGTCTGGTCTTCTTGCCAGAATCTGTACACTTAAAGCACGTTGCCATCCGTCCCCCGCGCACGCATGGTCATTCCGGGCCCATCCCTGCCCGGAAAGCGGGTTCGGGTGTTGATTTTTACGGCCTTCGTGAGTATCAAATGGGCGATCCTCGCCGTTGGATCAACTGGCGTGCCAGCGCGCGTCACGAACAAAATCTATTTGTTAATCAGTTTGAGCAAGAACGGATTGCGGATGTAGGGATCATTTTAGATGCCCGTCAGCAGTCCAATATTGTGATGAAAAACGGCGAGTCCCTTTTTGAGTATGGTGTCCTGGCGACGGCCTCTCTGTCCGACGCTTTCTTGAGTGATGGCAACCGGGTGGGTCTGCTTATTTATGGTTTTGGGATGGAACGCACCTTCCCCGGATATGGAAAAGTGCAGCAAGATCGTATCATGCGCGCCCTGGGCCAGGCGCATACGGGTCACAACTTCGCACTTGAAAGCCTGCGCTATCTACCGACCCGTTTCTTCCCGGCTGGATCGCAAATTGTGTTTGTTAGTCCCTTGCTGGCTGAAGATGTTCCTGCTTTCACCCGGCTGCGCGCCACTGGCTATGAAGTGATGGTGGTAAGTCCGAATCCCGTTAACTTTGAAGCCCATGCGATGAAAGCGTATGGTGGGCTAGCCTGGAAACTGGCGAGTATTGAGCGTTCATTATTGATACACAAGCTGGAACGAATGGGTATACGGGTTTTGGATTGGTCGGTTGATCAGCCCTTTGAGCCTCTTGTCCGTTCAAAACTTAGCCGGGCAGTTCCTGTCCAAAGGGTGGCAGTCCGATGAAAACCGTTACCCTCTTTTTTGTCACGCATCTCGTCGTTGCTGTCGCTGCTTTGGCTGTTGGTTTAGCCCTGAGCGGCCTGCTGGTTGTTGCGCTATTTGTCGTTTTCGTCAGCAGCTTTTGGTTCTTTTCGCAGCAGCGCGGCGTCCATGGCCTCGAAACCTTGTTTTTGTTCGGGTTTATCCTTGCTGCAGTGAGTGGCTTTTGGACGCATGCACCTTCTTTCTTGATGCTTTTCTCGACAGTTGCAGCTTTAGGGGCCTGGGACCTGGATCAATTCTTGCAGCGTTTGAATTCAGTGAAAAGGGTGGAAATGGAGACCGGCCTGGGGAGCGCCCACTTACGACGCCTGATGCTGGTAGAAGTGATCGGTGTGTTGGTCGGTTCGGTAGCGCTGTCTGCGCGCATCCAGCTAGACTTCTGGGTTGCCGGGATCTTGGTTCTGATTGCAGTCATCGGGTTGAGCCGCCTGGTGGCTTACTTGCGGAGAGAGGTTGGGTAGTTGTAAAAATGGCCTTTGCATTGGCTGTAACCCATCTTCTTGAAGCCATGCAGAAACCTGGATGTCCGATTTGTCGTTTATTCCGTCAAGGTGCTAGGCGCGCAGTTGAATCTTTCCTGTGGGAAAACGTCAATGACCCTGAAGTTCGTCAGGGCATTCTCGCTTCCTATGGTTTCTGTCCGTTGCACACACGTCTTATGGTGGCGCAAGAGCTTTCGACCAGTAGTGTCCCACTCGGAACCAATATTATTTATGAGCATTTAGGTCGGGTTGTAGCGGGTGAGCTGCGCCATCTGGCCCCAAAATCAGGGGGAAGTGCGAAGTTAAGAAACTGGCTGCGTCAGTTCGGCTTGTTCCGCGGCAGCGGGATTCCACTGCTTCCCAAAGGCCCTTGCCCAGTCTGTGAGGCTGGCAACAACGCTGCCTTGAACAGCCTGCATGTGTTATGTGAAGAGTTGGAAAAAGAGGGGGATGTACGGACAGCCTATCAGGCTTCTGATGGGGTCTGTTTGGCTCACTTGCGTGCCGCTGTAGATCTACATGCTGCCCGTTTTCCGCAGGCTGTTCAGTACCTGGTGAAGGGATCCGCTGACCGGTTAGAACAGCAGTCAGTCCATATGCAGGAGTTTATACGCAAGAGCAACTGGTCGTATCGCGAAGAAAAGCTCACCGAAGAAGAAGATACTGCCTGGCGAAAAACACTAACCTTCTTTACAGGCTACCCAGGAGAATCATTCAATCACAAACTGGATGATTTCTAAGGGATAGATTGACCGGGCGGATTCTTTAGAGTTTGTGTGCCTGATACCAACGTGCGATCTGGTCAGGGTTTGCCCCAAGCAGAAAAAGCGCCACCAGCCCAATATTCATGATTTGCTGCCAGATAAGACCGTGCCGTAAAAATCGCCGCGCTGAGGTCGTGATGGGGTAGGGCACAATCGCCGTCCTTCCTACTTTGCGCATCCGTAGGTAAAGATCAATATCTTCCATGAGTCCAATTTCAGCATAACCGTTCAACTGTTCAAATACATTCCGGCGAATAAAAATACCCTGGTCACCGAAGTGCAAAAAACGCACAGGGAGATGGGTTAAGGCACCGTAGATACGAAATAGAGGATGGGGATGATCAAACCGCATGGTGAAAGTCCCCCCAACCACACGTGCATCATTTAATGCGCTGCGCAAACCTTTTAAAGCTTCTGGGTGAAGAATCGAGTCAGCATGTAAGAAAAGCAGCGCTTCACCATTTGCCTCTTGCGCTCCATAATTCATTTGTAAGGCCCGCCCACGAGGCGCGGAGATGACGGTGCAAAAGTGCGCTGCCAGCTTTTGCGTCTCATCCTTACTGCCGCCATCTGCTACGATTACCTCATACACCCCCTCCTGCAGGAAGACAGACTCCAGGATAGCTGTGATGTTATCCGCCTCATTCAGGGTTGGGATAATAATCGAGATTTTCATGTCGCCTTTCCCGTAACGCTTACCTAACGATAACGTATCGGATATGTGCAGGTGCTTAGTCAGACTTTCTTAGGCCTGCTGGTAAAGCCTTAAGTCGAGGACTGGGGTTAACTGGTTAGATGCCCGCCCTTTACGCTTTCCTTTACTGAGCGCCTGTAGAGCTGCTTCATAATGTTTTGGATTGGCGCGTAGTTGGCGAAGTGCCCGGCGGGTTAACGCGTCCGCTTCATGATTATTGCGGCGTGGTGTCCAACTCCAGTAAGCTCGCGTCAATTGAGTGACTAACTTGCGAGCCCTCCGGTAAAGCGGTCGAATGCTGCTTGCGCTGACCGCTGCATTTCCTTCCATTTGTTCGATCACAGATTTTGCATCCCCCGTTATGATAATCCACTCACTTTGAACACCCATATCGAGTACCGCTTCCAGGCCCTCGATTAATGCCAGATATTCAGCAACATTCGAAGATGCATCGCGGCTGCGGACATAACCCCCATGCCCGCGAGCAATCACAGCACCATCTTTTATCACCACCCATCCATAGCATAAGATGCCAGCATTGTTTCCCAGTTTCATATCAGCAGGAGCGCCTCGATACAGGCCATCAAACTGAAGAGTAAGCATAACTTTTTACCTTGTTGACCTCTCTTTTCTACCGGCTCGTTTTCTACGACTGTCGTTTACAGCCGTAAACCCAGAATATAAAGTATGAGCTGTCTGCTTGTTAAAACAGAACCGGCGATGAAAACACATCGTCGGTTGCGCAGACCATTTTATTTGGTTTTCCCGTAGGCTTGAAGGAGAACCCCTATGATACTGTTTTGCGGAGAAAAATAAGTTGTCTTTGTTCAATTGTTGTCTGGTCCGTTATCCTTCTTCCTGTTGGTAATATTTTGTAACTTTTTAAGGAAAAAGTCAACTTAAATTCGCTCTAGAAAGGTTAAGTACATGTAAAGATTAGGCGCCCCAGTGTTAAGAAAGGGTCGATAAAGCATTTTTACGGGGCAGCCAGACACCTTTATTGGAAATTACCGCATCACACTGTAACTTTCAAGCCCTATTATGACGACGATTCACACAAAGGACAGGATCCACAACCGTCTCATCCAGGCATTCTCTGGATGCCTTAGCCGGGAGATAGAGAGCAGTCCACCCATCAGGGCCAGTGCCAACCAACTGTATGACGGATTGGCTTTGGTTCAGTTCTACCGCCGCTTTCAGGAGCGTGGGGTCATCTTTGGGCAGCTTTAGCACCTCACGCAGTAACCGTACGCGCGAAGCAGGATCTGGACCGAACGAGAGCAAGTAGCGAGCCGTTTGTGTAAGAGAGGTTTTCTGCATTCTTTTTCTTTACGCGCTTATTTGTTTACGGAATGCGCCACAATTCAATTTCTCCATCGGTTGTGGTACAGGCGAACAGGCGCCCATCCGGGCTAAACTCCATCTGGTGAACTTGGGATGGAAAGTCGCCCAGCCTGAAAATTTCTTTTTGCAGCGGAATACTCCAAAACGCAATTTCTTGTGATGACGCCATAGCAATCAACGCGCCGTCCCGATTAAAGGAGATGGATTTGGACTGATGGGCACTCCAGAATCAGATGACCAACAAACTGTAGATTTCCAATCTGATACAGATTAGGTTGGTAAAGATAAACTTCGCTTTCCAGGCTGTCTGCGCCTTGTCTTACACACTCAATCGCCAAAACATATCCGTTTGGCGTAAATGCTGTTGCAGGCACATCAGAAGGGCAGATGTACAAAATTCTGGTCTTAATCACCTCTTCTGATTTTGGATCCCAAAAACGCAGGAAGCCGTCCTGCCCGGTGGAAAGGATGAAGCGCCCGCTTGGGTGGGGCAGCAGGTTGCTTTCGCCGCCAGAGCCAGTCACCTGTCTTGAAAGCATCTCGCCGCTGGCGATATCCCAAAATGCAAGGCTGCCTTCCGAAGCGCTGGCTGCAATGACTTTTTGACTATCTGGGCTGAATAAAACACTTTGGAGATGAGACCCGCTTTCCCCTTCAACTTGTAAACGTAACGACCCACTTTCTAGATTCCACACATCCACCTGCCTATCGCGGTCAATCGCAGCGATCAGTTTACCGTCATGGCTGAAAGTGATATCCCCTGTGAAACGGCTTTGTTCATCAGAGGAGCTGAGTACCTGGATGATCTGCCCTTGGTAGAGATCCCAGACAACAACAGATGAGTCGTTGCCAAATGCCAGGAATTGCGAATCTGAACTGAAAGCAAAAGAAGCGGACTGTCCGGCTGGCTGGCGTGCTTGCAGGATTAACTGTGTAACATTGGTTGTAGTGATATAAGGTGGGGTTTGAAACGCAGCCAGAGTTGGGCTGGGGATGATCTGGGTAGGGGTGGGCGATGGTATCGGAGTCAGGGTAGGGGGAACTGCGGTGTTTGTGAGGGTGGGCGTTGACGAGGGGGAAACCCGCGTGGAAGTAGGTGCGTGGACTGTGTTTGTAAGAAAGGGGGTCGTGGTGAGTTCTGGGGCCGACCAGGTTGCCGAACAGGCCGGGAGGAACATGCCCAGGCACACCAACAGCGCAAAATGGAGAAAAAGAGATGCGCGTTTTGGGGTGGGCAAATTCATTCCCGGTCTGTGGTGAGGGTGATTAGCGCTTAATAATCTGCGAAGGTTCAAGAACACCATAATTTACGATACGGTCAGTGGTCACAATGTGGGCTGTCCCCTGATCTTGATGAATGTCTTCTTCTGTGACCATCCGCCATTCTTCTCCTGTTTCTAATACAACTGACTGACCTTGATACTGCAAGTAAGCAGTTCCATCTGCATCAATGCGCGTGAGGGTGAGATCATTTTGTTGATAGGGTAAATTATAAACCCCATCCAGGCGGGTACCAGCACCTCCACCCGCGATGCCGCTCAGGCTTTGCCCGTTTCCATAAACCGCTTTGAGCTGATCGTTAATCTCAAAGTTTAGAAGCATAGCCGAAAGAATCTTGTTCGCATCGTCCCAACTGTAAGTAGGGAAGTCAATCATCGGCCCTGGGTTGCAAGTGCCTTTTACGCATTGACCCTCTTTTTGAAGGTGATGATCGATGAAGATAAACTTTCCAGCACTCACTTCAGACCCGGGCGTGATCACAGTAGGGATGACTGGTTCGGTAGGAGCCAGGGTTTCTGTAGGAAGAATAACTGGGGTAACTGGAACACAGCCGACCAGCAGGAGCAGTAGCAGCATGGGGAGAATCAGGTGGTGTAGTTTCATTCGACCTCTCGTCATCTATTTGAGTGAACTTTACTGAATATAGAGCTACGTAGAAGACGAGTTTGATTCGAAAAAGTTCCAGAAAGGCTAACGATTCTCAATTGATTTTACGCGCTGTACTCATGTGGTTTTTCGCCAGAGCAAAATGGTTAAGTAGATCAGCGCGAAAGGGATTAAGAAACCACTTAGAACACTTATAATGCTCTCAACCACAGTAAGTAAATCGGTAGAGGTCAGGTTGGTAAAGGGCTGCACTACCGTGACCAGATGATTGACCGAACCAAGTAACACCAGAATGCCAAACAGGATTACGCCCCATCGTTTCATCCGGTATAGTCCGAAACCAGCTGCGAAAGTGAGACTGCTAATCAGCAAGATCAAAGCGGCCCATAAAGTCCCCCCTGGCACAGTCAGCGCGAACCAGACGGCATATCCTGCGAAGATCAACGCCAGCAGCCACAGTACCAGGCTCAGGGTGAACAGCGCAGTCGCTTGTGTCTTTGGATTGTCGGGTGTTTTTTGGTTCACAATCTTGTTTTTCATTTTTCAGTTGACCACCCATAAGCAGACACAAAAGGGATTCCAAGTTGGTAACAAACCTTTAGCACCTCTGGAATATGATCAAATCCCGCTTGATGCCCTGCGCTGCGCGGCAAGCCTCGTTTTAGGGCCCAGCGCCCATTTCCATCCATAGCAAAGGCAATATGGTTTAGCAACTTTTTCCTTACATTCGCTTCTATGGGGGAAATCCCACATTCTGCTTTATGGTTTTCATCCATTTTTAACCCGGCGATTACCCTCTACAATGTCATAAGAAGTGATACAAAAGGGGGCTCAGGTCTTCATTGTCCAGGTCTGAAGGGCGTATCAAACCAGCAGCTTCTGGCAAAAGTATATCTCGAATTCAATCTTCTTGGGCAATAGAAAGGGCTTTACAAAGATGAGTTTAAAGAAGCTAAGTGCCTTGTTGATGCTTGGTTTCCTGATGCTACTGGCAGCTTGTGCTCCGGTGACTCCGTCCATCCCACAAACTGGAATTGAAACGACGACTCCATTTCTCACAGAAACGCCGCTCACGCTAGCAACAGAAACATCGGGTGTCGCACAAGAAACGGTCGTTCCAAACCCTCCCATATTAACCGAGGAACAGATTGGCAGCATAGTGAAAACTTGGGTAAGTGGTCAACTGCAAGTTCCGGTTGATCAGATTAAGGTGGTGAGTGCTGCCCGGCAAGAATGGCCAGATGCCTGTCTTGGGCTGCCAAAAGTGAATGAGATTTGCGCTCAGGTGATTACTCCAGGTTGGTTGGTGGTATTAAGTGACAATGGGAAAGAGTACAACGTCCGTACAGATCTAACTGCCCAGAACATTCGGGTTGTTCCTGACACGATGGAAACTCCCATCGTCGGCATGACAGCCACCCCGCTGGCTGGAACGCCGCTCGCGGTCACGCCGACAAGTCAGTCTGGTGCGCAAACCGGCAACATTCAACTTTACCTGGTTAAGCTGGAGGACAATGGTCAATCAGGAATGTTAATTGGCTGTGGTGATAGCCTTGTAACGGTGGACAGCAGTGTTCAACCATCCGGAGACCTTGCCAACCAGATTCGGCAAGCCTACGAAGCCATCCTCTCAGCAAATCCGGCAGACTATCCGGGCCAAAACTTGTATAACGCGCTCCTAAATGCTGGTCTTCAAGTCGGCAGTGTAACTGTTCAAAATGAGAATGCTGTTATTCGCTTATTTGGCGACTTCGCTTTAGGAGGGGTTTGCGATGTTCCTCGTGTTGAACAGCAGTTAAAGTACGTTGGCTTGCAGTTTGACGGCGTAAAAGATGTGGAGATTTATTTGAATAATGTTCCTTTGGCAGATGCCATTTCAGCAAAAGGGGACGGCAACGACTAACGCTTGAGAACTTCTGTTTTACAAAACCTTACAACCACCATCCAGAAAGCAGGCTTTCTGGATGGTGGTTTATGCTCTCATGCCAGTTTTTAGAGACCTGATCAATTTTCATATTTAACGTACGACCGCTGGTAGAATTAATTAAGATGATGATCCGGCAAGAGGAGGAAATGTATGGCTCGTATGATACCGGCTGCTGAACGAATCACCCGTGCCCGCGCGATCATTCAAAAGGCCCGTGATCTGCCTATCCCAGAAGAGATGGGGCGCGGGAACTTTTCATACGTCGCTCAGGTGAAAGATCTGATGCGGCAAGCTCGCGACCTGATTAAGTTTATCCCTTATTCGCCCAGTGCCACCCCTGACATCAAGAATGAGGTCGCCAGCCTGTTCGATGAAGCGGAACGCACTGAACAGGAACTTCTGCATTAATAGAATTTCTTTCCCTGTTGATTAAATATGCAAGCGATGTCAGAAGATAAAGTCCATACGATAACGACACCTCCAAGATG
This sequence comes from uncultured Chloroflexia bacterium, assembly GCA_963791025.1. GTDB lineage: Bacteria > Chloroflexota > Anaerolineae > Anaerolineales > Anaerolineaceae > DSYU01. Next base: position 522,968 of record CAWBQF010000001.1, on the reverse strand, counting down.
GACCCTCAGGCGGGCGCTTATCGTAAGGTGGCAGTCCTTCGCTCTGCTGGGAATTGTTGCCCTCTACCTGGCGGTCACTGGTTACCGTCTGCGCATGTTACCGGGCGAATGGTATGGTGACATCTCGATTGAGAATCGCGAGGTAACCGCCATTTTGTCCGGTGGATGGCCCTGGCGCTTCAATATGAGCGCTGGTCCTGCTTACCACTACGTTGTTGCTGGCTTCGCCTACATCTTTGGCGCCAGCTACGAAACCTACAAACTGGCTTCTGTGGCCACCGGACTGCTGGTTGTTCTCTTGCTCTATGGGCTAGGACAAGAGTTATTCGGTCACCGCATTGGCCTCCTGGCGGCGTTCGTGTCTGCTGTATCCTTTTGGCTCATCCTATTTGCTCGCCTCGGGAATTCACCGCAGATTCTGGCACCTGTCTTGTCGGTCGGTTCAGTATATTTCCTCGTCCGTTTTGTGCATCGTCATCATGAGTACAACGTCATCCTGAGTATGATCCTGGCAGGTTTGGGCCTGTTCACCTATCCTTCCACTTTTATCTTGCCGCTTGTCATCCTGGCGTTAATTGTTTGGCAGTTGTTGTTCACCAATCCGCGCGCTCCCTGGAGCATGGCGCTGATCATCGCCTTCGTTGTGCTGATCCCTTTCCTCTTTTGGTTTAGAGAAGTGATTAATGGCAGTTCTGCCTTTTTGCAAGGGGGGTATGTCAGTTCGAAGGTCTTGGAAAAGGATATTTCCCTTTTCCAAGACCTTCGAACTTTTGGCCACAACATGCTCGTAGCTCTAGGTATGTTCCAGTGGACCGGCGATCGCGCCTTCCGGACGAATGTTTCAGGTCGCCCTGTTCTAGATCCTGTCAGCGGCGTGTTAATGGATCTGGGGCTGATATGGCTCATCCTCAACTTCCATTATCGCTCCAAGTGGGGCTGGATCATGATTCCATTCCTGATTCTCCTTATGCCCTCTGCCGCCCCTGGTTTGCCCCCCAATGAGATTCCATCTGCCAGCCGGGCTTTAAGTGTCGCTCCGTTTGTGTTTTTACTGGTCGCTCTCGGTTTGGATGCGCTCCGGTTGCTGCTTGTCCGGCTGATCACCTGGTTGGGGCGTTTGTTTCGTCAAGCCGGGGTCAACTTTTTTAGTTCTGCCAGGCTTACGCCTCAGAATAAGTTTAAACAGGCTGACCAGGTTTCCCAGAAAGAGATCACTGGACGTTTGTTTGCAGGCTTCGTAGTGGTCGCAGTATTGGCAGTCGTAGCTATTCTCAACTTCGATAAGTACTTCAATGTATATCGTTGGGAGCTGCCCGAACATAATCAACCTTGGGGATATCTCATCGCCCAGTATATCGACACGCTGCCTTCTAATGTGACGGTGGAATTGTCGGCTTGCTGCTGGGGTGGGGCCGGGCAGCCCGAACCAATGGGCATTTACAACGTCCTGAAAAACCGCCACGGTCGCGAGGATCTCATTTCAGACAATTACTTCACCGAGTGTGATCAGTTGGACCCTGACAAATCCTATGTGCTCATCTTACCACCCGATCCCAACGGTCCACTTCTGAAAAAGTTCAAGCGTTGTTTCCCGGATGCACAAGGACAACTGCACCGTGACGCCCTTAACAAACCTGACTTCTATTCACTCCAGATTAAGTGACCTGGTTTCTTGGGGGTTTTATGACTTATAATATGAGAATATGTTTCTTCCAACGACTCTTGATGAAATGCGCCATCTTGGCTGGGATGCTTGCGACATTATTCTGATAACTGGCGATAGTTATATTGATAGCCCTTATATCGGTACTGCCGTTATTGGTAAGGTGTTAGCACAGGCTGGATATCGGGTAGGTGTCATTGCTCAGCCCAATACAGCCAGTCTCGCTGATATTGCTCGCCTGGGCGAACCCCGCCTGTTTTGGGGGGTGACAGCTGGCAGTGTCGATTCGATGGTGGCAAACTACACTGCTTCCAAGAAAAAACGTAAGAGTGATGATTATACGCCCGGCGGCGTGAATGACCGCCGCCCTGACCGTGCTGCCATCGTCTACACCAATTTGATCCGGCGCTGGTCGAAACAAGCTAGCCCTTCCGCGCCAGCCCGGCCTATTGTCCTTGGGGGGATTGAAGCCAGCCTTCGGCGCATCGCTCATTATGATTTCTGGTCTGACCGTGTTCGCGGCTCACTGCTCTTCGATGCCAAAGCCGATTACATTCTTTACGGCATGGCAGAACAGACCGTGCTGCGTTTGGCGGCTTGCCTCAGTACGGGTCAAGACCCCCGCCTTATTCCTGGTTTGTGTTATATCAGTCGAGAGGTTCCACCCGATTACCTGGAATTGCCCGCTTACGAAGTTGTTCGACAGGATAAGCGCGCCTTCATCGAGATGTTCCACGCCTTTTATCGAAACAATGATCCTCTCACTGCTCGTGGTTTATATCAGAAACATGCTGACCGCTTTCTGGTGCAGAATCCCCCTACTCCTTACCAGACGCAAGCCGAACTTGACACTGTTTATGCCCTGGACTATGAGCGCGTCCAACACCCTTACTACGAGCGGATCGGCCCGGCTAAGGCGCTCGAAACCATCCGTTTTTCAATCTCTACCCATCGCGGTTGTTATGGTGAATGTAACTTTTGCGCGATTGCCGTCCACGAGGGTCGCACCGTCCGCTGGCGCAGCCAATCCTCCATCCTTGCCGAAGCGGAACAGCTAACCGACCATCCCGATTTTAAAGGGTACATTCAAGATCTAGGTGGGCCAACCGCGAATATGTATGGCTATGAATGCCGTAAGAAGCTAGAGCGCGGCAGTTGCCCTCAAAAGCGGTGCCTTTATCCAACCGTCTGCACGTCTCTTAAGGTCGATCACAGTCCTCAGGTAGATCTGCTCCGCGCAGTTCGCCGTCTGCCTGGTGTAAAGAAGGTTTTTGTAGCTTCTGGTGTCCGCTACGACCTTCTCCTGTCCGACCGCGCTCACGGGGAAGCATATTTGCGTGAGGTTGTTGAACACCATGTCTCGGGTCAGATGAAGATCGCTCCAGAACATACCGAATCGCATGTTCTCGACTTGATGGGCAAGCCAGACACAAGCACCTTGTTAGCATTCAAAAATGTCTTTGAACGCCTCTCAAAAGCTGCTGGGAAGAACCAATTCCTCACCTACTATATCATTGCGGCGTATCCAGGTTGCACTGAACAGGACATGCAGCATCTCAAGCATTTTGCCAGCAGTAAGCTGCATGTCAATCCTGAACAGGTTCAAATCTTTACCCCCACACCCTCTACCTATGCCAGTCTAATGTATTATACAGAAATGGATCCTTTCACCCTCCAACCGATTTACGTGGAGAAAGACTTGCGCCGCAAAGAGCGCCAGAAAGAAGTCGTCACCCGTAAGACGGCGGGAAAATCTGTGAAGTTTACCCGGTAAACCCTATGCTGAATACCTACTTTGCTGTTACTCCACCTGGTTTGGAGCCTTTTACAACCCAAGAGCTGCGTTCGCTCGGTTTGCTTTCAGAAACCACCCAGGTTCATACTGAAGAAATGCGTCTCTCCGCTGATGAGATCGGCGGCGTGAGCTTTGAAGGGGATCGTGATGCCCTTTATCGCGCCAATCTCTGTCTGCGTACTGCCAGCCGTGTTCTGGTTCGTCTGGGTGAGTTTTACACCACTAGTTTTTCTCATCTGCGTAAACATGCCAGCCGGTTGTTTTGGGAAGGTTACTTCAGTCCAGGGCAGCCTGTTACGCTGCATGTTACCTGTAGCAAGTCAAAACTCTACCACTCGGGGGCCGTAGCTGAACGGGTGGCTGGAGCCATTGGCGATCATTTGGGAAAGCCTTCCCCAGTCGTTCGCCCTGAAGATCATCAGGCGGGGACGCCCGCTCAACTGGTGATCGTGCGTATTATCAATAACCTTTGCACTATCAGCATTGACTCTTCTGGTGAATTGCTCCATCGTCGTGGCTACCGTCAAGAAACTGCCAAAGCCCCCTTGCGTGAAACGCTCGCCGCTGCTATGCTCCTCGCTTCCGGCTGGGATGCCTCCTCGCCGTTGCTGGACCCATTCTGCGGCTCTGGTACGATTGCCATTGAGGGCGCTCTCATGGCACGGGGTATTCCGCCTGGTATTCAGCGGCGTTTTGCTTTTATGAACTGGCCCGGCTTTAATCAATATCGTTGGAAATCAATCTTGGCGGAGTATCCCAGCCCCACCACTGGCGTAATTCCATCCATCCAGACCTCTGACCGTGATGCTGGTGCCGTTCTTATCGCCCAGTCGAACGCCGAGCGGGCCGGCGTAAAAGATCAGCTCGATTTTGCCACCCATGCGGTGTCAGCCATTCAGCCTCCTGCGGGTCAAGGTTGGGTCGTTACCAACCCGCCTTACGGCGTTCGCGTTAGCGGCAACAAAGACTTGCGAAATCTCTATGCTCAGTTTGGTAAAGTGCTTCGCGCGCATTGTTCAGGTTGGCATGTCGCTATTCTATGCAATGATTTGGCTCTGCTTGGTCAAACGGGTATAGAGCTCGATCACTCGCTCCGTCTGGTCAACGGGGGCATTCCAGTTTACTTAGCCAGAGGAGTAGTGAACGGAACTTAATCCGCTGCTACTTCCGCAGTACTTGGATATGCAATCGGCCGGGTTCTCCGGAAGATGAAAGGCCACAGGATGGCACAGATCAGCCCAACGATCAGGTACAGTGTACCCAACATCAGGATCGTGTCCATCCAGCCAAACGAAACAATCATCATTCCGGCGCTGCCCATCAAGATCCCAAAACAACCAATCAAAGAAGAAGCCGAACCTGTATCTTCTTTCTGTTGTTCCAGCATCAAGTTAACGCCTGGTGGGCGCAAACAGCTTCCGGCAATAGAAGCTGGTAACAGAACAAGAGCAAAGACCCACGGCCTTACGCTGCCTAATAAAAACACCAGCAAGCCACTCACAGCCAATACTGCAAAACACACCTGAATGATCGTTTCACGCCGGAAGCGTTTGAACAACTGCAAGTAGAGCATCGGCCCGAGTACCAGCCCCATTGCGTTGAAAGAGAAGTAGTAACTGTAAACCTGTTCGCTCAAGCCAAAGCCATCCACATAGATATAAGAAGAAGATGAAATAAAAGCCAGTGAGGCCACGCTGACTAGCGAAAATATGAACAGTAAGGAAGTAAAGCCGCGGTTTTTAAGAACCTTACCCAGCCGTCCAACCGAATGAAAAACATTATCCTGGTTGAGGCTCAGGTTTGTCTCCTTGAATAGCACAGTCCCTGCCAGAGCAATGAGGCCGATGAGTGCGAGTGTCCAAAACACACCACGCCACGAAGTCACCTGCAGCAGCACGGCCCCCAGTACTGGGGCTGCCGCTGGCGAGATCAACACCATTGATTGCACGAGCGCCAGAATGGTTTCCCGTCTATCTCCGTCATACACATCTTTTACCACTGCCGTTGCCACAGCACCGGCTACGCTTCCTCCCATAGCCTGGAGTACCCGGAAAACCATGAGCGCGTACACATTCCAGGCATTTGCGCATAACATACTGGCAAACACGTAAATCGACAGGCCTACCAGCAGGGCTGGCCTGCGCCCATACTTGTCACTCAACGGCCCCCAAAATAACGTACCAGCGCTGTAGAAAACGAAGAATAGAATAAGGGTCAGGTTGATCTGGCTGGCAGGTGCGTTAAAGTGCTCTCCCATCTTTGGTAGAGCTGGCAGATATAGATCGGTCGACAGCGGCACGAACGCGCTCAACAGGGCGATCAGACCGATCAGTCCTTTGTCGCCCAATCTTTTTTGCATGGGAGCTCTGTTTTCTACGGCAGTGTTCATTCGCTCAATGTTTCCTTCTATGATAAGAATAAACCATTTTGATGATAAAACTGACAGAGCCCCAGGTTCACAACGCAAACGGGCTGCTTGATGGACGCCCTTCTGTGTGATGATATCCTGGTTCGCTGTTTGCTTATAGTCAGGTTAAAAGAATAACGGTTGAATTATAACGGATGAATGTATCCTCGTATACAGAGTATGCTCCGCTGGCGATCCTGATCCCACTAAGAGAGTGGACTGTTATCAGAATGGAAGCGGTTCACCCGTTCTAACCCGATCTTTTTTAACCAACTTAACCCGGACAGCATACTTTACGTGACTGTCCGGGTCAGCAGAATTCTTATTGCAGTTGTGAGGTGGAGTGTTCCTGATAGCAAAACAGCCGTTCAGGGTGAAATGCGGTTTGAGTAGAAGATTACAACTGTCCAAATAACTTTGCAAACGCCCGATGCCAACTGTGGAAAGATCCCACTGGCTGAGCATACATGAGAATGCACTTTCCCGTTACAGGTGTGATGCTCAATTCGCGCGCTGCCGCCAGCGCCTCTGGTGAATCCGCTCCTTGTTGGAGCCATACTTTTGTAATACCCGCTGTGGCAGCTTCGCGCACTACCTGCTCGGCTTGCCTCGGTGATACGCAGATAAACACGCCGTCTACCTGGCTTTTCACGCTCTCCAGATTAGGATAGCAGCGTTCCCCACCGATTTCTTGTGCTTCAGGGTGGATGAGGAATACCTGATAGCCCCGGCCCTTCAACTCGGTCGCGACCGAGTTGCCAAACTTCTTGCCGCTCCGTGAAGCCCCCACCACAGCAATCCGTTTCCCTTCTACAAAGTCAATAATCGCCTGATTCATACATGCCTCTCACTGTCTTTTTTTCTGTGGATTTCTTTACCTATTCATGGGTATGATTACACTGATCATTTAATTATACGAGGAATATCGCAATAAGTTGCATTCAGCCTGTTAAGTTGGTGTGGCTTTATCGGAAATATCCTGAAAACGGGTGAAACATCGTTTGATCCAGCGTATAATTTTCTAAATGGAAAACCTTACACCGCTTGAAACGCTCTTTGCGAAAAATGTAGGCCCTGATCTTCCCCTTCCCGAAGCCATATCTCAGATATATGGCCGCCTGGACTTTCCTGTTCCTGGCGCCAGACCATATGTGATAAGCAACTTTGTGACCACCCTCGATGGTGTAGTTACCTTAGGAATTCCAGGTCGCTCAGGCGGCGGCGAAATTAGTGGTTTTAACACGCAGGATCGTTTCTTGATGGGGCTGTTGCGTGCGGTCTCGGATGTCGTTTTGATTAGCACGAGCAACTTGATGGTCGCCCCAGACCAGGTCTGGACGCCGGAAGCCGTTTTCCCCGACATGGCAGAAGAATATCACCGGTTGCGAGCGGCGCTTGGCAAGCCAGATCAGCCAACTACTGTCATAGTCACCTCGGCTGGTAGGATCGATCCGGCTCTGCGTTTATTTCAATCACATGAGACTCCCGTTGCAGTCCTCACTTCACAAGTAGGTGCGCAGGCTATTGCAGCGCGTCTTCTGCCCGATTGGGTGCAGGTGCGGATCGTAAAACCGGAAGGCCTTTTCCAGGCAGGCGAGATTGTTGCTGCTGCGCAGAAGGTTGCTCCGAATGGCATTTACCTGATGGAAGCGGGTCCACACCTGCACGCGACCTTCTTCGAGAGCGGTCATCTGGATGAACTCTTTCTAACGCTCGCGCCGCAGATTTCAGGTCGTTTGTCAGGCGATATTCGCCTGGGGCTTGTTGCAGGCCATCTCTTTGCCCCTGATAACCCCATCTGGGGAACCCTTTACACTATTAAACGCGGAGAGAGCCACCTCTTCCTGCGTTATGGTTTTCCAGACTCGAGTAGATAAGGAATCTTGAACTTATGGATATTTACCTGGAAGTTGGCGCAAAAAAAACGTTTGCCGGAGCGCTCAACTGGCCGGGTTGGTGCCGCATTGGTTCCGATAAGGAATTTGCGCTGCACGCCCTGTTTGAGTACGGGCCGCGTTATGCTTTGATTCTCAAGGATACAGGCCTTTCCTTTCAGCCTCCCGCTGATATATCAGCTTTAAACGTCGTCGAGCGTTTAATAGGGACCGGTACCACTGACTTTGGCGCCCCCGATGTTGCTCCTTCCAGTGACTCACTTGCGATGGATCATGAGGACCTTCACCGCTCACAGAAGTTGCTTCAGGCTTGCTGGCATGCCTTAAATGCGGCTGCCCAACAGGCTGTTGGAAAAGAGCTTCGCTTAGGCCCACGTGGTGGCGGACGTGACCTGGAAGGTGTTCTCCGCCACGTGCAGGGAGCCGAAGCCAATTACCTCTCGCGGATTGCATGGAGACTCAAGAAGGTGGAAGCTCAAGACCTATCCATATTGTTAAATCAGACCCATCAGGCTGTCCTTGAGGGGTTGGCGTCTGCTGTTCAGGTGGGTTTGCCCCAGAGCGGTCCGCGCGGCGGCGTAGTCTGGTCTCCTCGTTATTTCGTTCGCCGTACAGCCTGGCACGTGCTTGACCATGCCTGGGAAATTGAAGATCGCATTCTCTAACGCTTCTTTATCTCCAGGCTGGCTGTGCGGCAGTGGGAAGGATAAGTGAAGTTTATTACTCACTCAACTTGATCTGGTTAACTCCCTGGATTCCTGCTAACTCATTCACAAAATCCTCCACTTTATACTCGCTCCAAATGCGCACATCTGCATCCAGAGTGATTTTCCCCGCAACTAAGTCACGATCAATCCCGATGCTGTTCAAGTTTCGCTTTCCCTGGTTTACAAGACCTTCAACTTCATCGACTATGCCTGGTCGATAGTTGGCTTGCATAATCACATGCACTCGGTTGTAGCTGGGCAAGAAGTGATCCTCTATATAATTGAGTGCCGACAGAACCACCAGCAAGATGACTGTCGCCGTGATACCTGCCAGGTATAATCCTGCGCCAGTCACCAGACCAATCATCGCAGCTGTCCACAGTGAAGCTGCCGTGGTTAATCCGCGTACATTGGTCCCGTAACGGAAAATCACCCCTCCACCAATAAAACCAATTCCCGAAACCACCTGAGCTGCCAGTCTTGCTGGGTCTCCAACCGGCTTATCTACCCCTAGCCAGAATGCGAGATTAATAGAAACGGCCATTGCCAGCGCCGCGCCGATCACCAGAATCATATGCGTTCTAAGGCCAGCCGCGTGATCCTGGCGTTCTCGCTCATAACCAATGATCAGTCCAAGCAGTGCTGCCACCAGCAGTCTAATGATGATTTGACTTTCGGGTATCATTTCAACTTTCCTCCATGTTCACCATAATATATAAATTTTACCGTTTATGCCTTCAGGATTGGCATGAAAGAAGGCGGTTGTTTACAGAATGATCGAAAACCTCAGGCAACTTCCAAAAAGCCTTGATTTTGTCCACCCTTTTTTGGTAAAATCTGCCAGTTACTTGGATGGAGAATTTCTCCAGTAGCACGCGCTGTGTGACAGGGGTGAGCCCGTAGCCTACATCCATCACACAAAAAATGATGGTAAAGTTGATCGTCAACCCATTTTCCAGCTTCTTGTCAGGCAGATGTTAAATACCTGATCCACCTCTGTCAGTCAGGAGATTTGTTTTGTCTAGCAGAGGGATCTTGGCAGGCTGCATTTCAACCGCGTACAAAAGCGGTGTCTCTTAAACAATGCAGTCCTGAGTTTGGCTGGAGACGGATTGATCTAGTTTTGAGGATCGTTTGACCAGCATTGCTGGAAAGGCTGAATGGATGGAATCAACACCTTTTACTGTGCATGAAAATACCTACCTCAACCGGCGTACCTTTGCAATCATCTCCCATCCTGACGCTGGGAAAACGACGCTTACTGAAAAGCTCTTGCTCTATGGTAACGCCATTGACCTGGCAGGAAGTGTTCGGGCGCGTCGTAACCAGCGTGGGGCTACTTCAGACTGGATGCAGATGGAGCGCGAACGGGGTATTTCGATCACCTCCACAGTTTTGCAGTTCCCTTATCATCACCACGTGATTAACTTGCTGGACACCCCCGGTCACCAGGATTTTTCTGAAGACACCTACCGCACCCTGGCCGCTGTAGATAGTGCCGTCATGGTCTTGGATGCTGCGAAAGGCATTGAGCCTCAGACTCGGCGTCTTTTTGAGGTTTGTCGGAAACGTGGCATTCCCGTCTTTACCTTTATCAACAAGATGGATCGCCCGGCCCGCGATCCGTTCGAACTGCTCGATGAAATTGAAAACATTCTAGGGATGCAGCCTGTACCGGTAAACTGGCCTGTAGGGGATGGTCCGGATTTTAAAGGTGTCTATGATCGTCAGGCGCAGGGCTTTTACCTCTATGAACGTACTGAGCGAAACGAGCGCATGTCGCCAGAAGTGTTCATGACGATTGACCAGCTTCGTGGCGCGGGCATTTTAAATCAACAACATATCGACCGTTTGCAGTCCGAAATTGATTTGTTGGATGGATTGGGTATTGCCTTCGATCAGCAGCAGGTCCTGGCCGGACAGCAGACGCCTGTCTTCTTTGGCAGCGCCTTGACGAACTTTGGTGTGCGTCTCTTTCTGGACGCCTTTGTGAACCTTGCCCCAGTGCCGCAGCCTTATGAAAGTGATGCAGGCATGGTGTACCCAGGCGATGAAAAGTTCTCGGCTTTCGTCTTCAAAATCCAGGCCAACATGAATCCCAAGCATCGCGATAGTGTCGCTTTTGTACGGATTTGTTCAGGCCAGTTCCAACGCGGCATGAGCGCAACGCACGTACAGTCTGGTAAAACGTACCGGATGCAGCGCCCCTATAAGCTCTTTGCCAATGAGCGCCTGGTGATTGATGAGGCCTACCCCGGAGATGTGGTCGGGCTGCCGAATACTGGCGAGTTTGCCATTGGCGATACCCTCTGTGATGGCAAGCTCGTAAAGTTTGCCTCCATTCCCCGCTTCCAGCCAGAGCACTTTGCGTTGATTCGCAATACCGAACTTAGCAAACAAAAGCAGTTTCTCAAGGGGCTGCACCAGTTAGAAATGGAAGGCGCGGTGCAGGTTTTGTATAATGTCGATGCCTTTAAGCGCGAACCCATTTTGGCGGTGGTGGGACAGTTGCAGTTTGACGTGGTTCAGGCCCGCCTGGATAACGAATATAATGTTCCTACCACCCTTGAGCGTCTGACTCTGGGAAATGCTCGCTGGGTTAAAGGTCCAGAAGAAATGATCCTGCGGATCGCGAATCGCAGTGAAGTCGTCCTGACCCGCGATTCAGACGATAACTATGTTGCCCTTTTCAGTGAACCCTTTTATTTGAGATACACGGGTGAGAAGTTCCCGGACCTGCGGTTCGAAAACCAAAATTAATTCTTCTTTAGGTTCAAAAGGGAGCAGTGGTCTCTGGACTGCTGCTCCCTTTTTGCATTCCCCAAAATGTTTGGAAAACCGCTTATGTTACGATAACCTTTGTTCTAGTTCTTCCCACCTTTGATACGCACAGGCTAGTTCTGCTTCCAGCGCTTTGTGCCGGTTTGCTGCTTCCGCGATCTTTTCTTCTTCCTGTTGATAAAAAGAGGGATCAGCCATTGCCGCTGCCAGATTATGTTGTTCAGTCTCCAGTGCTTCAATCCGTTCAGGCATCTGCTCTAATTCAACCCGCAGCGCTTCTAACGCGCGCTGCTCTTTATAGCTGAGCTTTCGCTTTGTTTCCCGCTCAGTGGAAGATTGAATAGAGTCTATAGCTGCTTTTCGATCCTCTTTCTCAGCGCCGTTGTGATGATCCTGTGCGGCTTCCTCAGCCCGTAGTTCCCGCTCCATGTCTTCATACCCCCCAACATACTCACGCACCTCTCCGCTGCCGTCCAGCGCCAGTGTGCTGGTCACCAGGTTGTTTAAGAAGGTGCGGTCATGGCTTACCAACAGCAGTGTGCCATTGTATGCCAGCAGCAAATCTTCCAACAATTCCAGTGTCTCAAGATCTAAATCATTGGTCGGCTCATCCATCACCAGCAGGTTCGCCGGGCGGGTAAACAGGCGTGCCAGCAGCAGTCGGTTCCGTTCTCCTCCCGACAAGGCGCTGATTGGCGCGTGAACGCGATCGCGTGAGAATAAGAAATCTTCCAGGTAACTGATCAGGCTGCGGTTCTGTCCATTCACCGTGATCACATCCCGTCCCTGACCTACGTTATCTAAGATAGAAAGACTCTCATCCAACTGCGCCCGCAGTTGATCAAAGTAAGCAATTTCCAGGTGAGTCCCGTGGCGCACTTCCCCTTGTTGAGGTTGCAGTTCACCGATTAAGATTTCGCAGAAGTGTTGTCTTGCCAGAGCCGTTCGGGCCGATAATTCCAACCTTATCTCCACGCTGGATGGTGGTTGAAAAATCTTGCACGATGGGGTGGTGGTTGTAAGCATATCCAACACCTTGCGCTTCGATTACCAGGTTCCCCGATCTTCGCGCCTCTTGAACTTGCATCTTTACTCTGCCAGGTTGTTCGCGGCGCTCGCGCCGGACTTCGCGCAGGTGCTTCAAAGCGCGCACTCGTCCTTCATTGCGGGTGCGGCGCGCTTCAATTCCCTGGCGGATCCACGCTTCTTCTTGCGCCAGCTTTTTATCGAAAACGATATTCTGCTCAACTTCATCCACCAGCATATGCTCTTTGCGCTGCAAAAAAGTTTGATAGTTACAGGCCCAATCAAACAGCCTTCCACGGTCTAGCTCAATGATGCGCGTAGCCATCCTCTGCAGGAAAGCTCGGTCGTGGGTCACAAACAGCAGCGTTCCACCCCAACGTATCAAAAAGTCTTCGAGCCACTTGATCGAGTCAATATCCAGGTGATTGGTAGGCTCATCCAGGATCAGCAGTTCCGGGTCTCGCACCAATCCACGGGCCAGCAGCACCCGCCGTTTCATCCCGGCAGATAAGCGCTCAAATGCCGCGTTTGGGTCAAGCTGCATTCGCGAGATAACATTATCCACCCGAATCTGCTGCTGCCAGCTTTCTTCCTGCTGCGGCAAGTCTTCTGTTGCCAATCCACCTGCCACAATCTGTGCCACACTACCTTGTAAATCGGGCGGCACCCCCTGAGGCAGGTAGGCCATCCGCAAGTTTTGCTGTCTTGCCACGGTTCCACTTTCCGGGCTCAAGTCATCAAAGACTAACCTCAGCAGGGTCGTTTTTCCCATGCCGTTCCGGCCTAGCAAGCCTACCCACTCCCCGCGCTCGATTTGCAGGTTTATGTCTTCTAAAAGTAAAGGCCCGCCAAATCCTAAACTGACCTCATGCATACTGATTAATGCCATTCGTGTTCTGTTCCCTTCCGCCAGACAATATACTACGAAAACGTGGAGTTGTGAAATCGAACATGCAGCATCTTTTCTTGCCTGCCAGGTTTCTCTATAAAAATTGCGAAAGTATTACAAAAAGCCTTCTTTGTTCACCGATTATTAATTTTTCCGCAAGAGTTCCATAAGAAAACAGAGCGAAGATGAGAACAGAGTTTTCTGGTTGCAAAGGGAGGTGATTTAAAAGCAAGACAAATTGAATCAAGCGTGTATTCAGTAACGACACGCCCGGTTCTCAACCGGCGACTTCTGTTCACCTTAAAGGAGAAAAACATGTTTCGTAAACTGTTCTCTGTTCTGATGGTCTTGGTGTTCAGTCTAACTGCTGTTGTTCCAGCCTACGCCAAAGGCGACGATCATGGTGGTCATGATGTGGCTGGCGCGGTCTATGTGATGACCAACGCTGCTTCCGGTAACCAGGTGATCGTTTACGATCGGATGGAGGATGGCGACCTCTCTTACGCTGGCGTCTATGATACCGGTGGTCTTGGTTCAGGCGTGGGGGTTACTGTCCCTCCCGATCCATTAGGCTCGCAAGATTTGCTCATCCTTGCCCAGGATAACCGTTTCTTGTATGCTGTCAATGCTGGCAGTAATGATATTTCTGTTTTTAGAGTCAAAGGAGACGAATTGATCCTGACCGACCGGGTTCCTTCAGGAGGAGATTACCCGGTTAGCCTGACGTTCAACGACAAGTTTTTATATGTGCTTAATGCGGCTGGCGAAGGCAGTATCAATGGGTTTTTAGCTATCGGTGGGCATCTGGTTCCCATAAAAAGGTCTGAACGTTCCTTAGAGGCCAATACACCTGCCGATGGGGCGCAGCCACAGATTCTGGAGTCTCCGGCCCAGGTTGGCTTTAGCCCAGATGGCCAATTCCTGGTCATCACAGATAAAGGTGGCGTCTCTGGTGAAGGCCGCATCATTGTCTTCCGGATGATCAAGGGAGCAGTTCCCTTACCGAAAGCAGAAATCACCATAACCAGTGGGGCTGTACCTTTCTCCTTCGTCTTTGACTCTAAGGGTCATCTGGTTGTAACAGATGCCGGCGCAACGACTGTCACTTCTTATGATCTGGACCGTCACGGCGCTCTGAGCGAGATTAGCACTGTGGTCACTGGTCAGGCCGCCACCTGCTGGATTGGTACCAGCGGAAAATATATCTTCACCGATAACACCGGCGCAAGCACCATCAGCGCCATCCAATCCTCCAGAGATGGCAGTCTTAGCCTGCTCAACGCGGTTGCGGCTGATACTAGCGCGGGCACTCTCCCTCTGGATCTGACCATCACACCGAATGGTCGCTTCTTGTATACGCTCCAGACGGGTTCAGGCATGGTAGGCATGTTCCACATCGAGTTGGATGGCAGCCTCACCAGCCTCGGCGCAGTCGATGGACTCTCAGTAGTGGATGGCGCTCAGGGGATTGCTTCTCGCTAAACCCCTTTTTTAGGAAACCGAGACCACTTTATCAAACTACAATAAGAATCAAAAAGCAGAGATTGTCTATGATAATATGGACAATCTCTGCTAATATATAGGGAATTCTGGTCATTATAAAGAAACAATGATGAAATAGTCCAGTTTTCTCGGGACTTTTTTACGAAAAACTTAAAAATTCCTTCCGAATCTACACAGAAGGTGTTTAGTTGTGGTACAATCGGCCAATTAATAAAAATTAAAAAACAGGTCTTCGCAGTGCTCTTGGCGGCGAGTACCAACCGAAACCTATTCGAACTTTTCGTAATCACTTCGGAATATTCGGAGACCTGTCTCACTTATGTTATTGTTGGAAGCCTTCTTGACCATAGGAGAAGTTTAACGATGTCGAATGAGAATCTACCATATCAAACGGGACTGCCCCCCAAACAAGGCCTTTATGACCCTTACTTCGAGCATGATGCCTGTGGAACAGGCTTCATCGTCAATATTAAGGGAACTCCTTCCCATGATATTGTCGAACAGGCGCTTACCATTTTGGATAATCTTGCGCATCGAGGGGCCACTGGTAGCGAAGTCAATACGGGGGATGGCGCAGGGGTTCTAATCCAGACGCCGCACAATTTCCTTGTGCGAGAATGCGCTGCCCTGGGGTTTGACCTGCCCGGTCCCCGATACTATGGTGTGGGAATGATTTTCCTTCCGGCAGATGATGCACTCCGCAAGTTATTTGAACAGCGTGTAGAGGAGATTGCTGTTGAGGAAGGCCAGCCGGTACTCGGTTGGCGCACCGTTCCCACCGATCCAGGCGCGCTCGGCCCGGTCGCTCGCAACGCTTTGCCAGTCGTTCGCCAGGTGTTCCTCGAACGGGGCGCGAATATTAAGGACCGTATGTCCTTCGAACGTAAGTTATATGTTGTACGCAAGCGCGCCGAACAGGCTATTCGCTACAGCGGCCTGCCTGGTGGGGATCAGTTCTATGTTTGCAGCATGTCTTACAAGACGATGGTGTTCAAAGGCATGTTAACACCTACCCAGGTGCGTGGTTTTTATCCTGATTTGTCTGATCCTGCTGTGGAGTTTGCGCTGGCGATGGTGCATGGACGCTTCAGCACCAACACCTTCCCCTCCTGGGATCGTGCTCACCCCTACCGCTATCTGGCCCATAATGGTGAAATTAACACACTGCGCGGTAATGTAAACTGGCTCCGTTCCTATCAGACCCGTTTTCATTCGGCGCTGTTTGGCAACGATATGTCCAAGGTTTTGCCGGTGATCAATGATGATGGTTCCGACTCAGCCATTTTCGATAATGTTTTAGAACTGCTGGTTTTAGCGGGTCGTTCCCTGCCGCACGCGATCATGATGATGATCCCAGAACCCTGGTCGAAACACGAGAGTATGAGCGGAGAGAAACGGGCTTTCTATGAGTATCACAGTACCTTAATGGAACCCTGGGATGGCCCCGCTTCGATGGTCTTTACCAATGGCGTCGGAATTGGCGCAACCCTCGACCGCAATGGGCTGCGTCCGTCGCGCTATTACGTCACCAATGATGACCGCCTCATTCTCGCTTCTGAAGTGGGCGTGTTAGATATTCCCCCCGAAATGGTGGTTGAAAAAGGCCGTCTCGAACCGGGACGTATGTTGTGGGTAGATACCGAAGAAGGTCGTATCGTTAGTGACGAAGAGATCAAGCACGAGATTACCTCGGCTCGTCCCTACCGAAAATGGTTGAATGAGTTCATGGTAGATCTGGAAGATTTGCCTGACCCCCCTGTTCCGGCTTTGGGCGGGATTGGTCGAGATCTTCAGGAACCGGACCGTGATAAAAAGGTGCTTCAGTATCAGCACACTTTCGGTTATACCTATGAAGACTTGCGTGTGATTATGACGCCCATGGCAAAGGATGCTGTCGAACCCATTGGTTCGATGGGTAACGATGCCCCCCTCGCCATTCTCTCAGACCGTCCTCAACTGCTGTACAACTACTTCAAGCAGCTCTTCGCCCAGGTCACCAATCCGCCCATTGATGCCATCCGTGAATTGATTATTACCGGCACCGAGGTTATGATTGGTTCGGAACAGAACCTGCTTGAACCTCGACCCGAAAACTGCCGTCAAATCAAGCTTAAGAAACCGATCCTGACCAATGAAGAGTTGGAAAAACTGCGTCATCTGAATTGATTGTACTTCCGTACCGTTACGCTGCCCATCCTCTTTAACCCCGCTGAAGATGGTGCAGGCATGGAGCGCGCGCTTGAAGAGCTTTTTGAGAAGGCGGATCGCATCATTGCGAATGATGAGGCAAATATCATCATTCTCTCGGATCGTGGTATTGATCAGGATCATGCCCCCATTCCCGCGCTTTTAGCGGTCTCTGGGTTGCACCACCATCTCATCCGCAAAGGGACTCGTACCCATATCGGTTTAATAGTCGAATCTGGTGAGCCACGCGAGGTGCATCACTTTGCGATGCTGATTGGTTACGGTGCTGTAGCGGTCAACCCTTATCTGGCTTATGCTTCGATTGAAGAGATGATCAATCAGGGCATGCTCACAGGGATCAGCCTGCAAGAAGCCAGCAGTAACTATACTAAAGCAGTTGTAAAGGGCGTGGTCAAAGTACTCTCGAAGATGGGCATTTCCACCATTCAGAGCTACTGTGGCGCTCAGATCTTTGAAGCCATTGGTTTGAGCCAGAAGTTTATCGACAAATACTTTACCTGGACTCCCTCCCGTATCGATGGGGCAGGGCTTGAGATTATTTCGCGCGAAGCGGCTTTGCGTCACGCGCATGCTTTCCCCACGCGTTCTTTGAATGGGCGCACCTTAGATGTCGGTGGGCAGTATCAGTGGCGTGAGGATGGCGAGCGACACTTGTTCAACCCGGAAACAGTCTATACCCTTCAACTCGCTTGCCGTAACAATGATTACCAGCTTTTCAAGCGTTACACGCAAATGATTAACGATCAACTGAGGAGCCACTACACGTTGCGTGGCTTGCTAGACTTTAAGTTGGATAACGAGCCCATTCCATTAGAGGAAGTTGAGTCGGTTGAGTTGATTGTGCGCCGCTTTAAAACCGGAGCCATGTCATACGGTTCGATCAGTAAAGAGGCTCATGAAACCCTCGCGATTGCCATGAATCGCATTGGTGGAAAAAGCAACACTGGCGAAGGGGGGGAAGATCCCGCCCGTTACCAGCTCGATCTCAACGGTGACTCGCGCAACAGTGCGATCAAGCAGGTGGCTTCCGCTCGCTTTGGCGTCACAAGTTACTACCTGGTAAACGCGCGTGAGCTGCAAATCAAGATGGCGCAGGGAGCCAAACCCGGCGAAGGCGGGCAACTGCCTGGTAAAAAGGTTTACCCTTGGATCGCTAAAGTGCGCCATTCCACCCCTGGCGTTGGCCTGATTTCCCCGCCGCCGCATCACGATATTTATTCCATTGAAGATCTGGCCCAGTTGATTCATGATCTCAAGAATGCTAACCCTCAAGCCCGCGTCAGTGTCAAGCTGGTCTCTGAGGTCGGAGTCGGCACAGTCGCTGCTGGCGTAGCCAAAGCCCACGCAGATGTGGTCCTCATCAGTGGTCACGATGGTGGTACAGGCGCTTCACCTCAGACTGCGATCAAACATGCCGGCTTACCCTGGGAATTAGGACTCGCTGAAACACATCAAACCCTTGTGCTGAATAATCTGCGCAGCCGGATTGCGGTTGAGACGGATGGTCAGTTGAAAACAGGGCGTGATGTGGTCATTGCCGCGCTCTTAGGTGCGGAAGAATTTGGTTTCGCTACTGCTCCATTGGTCGTTCTGGGCTGTGTCATGATGCGTGTCTGCCATATGAATACCTGCCCTACCGGCATTGCTACTCAGAATCCGGAACTGCGCAAAAACTTCAAGGGCGATCCCAATCATGTGATCAACTTTATGTATTTCATCGCCAGTGAGATGCGTGAAATTATGGCTCAACTCGGTTTCCGCACAGTGGATGAGATGGTCGGTAGAACGGATAAACTGGAGCCTCGTCTGGCAGTAGACCATTGGAAGGCCAAACACGTTGACCTTTCAGCACTGTTATATCAGCCTACCGTACCTGAAGGAGTTGCCCGTCATTGTCAGGTCGCTCAGAATCATGGGCTAGAAAAGACACTCGACCATCAAGTACTGATGGGTATTTGCAAACCTGCCCTCGATCATGCTCAACCTGTAGACGCGGATTTGCCAATTCGGAATGTTCATCGTGTTGTCGGTACACAAGTGGGTAGCGAGGTAACTCGCCGCTATGGCCCTGAAGGACTTCCGGAAGATACCATCCGCTTGCGCTTTCATGGCTCTGCCGGGCAGAGTTTCGGCGCTTTTATTCCGCGCGGTGTCACCCTGGAGTTGGAAGGCGATTCAAATGATTATATTGGTAAGGGCCTTTCGGGTGGTAAGATCATCGTTTATCCACCCGCTGGCTCCACCTTTGCACCTGAAGAGAACATCATTATCGGGAATGTCGCTTTTTATGGCGCCACGGATGGTCAGGCTTACATTCGCGGCAAAGCCGGTGAGCGTTTCTGTGTTCGCAACAGCGGCATGACCGCTGTGGTGGAAGGCGTCGGAGATCATGGCTGCGAATATATGACCGGCGGTCGTGTCGTCGTTTTAGGAGATACCGGTCGCAACTTCGCCGCTGGCATGTCTGGTGGTATCGCCTACGTAATCGACTGGAAGGGCGATTTCTGGCGCAGGTGTAATACCGAGATGGTAGATCTGGACGCCCTGGTCGATCCTTGCGAAGCCGAAGAAGTGCGAATGATGGTGCACACACATGCGGAGGCGACTGGCAGCTTGCTAGGGTATCGCATTTTAGCTGATTGGGAAGAAGCTCTCCCGCGCTTTGTCAAAGTCATCTCGAAAGACTATAAACGTATGTTGCAGACCTTCCAGGAAATGGAATCTGCCGGCCTGAGCGGTGATGAAGCTGTGATGGCTTCCTTTGAGGTCAATAGTAAAGATCTCGTCCGTGTCAGTGGAAACTGAGATTAGAGGTAAGAAGATGAGCAAACCAACCGGTTTCATGGAACACCAGCGGGAACTGCCCGCTGACCTGCCGCCCCACGAAAGAATTCTGCATTGGAAGGAATTTCATCGTCCGTTTCCTGAGGAGAAGCTGCGGGATCAGGGCGCTCGCTGCATGGACTGTGGCATCCCCTTCTGTCACACTGGCAAAATATTGAATGGCATGGCTTCTGGCTGTCCAATCAACAACCTGATCCCCGAGTGGAATGACCTGGTTTATCGTGGCCTTTGGAAGCAGGCCCTTGAGCGCTTATTCAAGACCAATAATTTCCCCGAATTTACAGGCCGGGTTTGCCCTGCGCCTTGTGAAGGCTCCTGTACGCTGGGCCTGATCGACACCCCCGTTACGATCAAGAGCATTGAGTTAGCCATTGTCGAAAAAGGCTATGAAGAAGGTTGGATTGTCCCCGATCCGCCGGCTGTGCGCACTGGGAAAACCGTTGCTGTGGTGGGTTCAGGTCCTTCTGGCCTGGCTGCTGCCGACCAGCTTAATCATGCCGGGCATACCGTCACAGTCTTTGAGCGCGCGGATCGTATTGGCGGCTTGTTGATGTATGGTATTCCGAATATGAAGTTGGATAAGCAAATTGTTCAGCGCCGCATCAATCTAATGGCTGCAGAAGGAGTCAGTTTCATCCCCAATACTGAAGTTGGCAAAGATTATCCGGCCGAAAAGCTGCTCAAAGACTTTGACGCGGTGGTGTTATGTGGGGGAGCCACCAAAGCGCGCGACCTACCTATTGAAGGTCGTGCGTTAAAAGGGATCCATTTTGCAATGGATTTCCTCCACGCGAACACGCGCAACTTGCTAGGGGGTTCGTTGAATGGTCCGAATATGGAGATGGAAACTATTTCAGCCCGTGGTAAGGATGTCATTGTAATTGGTGGTGGTGACACTGGTACCGACTGTGTCGGCACTTCCCTGCGGCACGGTTGCCGGAGTTTGGTTCAGTTTGAAATTCTCGATCGTCCTCCGGATTTTCGCCAGCTCAACAATCCCTGGCCCGAATGGCCTCGTGTGTTCAAAGTTGATTATGGACAGGAAGAAGCCATCGAAACGTTTGGGAACGAACCGCGCCAGTATCACATTTTATCAAAGTGCTTTGTCGGCGATGAGCAGGGCCAGGTTCAAGAGATCCATACCGTTGAAGTGGAGTGGGTGCGTGGAGAAAATAGTCGTTTTGCCCCTCGTGAGATCCCAGGCACAGAGAAGATCTGGCCTGCCCAACTCGTGCTCTTGGCAATGGGCTTTCTTGGCCCTGAAGATCAACTTCTGTCGCAGTTAGGGGTCGAACGGGATGCGCGTAGTAACGTCAAAACAGATCATTCCAGCTATGTCACCAGCATTCCTGGGGTTTTCTCAGCAGGCGATATGCACCGTGGGCAAAGCCTGGTTGTCTGGGCCATTCATGAAGGTCGTGCTGCCGCCAGCCAGGTCGATCGTTATCTGATGGGCGACGATCAGCTCTCCTAGCTCGCTCATCTTCGATCCATCATAGAATTGAGAATCATGACCGCCGCAGGGATCACATTGCCTGCGGCGGTTATCATTGTTCCTCTTTTTTGCCCCAAATCTTAAGGATGATTTCTACAAAGTAAAAAGTAAAGCCTGCTGAGCGTTCTCAACAGGCTTTACTTTTATCCTATGAAATTTCTGGCATGTTTGATTGGGTCGGCGTAATAAAAAAGCACATCAAACAGAAAATGATTTAGATTGCGTCTTACCGCTTCAGTATTTCAACCGCTCCCGTCAGGTTTAACTCACGAGCAAAGTGACATTTTGCGTAGTGACCAGGAGATACCTCTTCCAATTCCGGTTCCACCGTCTTGCAGATATCCTGACAATAATTGCAGCGTGGGTGGAAGTAGCATCCAGATGGCGGATTAGCCGGATTCGCAATTTCACCAGTAAGGAGAACCCGTTTTTCATCACGTCGCTTCGGATTTGGCAGCGGGATCGCCGACATCAACGCTTCCGTATAAGGGTGTTTGGGATTGGTATACAGTTCGTACGTCGAGGCCAGTTCGACCATTTTACCCACATACATCACTGCCACCCGGTCGCTGATGTGCGCCACCACGCTCAAGTCATGCGCCACAAACAGGTAAGTAAGCCCCATATCCGCCTGAAGGTCTTGCAGCAGGTTCAAAATCTGGGCCTGTACCGAGACGTCCAGCGCTGAAACAGGTTCATCGCAAACCACAAACTTCGGGTTGGGAGCCAGCGCGCGGGCCAGGCCAATGCGTTGGCGCTGACCACCGCTGAAGGCGTGTGGGTAGCGGCGCATATATTCTGGACGCAGCCCCACGCGTTTCAACATTTCGGCCACGCGATCTTCCAACTCTTTCCCACTCGCCAGATGCATCGCTCGCATCGGCGCCCCAACAATGTCCAAAAGGCTCATGCGGGGATTTAGCGAAGCGTATGGATCTTGGAAGATCATGCGCATATTTCGGCGCACCTTGATCAGTTCATCCCCTTCCAGGTTGGCGACATTCACACGGCCCAGTTCTGGGTCCCGGAACATCACCTTTCCACTGGTAGGCGGAATTGCTTTTAGAATGGATCGCCCCGCAGTAGTTTTACCGCATCCGCTTTCGCCAACGAGGCCAAGCGTTTCACCTTCATTAATGTACATGCTCAAGTTATCGACGGCTTTAACATGGCCGACAACTCGCTTTAGGAACCCACGCTGAATTGGGAAGAACTTTTTTAGATCCGTGACCTCCAGCAAGGGTTCCTTTTTAACTACTTGATCAGACATATGATTCCATCCTCTCCGATACCTGATTAGCCGTTTACTGATTAGAGGTCATCGGTTGATCATACAGGTGGCACCTGACCATATGGTTCGGCGCAACTTGGATAGGTTCCGGTTCCACCACATTGCAAACCCCTTCAATAGCCATCGGGCAGCGCGGATGGAAGGAACAGCCGGGAACTCGGGAGTAGGGATCAGGAACCATCCCCTCAATTACCTGCAAGCGTTGATGTTCATTCTGTGTAACGGCATCGCTCAACTGCGGGATCGACTTGAGCAGTCCTTTCGTGTAAGGATGCAGTGGCTCAAAGAAGATGGTGTTGATATCGGTTTGTTCAACCACCTTCCCCATGTACATTACTGCCACATTATCAGCCATTTCTGCAATCACACCCATGTTATGGGTAATAAACATAATGGACATGCCCAGTTCCTGCTGAAGATCTTTCATCAGGTTCAGGATCTGAGCCTCAGTGGTCACATCCAACGCTGTGGTGGGCTCATCAGCAATCAACAAGTTGGGCCGGCAGGAAAGCGCCATGGCAATGACGGCGCGCTGACGCATCCCACCACTCAACTGGAAGGGATAGTCATCCACGACCTTGCCCGGATTCGACATACGCACCCGCGCCAGCATATCAATAGCCTGTTCCCGGGCTTCTTGTTTGCTGACTTTCTGATGCAGCATAACCGCTTCTATGATTTGCTGGCCTACCGTTCGTACCGGGCTCATCGCGGTCATGGGTTCTTGGAACACCATCGAGATATAGTTCCCACGCAGGCTGCGAATCTCCGGCCCATCCGCATCCAGGTCAGTGATGTTTACCACTTCCGCCTGAGCATTAGGTTGATCTTTCGGCGTCTTATAGAAGTAAATCTCGCCGCCTTCAATTTTCCCAGGAGGAGAAACCAGCCGGAGCAGCGAATAAGCCGAGATGCTCTTTCCACAGCCGCTTTCGCCTACAATCCCCAGTGTCTCACCACGACGAATATTAAGATTCACCCCATCCACTGCCCGAACCGTACCTTCAGCCAGGTGGAAGTATGTACGAAGATCTTTTATTTGTACCAGCAGGTTCTGGTCATTCTTTTGCATAGTTTGTTCTGGCATAAGAGGCACCTTCTACGTCACATATGGATCGGCTGCATCGCGCAGACCGTCACCCAGGAAGTTGAACATCAGAACGGCGACGACAACAAACGCGCACGGCCACAGCAGCCACGGAAGCTGCGATACAACCTGCAAAGTTTGCGCATCTTGCAGCATCACGCCCCAACTGATGGTGGGCGCCCGCAGGCCAATCCCCAGGAAGCTCAGTGAGGTCTCACCCAGGATCATGCCAGGAATAGCAATGGTTAGCGAAACGATAATGTAGCTGGCGAAACCAGGCAGCATGTAACGCGTAATGATATTCCACTCATTCTCCCCGTCCAGTTTGGCTGCCATTACATAATCTTCTTCGCGCATACTGAGCATCTTTCCGCGTACAACGCGCGCCAGGGTTGTCCAGCCGAAGATCGAGAGAATGATCGTAACGAAGAAGTAGGTTTGAAGCTGTGGCCAGGTTTGAGGGAGTGCTGCTGCTAGCGACATCCACAACGGGATTTGTGGCAGCGAGATCAGCACGTCGATGATACGCATGGTTACTTCGTCAACCAGGCCTCCAAAGAAGCCGGTGATCCCGCCAAGCAGTAACCCCAGCCCGAAGGAAAGCACCACGCCGATTAACCCAACCGTCAACGAGATCCGCGACCCAAAGAAAATGCGCGAGAGTAAGTCGCGTCCCAGGCTGTCTGTACCTAGCAAGAAGAACGGAATAGTTTTGCCTTCAGGGTTATCAACACCGATTAGATGAATACTGGAG
Organism: uncultured Chloroflexia bacterium; assembly: GCA_963791025.1. Taxonomy (GTDB): domain Bacteria; phylum Chloroflexota; class Anaerolineae; order Anaerolineales; family Anaerolineaceae; genus DSYU01. Next base: position 498,623 of record CAWBQF010000001.1, on the reverse strand, counting down.
GGAATGATTCCCCATAACTCATAGGGATCACCCTTTACAAACAGATGGATCGGGTAGATCGCTCCCGCATCCTCTTTATACATAGGGCGCAGTGTCACAGGGTCACGGGCCATGACCATATCGTAAACAAATGGCAGCCGGATGTTCCCTCTCCAATCGATCACCCGAATATTGACCGGCGGCATCGCCGCATATTCCTTCATGCGGTGATAGGGATCAAACGGAGCGACAAACTCGGCGAAGACCGCAATAAAATACAGGACCGATAGAACGACCATCGAGACCTGAGCTAACTTATGGCGGCGGAACTTCCACCAAACCAACTGCCACTGGCTGGCTCGATAAAACGCTTCGTCCTTTTCGAGCTCTTTCGTTGGCTGCGCCAGCGTCTGATCTTGAACGGGAGTTGTCGTCATCTCACTACTCATTATGCCTCCATCGCTCCAAAGCGAATTCGGGGATCGATCGCGGCTAGCAGCAGGTCCGAAACCAGGCTGCCAACAGCCGTCAATACCCCTACAATAACCATGTAAGCTCCGGCGGTGTACATATCCTGACTCATCAGCGCCCGCCATAGTACAGGCCCGGCTGTGTCAAGGTTCAACACAATCTCGACGACCGTACCACCTGAGAAGAACCAAACCAGCAGCCACCCAAAGGTGCTGACGATCGGGTTGATCGCAATGCGGACCGGGTAATTAATCAGCACAGAAAGCTCTGACAAGCCCTTGGAACGCGCCACTGTAACATACTGCTTGCGCAGTTCGTCCAGCATGGTCGCGCGCATGGTACGGATCAGGTTGGCTGTGCCGCCAATTGCCAGAATGATGACTGGCAGCCAGATATGCCCCAAAAAGTCAACAAACTTGGCCCAACTCCAGGGCTGTAACATCATATCTTGTGAAAACAGTCCACCTACGCTGAGGCCAAACCACGAATAAGAAACATACATCAGCACCAGCGCCAGTAAGAACCCCGGAACCGCCAGGCCGATAAATCCCAGGAAGGTAAAGAAATAGTCGATGATGGTATACTGCTTAATCGCGACCAATACCCCTACTGGGATAGCAAACGACCAACAAACCACAAAGGATAGAAACGCGATGAAGAAGGTCATACCCATGCGTGATCCAATAATTTCGTTAACATCCCTGGAAAACGCAAAGGAATAACCAAAGTCGCCCTTTGTGACGATATTCGTGATCCATTTAAAATACTGTACGTACATTGGCTTATCTAAGCCGTACATTTTGGTCAAACGCTCAACTTCGGCATCGTCAACGCTGTAACCCGATGCTTTCAAACGGTTAATCCGCTCGGTTAGATAGTCACCCGGAGGGAGTTGGATGATGACAAAGGCGAGAACCGAGATAATTAAAATCTGCGGGATCATCCGCAACAACCGTAACAAGATATAGCTAAGCATTGTCACCTCCTAATCAGGCAGAAAACACCAGCGTTTGAGGCGTTTTCGTTCAAATGACGACCGGATGTAAGCCGGGTTAGGGCTTACATCCGGTAGATCTACTTATTACACATTACCACTACGCACGCTGTCCACCCTCATAGTAGAAGGCTTCTGGGTGATAAGTGGAAAGTCCGTAGGAATCCCAGCCAATGTAGGATTTATCTTTCGGCAGGTTGCGCATGTTCTTGTTGAACAGCAGCGGAGCTGGGCATTCCAGGATCAGGCCGATTTCCAGCGGGTTGTCTTTCAGGTAGTCGAAGATCTGCTGGCCGAGCTTGACGCGCTCGTTCTCATCCACCACAGCCGTCATCTGGTCGAAGGTGGACAGCAATTTCTTGACATCATCTGGCGGTTCTACCAGGTCTGGGGCGCTCTTATCAGGCGCCAGGTACCACTGACCCCACTTCGCATCGCAGCCACCCTGGCTGCCATTCGAGGTTGGAATGAACCACTGCGGTTCGATGTGCAGCAGCATGTCCGTGCAGCGGTCAGCGTGCCAAACGGTGCACTCAACCAGCGCGTTAGTCTTGCGTTCAACCAACAGCGAGTCTTGAATTTCCTTGCTGGACGCGTCAATGCCAACCTCGCGCCAGTAAGCCGCCACCATTTCGCAAATTTTCGGAACAGCTGGTCCAACGCGAATGCCCGAATGTTCGATGGTGTAGGTCAGCTTCGAGCCATCTGGGTAGGTCCGCATGCCATCTGAACCCTTCTTCAGGCCCATATCATCCAGTAGTTGATTCGCTTGGTCGATGTCGTAATCAGCAAAGGCCGTGCCGTACTCTTCCTTGTAGTACTTAGAAGCCGGCATAGGCGACATCTGACCCATCCGAGCCGTTCCGTAGAACACGGTCTGGTTGATCTCTTCACGATCGATCGCGTACGAGAGTGCCTTCGCCCAGCGGTAATCGCGAACAACTTCTGTCAGAGCAGGATTTTCAGGAAGTGTGTGATACGGGAAGAACGTTACACGGTCACCCATGCAGGAGATGTAGTCGCCCACCTTGTAGTTCGCCTTGGGCTCATTCTCTTTGTAGAAGGGGTATTCCATCATGGTAACGTCGTGCTGCCCGACCAGGTCCAACTCGCTCTGGGCGATCTTCAGTTTGGTAACCTCAGTGCTCGCCGCATAGTCGAAGCGCAGTTTGTCGATGTAGGGCAGTTGATTGCCTTCGACATCCACTTTATAGTAATACGGGTTGCGTTCCCAGAGGTAAATACCTTCCTGCGGGACTTCGACCACGTTCCAGGCCATGAACTTCGGGTATTCGAGGATGCCTTCCGGACCACCCCAAACGCCAGCGACAATCTTGGAGTTGTATAACTGCACCCAGGTTTCCAGCTTAGCTTCCTTCGCGGCCGCTTCTAGCGTGGCCTGGTCGGTGTACTTGGCATGGAACTGCTTGAGGTAGTGGCTAGGCCACAGGAACCCATCATTGCCAGACCACCGGGTCATGTGGGCAGCAAAGTTGCCGAACGGCGCAGCGAAGGTGAACCGGAAGTTGAAGTCATCCAGAATGTCAACCTTCATGTTTTCGCCGCCAAAGCGGAACTGCCACCACGGAGCCGAGTTGATGTCAGTGTCGGACTGGTGATCTTCCCACCAGAAGCGCACATCTTCGGTTGTGATCGGTTCGCCATCGGACCACTTCATGCCTTTGCGTAGAGCTATTGTCCAGGCCTTGCCATCTGGGCTAACTTCCCAACTCTCGAGTACGTTCGGTACGATGACCGAGGTATCCATGTCAGAATAGACCAGCATGCGTTCGACAACGATGTCGTAGGCGCTTGTCCACCATATCGGATCGAACATGATCTCGCGCAGTTCGCCACCATACGCGCCGACTGAATCACGATTTGCAATCACCAGCGGCTTCTCAGGCAGGCGATCCTTAAGCGACTCGAGTGCGCCACTTGCTACACGATCAGCCAAAAAAGGTGGTTCAACCGATGCGGGCGTCACGTTCTCTGGCTGCGTTGCGATGGGGGCCTTAGTGGCCTCGGCACCCGCAGGAGCAGCAGACGTCGGCTCTGCGTTCGGTACCTCGGTTGGAGGTTCCACCTTGGGGCCGCAGGCAGCGGCAACAATGCCCAAGACGGCTACCGATGAGAGCTTCAAAAAGTCACGTCGTTTTACCTTGCGATCCATTCTCTTTCCTCCTTAACGTTGAAAGGGAACCAGGGATGAATACAGGTGCCATCGCACAACTTCTGCATTTCCGGTGATGATCTTGTGCAAGCACCTCTTGCTTGCGTTGGCAAAGCGCTTATGGAGATGTATCTAGAATCTAAGGGCTTATAACGCATGCTTATTATAATGTACTTCATGGATATTGTTAATTCTACCATTTTACGGACAAAGTTTTGGATTATTAGGACAAATCATCTTCACGTCCATTTATTCGGTTTCGCCTTCCGCTTCTCCAAACCGCATGCGCAGTAAGTAGTTCTCTGTCCGTATTTCTACTTCTGGACTGGGCCAGGGCGTATTCGTGTAGATATTCTCGTAGAGGTTGTACCCACTCAGTGGCTGCTCTACTCCATCTCGTAGGAAGGGCCGGTCCCAGCCAAACGAAAGCTTCTCTCCACGCAGTGTCTGCACTTCAACATTGAGTTGATCGAACTGGGGCTTGTTTGCTAGCACTTTCTCCTGGAAGGCGGCAAAGCCACCGTCCGTCGCAGCTCGTCCCATCTGGCACACCCAGATATTCTGTCGTCCATTCGAGCGCAGCTCGCGGTATGTCGTCCAACCACTTTGTGACATTTCCAGCCCTTGCATGGTGGTCAGCGCCAGGTAGCCATCCCCTTTACGGGCAAACAGCGTACTGCCATCCATGCGGTAATCATCAAATGCTTTGCTGAGGAAGTAGGCGTGGGTAAAATCCAACCAGGCCGCTTCTGGTGCCTGGTAGATTGCGATCAGCGTATCTTGATACTGTGCTACCCGTGGCAAAGAAGCGTTGCCTAGCCAGAAGTTGGGCGTATGGGCATCTTTCTCGGTCGCGCTTCCCGGGTAGTTGGTAAAGACTACACATTCCGGCCCCAGTGTGGCCTGCCAGATGTGTTCCCGATCCCCTTGCTCGCCCGGACGATAGTCTTGCGCCGAACTGAGCATATAATCGGGGGTGCGGTAGGTGGCTTTGTTGACCGTCGCGCCCGCCTCACCAGACTGTTCCTGGCTCCACACTTCTTCGGGTGGCATGGATGCAATCTCCGCAATAATCGGCGGCAGCTCGTACTTATGCATCAGCGCCGTGCTGACACTTCCAAGCGTATTCTGGTTGAAAACACCCATACCCCACATCACGCGTGTCGTTCCCGCGGTTGCGTCCAGCAAACCACTTTTCAGTACCTGGGTTCGCCGTGAGCATCCTTGTGTTGAGCCGAATACCCCTTGATGCGAGTTAAGTGCAATTGTAAAGAAGATCTTATCCAGCGAAACCGAAGCCAGCTCCCATACTGCCTCTGACTCTGACAGATCTACCAGGTGTGCCAGCGCCGCAATGGCTTCTTCGTACACCTCTTTCGAATCCCACGCCACGAAACCCTGCGTTCCATGCGCTGTCATCCAGGCACTGGCCTGTTCCTCGCCCTTTTCACGGTGCTGCTGGCCCGTCATCCCGCTCTTGTCAAACATCATCTCGGGAAACAACTGCCCCGCCAAAATTTCGCAGGTGTGCAGCACCATTGCCCGGCCTTCGTCACACACCGCCTGGATTTTCGCGCTATCTTGCCCATATGCGTAACCGGGCACAGATGCCTCAATTCGCTTTTTTAGGGCTTCTGGGAACTTCGGATTGTCCCCAAATCGGATCAACCCGCTCAGCAACCCAAGCAGTTTTACTTCACTGTCTGCCTGGTGTTCTTCAACGGCTTTCACCGTTTCCATCAGAAACTTCTGATCCACATCCAACCAGGCTCCCAGCGCCATCTTTGCGAGTTCAGCAAATACATCATTTTCATGATAAGCTGCGTCCAGCAGTGCCTCGCGGCTGCGTTCGCTGCTCGTTCCATAAATTGTGTTCGAAAAGCGGTTATTGCCCATCACAAACAGATCCAGCTCTTTCGTTATCCGGATCTGCAATTCATAGTACTCCCAATCTCGCGGCATAACCAGCGCGTGCATTGGACCTTGCGGCAGCGAGACTAAATCGCCCAGGAACAGTTTTTGGCCTGGTTTACCTACATCACTCGCATTGGCGTAAATTTTGCCTTTCAAAGTTTGCAGGCGTGCATCCTGGTAAGACGCACTCTCCTCGCCAAGCGGAATTTCCTCCGGCCAGATCAGGTAAACCTGTTCCATGGCTGCGTAAACATCCCGGTCCAGGTAAATGAGCTCGTTAATTGCTTCCAGTTGGTTGCGCCGTTCTAGCGAAGGGATTAACGTCGGGATACGAACAGTAATTCCTTCTCCTTCCACCTTCAGCGCCATGACCAGTTTACATTCCGGGTCTGCGATCCCAGCAAACTGTACAAAAATCTTATTCGCACCCTTTACAAGCTGCATCTGAAAGGTGGTAGGGTTCAACTGCTCTGCAAAAACATCTGAATGGTAAACTCGCTTCTTGTTATTCCAGATATCTACTGGCCCAAAAGCCGTCACCGTAACTTGCGCAGTCTGTTCTGTGGGGCTTTGTAATTGACTAAAAACCCAGGAACGCAAGTACGTGAGCTGACTGCACTTCGTTGAATGATCCACAAAATGATCTTCACGGCAGCGATAATAATCCCACTGCCCTTTGTAACTTCCGATCTGGAAATTCCCTCTTTCTAAGGGTCCGCGCTCAACGGGCTGCCCAGAAATCTTCAGCTTTTCATCGTCAAACTGATCTGCAATTTCAGCTTTAGAGGATGCTTCTTGTGTATTTAAATCGGATTTCAACGCAATCTCTTGCGGCCCGCCAGCGAGCCAGTTCTGAACAAAACCTTCCTTCAGATCGAATTCGACGAAAGCCATAGCCATGCAATCTCTCTTCCTGTTGCTGTGATAGGAACGGTGAGGATGATATCTCCATCTGTAACAAAATGGGGGCGAGCCCCCATTTTGTCGAAAGGTAAAACATAATCCTGATGGTTCGTTTACAAGTCTACGAGATTCTAACTCGCATTCAACGTTTCATCTTGGCGCGATGGTTTAGGCGTTTTCACTGCCAGCCAGATCAGCCCAACCCCTGCCACCAGTTCCACGAACAAAATAAGCCAGAATGTGATCGGTACACTCCCATACCCTAACAGGAACCCCTGTAGGAAATTGGAAATGAAAATGAGTAGGATTTCAGGCCCAATCACCCAAGATACCCGCCGGGTCAGATCGTTTTTCTTTGCCCCGTTCCGGAAGTAACTTTCGGTAATCAGCATCAATGCTAACCAGGCGATCGAAAGTAAAAAGGGGTAAGCCTGGTTGAAGAATTGAATAACCTTCATCCGTTGGAAATTATCTTGATAATAATAGGTGGATAATAAACCTACAATTGCTTCACGACTAAGAAAGATAAAAACGACCCACAAAATAAAGGATACAATCCACATTAAATATGCGAACGCATAACGATAAACGGTTTTAGCTTTGTCCATTATTCCTCTTTAGACGACATTATACGCCATGCCGTTGAAGGATTGATAGGAAATCATCATACAGAATCGGCATCCGTAAGTAGGTATAATCGTTGTTGATGGGTTCCTGTTCCACTTCATCATGCCACGAACACAACACGACTGGAATCTCGCATGTCGTCTGGTTCGCCTTTAGAAACTGGATCATCTCCCGCCCTTTAGCTTCAGTGCCACCAAATTCCAGGAAAATCAGAGCCGGTTTTTCAAGCTCTGCCATTTTTAATGCATTTTCGTCTGGCCATGCGTATAGTAAGGCGTGTGCACTTTCGCGAACATATCTTCGCATCAGGTAGCAAAAATGCAAATCCGTACCGATCACCAGGATACTAGGAGTAACAAGCGTATTCATGGACTTTTTGAGACAACCTTTCTCTTAATCGGGGACTTGCATCATGAGTTTTTCTTAAATCTACTTTACTGGACAGCGATGAATTAAACTTCCATTTTTAGGACGAACTTTTGCACATCTAGGACAACAAACCAACAAACCGGAGGCTCTGACAGAGGGGCCTCCGGTTTGTTGGTTGTAATATATATTGTTCCATCTCTATTCCAGTTTAGCGTTCCTTCATATACTCTCGCGGAGATAAACCAACTTCATCCCGAAAAACGCGCGTGAAGTAACCGCTGGTAGAAAAGCCTACTTCCATTGCTACCTCCGTAACGCTCATCTTTCCCAATCGCAGGAGTGATTTGGCGATGTTGATCCGGTAGCGGTTGATATAGTTAATAGGCGATAATCCAGCTTCATTTTGAAAGCAGCGTGCCAGGTGTCGCTCGCTGAACTCCTACATATGAGGCTACATCTTTTCGTGAAATGGAATTTTTGTAGTGATCATGAATATAAGCCATCGCCTTGTGTACGATCTGTTTCGTTTCCAGGCTAGACTTCCGCTTGCGAGATAAAGCCTCTGAAATATGCTCCAGCGTTTCCTGATAAGTGTACATGCCTTTCGAGAGCACACTGGCGACGCCGCAGTTCAACCGCGCCATATCCTCTTCATTGAGCACGTGGCTGGTCAGAACAATGACCGGGATGCTGGATAGCACCTCATGTGCTTGCATGGTTTCCAGCACTGTAAACCCATCCACTTCAGGCATCATTAAATCAAGCAGCACCAGGGCTGGGCGCTCTTTCTGGAGGATTTCCAACGCTTCTTTCCCCCCGTTTGCTTTCAAGATCCGATACCCAGTGGAGAGCGATTTTAGAATCTGTTGATGAAGCGTCAGTATTTCACGGTCATCGTCTACTACCAGGATAGATCGATTACTTCCTTGCGTTTCATCTCCGGCAACCAGGCCCTGAACAAAAAGTTCCTTCGATATTTCGGATGGATTCAGTGGTTTAGTCAACAGGTTCAAGTTGAGGAAAGAACCACTATCCTCATCCTTGCCCAGGGTATAGAACAGCACCGGAATATCCTGAGTGGTGGGGTTCTCCTTCACTTTCTTGAAAATTTCCCAGCCGTGTTTGGTAGATAAGCTGACGTCAAGCACGATCTTGTCTGGCGGAGAAGGTTGTAGCCACTTCATCCATTCGCAGCCATCCTCTAAGAAGTGCACGTCAACCATAAAACCTTGCTGGTTCAGGTGCTTTGCGAGGGTTTCACTACTTGCCATGTCCCTTGTTAGCAGCAGTATGTGTTCATTCTCCTCATCAGGCGAACAACAAACATGGCTTGCTTCATCTGATTGAATAATTGGAAGCTGGAGATAGAAGGTAGAGCCTTCCCCTTCCATTCCCGATGAGGTAACGCCGATTTCACCACCGTGCATTTCAACCAGGCGTTTACATAACGAAAGCCCCAATCCCAGTCCGCCGAATCCACGTCCAGTCGTCCGGCTGGACTGCCGGAACTCATCAAAGATCATGCATTGATCTTCAAGCGGAATTCCCAGCCCGGTGTCCTGAATAGAGATCGTTACATAGCCATTCTCTACCTTTGAGGAGAGAGCCACCCAGCCTTTTTCAGTGAACTTCACTGCGTTATAAATCAAATTGAGGATGACCTGGCGCAGCCTGGTGCGGTCGCCGTGGATAAAAGGTAATTCATCAGGAACATTTAAGCGCCAATCTAGCTCTTTTTCGCGCGCCATATGTTCGCCCATTTCAGACAGAGGCTTAAGAATCCCTACTGGGTCAAAGTCTTCAGACATCAACCTTAACTGTCCCAGGTCACTCCGAGCCAGGTCGAGCACATCTCGTATCAGGCTTTCCAGGTGCTGGGCCCCAATATCGATCCTTTCCAGGTCTGTGAGGTTAACAATGCACTCTTTATCATTCACAGGCTGGCTTTGTTCTAGCATCATATTACTGAGGCCGTAAATCAAATTCAGTGGTGTGCGAAGTTCATGACTGACCACCGACATAAATCGGCTTTTTTGATTATTAGCCTCTTCTGCTGTTTTCCTGGCCTGATCAGCTATCTCTCGGAACGTAACGGCTTCCTGATACAACCATGCGCTCCGCAGTGCGGCTACCAGTGATCGTACAATTGCTTCCAGCGGGCCCATTTCACGCACTTCGAAGGCGGCAAACCCCAGTAGACGCTCTGGCAGAATCAAAGGAAGCATCATCAGTTGGTAAGAGCGATCGGTTGGGCAGAGCCCTGGAGGGGGAAAGTGACGCGTGGCAAACTGTTTTTCACAGGCGTCTGATTCTAACGGCATCTTCAGCCGGCTCCAGGAATACTGAGGCGGCTGAGCTTCTGCGGCCTTCGTAAGCTGTTTTTCGGATTCGTAAAAAGCAATGATTGCTTGTCGAATGCCGAGGTCGGTTAGATTTTCAGAAAGGATCTTAAAGATCTCTGCTTCGGTTTGCGCTTCAAAGAATTGGTATGTAAGCTGCCCGATCTGCTGTGCTGCGTTATTTTGCTGAATTAACATTCGAGAGAACTGCCCACGCGAAACCTCACTGATCGTGATACGCGCCTGGTGCAGCATATCATCGATCTGTTCTTCTGGCATCAGGTATGGCAGTGTGGAAAGCATTTCTGGCAGCCTTTCCCGTAAAACAGAAATCGCTCCATGCCAGATGTAAAGATCGTCACCAACCTTGGCTACGTGTTCGAAAATTTGTTGGATTGCTTGGAGAAAAATCGCCGTGTTTCCATAAATCAGGCTGAGCTTAAATGCTTCTAATATACGATGACATAAGTATGTCACTTGCTGTGGATTGAATAACTGAACTTCATCGTTAACGACTTGGGTCATTGCCTGGGTAACGCTGAAGGTGATGTCACTCTCCTGGGTTCTGACCTTTGCAGTGATATGGGGTGATTCATCGTGCTGTGTTGCCGGCGTCAACCTGGGTGCATACGATGTTGGATCATACGCCTCCTCTTGAAAAGGCGCTGCTGCTGGTTCGTATGGTGTATGGCTCTGCCTTATTCCCGGTAGACAGCCACACGATTCGCGTACAACAAGGTTGATCGGAATCTGTAGCAGTGAATCAAGCGGTGCTTCACCGCGAATCATCTGGTATAAGCGTTCTACTGACTTATACCCTAACTCGAACATAGGATAGTGAACAGTCGTCATCAGGGGTAAGCTGGCGCGTGCTTCCAAACGGTCGTCAAAACCGATCACAGCCATATCTTGCGGCACGCTTAATCCCGCGTCCCGTAAAGCATCCATCACCCCAACCGCCGATTCGTCGTTGCTAGAAATGACAGCCGAGAAGGGCCTTCCTTGTTGCAATATTTCTTGCATCACCTGATAGCTCTCTGCTGCCGCATGTTCCCCATAAACAACCATATTGGGGTCAAAAGGAATATGATTCTTCTCTAGCCCAAGTTGATATCCACGCAGGCGTGAAAGGCAGTCTCCCTCTTCACTACCGTGCCCGGCAACGAAAACAATATCTCGGTGACCATGTTCCACCAGATGGTCAACTGCTTGAATGATCCCGCCTTCATTATCAACTTTAACGCATGGACCATGCTCGCGGTCGCCGGCGAAGATGACTGGAAAATCCTCGTCAATCAGCTTTTGAAAATAATCAGGTATATTGGGGAGAAACGGGCCAATCGCGACTAACCCATCCGTGTTCCAAGGACCTACCGGGATAAATTCAGTATTCGGTAATAGGAATGGAAGGGCAGCCTGACTTGAATCTGGATAAGTGGGCGAAACATAGCCACAGCCAATTAGTAAGTTGCAATCATAATCAAGAGCAGCAGAACGAACACCGCGAAACACATGATCCAAAAAACTGTGGATTCTGCCGCGGTAGATCTGCCAGCCCGCCAAAACGCCTATGGTTGGACGCTTTTGTTTTCGGTTCTGTTTCAAAATAAGAATCCTGATCTTTTTGCAAAAACTAACATGACCTCTACAATTATGTTACCAGATCGGCGGTGAAAACGTAACGGTTATAGCGAGACAGTACAATAAGAAAATGTTAATCTGATGTTTACATTATATCGTCAGGTGATAGCGAATGTGAAAAGTGAACGCGAATACTGGTTACAAATCCTCTCCCTTCGTTCTCGGAATGAATTGAAAGTTGATATAATCCTACCCATCATGACTTCACAGCATAAACGCCATAATAAATCACTCATATTCCTTGCCGGGTTACTCTTGTTCTGTTGGTTTGCGCTGCCTCAGTGGGTTCAGGCTGCCCCATCTCAATCGTTCACGCAAGCCCACTTGTTACAAATTACCCCTGAACCTTTCCAGACAGCTACGCCCCTTCCTACCCTCACTAACTTAAATTCTGGTGGTGAGCCGAAATCCTACCTGCTTTTTGGCCTGTTACTGGTTTGTGGAATGGGCCTGTTGCTTGTCATTGGGGTAGTGGCCGCAGTTTTTCTGGTGCGTCTGCGCAGTCGTATAGGTTCATGAGTTGAGAAGCGTTTCCAGTGCCGCAGAAACGCTTCTCTTAACATCCTAGGTCTTTTTAATTCGAGTTTAGACAAACATCAGTAACCTGACTATCCAGTCAGGCTGAAACAGAACCTTACCAACCGAGTTTTAAGCCGTTTTTGTCACAAGCGGTGTCTTTTTGACGACCGGAAAGCGGGTTTTGGGCGTCCTGGGCTTGCCGGAAGGCCAGCCAGGCGGAATTCCGCGCGGTTTCGGGGAACGAGCAGGGGTGCCAATCAGCGCAAAAATCGGGCCAATGCTTTGTTGGACGCGCTGCGGGGTCAAGTGCTGCTGGGGTTTCTGCCAGGGCAAGGGTGCATCCTGGACAATCGGTCGAGTGAGGAAAATCATCCAGGTGGCCAGCGCGGTGAGCCAGGTCCAGCGGTCTCCGGCTTCCTTGCTTTGAAAGCGGGGGCGGGTCCAGCCCAGCGTTTCTTTGCGAAAATGCAGCCCGGGTTCAATCGGCCAGCGGCTATCGTATGCGCGCCAGATCGTTTCGACGGTGATGACCATCCCTGCCGGGATCGTCTTGGGTGCTAACCAGGCCAACCACAGGGCAGCGGGCGGCTTTTCCCGTTCAAGATGCACGCTGGCGCAAACCACATCGTAAGGCACATCCACGCCCTTCTTTTCATGCAAGTCTTTCCAGCGCTGCAACCGCACCTGTCCCCAGCGAGGATCCTCCAGTTCGATGACCTCATCGGGTTCGCCCCAGGTCTCGGCTTCTTTGAAGGCAAAGCGAGCGCCATGCACTCTGGGACGGCCCTTCTGATGCGGGCATGGACTGGGGCCGGGCGATACAAAACGCGATCGGCCCGCAGCCGAGCGGTAATGCCATAGCGCAGTCCTTTCACGGATCGCAAATAACCGGCATTGCCATACTTACCGTCACAGGCAACGATGTCCAGGGCTTCCACAAATGCCGCGCGTGCCTTCGCTAGCGCTTTCACCTGATCGGCTCCCACCGCTTGCGCCGTTTGGCTGCTGGCGACCCGCTGCTCATCGACGGGCAGAGCCCAACTGGTATGGGGCTCCACCACCCAATCCAGACTGGAGTAGGGATAGCCGATGGCCACCGTTCCTCCATTGACATCACTGGAGGCTTGAAATACGTACTGGCGATCCTCCAGCGTCTTGGCTCTGGGCCGCGGCCAGGGGGAGCCATCCAGGGCAAACACGCAGATCCCGCGGCTGGGCACTTGCTGGGCCAGATACGTTCGCAGCCAGGCTTCCTGCAATCGTCCATCTTCGACCGCCGCATAGACGCTCGGCCATTTGCGTTGAAATGCTTCTGCCTGGCTCAGCATCGCAAAAGAGGATACTGGCCCTTCAGATAGCAGCGCATCCAGCAGATCGAATACAGCATCGCGACGATAGGTGATTCCATGCTCGTAAACAGCTTGACGAAACTCGATTAGTTTGTTAATGTTCTCCTTGGTAGACTTTGGTTCTTTCACAAGTCCAAGTTTCTACCAAGGTGCGGTTTTCCTCAAGGGGATAACCGCACTACTTTTTGTCTAAACACGAATTTTTAAGAGATATAGCTTAAGAAGCTGCCTGATCGAACTCGCACAGCTTCACTGGCCGGTCTTCTTTCAGCGATCGGGTTGCTGCCATCGCCATTACCACCGGAATGCGACCATCAATTCCGGTTACCGGCGGACGCGTTCCCTCGCGAATGCACTTCACAAACGCCCGCATCTCTTCAATGAAAGATTGCGTATATCGCTCAAGGAAGAAGTATAAAGGTTTTGCTGAATGGATGCCCTCGCTGTTGCTGTAGAGATGCACATCAGGGGTTTCGTTTTGCGTTTGAACCATCCCGCCTGAGCCAAACACCTCCACGCGCTGGTCATACCCATAGACGGCCTTGCGGCTGTTATCAATTGTACCAATCACACCATTCTCGAAACGCAGCGTGACCACTGCCGTGTCAATATCGCCTGCGTCACCAATCTGCCGATCCACCATCACGCCGCCCGCAGCGTAGATTTCTTCCACTTCCGAGCCAATCAAGTAGCGCGACATATCAAAATCATGAATGGTCATATCAAAGAACAGCCCGCCGCTAACTTTCACATATTCAATAGGTGGGGGAGCCGGGTCGCGGCTGGTAATCCGCAGAAGATGCAGCTCACCAATTTTACCCTCTGACACCATCTCGCGTACCTTCCTAAAGTTCGGATCAAAACGCCGGTTAAAGCCAATCTGCAGCAAAACACCGCTCTTCGTCACCGCGTCGAGTGCCTGGTCAATCTTCGCCAGATCATGAGCGATGGGCTTTTCGCAAAAGATTTGCTTACCTGCCTGTGCAGCTTCCACAATGATCTGGGCATGGGTATTCGTGGAGGAGCAAATTGCCACTGCATCAATATCAGGGTTATTGATCACCTCATGATAATCAGCCGTTGCTGATGGTACATGCAGTTGTCCGGCAAGATCACTGGCCGCGCCAAAAAGCGGGTCGGCAATTACCACAACCTGGGCCCCACGCACATTGTTTGCCAGGTTATAAGCATAAATCTTCCCAATTCGTCCTGCGCCAATCACGCCAAATCGTATCGTATCTTGTAGGGTCATGATCATTTTCCTATCGAATTCAAACCAAAGCTCAGACGTCCACTTGCCTGTTCTCTATGTTGTTTTACCGCTTTCCTATAGCCCCAGCGAATGGAGATAGGCACGGTTACGCCGTGCTGATTCCTTTGGTTTCCCCATACCGGGCAGCACATCCTGCTCAACAACTCCCCAGCCGTTGTAGCCGCCTTGCTCCAGTTCCGCTACGACTGCCGGGAAGTTAATAACCCCCTTCCCCAGCTCACAGAAGAACTCCTCGCCGCACCGACTCAAAGTAGTCCCACCTCTCATTCCGCGACTGCTTTCCCACCTCGGTGCTGTAGTCTTTAAAATGAAAGTGCCAGACTCGCTCATGGTGCTTGCGCAAGCCCTCGATTGGGTTACCGCCCCCGAAACGGTAATGGCCCGTATCTAGAACCAACCCCAGCAGCTTTGAGTCGGTGAGACTGAGCAGCTTTTCGATTTCATCCGGTGTCTCCACGTATCCCCCGCAGTGATGGTGAAAAACGGTCCGTAGCCCTGTCTCATGCCGGACGGCTTCTGCGATTTTGGTCGCTCCTTCAGCAAAGACTTGCCATGCGGCCTCACTGAGTCCCATTTCCGGCTGAATTCGGCCCGCGTTCTGGGTCCGCACCGGGTCCTTCCCGTTATCGTCTGCCAGGATGATGAAAGGCAAATCGCCCTCCACCGCGGTCAACAGGCGCGCCGTGCGCACGGCGGCCGCTTCGCCCGCCTTGTGGCAGCCCGGGTCCTTCAACATAACTGGCACGAAAGCACCCAGCATCGTTAGTCCTCGCGAATGGACTTCATCCGCAAGCTGCTTTGGATCTGTTGGCATAAAGCCCCAGTCTCCCAGTTCAGTTCCCTGGTACCCCGTCTCGACCATTTCATCCAACACCCGCCTGTACCCAGCCACTTCGCCATCAAGATCAAATTCCAGCACGCCCCACGAACAGGGCGCGTTTGCGATCTTTATCATAATTCCTCCTGTGAGGATCTGGTTTTTAAGCTTTTTAGTTTTGATCTAACGCGGCTAGAACTGCCGCGACCATTCCTTGAGCCATCGTTCTACCACCACTTTGGTCTGAGTGAAGAACTCTACCGCGTGCTTACCCTGACCGTGCAGGGTACCAAAGAAGCTGTCTTTCCAACCACTGAATGGAAAGAACGCCATGGGTGCGGCCACGCCAATGTTAATGCCAATGTTGCCCGCCTGAGCTTCATACCGGAACTTGCGCGCGGCTGCCCCGCTGCTGGTGAAGATGCACGCCATGTTGCCATACTTTCCGCTGTTGACCAGTTGCACTGCCGCATCCACACTTTCGACGTGTAAGATACCCATTACCGGGCCAAATATTTCCGTTGTGGCGATCGTCCCGCCAGCCGGAATATTATCCAGAACCGTTGGGCGGATGAAGTTGCCTTGTTCATAACCTGTGATTTGTGGATCGCGCCCGTCTACGACCAGGCGCGCCCCTTCCTCCACTCCTTTCTGAACCAGTCCCTGGATGCGTGTTTTGCTTTGCGCGGTAATAACCGGGCCCATTTGCACGCCCGTCTCCAGCCCGTACCCCACTACGCGCTGCATGGCTGCTTGTGCCAATGCCGGGACGAAAGTCTGGCCTGCTTCAGCGACAGTCACAATGGTTGAGGCTGCCAGGCAGCGCTGTCCGGCGTTCCCAAACACACTATCTGTGACGATGTTCGTGGTCATATCTAAGTCGGCGTCAGGCAAGATAATCAAAGGGTTTTTAGCTCCGCCTTGTGCCTGCACACGTTTGCCGCTTGCTGAGGCCCGAGCATATACATGTCGGGCGACTGGGGTAGATCCAACAAACGTGATTGCTGCAATATCAGGGTGATCGAGCAGCGCGTTCACTGTCTCCGCCCCGCCGTTGATCAGATTGACGACGCCTGCTGGAAATCCCGCCTGTTCAAACAACCGGAAGACTTTCTGCATGGTCAAAGGCGTCCGTTCAGAGGGTTTAATGATGATCGTATTCCCGCACGCCACCGCATATGGCAGATACCAGAATGGAATCATGCCTGGGAAGTTAAATGGGCAAATAGACGCCACCACTCCTACAGGTTGGCGAATCATATATTCATCAATGCCCCGCGCAATATCTTCAGAAAAGTCTCCCAGCATCAACGCTGGGATGCCGCAGGCCACTTCGACATTCTCAATTGCCCTTCGCATCTCCCCCCTGGCGTCATCGAGCACCTTCCCGTTTTCGATCACGATGGTCTGGGCGATGTCGTCGAAGTTTTCTTCCAACAAGTCCTTGAGTTTAAAAAGGTATTGGATGCGTTGGGTCGCTGGAACACGCCGCCATTCCGCCTGGGCCTTTGCGGCTGCCTGAGCGGCCTCGTCCACTTCCTCAATGGTGGAGAGCGGCACGCATGCCAGCAGTCCGGTAGTGGCTGGGTTATGCACGTCCAGGTACTGCTGAGCAGAGGATTCGCGCCACGCCCCGTTGACATAGTTACACAGTTTTTCAGGTTCAGTCATGTCCGTTTCTCCTCGCTTACCGGATGTCTGGGTTAGGCAGCATGAAATCACGCACCACGCCCACTAGATCATGGTAAGAGCTGATAAAGGTGCGTAAGGTGCGCACAGTAGGCCCAAAGTTGTCAAATTCTTCCGGCTGCATGCCATCTGCCGCGTAAGCCCGGCGGAAATCCGGGAATCTGGCTTCAAGCGTATCAATCACCTCTTGGGGGACTGGATTCTGAAACCGTTCCTTCACCTCAATTCCTGAGGCATTAAACAGCTTCTGCCACTCACATGGAATGGTCAGGACTACGTCGCCCCCAATCAACTCAGACCAGTGCATATGGTGGCGGTATGCCGCTGACAGCAGCCGTGTCCGGTAACCGCGCTCCTGATAGAGGCCGTATGCTTTCTTAATACAGGCGATACCAG
This sequence comes from uncultured Chloroflexia bacterium, assembly GCA_963791025.1. GTDB lineage: Bacteria > Chloroflexota > Anaerolineae > Anaerolineales > Anaerolineaceae > DSYU01. The sequence continues at coordinate 481,170 of CAWBQF010000001.1, read as the reverse complement.
CCCAATCCGCATAGCCAGGTGTGACAATGATGCCGTCTCGTTTTTCGCAAACCCGCAGCCAATCGTCCATCCGGCCAACCATAATCGTACAAACCGGGCGCATATCCACGGTGTGTTTCCCCTCTGCTTCGCGCCGGCACAGTCCACGCTCAACGGCCTCTGCCACTGCCAGCGCTTGCGGCACACAGAAACACACCGTGGCGTTGATATTCACTCCCTGATAGGTTGCCTCTTCAATCGCGCGTACCCCTGCTTCTGTAGCCGGGATTTTGACCTGCATATTCGGCGCCAGTTGACTAAAGTGAATGGCCTGCTGCACAATCGCATCTGCGTTGCGGTAGAACTGTGGATTGGTTTGGATAGACAATCGCCCCTTATGTCCCTGCTCCCGTTCAAAAATGGGTTGCAGCATTTTTGCGCCCTGCACGGCCATTTCTTCAATCAACTTCCACGTGATCTGATCTTCTGTCCAGGTGGGGTTTTCATCGATGATCTGGTAAATCCGCTCGCGCCAAAGCGGCATTTCTTTTTTGAGCACGTTCAACACAATGGTTGGGTTGGTGGTCGCACCGACCGCGCCATTTTCGATGGCATAAGTCAGTTCTTCCACCGAACACGAGTCATTCCAGTAGTCGGTTACAGTCGTGCTGACAGTTTGATGCAGCAGACTTTTGTAGGTTGTAACATCCATCGCTTATCCCTTTCACAGGTAATACTGTTCCTTTGGCCGCATTTGCTCCCATTCTTTCCGGGCGGCTTGTACGCTTTCCATCTCACTGACCTCGGCTACTGGTACATCCCACCAGCTTTCGTATCCTGGCACGCTGACATACCGGTCACTTTGCACATAAATCAAGGTCGTTCGGTCAGTCTTTTGGGCTGCCTGAAGCGCATCGACAAAGTCATCGTAGGTTTCGCAGGAAAAGACTTCTGCCCCCAGGCTGCGCGCGTTAGCGGTAAAGTCGATTTGTAGTGCTTGCACGGCTTCGCCGGCAAAATCACCTGCCAGAATACCCTCTTTGCGCTCGATGAACCTTGTGCCAAACCCATCCTGCCCCATTGACCGCGAAAGCGAACCGATGCTCTTAAAGCCGTGGTTGTCGAGCAAGATGATGATTAATTTGTAGCCTTCTTGGATCGATGTCACCAGCTCAGAAGAAAGCATCAGGTAACTGCCGTCGCCGACAATCACATAAACATCCCGCTCCGGAGCCGCCATCTTCGCGCCCAATCCCCCCGCAATTTCATAACCCATGCAGCTGTAGCCGTATTCCATGTGGAAGTTCTTCGGATGGCGGGCTCTCCAGAGTTTATGCAGATCTCCTGGCATACTGCCTGCTGCATTGACCATGACTGCCTGCGGATCAGAAAGCTCATTAATAGCGCCCAGTAGTTCGCCCTGGCTGGGCAGTGGTTCGTTGCGGATGGCATAAATTCGTGCTACTTCCGCTTCCCAGTCTGTATGCAGCTGCTGTGCTTTGAGGCGATACTCAGGCGTAACACAGTGTTCTCGCAGCAGTTCGGCCAGTTCTTCCAATGTGGCGCGCGCATCGCCGATCAGCATCAGTCCGTGATGTTTGGCAGCATCGAACTCGGCGACATTTATATTGATAAAGCGCACATTCGGGTTCTGAAAAGCTGTTTTTGAAGCAGTGGTGAAATCACTATAGCGTGTGCCAATCCCAATGATCAGGTCGGCTTCTTGCGCCACGTGGTTTGCTGCCAGCGTCCCTGTAACGCCAACAGCGCCCAGGTTCAGGCTGTAATCGAAAGGTAGACTGCCCTTTCCAGCCATTGTTTCAGCCACTGGCAAGCCAACTTGCTCGCTGAACCTGTGCAGCACGTCCGTAGCGCCTGAGTAGATCACGCCGCCGCCTGCCACGATCAGCGGGCGCTTGCTCTCTCGAATCCAGGTCGCCGCTGTCTTTAAAGCTGCCTGGTCTGGCCGCTGGCGTGGAACACGCCAGACGCTTTTTCGAAAAAAGGCTTCCGGGTAGTCATAGGCTTCCGCCTGCACATCTTGAGGTAAGGCCAGCGTCACTGCGCCAGTTTCAGCCGGGCTGGTTAGCACTCGCATCGCTTCTGGCAGAGCTGTTAGGATTTGGTCAGCACGGTTGATCCGATCCCAGTACTTGCTGACCGGTTTAAAGCAATCGTTCACCGAAAGATCCTGCGACTGCGCAGATTCAAGCTGCTGCAGCACTGGGGCCACATTACGGCGTGCAAAGATATCTCCAGGCAGCAGCAGCACCGGCAGGTGATTGATCGTCGCCGTTGCCGCGCCTGTAATCATGTTGGTTGCGCCTGGTCCAATCGAGGAAGTGCAGACAAAAGTCTGCATTCGGTTCTTGACTTTGCTATAAGCGCTGGCTGCGTGTACCTGCCCCTGTTCGTTACGCGCCTGGTAGTAGCGGAAATCGGGATTCTCCTGCAAGGCCTGTCCAATCCCCCCGACAATGCCATGCCCAAAAATACCAAAGCAGCCCGCGAAAAAAGGATTCTCTTGTCCATCGCGCTCAACATACTGATTTTTTAAAAGGTGATGATGGCCTGGGCCATCGTCACCCTGCGGGTTGTTGGTTCGCTCATCGCTGCTCCTTCGATTGGGTTACATCGTAAATTGGGACGCGTGGGTCACGTGATGCATAACTGCCCTTGACCCAGGCATACTGTGGATCATCTGTGGCCGCCAGGCTCTGTGCGCTTCCTGCCAAAACGTTGAGATAGTAGGTGTTGTAACCAGGCGGGCTGCTCACTGGGTGGTATCCTTCTGGTACCAGCACCACGTCGTTATTTCTTGCTAGCAGCGCGGCGTCGATCGGTAGGCCTGCCCGGTGCAGTGGTGACTCGATGTCCGTGTATATGCGTTGAATGGCGTACCCTTCGGGACGGTCAATCTTGTAGTAGTAAATTTCATCCAGGTCAGCCTCCAGTACTTCACCGCCTGGGCCTGTTTTTTGCACATCATGCTTATGGGGTGGATAACTGGACCAGTTTCCCCCTGGGGTATATACCTCCACGACCACCAGCCGCTCACATGGAAAGCCGGGCGGTAGAATACTGTTGATCTGGCGTGTAGCATGATCCCCACCGCGAATCTCCACACCGATTTCGCTGGGCGTTATCAGTCGCGCCGGGTATGCCTGCGTGGCAGCCACCCAGGCCACGGCAAACTCACTATCTGTTTTAGCTTGTACGGAAAAACGAGTTTGAATGGGCAGGTATAGGGCATAAGGCAAACCGGAAAACACGCTCGACCGCTGGCCTACTTGAGCCCATTTTCCTTGCTGCGAGTCCACCGCTACCATGCCGCTTAAAACGACCAGGGCCAGTTCATGCTGCCCAGTCTCGAAAGACCACCAGTCTCCAGCTTTCAGGCAGCGTGCCTGGAAGTGAATCGTGTCCCATCCGGCCTGTTCGGGAGTGACCTCGACCAGAATCTCTTGGTCAGCAGCATGACCATCCCGGATCAATAGATTACTTGCATCATACTGTTGCATTTACCCTCCTTACTGAATGGATGTATCGGATATGAAAGCCAAGATTGAAGTGGTTGGATGATGAGCAGGTTTAGGGTAGTGGAGTTGGAACTTTTTAATTCCTACAGAGTATTTATAGAGAGGGAGAGAATAACTGATCTGGGCGGAGTATATCCAGGTCAGGCCTTTGATGGATCACGGGATCTGCCGGAGGGGCGCCGGTGCTTTCTCGTACCACCAGGTTGGTTGGCAGCACCGAATCCGCTACTGGTTGATCTGCTAGCAGGTCAAGGATCATTCCCATGGCGAGCTGTCCCAGGCGCAGTTTGGGTTGGTGAATGGTCGTCAGGGGTGGAGTAACAAACTGGGCCAGTTCCACATCATCAAAGCCTACCACGCTCAGCTGCGTGGGAACGTCAATCTGCATAATGCGGCAGGCTAACAATCCGCCTACGGCGATCATATCGTTATAACAAAAGACCGCTGTAACTCCCGCTTTAATCAGCCCAGGCAGGAATTGTTGTCCATCGCGTACATCATCCGTGTGGGAATGATGTGAGGCAGGCGCGATGCGTACCCAGTCTACTTGCCCTGGGATGCCAGCTTTTGCCAGGGCGTCTCGGTAGCCTTCGAAACGGGCATGGTTTGAGCGTGGCCGGCTGCTTGCTCCCAGATAACCAATGGCACGGTGCCCCAAACTGAGCAGGTGTTCCACTGCTTTACGGGCGCCAGAATAGTCATCTACGGATACTGAGTGAAGATGCTCCAGGCTGTTCTCAGCCTGATGATTAATTAAAACGGTAGGAACATGCATGCGTGCCAGGTGCTTTTCGTGTTGATCTGTCAACCGGGCTGCGGCGACAATAATGCCATCCACGCGGCGTCGATGGAACGTCTCGATCACCGATACTTCCCGGTCGGCATCGTTGTTAGACACACTGAGAAACAGGCTCAGGCTGTATTGCTGGGCCACTTCTTCAATCCCGCGTACCACCCGCCCAACAAACGGATCTGCAATCGTCGTGACGACCAGTCCAATCGTCCCTGTCCGCTGACCGCGCAGGCTTTGCGCCACAGCATTTGGAATATATCCCATTTCCTCAGCCAGTTTTTGGATCTGCTCGCGTACTTCCGTGCTAATCAGTGGGCTGTCACGCAGTGCGCGTGAAACGGTCGTATGAGATACCCCGGCTGCCTGAGCAATATCTTGAATTCGAGACGGTCCGGCCCATGAATGCCCTTTTAATCCTTCGCTAAACTGTGACAACTATTTATGCACACGTGAACATTATAGAGCCGGGGAAAATGTTTGTCAACATCGGTTGTCTGAAAATCAGAAAGATTTGTTGACAAACTTCAAGTAGGAGTATTGGGAGCTTGCGAAGGCTGTGGGGTAACAAAATGCGCGAAGGGCTTTGGTCGTATTCCAACCAAAGCCCTTCGCGTTCTGATCAGGCTGAGCTATTTAGAAAAAGTGAATTGCGTGGTGTCTTTAGGGAACTGAGTCCAGGCCAGAACAACGTTCGGCTGAACGGCAAATAACCCTCCGCCATCCCAGTTATCCGGTTCAGGAGCATAACCCATGCTGCTGTACTTGCTCGTGTAGGCTTGAGAAAGCTCCGTGCCTAATGTGTGATCCGGGTTTGGAATTTCATGCGCCGTTCCTTCCAGGATAATCACATCGTCACCGCTCTCCAGGTGGACAACTACGGCTGGATTATGCAGCATGTTACGCGCTCTGCGAGTTTCACGGCTGCCTTCAATATAAAGTGTGCCGTTCAACCAAACACCCCATACTGGTGTGGCTTGTGGTCGACCTTCAGGGTGTACTGTGCCTACCCAATAATTTTTGGCGCCAGACAGGCGTTCTTCAACATGACTCCACGGCAAGAAATCCTGCTCTGTTTCGGGAATGCCATACCCCTGAGGAAAGACTGGTCGGTCTACTTTTGGCTGGTTTGGGGTAACTGACTTTGTCTCTGTCATATTTGACCTCCATGAGAAACAAGAGATAATATGTCTGATATGACTTTATGTAAGATCAGTTTGCTTTGTGACAATTTCAGTGTCTTTTACACAATCATCAGGCAGCAGGATTCCTTTATCCGTGCCCAACCTGAAAACTTACCTGCGCGCGTGCTAACAAGGCCTGGGCCGCCGCTTTATCCTGAGCTAGTCGTTCCGGGTTCAATTGTTCGTCTTCATTATTTTCAATGTAGATGATTTTAAAGATGTTACGGTTTTCATCACCCACCAGGCGTTGAAAGTTTTGGACGATGAAATTTCCACCAAAGGTAAAACCTTGCTCTCTGATGTAGTTAGTGACCCGGCTGACGTCCGCGTCTCTGATATCACTTGCCCCTTTTATATCGAGAAAAGACACATGATAGCAATATTTGTGTTCTCCCAGTTGAATATTTTCTCCTGGGTCTGGTACGAAGACTTCATGATGATCCAAAGCGCCTTCAAAATGAACGATTAACAGGCGGGTAATGTGCCCCAGCGGACTGGTTTTATAAAATAGAAACTCTTCTATATAATGAGAGTTTTCAATCACAAGTTGAAGGTTGCCCAGGTAGATCAGCTCTATGGCGGCTTGAACGTGCAGCCTGGGTAGATCAGGAGAAATGACTGTATTTCCACTGATCGTACGCTTTTGTCCCAAATCCATGATGACTCCTCGAGGGATTGGATAATACCCTTATTTTCTCACGGTTTTTGAATTAAGCAAATTGCCAAAAGAATTTTTCCAAACAGCCCTCACGACCGGCCTTTTGCCCCAGGAATTCGCCGTGCGGGGAACTTTTTGTGTTAAGATACTTTCGGCAAATGTCCTGCATCATCTTCTCTTAACTCGAATGGAGTAAGTGACCGGCTTACAGGAACGCTCACTCATTTTCCTATCCCTTTAATAGAAGAGCGGAGAATTCTGATATTCAAGATGATCGTTTTGGCTTTGCACCGGTAAGGCTTTTACCTGCTGCATGCCCAACTTTTCTAACACACGAACAGAAGCCAGGTTATCGGCATGAACGCCCGCGTGAATACAATCTAAACTTAAGTGCGAGAAACCATGTCCCACAATGGCCCGGCCCGCTTCCGTCGCATATCCTTTCCCCCAGTAGTCACGCTGAATGGAATACCATAGGAAAGCTTCTTCCAGGTTTTCATCCAGGCGTGTCAGGCCAATCTGGCCTATCAAGGGTCCCTCACCGGATTGAATGGGAGATACCGACCTATTCTCGACTGGCTGTAGGAGGATGGCATAAGGGAAACGAGTTTGCGGATGCTCTGTGGCTGCTGTCTGGGCCTGGCGTAAGAACTCGCGGGTCATCTCCTCGCTGATCTGTCTTTTAGATCGATAGCGCAGCACTTCGGGGTCACCATCTATTCGTCTTAAGGCTGAAAAATCCTCCTCAATAAAGCGGCGCAGGACAAGACGATGGGTGAGGATACGATTATTTGCTGCAGGGAATCTCGAAGACAAAAACACGATCCTCCGCTCGCACAGCGATTAACGTGCCATCTGGAGACCATTTGGTCTCATTGACCACGCGTAATCCCATGTCGAGAATATGCTGAGTCTTATCTTTAACATTGAGCAGCCAGAGCAGCCCACGGCGGTCCAGGTAAGTGACCTGGCTTTCATCCGGAGACCAGTTTGGGCTGGAGAATCCCCTTGGCATCTCTTTTTCGTTGTACTCAAGCACATGAGACTGGAGTTCCAACCCATCCAGGTATTTGATATCTTCACGAGCGAGTGCTTTTTCAGCGTTCTTGCGTTCATCACTGCTAATACTGCGGCGGCTGCCATCACGGGCATCCACTTCTATAGTTTGCTGGCAGTCTTCGCCGCAGCTGGTGCTAACCCACAGCGTATTGGCATTCCGCCACTGCAAGACCGCTTTTTGACTGTTTGTCTGATCGCTTTTAGCCGCATCTGCTGGAAAGAGATCCGTCAGACCGCTGCCATCTGGCTTCACCAGCATCACCGTTTGGACGTTTTCATCCATTCTCATCGCCACAAAAGCCAACCATTGACCATCTGGAGACCATGTCAGGTCGCCAATGGTTAAGATCGTCGGAGCCAGTGATGTGAAATTGGTGTAGTCGGGGCCATCAGCGAATGACAACATGCCGATATACCAGCTTGTGTTGGGTCTTGGGGCAACATAAGCCAGGTTATGACTGCCAGGCTGCCAGGCCAGCAAATCGCCCTGGCGTTTATCGGTTTGCATGTTGCTCCAGTCGGCGATAATACAGGCCTGTGAAGCAGCAGTTTGATAGCCCAAGACATCTGCTGTAGGGGTTGGTGTGACTTGCTGATTAATACTGTTCGCGGAGCTTCCCGGTAACAGGCCGCAGCCGGCCAACAGGCTGGTGAAAAGGATCAGGAAAAGAAAAGTTGACTTTATATTGAAAGGCATATCCTTCATTCAGTGGGACGAGCAGCGAATGGCGCCAGGGTGAGGGCTTGCTGGCCATATAGAATGGCTTTATACCTGGCCTCCATCTCTACCCCGCCAATCTCCGCGAGAACTTTCAAAAAAGATTGTGTGCTGATTGGCTTACCACTGGCCTGTAAGACTGGCCAGATGGCATCCAGTGAAGCGCCTTGTTGTTTCAGGTCGCGGTCAAGTTCAAACGCTAGCAGTGCGCCGCCATAATATACCAGATCATAAGCAGTTGAGTCATTCTGTTGAACGAGGCGTTCAGAAGCATCGACCATCTGAATGGGTTGAGGCTGTCCTTGCTGCCATAGTCTGCCTTTCGCCTGCCCAATGTATTGAGAGAACTGGTCTGGTGTCCAGATTCCGGCGGTGAGCAGGACTTTTGCCTGATAGTAGGTAGTAAAGCCTTCCCAGAACCAGTCAGCATTGTCTTCGGCGTCAATCGTTTGGCCGTTCCACCAATGGAACATTTCGTGGGTAATCGTTCCTAGATTGTTATCTACCACCAGGCTGCCTGCGCCAGCGGCACCCCCGTGAATGGGTTCGGGTGGAAGAATTACCAGGGACCAGTAGCAGGTGTGTCCGGTGGGCGCAAAGCCAGTCATCTGTTGGATCGTGTCAAATATTTTCGGGATCTGTTCCGCATAGCTTTCGCGTTCAGCGGAATCTAATCCTTCCCAGACCCCTAACAGGAAGGCGCTGCTCTCGAACTGCAAGTCTTGTACTTCAAATGGGCCAACGCCCAGGTATCCGTTGCGTAAAGCACGAACGGTTGGGTGTAAATCGTCCTGTCCCCAGGGAGTGACTTCGCGCCATCCATCTGGTAGTTTAAAGTGGATCACTGCCCTACCGGCTTCAACACCATAACTGACTGCGCCGGGCGACATTAAGTCTTCTATGCTGATGGGGGTATAGAATATAACCATACCCCGTAAATATCCAAATTCCTTGCCCAGGTAACTGCGCGGGCTGTCGGGGCCTTTCATCCAAAGGGCATTGACCCGATAGTGAATAGTGAATGGGTCTCGGCGAAAACCATTCCAAACTCGGTAAATATCAGGTAGTCCTGGGATCGGCTGCCAACGGGGGAGGGGATGCCCGGTTCGCTCAACCCGGAAGTCTTGAAATCCTCGCCTGTTGATTTTGAAATCGGCTCTCGCAAATATAAATCTACAAAGGGTCGGAACGAAGGGGTAATTGTCAGACTGACATCCAGCCATCCAGATTCGGGATCTGAAACCGTAACGGTGTACTCCGACAGTGTGTCCACATCACTGGTCCCTCCGAGCACGTAAAGCACGGCCAGGGCCAGCAGCAGAAACAAAAAGCCAGGGAGGATTCGAAGAATTTTCATTGTGGTTTGCCAAAGAACAGTGTTTTAATGAATTTATTCTATCCTCTTTTTGCGTCAATTGGGGGAGTTATGGCTTTTCGAGTCCGTGTGCGTTTAGCAGATCCTCATTATTCAAGATATGCTGTGTCGGTCCATCCGCGATAATCTCACCCTGATCCATAACAATGGTGCGCGGGAGGAGTTCTTTCACCAGATGCAGGTCGTGGGTGGCGACAATCATCGTTTGGGGGAGTTCGCGCAGCAGTTCAATCAACGTTCGCCGCGCGCGTGGGTCGAGACCGGCGGAAGGCTCATCCAGGACGAGGATTTCAGGCTGCATGGAAAGAACAGTTGCGATAGCAATGCGTTTCTTTTCCCCCATGCTAAGGTGGTGAGATACACGCTTCGCATAGTCATCCATGCGTACCATTCGGAGGGCTTCATGTACGCGCTCATGCACTTGCGCAGAAGGCAGCCCCTGATAAATAGGCCCAAAGGCCACATCGTCGAACACAGAGGGCGAGAAGAGTTGATCATCTGGAGATTGAAACACGAGGCCCACTAACGCGCGAATGCGAGAAAGGGTGCTTTCAGATAAATCCATATCGCAAATGCGAATTGCGCCGGTCTGCTTCTGCAAAATTCCATTCAGATGAACGAGCAGTGTAGATTTACCAGCGCCGTTTGGCCCAACCAGGGCCACCTTATCCCCTTTGCAAAGGCATAGACTTACTTCCTTTAAAGCAGGATGCCCATCGGGATACGCGTAAGATAGACTTTCAACTTCGAGGGTAATTTCAGTCATTTAGAAAATCCAATAAGCAGACAGGAGTAGAACGGTGAAGAGAACCAAACCAGAGATCAGGATTAACCAATCGCGCGCTTTCAGGGCTGGATGAGATAGGGAACGTACTTCACCGTCGTAGCCTCTGGCTACCATGGCCATATAAATGCGGTCAGACCGTTCCAGAGAGCGTAAGAAAAGGCTGCCTGCCATCCCACCTGTCACGCGCGCGCGCCACATCAGGCTGCCGCCGGGTTTCAAACCGGGCTGATCGTTCGTGGAACTGCGTGATTCTCGGGCCCGAATCAGCCGTAAGGTTTCATCGACCATCACAAACAAATATCGCCACATAAGGCCGACAATCGCGACGAGTAGGCGTGGTAGATGCATGGATCGCATTGCCATAAGCAGATCAGGGAATGGCGTTGTGGAGGCCAGAAGAATCGCCATTTGCACTGAAGCCCATGATTTCAGCGCTACACTTATAAATCGTTCTAAACCCGCTAGCGTGATCGTTAATCCGAAAGGCAGCACAGAAAGCGCCTGTCCAGGTATCGTGAAGAGAAGCGGCAGCGCGGCCATCACAAAGGGGACCGCCAGCAGCGCCCGGCGCATGAAAAAACCAATTCCCAGTTCAGATAACATTTCTGCCGAAAGCGCCACTGCAATCAGTAAGATATACACGGGCCAGGCGCCCACCGGCGTAAGAGCTGTCGTTAAGATGAAGCTTACCACCAGTGCCAGCTTGACGCGTGGGTCAAGCTGGTGGATCAGGCTTTTCTGAGCCTGATAGGGATCGAGAAAGTGGGCATGCATCATCAAACCACCGGAAGTGTTGTCGGAATTAATCGCCTGAGATCGTGTCGCGGCGGCGTCGAGTATAAGCCATCAACAGGGCCACCCCTAAGACGATCACAGCGCCAATCAGCCCGGCCAGAATTGTTGCTGTGGCCTGACTGGAAATGCCAGGGAGCATATAATCTGGCAGGATGGATAGATGACTGGTTTGAGCTGAACTGATAAAACCAGCCTTTTCCGCCACCCACTCCAGGCCATCAGGATGCGCGGAGGCCAACGGGGAAAGCACAGCCAGGAGGAGTGTGATGAGCAGACCGCCTGCCCAAACCAGTGTACTCCCTGCTGGCTGAGCCTGACCAACTTTGAGCAAGTCCCGGCGGGCCGCCAGCACCAGACTGAGCGCGCCCACTGTGATTAACCCTTCACCAATGCCGATCAGCGCATGAATAGCACCCATGGCTGGAACTGCAATATTGGCCGGGGAAATGCCAGAAAGGGCCAGTTGTAAACCACACGCTAACGCAGCAGTTTCAATGGAAGCCCAGGCTGCGGTAAAACCAGCGGCGAGAATGCTCCAGGAGCGTTTGCCTGCCAGCCGCAGAACGAGCCGATAGACAGCATAGGAGACAAAGGGCCCGATCACGGCCATATTAAAGAGGTTTGCTCCGAGCGCCAACAGGCCGCCATCCTGGAAGATCAGCGCCTGAACGCTGACCACACTGGTCATGACCAGCACTGCCGCCCAGGGACCCAGCAAGATAGAGGCCAAAGCTGCCCCAAGAAGATGACCAGATGTGCCGCCCGTGACCGCAAAATTGAGCATTTGCCCGGCGAAGATTGTGGCAGCCAAAACGCCCATCACCGGGACTTCGCGCTCGCCCAGGTCGCGGTTAACACGAGCCAGTGCAACGAGAATCACGATTGCAGATAAGGCCCAGAAAACCACCGATACAGAGACAGAGAGAAATCCGTCAGGAATATGCATGGCAAGATGTGCGAACAAATTAACCTCCTTGTTTCCGTTTACTTTTTACTGCAAACTGGACACAGACCAAAGAACGTGACATGCCCACAGTCAATATGGTAGCCGGTGCGTTCTTGAAAGGTGTGGTACAGGGTCTGGAGCAAGTCATGCTCGATCTCTATCGTCTCACCACATTGTCGACAGATGAGATGATGATGAACGTGTCCGGCGGATTCATAGACCATGTGACCGCTGCCTACATGTGCGACCAGCGCCAGCCCGTTACGAGCTAAGAAATCGAGAGTTCGATAAACAGTAGCCTCAGTCAAGCCGGGCATGCGTTGTGTCGCTTGTTCGAAAATCTCGGCGGGTGCCAGATGTCCACCATCCTCTTCAAGGATCTCCATGATCACCAGTCGTTGTGGTGTCAGCCGGTATCCTTGTTCTCTTAGTTGTTTGATAACTTTATCTTTTATCATTTTTATCTATTGCAAGTACTTACAATAAGCAAACGTGAAAAATAACATCATTTCTCAAGTTTACTCTTTTCCCCTTAAATTTCAAGACTTGTACAGCCTTGTTTTTCCCTTTGAGATCTATTTTATCGAGTGGGGACTGGAGATGAAATACTTTGTATAGGGCTGTCCTGCGATTCTGATAAAACGCCAATATTCTTTTATCAAATCTCCAATATTTCGAAGTTATATTGAGTTTAGTTCGAAATCAATTTGCTCGGCGGGCCAGGTTTTCATCTTGAGGTGTTCAGCCATTCGAGCAAGGATAGACGTTTGAATATCCATTCTGAATAACGAAACTACCTGAAAGGTAAGAGGTTTTAGGAGGAAAAATGTCAGTCTACATTACCCCATTTGGTCGTTATGTGCGTCGGAGAACGCTGAGCCAGCCCTACAGCAATGAAGAAGATTATCAGGCTGCTGAGAGCGAAGTATTAATCCCGATCAATGTAAAGGCAGATCAGGAGGAGTATGTTCTTACGGCGTTGGTGCCGGGTGTAAAGGCGGAGGATTTGTCGATCCAGGTTGTGAATGAAACGATAACGATTCAGGGTCAACTGAGTGATGGCGTGGATGAAAGTGAAAACTACCTGCTGCGTGAGCGACCATCCGGAAAGTTTTACCGGGTGATTCGCTTACCTGAAGCGTTGAAAACCTCGGCGGCTGAAGCTGATCTGACAGATGGTGTGCTGAGTTTGCGGGTGCCAAAAGCAGATGAGGCGCGCCCGCGCTCAATCAAGGTGAACACCAGGTAAATGGCTTGAAAACAAGAAAGGACGGCTGTTGCGCGTCCTTTCTTGTTTTAACCAATTGAAATCGCGCTTGGATACCAAACACCTTTCGAGTTTGAATCAACGCTGATCCTGCACCAGATACATAATCTGCTCAACCCTATGCTGGTAGTTAGCCAGATTCTGTAACCGGATTTGCTGTAAAACACCCTGCACCCCCGCTTCAACAACGACATCCCCGGTTTGAATGACTTTTTGAAACCCATTCTGGCGGCTGCTGGCTTGAAGAATATCATGAATAGAGATTTGAACCTGTTTCCCTTTGAAAGGGATCGAGAGATCGTGTGTCGTCAGCTCGTACCGGATCAGAAAGATGCGGACGAGGGTATAAGCCAGTGTCAACATTAAAAGACCAGCTACACCCAGTGTAACAGGGCCACTTGCTTGTGGATCACTTCGTAAGAAGTAGTTCAACAGCCAGACTCCCCCGACGACGACCCAGAACGACAGAATTACAGGCACAAGCGAAGGCCGTACGCGGAAAACTACCCGCGCCGGAGAAGTTTCGGCTGAGGGCAGGGCGGTGTCATGAGCAGGAGGTGTTCCCGGCAGATTGCTTACTGCATTCTTCACTGGTGCGGTGGGTAAATCAGGCGCAGTCCGCAGTGCGGCTTCAAGCCGCTCGATTTCTTGATGCGAATCAGTTTCATTCGAAATAGCAGTTTCTTCATCTTCTTCTAGCTGTGCTGAAAAATCGGCTTGAGCGGTAACCACTGCGCGCAGAGTTGAAACAGGCTCGCTGGAGGCGGCAGCCGGTTTGGTTCTGCGTTCAAGAATTTGCGCTAACCCGCGCGCTGCCGCCTGGTTGCCTGGGTCTAGCCGCAAGACTTGCTGCAAGCAGTTGATCCGTTCTTCGTCTTGCTCCACAGCGCCGGAAAGCCATAACCAGGCCTGAATGTCCTGAGGATTCTCCGTGACAACAGTACCGAGGATCTGCTGGGCAGCTTTTCGGTTTCCAGCTTTTAGGGCTGCAATACCTTGTTGGGTTTGTGAGTTCATCTTTACAGTTCCTTCAGCAGGAAAACTGCCGTTAAGGAAAGCTAGATAATGGTTTACGATACACTATGCAGGCTTGGAAAGGCAGGTCACTAATCCTTCCTTCAGCCCCTTTTCAGTTGCTGGATAGCGCCGCCCATTTACCAGAATCTGATCTTCTCCAGCTGCTTTCACGGCAAGAAAACGTTCTAAGTTCAAGGCCGAGTTGTACCACACCAGGGTAAATTTACCGGGCGCATCCCGAACTTCGCCTTTATCGTTCAACAGGTAATGGTTGACTTCTTCTAAATATCGCCGGGTTTGAATGAGGTCAAGCGGCGAGTAGTTCTCAGTCATTTTCTAATGATATCATGGAGAAGTTGCTGAGCACCTTTCCAATACCCTACACAATCTTTACTTTCGTTCGATCACAACCCGGCATTCTGGATAGTTTGCACAGCGATATCGCTTTCTACCGGATAGGATCCCTGTACTCCGTGGATGCGGAACCATAGGAACTTTGCAGTGTGGGCAAACGGGTGGTGTGGATGCGCCCGGTTGCAGCCAGGCTTGCAAGCGCCGAAATGATTGCCGCCATCCGCCCTGACTGCTGCGACGTGCTGTAGAGATGAGACTTAACAATGCAGTCCCATCTACTAACGTGATCGGTTTGCCCCGTGCCCATTCTTCTGCTTGTGGCGTGATTTCGGCGCTGGTGACAAGAATTGCTCGTTCGGCGCCTTCATGATACAGCGTGCCGTACAATTCTCGTATGGTCGGTTCGCCGACAGAATCACGCCAGCGTTTGCACTGTACAATCCATTTCACGCCTAACTGAGGATACACTTCCAGATCCACCCCATGATCTCCCGACCTGCCCACGTGTTTCACGTTGTACCCCAACATCCTGTAAACGCCAGCTACCATTTCTTCAAACTGTTCTGGCGAAAGTGCGTTCAGATCACGAATCCCTTGCCTGTCATAGAGATTGCGGGTGCGGTGGATCTGCCGCCGTATTCGTTTATGGAGAGAGGGGTAGATTTGAAGTCCGGTCAGCAGGATTGCCCCACCGAAAAACAACAATGAGTTGGCTGGTTCAGCAATGAAATTGGGGATCGGACGCTCCCCAAACTGTGCGATGACCCACAGTATCAAAAATACCATCCAGGTAATCCAGACTCCCTTTTTGAACCCGATCCATGCGCCTGCGAAAGCTGCCCCGGCCCATCAGCGTAAAAATGGCAACCATCAGGATGATAATAGGCCATAAGACGAGGAAAAACTGCGCCAGGGCGAGGATAATGAGAATAATCTCGGACATTTGTTCAATTCTATTCACTTTCCCTTTCTGAATCAACCGTTACGCGTGAAGGTTTCTTGTGGAGCAGCTTTCTTAAAACCCGAAACAGGTTACGCTGAAAGAGGGTCTTTGGGAACTGGCGTGCAGAGCGCGCCACAAACATAGCATTCCCCCTCCTACCACCGCGAAAACCAAAGGCCCCTGAATGAAAGCATCAGAGAAGCGAAAAAATCGGCTATAATGAACGAAAGTGGGCAAATTTTAGGCTGAGAAATCCACATCCTGTGTTGGAGTAAATGTTTAAATGGAAAAGAAAATACGTGTGCTTGTTGCAAAACCCGGCCTGGATGGGCATGACCGTGGCGCAAAAGTGGTGGCGCGTGCGCTGCGTGATGCTGGAATGGAAGTGATTTATACTGGTTTACGCCAGACACCCGAAATGATCGCTGAAGCTGCTTTGCAAGAAGATGTGGACGTGATCGGACTTTCGATCCTTTCCGGCGCGCATTTAGTGTTGGTCCCTCGCATCATGGACTTATTGAATGCCAATGGTCAGGCGGATGTTCGGGTGTATGTAGGCGGAATTGTGCCCGAAGAAGATGTTCCGGCTTTGAAAGCCGCCGGTGTGAAGGAAGTTTATGGCCCAGGCGCTTCAACCGAACAGATGGTGAAGGATATTCGCCTGGCTGTACTGGGGGAGACCGCAATATAAATGGATCTGTCGAAGGCTGTTTTGGCAGGTGAGCGCCTGGCGCTTGCCCGTTTGTTGACCCATGTAGAGAACGATACCCAAGAAGGTCGAGAAGCGCTCGATCAACTTTTCTCTTATACAGGTCGGGCGCATCTGATTGGCGTTACCGGTTCGCCTGGCACAGGCAAGTCTTCGCTGGTTAACCGGCTCGCCCAATCCTTCCGTGGTATGCGTGGTTCTGCTGATCCAAAAGTAGCCGTGATTGCTGTAGATCCTTCCAGCCCCTATTCGGGTGGGGCTTTACTCGGTGACCGGGTGCGAATGCGCGATCTTACCGGTGATCCAGGGATCTTTGTTCGTTCCATGGCTTCTCGTGGCACGCTTGGGGGCCTGGCTCGCACCACCGCTTCTGTGTCACAGGTGTTGGATGCCGCCGGATATGATTACATTCTGATCGAAACGGTAGGGGCTGGTCAGTCGGAAGTGGAGATTGCCCGTCTGGCGCAAACGGTTGTCGTCGTAGAAGCCCCAGGCCTCGGCGATGATATTCAGGCTATTAAAGCCGGTATCCTCGAAGTGGCCGATATTTTGGTGGTAAACAAAGCCGATTTACCCGGGGTCGATCAGACGGTACGGGCGTTGCAATCCATGCTTAATTTAGCACATCCTACCCGCCCGCAGCGCCTCGGTTGTGACGCCCAAGAACTGCAAGCGAACAGGCTGCGCCAACAAACCAGAACGGATACAACCGGTGCGGAGCTTGAGATGTGGACCCCACCTGTTTTAAAGGCGAGCGCACCGCTTGGAGAGGGGATTGATGAAATCGTACAAGCGATCCATGTACATCGCCTACACCTTGAAAAGACCGGTGAATGGGGATGCCGTGACAAGGAGCGCCTGCAGAATCATTTAGAATCGCTTCTGCAAGCCACATTGGTAGCTCGTTGGCGTTCAGGGATTACAGAAGCGGAATATTGTCAAATTTTAGCCAATCTCTCGAATCGCAGTCTTTCACCTTTTGAAGCTTTAGACCAACTGCTAAAGGATCAGGTGTAAGCTTGCTGACCAGGACTGCCGCAAGAGCATAAACCACCTTATAATTGTCCTAACAAATTGGAGGTTTCTGGGAGGCTGGTAGTATGGAACGCACACTGATCGGTAAATTACGAGACTATGTTGGTCATACAGTGGAAGTACAGGGCTGGTTGCAGACTCTTCGCGACCAGAAAAAGATGCAGTTCCTCGTGATCCGCGATACAACCGGTGCGGTTCAGGTTGTGTTGGAGAAAAACGCGAACCAGGAACTGGCTGAACAAGTCTCTCGTCTTGGGGTAGAGTCTGCGGTGAGGATTACCGGCCAGGTTATTAATAACCCCATCGTGAAGCTGGGTGGGTTAGAGATCCAAATGCATTCATTAACCGTAGATTTAGCAGCTGATACGCCCATTCCGCTGGATCCATTTGCTGAAACCCTGCCTGCAACCGACTTCCGTTTGGACTGGCGCTTCTTAGATTTGCGCCGCCCAGAAAACCTGCTTTTGTTTCAGGTGCAGACGACAGTGGAAATGGCAATGCGCGAGTATTGGGTGCAGAACCGCTTCATTGAAATCCACTCGCCCAAGCTAATGGGTTCTCCAAGTGAAAGCGGCGCAGAGCTGTTTGAACTGCCTTACTTTGAAACCAAAGCTTACCTGGCCCAGTCCCCCCAGTTTTATAAACAGATGGCCATAGCCGCTGGGTTTGAACGCGTTTTTGAGGTAGGCCCGGTGTTTCGTGCTGACCCTTCTTTCACCTCCCGTCACATGACTGAGTTTACCAGCATAGATGCGGAAATGGCCTGGATCGACTTTCATGAAGATGTGATGTCTTTCATGGAACAGTGGTTGAGTTACGCTTACCAGCGAGTTGCAGATGTGCATGGAAAGGAGATCTTTTCGCGTTTTGGCGTAGAGATCATTCCGCCCAGTGTGCCCTTCCCACGAATAACAATGGCAGAGGCGCAGCAAATCCTGAAGAGTGTCGGCTACTCCCTTCCGCCAGAAAAGAAGGGCGACATTGACCCTGGCGGCGAACGGGAGCTTGGAAAATGGGTGAAGGAACACTACAACCATGACTTTGTGTTTCTCGCCGATTGGCCGGCTGCTGTACGACCCTTCTATCACATGCGCCTGCCTGATAACCCTGACCTGACGCGCAGCTTTGACTTGATTGCCAGGGGATTAGAAATAACAACAGGTGCCCAGCGTGAGCACCGTTATGATATCCTCGCAAAACAGGCTTTAGAGAAGGGCCTGCACCTCGATCCAATCCAGTTCTATCTCAACTTCTTCAAGTATGGTTGCCCGCCGCATGGTGGCTTTGGCTTTGGTCTGGCGCGTTTCATGATGATTATCCTGGGACTAAGCAACATTCGCGAAACTGTATTCCTGTTTCGTGGCCCCACGCGCCTCATGCCATAAATCTATAAACCGCGAAACGATGTCCCTCCTGCCTGTGCAGTTTCTTCCATTATGTCAGGAACTGCACAGGCAGCTTTATGTTAGCGTTTTACTGAATAGAACAGGGTGGCTTAGGCCACTGAAAGATTACAGATCGGTATCAAGGTGTTGGAACAAACGTTATGCACTAATATTTTTAACCTACCTGACGTATAATACATCCTTGTCGAATAGCGCTTGATATTCGAAGCCAGCATCTTATTTCACATCTATATAAGAGAACCATCCGGAAAGGAGACCACCATGATTTATGGAGACACCCTACGCTTGCGTGCTGCAGAAAAGAGCGATCTCCCTCGTTTTGTGGCCTGGCTAAATGATCCGGAAGTGCGCCAATACTTGTTAATGAATCTCCCGCTGTCAATGGGGCAAGAAGAACGCTGGTATGAAGAGATGCTCAAACACCCCGCAGCGGAACAAGTGCTGGTGATCGAAGTCCAAACGGAAGAAGGCTGGAAACCAATTGGTAACACCAGTTTCAGTGAGATCAATTGGGTAAACCGCAGCGCTGAAGTCGGCATTTTTATTGGTGAAAAGGTATTTTGGAATTGCGGATATGGCCGTCAGGTAATGTGTTTAATGCTTCGACACGGCTTTAATACATTGAACCTTAACCGCATCTACTTACGCGTTTTTGAAAACAACTTACGCGGAATCCGATCTTACGAACACGCGGGTTTCCATCATGAAGGGAAACAGAGGCAGGCCCAGTATATGAATGGAAAGTATTACGACATACTGATGATGTCGGTCCTTCGCGACGAGTGGCAGGACTATTCCGCCTGAGGCAAGTCTTTATTCAGGTTGGGCTTCAAAAAACCTTTTTGTTTATTGTTATCTTGAGCAATACCTTCGCCATTGTGCCAAGAAAAGTCCGAGATATAGGGAAAGGAGATGAAGAAAGCGTAGCAAATCCTAGAAATATGTCAATGTTGTCCAATGGGTGCGAGCCGAGTATCACGGCGGAGCTCAAATCCCATCTGATCAAAGCCTAGCCAGCAGGTCAGTAGTGAGACTCACGTGCAAAACCAGTAATGGAAGTACGGAACTGAGTGGAGCAAGAACGCAGGCCGTGTGATAGAACCCCGAAATAGTATATGGTCGTGGACTAAGGATAACCGGGAAAGGAAACCGGGAAAAGCCGACGTTGTTGGCGAAACGGAAGGCAGCAGTCCTGAAAGCGAAATGGCGAGCGAGCAGGACACCACCGGGGTCTGAGAGCAGGGCATACGTTCAAAGGGACAACGCGGAAACTTGGGAGAGCCATTTGCCTCCCCCCAGGAGCGCCAGAAGAGCAAGGGTACTGGCTGACCAAGAGCCTTGGTGTCATAGGGTGGCTTCCAACCGATATGACAAGCCGGAAACGGGACACAAAGGAAAGGGAGCAGGTCAGGGTATCGGGGAACGACAGCGAAAAGCGAAGTGAACCGAGACGGGCAAATGGCAGTCGTAGCGGAGCATAGTACCGATGATCAGGCATAAGACCGGATCGAGAAGGTGGGGGAACTAAGACCCAAAGGACCCACTGGAGGGAAGGCGAAGCCGGGCATAACGTTCAGTTGGAAGGAAAGACGAGAGATACAATGGGATCACAAATCGTCTCAACAAAACTTCAACGGATTGCAGAGCAAGCAGCCAATGAGCCAGACAAAGTATTCACCAACCTGATGAATTTGGTGGATGAGGACTTCCTGAAGGAGGCCTACCAGAAGATCAAAAAGGATGCGGCACCAGGGCTGGACGGGATAACCGCCCGGCAATACGGTGAGAAGCTGGAAGAGAACCTCCAAAACTTGTTCGAACGAATGCGAACGGGACGCTATCGCGCCCCGGCCGTGAAGCGCATTTGGTTGGAGAAGGAAGACGGAAGAAAGCGACCGATCGGTATCCCGGAAATCGAAGACAAGATCGTGCAAAGAGCCGTGAGCATGTTGTTGGGAGCGGTGTACGAGCAGGATTTTTATGACTTTTCACACGGGTTCCGAGCGGGGCATAGCCCCCACCAGGCAGTGAAAGAAATCTGGAAGCAGTGCATGGGAATGAACATTGGATGGATCATTGACGCAGATGTGAGTGGATTTTTCGACAACCTGGACCATTCCCTGTTACAAGACATCATCAAACAGCGGGTGAACGACGGGAGCTTGTTACGCTATATCGGGAAATGGCTAAATGCGGGGATCGTGGATGGGAAGAGCCTCAGTTACCCTGAGACAGGCACCCCACAAGGTGGCGTAGTTTCACCAATACTGGGGAATATCTTCCTCCATCATGTGCTGGATGAATGGTTTGTGAAAGAAGTACAGCCTCGGATGAAAGGGCGCTGCTTCTTATGCCGATTCGCGGATGATTTTATCATCGGTTTCGAACGAGAAGAGGACGCCCAACGGGTGATGGAAGTTCTGCCCAAGCGGTTTACCCGCTATAAGCTGACGATCCACCCGGAGAAGACCCGGTTGGTTGCATTCAAAAAGCCAAATGCCCAGCAAGCCGCCGGTAAGGGCGAAGACACCTTTGATTTCTTGGGGTTCACCCATTACTGGGGAAAATCTCGGCGGAACAACTGGGTGATCAAACGCAAGACAGCCGCAAAACGGCTGCGCCGCTCCATGAGAAATGTCTGGGATTGGTGTCAGAAGAACCGCCATTTGCCACTACGAGAGCAGTATCGCATGTTGTGTTTGAAGCTGAAAGGACACTATCAATACTATGGCATCCGAGGAAACTTCATGATGCTATGGGTGCTCTATAGAAGGGCTGAAAACGCATGGCGGTACTGGCTTAGTCACCGTAGTCGGAAAGGTGGCATACCTTGGGAGAAGTTCGATATGTTGAGAATACTGTACCCACTCCCGATGCCGAGAATTGTCCACGCCATCTAAAGCTTGCAGGGTAGCAAAGTTATGCGCCAGAGAGAAGTAAACTCTGGTTACCGAAGAACCGGATGAGTGAATTGCTCACGTCCGGGTCTGTGGGGGGAGCGGACGGGTAACCGCCGCTCCTACCCGGCAAAGTAGGCTGAAGTAAAGGGGCTTCTGTAGTAGAGTTGAGTTTACCAAGACATCAGCTCAGGAACTACAAAAGCCCACAATGGACATTTTAGCACTTTTACAACCGATTGAAGATAGTTTATCCAAAGCAACACTCCGTCAAATGAGCCGGATCATCATAGCAATGCTGGCGATGACTGGGCGGGTGACGATGTTAGGGCTTTCACGCTGGGCTGAAGACGGTGGCAGTTACCGAACAATTCAACGCTTTTACATGACCGCTATTCCCTGGGCGCAGGTGTTTTGGTTGTTCTTTCGCCAACACCTGTTTCGACAGGAAGCGGTCTACATCCTGGCAGGGGACGAAACCGTCGTCAGCAAAGCCGGGAAGAAAACCTACGGGCTGGACCGTTTTTTCTCGGGGTTGCAGCAAAAGGTGATCCCCAGTTTATCATTCTTTGTGTTCTCGTTGGTCAGCGTCAAGGAGCGACGTTCGTATCCGGTATGCGTCGAGCAAACAGTGCGCAACGAAGCAGAAAAAGCAGCCTGCAAAGCCAAGCAAGCGGCGAAAAAAGTCAAACCGATTGGACCGAAACGCAAACCGGGACGCCCGAAAGGCAGCAAAAACAAAGACAAGACGGAAGTCGCGCTCAACCCAGAGTTGTTACGGATCCAAACGATGCTCAAAGCATTGCTTTTACGGATCGGTACGTCACTCCACCCCGTCTATCTGGCCCTGGATGGTCATTTTGGCAACTATCCTGCGTTTCAAATGGTGCGTCAGTGCGAATTGCACTTGATTTCCAAAATGCGTGGGGATGCAGCACTTTACTTCCCGTGGGACGGAGAAGGTCGCAAGTGCAAATATGGCAAGCGGGTGGATTATGCGCACCTCCCAGAGCAGTATCTTCAATCCAGCGTGGTGGAAGACGGCTTTCAGACTTGCACGTACCAGGCCCAGCTTTTGCATAAGGATTTTCCGGTGCCGCTCAACGTGGTGATCATCGTCAAAAAGAACCTTGCCACCCAGGCCTGGGGTCACGTCATTCTGTTCAGCAGTGATCTCAAGCTTTCGAGCGAGAATTTGGTCGATTATTATTCTTTGCGGTTCCAAATTGAGTTCAATTTTCGGGACGCGAAACAGTTCTGGGGATTAGAGGATTTTATGAATGTCAAATCGACTGCCGTGACCAATGCCGCCAACTTATCGTTGTTCATGGTCAACCTGTCTCAACTGTTACTGTGCGATTTTCAAAAAACCAATCCTCATTTTGGGATTCTGGACCTCAAATCATATTACCGAGGCTGCCGTTATGCGACCGAGTTGCTGAAAATACTTCCGGAAAAACCCGATGGTATTTTAGTTGCACAACTTTTTCGCAATCTCGCCGCTTTAGGCAGCATTCATGTCGATAATTCGCCGGTTTCTTCAGCTTGATTGGCGAAGGTATTGCTTGAGGAGAAGTCTTTATGCATCACTTGCGTCACGAAAAAATGTATGGTGATATCAAGCTCTATGCCGGATCTGCTTCATTGGACCTGGCTGGAAAAGTCGCTGAATACCTGGGAGTCGGATTATGTGGCCGAGATGTCATCACATTTCCCAATGACAATCTGTTTATCAAACTCCACAGCAGCGTGCGCGGGCAGGATTGTTATGTAATTCAGACCACCTCAGCACCGGTCCACCGGAACTTGATGGAACTGTTGATCATGATCCAGACGCTGCGTCTCAACTCTGCCGCCCGCATTACGGCTGTGATTCCCTATCTCTGCTATGCCCGCTCTGATAAAAAAGATCAGCCGCGTGTCCCGATCACGGCTCGTCTGGTAGCAGATATGATCGAAGTGGCTGGCGCAGACCGCTATATCACCCTCGACCTGCACGCTGGGCAAATCCAGGGCTTCTTTACCATCCCAGGCGACGTGCTAACAGCCTTCCACACCGAGGTTGAGTACCTTAACTCGATCCGTCATAAGATGTACCAGCCAGTAGTTGTCACCGCCGATCTCGGTTTTGCCAAGAAAGGCCGCAACTTCGCTGCTGGCATTCGCGCCCCTATGGCTTTTATCGAGAAACGCCGCATTGGAAATGACGCTAAGGCCGAAGCGTTGACCATTATTGGCGACGTTTATGACCGCGATGTCGTGTTGGTAGACGACGAGATTGATACCGGTGGCACAGTAGTTCAGGCGGTAGAACTGCTGAAAGAGCATGGCGTGCGTAATATCTATATCGCTTTTGTTCATCCTGTTTTTTCGGCCAACGCGGCTCCGCGTCTGGCTTCCCTGCCGGTGACTGAGTTCATCACCACCGATACGATTTCGATCCCTCAGCAAACGCGCAGTTTGTATGGAGAACGTCTTAAAGTACTCTCCGTCTCTTCGCTTCTGGGGGAAGTCATTTTGCGAGCCAATCAAGGTCGCAGTGTTGGTGAGATGTTTAACGAGTAACGATGCCTGAATTACCCGAAGTAGAGACAATTGCGCGTGCCTTACGTATAGGAGGGCGCGACGGAGAGCCGATAATCGACCGTCAGGTTTGTGCGATTCACTTGATGTGGGATCGGACTCTGGCGAAGCCAGATCCACAGTCATTTGCAAACCGGCTCATAGGGCAAAAAGTGACTGGTGTTGGTCGGCGAGGAAAATTCTTGCTCATCACCTTCAATGAAGATACTTTGCTGCTTCACCTGCGCATGAGTGGTGATATCCGTGTTGAACCCATCTTCGATAACAATGGTGAGACCATTCCATTTCGGCCTCATGACCGGCTCGTATTAGATTTTGCTGATGGGATGCGCCTGGCATTCAATGATACCCGCAAGTTTGGGCGGGCCTGGTTGGTAAGGGATCCGGAAGAAGTGCTGAAATCACCTGGGGCCTGAGCCTTTTGATCCGAAGTTTACTGCTTACCGCTTCTATCAAAGGCTTCAGCAGCATCACCGCCAGATTAAACCACTTTTGCTCGATCAGACCTTCATTGCCGGCCTGGGCAATATTTACACAGACGAAGCCCTTCATGTCGCGGGGATTCACCCTCTCCAGCCATCCAATACGTTAACCCCTGAACAGGCTGGTATGCTTTGGACGGCAGTTCGCTCTGTTTTAAGTGAAGGAATACGGCGAAATGGGGCTAGCTTCGATTGGGTCTATCGTGGTGGTGACTTTCAAAATGTTTTTCAAGTCTATCAACGGGCCGGTGAACCTTGTCCGACTTGTGGCACACCCATTGAGAAGTGCACGGTCGGTCAGCGTGGAACGCATTTTTGCCCCACCTGCCAGCCGGCTTATAAAGGGGAGTGAACCTGTTATAAAAGGGCCAGCATCCAATCCTTCTTGTTTCTTGGAGAAATACTTATCACTTATATAAAGTAGGTGTTAATCAGAATAGTCTGATGTAAAATGAGACTTACCCTGTTGTAATCTGGTTGGTTCCCAATTTTGAGGTGCAAAGATGCCCCCCTCGCTTTCAACGTTGTTCATTGTTGCCGTCATCTGCCTTTTTCTCGGGGCTGTCGCTGGTGCCCTTTTGAGTTCTCTACGAAGTGAACCCGAAGAAGATTTCGCCCAGGGGCAAGAATCGCCGCCAGGTGGGCGAAAAGGGCGTTACACTCCTGTTTTTCGTCTCTGGCGAGAAAAAAGCACAGAAACGTTAATCGTCGAAGTGGATGGGAAGTCCTTTTTATCGTCAGCTCCTTTAAGTGTCGCTCAGCGTGAGCGGCTTGAGCAGGCCTCTAACGACTTTTATGGCTGGTTGGGGATACTGCCAGCACCGGCCCAGCCTGTGTCTGTTATTCAACAACCTGTAGCGGTTGAATCCACTGCATCCCCTTCTAAAATTCCCCCTACTATTCCGCCAGTAGTTCCAGCCTCGGTGAAAGCGCCTGCGAGTGAACCTCCTTTGTCAGCCGTTGTGACGCATTCAGCCGCTCCTGCCCTCCCGAAAGAAGAACCAAAAAGTATGGTGGGCCAGATCGACGCGATTATCCAGAACTCTTCTTGAAGGCACGCAGTTGCAGAGTTGTGGCGTTCATTTGATGGAGGATCCGGTGAAGGGTGTCATTGTTTGGGTTGGCGTTCATCGGTATGAGGGAATCGACAGTGTACCTGACGCTGAAGTTCAGAAATTGATTCGATCAGCAGTGGCGGAATGGGAACGGCGGCAAGAAAGGAATAAAAGCTGGTAACAGGTTAGTTGCTTATCCGGTAGGTTTCTTGGGTTTCCTGGTAAATGAAATAGGAAATGTCACTGGTTGTGTCAGTCGTGGAAGCACGATGCGCAGGGTTTCGTTCAGAACGCTTTTCGTTCCAGATGGATCAATCAAGTAGAGGACCCCGAAGTAAAACAGGACAGCCCCCAGGCCTAAAACCACCATTTGATAGATGGCGGACGATAGCGAAGGCAGGGAGTTGGCCGAGAAGAATGGGAACAGATTCGCGATCCGTATGATGAAGAGAATCAGCCCCATCAAACTGCCTGCCGAAAGACTGGGGAGGATGAAGCGAAGCACAGTATCTGTAGAGAGATTCGTGATTTTCATCGCGCGCCGAAAGTAAAAAAGCCCGGTGATTGTATTGATGAAAGCAAGCGTCCATGCAATGCCATAGATGTTTTCTAAGACCAGCAGTCCAAGAGCAATTCCGATAGCAAACAGGGGGAGACGAAACAGATCATACTGGAAACGTATTTCTGGATGGCCTGACGCTGAAACAGCAGCATCTGTAACGGCTAGCAGTGCTTGTAACAACCGGAAGAACAGAAAAGCCCGAAAAATATCGACTGCACCAATCCACTGAGAACCGAAGAGAGAGAAAATCCCCAAGTCTGCTAAAACAATTGCGCCAATCTGAACGGGAATGCTGAAGGTAGCCACCAAACGCAGCATGTTCAAATAAATTTGTCGTAGAGAAGCGGTCTCGTCTTGCGCTTCTGCCATTGCCGGCAATGCAATCTGTGCAACAGTGGCGGCTACGCCAGAAGCCAGATAAAAAGATTGGTTTTCACCAAAAGAATACCAGCCGAGCATCGTTTTTCCTAACAACCCAACCGCCGCGTTATCGAGGTTCCCAGTAAGGTAGATGATCAGTTTGCTCCCTACCAGATTGCGGCTGTACTGAATGATATCTTTATAGGCGCTTGTTATTGGGTGAAGGATAGGGCGAAAGCGTGCGGCAATCCAGGTGCTGAGCGCCCAAAAAGCAGCCGATAGGATCTGCGGCCAAACCAGGCTCCATGTGCCAAAGTGCAGCACTGACAGGAGGATCCATCCAATCGAGAGGATGACTGCGGTAATGGCTTGCAGGGTTTCGTGTATTCGATAGCGGAAGCGTTTAATCAATAGACTGGCAGGAACGACAGCCAGCGCCTGGAACAAAAAGGCTGTTGCCATTCCCCGAATCAGGCTGGCCGTGTCCGGAGAACGGTAAAATCGTTCAATCGGGTAGGCAAAGACCATTACCAAAAGTACAGCGACCGCGCTAAAGATGAATAAAAGCCAGAAGGCCGCGCTTCCGTAAGAGGCTTCTTCCCCCTGGAAATATACCACTGCGTCACGAATAGGCGTTTGTACGAGGAGAAAAAGGCCGTTGTAGACGATGAAAGCGAGCGTAACAGCACCAATATCAGAGGGGTTTAGCAGCCGTGAATAGACAATAACGGCTAGCGTGCTGGTAACGGCTACAACGGCTTGCCGGGCCAGCGTCCACCGTAGGCCAGTTTTAATTCGAGAATCAAGCGAGATCGACTGAGAAGGCTGCGATGATTGGAAATCATCAGATGGTAGCATACGTTAACGCAGCGGCTCCAATCGTTTTACAAGTAATTGCTAATCTCCCTATCTCCACACAACTTAATCATAACACAAGAGGATTTATCTCTTCTTAACATCTATGTTTTGCCAATCTCCAAAAGTTGAGTATAATCGGAAGAGTGTTTAATCACCGGACCCTCATTGTTAACAATGTCTTTAAAGGAAATTAACCATCGCCGCAAAGATTATGGAATAATGGTTCTGACTTATTAAGCCAGACAGTTGTGTGCGAACAGGTTAATAGTACCTTTAAAGTAAGAGGAGGAGCAAACTTGGCAATACAACCTAGCGCTCGTTCCAGAACTGCGAACCCAACATCTGTCCGGGGAATATCCCCAGAAAAGATTTGTGAAAATCTTATTGGTTATCTTTTTATCTTTCCAGCCATACTGGTGATCACTGTATTTGGCTTTTTCCCCATTCTTTATTCAGTTTATATGAGCACGATCAACTGGCGGGTAAGAAAGGGTAATTTTGTTGGGCTAAACAACTATAGCCGCGCGCTTGGAGAGGGTAACTATATTTTGGCTTTTGTAGGGGGCCTGTTGCTGTTGTCATTAGCCTACGTGATTTGGACGCGCGCGCTAATGTCAATAAGAAACCGCAAGCTGATTGTAGGCATTCTGGCTTTTCTCGTCTTGATTGGCGGTTTCTGGGTTTTGTCCATTGGTTGGACGGGCATGACGGAGACAGGAGATACGAAGTTCTTAAAGTCACTCCCGGTCACGTTATATTATGCGCTTGGCACCGTCCCGCTAGAGTTGTTTATTGGTCTGTTCTTGGCCTATATTCTTTTCCAAAAAATTCGTTTCCAACAGTTTTGGCGGATGCTTTACTTTCTGCCTTATATCACTCCTGTTGTAGCAAGCGCAGTCGTCTTTCGTACGATTTTCAATCCGCGTGATACTTCTCTCGCCAATCAGGTGCTGTCCTGGTTTGGCATTGCTCCTCAAAGATGGTTATTTGAATCGCGCCCTTTCTTGAACATGATTTTTGGGCTGGATTTAAGTGGTGTGTTGGCCGGGCCCAGTATGGCGCTGATTTCGATTATCTTGTTTGGTGTATGGACCTATGTTGGCTATAACGTGGTGGTGTTTTTGGCTGGGCTGGGTGGCATCCCCCACGAAATTTATGAGGCCGCCGAAATTGATGGCGCCAACCAGTGGCAGCTTTTTCGCTATGTAACCATACCGATGATCTCGCCAGTCACGTTTTACCTGGGGTTGGTGGCCTTTATTGGCACATTAAAAGCGTTCAGCCATATTTACGTTATGCGTACCACTGCCGCATTGGGGTCAGTGGATACGACTTCAATCGTCATTTTTGATACCTTTTATAAGGCCAATAACTATGGTTTTGCGGCTGCGCAAGCGATTATCTTGTTCATCATCATTGCTGTTCTGACTTTCGCTCAGAACAAGCTGTTCGAGAATCAGGTGTTCTATGGATAGTCTTTCTCAAACTCCCACTCCCGCACCGGTGGCTCGTACAGCAGGCCAGCATGAGGGCCCATACTTCCGGGTCCGTATTCCCCGGATCCTGATGTATCTCATCCTGATGTTCGGCGCGGTGATTGCGATCTATCCATTCTTTTGGATGATCTCTACCTCACTGATGACCCTGGGAGAAACGATTAACCGGCAGTGGCTACCTGATGTACCGCAGTTCTCGAATTACATCCAGGCCTGGAAGGATGCTCGCTTCGCGCTCTACTTTTGGAACAGTGTCGTCATCACTGCCGTGACAATTGCCGGACTGTTGTTTACTTCAATCCTGGCGGGATACGCCTTCGCTAGAATTAATTTCTGGGGCCGAAACGTTATTTTTGCGATCCTGCTCAGCACTCTCATGATCCCTGAGACAGTGACTTTGATCCCTAACTTTTTAGTCATCCGCGGAGATGTTTTTCCACTGCCCGGTGGCTCTTGGTTGAATACCCTCTGGGCGCTGACAGTCCCGTTTATGGCGAGTGCTTTTAGCATCTTTTTACTGCGTCAGTTCTTTGCCCAAATCCCAGCCGAGTTATATGATGCCGCTCGGATTGATGGGGCAGGGCACCTTCGCTTTCTCTTGCAAATTGTGCTGCCGCTTAGTCGGGCAGCGGTAATGACTGTTTTGATTTTCGCTTTCATCAGTGCCTGGAATGCCTTTATGTGGCCTTTGCTGGTTACCACCAAGGAAACCTGGCGTCCACTGATGGTGGGCTTATGGAATTTTGTCAGTGAGTTGGGGCCAGAGACACACTTGCTGATGGCAGGTGCGGTGATTACGATTATCCCCATTCTCATTCTCTATTTCTTTACCCAGAAACAATTTACAGAGGGAATTGCAACAACTGGCTTAAAGGGTTAAGAAAAAACGCTTCGGCGTTACATCAATCGCTTTTATAAATAAAAAGAGAATAGTCGTTTTGAGCGTGCAAAGGAGGTGATGAAGCATAAGCTCTTGAGAAATCCAATATAGGAATCTGGCAATTTGCCTCACTGAGAAGTGAGGGAAACAGAACAGATTGTAAAGTGCTAGTTTGTCTTAAGATTTTGGAGGAGATGACAATGAACAGAAAGTTACTAGCAAGTCTTCTGGCGATTATGATAATCGCCTCGATGGCTTTGGCGGCTTGCCAACCGGCAGCAGTGACCGAAGCTCCTACCATGGCTGCGGAAGCCACCGCAACCACCGCCCCGGCTGCGGCAGCGACTGCTACCACTGCTCCCGCTATGGAGTCCACTGCCACAATGGCGCCGGCTGGAGAAGCCACTGCTACCATGGCGCCGGCTGCTGAAGGAAATTTCCCCTATGAAGATGTAGACCCCTCTGGTCAGGAAATTGTCTTCTGGCATCAGCAGACCAAGGCTAAAGAAGAGGCGCTGAAAGCGATTGCTGATCAGTTCAACCAGACGAACGAATGGGGTATTACAGTGACGCCGGAATACCAGGGTTCGTATTCAGACATCTTCACAAAGATGTCGGCAGTTTTGAATACGACCGATGCCCCCAATATCGTCGTTGCTTATCAGAACAATGCAGCCACTTATCAGCTGGCTGATGCATTGATTGACCTGAACCCATTGGTCGACAGCCCGAAGTGGGGCCTGACCGAAGCTGAGAAGAATGACTTCTTCCAGTCCTTCTACAGCCAGGATGTCTTCCCTAACTTCCAAAACCAGCGCCTGGGTTTCCCCCCCAACCGCTCCGAAGAAGTGCTCTACTACAACGAAGACTGGCTGAAAGAGCTCGGTTACGATGCTCCGCCCACCACCCCTGATCAATTCAAGGAAATGGCCTGCAAAGCTGCTCAGACACCTTACTCTAAGGCGACCGCAGACGGCAGCATGGGTTATGAGCTGGCTGTGAATGATGCCTCTCACTTTGCGGCTTGGACCTTTGCTTTTGGTGGCGATATCTACGATCAGAGCACCGATCAATATACCTATAACTCGGATGCTGCTGTTAATTCTATGCAGTTCGTTCAGGATCTGTTCCAAAGTGGTTGTGCCGCGCAGCCGACTGAACAGTACGGTGATCAGACCGATTTCGGTACTGGTAAGCTACTGTTCGCCATCGGTTCCAGCTCTGGCCTGAGCTTCTACCGCTCGGCTGTTGAGAGTGGCGCGAACTTTAATTGGAGCGTTGCTCCGGTTCCGCATACCACCCCCGATCCTGTCATGAATGTCTATGGCGCCTCGGTTTCTGTGCCTCACAGCACACCCGAGAAGGAATTGGCTTCCTGGCTGTTCATCAAGTTCTTCACCAGCCCCGAAATGCAGGTGAAGTGGGCCGAAGCTTCTGAATACTTCCCGGTTCGCAAGAGCGCTGCTGCCCAGATGCAGGATTACTTCGATGCAAATCCTGGTTATGCAAAAGCCTTTGACCTGTTGCAGTACGGTAAGACCGAACCCCCGACGGTTGGTTATGACTACGTGCGCGACACAGTGAATCAGGCAATGGCTACCATCCTGTCTGAACCTTATCCGGATGTGAAGCCCGTTCTCGATAATCTTAATCAGGACGCAAATGCCATCCTGGAAGAACAGCTTCAACAGTTAAATAGTAAGTAGTCGAATTATCGACTGCTGAAAGAATGTTGCAGCGGCAAGGAGGCCTGACAAAAGGCAGCCTTGCCGCTGTACGTTCCCCGCGATCGAGAGCCTTTGAGAGAAGCGCTATACTTTTCGTTCATCTTGGGTTAAAATTTTATATCAATGGTTACAACACAACGTTCTTTCTCAACATGGTTGCTGCTGGGCGACGCCATTGCCATTTTTGTGATCAGTGTCGTTGGTTTCGCTACACATAACGAAGGAATTAGCTGGCGGATATTCACCACCTACTTGCCTTTGTTCGTTGCATGGCTGGTAATAGCACCCTGGTTAGGTGTTTATCGCCCTGAAATTGCCAATCAACCTCGGCAGGTTTGGAGGCCAGCATTGGCAGCGTTTATCGCCGCGCCAATGGCGGCATGGTTGCGTAGTTTGTGGTTAAATAGCCCTATCATACCAATTTTCCCCCTTGTTTTAGGATTAAGCGCCAGTCTGGGTCTTCTCATCTGGCGGTTGGTTTGGGCCTGGATAGTGAAGCGTTTCTAAGAATATGGATGAACCTGCATTAATTGAAATGGCGCGCGGAGGCGACCTGGATGCGTTTAACCATCTGGTTATTACGTACCAGAATATGGCATTTAACCTGGCGGCTCGAATGCTGACAGACGATGATGCCGCCGCCGATGTTACTCAAACAGCTTTTATTTCCGCCTACCGCAGTCTGGATACGTTCCGGGGTGGTTCGTTCCGTTCATGGGTGCTGCGGATGGTCTCCAATGCCTGTTATGATGAACTCCGCCGCCGGAAGCGCCGTCCCACGGTTCCCTTGGAACCGTTAAATGAGGATGATGAAGAAGTGGAATTGCCCTCCTGGTTGGCGGACGATGCTCCTTCTCCAGAAGATGAAATGGAACGCGTGGAACTGGATCAGGAAATCCAGCAGTGCTTAGAGGGTTTGTCGGATGAGTTCCGCGCGGTCGTGATTATGGTAGATATTGAAGGTTTAGATTATCAGGAGGTGTCGGTGGCGATTGACAAGCCACTGGGGACGGTGAAGAGCCGTCTAGCGCGCGCCCGGTTAAAGTTGCGCGATTGTTTGCGCCAGAAATGGGAACTTTTGCCCTCATTTGAGCGTCTAGATGATGAGGTCATATCATGAGAGCGCAAATGAACACACGAGACTACGAACAACTTTCAGCCTACCTGGATGGGCAGCTTTCTCCAATCGAACAAACCCGATTGGAGGAACGTTTGCGCGGAAACTCGGAACTCCGGTCAGCGTTGGACGAGCTAAGCCGTACGCGTTCTTTGCTGCGTATGGCCCCTCGGCGGCGTGCTCCGCGTAACTTTACGCTGACACCCGAAATGGTGCAGCCTCGCCGGAAGAGCTTACGCGATTACTTCAACTTGTTCCCGGCTTTAAGCTTTGCATCTGCTGTTGCCACACTGGCATTAATTGCAACCTTTTTAGTTCAGCTCACGCCTGGCGTATCACAGAATGCACCATCTGCGGCGCTCAGTAATCAAAGCGCTGCTGCCACAGAAAAAGCGCTGCTGCCAGAAGCAGCAACGGGTAGTGAGGCTCCTCCCAGCCTTGCCGCACCCAATGCGCAAAGAATGAATACGGCTGGATCAGAAGGGCAAGTCCCTCCGATCATTACCTGGGGTCAGCCTGCAGATAAAGCGTATGGCATGGGCGGAGGTGCTCCTCCCAGTGCATTATCAGGACCGCAGGGGTTAGGCGGTGGAGGGGGGGGTGTTGGCGGTTTGGGCGGTGGCGCGCCAGATGGTAAGATCCTCGTTCCCCCTGAAGGAGCCGGTTCGCTCGATAATGCCGCCCCCAG
Organism: uncultured Chloroflexia bacterium; assembly: GCA_963791025.1. Taxonomy (GTDB): domain Bacteria; phylum Chloroflexota; class Anaerolineae; order Anaerolineales; family Anaerolineaceae; genus DSYU01. Next base: position 447,904 of record CAWBQF010000001.1, on the reverse strand, counting down.
CATTGCTGCTAACCCAGACCAGTACGATGACATTCCACCCATTGAAGGGAATGGTCCGATCTTGGGTGTGCCGAAGGCAGATACAGCCGGGCAGTACTTAGAGCCGCTGGCTACCCCACTCCCTACCCAGACACCCACATCCTCAAAGGATGAATCCATCATGGTATCTCAGACTCTACGTGTTGGGCTTGTCCTTGCTGCGTTTTGTGCAAATCATCCTTGGTGTGGTCGCAATTGTCACCGGTGCTGCCGCAGTCATCCTATGGCGGAGGGCTCATTGAGTGCATTGTGGCTGGAGCATCTCCTGTCAGAGGTGAACTTCTGCATCCGCTGTGGCGCGAAATTGGAGCGAAAGAGCTTGTTCGGTCAGGAAAGGCCCATTTGTCCGGCCTGTGGCTGGGTTTTCTTTGCAGATCCAAAAGTGGCCTCTGGCGTTTTGGTCGAGGATGGCGAACGGGTGCTGCTGGTCCGCCGGGTGAATGAACCAGGGCGTGGTTTGTGGAGCTTCCCGGCTGGTTTCGTGGATGCAGGTGAAGATCCAGCCAGGGCTGCGGAACGGGAATGCCTGGAGGAAACTGGTTTAGCGGTGGATGTTCACCGGTTGATAAACGTGATTGGTGGGCGCGAACATGATCGCGGCGCTGATATTGTTATCGTCTATTCCGCTGAGATTGTTGGCGGAGACTTAAAAGCGGGGGACGATGCCGATAGAGCCGAGTTTTTCCCGCGCAAGGCCCTTCCGCCGCTTGCTTTCCGTGCGACGAAAGTTGCGTTAGGAATCCCTGAATAAGTGGATTCTCATCCCGCCCGTCGGTTGGGAATAAGAAAAGAGGGTTGATTTGCTAACGAAACGCGGACCAACCCTCTTTCGTTTTTACAAAGATCTCGACCGTTTTCTACTTCCGCAGCATATCTCGCCGCAGGTTTTCCAATGCGGAACGATATTCTTCCACATTCGGTGGGCGAAGGGCGACGATCGTTTCAATCATGTTGATTGCTTCCAGATGCTTCCCGTCATTTAGATAGGCGTCTGCCACAATATCCAACTGTACAACCGCCTCCTGTACCTGATGATTGCGCACATACAGGTCAGCCAGCCGGCGGCGCAGTTCGAGCCGCTGCCCATGGTCAATCAGCAAATCGCTGATAAACTCAATTGCAGCCGTTCGTTTCCCCTGGCTTTCCAGAAAGACCAGATATTCATCCAGCTCTTTAATAGCCGCGTGATCCTGTCCTAACCGGAAGTTCAACATCACAAGTTGCGTGCGCATGCTCGGATCGTCCGGTTGAATGGTGCGGATCTGTTCGTAGATTCGCAGCGCCTGCCGTAGGTTGAGCCGCTGCATATCAATATCTGCCACTTTCAGTAACAGCGTTACGCCCCACGTGCGGTTGCTCTTTGATTTTTGGGCTACCTTCAGCGCATCCAGGTAGGTCTGCCGGGCTTTGTCCAGCTCTGCCAGGCGGTAGTAAATATCACCAAGCTCTTGATAAGCCTGCATTGCTTCTTCGACCTTGTCTTGAACAATCAAGAGTTCAATCAGGCGCTGCCGGACATTTAAATCCATAGGGACAAACTGAGAAATCCGCGAGAGAGTTCGCACGGCTCGATTGGTTTCCCCTCGCACGGTATACAAGTCTGCCACCAGCATAAACTTTTTTACAGCTTCATTAACACGCTGATCCTGCACTTGCAGTTCTGCGATCAGCAAGTGCAAGGGCATATACGTTGGCGCAAACTGAAGCGCATAGAGGGCCTCTTCCATCGCCGAACGGACTTTACCGTGCTGCGCTAGGCTGCGTACCTGGCTCATTGCTTCCACGACTTGCGCTCCCCGCACTTCGAGTACCATTTCAGCAATCGGAATCGGTGGGTTCCCATCTCCCTGTCCGGGGATCTGCTGGCGTGCTTTCTTGAGATAAGCCCGCCAGTCAGACCGCATAAGTTGGCTGGTGATCGTCTTACATACGCCTCGCAGCGTATTTTCATCTTCAATCGTCGCTTGCGAGTCAATAATTGGATCATACAATTGGCTCAGTTCATCTTGCTGCTCCGGCAGAACCGTCAACATATCAGCTTCTGCCAGCGCCTGTATCAGGGCCGTAGCAGCTTCCTTAGGCTGGTTTTGATTTTCATAAATCTTTCCCAATAAAAGATTCGCCGCCAGAGAATACTCAGGGTGTTTCACCGCCTGCTGCAAAAAGCGCAGGGCGCGTTCCTGATCCTGCTCCATTAGGAGAAAACCTGTGAGGAAGTAGGCCGCCGGCTGCTGCAAGCCCAGGTTAATGGCGTGTTCCAACTCTACAACAGCCTGGTTTGAATCACCATGTGTCTGCGAATTGATCGCCTGACTGATATGCAGCACGATCCGGTTGCGTTCTCCCCCATCGTTTGAGGTGTCGCCAACCCCTCGCGTTAAGGCGCTTAGTCCACGCCGGTTGCTGGTGTTCGTCGCGCTGAGGCTTTCTTCGGGTTGATCAAAAAGCTGCGCGGCGAGCTGTACAAGGGCCAGCCGGCGGCATTCCGTGATCGGATCGTTTTCTTCATCTTCGCCTTCCAGGCCGGATTCTAACTGCCGCACAGCTGCCATGTGCATCGGACCGGTACCGCCGCGTGGTCGCCCAGGTTTCGGCAGCAGTTGATTGGAGCGCAGCATGTGCAAGGCCAGCCGCACTTCCTGATTTTCAGGCATCAGTTTTTGGGCGTATTCGGTGACTTTCAAAGCGCGTGTCAGGTCACCATTGTGCTGCAGCAGGCTGGCAGTAGAAATATACTCACTGACAGCTTCTTCTTTATGCCCCAATCGTTCATAGATAGTTGCCAAACGGGTTCTCACGTTTAGATTTTCAGGTTGCAAACTGAGCACCCGCACCCAATTATCAATGGCTTTATCCGCAGAACGCACTTTGAGGTGCATTTCAGCCGCTTGCAAAGCAGCCTGCACAGCAGCCTCTAGCCGTCCCATGCGTTCATAGATCCGCGCAATTTTCTCGTGCGGAACCGGGTCTTCCGACGCTAACGTGGCTGACTTTTGGTAGCACTTCAGCGCGCTTTCATAGTCCTGAAGTTCAAACAAGGCCAGCCCCAGGCTGGAAAGAGCCTGTGGATGATCGGGAAATTCTTCGAGGGCAGTACTATAAAGATTGGCAGCCTGTTCCCAGTCCTGGTCCCACGCCGCTGAGTGGCCCTGATTTATTGCTTTTTGGAATGCTTCTTTGTTCCCTGCCATAGGCCCCTTTTATTCTTTGATCACTTCAAGATTACCCCAGTTTGTGCCACAACGTGCTTCCGTCTCCAAAGGAATGGAGAGCGTGTAAGCATTTTCCATCACTTCTTGCACGATTTCGAGCCGCCTCACGCAGTTCCTCACGTGGAACTTCGAGTACCAGCTCATCATGTACCTGTAAAAGAAATCGCGCCTGGCTGCCCGCAGCCTTCAAGGCTGGAGGTAGTTTGACCATCGCTAATTTCATAATATCAGCCGCTGTCCCTTGGATGGGTGCGTTGATCGCTTCGCGCTCCTCACGGTTGCGGATATTCGCGTTGACGCCGCTTGGGTTGCGCAGGTTGGGGAAGTAACGTCGGCGCCCGAGAAGCGTCTCGACGTAGCCCTGTTCAGCCGCCAGCCGGCGAATGCCATCCAGATAACGCTTAACCCCAGGAAACTGTTTGAAGTAAGCTTTTACAAAATCCTCGGCTTCAGCCAGTGTCAGCCCGGAATTACGGCTCAATCCAAACGGGCTCATCCCATAAACCAGGCCAAAGTTAATCCCCTTACCCAGGCGGCGCATATCCTTGTTGACAGCATCGATCGGTGTATTGAAGATTGCTGCGGCTGTGGCTGCGTGAATATCCTCCCCTGCTCGGAAGGCGCGCAGCATTGCTTCATCTTCAGCCATAGATGCCAGAATACGCAGTTCAATTTGCGAGTAGTCTACCGACAGCAGCAAGTTCCCCGAAGAGGCGACAAAGCCGTTCCGCACTTCTCGCCCTAACTCAGAACGGGCCGGGATATTTTGCAGATTCGGGTTGGATGAGGCTAATCGCCCTGTAACCGAGCCTGTCTGGCTAAAAGAAGTATGCACGCGCCCTGTTTCTGGGTTAATCTGCTGCGGCAGCGCGTCCAGGTAAGTGGATTTTAGCTTGGAGAACTCACGATACTCCAGCACCATGTCTACCACCGGGTGCTGCCCGCGCATTTCTTCCAGCACTTCCGCCGAGGTAGAGTAATGCCCGCTGGAAGTTTTCTTTCGCCGGTCAGGTGGGTCAAGTTTGAGGGTATCAAACAGCGCTTTCGAAAGCTGCTGTGTAGAGTTAAGGTTGAAGGGATACCCAACTGCCTGGTAAATCTGATCTTCAATCCGGGTCATTCGCTCTGCCAGATCTTCCGACATGCCCTCAAAGAACTGCTTATCGAGAGCAATCCCTTCTAGCTCCATCTGGGCCAGCACGTCTACCAGCGGCATTTCGATCTCCTCAAACAGCCGCGTCGCATTTACCTGCTGCATCCCTTCCATCAGGATGGGCATGAGCCGAATGACGACTTCCGCATCCGCCGCCGCATAAGGCGCCGCCTGGCTAACAGGCACTTCCGCCATCGTTCGCTGGCTTTTCCCGCGGCCAATCAACTCTTCGATATGCGTCATGCTTGCGCCCAGGTAATGCCCAGCCATATCCTTTAGCCCAAGATTGCGCGAAGCGGGGTTAATTAACCACTCGGCCAGAAGCGAGTCAAAGGTCAAAGGCTGGGGTCGCAGCTTGTTTCGCTCTAGCATCAGGCGATCATACTTGAGGTTCTGCCCAATCTTCGCCTTTTTGGGATCCGTCAGGGACGGGCGCAGTGCCGAAATGACCTGGACCAGGGGCAGTTGCGGTTCTCCGGTAGTATGCCCAACCGGAATGTAATACCCCTCGCCTTCGCGTACTGCCAGTGAAATTCCTACCAGTTTGGCAGTGAGGGGATCTGTGGAAGTGGTTTCTGTATCAAAACCAATGACATCTGCCTTAGCGAGTACATCGACCAGATCGCGCAGCTTTTCAGGGGTATCGACGATTTTCGCATCGATTGGATAGAAAACCGGGATGGGCGTGCCAATGTCCGTGATTTCCTTCCCAAACAAAGAAAGCTGTTCTCTGGTAGCTGGCATTGGAACGGGCGGTGCTGCAATCGTATGCAAGCGTGTGATTAACGAGCGGAACTCCAGTTCGCGGAAGAGAGCCTCAATTTCAACAAAGTCTTTCAACTCCACCCGCGCGTCTTCGATATTGAGTGAGATCTCTAAATTCGTTAGAATGGTGGCTAACTTACGGCTGAGATAAGCAGCTTCACGCCCAACCTCCAACCGGTTGCGCACCCCTTTGCTAAGATCTTCGAGGTGATTATAAATCTCGTCGAGCGTCTCATACTCACTGAGCAGGCTGATGGCAGTTTTTTCGCCGACGCCGCTTACACCCGGAATGTTATCTGACTTGTCTCCTACCAGGGCCTTATAATCGACTACCTGATCAGGCCGTACCCCCAGGTACTCGACTACATCTGTTGGGGTAAAATCGCGCGCTTCTGAAAGCTTACTCCCAGCCAGGTTAACAATGATGCGTTCATCGACCAACTGGAGCAAATCCCGGTCACCGGTGATGATCTTCACCCCCAGTCCCTGCTCAACTGCCTGGTGCGCGATGGACCCTAAGACATCGTCCGCTTCATATCCTTCCAGTTCTAGCGTTGGAATATGTAAAGCGTCGATTAACTGGTGGATCCGGCCCATCTGTGGTCGCAGATCCTCCGGCATTTTGGCGCGCGTCGCTTTATATTCACTGAAAACCTGGTCTCGAAAGGAATGCCCGGCGTCGAATGTCACCGCCAGGTATTCTGGACGCTCCTGTTCAATCAACCGTAATAGGACACTGGCAAAACCATAAACACCAGCCGTGGGTTCGCCGGTTTGGGTTTGCAGCCGTTCAGAAGTGCTGCCGCTAATCGCAAAAAAGGTTCGGTACGCTAAAGCGTGACCGTCAATTAAATAAAGAATAGGTGGCATTGTTTCAAAAAACTTTCTACTACTTTTGAATGCCCTGCCGCTTGCGCGTTTGAGAAATATACTCGCGCAGCATTTGGGCAGAAGGTGGCAGCGCGCCACTGACGATCAAATATCCGGTAGCCCAAAAATCACCGGATGGGTTTTGCTGGAGAAGATGCTCAAAGGTATTGAAAATCGAGAGGGAAGTGCGCTGGCGTACAATCCTTACCAGATTTCCCGGCGATACTGTCGGTGCTACCTGCACCATCCACTGTAGATACTCCGGTCGCACCGCGATCCCTTCCAGCCGCCATCCGAAGGCCAGGCACAATTGGGGCACCCACTGCGCCAGGCGGTCCGCCAGTTCGCCCGTCAGATAATGCTGCGGCATACGGGGTACCAGCACGCAGGTGTAATCGAGTAAGCTGAGGGCAGGTGAAACCGGTTCCAGTTGGCTGGTGCGCGACAGCGTGGCGACCACTTGCGGGTGCGTATCACTTAATGGATCCATCTCTGGCTCAAGGTCGAGCAGATTGACCGGTGCGATGCTGCCAGGAATAATTTCAATCGGCTTGAGGGCAGCAGTCTCCTGAACAGAAGCCAGGCTGTTTTCGCTGCTGTCTGCTTCGATCAAGCAGTCTTCTTCTTGTATTTCTTCCATGCTGCTGTCGTTCGCCGGTGTCCATAAATAGCTTTCCGAAAGCCAGTCAGTAGCAGCCAGTTCTGTTTCGATTCCGGTTCCTTCATCGTCGAAAAGGGGATCTGGAGAGGGAATATTACCTAGCAGCGAGGCGATATCTATTTTCTCTAGTTCATCCTCATCCGCTTCATCCCCTGGCTCATCTTCTTCCAGAGCCGTCTGCTCTTCCTCTTCATCCGATAGTAGCGCTTGTTCTTCAAGAACGAGCGCTGGCTGCTGAGATGCTGCGGTGCTTTCGGTGGGGGAATATGTCAGAGTCAGCACCAGATGTTTGGCGAGTTGGCGGACCTGGCTTAGCGATGCGCCAGGTTCGAACACGAGTACCAGCACCAGTCTATCCAAAATCCCTGTCGCATAGGTCAGGCAGTCTCCGAAGCTGTTGGAAAGACGAACGAATTGCAGTAAATCGCCGTGATCGCTCTTGTTCCAATATCGCATCAGGGTGGCGGTGAGAGCTTCAGCGGCGCTGCGATCAAGCGTTCCGGCGTTGGCATACAGCTCCCCGTCGAGACAGAGAAGCGCTGCCACGGCGCTTGGATTCTTCAACTGCTTTTCAAGCGCTCCTCGCAGCCGCTCCGGGTCACGTGCCCAGTCAGGCAGAGCCTCACCTGTTGTTGTGGGTTCGTCAGGTGAGGCATTGTCTGCTATAGATGTACTGAGTAAGTCGAGCAGGTCGGGAAGGTAAAAGGGACTGCTGATGAACCCATTGGGAACCAGTCCATCTAAGGAAGGATCTTTAGGGTTGTTGTCAGGCGGAATGACAATCAGGCGTAAGCTAGGTTGTTCGTTCCGCAGAGCCTGTCCCAGTGTGGCAACGGATTCATCCGCCAGATCCGCATCCAGGATGGCTGCCTGAAATGTCGAATGACTGGCGTTCATTCGCGCTTCTTTGGCGGTTCTCACCAGGCGAACCTGATACTGTCCACTTTCTTCTAAGCTTAAGCGGATTAATTCGCCAAATGCGGCTTGGGTTGTTGCGACGAGGATGGAAGCCGACATAATAAAAGTGTATCACGGCGAGCTAATCGAAGCAAGAAAAAAGGGATTAAGTTGAATTTACAATCATGTAGACTTTTACTTGGTGTTGGGCTGAGTCAGCCGTACTTCCCCAGCAGTTCTTTTCCGTCTCGCGCGTTCCTCACGAATGGTCTGCCGCCGTGCCATATGCTCCAGTCTTCGCACTTTCCGTTCCTTCGCCACCTTTGCCCGCCGGGCGATCCGGTCTTCTCTTGAGAGATCATTCGCCATTCGAATGGAGTTGTAGGTGAAGATTACGCTTCCGGTCACAATTAAAACAATCGCCACAATATCATAGAAAGTGACCGAGAAGGCGAACACCTGGAAAGAAGGGTTATTGGCGAAAAAGACAAAAGTGTTGGCTAAAACAGCCAGCAGGCGCGTTTCGGTGGGGCTTAGCCCGGCATACGAGATGCGAAAGACCCCATTCACATAGGTGCCGAGGTAAACAAAAACAGATAACAGCAGATAAACGATCAGAGCAAACAGGGCCAGCTCGATGCGTACATAGGGAGATAGGCCAATGCCAACAAAGATAAAGACTTCGTTGACTGAATTGATGATGTGATCGACAAAGAAACCATAGCGCGGACGCTCAATCTTCCGGTAGCGTGCCAGGGTGCCGTCCATGCTGTCGCCAAACCAGTTCAACACAAAACCAAAACTGGCTAACCACAGGAAGTTTTTGTCGTAGAAACTTAGCGCATAGCCAAGAAAGATGAGTAAGGAAGCGAACAGTCCAACCGACGTGAGCGTATCTGGCATCACCCAGCCAGGCATGCGGGGAGCTAACCACAGCAAAGCCTTCTTTTCAGCTTTGCCCAACAAGGAATCGATCACACGCGTGTGATTTTGGGACTGATTTGAGGGAGGAGCTTGTGTCATAGACATATGTTTTTCCTTTTATAAAAGTTGAAGTACTTACTGAGTGTCACACTGGTTTTGATTCTGGCACACTCGCTCGAACTTGTGGCCATACTGGATAGAACATAGCCCACTGTTGTGGATACTTTCGGATAAAATCAGCAATTACGGTAAGCACCTTTTCTGCGTTGGTAACGGTTTCCTCAATTAAATCAGTTGACCGTTTCATCCAAATGGGTTCAGAGGCCCAAAGGCAGTAACGTCCATTCTTTTGACGATGACCACTTAAAACGATAACGGGAAGGTTATGTTTCAGTGCGAGGCGGACGTGAAAAACAGGCATAGCGGACGGCAGCCCGAAGAAACGTGGACGATATTTAGCATCTGGGTTAGGCAGGGGTCGGTCGACGCCAGTGATCACAACCCGGTTGGCTCGCAGGGTATCAGAGGCCTGGCGCAGCGCTTCAATGGACATTGGGGTTACCAGCATGTTAGGAAGTTGGCGAAGCTCGTTCTGCCAGCGGTAACCACCGTTCGGTTGTGGGTACGACAAAATGTGAAGTGGAAGACCGCGCAAGACGACCGCCCGACCAATTAAGTCGAAATTACTCATATGCGGAACAACAAAGATCGTCCCGTTTTCTTCTTTGCGAGCCTGATTAAACAGGCTTCAAAGCTGGGATCGAAGTCTACCAGCTTAATAATGGCTTGCGGGTTGTGATGGTAGTGGTAGAAATCATAAAGATTGTAAGCTGTACTGCGAAAGGTGCCTGTAACGACTCCCTTCAATTCCTGCTCGCTGATCTGTTGGTTGTGTACCACCCACTGGTTTAACCGCACTGCCTGAACTATAGCGCTTTTTTGCCGCATCGCAACCTGACCTGCCAGCCACTTGCCAAACGAATATCCCATCCAGGGAGGCAGCGTGCGGCTCAAGCCTAATCCTAGAGCAACACCAAGGCGACTATTAAGGAGATCTTGTAGCTTCATTGTCGACTTAAAACCCACCCCATTCAATTAAGAATCAACAGGGAGTGGCTGGCAGAAAACACAGTTCACTCCCCCCTTGGCTTTCGTCTTTCTATTATATGCAATCCTGTTTCTTTTTGGTATCAAGATTCCATCATTGCTATTACGAAATCATAACAGGATGCGGTAATGAGTGCTTCCAGTCCAGGTGGCGGGTTCTTTGGGTCGTTCAAACAGATGAGGGCTGGTAATCGAACCAGTCGAAGTAAGCAGCGGTTTGCGCGGGTTGGCCGTTCCCGCTGGCGTACAGCGCAAAATACACACCCGTAAAGCCGCCTGCTGTTTCAGTGCATAGGTAACGCCGCTCACCGCGAGCCGCGGAAAGCTCCAGAGAGTCTCCAGAAGCGGTAATACAGCCAAAGGAGTAACCTTCCTCATCCGCGCGTATCTCGAGAACAACTGGCCCAGGTGAGACCTTTTGCTGTCCCACAATCGCGCAGAGAGAACCAATCCTGCGCCGGACAATTACCTGTCTTTGCCCGTCCTGGCGGATCACTCCGACTTCATAGTGATGGGTAGGGTTCATATAGGCGGTCAGCCCAGCCTCTTCACCCTCTTGCTGTGGGTCGAAGTCGAGTTGGGTGGAGACCTGTACCGTAAAGTGCTGCTGGCGTCTTCCCAACCATGTGGGAGAAGCGGCTTCACTGAGCGTTCTCTCAGAACCAGTCAGGCGCAGCCATCCGGGCCGATCGGTCAGAGAATAGTTGTCGAGCTGTGGATTTCGTAAATAATTCCAGGCCAGTCCAGGTTGTGCCTCGTTGAAATCGTCCCGAACAGGCATACTGGGCCAGGGCTTTCTGTCAGGTAAGGGGCCTTCCATCTCCAGTGAGATCATCTTCCCCTGGTTAACCTCCGGCCAGCCTGCTTCATTCCATATCACTGGCGCAAGATAGGTTTCGCGCCCCAGGTTGTAAGCGGGAGGATACCCTAATGGGCGAAAAGCCAGGAACACCATCCACCAGTTGCCCAGGTGATCCTGAAACAGGTCGCCGTGTCCGGTTCCCTGGATTGGGCTGCGGTTGCTGCGGTTGCTGACAATCGGGTTAGATGGGTTGCTTTCAAAAGGTCCCCATGATGAATTGCTTCGAGCCATTGTGATCATGTGCCCGTACTCTGTGCCGCCTTCAGCAATCATCAGATAATACATCCCATTAATTTTGTAGAGGTGCGGTCCTTCTGGATACGCGCCGCCCGTGCCGGCCCAAATCATGCGGGGTTTGTGCTTTGGTTTGCCTTGCTGCAAATCCAGCTCGCTTTGATAAATTCCTTCCGGCCCGGTGTGCGTGAAATAAACCTTCCTATCCTCGTCAAAGAAAAAAGAAGGATCAATGCCAAAGGTGTTCAGCCAAACTGGCTCCGACCAGGGACCCGCCGGGTCGCTGGCGGTCACGTAAAAGTGACCGCCCTGCGAGACATTGGTTGTAACCATGTAAAACAGGCCGTTATGAAATCGAATGGTAGGAGCGAAGATGCCGCCCGAAGCCCGCACGCCTTCTAACGGCAGTTGCGAGGGCCTCGTCAGGCAGTATCCGATTTGTTTCCAATTCACCAGGTCACGCGAGTGAAACACAGGCACCCCTGGAAAATATTCGAAGGAACTGTTGACCAGATAATAATCTTGTTCCACCCGGCAAATGCTGGGATCTGGATAGAATCCGGGGATGATTGGATTGGTATAGTTCATGCCATACTCCTTTGTGCACTTTGTCGATGGTTTATATGAGGAACGGCTGAGATTGCATCCGGGTGTACATGTTATAATCGGCTTCGTCAAGTGACAAAGCCTGTCAATAAAGGAAGATTAAAAGTCTTCTCATCTTATTTTGGGTATTCTCTCACAATTTTTTAATCTGAGTATGACAAAATGGCTTTAGAATTTAAAATAGGTCACATTGCTGGACACGCATTTCGGTCTGGGAATCCAGGTCGGATTGTAAAGGCTGACCTGCCAATAACTGTGGGTTTGTTTAATGGCCAGGTGAAAGAGGGGAAAGAAACGATGTGTGACCCCATCGACTTATGATAAGACATTTTGCTCTTTGCATCGAACCAACACGACTACATTGGAGGTATTTCTATGGATCTTGCTGATAATCGCACCCTCGAAGCTGCCCATGCCGTAAAACCTGCTGCGGGAGGACGCGCCAAGTTCCTTATTGGTGGATTGCTGATTATTGCTGCTGTTGTTTATCTCATCTATTCGTCGACCCAAAGTGCATCTCAATACTTTTTGACAATCAATGAACTTCAGACACGCGGCGCCGAAATGATGGGCCGCGAGGTGCGTGTTTCAGGAGCTGTGGTTGGCGATAGCATTCAGTATGATTCCCAAACCCTCACCCTGCGCTTCACGGTGGCGCATACCCCTGGCGACCAGAAAGAAGTGGATGCCCAGGGTGGTTTAGGGGCAGTGCTTCATGCTGCGGTGCTGGATACCTCTTTGCCTCGTATGCAAGTAGTTTATAACGGTGTAAAGCCCGATCTTCTGCGTAATGAAGCCCAGGCTATTATGACTGGCAAGTTGGGCGAAGATGGCGTGTTTTATGCTTCTGAATTGTTATTAAAGTGCCCCACCAAGTACGAAGAAGCTGTGCCGGATCAGGCTCAAGCTGGTAATTAAAAGTAGATGATAGTGTGTTAACTTTAAAAGTGGTATGTTGGCCTTGTATCGCCGGCATACCACAAATCTTGTTGAGAGTTTCGCTCTTGGCCCCCCTGTATGGAGCATAACGCTTTATGGTTGCAAACTTTGGTTATGGCGTTTTAGTGATTACATTTCTTGTGGCGCTGTACGGCATTGGTTCAGCCGTTTATGGCTCCCTGAAAAACCGCCCAGCCTGGGTCGAATCAGCCCGGCTGGCGATGTTGTTAACCTGGCCATTAATCACAATCTCAGCTCTGACTATTATTTATCTGATGGTCACGGGTCATTACGAGGTGGCATTCGTTTATAACGTCACCAGTAATGCCATGCCTACCTATTTGCGGGTTACCTCGCTTTGGGGCGGTCAGGCCGGGTCACTGGTGTTTTGGTCCTGGTTAATGTCGGCCTTCGCTTCAGCAGTTACCCTGCGCAAATGGGATCGCGACCGCGAGTTTCTACCCTGGGTCATTGTAGTCGCCCTGGTCACGCTAGCCTTCTTTGTGGGCATGACGATTTTCATCGAGAACCCCTTTGAGCGTTTCTGGTTCACTCCCGGCGGCGAAGTTCAGGCCATGTTCCAACCCGCCGCTTCTACTTTGATCACCCCAGCCTATGGGCGCGGCTTAAATCCCCTCCTTCGTCATCCTGGCATGATCATCCACCCACCCATGCTCTACCTCGGCTTTGTCTCTTTCGTGATCCCCTATGCTTTCGCTGTGGCAGCCCTGGTGACAGGCCGCAGTGATGACCGCTGGATTCGCCTCACCCGTCGCTGGACGCTGGTCGCCTGGCTGTTCCTTTCGCTTGGTCTGGTATTGGGCGCTCGCTGGGCTTACGATGTGTTAGGTTGGGGTGGTTACTGGGGCTGGGACCCAGTTGAAATCGCCGCCTTTATGCCTTGGTTAAGCGGTACTGCCTTCTTGCACTCCGTCATGATTTAAGAAAAGCGCGGCCTGTTTAAACGCTGGAATATGGTGCTGATCATCCTGACCTATTCACTGGTCATTTTTGGCACATTTCTCACCCGCTCGGGCGTGCTTTCATCCGTACACGCCTTTGCCCAATCAGCCGTAGGGCCGCTCTTCTTTGGCTTTATCGGCCTGACGTTTGTGACCACCCTCGCTCTGTTGTTGTGGCGCTGGAATAATCTGGCTTCTGAAGGCCAGATGAACTCACTGCTGTCTCGCGAGTCGCTCTTCCTTGTCAACAACCTGCTCTTTATGGGCATCCTGGTGGTGTGCTTCTGGGGCGTCATCTTCCCGCTCGTATCTGAGCTGTTTACCGGGCAGAAAGTCACTGTAGGCCCGCCCTTCTATGAACGCGCGACCGGTCCGTTGTTTGCTGGTCTGCTGTTCCTCATGGGCATCGCGCCGCTTTCGGCTTGGGGGCATTCCACCTTCAAAACCTTAGGCCGTGCGCTTTGGAAACCTGCTTTAGTGTCTCTCGTGGTTCTTGTTGCCGTCTTTGTAAGCGGCGTGTATGCGTGGGCCGCGCTGCTCGGGTTCTGGTTGGTTGCTTTCGTAGCTTCCATTACCTTGTATGAATACGTTCGCGCAACCTGGGCGCGCCATCGCCGGACAGGTGAGGCGCTGCCGTTGGCTTTAGCCCGGTTGGCAGGGCGTAACCGCCGTCGTTATGGCGGCTACCTGATCCACATGGGTATCATCCTCATGGCCTTAGGCGTAATTGGCATTGAGCTGTTCCAGACGGAAACTCAGGGAACCATCAAGCCTGGGCAAAGCCTCACTCTCTCAGGTTACACCGTCACCTTCAATAAATTGGATGAGTTTGACGTGCCGGATGGTCGCAATGTTGCCCGCGCTGTCGTCGATGTTTCTCGCAATGGGAAACCCCTGGGTGAGCTGCATCCGCGCCGGGATTACTACTATTCCTCGCAGCAGCCTATGACCATCCCCGGCGTGCGCAGCACCATGGAAGATGATCTCTATGTACTGCTGGTGGATTGGCAGCCCATTTCGACCGACGGCGCCACTTTTAAGATTTACCACAACCCGCTCGTAAATTGGCTCTGGTTGGGTGGGTTGGTCTTTATCTTTGGCACGTTGATCGCCGCCTGGCCGGATCATGATCCTGAACCGGCCAAGGCCAGGGTTTCTGTTCCGAAGCCTGTTGCTAGCCAGGTATAAATAAAAAGAGTGGATTAACGGGGGCTGGGCAACCGGCCCTCGTATCATGTATGTAGCCCAATCTGATCAGTGGCTGGGGTTGGATGGTTCGCTTTTTTGTCCGCAACCATTCGATATGTGAAGTGTTTTTGTGCCTCAATAAGTTTGCGCAGGCAGCCTGGAATTAAGGTCTCTCTAACCTTAAGTTGATAAGATAAAGAGGTTTTGTTGGACACCGATCAAGAAATAACCCTTAAAAAGAGTATGAAACGTTTTTCTATTGTCATCTTTGTGTCCCTCTTGTTTGGGCTGTTAGCAGGTTTCAGTATCCCTGCTCTAGCCCAGTCCTTACCGCCTGCCCAGGGTCCTCAACCGACTCCTTCCGATAATCAAGTCAATGAAGTCGCTAAGCAGATGTACTGCCCGGTGTGCGAAAATATCCCGCTGGATGTCTGCCCGACCACTGCTTGCCAGGAATGGCGCCAGCTAATCCGTCAGAAGTTAGCCGATGGTTGGACGACTCAGCAAATCAAGGAATACTTCGCTGTTCAGTATGGAGATCGGGTACTGGCAGAGCCTCCCCGCCGGGGTTTAAACTGGTTGGTGTACGTGCTGCCGCCGTTCTTTTTCCTGATAGGGGTAGGAATTTTGTGGGGTGTCTTGCGTTCTATGCGCCGCAGTGCCGCCGCTCGGTCTGCATCTTCAGGCCTGTCTGACACCCATTCTCCGGCTGTCGCTGATGCAGATAAGCTGGATCCATACATGGCCCAGTTGGAAGAAGAACTGCGTAAGCAGAAAGAATAATTACCTTCTTCAGTGTTTCGCAATTGTTGATAAAACAGGAGTCATATCTGGATGGAAAATAACATAACAAGTGAAGCCCAAGTCGCTCCCCAACAGCGCCGTCTGCCGTTGTGGGTCATTATCCTGGCGTTCGCTTTGCTGATAGGCTTTATGGCTCTCATTGGTTGGGGCTTAAAGCGCGCCATGCGTGGGGCGATTTCCGTGGGTGACCCGGTTCCGCAGTTCACAATGAGCACCTTCGATGGTCACGCTTTCAACAGCACAGACTATGCTGGCAAGGTTATTGTATTAAACTTCTGGGCTTCCTGGTGCAAGCCTTGCGAACAAGAAGCAAACGAACTGGAACAGGCTTACCAGCATTATAAAGGCCAGGAGGAAGTTGTTTTCTTAGGGTTAGCCTATGTGGATACGGAACCGAATTCACTGGCCTACCTGCAGCGCTTTGGCGTCACATACCCCAACGGTCCAGATTTGGCGACGAAAGTTTCTCAGATGTTTCGCGTTCGGGGCGTGCCAGAAACCTTTATCATTGACCGTCAGGGTCGTCTGGCGTACTTCAAGGCCGGCCCTTTCACTTCGTTGGATGAAATTATTGCTACCGTCGATGGAATTAAGAACAAGTAGCGGTTAGCGGCAGTTATTTAGGAGACCTCATCGCATGGAATTGATTGGATCACTGTTCCTTGTTCTGGCGCTGCTCTTGGTGGTGGCGCTCTTTGTTGCTCGTCCTTTCTTACAGCCCGGTCAAATGGAGATGACTGCTGGTGTCATCACTGAGGAACAGGAACGCGAGCATCACCGGTCCTCTTTGCTGGCAGACCGCGACCGGGTTTTGACATCCTTACAAGAACTGGAGTTCGATTACACGCTGGGTAAGATTCCTGCCGAAGATTATCCGGAACAGCGCATGGCTTTACTGCAGCGTGGTGCGGCGATTCTGCGTGAGTTGGACGCCATGCAGCCAGAAACGGCGAGTCTCGCTGAGGCTGAGGAGCGTATTGAAGCTGCCGTGGCGGCGCGCCGGGCAGATGCTGTTCATGGCTCGGCCCTGTCTGGCAGTATCCTTGGAAACGTTGGGGTGGTTGGGGCCGAGCGCCGCGTAAACCACGCCAAAGACGATATTGAAGATTTAATCGCCACTCGTCGCCGTCAGCGTCAAGAAAAGTCAGCCGGCTTTTGTCCTAAATGTGGTCGTCCTGTGAAAAAATCGGATAAATTTTGCTCACGCTGTGGTGCGACCTTATAACGGTATGATTTTAAATTCTAAAGAAGCGTAGCGAGAAGAACTCATGCTTTTATCGCCAAAACTGCATTCCTTTTTCATCGTTGTATTCACCCTCCTGGCTGGTTCTCTGCTGGCTGGCTGTGGATTGTCGTTAGCCTCGGATATTACCCCGCCCCCCAACTATCGCCCGCCGACTCCTGCTGCTGTTTCAGAGGCCTCGGCGAGCCAGGTTTTTCCGTTGGTTCCTCCCGATCCTTCGCAGGGCAAAGCCATTTATGAAGAAAAGTGTTTGCCCTGTCATGGTGAAACTGGCAAAGGGGATGGGCCGCAAGCGAGCAACCTTCCCAATCCGGCTGCCCCGATTGGCAGTGCTGACTTAGCCCGCCAGTCTCGTCCTGCGGACTGGTTTAACATTGTCACCAACGGCAATCTGGAACGCTTCATGCCCGGCTTTTCAAGTCTGGATGATCGCCAGCGTTGGAATGTCGTCGCTTATGTTTACACCCTTTCTACCACGCAGGATGAACTGGCTCAAGGCAAAACGGTTTATGATGAACAGTGTGCTGCCTGTCATGGTGAAACTGGCAAAGGGGACGGCCCCCAGGCTGCCAGCCTGAGCACCCAACCCACCAACTGGACCGACCAATCTCGCCTGATGCAGCTTTCTGCGCAGGAAATGTCTGATGTTGTCGCCAGTGGGCAGGGTGAGATGCCCGCTTTTGGTGATAAACTGGACGAAACCCAGCGGATGAATCTGGTCGCTTACGTCCGCTCGTTGGGCTTTGCCGCTCCTGGCAGTGCCCCAGCCGAAAATGCTTCAGCCGGTACGCAGAGTACTCCCAGTTCTGGTTCAGGCAGCGAAAGTAGCGCCAGTGCCAATCCGAGCGACGCGTCTGCCGGTAATTCGCAGCCCGAACTCACCAGCATCAATGTCAGCGGCAAAATCACCAACGCCTCTACTGGAGGAGCACTGCCTCAGGGGATGCAGGTGAATCTGCTGGCCTTCGACGGCATGACCCCGGCTTTTGATGAAACTGTGGATGCGCAGTCTGACGGCACATACCGGTTTGAGAACGTTGATTACAAATCGACCTATGTGTATTTTGCCCGCGTCCTGGCTAACAATACCAGTTACAACTCAGATATATTGCACGCTAAGGATATTACCAGCCAGGATGTGGCTCTGCCGGTCCAAATTTTCGACACCTCGACTGATGCCTCTGTATTAACTGCCGATCGCTTGCACATCTTCTTCAACTTCGATCAGCCCGGCAAAATCCAGGTGGTTGAGTTATTCATTATCTCCAACCCCACCGATAAGATGATTGTGCCTGCCAGCGATAACCAACCGGTCATATCTTTTGACCTGCCCCAGGGTGCTTCAAACTTGCAGTTTGAGAGCGGCTCGCTGGGTCAGCGTTATATTCAAACCGATAAAGGCTTTGGAGATACACTGAGCATTCCCCCAGGAATGGGGCAGCACCAGCTTCTCTTTGCTTATGATTTACCTTACGACCGTAAACTGGATCTTACCCTAAGTTCGCCGCTGGCGGTTGATGCCGCTGTGGTCTTGCTTCCGCCGGGGGGTGTCCGCTTGCGCAGTGATCAGCTAATGGATGCTGGCTCGCAGGATGTGCAGGGAATGGCTTTCCAGATGTACCAGGCCAACCAGCCCATTCTGCCGGGAGAAACCCTGAGCATGAGTCTCTCTGGTCGCGCTGATGGCGCCGGAGGAAGTAGCACAGGGGCCTTGTTACCCATCATCGTTGGCGCAAGCGTGTTCGTGCTTGTACTGGCTGGCGTGGCCTGGTGGTTTATTCGGCAGCGGAGAATGCTTCGTCCGGCCCTGGTGACCGAAGGCGCGGATGTGGAGACTTCCGGAGGAACTCGAATCCAGTGATGCACTGTTAGAGGCGGTGTTGGCGCTGGATGATCTGTATCAGGCAGGCAATTTGCCAGAACCAGCTTACCAGGAGCGGCGTACCGAGTTGAAAACGCGCCTGGCCCAGGCCTTAGCCCGTGAGAAGCAGAATTAATAAGGATGCGCTGAAATGAAGTGGGTTGAACAATGCCGATGATCGAAGTACACCACCTGGTAAAACGCTTTGGATTGAAGGTCGTCTTACGAAACCTGGAGTTTGAGGCTCAGGCAGGCGAGTTTGTGGCCCTGTTGGGCCCGAATGGCGCGGGCAAGACCACTTTCTTACGCATCCTTTCCTCTCTATCTCGACAAACCTTAGGGCAGGTTCGCATAGCCAGTTATACCCTCCCTCAACAGTCTGCCGCTGTTCGCCGCCGCCTGGGTGTGGTTTCACATATGCCGCTGCTCTATGGCGACCTGACTGCGGAAGAAAACCTGCGGTTTTATGGCCGCATGTACGCGGTTCCGCATCTCGAGGCGCGCATTACAGAAGTCCTGGAGTTGGTGGACCTGGCGAACAGGCGGCGTGACCTGGTCCGCACCTTTTCACGCGGCATGCAGCAGCGCCTGGCGATTGGCCGGGCTGTATTCCATGATCCCGAAGTGCTGCTGCTGGATGAGCCGCATACGGGCCTGGATCAGGATGCCTGCAACATGCTGGATAACGTGCTGCGCCAGGTAGGCGCGCTGGGTCGGACTGTGGTTATGACTTCTCACGACCTGGCCCGCGCTTCAGAACTGGCCCAGCGTTTTGATGTGCTGGCGCGCGGTGTCATTCAGGCTTCAGTTCACATTCAGGATTTGCCACGCGATGGTTTGTTAGCCTTTTACCGTCAATCCCTGGAGTCCTCGGATGAGCAGCGAGCAAAGCTGGTTCGCGAGGTGCTGCCATGACGCCCTTTCTGAGTGCCATGGGCGCGGTTATCTGGAAAGATCTTGCGGCTGAGTGGCGTAGCCGTGAGATGCTTTCCGCCATGCTGGTCTTTTCCTTGCTCGTCCTGTTTATCTTTAACTTTGCCCTCGAACTCAACCCGCTGGAGCGTTCGAACATCGCTTCAGGCGTGTTGTGGGTGACGTTGGTGTTTGCTGGCACGCTTGGGTTAAATCGCTCCCTGGCAGTTGAGAAAGATCGTGGCTGCCTGGATGGGCTTCTGCTTGCACCTGTAGATCGCACCGCCATCTACTTTGGCAAAATGATTTCGAATTTCGTCTTCATGCTGCTCGTAGCTGCCATTATCCTGCCCATTTACAGCATTCTATACAACGCCAACCTTTTCAATCCTGGCTTGTTAGCCGTGATCTTGCTCGGCGCAGAAGGGTATACGGCAGTAGGTACGCTGTTGGCGGCGATGTCGGTTCAAACCAGAACCCGTGATATCTTGCTGCCGATTTTGCTGTTTCCCATTATCGTGCCCGTTTTAGTTGCGGCTGTGAAGGCATCCAGTGGGTTTTTGCAGGTTTTGCCGATTGAAGAAATCTCCCCCTGGTTGAACCTGCTCGTGGCTTACGACGTAATCTTCACCGCCGTCGCTTTTATGGTGTTTGAGTACGTAGTCGAAGAGTAATATTTCATGCTGCCTGGCTTGCAGTCTGGGCAGGCATGATGATCTAAACTGTGGTTGGAGGTTTTATGCGTACAACGCCTCGTCTCTTGTTTGCTGTGGATGTCATTGCCCTTCTCCTGTTGGGCGTGGCAACTACAATGGTGTTTGCATACGCGCCTGTTGAGGCAGTGATGGGCCCTGTGCAAAAAGTCTTCTATTTTCATGTCTCGGCGGGTTGGGTCGGAATGCTTGGGTTTATGGCGGCGCTTGTCGTCGGAATTCTCTACTTGATCACCAAAAACCCGATTTGGGATCTGATTGGTTTGGCGGCAGTGGAGATTGGCCTGGTATTCATGCTCATTAACATCGTCACCGGTTCCATCTGGGCGCGTCCCATCTGGAATACTTGGTGGACCTGGGATCCCCGTCTGACCACCGCCACCATCATGGAACTGATTTACGCCGCCTACCTGATGCTGCGTCAGGGTATTGATGACCCAGACCGGCGGGCTCGCTTTGGTGCAGTCTATGCCATTCTCGGCTTTATCAGCGTTCCACTAACCTTCTTCTCGATCCGCATTTTCCGCACCATTCACCCTGTTGTCGTCGGCAGCAACGACCCTGGCGCGATGGGTGAATTTAATATGACGCCCGCCATGGGCCTCACTTTCGGGATCAGCTTGCTCGCTTTTTCAATTCTGTTTGTCAGCCTGTTGTGGCATCGCGTCCGCCTGGCCCAACTCGCAGAACATATAGAGCGTTTGAAGCTGAAGCTCATTCAGTAAGAGAGGAAGGAATAATGGATGCTCCTGCGCAAACAATGGGATATATGGTCGCCGGTTACTCGGTGATCTTTGGTGTCATGTTGGTTTACCTGATTAGCTTGATCGTGCGCTGGCGCAATTTGCGTCAGGATGAAGAAATGCTGGAACAGGTAGAAAACAACAAGCTGTAGTTCGCTGAATTGTGCTGAATAACAAAATGGGTGGAGGCAAACGCCTCCACCCATTTTGTTATTCACGGTTCTGGTAGGTTAGTAGTTTGAGTACAACAGCACGTTCGGTGAGTTTTTTCCGGCGCTCTTTACGACGCCAGCAGTGGCATTTGCGATCAGTGCGTTGCGGACAGCACTGGGCGAAGCCCCGCTGTGGGTCTGCAAATAAAGGGCTGCCACGCCCGCCACATGGGGGGTAGCCATCGATGTACCGCTGATGGTGTTGGTCCCGCCGCTTAACCAGTCAGAGGTGATGTTGACGCCCGGTGCAAAAATATCCAGGCAAGAGCCGTAGTTCGACCAACGTGGGCGCGCGTCTGTGTTATCCGTCGCGCCTACCGTGATTGCTTCCGCGGTCCGGGCTGGCGAAGTGCGGCAGGCGTCGCGTCCATCATTTCCAGCCGCAACGGCATAGACGACGCCGTCGTTAATAGAATTGCGTACCGCATTGTCCAGGGCCGTAGAAGCGCTCCCGCCCAGGCTCATGTTCGCTACCGCTGGCTGCCCCGCCTGATGATTAGCGGATACCCAATCGACCCCAGCTACAACTCCCGAGGTCGTGCCAGAACCGGAGCAGTTAAGCACCCGCACCGCCACCAGGCTAACGCCTTTCGCTACTCCATAGGTGCTGCCGCCGATCGTCCCAGACACGTGCGTGCCGTGTCCATTGCAGTCGATGCCATTCTGCCCATCTCCCACTTCGTCGACCCCAACCTTAGCTCTGCCGCCAAAATCACTGTGCGAGATGGAGATGCCGGTATCAATGATATAGGCCGTTACCCCCGCGCCTGTGCTGGAATAGGTATAGGTTTTGTTCAATGGCAGATTGCGCTGATCAATCCGGTCTAAGCCCCAGGTCGCTCCCGATTGCGTCATGTCAATCGTAATGACCTGATCCTCTTCCACATAGTCGACATTTGGGTTGTTCCGCAAGGCTGCCAGTGCCTGGACTGGTAAGTGAGCCGCGAAACCTTTAACAGCCTTATAGTAGTTGAAATGAACTTTTGCGCCCTTAGCATTGGCATCCGCTAAAGCTGCGTCAATGATATTCTGGGCAGTGCCCCCTTTGAAAACAACGATATACTGATCTGGAATAGCCTTTGTTCCTGCGGAAAGCACAGGTGCAAGTTGCGTACGGCCGGCAGGCGCCGCGAAGACGGGCTGGCTGGTAGAGATTGCCAGTACCAACACCAACAATACAAACCAAAGCTTGCTGAACCGCATGTTGTCCTCCATTTGGCGAATGGGGAGATAAGATTGGTTGCTCAGGCGCATGCAGGTGAGGCAGGAAAAACAGCCGCACGGGCAAGGGCCTGGTTAAACCCGAATGGTTTGAAAGTGCCTGGGCAAGAAAATATTCGATTATCGGTAATTTTTGAAAGTGTAAATCAGATAGGCTTTAACAATTGGATGCGTATTCAAAGAATAAGGATTGCAAATGATTGTAGTGACTCCTTCTCCAAAAGTCAACTGGCAAAAACTTATGTGATTTGTCCTATAACCAGGTCTATGAACCGGTGCTGTTGATCACCGTTTTCCTGCGTTTCTCGCAGTTCGCCGATATAATTCAGCTATGCAAACCGAACAAGATTCATCTCACGAGAGGGTACCGCAGGCGTGGCAAGCGCTTCGCGCCGAGGTTGCCGCCGCCAATTGGGAACTGACCTCAGCCGTATTGGAGCACATTCAGCGGGTCTTTATGGATCAGTATGCGCATACCCGGCGCTCTCCAGCTACATTAACCCGTGAGTGGCAGCAGAACGAGTATTTGCAGGTGGTAGATGATCAAGGCCGACCTTCACCCTTCACATCAGCCATGCGGCGCTTGTATGACCAAACCCTCGCCAATGCTTCTGATTTTAGAAAGTGGTTGAAGATCGCCCCCATAACCGAACAGCCAAACCAGCCGTCTTTTATCCTCCTGGCGGCTCGCTGGTTATGCCACCTGGCAGGGCTTCGCCATCCCACAGTCGAAATTTTTATTGACCCACCCGGTTTGCGAGGACTTACCCTGGTGCAGGTGCGTGGAATGGATAAGTTTGAATCACCTGGCTGCTTCGATATCCCCTGTGCCGGGCATGTCAGCGGGATGGATACCGCCGAACAGGCTTTGCAGAAAGAGCTGTTGGAAGAACTGAATTTAGCAGTAGAGGATCTGGAAAACCTGCGCCTGGTTGCACGCTATAACACCCATCCGGATTTACGCAGCACAGGTCCGCGCAATAACGAACATCGTGTCCTTTATCAAGCTCGCCTGCGTGCGGATCGTGTTGCGAAAATCCGCTTTACGGATGGGGAAGTGGTAGGGTTAGGCGTGTATTCCGTGCCTGAACTACGCGCTCTGGTAACAGCGTATCCCGAACGTGTCGCCGGTGGGTTGAGTGAAGCCATGCCCTACTATCAGGATCAATCGTCAGACACAATCACTTCTCGTTAGTGTTCGTGTCCCGCAGCCGACTGAAAATTCTCAGCACCGGGCAGCTGGTCTGCTAATTGACTGGGTTTATGAATCAAGATAGGCAGGTGCTGCGGGCAGATCCAGAAATCCTGACCGCGGTAGTACAACGAAATCAAAGGCACTTCATCACTGGTCGTGTTGCACACCAGGCAAGCGGGTTGGTTGTGTTTCTCACTCATTCGATAACAACTCCTTATGGATAAACATTAATCGAAACAGGGCGCTGCTCACGCCCTGTGACTGTAATTATACTATAGTTATCCGAAATCACCTCTTTTGACCGGCTATCCGGCTATCCTTCACCTGGATGAATTGGGGATGTGTAGTCCCGCATTTAGCATCTTCTGGACCAGCCCAGGTCCTTCGTAAATAAGTCCCGTATACACTTGCACCATCGCAGCGCCAGCATCCAGCCGTGCCTGTGCATCTGCCGCGGACATAATCCCACCGCTCGCAACAATCGGAAGTTTGCCATTCGTTCGCCGCGCCACTTCCTGTACCATTGCCAGGCTCAACGCCGTGAGCGGTGCCCCAGAGAGTCCTCCCGTCTCGTCAGCATCAGGTGAGCGGAGGGGTGGGCGGCTAATTGTTGTATTGTTGATAATCACCCCATCCATACCACTGTCCTGAATCACACACAGCGCGTCTTCCAGTTCTGCCGTACTCAGGTCTGGCGCCAGCTTCACCAACACCGGTACATACCGCCCAACAGCCTGGGCTTGGCGCTTTTTCTCCTCTGCCAGCGGCTGGAGTAGTCCTTCTAACGCCTGCCTTGATTGCAAACTGCGCAGTCCCGGCGTGTTTGGTGAGCTGATGTTCACGGCGAGATAATCTGCCAGCGGGGCAAATGTGCGTAGCAGAGAGAGGTAATCATCTACTGCCGACTCCACTGGCGTCACTTTATTCTTGCCGATATTGACGCCGAGCACCAATCCTGCCGGTCGTTTCCTGTTCACTTGTCGTGCCAGAAACGCTGCCCCCCGGTTATTGAATCCCATTCGGTTGATCACCGCCCGGTCTTCGACCAATCGAAACAGGCGCGGTTGTGGGTTGCCGGGCTGCGGGCGCGGCGTCACCGTGCCCACCTCGATATGTCCAAAACCCAACGCTGCCAGCCCGCGCCAACCAATGCCATCTTTGTCATAACCGGCTGCCATGCCCAGCGGGTTAGCGAACGTCAATCCAAAGGCCTGGACTTTCGGGCCAGGGGTCACCGGGCGGAACCATGCCCGCAGCAGGGCTGCCGCGGGCGGTAGGGCCCCCGCTGCCTGGAGCAGTCGAATAGTGACCGTGTGCGCCTGTTCGGGTGTCAGGCGGTAGATGAGGGGCCGCAGGGTTTTATACACACTTACCTCTTTTTTAAAGTCGCCTCAGGCGCTTGCTTGTAAGAAAGCGCGTGCGGCGGCAATCTGTTCTGCCGGAATCCGGTCGGTCGCTTCCCAATAGTCCAACAAGTCGCTCAACGTCAGTACTGCCTGGAGCAGGTATCCTTGCTCCGCCAGCGCTTCTTTGGCCCCCGACTGCCGGTCGATCAACACTACCACGTCCCGCACCTTCAGTCCGGCAGAGGTCAGTTTTTCAATCGCTTCAAACTTGCTTCCGCCCGTTGTAGCCAGGTCATCCACCACGACCACTTGCTCGCCTTCCTGATACTCGCCTTCAATTTCTGCCCGCGTACCATAGGCTTTCATTTCTTTTCGTGGATAGATCATCGGCCAGCCATTTTGCAGGCTGATTGCAGTTGCAATGGGCAGCGCCGCGTAAGGGAGTGCTGCCAGGCGCGCGAACGCGAGCTTTTGCAGGATAGGCGCGTATGCCCTTGCGACTTCGCCCAACAGGGCCGGATACGAAACCAACTGCCTCAGGTCAATGTAAATCGGAGACTGCAACCCTGACTTCAGCGTAAATTCTCCAAACCGCACGCATCCCGCTTGCAGCAGTCCTTCCGCCAGGGCAGCGCTCAGGTTGGTTTTGTGAGCCTGTCCAGCCCCAGCCGTAAATCCTTGGCGTTCTTGTTGAATAGCGGCGTTCAATTCGCGCACTGCTTGCAAGGGATCCGCCGCCCGCGCCACGGCTCTGGAAACAGGCAGCAGCAGGCCCATCCCGTCTGCCCGCAAGCCTGCTTGCAGCGCCGCCGAGAGATCTCCTCCTTGCGCCCCTATGCCCGGCGCCAGGATCCACAGCTTCGGCGCTGCCTGTCGCACCCGGCGCAGCGCCCCTGGGTGGGTTGCGCCAGCTACCAGGCCCACGTTTCCTCGCTCGTTCCAGCTTTGTGCCAGCTGCGCCACTTTTTCATACAGCAGCCCATCTTTCTCTAAGGGCAGGTCTTGCAGGTCGGCTGAACCAGGGTTAGAGGTTTTGCATAACAAGAAACACCCTCGCTGCGGATCGCGAATGAATGGTGTGAGCGAGTTCAAGCCCCAGATACGGGCTTAGGGTAATCGCGTTTGCCCCCAACTGTTCAAAGGCTGAACGGGCGTATGCATCCGCCGTCGAGGCAATATCTCCCCGCTTGGCATCCAAAATGACCGGAATCCCCTCTGGCACCGCCGCGATCACTTCCTGCAAGGCTTTCCATCCATCTGGCCCATAAGCTTCAAAGAATGCCGCGTTAGGTTTAAAGGCCGCCACTTCATTTGCCGTTGCTTCAATCAGTCGCAGGCAGAAATTCTTTGCAGCCAGTGCATTTGCTTCTGGCAAATCAGCCGGGTGTGGGTCCAGCCCCACGCACAGCAGCGAACCAGTCTGGTAGGCGCGTTGTTCGAGGATCTTGAAGAAATTATTGGTTTCCATGCTTCCCTACTTTGAAAAAAGACCTGCCCGGTTTCGCAGCCCGGCAGGCCTATGAAGGATCAGGCTTTACCTAACACCATTGCTAACAAGGCCATACGCACGTACAAACCGTACTCCATCTGTCGGAAATACGCGGCGCGTGGGTCTTCATCCACTTCCATAGTGATTTCCCCCACTCTTGGCAAGGGGTGCATCACAATCATCTCTTCTTTTGCCATCTCCAACGTTTCATGTGAAATCACGAAAGCGTCTTTCACGCTTTCATACTCGCTGTTGTCGCTAAAGCGTTCCTTCTGCACCCGCGTCACGTACAGCACATCGCTTTCGCCGATCACTTCTTCCAGGTTGAAGTACGCATGCTGCTCAATCCCCTTCTGTTTGACTTCTTCAATGATATGCTCAGGCATGCGCAAAATTTCAGGGGAGACGTAGTTCAGCTTGATGTTGAAGAGAGTCAGCAGCCTTGCCAGAGAATGAACGGTACGCCCATACTTTAAGTCGCCGACCATCGTCACCGTCTGTCCATCAATCGATCCGATTTCCTGTTGGATCGTGAACAGGTCCAGCAGCGCCTGGGTAGGATGCTCGCCGACCCCGTCACCGGCGTTGATGATCGGTTTCCGTGCATATTTCGCCGCCAGTTCCGCCGAACCAACCTCAGGATGTCGTAAAACGATTACATCCGCGTAGGCTTCCAGGGTGCGCACCGTATCCGGAAGCGACTCGCCTTTCGAGACAGAGGAGTATCGCACTTCGCTAATCGGGATGACACTGCCCCCCAGCCGTTCCATTGCGGCTGTAAAAGAAGACGAGGTACGGGTAGACGGCTCATAGAACAGGTTCGCCAGAATTTTTCCTTTCAGCAGATCAAAACTGCCCACCCGGCGCACCATTTCTTGCATTTCGGTTGCTACGCCAAAAATGTATTCCAGGTCTCGCCGGCTGAACTGCTTCACCGAGAGAATATCTTTTCCATAGAAGGGGGCGTCCTGCCGGTCGCCGAAGGGCAGGTGCGGGTTGGGTTTATAAGTCGGGGGGGTGTGAATTGCCATTTCAAAAATCTCCTTTGCTATAAATTGCTTCAAAAATGATAAGGATTATGCCTCTCGTACATTCCGCCCGCTTCCGGGCTGAGCGAGAACTTGTCCATCTTCAAAAGCTGTCTTTCCGCGCAGCACCACCCGTATTACTTTGCCGCGCACGGCTTGGCCCTCAAACGGTGTCCATGCCGATCGGGTGTAGCTGCCTTCTGCTCCCAATTTCCATTCTACTTCCGGGTCTACTTCCACCCAGGTGTCATCCTGTTGTGGCAGATTGAAAATCTGGCGGGGGTTGGTGTAGCACCGCGCCACAATATCCTCCACGCTTAGCCGTCCTTCATGGACCGCTGTAAGCAGCAGCGGCAGCGCCGTTTCGAGCCCTGGAAAGCCTGGGGGTGGGTTGGCCCCATCTTTTTCTTGCTGGGTATGTGGCGCGTGATCTGTCGCGAAACAGTCGATCACCTCCAGGTTGTCCCACAACGCTTGCTGATCTTCTGAGCTTGCAACCCGTGGTCGTACCTCGCCGCGCCCAGCCGTCAGACTGCCGCCGTGTTCTGCTAGATCGTTTGTCGAAAGGAACAGGTGGTGTGGTGTTACCTCGCAAGTGACCTTTAATCCCTTTTCCTTCGCCGCTCGGATCAGTACAATCTCTTCCCGCCTTGCAACATGGGCAATATGCACTGCGCGGTCATATAGTTCTGTCATCAAAATCACTGCCGCGATGCTGCGTCCCTCGGCATGAGCCACAATCGGTGCATTGGCGGGCCAGTTCGCGAAGTGTTCCATCCACACGCTCATATCATCCAGTCGCAAAAGCCCATAGGTTTGGTCCAGGTACATTTTTAATCCTGCCGTTCGCCCCGCCAGATGCGCCGCGCTGCGGGTATTATCGGGTCCGGCTCCCAGATACTGCGCGTAGTCACAACGGGCTTTTTGTGCCGCCGCGTCTAGCGCCATCTTCAATGTCTCCTCATCCGTGATCGGCGGCTGAGTGTTGGGCATTGCCAATACCATGGTAAATCCCCCAGCCAGCGCCGCTTGGGTGCCGCTGTCCCAGTCTTCCTTATGCGTTGCGCCGGGTTCGCGCATGTGTACGTGTGGGTCGATCAGGCCCGGGAAACGCAGCATAGCCACCTCCGTGAACAGGCAAAAAAAGAGAGCCACAAGGCTCTCTTTTCAAAAAAATAAAAATAAAATGGAAAAATAATGACATCCGCTGTAGAGCGGTCTCTGTCATGCAGCGATGTTCTTTGTGGTACTCAAATTTTGCTCGGATTTTCATGCCGGGCCGATTCTACGCAAAATAAAAATTTTGTCAAGGGTTTTTAGCGGTTTTTCGAAGATCAGTTCTTAGAAAATCTTCAGGAGGCTGCGCCGCCCGGCGCAGCCTCCTGAAGATCGTTAGCGCAGCCCAAAGTTTTTGTTTGCCATCTCTGCAATATTGCGTCCAATACTGATAGATGCGGTCGCGGCGGGGGAGGGTGCATTCAGTACGTGAACCATATGCGGCGCTTCCACAATCCTGAAGTCATCCGCCAGCTTTCCGTCCGGCTCCAGCGCTTGAGCCCGAACACCCGCTCCGCTGGGATGCACATCCTCTTCCCGTAGATCTGGAATCAATCCTTGCAGCGCATGGACAAACGCCTTCTTATTGAAGGACCGATAGAACTCACCAATCCCCGTCTTCCAGAACTTCATCGCCATCCGCCAGAAGCCGATATAGAAACCATACTGCATCAGATCTGGAACGGACAGGCTCCAATGACTATAACCTTCGCGCTTAAAAGCCAGAACTGCATTCGGCCCGGCTTCAATGCCCCCGTGAATCATGCGGGTGAAATGCACCCCCAGGAAGGGGAAGCGTGGGTCCGGGACCGGGTAAATCAGGTTTTTTACCAGGTACTGCCGCTCAGGAATGATTTCATAGTACTCGCCTCGGAAGGGCACGATCTGTAGCTTCGGATCCACCCCTGCCATCTTCGCCACCCGGTCCGATTGCAGCCCCGCGCAGTTCACCAGATTCTTGCAGCGTATTTCACCGGCGGTCGTCTCTAGCACAATTTCATCATTGGTCCGCGAAATGCTGGTGACCCGTGCATTCTTGCAGATTTCACCCCCAGCCTCTTTCACAATCTTGGCATAGGTGTTGGTAACCTGGATATAGTCGACAATTCCAGTTTGCGGGACGAATAACCCGGCGATTCCTACCGTATACGGCTCATACTCTTGAATTTCCTTAATGTTGTTCAACCGGCGCAGGCCTGTCAGTCCGTTAGCCTTTCCCCGTTCTTCCAGTGCGTTCAACGAGGGTAGTTGGCTTTCGTCTGTCGCAACGACCACTTTGCCCGTATTCTCATGGGCAATATTGTATTCATCGCAAAAACGGTACAGGGCTTCGCGCCCCTCCACGCAGTTGCGCGCCTTCAACGAGCCGGGCTTATAGTACAGCCCAGAATGGATCACCCCACTATTATGGCCTGTCTGATGAGCCGCCAGCTCACTTTCAGCTTCAAGAACGACTAGGGAAGGCTGCGATTGCTTCATCAATGCCATCGCTGTCGCCATGCCCACAATACCACCACCGATGATGGCTATATCGTACCGGGTTGATGTCGTCATGTCTCTCTCCATTCTATATCTCAAAGATCTTGCCCCCACTATCCAATCTTTCGTTGATTATTGGATTTTGTTGACCGAATTATATACCTACACAAGCCAGAATGCCAATTTAAAATCACCACATTAAGTGCTAAAATTAAACCGCTTCCTTTTGTATCCACAGCCAGTTTAGATTCCCTTACAGAACAGGATATCCCCTATGATTAAAATCGCCGAAGTATTACCCCCTTATCCCACTCCTTTATGGCGCATGGTTAAGCAGTGTGGAGTCGACTATGTTGTTGGCGGCATGGATTTTCGCCGGGGCCTGAATGTGAAGCCGGAAGATCTGCCATGGAGTTACATGTCTTTACTCCGCATCAAGACAGCTTATGAGGATGCTGGTTTCAAGTTTGATGTGCTCGAGAGCCGCCCCCCCATGGAGAAAGTGAAACTCGGTCTTCCGGGGCGCGACCAGGAAATTGAACAAGTCATTACCCTCATCCGGAACTTGGGTTCTTTGGGAATCTCTGTCTGGTGCTATGAATGGATGCCGGTCTTCAATTGGATGCGCACCTCTGTTACAATCCCCTCGCGCGGAGGCGCGCTTGCCACTGGGTTTGATAATGAACTCATGAAGAACGCTCCTCTCACCGAGTATGGCGTGGTGACAGAAGAGCAGCTTTGGGAGAACTTGAAATATTTCCTGGATTGCGTGGTGCCGGTCGCGGAAGAAGCGAACGTCAAGCTCGCCATGCACCCCGATGATCCGCCCCTTTCGCCAATCCGCGGTTTAGGGCGTATTATGCGCAGCGTAGAAAATTACCAGCGCTTGTTAGATCTCGCTCCCAGCCCGGTGAATGGCATCGCGCTCTGCCAGGGCAACTTCACCCTCATGACGGATGATCTTCCTTCCGTCATTCGGCACTTCGGCAAGCAGGACAAGATTTTCTTTGTTCACTTCCGCGATGTGCGTGGCACGCCAGAGAAGTTTGTCGAAACCTTCCACGATGAAGGCAAAACTGACATGCTGGCTTGCATGCAGGCCTACCGCGAGGTTGGCTTTGAAGGCGTCTGTCGCCCCGATCACGTCCCCACCATGGAAGGTGACAGCAACGATAATCCCTCCTACTCCGCCATTGGTCGTTTGTTTGCCATCGGCTACTTGAAAGGTCTGCGTCAGGCTGTCTACAACCAAAGCCAGGGATAGCCTTTCTTGAACAAATGAAACCGGGCCTGGTGTTTTGCCAGGCCCGGTTTTAAATCACTCACCTCACGACTTTAACTTTTCTCCATAGACCGCTTTTGTAAACAGATCGGTGGCTTCCTGCAAGCTCAGCGCCGGGAATTCCATCTTTTCGGTGTCCGTCTCTCCCAATCCCATCCGGCTCGCCTCCCAGATATGCCGCACGGCATTCGAGTTAAATCCTAGCAGCTCAGCGCCCACCGTATCCGCCGCCAGTGGATCTGTGCTGGCAATTACCAGGCCCGTTTCCACCGTGTGCCCACCCAATGGACCTTTGCCAACCATTGCCGGGTGTCCTACCGTAATCGCCAGATCACTGGGGAAGCGCTTGAACATCGCGGCGATAAAGGACTGCATATCTTCAAAGAACTGGTGATGGTGATAGTCCTCCGAGCCGCGCGGATAACCATAGTAACCTGCCGCCGGAAAAGACATCGCAATGTTTTTCAACGCCATTGTGATGGTAGCCGTCGAGTGCACTTTCAACTGGTTCAACGCGATCAGCGTTTCATATTCCAGCACCCGCGGATTGACCATAACCGACTTTTGCGGCCCTTTTACATCTTTGTCTGGCGCATACTCCAGTTGCACTTCTTGATACGGTTCCAGGTTATGGTCAAAGAAAGCGGCGCCTTCCTGTTCCACAACCTCCATCAACCCCGCCACTCGAAACACCTCATCGGTGTGCGCCGCCCCCGATCCCCCTGTTACCACCAGTTCCCGCGGCTTGAACTGTTTGATAAAACGTAGCACAGCCCGCAGTGTATCCGGCTGGGTCACCCCGCTTTGATCCTCTTTCGTCGCGTAAGTATCGTTCGGCTTCACCGCCACCAGCTTGCCCCGTATCATCGGTTCAAGCTCGATCTTTTGCAGCGCTTCTTGAATAGCTTTCTCAATATCCATATTGTGTGTGATCACCACACTTGTCATAAATCCTCCCTCTGGCCTTTCTCATTTTCAAAAACATAACCCTTCAGTTAGGTCCCCTTTTTTTGATTATGCCTTGAAATGATTCAGCGGCGCACTCGGGGTCTTCCTATTCCTTGCGCGGGGATAACCCTCTTTAAAAGACAACAGGGTCTTGCCAGCCCGCAATACCCTGTTGCGCTCCTCAACGAAACTTCGCCGCGAAACTTCGCCGCTAGTCGTTTACTTCACGTTCACCCAGAATGATTTCCACCCAATGTCGGCCCTCAGAGAAAACCGGCAGAACATCTCCATTAATGAGTTCTCCATCAACCCGGATTTCGCGCACGCCCTTAGATACATGGTCTGGGTTTTTTACCACAATATAGTAAAGCGCGTTGCGGTAAATCCGCGAAACCTCGAATTTATCCCAATCCGCCGGAATGCTGGGCGCAATCCGCAGGCCCTTATAGGTGGGTTGGATGCCCAGAATATACTGGGTTCCAGCCTGGTACATCCACGAAGCCGTGCCCGAAAGCCAACTGTTGCGCGCCAATCCAAACAGTGGGTGCTCGTCCGCCAGAATATTCTGCGGATACACGTACGGTTCGCATTCGAACGTTTCGATCCGTTCGTTCTTTCCGGCTGGGTTAATTTGCTGGTAATACCGGTAGGCCCGTTCGCTGTTCCCTGCCATCGTCTCCGCGATGATCACCCACGGGTTGACATGCAGAAAGATGCCGCCGTTTTCTTTCGCGCCCGGCGGGTAGGTAGTGATACCGCCTTTTGCCGGATCAAAACCGTTGAATCCCGGCGTGCTAAGCTTTACGCCATTGCACGTATTCAATAGGCGTTCGACGGAATTCAAGGCCATTTCGGCCCGCTGCAAGGGTGCAAACCCAGAAATAACCGGCCAGGCCTGTGCATATGCATAAATTTTCCCGGCTTCGTTCTGCTTCGAGCCGAGCGGTGTCCCATCGGCGTCATAGTAGCTGAGATACCATTCCCCATCCCAGGCCTGCTGGTTCACCAGCGACTTCATCTCTTCATAGGAACTGAAGAACTGCTTCGCCAGATCTTGCTTCCCCAACTGATTCGCCAGGTCCACCAGTTCTCGCAGCGCCACCCCATACAGGCTCGCCGACAGCAGCGACTCTGCCCCTGGGGCCAGGTTCATCGTGTCGTTCCAATCCGCAAACCCCAACAGCGGCAGTCCATGCGCGCCGCGATCCTCACGCGTAAAGGTCACCGCTCGTGTCAGGTGATCCAGCACCGTTCCAGATTCAATCGGTTGGTCAGTCTTATCTTTTTCATAGTAGGGCAGCACTTCATCCAGAAAAGCAAAATCGCCCGTTTCTTTCAAGTACGCCGCCACTGCCAGCACAATCCATAAATGATCATCACTGTAGTAATGCGCTCGGTCTTCACGCTCCAGTGAGTCACCTTCACTCGCCACCATATTCAATGGATTGAACTGGTGCATCGCCGACCCGTTCCGCTTTTGCACGGAAAGCAGCTTGCGGATTAAAACTTTCGCTTCTTGCGGGGCCAGCGCCATCACCCCCATCGTATCTTGTGAACTGTCACGGAAGCCAATTCCCCGCGCCCCATACCCTAGTTGATAGAGTGACAGATATCGTGACCAGTTGAGTGTGATGTAGCATTGGTGCGGATTGTGGACATTTAGCATACTATTCAGCGCCGGGTCTGGGGTATGCACCTGCTGTTGGCACAGATACTTCTCCCAGAAGTCCTTTTGCGTATCCAGCGCGGCCTGCACAGCCTCCGGGTTGCGGTAGGTTTCAATCGTTGGCAGGGCCGTTTCCAGTGAACTGTCCTGTCCCAACAGCGTAATCAACTCCCGGCTTCCTTCCGGCTCCACCTTTCCAAAGGAGTGCATTAGTGCCCCAATGTTATCTCCTCGTACCGCCACCGAATTGGATAAGTGTTCATTGTGCTGCAAGCTGAGCGGCTTGGCCCAAGAGCCATACTCGTTTTCACCCAGAAACGGTCGCCGGTCGGTTTCGAACGAATCAACCGCTTTATTCGAAGTGAAGTAGTTGATAGCAAAGTCGCGCCGCATAAAGGCATACTGCTTGAGAATTTTTAGGCCCTCTTCCTGCTCCACCACTTCACTTTGCATGGTCTGAGGCACCCAGTCCGCGTTGGTAAGCTGCTTGAGTGCGTCAAAGTGGGTATATTCCACCACCGGGATCACGTCCATCCCCACGGGTTCTCCGGTCAGGTTGGTGACCCGCATGCGCCGTACTTCAACTGCTGCGTTTTCGGGTACGAAAACGGTCACTTCTGTCAGGATGCCCATCACTTGCGACACAATGCGCGTATACCCCAGCCCAACGTGGCACGCATAGCTTTCGTAAGGCGCCAGGCAAGGCACGAGGAAAGGCGAAAAGATACGGTACTGCCCATCCGCGCCCTTAATGCGGATATACAACCCTTCGCCTTTAAAATCGGAAGCTGGAAGTTGAGAGAGGTACTTCGTGATGCGGTTGAGCGATGGATCATTTTTGCAGATGAGCGCTCCCCCGGTGTGATCGACAAACCCACCAAACGAAAGCGTACCGATGTAGTTGATCCACTTTACCGGTGTTTTTGGATTGGTGATGACATATTCGCGGGTCGTATCATCAAAGTAACCGTACTTCATAACACCTCAACCAATTTCTACTTCAACGCGTACGTCTTGTTTCCCATCTTCAGGCAGGGGAACTAGCGTTCCGTCGATGGGCTGTCCATCCACTGTGAGCTTGGTAGTGTTGCCTGGCCCACTCCGTTTTACCTGAATCTTGTAGTTGACGCCCCGGAACTGACGTTCTGCCTCAAAGCCTTCCCACTCGGTCGGGATCACTGGCTGCACCCGCAGCCCGTCTAACTCAGCCCGAATGCCCAGGATCCATTCCGTGATGGCTACATAATTCCAGGATGCCGTCCCGGTCAGCCACGAGTTCTTCGCTTCACCGAAGGTCGCGGCGTCGCGCCCGGCGATCATTTGCGGATACACATACGGTTCGCAGCGGTGAATCTCGCTAATTTCCTCTCGCGCCGAAGGATTGATGCGCGAGTAATAATCATGCGCCAGTTCGCCGTGCCCTACCAGCGTTTCAGCAATCATGATCCAGGGGTTAGTGTGGCAGAACACAGCCGCGTTCTCTTTATAACCTGGCGGGTAAGAGGAAATTTCACCCAGGTGCAGGTAGTATTGAGAGAAAGCTGGCTGTTGCAGCATAATGCCATGCTTCGTCGCCAGCCGCTCATTCACCGATTGTAGTGCTTGCAGGGCTTTCCCATCTTCCAGCCCCAACCCTGCCATCACGCAGATCCCTTGCGGCTCAATAAAGATCTGCCCCTCTTCACATTCCTTCGAACCGACCGGGTGCCCAAAGTCATCATAAGCCCGCCGGAACCAGGCGCCATCCCAACCAGCCTGCCACACAGCTTCTTCCATCTTGGCGATTGCCTGTTGGTATCGCTCGCAGTCTTCCGTTTTTCCCTGGTGTTCAGCCAGGTCAATCATCTCTTTCGCCGCGATCACAAACAATCCAGCGATAAACACCGACTCGGCTGTTTTGCCTTCTTTATTGGTCGTGGTCTGGAAAGACTGTCCCGGCGAGTCGGAGAAGCAGTTCAGGTTCAAGCAGTCGTTCCAGTCTGCCCGTCCGATCAGTGGCAGTTGGTGCGGTCCCAGTCGTTCCAGGGTATAGTTCAGCGCTCGCTGCAGGTGTTCATATAGCGGGGTTTCACTGCCTTCCTGGTTATCGTAAGGCGCCATCTCATCCAAAATCGACCAGTCGCCCGTCTCCTTGATGTAAGCGCTGACCGCCAGCACCAGCCATGCCGGGTCATCATTAAAGTTAGATCCAACATCATTGTTGCCGCGTTTGGTCAGCGGCTGGTATTGGTGATACGCGCCACCCGATTCCAACTGCGTGGCTGCCAGGTCCAGCATCCGTTCCCGTGCCCGCTCTGGCACCATATGCACAAATCCCAGCAAGTCCTGCGTGGAATCGCGGAATCCCATCCCGCGCCCAATCCCCAATTCAAAATACGAAGCCGAACGTGACATATTGAAGGTGATCATGCACTGGTAAGCGTTCCAGATGTTGACCATTCGGTTGGTATGCTCGTCCGGTGACTGCACCTGGTAGTGCTTCAGCAGTCCTTCCCAGTAATTCCGCAGCTCAGTGAAAGCCTTTTCTACATTTTCCGCGTCCAGATAGCGTTGGATCACTGGTTTGACCGTTCGCTTGTTAATCCGCTGTAAATCCGGCGGATCAAACTTTTCATCCACCGGGTTCTCATGATAGCCCAACACAAAGATGATCGAGCGCGTCTCGCCCGGCGCCAGTTCCACCTTCACATGGTGCGACCCAACCGGCTGCCAGCCGTGTGCAATCGAGTTGCCTGACTCGCCCCGTTCTACGGTAATCGGTCGGTCCCATCCCCGGTAGGGTCCTAAGAAGGCTTCTCGCTGCGTATCATACCCCGCGAGCGGCTCTGAGCAGGCGAAGTAGGCAAAATGGTTGCGCCGTTCCCGGTATTCTGTCTTATGATAGATCACCTCATCTTCTACTTCCACCTGTCCAGTGGAGTAATTGCGCTGGAAGTTTGAGGCGTCATCCAGTGCTTCCCATAGACAGAACTCAATCGACGAGAACACGGACAGTTCCGCTTTGTTTTCTCGTTGGTTGGTCAGCGTCAGTTGCCACACTTCCAGGTTTTCACCCATCGGCACAAAGTACCGTACCCCAGCCTCAATGCCGTGATTGCTCGATTGGATCCGGGTATATCCCATTCCATGCCGGCAGGTATAGTCTTCGATGGCTTGGTAGGTGGGTGCCCAGGTAGGGGACCAGAACGCGCCGTTTTCGTTATCCCGCAAATAAATGTAGCGTCCTCCGCTGTCTAGCGGGACATTATTGTAGCGGTAGCGGGTCAATCGTCGCAGGCGGGCATCCCGGTAGAAGGAATAACCCCCTGCCGTGTTAGAAATCAGGCCAAAGTATTCTTCGCAGCCCAGGTAGTTAATCCAGGGCAGGGGAGTATCAGGCTGAGTAATAACATACTCGCGGCAAGCATCGTCGAAGTAGCCGAATCGCATGGAAGAACCTCGCTAAATGAAATAGATGGAAAACTGGTGCGCTCACAAATCGGTCGAACAGTTTGGATGTAGGCACAGACGCCGTAAATGAAAATTAATGGGAGCGCTCTCAAATTCATTTTATGTGAATTTAGGATGAGAGTCAAGTTAATTTGGATAATCAGGATGCTCCTTTCACGCCAACTGCTCGATGATTCCTTCCGTGCAGTTTTTGACAGGTTCTTCGTGCACCCTATTGCACTTAAGCTGATAAAGATGAACATACAGTTCCTTTCCATCCTTTGTTGTTGAGGTTGAAGAGTGGGTTGGATGGAAAGGAAAGGGGGCGCTCGTGCCAGATGGCGTGCGCCCACATCTTGGCAGTGTCAGGCGCCGTCGAGATCATCTGGGGTCGGTTTTCGATTAGAAAGAGTAGGGGAAGAACGCGACCAGCCAGGTGAACACAAACAAACCTTCGAACAGAAAAGATCGATCATGGAAAACATTTTCTCAAGAACAACAAAACAACAAAACAAAGTTCAGTGAAGTAAACCCAGTGAGCCATATCAAGGAGAGCGGGATCATCAATCAGCTTTTTCCTCTCCGAAACGAAAAACGAAAACAGCAGGAACTTTTCACTGCCGAATACGTCTTGAAGATAGGCCCTTTCCCAGAGGGGCGGCTGCGCCTTGCCTGCTTGTCTTTGACCAGTATAGCGTTATACTACTCATAGATTTTCGCTTGTGCATCAAACATCTTCTCGGGGGCATGGATTAACAATGAAAACAAATACACTCAGTTGGAACGTATTGCGTTTGCTGCTGGTTGTTGTGCTGTTGTCGGGTTGCGGCGGACGGCCTTCACCTCAACCAAATGTCATCCCGGTAATTCCAACCCCGACACCCACCGTTCAACCGACCAATACCACCCTTCCAAACAGTGCCGTTAGCCTCCTCAAAAAGGCTGGGCCTTGGTCTCCAGTGGTTTTGCAATCCTCAATTTCAGATGGCGAGCTGTCCGGTGGCAGTGCCATCGAAGTCCGTTTCGATCAACCAATGGATCCCTCCTCGACCGGAAAAGCCCTTACGCTCACGGATGCTGCTGGCGTACCAGTCAGTGGGCAGTTGGAATGGCCTGCCGCAGACCGCTTCCAGTTTCAACCTGCCCAGCCCTTACAGCCCGGCGCCAGCTACCACCTCACCATTGGTGCTCAGGCAGCCAGTGCCAAAGGCGTCGCTCTGTCCGATTCGCTGACTTTACCCTTCCGCATGGCAGGCGCGATTTAAGTCAGTAGTGTTTTCCCGGCCAATGGAACGCAAGAAGTAGCCACCGATTCTTCCATTACAGTCTTGTTCGACCAGCCCGTTATTCCCCTGCGTATCGCCGAGCAGCAAGATCAGCTCCCTCAGCCCCTGCAAATCAACCCGCCTCTCGCTGGGAAAGGCGAGTGGCTGAACACCGCTGTCTACGTGTTTCGACCAGAAAGTGTGCTCCAAAGTAACACCACCTACACCATCACCGTACCGGCTGGTTTGGCAGACAACACTCGCAGTGGCAGCGCACCTCTACCACAGGACTATACCTGGAACTTCCATACCATGCCCCCTGCTGTAAAGGACGTTACCCTGGTGCTGGGTCCAGAACCTCAGGACCAGGAAGCCAATCCTTCTCAGCAGCAAAACAAGATTTCCCTCAATGACCAGGCTGTTACGCCCAATATCCCTCTCGATGCCTGGCTTCAGATCCAGTTCTTCCAGGCCATGGATCCCGCCGCTGCCGAAGCAGCGCTGTCTCTGGTGCCCGTTGATTCTGGCGGGCAGATAACGGGTACCCCAGCAGCGCTAAACCTGAGTTGGAACGATAACCATACTTTGTTAGAAGCGCGCCCCCAGGGCAATTTGCCGCTAGGGGTCCAGTATGCTCTGATCCTTGGTCCAACGGCGCAGGCCGTCGACGGGGGTGTAACCGGCAGCGAAAAGCGTTGGTTATTCCAGACTGTACGCCCCCCCCAGTTGATCAATACGACGCCTGCCAATGGCGCCCAGAGGGTAGAGCCATATCTTGAGTTAACCTTTGCTTCTCCCATAAACCTTCAAAGTGTCTTAGACAATGTAGTGATTGATCCACCCCTCACCCGTGAAGATAACATGTACTACGATTTACAACAGTTCCGGGTGGTTTTTTACGGCTTGAAGTATTCAACAAACTATCAGGTACAAATCGGGCCGGGCATTCAAGATCTTTACGGCAATCAGATTCAAACGGCCTACACGCTCAGCTTCAGCACTCATGCACGTGATAAACAGGCCTATCTTTCCCTTCCAGATCGGGCTTTTGTGCGTGCTGGTCAGCCCTTTGAGTTTTACCTGCGGTTGGCAAATGTCAGTCAGGCCCAACTCGCGCTTTATCGCCTGTCGTTCGATCGTGTAGCGGATTTTGAGCGGATTGACAATCAAATGTCTCTCCAAAACTACCTCCCCCCCAGCGAGGATTTGGTCTGGCAGCAAACCATTCAACCGGACCTGCTCTTGGATGAGAGCAAACTGGTCAAAGTTACCGCCGAAGCTGGCGCGCCTTTACCCTCTGGCTTTTACTTCCTTACCCTCGAAGCGCCCGGAGTGGACCATCCTGGTTCAACCTTCTTGGACAGCCGCATGGTGTTTGTATCCCCCGCTAACTTAACCATCAAAGTCGGAGATAAACAAGCCCTCCTATGGCTGACCGATCTTTCAAGTGGTACGCCTATGTCTGGCGTGCCGGTTCGCCTCTATGATCGTCAGTTCCAGTTAGCAGGTGAAGGACAAACCGATCAGGATGGTCTCTTACAACTACCCATTCCTGCCCCCAATCCATCCGATTATTACTATGGCGGGGGACCTTTCTTTGCGGTCGCCGGTGATTTGGGCGCGCTCGTCGCCTATGCTGCCACCCAGTGGGGCAGTGGTGTCTCTACCTATGACTTTGGCATTGTCGGGGAATATTACCAGCCGCCGCAGCCCAACATCGCCTACCTTTACACCGAGCGTCCTCTCTACCGTCCGGGTCAAAAAGTTTACTTTAAGGGTATTGTCCGTCAGGATGATGACCTGGATTATTCACTCCCTTCAGAGAAGTCAGTAGAAGTGTCCATCTCCAGCTTTGATGAAGAGGTCTACCATCAAACCCTGCCCATTTCAGACTTTGGCAGCTTCAACGGTACCTTCGACCTGGATACGGAAGCTGCTCTTGGCAGCTATACCATGACGGCCCGTTTCCCAGGCCAAACCGACTTGCTAGGCATGGTTGACTTCAGCGTCGCAGAGTACCGGCGTCCTGAGTTTCAAGTCAGCGTCGAAGCTGCTCCGGTCAATGTGTTAGCTGGTGAGTTTTTCAGCGCCAATCTACGAGCAGAATACTATTCCGGTGGTGGGGTCTCTGACGCCAGCGTCCACTGGACCTTGCGCAGCCAGTCCTTCTCCTTCACCCCACCACCTACTTTCAGCCGTTACACCTTCAGTGACTTCGAGCGCGACTCCGTCGATCTATTCCAGTCGAATCCCCGTGGCGAAACTGACAATTTGGTGGCAGAAGGCGATGGTTCAACAGACGCGCAGGGCCTCCTGACTCTCACGATTCCAGCCGATATTCAAAAAGACTCCAGCCAGCGGTTGGTGCTGGAAGCGACAATCACCGATGTGGCTGGGGCGGCTGTCAGTGGGCGCACCGATGTAATTGCTCATCGGGGTATGGTATATCCTGGTTTGCGCTTCCAACGGTATGTTGGCCAGGAAGGGCAGCCGCAAACCATTGAACTGGCCGCTCTCGATTGGGATGGTAACCCGGTTGCTGGGCAAACGGTGGACGTGCAGGTGGTCGAACGCCGCTGGCACAGCGTGCAGGAGCAGGATGCCCGCGGGAACGTCAAGTGGACAACCAGCGTCGAAGAAATCCCGGTAGCTGAGATGGCAGGGGTGACCCTGGATGCGAGCGGAAAAGGGAGTGTTCAGTTTACCCCACCCGTAGGCGGCGTCTACCGTGCCCGCGTGACGGCTCGTGATGCTCGTGGCAATGAAAACACCGCTTCAGATTATCTATGGGTAGCAGGTAAAGAGTATATTCCCTGGCGGCAGAGCAACGATCGCAGTTTTCAGTTGATCATAGATCGGGAGAACTACCAACCTGGTGATACCGCCGAGATCCTGATTGCCTCACCTTTCCAGGGCAGCACTTATGCGCTGGTGACGGTGGAACGCGGTCGCATTCGCAAACAAGAAGTGCTTCAGCTGGATAGTAACAGCGCTGTCTATCGTCTGCCCATCAGCGCGGATATGGCGCCGAATGTTTACCTATCTGTTACAGTGGTGAAAGGGGTGGATGAAACCAATCCTCACCCTGACTTCCAGATTAGTATGACCGAGCTCAAGGTGGACACCGATCAGCAGTCCTTGAAGGTCGATGTTCAACCTGATCGGAGTACTGCTGGCCCTGACGACGAGGTCACCTATACCGTGCATACGACCGATGTGAACGGCGCGCCGGTCAAAGCGGAGGTATCTCTTGGGCTTTCTGACCTGGCGACACTCTCGTTAGCAGATCCCAATTCCAAACCGATTTTGGCCGGTTTCTACAGTCGCCGCAATTTGCGCGTCTGGACGGCGGTTCCCATTGTCAACAGTCTTGAACTGCACAATGCTTTCTTGGCTGGTCAGGCCGAGGACAGTGGTCAGGGCATGGGCAGTGGAGGTGGCAAGGGTGAAGGTGAACTGGGCGTCATAGAGGTTCGCCAGGATTTCCCCGATACTGCCTTCTGGCAA
Organism: uncultured Chloroflexia bacterium; assembly: GCA_963791025.1. GTDB lineage: Bacteria > Chloroflexota > Anaerolineae > Anaerolineales > Anaerolineaceae > DSYU01. Next base: position 406,086 of record CAWBQF010000001.1, on the reverse strand, counting down.
GCTGACTTACAAACGGATGATACCGGGCAGGCTGCTGTTACCGTGAAACTTCCAGATAACCTCACCACCTGGCGTATGGATGCCCGCGCGGTGACGCTGGACACGCGAGTTGGACAGACTACACACGACCTGGTCAGCACGAAGCCGCTCCTGGTGCGTCCTCAAACGCCTCGTTTCTTCGTGTCTGGAGATCAGGCCCAGGTGGGCACGGCTGTCCACAACAATACGGATCAAGACCTCTCGGTGGTCGTCCAGTTGAATGTCGAAAACGCCCAGTTAGGTACCCCAGCCAGTCAGTCAATTGACATACCCGCCCGCCGTCAGGCTTACGTCTCCTGGCAGGTATCCATCCCTGATGGGGTAGACCGGGTGCAGATGACCTTCATGGCCCAGGGTGGCAGTTACACGGATGCCAGCCGCCCGACGATTGGTGCTGCTGGCCTGGAAGGTTTACCGGTATATCGTTATGAAGCGCCTGAAACAGTCAGCACTTCGGGTCAGTTGATGGAAGAAGGCGCGCGGGCTGAGGCGATCTATCTGCCTGAAGGTTGGAATGTCAGCCAGGGCGATTTGTCCATTTCGGTAGCGCCTTCCCTTTCAGCCAGCCTCACAGATGGGTTGGATTATCTAAAGCATTATCCATACGAATGCACCGAGCAAACCATCTCACGCTTCTTGCCCAACGTCGCGGTAGCGCGCGTCATGAGAGAAGCGGGTGTGCAAGACGCCGCTTTGGAAGAAGGCTTGCAAGAGCAGGTCAACCTGGCCTTGCAGCGTTTGTCGAGTTGGCAGAATGTGGATGGCGGTTGGGGCCAATGGAAGTCGGACCCCAGCGATTCGTTGGTCACCTCCTATGTCGTCTTGGGTTTGCTGGAAGCGCAGCAGTCTGGTTATAGTGTGCCCACCAAGATGCTGTCTGATGCGGTGAGCTTCTTACGCACCGCCACGAATAACAGCCCACAAAGTATGCCCTATCCCGAGAAGGCCCTAAAGAATCGCCAGGCGTTTGTATTGTTGGTGCGGACAATGGTGGGCGATGCTCCCAGCAGCCAGCTTGGCAGCCTGTACGATAGCCGCCTGGACTTACAGCTTTATGCGCGTGCTTATCTCGCGCAGGCCATCTGGCTGATCGATCCCCAGGATCCTCGCCTGGATACACTCCGTTCCGACTTTACTTCATCCGCGGTCCTATCCGCCAGTGGCACCCATTGGGAAGAATCCGAAGCCGACCGTTGGAACTGGAATAGTGACGTACGCACCACTGCCATTGTCTTGAATACCCTGGAGCAGATGGATCCCCAAAATCCACTCCTTGCAAACAGTGTCCGCTGGTTGATGAGTCACCGCTCTCAAGGTCACTGGCAGAGCACGCAGGAAACAGCCTGGACTTTATTGTCCCTGGCAAATTGGATGCGCGCGACTGGTGAACTACAAGCAAACTATGACTACGCGGTAGGGTTGAACGATCAAACCATTGGTCAGGGACAGGCCAATGCCAGCACCCTGCGTGATGTCTGGACGACACGCGTACAGGTGAGCGATCTCCTTAAAGATACTGCGAACAATCTGGTCTTTGCGCGCAGCGGTGGCTCAGGCAACTTGTATTACACCGCCAATATGACCGTTTATCTACCTGTCAAAGACGTTCAGGCCCTGGATCGTGGCATCAGTATTTCGCGCTCCTACTACCTGCCAGATGATATGACCGCGCCGGTCACCCAGGCGGCCCCTGGCACGCTCCTCCGGGCGCGCCTGACAATTATTGCGCCTTCTGCGCTGCACTATGTTGTGGTTAATGACCCCCTGCCTGCCGGACTGGAGGCTGTGGATACCAGCCTCCTGACTAGCCCTCAGGGCGAGGCTCCTCAGCAGTATAGTTGGTCAGATTGGGAAAAGAGCGGGTGGGGTTGGTGGTACTTCAATCACGCCGAACTGCGTGACGAACAGGTGGTACTATCGGCTAATTACCTCCCTGCTGGCACCTATGTTTATACGTACCTGGTTCGGACCGGCGCCCAGGGGACTTTCAATGTCATCCCGCCGACCGCTCAAGAGATTTACTTCCCAGAAGTATATGGGCGCGGAGAAGGCGCGCAGTTCGAAGTAAAATAAACCGAAGCTTTATCATCCAGTCAATGGGCAGCGCGCTTGCTCGGGCGCTGCCTATTGACTTTCGTCGGTTACTTCAATCTGCACTGGCTCACTGATGATCGTTTCCCCCTGGTTTGTCTTTGCCTCTGCCCGCAAAATATGCTCGCCCGGGGCCAACTGCCAGAATACCCGGTATGGCGGCTGATCGAATGAAGCCAGCAGAGCGTTATCTATCCAGATCGTAACCTGGCTGAGTTGATTGGGCCCCACGGCTTCGATCGGAATCCTTTGAGAGTCCTCCGGCAGTCCTGGATTAAGCCGGTAAACCGTATGCGAAGCGGGCGAAACCAGAGCGAGACCACTTACATCTGCGGTTTGTGCTGCTGCTCCTGCAGAGTCTCCTTCCGATGAGGCAGCCATTCCCGCCATTAAGTCGTTGATCAGCAGCAGCCCATGTTTGCGCGCCCACGGCTGCACTGCTGGTGGTAGGTTTACCGCGAGTACCTGCTTTTGCCTTTCAAGTGGCGTGTCAGGGCCAGCCAATCTGCCATCGATTGCGTCGATGGTGACGGTCTGGTAATAGCTGTCGGGCTGAGTGGGCGCCGTGCCGCGAATGAACCATTCTTTTCGCCGGTAAGGGCAGGCGGGTGTAGGAAGTAACCCGGAAAGGGAACACACTTCCACCTGCTCTAGACCTGACGGTTGAACAAATGGTTTTGCTGAGTGATTGGTCAGTAGCGCCCGCATCGTCTGGTGCCAGATGGGGGCGGCCCCGGTCAAGCCGTTCACTTCACGCATCGCTTCATGAGTTGCATTTCCTACCCACACCCCTACCACCAGATCAGGTGTATAGCCCACCGTCCAGTTATCATGAAAGTTTGTGGTAGTACCCGTCTTGACGGCGGCAGGTCGGTCCAGGTTGAGAACAGAATTCGGTGGAAAGCCAATCTGACGGGCATTGTCGTCAGAGAGAATATCGCTGATTAGCCATGCTACGCCTTCATCGATCACGCGTACCGGTAGATCCTGTTGGTGTTGGTAGCGCAGCTGGCCCTGTGCGTCGGTGATATCGAGAATAGAAAAAGGCCCCACCCGGTAGCCGCCAGTAGCAAAGGCTCCATAAGCCGCCGTCAGCTCGCTCAGGCGGACTTCTCCACCACCCAATGCAACGGAAAGGTCATAATGCTCAAGGTCATCGGTGTGAGCGCCTGAGAAGGCTGTCAGGCCTACCTTCGTGCTCATTTCAAAGAAGGCAGGTAGGCCAACCGCTTGCAAAGTCAGTACAGCCGGAATATTGAGTGACGAAGCGAGTGCCTGGCGTGCCAGAACGGGACCATGCTCCAATCCATCATAGTCTTTGGGGGTGTAGGCTTCTCCATCATGAGTGACGAAGTGAGTTGTAACATCTAGCAGGGCAGTAGCTGGTGTCCACGGATGGGGACGAGTTGGATCGAAGGCCGCCGCGTAAATGAAAGGTTTTAGGGCTGAACCAGGCTGGCGCGCCATAAGCGCCATGTTGATGGCTCCAGCGTGCGCCTGATCGTTATAGTCCGGTGAGCCTACCATCGCTAGAATGGCTCCTGTTTGCGGGTCCAGTGCCACCAGCGCCGCATTGTTGACGTTGTAGTGCTTTCCTTGCTGCTGTTCTTTTTCGTGCAGGCGTTGAAACTGCTGTTCGATAGCAGTTTCAGCCGCGTGTTGCGCATCCAGGTCAAGGGTTGTGCGTACCACGACTCCGCCGCTTTGAAATAGCTGCTCTTGTGTAAACAGCGCATCCACCTGGGCGCGCACCATCAAGGCAAAGTGAGGCGCTTCGAGTGGGTAAGGCACTACTGCCAGGTTGATTGGCTCTCGTTCTGCCAGGGTTCTTTGTTCAGCGTCTATGTAACCGGCTTTTTCCATCAATCCCAGCACCACAGAACGCCGCTGTCGAGCAGCATCAGGATCACTAAACGGGTTATACAATGCTGGAGCTTGTGGCAGCCCCGCCAGGAGGGCGCTCTCTGCCAGGTCAAGTTGGCTGGCGGGCCTGCCAAAGTAGGTTTGAGCAGCCGCCTCAACCCCATATGCCAGGCCCCCATAATAGCTTCCATTCAGGTACAGCGCCAGGATTTCATCTTTATCATAGCGCTGTGTAATCTGCCAGGCCAGCAGGCTTTCTCGCAGTTTACGGCGCAGGGTTCGTTCCGCCCGTTCGTTTTCCGATAAAAGCAGGTTCCGTGCCACCTGCTGGGTGATGGTGCTTCCTCCTGACAGGGTTTCACCGCCGCGCAGGTTAATCCAGAATGCTCGCACAATGCCTTCCAGGTCAATTCCTGGGTTGCGGTAGAAGTTGGCATCTTCTGTAGCAATGGTGGCTTCTTGTAGAAGGAGCGGCATCTGGTCGACTGGCAGCATCCTATGGCGTCCCCCCGTTTCAGGCAGGGACTCATATAACAAGCGTCCGGTTCGATCGGTAATCCGTATGCTTGGCTCTGGCAGGTGGGCTGCATACAGATCACTCGATGGGAGATCGACAAACAGCCAAACTGCCAGTCCACCTGTCAGAATTATCAGCAGAATCGGGAGGAAGAGGAGGAAACGTCGCAAATGGATACGCATGATATGGTCGCATAAAAAACCGGTATGCTGTCTCTATCATACAGCATACTGGCAGAGAAAACATTAAGCGTTTTATGGGCTTAGATCATCCGATAGGCCAGCAGCCGCAGCCCGTTAAGCACCACCAATACGGTGCTGCCTTCATGCCCAACTACCCCTAAGGGTAGCGGCAGTTGCGCGCCAAAAGCCGAGACGACCAGCAGGACGATTACCGCCATCGCAAAACTCAGGTTTTGCCAGACAACTTTGCGGGCGTTGCGTGCCAGGCCTACGGCATGCGGCAGCTTTTGCAGATCATCAGACATCAAGACTACATCCGCCGTCTCCATTGCCACGTCTGTGCCTGCTCCGCCCATAGCAATCCCTACATCCGCCTTTGCCAGGGCTGGTGCATCATTGACTCCATCGCCGACCATTGCTACTGGGCCGTACTTTGTCTGTAGCATTTGGAGCATGGTCACCTTATCTTGGGGTAATAAATTGGCGTGGAACTCATCCACTCCAGCCATTTCCGCAATCCGGGCCGCTACGCGTTCATTGTCGCCTGTCAGCATCACCACATGCTCAATCCCCTGAAGCTTGAGTTTACGAATCATCTCTTTCGCATCCTCGCGCAGTACATCCGCAGAACCCAGCAAACCTAGCCACTGCCCGCCATTTTCAGCGCGGCGGTAAACCATCATGACTGTCTGCCCCTGTTCCTCTAACGCTTCCACTTGCTGTGTGATTTCCACTGGAACCGTGACACCACGTTCATAAAATAGCCGTCTCCCACCAATCCACAGGATCTGATCCTCAACACGTCCCTCAATACCCTGTCCTGGAATAGCCCGGAAGGCTGTCGCTGTTGGCAAGGATAGGTTATGTTTATGGGCTGCTGCCAAAATCGAGGCAGCCAGGGGGTGCTCCGAGCGCGATTCCACCGCTGCGGCGAGCCGCAGCAATTCTTCTTCAGAGGTCCCTTGGAAGGGCTTTAATGAAACAAGTTGGGGTTTCCCCTGCGTGAGCGTTCCAGTTTTATCGAAGGCCAGTACTTTGAGGGTAGCTGTCTTTTCAAGGTGCACCCCTCCTTTGAAGAGCACGCCGTTTCGAGCGCCGTTTGCAATCGCCGAAAGAATACTGGCTGGGGTGGAGATCACCAGTGCGCAAGGTGAAGCGACCACTAACCAGGTCATAGCCAGGTAGAAAGTGTGGAAGAATTCATGATGCAGCAGGAAGTAGGGAATCAGGATGAGCAGTACCGCGCCACCCAGGACGACCAGCGCATAAATTTGTTCGAAGTTGTCTAGCATCCGCTGAGTTTGCGCTTTTGAGCTCTGCGCTTCTTCGACCATTTGTACAATGCGGGCCAGCGTTGTATCTTTGGCGAGGCGGGTTACCCGAATTTCCATCGCGCCGTTTCCGTTAACGGTCCCAGCAAAGACCGGGTCGCCCGTCTCTTTATTTACTGGCATTGATTCACCGGTGATGGGCGCCTGGTTGACTTCTGATTCACCTGAGATTACTTCGCCGTCAATCGGGAAGCGCTCTCCGGGTCGTACAATTACGACATCCTCCACCACCACTTTTTCTACCGGTAAATTGATTAATCGCGAGCCGCGCCGGACGGTGGCTGTTGGGGGGCGTAAGTCGAGCAGCTTTTCAATCGCTTTACGGCTGCGATCCATCGCGAACGATTGTAGGGTGTTCGAGAGTGAAAACAGGAACAGTAGAATGGCCCCTTCGGTAGGTTGTCCAATGGCAGCTGCGCCCAGGGCAGCAAAGATCATTAGTAGATTTACATCAAGGCGCTTTTCTTTTAGCGCCTTGATACCGTCTAATAAACCATAGTATCCGCCAGCAACATAAGCGACAGACCACAGAATCCACACCATGAGCGGGTCAATGCCAACTCTGCTGCTGATAAATGCCAGAATGCCGAAAACAGCATTCATAACCGTCAAAGCAACTTCTACTTTTTCGCGTGGCAGTCCGCCAGGAAGGGTCTCGGTTTCTTGTTGGTAAGGAAAGCTTTTCTCTGCCTCCTCTGACTCCAGACCGATTACGGCAGGGTGTTTGAGATCTACCTCAATTGAGCCGGTGGAAGTGCCCACTTGAAAGTGAGTAGCAGGTGATGGGGCCTCAGCAGCTCGATGGTAGTGCTGAGTGAGCATTTCTCCCATTTCTGCAGCGCACATTGCGCAGGCTTCTGAACCTTTCGCGCGGCATTGAAGTACCCGGCTGGTAGCCCGCTGGCCTGAATTGTGAATCAGATGCATCGCTTGTTCCCGCGACAAAATACGCGGGTCATAAGCGATTTTTAGCTTACCTTTGTCAATATCAAACTGAGCCTGTTCAATGCCAGCATATCCCTCTAAAGTATCGCTAAGGACATCCACACAACGACTGCCCTCATGTGGAAGTGAGTTTTCGGATTGCAAACGGATTGAGTTTGGCATATTATCTCTCCATAAATTACTTCAACATATTTTTGAGACAAGACATAGTTTGCAGGTTCTATTCGGAATTTCCTTCTGCATTTTGATGTTCGCGATCAGCTTTTGCTGCCTGACAATCCGGGCAAATGCCATAGTACACCATTCGTGCGCCTAACAAGGAAAAGCCTGAGTTGTTTTCGATTTCTTGATCCAATCGTTGAACGTAACTACTGTGAATATCGATGATACGATGGCAGTGAACACAGGCCAGATTGACGTGCGGTAAAGTGTTTGCATCGTAGCGCACAGAGTCACTGCTTCCAATTTCACCCAGAACGGTGACTGCCCCCAGGTCGCTGAGTGCTTCCAGGGTGTTATAAACGGTAGCCAGACTGAGCGTGTCATATTCCTTACGCAGTTGATCGAAAAGCATCTGCGCGCTGGGATGATCTTCACTTTCAGTGAGTAAGCGGCAAATGGCTTTTCGCTGAGGTGTTAACCGGTAGCCGGCTTGTTTTAGGCTATTCAACATCGATTCTAAATTAGACATATTCTCTCTAGTCTATATTCATTATAAACTAAGAATTATTATAAATAAGATTGGCGGTAAGTCAAGTAGATTGCTCAAGTAGAGTACTCAAGTTGCCGGCACAAAACGAGAATGGCATGGAAGTCTACTTGAGGTGCTTACGCAGCCAGTCACCCAACTCTAGGGGCTTAACCCAGCCCTCTGCCAGCGCGTGCCCAAGTGCAATGCCCTGGCGGGAGAGGATCAGATCTTCTGCAGAGCCGTGTCCTTCACCGTTGCCCGGCAGGAAGCGCAGCCAGGCAGGTGGGTTCCATTCGTGGTAGCGGGCAGCCGCATCTGCTATTGGGTTTCCCCAGCGGTACGCAACCGCTACTGAAAACCAGAAATGCTGAACCTGGTTGCTCTTGTCATCGGCGGCGAAGCCTGTGCTGCCGAAAAGATAGAGTGCGCGGTAACCGGGAAACCAACCGGCATGATAATGAATACGTTCCTTCAAGCGTCCCCACGGACCTGCCAGAACAGCCAGTTCGTTGTTAGGAGCTTCTAAAAGGAAGCGATTCAGATCGAGCATGAATCCTTCCACCTGGTTTGCATTCAACTCAGCGGCGACTTCTACAATGAGGGCGAAGGCTTCCAGATCGGTGTGGGGTTGGATGACCTTCTGATAGTAAGATTCGATCAGCGCCATACGTTGTGGTTGCGATAAGAAAGCCTGTTGCATATTGAGACTGCCTGAGCCTCGGCCACCCTGCTTGGCGGCTTCAATCGTGATTGTCCTGTTTTGAAGGTCCATAATATTCACCCCTGAGACCGGTAGATAGATCCGATAAACCAAAATGACGGCTGTCAAGATGCGTAGGATAGAGTCAGTACGAGTGAATGGTTTCAGCATTTTTCCCTCCCTGTGGTAATTTGGATCTTGCTCTTTGTGCCCGCAATCATTGCGCTGTACTTCCCAAGAATAGTCCAGTCGTGTCTCAGGCTGATCTTCTTACTGTCGCAGAATAGTATTTGCCTATCGCAAAACTGTCGCTGTTTTCGTGGTGTTTTATACTGGCATGGAGTAAGATTACTTAAGGATGAGGGAGTAAAACATTAGAAAGATGAAACTTGTATGAGTCCTTCTCAACAGTCTCACACTGCATCTCGTTCGATATCTGGAATGCCTGGGATGATGCTCGGAGACTTGCTGGATCAGATCGAAGCTCAGGTGGGGAATCTGGGGTATCTTACAGCGCCGCAGGCCGCAGATCTGCTGTTTGCCCTGGATGAAGCTTACCAGCGCTTGCAGGCGCTGCAAAACGCCTCTTCTTTGCCTATGTTTCAAGGGCAGTTTGAAAGCATCACTGGGCGGGTGCGCAGCGATGCGGATTTGTTTCTTAAAAACCTGGGCGGACTCACTGCTTTGCAGCCTCTACGGGCCGAACGTCAGCCGCCGGAGGAATATTGGTGGTGGTATCTGGATGGGCTGGTGCAAGAGCGGCGGCGGGCCAGTTCGCGCCGGATAATCGTTGCTGTAGTGGGTACTGCGCTCCTGTTGTTCGCCCTCGCATTGATCTACCATTTTTTCCTCGCTCCCGACCCAGCAGTGCTGGCGCAGCTAAATTATGAGCAGTCTGCACAGAATGCTCTCCAATCAGGAGACTTGAATCAGGCATCGAGTGATGTGCAACAAAGCTTACAGTATGCTCCTCATGATCCGGAACTGCTGGCGTTACAAGGGGTCATTTTGGAGCAGCAGGGTAAGGGGGATCAGGCCCGGCAAACTTTTTTACAAGCTGAGCAGTATTCGGCGAGCCGTGAAGACTTCTTGATGAATCGGGGGCAGGATTATTTACTGGTGGGGCAGTATTCTCGGGCGCTGGCGGATGCGCAGGAAATCATTCAGCAAAATCCAAAGTCAGCAAATGGTTACTTTCTAAAAGCGCAGGCCAATGAGCTGATGCAGAATTATCAGCAGGCTGTAAATGATTATGATCAGACCTTTCAACTGGCGAACGAGCAAAACAAGGCTGAGTTAGCGGCCTTGGCCCGTCTCCGAATGGGGATGCTAATGCAGTCCATCAATGGGGCAAACCAACCATTGTCTCCTACAGGAACTTCCCAACCTTAACAACATTTATCTATTCTTTATGCCGTCTTCAGCGGTTGTTTACAGATCTTCGCAGGTGCTTTCGATATTGTTAAGTGCAAGAACTCCTACCCCCTGAGGAGAAAAACGCCCCATGGATATTTGGCCCCTGGATCGAAATACAGATATAAAACTGCGAAAAATGATGGGCCGTTCCTACTTACATGCTTTTCGGTTAGAAGAAGCGCTTGAAACTTACGCCAGACTGGTGAGAGATTATCCGAATGATGCCGACAGCATTTTGATTTTCGGGAACTTATATTTCGTCAGCCATGATTTACGTACAGCCGAAATGCTCTATCAGCAGGTTTTCCAAATGGATCCTGCCAATTTGTTGGTGCAGCGCCAGCTCGATCGGGCACAGCGCTCTATATCAGAAGCCGCCGCTGCTTACCCTCAGGCAGAGAGAGACCCTTTTGATTTGAAATCTGTGGGTAAACTGCTTGAGCGCTTACGGGAAGAAGCGCAAACACCGCTTGGAAGGAGCAGTATTTGCTCGGCAGTCGATATGCTGGAGAAAATTGCACAAAGTGATGAAGAAGAGCGCGAAGCTCCGGATGCAAATACAAACCCTGTCGATCATCTGATGCCCGCCCTGATTGATCTGAATATTCGCCAGGCCCGCGCTTCCGGTCAGCCTGATGTAGCAGACGTGTTACAAAGTCTACAAAATAACCTGAGGCGGCAGTTTAATGACCGGTCAGGAACAGGAGAGCCGCGGGATGAATAAGGGGAGTGCGCTAATTACTGGGTAGAATGACTGCAAAATGTGTCCACTTACCGATTTGGCTTTCAACTTTAATATCGCCGCCATGATGTTTGATGACCCCCATACAAACCGAAAGGCCCAGGCCAGTGCCACGACCAGCCGCCTTGGTGGTGAAAAACGGTTCGAAGATATGGGTCAGGTGGTCAGGCGAGATGCCTTTCCCATTGTCCATGATGTCGACATGGAAAGCCCCTTCCTGAAAGCGTGTGGTAATGGTGATTTCTCCATTGAGCTTATCTACTGCATCAATGGCATTGAGCAGCAGGTTCATCCACACCCCCTGGAGCTGATCCTGGCTGGCGATGATGGTAGGCAAGTCTTCTTGAAAGTTGATCTGCACCTGGATGGGCCGTCCGACCAGCTCATGCTGCACAAGTGAGAGCGCATTTCGCAAGGTTTCGTTGAGATCAATGGGTTCGAACTCGTACTTTTCTTTTCGGGCAATCCCGAGTAGATTACGCACCACTTGCGAGGCCCGAATGCCAGCCATTTCGATCAACTTGACCGAATCGTTTATCTCAGGATGATCGGCAGGAACTTCACGCTTGAGAATTTGAGCGTTCGCAATGATTGCCGTGAGGGGATTGTTGATTTCATGGGCTACGCTGGCCGCGAGTTGACCCACTGCCGCCAGTTTTTCTGACTGGATCAAGTTCATTTCGAGATTGCGTTTTTCGGTGACATCTTGCTCGATAACAATATTTTGCACTGGATAGTTCTGACCATCATAAATAGGAAAGGTACCGATTTCCCACTCGATGAATTTCTCGCTGTCAAGCCATTCACGGTTAACCCGTACAGTGTTTTGTCCGGTTGTGAAAGTTTCAGCAACACGGCATGCTGGGCAAGGGGTTAAACGCCGGAAGAGCTTTTCATAACACTTCCGGCCAACTAGCTGGCTGGGCTTTTCGCCCACCCGTGCTGCCCGACTGACATTAATGGCTAATAAATTGTAAGACTGATCGATGATGTAAATCGCAGTGGGCAAACTATCGAAAAGAGCGCGCAGCGTGTTACGCGACTTTAATAGTTCCTGATAGCTGGGTTCGTGCTCGTTGTCCGGCCCCATAACGGACGGCATTTCTTTTGAATCCATATGCCCCTTTATTCATCAAGCTCTTCTGGCTGGACTGTGTACCCGTATCCGGCGATGGTTTTGATGAATTTGGGATTTCGTGGATCTTCTTCGATTCGTTCGCGCAGATTCTTGATATGCACTCGAACTAAGTCGGGACTGCCAGCGTCGCTGGGATAATCCCAAACTTCGTCAAGCAGTCGCGCCGGTGAGAAGATTTCGCCAGGGTGATTCATCAGGTGGTACAACAGGTCATACTGGACAGGTGTTAACCGAATTTTACCAGTTTTTGGGCCAGTAAACTCATACGTTTTCGTATTAAGTGAATATTCTCCGATAATGATTTGTCGGTCCGAAGAGGGATCACCTTCACGTTTTGTGCTGGTCTTCTCTTTCTCGCCATTCCCGTTTACTGGCTTCACTTCGACCGCGCGCCGGGTGCGGCGTAAGATGGCCCGGATTCGAAGCAGCAGTTCGTCCACGTTAAAGGGCTTTCCCAGGTAGTCGTCTCCACCAGCTGTAAACCCGTTGATTTTATCTTCGTCTTTTGTTTTCGCCGTCAGGAACAGGATCGGTACATCCGACAGAATGGGATCAGAACGCATTTCATGACACACCGCATAGCCGTCCATTCCTGGCATAATGACATCGAGAATTACGAGGTCAGGTATCTCGCGATGAGCAAGGCGTAAACCTTCAACGCCGCTGCTTGCCAGGCGAACCCGGTAATTGTCACTGCGCAGGCAGCGTTCGATGGTCCGCGATACAATATCATCATCTTCGATCACGAGAATGGTAACAGTTTCCATTTAGTGTTTCCCTTCCCTCGGAAAAATAATTTGAAATGTCGTCTCGTTTTTATTACCCATAATTAAAATTTGTCCGCGATTTTGCCGGACGATTTCACGACAGATGCTCAATTCCATCCCCGTCCCTCTGCCCGAACCAGTTGGAACCAACTGGGGTTCAAAAATGTTTTCAAACTGTTCGCGTGGTATGGGTCTCCCGTCATCTGTAACTTCGATCAAAAGGTTGTCGTCACTTAACAGGCGAGAATGGATGCGGATAGTATGATATGCGCCATCATCAGAAGCAGACCGTGCCAGAAGAAGTAAGGTGACCCATAGATCTGTCAACTGCCTTGGGTTTCCAAAGATTTGGGGTAGATCTGGACTTAGATCTGTTACTAGTTTAATCCCAAACGCTTGAATATGGGCCCCGGCTAACAGAACAGCTTTTTCGATGGTTTCGTTAAGAGAGGTAAGTACATGCGTATCTTGTGTGGGTTGTGAAAACTTGAGTAGTTCGTTAATCACCTGCTGCGCGCGCCAACCCGCCTGCACAATGGCTTCCGCAGAATCGTGCCCCAGGTGCTTGCGGTCCAACTGATGCAGCAGAATTTGCGCATCAGCGATAATCGTAGTGAGAGGGTTGCTGATCTGGTGTGCGACCCCAGAGGCCAGTTCGCCAATCGAAGCCAGTCGAGCGGCTTGCGCCAGATGCGTTTGGGCAGTTTTAAGCTGTTCTTCCATTTTCTTTCGCTCAGTGATATCCCGCCCTACCGCTTGAAATTCGATAAAGTCATTATGCAGGTCAAATATTGCCCGGCTTGTCCACTCTTGCCAGCGCACTTCACCGCTGCCTTGTTGAATGCGCTGTTCAAACACGACGACTGGTACTTGTGTACTCAGACTGGCCAGATACGAGCGCACCTGCTCACGATCGTCGGGCAGTACAAGGGTTAGGAAGTCTGTGCCAATCAATGCACTGCGTTCTTTACCATAATATTTGCAGTAAGCCTCATTAACAAAGGTCAGCGTGGTATCGTGCAAAAATCGGCAGATCATCTCAGTTTGATGCTCTTCGACGATGGCTCGGTAACGAGCTTCGCTTTTACGCAGCGCCTGATCGACCTTTTTCTGTACCAGGGCATTGGTGACCATTTCCCCGAAGGTTTTAAGCATATAAACGTGATTCTCGTTCCAGTTGAACGAATTCTGCGCGAGGCCAAAGGCAAGCACACCATACAAGGCCTGGTTATACACCATAGGGAGAAAGATTGCCGAGCCAATCCCTCTTTGTTTCAACCAGTCTTTTTCTTCGGCTGGTATGGGCAGTTCTCCCTTATTCCCTGAACCCCGAAAGTCAGAATGGTTGAAGAGGATCGTTTCTTGCTGTTTTAATCGCTCCAGTAACCAGGGCATCTTCTGCCCGGTAAGCTTGAGACTGTCAAGCAAGGGAATGTTTCCCTGAGACTTGAGGGGGCATAAATGGTAAGGAACCAATTCATCTTCGTCTAAGAGCAAAATCAGTCCAAAATCCACTTGAGTAAACTTCGTTACCATCAAGACGGCTTCACGAATAGCCTGATCGCTTTCGCTTTTTGGCGCATTAAGGAAATTATTTGAGACCGCCGCCAGCATTCTTTCACTGTTCAAGCGGTGTTGCAAGCGAGCTTCAGCCTGTTTGCTGGCTGTGATGTCTTGAATCACACCAATGATTTCAGTAGGCTTTCCACTTTCATTCCGCGAAAAAACTGTCTCCCGACTTTTCAACCAGCGCCACTTCTGATGGCGGCTCATGAACTGGTATTCCAGTTCCGCCACTTCTCCTTCTTTCAAAGCTTGCAGGTTTTGCAGGTGCTGTTCCATTCTTGGAATATCTTCAAGGGTCAGGTGGTTTGAAAAGACTTCATAGGGGGCGTTAAAAAACTCATCGACCGAATATCCGAGAATAGGAGTAATTTCAGGATTGATGTAACGGAAGCGGCGTCTCTCGAGATCCAGAATATAGATAATGTTAGGACTGGTGTCCAGGATACGTTGAACAAAGTGCTGGCTCTGAACCAGGGCTTCCTGCTCAATTTTGCGTGGAGTGATGTCGCGCGCAATATTCATGTAGCCGAATGGTCGATAGTTACTGGAGGAGCCCCTCGGAACCGGGCGTTTCTCCTTCATTAACCAGTGGCGTGATATGGGTGCTGATCCAGATCCAGTCGCCGTTAGGGAGCTGGTAGCGGTGTTCTAACTGAGTACTGCTGGCGGTATTTAGGCCAGAGAACTGAATAGGCGGATCAAAGCAGGGAAAATAAACCTGGCTGGCGAGTTTTCCCAGTCGTTCCGCGGCAGTCCACCCATAAAGTTGTTCTGCAGCCGTGTTCCAGTAAGTGATTTTCCCATCCAGGCCCCATACCACAACAGCATCGCGCATATTATTAAGCAGGGTCGCCTGGTAACGGATTTGTTCCAGGTACTGCTGCATCGCCTTTTGCATTTCGCGTTGGCGTACTGCCTTTTGAATGAGCGGGGGTAAGGAAGTAAAAGAATATTCGCCCTTGACCAGGTAATCCAATGCCCCATACTGAATAGCTTTAGCGGCTACGTTTTCGCTGCCTTCACCCGTCATCATGACAGTCGGTACCGAAAAACCGCGCTGGCCCATTTGCAATAGAACATCAAGACCCGTGGTCTCTTGGAGCTTATAGTCAAGGAAGAGAATATCGTATACCTCTTGACCGAGGTACTCCCAAAACTCTGCCTCTGTAGTTACGTGAGTGACGATGCACCTGTTCGTGTTTTGAAGAAACTCTTGGAGTAGTTCTCCAAGTGCCAGGTCATCATCCAGAATCAGTACACGATACTTTTCGTTATTCATGTTCGCTTTCGGGAAACGTTTTCCCTTCACTTTAAAGGGTTTCGAAAGCGGAAACCATAAAATTTATGTGAAGTTAATCAGCGTAAATGGGATTGCTTAAATCAAGCGCAGCCTGGTATTTTATTTTACCAGGCTGCGGAGGGTTGTTTCATGCCAATTCCTTGCATATTTGTTTTTATCCGCCTGTGGCGATTCGATCTTCCATCAGAATCTGGATCGTTTCGTCATCCAAGTTCCGAAAATAGAAAGCTGGCGTAGTTTCCTTGTTATCAGGAAGTTCATTACTGATATTGATATTTCTTTCCTCGTCCATGGTATTCATCCTTTCAGCTTTGAGATCGTTAATGAGTAGCTTGCCTTTATACAGGGTGCCTGACTATGATAAATAATACTGAAAGCAGAATTTCACCGCAATGACCCATATGGGTACTTTTTTTCACAAAGTTCGAAAGTTCAGTGGTACTATTGCATAGGATAGGTAGGGATTTCCCCCATTGAGTGCAAAAAAGGGATTTGTTAAACTACCCTAAGCGGCAGAGGTCGAGTGAGTTCCCGAGTGCTGGACCGGTTCAAAAGGATGGAACCGGTTATTGAGTTTAAATTGGGGGAGAGTGCTCAAGCTGGTTATTTCATGGCTTTGGGCGTGTAACTATGGGTTGGGCGTTATTCAGTAAACAAAAGGGTAAATTAAAAGTGATTCAACAAATGGATGTAGAATCCAGGACAGTTCCAACAGAATGCGATAGCGTACAAGAGGATATATTAGGAGACCGCGATCTGGTAATTGTGTCAAACAGGGGGCCGTTTTCGTTTCAATTTGATGAACATGAACGTTTGGCTTATCAGCGTAGCGGAGGGGGTTTGGTTACGGCCTTGTTAGGCCTGGCAAATCAAGTAGAAAGCACTTGGGTCGCCTGTGCTGCTGGAGAGGGTGATCGCCAGTGGGAAGAAGGGAAAGTCCCGCTGGAAGGGGGCCAGGTTCAAGTAAAGTTCATTCAACCAGACATGGAAGCTTTTGAAGGTTACTATGGAATGATATCAAACCCGCTCTTGTGGTTTTTGCAGCATTCCATGTGGGATTTTGCTCATGCTCCTACTTTTAAATCGTGAGACATGGCGGGCCTGGGAAGAAGGCTACGTAAAGATCAATCAGATGTTTGCGGACGAAGTTGTTAACCAGATACGAGATAATCGCCTGCCATCGTTAGTGATGCTTCAAGATTATCATTTGTACCTTGCCCCACGCATGATCCGCTCTGCCTTACGCCGGCGTAAAGACTTTACCTTGACGCACTTTATCCATATTCCCTGGCCCGGACCAGAAGAGTGGCGGTTGCTGCCGGCTCGAATGCGCGAGCCAATTTTAGAAGGACTATGTGCTCTGGATATGGTTGGGTTCCAGACCCGATCGGATGTTCTCAACTTTATTCGAACATGTGAGTCCCTCTTGCCGGGTGCGCATGTGAATTTTTCAAAGAGCCGGATATGGTTTCACAACCATGCTACTCATGTGCGCGACTTTCCAATTTCAATTGATGTAGAGGCTGTCCGCCAGTTAGCAGACTCAGAAGAGGTGGAGCAGTATCGTCACCAACTGTTTGAAAATATGGGAGAACAGCAAGTCATTGTTCGCATTGATCGCACCGAGCCCAGTAAAAACATCGTGCGCGGCTTTCAGGCATACGAAGAAATGCTGGAAGTGCATCCAGAACATCAAGGGAAAGTTAAGTTTCTAACAATTCTGGTGCCTTCGCGTCTCGAAGTAGAAGAGTATGAAGAATACTTGAAAGAAATAATGGCTGCGGCTGGCTATGTTAATGCGCGCTATGGCACGAGTGAGTGGGAACCTGTTCGTGTCTTAGTGGGAGAGAGTTATCCGCGCGCGCTGGCCGCGATGCAGCTTTATGATGTACTCCTGGTGAACCCTGTAGCAGATGGTATGAATCTGGTGGCGAAAGAAGGCCCAACGGTAAACGAGAAGGCAGGCGTTTTGGTGCTTTCAGAACGGGCTGGCGCGCACCAGCAGTTAGGTCAAGATGCCTTGGTGATCTCACCTTGTGATGTCTCCGCTACAGCAGAAGCGCTGCATCATGCACTGGTCATGCCAGTGAATGAGCGGCGCGAGCGGGCTGTCCATCTGCGTGAGGTGGTGGAACAAGAAGATATTAATCTCTGGTTGTGTTGGCAGTTAGAGGAGATTCATAAATTAGGATTATAGATCGTATGACAAGAAACGTAATGGATTTGGCTGAACAATTTGGTGAAAAACTGGCTCAAGGGGAAAAGCTTTGGCTAATTTTGGACTATGATGGCACTCTGGCAGATTTTGCCCCAACCCCCGATGATGTCTTGCCCGATCAGGACTTAATAGCGTTATTAAGGCGTTTGGCACAGTTCCGAGATACATTGCATGTAGTGGTATTGAGCGGTAGGCGTTTAAAGCATATTCTGGAACTACTGCCGGTGCGCGGAATTCTGTCGGCTGGTACATATGGCATCGAGTTCCGGAATTGGGAGGGGGAGCGGGTCGAACTGGTCGATTTTGAACGCGGACGCCCATTTTTGGATTTGCTAAAAAAACAGTGGCAGGCTTTGCTAAACCAGTACGAAGGTTTCTATCTGGAAGATAAAGGCTACGCTTTATCAATTCATGCCCGTTTAGCGCCGGAAGATCAGATCGAATCTGTACTGAAACAAGCTGCTGACCTCGCCCGGCAAGACTTAGATACCGATACCTTCCGTGTTCAATTTGGATATAAATTCCTGGAAGTCGCACCCACGTTAGCCGATAAGGGCCAGTCCGTGGATGTCTTCTTACATCGTTTCGGTTGGGAAGGCGAGCCAATTGTTTGTTTTGGGGATGAGGATACGGATGAGTTAGCCTTTAAGGTGGTAAAGCAGCATGCTGGGATTCCTGTTCTCGTTTCAAAACAGGAACGCCCAACAGAAGCCTTATACCGGGTAGCAGGTCCTCCTCAAGTGCGAAAGTGGCTAGAGACCTTGCTCGAAACATTGGAGAAAAACCGCAGTAAGGTGGAAGAAAAAGCTGGATAAATAAACGGGAGAGGTTCTGGCCTCTCCCGTTTATTTATCCAGAGATTTCGCCTCGAATGCGGCGAACAAACCTACAGCATTTTCTTGACAAGTTGTTCAAAGGTGCGTGCTGGCAGCCCCTGTTTTACCAGATCTTCCAGGTAATCTACACCAATTCGGTTCACAAACTGTTCCGCCATTTTTACAATCGCAATGGATGCGCTCATTCCTTCCACTCGATCGCCTTCACGCACTACCACGTCATAAGACAGCCAGCCGTCCCAATCCAATCGTTTTAGATAAAATACCATTTCGATCAGGTCCCATAAGTTGACGGATCCTGGCAGCATATCCCAGTCCCATTCGCGGGCGTTATCGTTGAAGTGAACATAGTAAAGCTTATCGTACTGCGAGGCCAGGCTGAGGGCTTCGGCAGGCGTTTCTTTGGCGATCAGCGCATGTCCTACATCCATCGTAACGCCCACATGGGCCAGCCCCAATCGCTCGCATAAAAATAAGGTGCGCCCCATATCCGAAAGAAGATTGTAGTTACGCAACTCGTTAAGTTTATACTCCAGGCTAACCCGCACATCACTGCGGTGCTGCGCGCCTTCGCAAATGCCCTCTTCTAACCACTTCCACTGTTTTAAGTAATCTACCTGAAAATTGTAATTGTGCCCATCAATCAAGGGACAGCAGGTTACCATATTCGCGCCCAGCTCCACCGCTAGATCCATCGTGCGTTTCAAATCTTGCACAGCATCCGCTCTTAGAGTCGGGTCAGGATTGGTAAAGGAGCCGTTCTGCCACTTATCTGCTCCTTTCACGTTCAGGTTCACGGCAGAAACAGCCAGTTCATACTCCTTCACCATCCGGATCGTTTCATCGATATTCGCAAAGTCATTCGGATAGACAATCTCGATTCCGTCTGCTCCTTGTACGCTTTTTGCCATTTCAAAGCGCTGGCGCATGTCAGCCGCTGGTTGATATTCATGGAAGCGGTCAGCTACACGGCCTAACATGCCTACCATCACAGAATGTTTTAGTTTCATTTCCAACCTCGTTAATATCCGGTAATTTCTTTGACCTTTTCAAAAAAACCACGTTTGCGATCTGAGGAAAGCTCCCAGTTAACCGGCGCACTCTGGTAGCCTTCGTCGAAACCCTCCCCGGTCATTCTGAAATCGAAGTAGCCCCAGGAAGCATATTCACGAATTGCGGCGATCATATTGTTTACGGGCTGGTCAAAGTTGAAGTGATCATCCTCATTAAAGAGGATCGGCATGGACTGATATCCTTCCACCTGACGGGTCTTGCGCACTAACTCGGCAATCCCTTCCGGTTCAGAGATCCCATTGCCATGTACCAGCAAGAAGTCAGCGGTTTTTACCACATTAGGGAGCGGGACAAAGCCTCCGCCATAGCTGGTGGAAACTAACAACCTATGCCCATTGCGCGTATGTGTCTTTACCCGTTCAATCAGTTCATGAACCCGTTCAGGCTGGAGAATAGGATGGGTATAACGCACATTACACTCGTTGTTGACCTCGATCAGCACATTGCGGTAATCATGTTCCAAGATCCATTCCACCGTATGATCTACCGCTCGCTGGATAGCCTGTTCATCTTCCATCCGTTGAGCCTGTCCAAAATAGAAAATGCCCAGGATGACCACCATGCCAAGTGCGTCCGCCTGATCAATAATGCGTTCAAAACGCTGCATATACTCCGCCCGCAAGTCGCCCTGAGGTGTAATGGCAGAGTTATGCCATGGCTGCTCTTTCGAATAGCCTTGGGGGCTTCCACCTTGCAAGTTAACTGTGAAGCCTAACACACCATGATCGCGGTAAACAGGCAGCATAGCAACAAACTCTCGGTTGTTGCGTTCTGGGTCCCATGTCCCTGTGTCTGGATAAACCCAAAGGGATCGAGTCTCGGGATTAAGGTCATCAAAAGTTGCTTGTACCATCCGCGTGTTAAACAACAATCCCTCAATTGGGTAAGAATGCCAGGTACGCCCTGGATAAGTAGCTTGCCCGTTAATCAAGAATTTATCGCCTTGGATGGAAACTTCGGTTTGTCGTTTCATGAACTGTGACCCTTTTCTGTTATTCAATATGGAGGAGGAAACTGGCTGCGGAAAACAAAAAGACAGGTTTTCCAAAGGGTATTATTTGCTGAAGGTTACCAGGTGCGAACAGCAGGAAGCGCTAAACATGCAAAGATTGAACTGATTCGCGTTCGACCAGTTCAGTATGCAGATAAAGAGTCACAACTGCTTGTTCTGGATGTCTCGCCCGGTTAATCAGCAGTTGCACTGCCAGGCGGCCCATGCTAACCTTGTCGATATTCATCGTCGTCAATGGAGGGATTGATATCTCAGCATTGCTGCTGTTGTCGAAACCAACGATGGAAACATCTTCTGGCACATGTTTGCCAACGTTCAAAACCCCATGCATCGAAACCAGCGCAACTTCATCACTGCATCCAAAAATCGCCGTGACCTGCGGGTTTTTCGTGAGCAGTTCAGTGGTTGTAGCGATGACGGCTTCGCGGTCGTTGTGCGTGCAGTTGCCAAAGTATCTTTCCTGAATGCCGTGATCTGAAAGTGCTTGAATATATCCCATGCGGCGGTATCGAAAGCTCAAACGGCTGTCGGGCAGGCTGCCTAAAAAGGCAATATGGCGATGCCCTTTTTGGATCAAGTACTCCACTGCCTGGTAAGCGCCTTCCTCATTCTCGGTAACCACCGAGTCGTATTCTCTGGCTGAACAATAAGCATCCACGAGAACAGTTGGAATACTTCTTTGTTCCAGAGTCCTGACCAACTGATCATCGACATAGCTTCCCACGAGTAGCAGGCCCTCAATATTGTTGTCGTTGATCAGGCGCGGGATTTCAAGAGAATTGTTATGCGCATCTACCGGAAGTGTAGCGTACATGAGCGCGATATTTTCATGTCGGCAGGTAAATTCAATCCCGGCAATCACATGGGAAAAGAAGATGTTTGCTGAAGGCGGGGCCTCATCTCCCAGTGAACGTTTAATAATCATGCCTATTGTCTGAAGCGCATTGGTGCGAACGGTTGTAGGAGTGCGCGCCCGATAACCCAACTCACGTGCAGTATTGAGCACTTTCAGTTTGGTTTCTAAAGGCAGCCCCGGTTTGTCGTTCAACGCCAATGAAACGGTCGACAAAGACAATCCGCTTGCGCGTGCAATGTCTGACATGGTTACCTTAGATTGCCGAACTGCCATAGCGTGAGACCTGCCTGAAAGGATTAAAGTTCTTTAGTTGCATAAGATTATAGTGGAGAGCCTATTGAAGTCAAGGAAGTTTTAGTAAAAACTTGAAGGGAAGTAGGCCTCAGCACCTTCTGCCTGCCATAGTAGAATGAACGGGTTAAAGTCGTGCAGTACGGCGGATCCCACTGTGAATTAACGGAGTGAAGGTGGTGTGATTTGCACACCACCTTCACTATACATGCAACCAGCGTTATAGCGTCTCAGCGGCGCGCTCGTTTTTTGGCCGCCCGCAGACGAGCCAAAGCATCTTCTTCAGTATTTTCAGACTTCGCCTCTGGCGGATTGTTTTCTGTTGTGGTTGATGGGCGATCTGCGGAAACGGGCGGTGCCGGTTTTTCAGGGTTTGATTTTGCCGGAATGGGTGGTATCTCTCGCCCTGCATCTGCCCCGGTTTGCGTGCGCGTTCTGGCTCGATCTCGTGCGCTAAACAACTGCCCTAAAACCGGTTCTTCGGATCCTTTTTGTGTTTGCTGCCAGGGCAGATGCTCACGAATCCAAACCTGTGCTTTCTGCATATCTCGAGTGGTAAACATCACCCGGCGTAAAGCCACGTCCAATGGAAACAGCAGTGCCGCAATCAGCAGCAGCGTGCGCCAGATTTCCCGTGCGCTGTCAGCCGCCGGAATATTATGTAGGAAAGCCGCTACGGGTTCTGTCAAGGCACTGCCGCCCGTAATTTGCGCCAGTTCTTGCAGTAGACTGATATTCACGCCACTGGAACGATATTCAGGCGAGTAAGGCATCACCATACCGATCGTCATCTGTCCAACGGGTTGGTCTTTGTCGCTAATGCCTAACCAAACCAAATAGGTACCAGGTTCAGAAACTCGCGCCATCGCCTCATACTGCCCGGCTCCTACCTGTTTCAGCGGTAGTTCTTGTGTATCCAACGTTGGGTTGATCAGGTGGGCCTGCACTGTCAGAAAGTTGAGCGGCCGGCCGTCTTTATCCTGGGCGTCCAGGTGGATCAGCGCCCCCTCATCTTGCAGGGATATGTGCGCGTTCATCCCTTCCACCTGGGGAGCAGGCAGCAGCCAGTCCACTAACTGCGCGGCAAAGCGTGAGAAGTCTTTCCACTTCACCCACTGCGTGGCCCATTGGCCTTTCATGTCAGAGGTCCAAGCCGCGGCTCGCCCCAAACCGTACTGCCACGAAGCCAGCAGCGGGTCGCCGCGGGGTGTGAGCAGATCCAGCCGGGCTGTTCCCTTTGGAGAGGTGCCGTTATAGCCAAGCAGCCCGGGCAGATTTGTTTCGTCGATGCCCCGCAGCACAGGGCTGGGCGAAGCCGGAAGGGGGAAGAAAGGCTCCTCAACCACGTATTGTCCCACCGACTTGACGGTTTCTTTTAGGAAAATACTGGGCACGCTCATCATATCCACTGCTGAGTAATAGCGTCCTCCCCCAGTTTCCGATAGAACTCTCAGGTATTCAGCCGAGCCTTCCCCCGCGGCAATAATGCTGAGGGTAATGCCCTGTTGGCGCATTTCCTCAACCAGGGGAGTCAAGTCGCCAGTACGTACCCACCCATCTGTCATCAGAATGATATGCTTGCGCTTCGCGTTGACGCCTTTCAGGGCTTCATAGGCCGCATCTACTCCCGAAGCGATGTTTGTCTGTCCGTCTGCCTGGAAAGTTCCGATCGCGTTTTCCAGCGTGTTATTATCCACCAACTGCTGAACATCAAGCGCCCAACGGGCTTGCGAGTCAAACGTTACGACTTCCAGATAATCGTCAGGGCCGAGGGCGCTGGCCGAGCGCATGATGGCTTCTTTCGCAATATCTACCTTAGGTTGGCCTGTCTCAACCGCAGTGTAGGTTTGGTTAAGATCAGGGTTGTCGCAGTGACAGCGTCCCATGCTGCCCGATTTATCCACTGCGACAATAAGCGCCAGGTTGGCAGCCAGTTCGCGCGATTTGACATCCATATATACTGGCATGGCGGTTTCGAGCGGAGTGCGCAGATACCCTCCAGCGCCGAAGGCATTTTCTCCACCAGTCATCAGCAGGCCTTTGCCCAGATCTCGCACGTAGACTGGCAGTGCATCCATTGCGCCGGTTGGCAGCGCCGAAGCCGGGACGTTTGCCAGAATGATCGTGTCATACCGGGCCAGTTCAGGCAACGTAGAAGGCAAACCTTCCGGCGTGGTCGTGATTACTTCCATCTTGGCCGCTTTAAGTGCGGCTGACAAATTTTCCCCTTCACCCGGCTGTCCCTCTACAAGTAAAACGCTGGGGGGGCCGTGTACGACGGTAAAAGCCGAGCCGATGTTATTCTGTAGGCGATTATCAACATCTGAGTCAACTTGCGCGCGGTAGCGGTGGAATCCAGGCTGCGGATCTGTCACCGGCACAGCATACCGGTTAGTTCCTGCTTGCAGCCTCAGTTCTTGAGTATGGATCAACTCGTTATCGGCAAACACGCGCAGCATCGCCCCGGTCTGAACCGAAGACTGGACAATCAGGTTAAGATCAAAACTCTGTCCTTCCCGAATGTCTGTTGGCGCATCTAGTGAATCCACCAATACTTCGGCCTCACCGTTGGTTTCACCCAGGGGCACATACACCAGTTCGATATCTTGCAGTGCGGCTAGTTCAGCCTGTTTAAGGGCATAGCTTAAGTTTTCGCGTCCATCCGAGAGCAGAATCAGACGCCGGGCGCCTTCGTCTGGGAAGAGTGCCATAGCTAACTGCAAGGCGGAGGCAATATCGGTGCGGGTGGTGATGGGCGTTGATGTCAGCCGTGCCAGAGTGCTGTCTGGGGCTGCCAGCCGTTCCACCAGGGCATCTTCGCCAAACACAACAATTGCAGCCCGATCACTGGCGGGCATCTTTTCTACCGCTTCATGAATGAGGGCTTCACCATAGGTTTGTTCTGTGGATGGAATACTGTCAGATACATCTAACACGAACACGGCTGTCAGGGAGCGCGAGGGCAGGCGCAGTTGAATGCCAGACAGAGCCAGAATCATTAACAGTAAGAGGAAGATGCGCAGCGCCAACCCCCCCCATAACCGCACTTTACTGAGCGCGCGCCGGCCTAGCAGCGCCAAAACCACTGTCAGCGGTGCGAGCAGGAGGAGCCATAGAAACTGTGGATAGATAAACGATATACGTACCATCAATATCCTGTTTTCATCTATTCATTCCACCCGGCAGTCTGGCTGCCGAATGAAACAGAGCTTTTAGAACCGGTTGTGGAAGGGGGGCTTCCGGGCAGCCTCAGGGGATAGGCGGCGCAAGAATAAGTCCCGCAGTCGTGCGAAAGCTGCTCGTTGGTATACCAGCCATTCTCCCATCAACAAGCCTAACGCCAGCAGAGCTAGCGGTCGCCACCACTCCCGTTGTCCCTGTTGTGTGCCGCTGCCGTTCTGATCGTTCAGGTTTTCCAATCCGAAGAGTGAGTCGGCTGGGCGCAGGCTGGATTCTTGGGGCGAGAACAGATTTACGATGAAGGCTGCGCGTCTCTCTGTTGCGTCTGAACCTTCAAACCGCACCTGATAGAGCCCTAGCTGAGTGGTATCGGCAAACACAAACCGGCCGCTTTCTGCCTGGATCTGCACGATAGAGCCATCTGGCCGGGTCACCTGCCCAGACTGCGCGCCATTCGGGGCTGTGAAAGACAGCCCTTCCCCTGGGGCCACTTGTACTGGAATCTCACTATGCGTACCAGGTGCCAGCCAATCAATCATGTTAGCCCACAACAGTGGGAAAGCGACATTGAGCGGCAGGTCAGAATGGTGTAGGTCAAAAGCCAGTACGGCCACGCGCCGCCCACTGACTTCGCCCCGGAGAAGTAAAGGAATACTGCCATCAGAAGTATCTCCTGCGATGACTGGAAAAGCCCAGTCGGGAAGTGAAATGCTGATAGCATCCATCACACTTACCCCCGAAAGCGACACATGGGTGAGCAGCGGGTCTTCCGGATTGAGTAAGCGTATCGCTGGCGATTCGACAGCGCCTGTGGTCGTAAACAGTTCTGTGCTGCTCGGTGGGGCAATAAACAGCAGGCTGCCAGTGGGCGGTAATGTATCTGGCACAATGCCATCATAAATCGTCAGTCCTGAGGCATTTTCGGATAGGTTCTCTTCGACCGTAGGAGCAGCCGTTGGGACGCCAGGTGTGGCTGTGCCTTGTGGTTCAGTAGGCGTACTTTCATTCAAGACAACGCCAGGGAGTAACGAGAGCGCGGTCTTAAGGAACAGGTTGCCGCTGCTGATGAGGGTGACGGGGACAGGCTGCGAACTTGGCTGCACAGCCTGCGCCTGGTCATCCAGTGGCAGCGTATCGGCGCCTTCCAATCGCGCTTCCAGCACCTGTGTAGTGAGCGGAAGTCCTTCCGCGACGACAGACTGCTGCCCACCGCTTGCAATGTCATTTAAATCATACGCGTTGATTAATTGTCCATCGGCAAACAGTGTCATGCGCCGTGAAGCCGGCTGGTCATTGTAGTTGCTTACTTGCGCGAAGGCGGTCAGACTGCTGCCGCCTGGCGCCGGTTCCAGCGTGAGCAGGCTAATCGCTTGGTTGTCACCGTTTAATCCAAATGGCAGATAGCGCAGCTGGCCTTTCACAGCCATTCGTTCAGGCAGTGTGACACGCCCATCCGAAAGCACCATGATTTCTGTGCCTGGCTGCCGGGCAGCAATTGCTGAAGCCAGTTCGAGGGCTACGCTCATATCACTCCCACCTGTGCCAGCCTGCATACTTTCGATCGCTAAGTGGGCTTGTCGCCGGTCTAGTGAGGAGGATAGCCGCACAATTGCTTCGCGCCCGGCCTCAATAATGGTGATCCGTGCTGAATCTGGTAGATCGTCGACAAACTGTCGGGCGCGCTGCTTGGCCGCTTCTAACCGCGTTGGCGCCATGTCAACTGCGCTCATGCTGGCTGAAGTATCAACAATTAAGATAGCCGACTGCCCGCTCGGACCATCCGCTAACGAGAAGGGTCGTGCCAGCGCCAGGATCAGAAACGCCAGAAACAGGAGCTGTAAGATCATCAGCAGGTTGTAGCGCAGGCGCTGCCAGGGAGCATTTGCTTCCACATCCCGTACCATTCGCCGCCACAGATACACACTGGGCACCGGCTGCTCCACCCGTCGCAGCTTAAGCAGATAAAACGCGATAATCACCGGCAGCAGAAGGCCCAGCAGGAATGCGCCCGGTGCAAGGAATTGAATTGGCGCTGTCATCGGAATACTCCTTGGCGCTGCAGCCAGGTGAAGAGCAGATCTTCCAACGGCAGTGTGGTTTCTACAGGTATGTAGGCTATCCCACGTGAGCGGCAGAACTGCCGCAAGTCACCCTGCCAGGCTTCCAGGCCCTGCTTGTAACGAGCCAGCAGATCATAATCCGCTGTGATTTCAACTTCCGCGCCATCCTCAGAATCAATCAGTTTTAGATCGCCGTTGATCTGCGGATCGCGTTCATCCGGCGCAAGCACCTGAATAACGCTGACTTCATGTCCTTGTGCAGCCAATGTGCGCAGCCCTTCAATCCAACCATCATGTAACAGGTCCGAGATGAGCACCACCAGCCCAGGCCGGGTATTGGCGGCGGCGTAGGCTCGCATCTGGCGGGTTGGATCAACTGGGGCCGGTGGGTTTGCCGAGTGGGCTTTAAGCTGCTCTAAGAATGAAAACAAGGCAACGGCTTGCCGCTTGCCGCGATGTGCTGGAAAAATACTGCCGTTCCCGTTCCTTCCGTTTGAGCTGCCAACCGCTGTTACGGTTACCCGGTCAAGTCCTGTCAGTGCGATATACCCTAACGCCCCAACCACGCGGGTAGCATACCACAGTTTATTCGGTTGGCCCCAATCCATTGAAGGACTGTTATCAATCAGGAAGTGCGTTGTCAGATCCTCTTCTTCTACGAACAGCTTGATAAAGAAGCGTTCCAGGCGCGCGTAGGCGTTCCAGTCGATGCGCCTGAAATCATCTCCAGCCACATACGGCCTGAAATCTGCGAACTCGACCGACTGGCCGCGTTTTGAACTGCGCCGTTCGCCCTGGGTTTGTCCAGATAAAGCGCGGCGTGCTGCCAGTGTCATTCGCTCCAGCCGGTGGAGAAAGTCTTCACTGAAAAAGGGTTCGCTCATGCTGCTGTCGCCTGACCAGCCATTTGCCTTTAAGCCACCTTTTCCGGAAGTATGGCTTTGAGAATTTCAACAATGACCTGATCGGTACTGATGCCTTCAGCCTGAGCTTCGAAATTTAAGATCAGCCGGTGCCGCAGCGCTGGCGTAGCCGCCTGGCGAATATCATCAAAAGCCACGTTATAGCGCCCATCTAACAAGGCAAAGATCTTCCCGGCCAGGATCATCGCTTGCATCCCGCGCGGACTGGCTCCGAAGCGCACGTAATCGCGCACAATTTGCGGTGCTTCTGGATCTTGAGGGTGGGTGGACTTCAGTACCCGTGCCGCAAAGGTGGTCACATGGCTGGCAATCGGCACACCGCGTGCCAGACGCTGCATAGCGCGGATTTGCTCATCGTTGGCGGCCGGGCTGGCAGATGGCGTCGTGTTCGCCGTGGTGCGGTTGGCAATTTCGACCAGGTCATCGGTGGAGGGGAATGGCACATCGACCTTGAAAAAGAACCGGTCAAGCTGTGCTTCAGGGAGTGGATAAGTGCCTTCCATCTCCAGCGGGTTTTGCGTCGCCAGAACAAAGAACGGCTCAGCCAGTTTCCGGGTCAGTTTTGCGACTGTAACAGAATGTTCTTGCATTGCTTCTAGCATTGCTGACTGTGTTTTAGGAGTGGCGCGATTAATTTCATCTGCCAGGACCAGGTTGGCAAAGATTGGGCCGGCTTCGAATTGGAATTGTCTATGGCCCTGTTCATCTTCGACAATCAGGTTCGTTCCAACGATATCGGCTGGCATCAGGTCGGGGGTGAATTGAATGCGCGCAAAGGAGCAGTCCACAGCTTGGGCCAACGTGCGAACCAGCATGGTTTTTCCCAATCCGGGCACACCTTCTAATAGCGCATTGCCACCAGCTAACAGGGTTACCAGCGTGTGACGTACCAATTTGCCCTGTCCAACGATCACGCGTCCAACCTGGGTTTCAATTGCGGTCGCTGTATCGCGGAACTGATCCGCTGTAATTTCCATTGATTCCATGATCACATATCCTCTAACAACAGTTATTTCTTGCCAGGTGCGACTTCAGGTGAAAAACTGTAAACGACATCCCCCGCTGCGTTCAGTCCTTCAACCGTTTTATACTGCACCTGACCGGCGCGATAAATCAGGAAGGTTTGATCGATTACATCCGCTTCCTCAACTTGATCATCTTTCCAGGTGACTCTCACTT
Organism: uncultured Chloroflexia bacterium; assembly: GCA_963791025.1. Lineage (GTDB taxonomy): Bacteria > Chloroflexota > Anaerolineae > Anaerolineales > Anaerolineaceae > DSYU01. The sequence continues at coordinate 377,169 of CAWBQF010000001.1, read as the reverse complement.
TCGTGATATCTTCCTGATGAATTAGCCCGTAGGTGGTGGTTAAACCAGGTTCGTTCCCATGAACCGACATGCTGTTGCCGAGTTCAATAGGCTGTAGCTCTGGCGTATCTGGCCCAGTACTGCCACTGCAATCACCTCCTCCGCTCGCAGGAACTCCAGGTCCCTAACGGTGTCTTTCGAATCTCATACATGGCGATGCAGTCATTCTTCTGAGAACCATTGCGCACTCCTTGATATGTCATTACCGCCAGAGCAGTCCCATCTTCAATCTTCTGAACTTGATGGACCTGGAGGGTATTCGCGTCCACTACGAAGTTGCTGCCTGGACTGCGCAGAATGGCGTCTTGCGCTGCCGATTCTGGTGAGAAAGCCATCGCGCCACAGGCACTCAACCCTATCAAAAGGAACAAGGAAACAGTCAGCAGCCCTATTCTTGAAAACATCGATGAATTTAATCCTTCCTAACATGCCCACGCTTCTAATGAACGTCACAGGTTTAGGGTTCAAGTTGTGAAAAGTATTCTTTGACATAATCTTTTAGGCCAGGTGGAATATAAGATTGATCCATGGCTTGTGCAGCAGAGTCGAGATAGGACTGGTACACTGCCTGGTACGGCACCAGTGCCGGGTTGCTCGAACCAGTCGTTGGATCGCGCTGTGAGTTGGTTTGCGTGTTCCCCTGATCGGTATCCTGCCCTGGGATGAAAAGTTCTCCATCTCCTTGTGGTCGTTTCTCGCGCGGCACATACACCTGACTATCCAACTGGCCGACACCCCCTGGGTTGGCTTGTCCTTGTGGATCACCAGCCTGACCAGTACGTTTTCCGCCCGGGAGGGTATTGGCTGTCGTACCGCCTCCACCACCCGCCTGTCCTTGTCCAGGCTGCTGGCCTTGATTCCCTTGCCCTTGCCCGGACTGCTGCCCCTGTCCATTTTGGCCTTGTCCGTTCTGCCCCTGCCCATTCTGCCCAGACTGACCCTGGTTTTGTCCTTGTGCATTTTGACCCTGGGCGCGCTGCTGACCCTGTTGTCCTGCGTTCGCGACCGCCTGGCGGCTGTTTTGAAGTTGGTTCAGGGTCTGGCTGAAGGCTTTCTGGTCGGCTAGCTCTCCCTGCGTCTGCTGCATCGCTTGAGCCGCTTGCTGAGCAGCCTGGCTTGCAGCTTGTAAGTCACCGCTCTGCGCCGCTTGTGACATGGCTGCCAGTGTCTGAGCGAGTTGAGAGTCACCTGCCTGAGCTGCCCGCGCAGCCATTTGCGCCATTTGTTGGGCCAATGCCTGGCGCTCCTCTTCGCTCATCGACTTCATCTGTTCCGCTAACTGCTGAATCGCCTCAGCTGCGGCAGCAAGATCTCCGGAGGGGTTCTTTTCATTCTGCGACAAAGCTTGCAGTTGTGCCGCCATAGCTTCTAGCATGGCCTGGCGCTGCCCTGCTTTGGGGTCTAACTTTTGCCGCAGGGACTCTTCCAGATTAGAAAGATTAGCGAGAGCTTCTTCACGATTACCCGTGTTCGCATGTAACTGTCGGGATAACTCAGCCAGACGTTTTAGCAGCGCATCACGTTCTTCTGGGCTCATTTCTTGCGCATTTTTGACCTGGTCGCGCAGCCGGTCAATTTGCTCTGCCTGGCGCTGTGTTTCACGCACCACTTCCTGCCGTTCACGAATTACACCATCCATCGGGTTGGGCAGAAAAAGCAGTGCCAATGCTGCCGCTAAGGCCACTGTTGAAAAGAGCAGCGCCCGGCGCTCAGCGCGTAAAGGAAAATCCCGTACTGCATCAATGCCGCGCATCGTGTGTAGAGCATCTGCGTGGAGCTGGTCCACTAACTCGGGTTGGAAAGAGGCTTTCAACGCTTCCGGGATTTGTTTTCCGCCCACGCCATCGATCACCAAGCTGGTTGAGAGCCTCTCCTTCAAGTGCAGTTCTGCATCCACCCGCCGCGCCACGCGCAAAACGGGCTGCGGACGAAATAGCGTATAGCCAATGACACCGACCAGCCACACTGCCGTTGGAATCAGCGCCCAGATCCATAACTGCTCGATTGGCCAGAGCCGGCCCACCACCAGAACCAGCACAGAAAGCAACATCGCCCACCACAACGTACGTTGAGCAAGCTGCCATCCATCGCGCAAGCGCAGTCGCCACTTCAAGCGGGTGAGATAGGGAATTAACGGGTTAGAAGGTGCCATGGCTAACTAATCCACTCAACGCCGGTAGTTCCAGTGATTTTCCACTTACCATCTACCTGGGTGAGGATGTACGTTTTCCCAGAAGCGCCCAGGTTGCCGAAATACAGGCTTGCAGAAACCAGAACGGTTCCATCTTCCTTCAGGTGGATATTCCCAAATGTGATGATGGCTCCATTTCCAGGTACTGCGCCAGTTTTCTCGTCCAGCGGCACGGCGTCCTTGTCCGGCACCCAGTGAATTTCGGCAGGTAGATTCCCCAAGAGACCACCAACGCCTTCCTGTACTTTTGCTTCCAATATCACCGGATCTCCTTTTTGGAGGTTCGGATCACCCACACTGTCATTTGTGGTTTGAAGCAGGTATAGATAGGGAAAATTGGGTGGTTTCTCTCCAAAGGTGTGGTCTACCTCGTACAACTGCTGGGCTACAGCGCTATAGATTTGGACTTCTTCCTCCAGCCCCAGGACGATATTAACTTCAGGCTGATTGGTTACAACCGGAACCGTCGCGGGTGCTGCCGGGGTAGGGGTTGCGGTCAGTTCAACAGGGAAGGGGGGCGCCTGTTGAACTGCGACCACCGCTCGCTTTTCTGCCACTATAGCCGGCGGCGCAATATTCATGGGTTCCAATGTGGGTGTCAGGTTTGTTTTCCCCTTTAGCGCCCACTCGTAGTGATTAGCTGTCAAAAGGAAAGCGGCTGTCAGGAAGGCGATGAATGCCAGCAAGGTACCAGCAGTAACAAGCGCTTCTTTGCGGCGTACTTTCCACCGCCGGGTGGGCTGCACCAGCCGGGTAGACAGCATGAAGAGCAGCATTGAAAATCCAAAGTAAAGCGGCAAGGAGTAATGGTAGAGCGGGCGGGGAATATATGTCTGGCTGATCGGAGCAGTTCCTGCGTTCCATAACCCGCTTAGAATGTAAAACAGTTGAAAACTACCGAAGTTTGCGCCATTCCCTAAAGATGGAACTAAAGCAGAAGACAACGCAGAGATCGGACTGGGCGCCAGAATCCACCGCGGCGGTTCGCTTTCTCGCAGCACGCCCACCATTCCCGCCAGGAACATGGGACCAATCGTAATGATCAGTACCGTCAAGTAACTGGCAACCGTAGCGCGTCCAGTGCGTCCAAACAAGGCGGACATGAACAGCCCTAAAAAGCCAAAGGTGACCGCCACAACCAACAGAACCAGCAGAGCCTTGAGCATTTCACGCGGTGCAACCCCGCCGAAGATGAACACGATGCTTGCCAGGGGCACTGCGGCAAACAGCAGTAGAAATATATATGACATGGCCGAAACAAGCTTGCCCCATAAAACGCGCGTCGCAGACAGCGGCGTTGCCATCAACATCTCATAGGTTTGCTTTTCTTTTTCACCACTCACTGCTCCGGCTGTCACGGCTGGCGTGATTGCACACACCATGAATAACTCTAGAAAGGCCAGTGCAGCGAACATGGTTTGTCCGATTTGTGGACTGAGGACATTGGAGTATCGCGAAGCGGCCAGGATGATTTGCAGTATACCGGCCATCACGCCGCCTGTCAGCAGCAGGATCAGGGTAATTGTAATAAAAGCACGAGGCCCGCGCATGCGCGAACGCAGCTCTTTTATAAGGATCGGGTTGATACCGAAACGAGGGATGAAGCGTTTCATGCCACCTCTCCTTTCGTCAGTCGTAAGAAGACCTCTTCCAGGTCTGTCCGGGTTTCACTGAAAGATGCCATTCTTACTCCTCGGGCGACCAGCACCTCTAGCAAGTCAGCAACAGCGTTTTCGTCACCGAGGAACTCGATTTCCAGTTCCTTGCCTGCCGTTGAACCGTTCCCATTCGTCATCTGGTAGATCTGGCCCACACCAGGCCGCCCGCGTAGAATAGCCTGCGCTTCTTCCAGATCGGAAAGAATATGAGCGCGCAGTCGGCGTCCTTCTTGCATTTGCGCGCGGATATCTTCCAACAGCCCACTGGCAACCAATTGGCCCTTCTCGATGATGCCAATGGAATCGCATAATTCTGCCAGTTCACTCAAAATGTGCGAGCTGAGAACAATGGTCTTGCCCATCGCTCCTAGCTCACGCAGCAGCTCACGCATCTCTACCCGCGCGCGTGGGTCAAGCCCAGAAGCAGGTTCATCTAGCAGCAGGACTTGTGGATCGTGCACCATCGCATGTGCCAGGCACAGACGCTGCCGCATCCCCCGCGACAGGGTATGCACATAGGAATTTCGTTTTTCTGTCAAATCGACCAGTTCCAAAAGTTCATCAATAATGACTTTTCTTCGATTTGTAGTCAGGTCATAGCATCGCGCGAAGAAGTCCAGATACTCCCATACCAGCAAATCTTCATACACGCCAAAAAAATCAGGCATATAGCCAATCTGCCGGCGCAGTTCATTCATGTTTTGCTGGATTGGTTCACCATTAATGATGATCTCCCCAGAGGAGGGTTCAAGCAGCCCCGCCAGCATGCGGATTGTAGTCGTTTTGCCAGCGCCATTTGGGCCAATCAGCCCGTACAAGGAGCCTTTCTGCACATTTAAGTCCAGGTTCTGCACAGCTGTCAGCTTGCCATAGCAGCGGGTTAATCCACGCGTTTCAATGGCGATCATGGTAACCCTCCACTTTCTGTTGGGCGGTCGGCTTCCAGACCCATATCCAGATAGTTGCAGGCGTAGATATTGCTATTACTGGTAAGACGCACCTTTACCTGTCCATTTTCATTAACGTAAGCGTTTGCATCTTGAATCACGTTGATCCCTTGAATGGGTTCCTGAATGGCGACCCAGGCGTTACTGGACCAGTCCCAGATGGCAATTTCTGGTGTGCCCCAGTCCCCACCGCTGTCACGCCACAAGTTGAGCTTAAGAGACCGAATCTGCGCACCAATCACCTCTTTTGGCAGTTGGAAGGCGAACTCCGCGGTGCCGGTTCCCATGTGGATTGAAGCAGTTCCCGTCGGACCGCAGGTGCCACCGTCAGAGGGTATCTGGGTCAGGTCTCCTGGGATCATTCCGAGAGGCAGAGAGAGAGGGCCTTTATCTGGCAGGTGGAAATCCAGCGCTGAAAAAACGAGGGCTGTTGTCTGTTGTGAGAGCCGGTTGTTCTTGACCGTCACTTCAGGTGGGGATTGGTCGAGCCAGCCTAAAATCAAAACGCTACGATTGCCTTCTGAAGTGCCCATCCCGGTCGGAACAGGCATACGGCTGTCAAGCATTCCCTTGAAGCCCCCCATGTCGTTATCAATAACGCTGCTCACAATGTTGCTCTTCAGCTCTGCCGAGCGCGGAATACTGCCTCCGCTGGTGGGTTCCAGATACAGCCGGTAGCTGAGGGGCGGACCAAATCGGTCTGATTGGAGACTGCCTAACCCCAAATCGACCTGGACTTCCTGTCCGGGTGTTAGATCTCCCAGTCGTACAAAACGGCTTTGAAAAGCAACAACGACATCTGTCAGTTTATAAGCGGTTTCATTACGAACAGTGCCGGTCAGCACATCCCCTTTCATTTGCAAATCCGCAGCAAGCTCTCCAAAATTGTTCCAGGTATCTTCTGACATGAAGCTTTGCATCGAGAACTGATTGACAGTCAATCCTCGAATGACTGTGGGTTCACCCTGAATAAAGGCCATTTCACTGGTTCCAGCTACTGTACCCGTATTGGGTCCCCAGGGCCCTGAGTCATAATTGCTCATTGGGCTTGCCAGACCTTCGCCTTCAACCGCAATTTCATAAGACTGCTGGCGTGGAGAGAATAACCCCAGAAAGCTGGTTACCGAGGCCGATCCACCCGGCTGGACTTCTACCAGTGAAACCTTGTTGAGGATTAAGTCGTTGCCGCGCATCAAGTAACCGATACTAAACGCCCCGGCGGTAAACAAAACGGTGATCACAGGGATCGTAACCCACGCCAGATGCATTTGCTGACGCCAGCGCAGGATCAGGTAATTAACTGGGCCTACGATCAGAATATAAATCACCAACAGCAAGCTCAACCCTTGAATGGAGGGGAGATCGAGTGCCGGGATATTCGAAAGTGCGTACTGTAGTGAGTTGGCGCGCATTTGCCTGACAGAAACGTCAAACGGCATGTTTTCAGGATAAACAGCGCCAGGTCCTAGCAGTGTTTCCCAAAAAGTTTGTGTTCCAGGCCAACCGTTAAATGGCGCCGCGGTCAGGTCAAAAGCTACGAAATCCACTGCGCCACTGCCGACAGTGCGTTCGGATACCAGGACAAGATTCTCGCTCCCTGCCAGGATCTGTCCGCCAGCAGGTTGGCCCACTGCCACGACATAAGGTCCAGGCACCCGAATTTCACTACCGCCAGCAAACTGGCTCAGGCTTTGGGCCGCTTCTGTGTCAATTTCAACCGTACCTGCTAGCTGAACGGGTAGGAGTGTTTGGGATAAGCCGGAGAATAGCTGTTGTGCCCCAGATCCACCACCCAGCACCAACCGCCCTCCCAACTGGACCCAGTCTTGGAGCGTGCTGGCTTGTTGAGGTGTGATCTGTGAGGTGTCTACATTGTTGAGGATCAGGGTATCAAAAGAGCGCAGCCCTTCAACCCTTTCTGGAAGCTCAGCGAGTGAAACGTCAACGACAACCTTGGGCCGTTCTTGGCCAGGCAGTTTAACGCTGTTCAGCAGTCCCAGAGCGCCTCGCTCTGGGGAGACCATACCGATGAAGTAGCTAATATTTGGCTGTGGGCGTACGGAAACTTTCTGTGAAACCAGTACCTTTTCCTGACTTATCAGGTTAACCTGAAGCTCACGAGAAAAGTTGTTAGGAAGCACGTAGATAGGAAAAGACTTACGCGATCCAGCGGGCAGCGAAACGGGGGCTGCAAAAACAGTGATGCCTTGCGAACCACTTACCTGGATGCGTACTTCACCTTCAACGTCGCCTGACTGATTCTCCAGTTCCACCCAAACGGGCAGCCACTCACCATACTTAAAGTAACCATTATAGGCGGCCGAGGCTTGCATTTGTGGCCCTGTCGATTGGGCGGCTGCTGGATGGATCAACAACGACAAAGCGGCTAACACCCAGGAGAGTGCAAGCACTGCGGCAAAGATTCGTTTGGGTTTCAAAAGCATTCCTCCACGCCGAATGTTAATTGACAATAAGCCAAACTGTTCCACAACAGACACAGTTCGATGGTATATCTATGACGAAACATGGTGTGAAAAAGTTCCCTGCGTGGTGGTAAAGCATAACCTAGAACAGGTTTTTGTGCAAATAAACCATGCTTTGCGCCCCTCTTAGCGTAGTCAAACATGCGGATAACAAGGCTTTGAATGCCTCCAGAGTCACAGATATATAAAATCTTTATACAAAGCAGATATAACTTTAGTTTTCGCTAAACAGAACAGCCGGAAAATCAATCCGGCGTCCCAGAACCTTAAAAACTGAGCCTAAAACTTGCCTCAAAGTTTCGTAACAGAGGCCAAAGCCTCAATTTTCGGTCGGCGAGCGAGAAAACCTTTGGGCAAATGGACTGTGACCGAAGCTTTTTTGCGAAGTTGCTCTGGCAAAGGGTAACTTTGCGGAAAAGGCTTCCCCATCAAAGTGCGGCGAAAACGCCCTGGCGTCCGTTTCGGCTGGCGATCCCAGAAACCGGTGGGCGCAACGGGAGCCGTAGCGGCCAAGAAACTCAGGATCGAACCCGCCAACAGCGCCAATTCAGGCAAACGCTGGATACTTTCATCGGCATGCACAAATTGACGGTGAGCCCCCACCATCTGCTTGGCAGCCAGTGGAATCTGTTCCACCGGCCAACGATCACGGTAGATCGCTGTGAGCGTAGCCGCCTTTAGTTTGAGCGGTGTTGCCAATACCCAGGGGGTTGTGTAGGTCGGATCGTAGATAGCATACACGTTGAAGGTTTTGGCCCGCTCATTAGGGGTCGCATTCGGCAAGACGAGCCCTTCCCAGATCTCCGCTTGCATCTCACGCCCATCTTCACGCCATGTTTCAACTCGGTCGGGAGCCGATTTGGCCAGGGTTTTGTCCTGATAGTGCCGCTCGAGAGGGCGAATGCGTTGCCCATACGTCGGTTTGCGCCCTTTCCCCAAATGCTCAGGGAGGTAATTGCGCCGTGCCGTAAAGTTAGTTGCCAGACGCACCACATAACGCTCAATCTTAGCCTCCTGTAAGTCACTGATTTTGACCCCAGCATCCACGACTGCGATTTCATCCTCACCTAACGTTTTGCCGACATGACCCAGCATGACGCTCCACAAACGGCTCTCACTGGGATCTTTGGGAATCACACGCTCAAAAGCACGTGGACAGGCAATTCGCTGTCCACCGATCTCGCCCACTTCACCCACGATCCCAAACACTACCGCAGGAAGGGCCCGTTGTGCACCCGGATGGTAGTGTTTACTCGGGCACTTGTGTAAAGCGGGTCGCCAAAAGGCGGTTGTGTCGATCACAATCACGCGATAGCCTTCATGTCGATGAACTTGCCAGCCAGACATCCCTGTGATCTGAACTTGCCAGAGCCTCAAGATCACGGCTGTTTGCCAAACGCCCCCTCTGAAAGCCGCCCAGGCTCGCCGAATGGCCTGGTCAGATAATCCACTGGCTTTTAGAGCTGGAAAAAGGGCCCCACGCTGGGGTAGCAAAGCTCCGCTGACCAGCATCCAGATAAATTGTAAAAGTGCAAGATTGGTTCCGATGGGTAGATCTTGGGGCAAGGCGACCAGTATTTTCATGGTATGATCGATGGCAGTAATGGGCTCACCTCATGGCGTTTTTGTTTGGCAAAACAAGCTTACCATGTTTCGGGCCCATTATCTTTTGCCCGGCTCTAATCAGTTAGCGAAAACTAGAGATATAATTAAGTTGTGAAATAGAAATCGAGAAAGATAAGGAGTTGTTGCAGCTTACTGGATGTATCGGTTATCGGTATCTGTTTTAGACGCAACAAACGAGAAATAAAAACAGATGGAAAAAACGTATCTTGAGAATGAACAGATGTTTAAAGGTTTGTTTGAGCATGCTCCTCATGCGCTCCTTGTGATCGACCATCAGGGGAAAATTCTTCACGCAAACCAGCAGTCCAAAAAGATGTTTGGTTACTCATCACAAGAGATGATCGGTCAGTCCTTCGAAAGGCTGTTTGCCGCATCGTCTCATATAGGGCGTCTGGCCTTTGCTCCAGATTCGAAGTCCTCAGATGATGGGAATACTTACGCAGTATTGGGTCAGCGCAAAGATGGCAGCCAGCTCTCCTTGGCGTTAATCCTCACCCCATTCGAAGATCATCAAGAGGCCGTGACTCTGGTTACCATGCATGACGACGCCAGGTTGATGCAGGTTGAAAAGGTGCTGCAAGAGCAGGAAAAACTGCTTTCACTGGCCGTCATGTCTGAGTCGGTTTACTTTTTCAAGGTAGATCGTGAAGGGATCGTTCGGTTTTCAATGGGGCAAAATCTGGCGAAATTTCTTCAGGTTGTCGATCCTGTTGGAAAATCGGTTCGAGAATTATTTGCAAACTTCCCTCAAATCCCTGAAAATATCGACCGCGCTTTCAACGGGGAGGTTTTTACAATACAGATAGACGTTAATGACCTGACTTTTGAAATTACCTGCATGCCAGTCAAAGATCAATTTGGCGAAGTCGATCGTGTGGTAGCCGCGGCTGTGGATGTAACCAGTCCTCGCCTGATGGGCGAGGCGTTACGGAAAAGCGAAGAGCGTTTTCATACTATTTTTAATGATGCTGTCCTTGGAATTAAACTGATTGATCTGGAAGGCCGAATTGTAGAGAGCAACCCGGCTTTGCAAGAAATGTTGGGATATACCGCCGAAGAGCTCAGGCAATTAACCATTCTGGATATTACTCATCCCAGTGATCTGCCAAAGATGCAAACCTTGCTGCTCGATTTGGTGGCTGGTCGTATTGAACACTTCCGTACAGAGAAGCGCTATATCCGAAAAGATGGACAGGTGGTATGGGGGCGTTTAGCGATGTCGCTGTTTCGGAGCGGCAATGGGATGCCTTCCTATGCCATCGGGATGATTGAGAACAACACCTATCAAAAGATGATGGAAGCGGAACTTGCGGAAATCCAGCGCCGTTTAAGCGATAGCGTTGAAAATGAGCGTTTGCACCTTTCACAAGAGCTGCACGATGGACCACTGCAAGACTTGCAGGCGATGACCTACCAGATTGCACTGCTGGAAAGTTATATTCAAGATGCGGAAGGCGCTGAAGAACTGGAAGGGCTTACTGGCGAAGTTAAGCGAGTGGCTCAAGCTTTGCGGACGATATGCGGCGAGTTGCGCCCACCAGCGCTAACACCATTTGGTCTGGAAAAGGCAGTCCGGTCACATGCCGAACATTTCAGAGAGCAGAATCCAACAGTAGAACTAAAGCTCGATTTGATGGATGATAACACTCTCCTTTCAGAGCGGGTGCGCCTGGCATTGTTCCGGATCTACCAGCAAGCGATAGCGAACATTGTTCGCCATTCAAATGCCACGCAGGTTACGATCAGGTTCATGTTTGATCGTCAGAAAATTCAACTGCAAGTTGAGGATAATGGTCGTGGCTTCCAGCTGCCAGATCGCTGGATTGAACTGGCGCGTCAGGGTCATTTTGGTTTGGTAGGAGCCATTGAGCGCGCCGAGTCAGTAGGCGGAAACTTGCAGATTAAATCGCGTCCAGGCAAGGGTACCCTCATCTCAGTCAGCGTGCCGCGCCGTGAAGAGGAACAGATAGCGCCTAGAGAGCGCATTCATCTGACGAGCGGGGTTAAGTAGTAGGCCCTTCATCTCTCAGATATCGACAGTTTACAGATTACTGCTCCCACCACTACCAGGAATGCGCCAATCCATAAACCAGTTCCTGAACTTACATGCAGCACCAGCATCGAAAACAGCGTAGAGAGCAGGGGTGTAAGATAGGAAAGCGATGCCACCAGAATGATTTTTCCTTTTCGGATGGCAATATCCCATAAAACATAAGCCAGCATAGCTGGGAAGATCGCCATGTAAGCCAGTTCAAGCCAGGTAGTGGATTCCCAGTGGGGCGTTTCTGTTGTAGTGAAGCGTAACAGACCCAGGATAAGACCGCTAGCGAGCAAGAAGAGAGGCACAGCGCCTTCTTCCTGGGCTCCACCCCACCGTCGGCTCAGGTTCGAGTAAAGACCCCAGCAGACCGCGGCAGTAAATGCCAGCCCATAAGGCAGTAAACTGCTTTTTGTAAAGATTGCTCCAGTGTTTAGAGGGTCGCCACTGCTTGCAGTGCTGGCGAACCATACCCCTACCAGTGCGAGAATGATTCCAACTGGCAGCCACAAGCTGCCTTTTTGTTTTAAGATGGGGATAGAAAAGGTCAGGCTCAGTCCGGGCCATAGGTAATTAATTAAGCCTACTGCCAGCACTTCTGTCCTGCTGGAAGCCATCCCAACGCTCAGATAAAGCGTGACGATATAAGCAACAAACAACCCGCCGCAACCCCATAAATAAGCGCGGGAAAGACGCAGCATTTTGCGCAGGCTGCCTCTTTCCTGCATCTCAGCCAACGCTAATCCAAGTAGGCCAGCGAGAGCGTATATCAGAGTCGCAGCAGTGAAGGTGCCAAGCTGCTCAGTCAGTGACCGAGAAAAGGCGATGGTTGTGCTCCATAAGAGAATGGCGACCACGCCGGGTAGGGTATGGCGAACATCAGATTGGGGAAGATTTGTTTCGTTTACCATAGATTAATATTTTTAATAAAAGTGCGAAAAGGTTATTGACTTTCAAAAAGGTTCATTGTATTATTGAACTGTTCAGTGAAATTTTTAACAAATCCATGTGAACTTTCAGTAAAACCCAAAGGTTGCGGTTTATGTCGTCTTCTGCGACGTTACGTGATGTGGCTGAACTGGCAGGTGTTTCAATCGGCACTGCATCTCAAGCCCTTAATAACCGGCCAAACGTTTCTCCCGAAACGCGTACGCGGGTAGTAGATGCAGCTGTTTCCTTAGGCTACCAGGTGAAGGAGCCTGCCCAGTTGCTCAACGAAACGACCGTATCGGTAATTGGGATGTTAACAAAGAATGATTTTGGCCTGCCTATTACGGCTAACCCATTTTACTCCTATATTCAAGCAGGCGTGGAAAGTGAGTGCCGTAAACGCAGTCTTGGTTTGATGTATGCCACCATCATTGTTGATCAGCAGAATCGACCGGTTACCTGGCCCGCGATGATGAGCGAGCAGCGCATAGATGGGTTAATCCTGATTGGTACATTTATAGAAGATACGATAGATCTGATCACCCGGCGTTCGGAGCTTCCCGTCGTGCTGGTTGATAGTTACTCTCCGGGGCTGCCTTTTGATAGTGTTCTAACAGACAATATCCAGGGGGCAGCCTCTGCAGTTAACTATCTGATCGAGTCAGGTCACCGCTGTATTGGTCTGATTGGATCGAACGTCGAGTCGCCTCCCAGCATCATGGAACGCCGGCATGGATATCTGAACACCTTAAAAGCACATGGCATTTCGGATGTTTTCGTTGAAGAATCGCATCTGTTTTCCGAATCGGGTTACGATGCAGCCATGCGGTTGCTAAAGCGCACCCCTCAGGTAACAGCGATTTTTGCTTGTAATGACGAAGTTGCAATTGGCGCTATGCGTGCGGCCCGGGATATGGGATTAAGTGTCCCAGGCGACCTTTCTGTTATTGGCTTTGATAATATTGATTTGGCGAAAGCAGTTACGCCTGCCTTATCGACCGTCCACGTGAATAAAACCTGGATGGGAGTAATGGGCGTCCGTCATTTACTGGATCGCGCACAGAACCCGGATCAACCAAAATTAACAACGCTTGTTTCAACACAACTAATTGTTCGCAGAGTCTGTGCGAACGATTCAACCATAAGATCAATTGTTCCATTGCAAGTCTTTTTACTGGTCAACTGATCGTAGTAAATCCTCCCTTAATGGTGAATTGAGAACTGGCAGCTTGTAAGGCTTGCCATATATAGATGTAGGGACTTGAGGCGTTTCTTAACGCTTATTTCGTCTTTGCTGACCTGATTAGAAAAAGGAGGTGATGCACAGCACGCGATCTTCTAGTCACTGGCGTTTATCCAACCTGTTCCACTACTTTCGATCTGGATGGAGGAGTAAATGCGTAAGTTCGCTGTTTTAAATCTCATTCTTGCACTCTCGATGATTTTGAGTGCCTGTGCAACCAGTGTCACGCCGACTACTGCGCCTGAAGCGACTGCTACAACAGCGATGCAGGCCGAAGCGACCAATACCCCGGCGCCGGCTGCTGGTGAGGCAACCGCAACCTCAGCCCCCGAGGCGACCGCTACCATGGCTGGGGCTGCATATGGCGAATCGCCAATGCTGGCTGATCAGGCGAAGGCTGGCACGATTCCCCCCGTAGAAGAACGTCTGCCCGAAACACCTGCCGTGGTTGCCCCTGTAAATGAAGTTGGCAAGTACGGTGGTGACCTGCGCATGGGCTTCACAGGCACCAACCCCGGTTGGGGTGGCCTGTGGTTCGTTGTAGGTTGGGAAAACCTCGTAATCTGGAAGCCCGATTTCTCTGGTGTTGTCCCCAACATTGCTGAAAAATGGGAAGTCAGCCCAGATGTAACCACCTATACTTTCTACCTACGTAAGGGTATGAAGTGGTCAGATGGTGAACCTTTCACCGCTGATGACATCATGTTCTACATCAATGATGTTCTGTTTGACCCAGATGTAAGCCCGGCGGGTCCGGTAGCGGACTGGCTGCCCAAAGACAGCGTTGAAGGCTTCAAGGTCGAGAAGGTGGATGACTACACTGTCAAATTCATCTTCCCCAAGCCCCAGGGTACTTTCTTGTACAATCTGGCAACCTGGTCTGGTCGCCACATTACCTGGTTCCCCAAGCACTACCTGATGCAGTTCCACAAGAAATACAATCCCAACGTGGACGAACTGGTTGCGAAAGAAGAAGGTGTTCAGGACTGGGTTGGCCTCTTCAACAAGTATGCTGCTGGCCCCTCTGATGACACGCAGAACTTCTTCCTGTACCCACAGCGCCCCACTCTCCACGCCTGGATTGTGGATTCCCCACTGGGTACTGGCACGCAGATTACACTCAAGCGCAACCCCTACTATTGGAAGGTTGACACTGAAGGCAATCAACTGCCCTACATTGATACCGTCACCGGCATTTCTTATCAGGATGCGGAAAGCCGCACATTCGCGATGCTCAATGGAGACATTGACTACGTGAAGGATCCTGGTGAAGAAAACCGTATTGTTTACTATGATGCCAAGGATGAAGGCAAGCCGATTGAAATCAATTCGGCGATCTCAGACGGTGGTGTCACCAATACCATTCATTTCAACCGCACTCTGGCAGATCCGGTAAAGGCAGAAATCTTCGCCAATAAGGACTTCCGCATTGGCATGTCCTACGCCATTAACCGCCAGGAGATCATCGACATCGTGCACAATGGCCAGGGCACGCCTTCACAGGCCGCCCCGCTCGAAAGCTCGCCGCTCTATAATGAACAGCTTGCTACCCAGTATGTTGAGTACGATGTTGCTAAGGCCAATGAATATCTTGATAAGGTTCTGCCCAATAAAGATTCAGAGGGCATGCGCCTTGACAAGAATGGCAAACGGCTGTCGATCGTCTTCACCGTCTCCAATGACCTCACCTATGGTACCACCTGGGTTCAGATTGCTCAATTGCTAACAGGGTACTGGAAAGATGCTGGCGTTGAGGTAAAACTGAATTCAATCCCCGACACGCAGTTCGTTGAAGCCAAGAAGGCCAACACCATTGAAGCGACCATGTACACGGGTGAAGGCGGCGCTGGTATCACCGCTATCCTTGACCCTCGCTACTACATCCCTGCTGAGTACTTTGGTCTGTTTGGTAATGGCTGGTTCTACTGGCGTACCAATGACGCGACGGGCACGCAGGTAGAGATGCCGCAAGAGCTCCAGGATCTGCGCACAAAGTTCGACGCGGTTCTGGGCGCTCCTAGCCCCGAAGAGCAAATCAGCCGGATGAAGGAAGTGATTCAGGATGCTGCTGATCAGTTCTATGTAATTGGCATCGCTCGCCCCGGGCCTGGCTACCAGCCTTACAACAAACGTATCGCGAACCTGCCGGCAGAGTGGATCGCTGGCTGGATCGAAGGCGTCCAAAAAATCAAATATCCTGAACAGTGGTACATTAACGAGTAAGCTGTTCAAACAAACGGTCTAATGAGACCATGAAGATGCTCCGGCGGTAGACCGCCGGAGCATCAACTCCTGGAATGAGGTTGAAAGCGTAAGCTGGCGTGTTAGGTTCTTGAAGAAAGGATCACCTCAACGGTATGCTTGCGAACTTAATGGAAGGTTCACTTAGCCTCTTGGCCCAGAAGGGAATGCAAAATGATTAAATATATCTCGCGAAGATTTATGTATATGATTATCACCGTATGGGTGATTTCAGTGATCTCGTTTGCAGTCATCCAACTCCCACCAGGCGACTACGTGACGAAGATGGTCTCACAGATGCTTGGTTCTGGCGCGAAGGAAATTACGCCTGAGTTTGAGCAGCAGTTGCGTGAGCAGTATGGCCTGAATGAACCAGCGTATGTTCAGTATTTTAAGTGGATAGGCAATATCATCACGAAGGGGCAGTTTGGTTACTCCTTCACCTATAAGCGAGATGCATTTGAATTAATTGCAGAACGCCTTCCGATGACGTTTGCGCTTTCCTTTTTCTCCTTTGTTTTTGTATGGGCTGTCGCGCTTCCAATTGGTATTTATTCGGCAGTGAGAAAATACTCAATTGGTGACTATGTAGCTTCCTTCATGGGATTTATTGGCCTGGCTGTTCCGAACTTCCTACTGGCCCTAATTTGCCTATATGTCAGTTATAAGTATTTTGGTCAAGCCATGATAGGGCTGTTTTCAGATAAGTTTGTCGATGCACCCTGGGATGGGGCCAAAGCGCTGGACCTGTTGAAGCATCTTTGGATTCCTGTAGTAATCATTGGTTTAGGGAGTACGGCTGGGCTGATTCGTACAATGCGCGCTAACCTGCTCGATGAGTTAAACAAGCCCTATGTGGATACTGCCCGCGCGAAGGGAGTTTCTGAATACAGGTTGTTGTGGAAGTACCCGGTTCGTCATGCCATGAACCCCTTTGTCAGTACAATCGGTTGGGCACTCCCTGGCTTTATTTCGGGCGAGGCAATTGTTTCGATCGTACTCAATCTGCCTACATCCGGGCCTGTTCTACTGGCTGCGCTCATGGCCCAAGATATGTACGTGGCGGCTGGCTTTATTTTGCTGCTCAGTACACTGACTGTGATTGGTACGTTTATTTCTGACCTGCTGCTGGCATGGTTAGATCCACGTATCCGGCTGCAGTAGCAGTGGTGATCAACCGAAGCTGTCAAGCAGAATGGGTTTTGGGTAAATTAACGGAGGCTGATTTTCAATGACTACTGCTGCTCAACAAGAACAACCAATTGAAGCCCAAGAGGTTCTTTCAGAGGAAGCCTTACGTTTAGAGGTAGCTTCTCAGTGGAAGCTCATGTGGTGGAAGTTCCGTAAGCACAAGCTTGCCATGGCTAGTGCAGTAATTATTCTTGCCATTTACTTTGTGGCAGCCTTATGTGAGTTTTTCGCCCCCTACTTATCTACCACCTACAATCGTGAGTACGTAACCGCGCCACCCCAAAAAGTTATCTTATTCTTAGATGGAAAGTGGAATCCGTTTGTGTATGGATACAAGTTTGAGCGCGATCCACAGTCATTCAAGAAAACCTGGGCGTTAGATCAAACCGTTACTGTTCCGATTGGCTTCTTTGTGAGGGGTGAAGAGTACAAACTCTGGGGGCTTGTTCCTTCCAGCATCCACCTTGTTGGCCCAAAGAATGTGAATGATCCTTTTTACATTATGGGCACCGATAAGTTAGGGCGCGATGTCTTTTCGCGTATTATTTATTCCAGCCGGATTTCAATGACCGTTGGGCTTGTGGGTGTCTTCTTAAGCCTGACAATTGGTATCTTGCTGGGTGGTCTATCTGGTTTGGTAGGCGGTTGGGCAGATAACCTGATCCAACGTGTAATTGAAATCTTGTTGTCTGTGCCTACCCTGCCTTTGTGGTTGGCGCTGGCTGCTGTCGTTCCCCTGGACTGGTCTCCCCTCCGCGTTTACTTCATGATCACCGTAATTCTTTCTCTGGTAAGCTGGACGGGGATGGCGCGTGTCGTTCGCAGCAAATTCCTGGCGCTGCGAGAAGAAGATTTCATTCTGGCAGCGAAGCTGGACGGCGTCCGTCAGGGGCGTATGATTACCCGCCATATGATTCCTTCCTTCCTCAGCCATATCATTGCCTCCATTACTTTGGCGATCCCTGGCATGATCCTGGGTGAGACAGGACTGAGTTTTCTTGGCCTGGGCCTGCGTCCTCCTGTGGTGAGCTGGGGAGTAATGTTACAGGACTGCCAAAAGGTGGCGGTTGTGGCTACTTATCCCTGGCTATTATATCCAGCAATTGCCGTGATCATATCGGTGCTGGCTTTGAACTTCCTCGGTGATGGGCTGCGCGACGCTGCCGATCCCTATCAGTAAGAGGTGTATGATGGAAAAAGAAGACCTGTTATTAGAAGTAAAGGATCTTAAAATTCACTTCTTTACCGATGAAGGTGTGGTAAAGGCAGTAGATGGCATTGACCTGGATATTTACAGGGGGCGAACCCTGTGCTTGGTTGGGGAAAGCGGCTGTGGAAAGAGTGTCGCTAGCCGTGCCTTCTTGAATATTATTCGCAATCCCGGAAAAATTGTAAGTGGGCAGATCCTCTATCATGATACCCCTGACAGTGTTGTAGATGTTGCCAGGCTGGATCCCCGTGGAGAAACCATTCGTCAAATCCGCGGCAAAGAGATTTCGATGATTTTTCAGGAACCCATGTCCTCTCTGAGCATGATGCACACAGTGGGCAATCAAATTATCGAAGCAATTCGCCTGCATAACAACATCTCAGAAAAAGAAGCGCGTCTACGTGCGATTGAACTGCTGCACCAGGTGGGTATTCCTCGACCAGATCGTCTGGTGGACGAGTTCCCGTTCCGCTTAAGTGGTGGCATGCGTCAGCGTGTCATGATTGCCATGTCCCTCTCTTGCAATCCTACCATGCTCATTGCGGATGAACCGACGACCGCCTTGGATGTGACTACCCAGGCTCAAATCCTGGATCTGATTAAAGAACTTCAAGAGAAGTTCCACATGGCTGTGCTGTTCATTACGCATGACTTGGGTGTGGTAGCAGAAGTTGCCGATGATGTTGCCGTCATGTATCTCGGAAAGATTGTTGAATTCAGTGATGTTCATACCGTCTTCAATACACCGCAGCATCCCTATACGATCTCTTTACTCCGGTCTATCCCACGCATTCGGGTAGAACGCGGTGAGTTAGACCCAATTAAAGGCATGGTGCCTAGCCCCTTCCGTCGTCCAGCAGGCTGCACTTTTAACCCCCGCTGCCCCCGGGCAATGGAAAAATGCCGTTTAGTAGTTCCTGAAATGATGCGGTTGCGTGAAAATCATTCCGTCCGCTGCCTGTTGTATGAAAACAATTAAAGGAGTACGAGAAGAATGGCAACCAAACCGATGAATGAGCGGCAGAACGGTGATGCGGTGGCAATGCAAGATCCCAACAGCATGTTGGAGGTGCGCAACCTGAAAATGCACTTTCCCATCACAGTGGGGCTGTTCTCCCGTGTTAAAGGGTATGTGAAAGCTGTAGATGATGTTAGTTTTTCCATCCGCCATGGTGAAACGCTTGGGTTGGTGGGGGAGAGCGGCTGTGGCAAAACCACCGTCGGTCGCTGCGTTGTGCGCGCATACAACCCTACCGATGGTGAAATGCTTTATAAGCCGAGACAAGGAGCGGTTGTTGATCTGGCTCAATTAAAAAAGAGGAGGAAGTTCAACCATTCCGTAAGGATATGCGTATGATCTTCCAGGATCCGTACTCGTCGCTCAACCCGCGTATGACCGTTTTTGAGCTAATTAGTGAAGTCCTGAAGGTCAACAACCTGGCAAATCACTCTGAAATGCAGGATCGTGTCGAAGTCATGCTGAAAAGAGTTGGACTGCGGCCCGAATATATGCAGCGCTATCCGCATGCCTTTAGCGGCGGTGAGCGTCAGCGCATTGTGATTGCCCGCTCTCTCATCACTGAACCGCGTCTGGTTGTCGCCGATGAAGCCGTCTCTGCACTGGATGTTTCCATTCGCGCCCAGATCCTGAACCTGATGGAGGATTTGCAGGCCGATTTCAACCTGACCTACCTCTTTATCTCTCACGATCTGAGCGTGATCCGCCACATTTGTGACCGGATTGTCGTTATGTATGTAGGCAAGGTGGTGGAAGTTTGTGACGCGTTAGATCTCTACATGAACCCTGGGCACCCCTACACTGAAGCTTTGCTCTCCTCAGTGCCGATTGCGGATCCAAACGGTCGTGAGCTGCGCCGCCGCATTCATCTAGAAGGCGAGATCGCAGATCCCTCTAATCCCCCCACAGGTTGTTACTTCCATCCCCGCTGTCCTTATGTTAAGGATCGCTGCAAGACGGAAGCTCCTGAACTGCGTGATTTAGGCGACAAGCATTTTGTGGCCTGTCACTACGCGGATGATCTCAAGCTAAATGGTGTGATCCTTCAGCAGTAATAAGCCTTCCTGTTTATTAATACTTTTTGTAAAGTCGTTCTTACAGGCGGTCAGGTGCGGACAATAAGCTTTCGTTCGTGCTGCCGCCTGTAAAGTTACCCGTCCTCTTTCATAGCCATCTGAAAGGTGAACATATGAATACCGCAGCACCAGAAAGTAAGGGATTCTCCTCCGCTCGTCTCAAGCGCATAGGCAGGCTGATGCAGGACTACGTTGACCGAGGTGAGCTGGCTGGAATGTTCGTCTCAGTTGCTCGCCAGGGAGCGACTGTTTATCAGCAAGCGGTTGGCGCAATGGATCGGGAAGCGCATAAACCAATGGAGAAAGAGGCTATTTTCCGCATCGCCTCGATGTCAAAACCGATCACCAGCGTGGCTGCTATGATGCTCTATGAGCAGGGAGCTTTCCATCTCAACACGCCCATTTCAAAATTCATCCCTGAGTTTAAGAAGATGAAAGTTTGGGTCAAAGAGAATGAGGATGGCCCTGAACTGGTAGCCCTGGACCGTGAAGTGACTTTCCGTCACTTGTTTACCCATACGTCCGGCTTGAGCTATGGCTCGAATCCAGAACATGATCCGGTGGATCGCTTGTTCACTCGCTCTCAAGAAAAGATGCAGCAAGATCAGATACCGCCCACGATTGAAAACGTAGTGGCCCAAATTGTCCAGCTCCCACTGGCTTTTCAGCCCGGAACCCATTGGCGGTATGGAATGAATATTGAAGTTCTCGGCCGACTGATCGAGGTGATCGCTGGACAGTCATTGGATCAGTTCCTTCGCACGCGTATCTTTGAACCCTTAGGCATGGTCGATACAGGCTTTTTTGTACCTGCGGAAAAGTGCGATCGGCTGGCAGGGCTTTATGGACATCTGCCGGGACAGGAAGGTTTGCGGCGGATGGAAGGACAGGTCCCCACGGAGCTTCCTGTCTTCCAGTCTGGCGGAGGTGGCTTATTCTCTACCTTACCCGATTACGCTCGCTTCTTACAGATGTTAGTCAATGGGGGAGAACTGGACGGCGCGCGCCTGTTAAGCCCTCAGACCGTCAAGTTATACAGTATGAACTTTGCTCCAGAGCAGGCGCTGCCGTATGGCTTTGCTCCCAAAGAAGACCTTTACCATGCTGGCTATGGTTTCAGCCTGGGAACCCGAGTATTGATGGATGTCTCGCAGACGGGCATGGCTGGGAATGTCGGTGAGTTCGGTTGGGATGGCGCTTTCAGCACCTACTTCTGGGTCGATCCCACGCTCCAGTTATATGGCTTGCTCATGCTCCAGCATTACCCAAATGCCTACTATCCGGTTGCGCAGCAATTTAAGCAGCTTACGTATCAGGCCTTAGTCGCTTAATTCCGCAGTCTTTCCAAAATAACAGCAGGTTTCCAATGACTTTTCAAATTCTAAACGGCATCTCAGTTCCAAACATTCCGTGGGAGGAACGTCCTGCTGAATGCGCGGAAGTGGTCTGGCGCTCAAACTTCAACCCGATCATTCCCCGTAATCTGATCCCGAAAGCAAACAGGTATTCTTAACAGTGCTGTTGTTCCTTATCAGGGTGCTTTTGCGGGCGTCTTCCGCATTGACGATACGCGCCGTGTCATGAACATCTATGCGGGCAAAAGTGTGGACGGGTTAAAATGGAAAATCGATCCCCAGCCAATTGAGTTTCTTTGTGATGATCCAGAGATTTCTCAGTTCCAGTACCGCTATGACCCGCGCGTTTGCTGGCTGGAAGATCGTTACTACGTCACCTGGTGCAATGGTTATCACGGGCCGACCATTGGTGTCGGGTATACCTACGATTTCCAGACGTTTTACCAGATGGAAAACGCGTTCCTGCCCTTTAACCACAATGGTGTGCTTTTCCCTCGTAAAATTAACGGTCGCTACGCGATGCTGAGCCGTCCAAGTGACAACGGGCATACTCCCTTTGGCGATATCTACTACAGCGAAAGCCCAGATCTGACCTTTTGGGGTCGTCATCGTCATGTCATGGGCCCTGGATCGTGGAGCTATACAAAGGTTGGCCCCGGTCCGACTCCTATTGAAACCTCGGAAGGTTGGCTGTTAAATTTGTCACGGCGTTCTTACTTCCTGTAACGGCTTTGTTTATAGTATGGGCGCTGTGCTGTTAGATCTTGATCAGCCCTGGAAAGTGATTTACCGTGCTGCGCCATACCTGATGTCTCCTCAAATGCTGTATGAATGTGTGGGAGATGTCCCAAATGTGGTTTTCCCCTGTGCCACCCTTGTCGATCAGGACACACATCGCATGGCCATCTACTATGGCGCAGCCGATACCGTCACGGCGCTCGCCTATGCTCGGGTAGATGAACTGGTTGATTTCGTCAAAGAAACGGCCATCCAGGCGTAAAATCAGGAAGATGCAGTCGCTGCATCTTCCTGATTAATCAAAGAGGATGAATATGGCAACCTACAATGTACTGGAATATGGCGCCGTTGGAGATGGGCAAGCGAACGATGCTGCTGCAATTCAGCGCGCCGTCGATGCCTGTCATTCGGCTGGAGGGGGCATGGTGCTGGCGCCTGCTGGAAAAGTTTTTCGTTCTGGCACAATTGCACTCAAGTCGAATGTGGAACTGCATGTGGAGCGGGGAGCGGTGATTGTTGGCAGCAGTGATTATGCCGACTACGATAGCCGGCTCCAGGTTGGAGCGCTTTCCGCGGGAACAATCAATGGTGACCAGCCCGGCTATGGCATGTTGATCACTGCGGATCGCGCGGATAATATTGCCATCACTGGCAACGGTGTGATTGATGGGAACGGTCGTTCCTTCGTTGTCGAACGCGGGCAGTACATCTACAAGATGACCCAGAACCGCCCCTTTACCATTTTTCTGGTGGGTTGTCACAATGTGACCTTTCGCGATATTACCCTTCGTGATGGGGCCTTGTGGACATTGCGACTTTCTGGCTGTCAGGATGTAACCATTCATGCTGTTCACATCGACAACGATCTTCGTCTGCCGAACAATGACGGCATTGACCTGGATCACTGCCGGGATGTGCGCATCAGTGACTGCAACATTGTCTCTGGGGATGACTGCATTGTCTTAAAGACCTGCGAAGAAACCAATGCGTTTGGTCCCTGTGAAAACATCATCGTAACCGGCTGCACCCTTGTTTCAACCTCTTCAGCCCTAATTGTTGGTGCGGAAGCTCGCTCAGTGATGCGAGATGTGATTTTTGATTCATGTACCATACGTTCCAGCCATCGTGGCCTCGCAATTCATCTCAGTGAATCCAGTGATGTAGAGAACATTCTCTTTTCAAACATGATTGTCGAGACGCGTATATTCGATGAAAAGTGGTGGGGGCGGGGGGAACCCATTTACATCACAGCTATTCCGTGGACGGAAGATCGTGGCATTGGGCAGGTCCGCAATGTGCGCTTTATGAATGTGCTCGCGCGCAGCGAGAATGGCGTATATGTGGAGGGTTGGGAACAGGGCAACATTGAAAATGTCTTGTTTGAGAACGTGCGTGTTGAGTTGAATAAGTGGTCACGTTGGCCCGGAGGTCGTGCTGATGTTCGCCCCTGCCCAGGTGAAGGTTTGCCGGAGCAAACCACCAGCGGCTTTTTCCTGAAGAATGCTCGGAATATTACCTTGCGAAACTGCGAAGTCGCCTGGGGTGAAAATCGCCCACCCTACTTCTGCCATGCTTTAGAAAGTATCAACGTGGATAACTTGGAACTGGAAAACTTTAAAGGCAAAGCAGCGCACCCTGATCAATATGCCGATATCGTAAAGGATGGAACACCGTCATGAATTTGCCATCGGAGCAAGTTCTCCCGCGTGTAATGGTCAGCGAGAACCATCGTTTCCTGGTCACCGAGAATGGAGACCCCTTTTTCTGGCTTGGAGATACCGCCTGGGAGCTTTTTCACCGTCTCACCCTTGAAGAAGCGGATCTCTACTTTCAAAATCGCGCAGAAAAACGCTTTAATGTCATCCAGGCCGTTGCCCTGGCTGAGCTGGATGGCTTGAACGCCCCTAATCGCTACGGGGAATGCCCTTTAATAGACAATGACCCAACCCAACCCAATGAGGCCTATTTCGCTCTTGTGGATGAGTTTATCCATATGGCAGCTGCTCATCAGCTTTACATCGGCTTACTTCCCACCTGGGGGGATAAAGTATCTCATCTGTGGGGGGCAGGACCGATTGTGTTTAATGAAGCCAACGCGTATACCTATGGACTATAGTTGGGCCGCCGCTATCAAAGTCAAACGAATATCATTTGGATTTTGGGAGGCGACCGCCCGGCAATTTATACCGACCCGCAGGGGGGTGAGCATGATGAGCGTTCGATCTGGCGAGCGATGGCGCGTGGCATTCACGAAGGTGTAGGTCTAAAGCCCATGGTGATGACTTACCATCCTATGGGCGGCTATTCCACCTCTGCCTGGATCCATCAGGAACCCTGGCTCGATATGAATATGATGCAGTCAGGCCACGGGAGCGGGCATGACGTGCCTGTGTGGGAAAAGGTGGAACATGACTATGCCATGCAACCAGCCAAACCGACCCTGGACGGCGAACCCAACTATGAAGATCACCCTGTCAATCCCTGGCCTACCTGGGATCTGGCGACAGGCTACTTCCGTGATGATGATGTCCGGAAACAGTGCTACCGGTCAGTGTTCGCGGGGGCATGTGGGGTGACCTATGGGCACCATTCGGTTTGGCAGATGTATGACGAAGGACGCCAGCCGCTCAACCACCCGGCTTTCCAATGGCGGGAAGCGCTCGATCGGCCTGCTGCCGGGCAAATGCAGTACTTGCGCGCTTTAATGGAATCGCGCCCTTATCTGTCACGTGTGCCCGATCAGACCCTTCTGGCTTCGGATGCCGGTACGGGTGGCGCGCACGTACAGGCTACGCGTGATGCAGCAGGCAACTATGCCTTTATCTACCTGCCGAAACCGGAACCGGTAACCGTCAATATGGATTTGCTCAGTGGCAAGCAGGTCAAAGCAAGCTGGTACGATCCCCGGTCAGGCCAGTGGAGCGATATTGGCGTCCACCCTGCCAAAGGCGAGCAAACCTACACGCCTCCGGCAGATGGCCCCGACTGGGTATTAGTGCTGGACGCGGCAGCGTAATGGCTGGCGAAAGATCTGCCTGAGTAGTTCACAATAATAGGCTTATCACACCCCTGAAAGGCGCATTTCGGGGGTGTTTTCATCCTGCTTTTTGCCGTTAAAGTTTACTTTTGCGATAGAATCAATCAATGAAGTTTACATTCAACATTGCGATAGGGAGGAATGAATGCGGAAATGGACATGGATTACGATCGGTTTGGTCATCATAGGAGTGCTGGTGCTGTTCGGTTTGATCCAGCTTATTCCATATGGTCATAATCATAACAACCCTCCAGTTATTGCTGAACCCAATTGGGATAGCCAGCAAACTCGCGCACTCGCCGTTCGCGCCTGTTTTGATTGTCACAGCAATGAGACCACCTGGCCCTGGTACAGTAACATTGCCCCGATTTCCTGGCTCGTAGAGCGTGATGTAGAGGAAGGACGACAAAGATTGAATTTTTCTGAGTGGGGAGTGGGGAGGCAGAGAACGCGCGAGATTGTGGAGGTAGTTCAAAGAGGCAGTATGCCGCCTGGCATTTATATCATTCAGCACCCTTCTGCAAAGCTAACGTCTCAAGAAACGCAGCAGCTAATTCAAGGCTTACAAGCCACTTTTGGAGGCGGCGGTCAGTAGAAGGATACAGAAACACAAATCGCAAAAGACCTGGAAAGCAACTCCAGGTCTTTTGCTTATAGATGCATACGGCAAGAATCGATCCGCGTAATGTTCTTTGTGTCTATTGCTTTGTTGTTTCTCATAAAGTAATGCTATACATTGATCAAAAAAAGACTTTCTTTTCTGACCAAAATAAACTATGATGATCGGTATAGTCATCATCGCAGAGGGGGAATCTCTGGAACAATAAAGAGATAAGGTAAGTATTATTAAACGAATAGGGATACCAGGGGGATCTGAAATGACAAAAAGAAATGGAACTTCACGAACTGAGCACATTTTTTCAACTGGCGCCGGCTCGCCTGCAGCAGCCTGAACTGTTAGATCTGGGATGGGGAACGCCCGCTGATGTAGCCGCTAACCTGGCTGAAATGCAGCGTATTAACGACTTGTTAGGTGGAACGCGGTCTTTAACGCGCCACCTCTACCCCCGGCTGCTGGTACAGTTAAAACCGGTTACCTTGCTCGATCTTGGAACTGGCGGGGCAGGTCTACCTCACACCATCGCGCATTGGGCGCGCCGTGTCCGGTTGCCGCTGCAAATCCTCGCGATGGACTGGGCTGGGCGTAATTTATCCGTAGCCGCTGGCGGCTCTGAAGCTTTTCCAGAAATTCATTTAGTTCAGGCAGATGCCTTGCAGTTGCCTGTTGCTCCAGGGCAGGTGGACTATGTGATCTCTTCTCTGTTCTTACATCACTTATCACCCGAACAGGTGCTTCAACTGCTTCGGCAGTCGTTTCGTTTGGCCCAGCGCGGTCTGGTGATGAGTGATCTGGTACGCGGCTGGCTGCCCTACTTTGCTTTTCAATGCGTGCAGCCGCTCTTTGCCAGGCATTATCTAACCCGGCATGATGGCTTACTTTCCGTTCGGCGGGCTTACACGGCTGCTGAACTGCTCGATTTAGCGCATCAAGCTGGTTTGCGGGGGGCGCGCGTTTATACCCACTTCCCCTGGCGTATGACCCTGGTGGCCGAAAAATGAGTGAAAAAGTCTACGATGCTGCCATTATCGGTGGCGGGCCGGCTGGAACCAGCGCTGCGATTACACTGGCGCAACAGGGCTTCCAGGTTGTGCTGTTTGAAGAGAAAACCTATCCCCATGATAAACTCTGCGGTGAATTCCTTTCTCCCGAATGTACCGGCCTGTTAGCTGATTTGGCGGTAAGCGAGAAAATAGCGAGCTTACGCCCGGTTCAGATCGATGCCGTTCACCTCACCGCCCCAGATGGAACGCTTTGGGAGACCTCCTTGCCGGGTCATGCCATCGGACTCAGCCGGCGCCTCTTAGATGCTGCCCTGGCAGAACGCGCCCAGGTGGTTGGTGTTGACTTGCGCCAGGCAACCCGCGTAAATGATCTTCATGGCAGTTTGGGGGAGGGTTTTGTGCTAGATACACGTTCTGGCAGCCAGCCGCGCAATCTACGCGCTCGCCTAGTCATTGGTGCGTATGGGAAACGCGGCATCTTAGATCGTGTGTTAGGCCGTCCATTTTTTCAACAGCCCCAGCCTTTCATTGCGCTCAAAGCGCACTTTTATGGTCCTCCAATCCCTGGACGCGTGGAATTGCACGGTTTTCCAGGCGGCTACTGTGGTATATCAGAGATTGAAAGAGATGCGCGTGTGGTGTGTTTGTTGGCCTACGAGCGTGTTTTTCAGCCATTTCGTCACCCTGGCAGGAATGCTGCTGAAGCGTTTGTCGATTGGATGAAGAATCAAAATCCCCGTCTGCGGAATTGGCTTGACCATGCAGAACGAATCCATCCCCGCTGGATCAGTATTGCCCAGGTGCCTTTCGTTGCAAAACCAGCCCTCGATCAGGATGTGCTCATGGCCGGTGATTCCGCCGGTTTAGTGGTTCCATTAGCAGGGAATGGGATTTCAATGGCTTTGGATGGCGGGATGTTAGCTGCTCAATATGCATCTGCTTTTTTGCATGGCGAACTGCCCGCTCCAGATTTGCGCCAGGCTTACCCGCAAGCCTGGCGCAAGCGTTTTCACTTGCGCCTGCGCCTCGGTCGTTTACTTCAGCCCTGGATGCTCAGGCCTACCTCGCTTTCGTTCGCGCTGCGTCTCTTATCTGCGCTGCCTCCTATAGGGCATTATCTTGTATCGAAAACGCGTGGTACACCCCGCTTATCGGTGGAGTAGGGAGTTAGCGAGTTGAAAACACAACGACTTTAGAATAAATTGAAAAGAATGAAAAAGGAGTTCAGAGGATGAATTTACCCGCGATGGTCGGATTGGCAACAGCGGTAACAGGCGATTGTTACAGTCAGCAGCAAATCTATGAGATGTTGCGGCCTTATCTTAGTACCAACCCCCACACGGAAAAGATATTTTTGAATATCGGTGTTGGCTACCGTAATTTACTGGCAGCAGGCGAATATTATCAGCAAGAGCGCTCGACACAGGAGCGCAATGAACGCTATATGCAAGAGGCTGTCCCAGTGGCTGAACTTGCGATCCGTCGCTGCCTGCAAAACGCCCATCTATCGCCTCAGGCAGTCGATGATCTCGTTATCGTCTCCTGCACCGGGATCGATACACCCGGTTTAGATCTGCATCTGGCAGGAAGGCTTGGCTTACCCGCTCACCTGCGTCGCAGCAGTGTCCTGGGGATGGGTTGTTATGGCGCCTTTCCGGGCTTACTGCGCGCCCGTGAAGCGGCGCTGGCGCGCCCAGGCAGCCATGCTTTAGTGGTATCCGTCGAGTTATGCTCGCTTCACTTTCAACCTGGGGATCGCTCAATCGAAAACGTCGTCAGCTCGGCGCTGTTCTCAGATGGGGCCGCCGCGGCCTTAATCGGTCCTGCCAGTGATACTTTAAAGGGCCCCTACCTGGTGGATTCAGCGACTTACTGTGACTATCAGGACTTCGATCACATGGCCTTCCATCTTACCGATCACGGTTTTCGGATGAGTTTTTCAGCCTATGTTCCCAGGCTTCTCGCGGCGAAGGTGGAAGATTTCGTGGATGAACTACTTTTGCGCAATGGCTTGTCGAGTCAGGATGTCAAACATTGGGGGGTGCATCCGGGCAGCAGCAAGATCTTAGATTATGTGCAGCAGCGCGTCGGGTTGAGTGATGATCAACTCGCTCCTTCGCGCCGGGTGTTATTTGAATATGGCAACATGTCCTCTGCCACAATTCTCTTTGTGCTGGAAGAAATCCAGCATGCCAATCATCCACATCCAGGGGAATGGGGTGTGCTGATGAGCTTTGGCCCGGGGTTAACAATGGAAGGTGCATTGGTGCAGTGGTAGAGAGGCAGAACATGGCGGTTTAAGCGGTGTTTTTAGGTGGCTTCATTCCATCTTCTCTACGTTGTTTTTCGAAATGGAGCCATCCCTTCCTTTACATCGATGCTGCTTTTTCCCCACAGTTCAATCAAGCGATCCTCAAACGAGTCCTGGTCGCTGCTTTTAATCAAGATGCGTTCATCCAGCCATCGAATCGTTCTTCGGGCGCCATCCAGAAAGGGAATCGTGTAGTGGAAGTCTAGATCGCGTTCGGCTGCACTATTATCAAAGATATTGTTGAATTGAAAATTCTGCTTAATAATCTCCGCTCGTGTAGGAGCCACCTGATAAAGGAAATCCGTGGGAATATGAACCAGTTCGGGTTGGGGTGCATCCATTGCCTGCGCCACTGTGTCATGATACTGGTTCCAGGTCAGCCATTCATTCGCAGTGGTGTGATAAGCATTTCCATAAGTCACCGGGTTGCATACTGTGTGAACAAAGGCGTGCGCTACATCATCGATATGGCAGGCGGACCATAAGGAAGAGCCATCTCCATGCACGATAACCGGCTTCCCTCTGCGAATCCGATCCAGGTAAGTCGTCTCCCAACCGAAGCTGTGGATAATCGTGCCGCCTTCCCCATAAGTATAAGCAGGGCGAATCACGGTGACGGGAAAATCCTTCCGTTCGTGCGCTGCGAAGAAAAGATCTTCACAGCGCGCCTTGTTTTGCCCATATTCACTGACTGCGTTGCGGCTCTCGCTCTCAATATAGGGGTAGCGCCTGGCTGGTTTGCTATAAACATCTACAGTGCTGCAAAAGATGAAGTGCCCCGCTTTGCCTTGAAAGGCTTGAATAGCGCTTCTCGCTTCATTGGGCGTAAAGCAAATCATGTCGATTACACAGTCAAAGTTCCCTGCTTCCGCCATTTGCGCTTCAAAGGCGGCAGTATCATGCCGGTCCCCTCGAATTCGTTTTACGCTTCCCGGAAATCGTTCTTCGCGTTGTCCGCGGTTATAGTGCGTGACATCCACATCCCTGGCTAGCAGTTCCCTTGTAATCGATGTGCTGATCAGCCCTGTCCCCCCGAGAATCAAGACGTTCATCGTTTGCCTCGTTTTCTTCAAAGGTTTTCTTCACTTGCCTACATATATTATATGTGGAATTCGTTTCGTATCCTCAAATTCGAACCCACCTGGCAAGTTCACTAGAGTCGAAGCCGCTGTAGCTGTCATCATACCGGATGGTAAATCGTTCAGCCTTGTCAAGCTGCCCAGTATGTTGGACCGGCTCGCAGTATTCAACCGCTGTTCCATAGCGCACGTAGAGCGGTAGGCGAGATGGACTGTTTTCCACCTCTGGTAGGCGCAAAGGGCCTTGCAGGGTTTGTCCATTCCAAAAGTCTACCCACTGTCCTTCCGGCAGGTAAACCGTTCGTTTGTTACCCTCGTGCGTAAAGGGGCATACCAGAAACGCCGTTCCAAACAGGTACTCATCGCAGATGCTCCAGGCGGCGGGATCATTTGGCCATTCAAGAACCAGTGCCCGTATCATTGGAAAGCCGCTTTGCGTACACTGTTTTGACTCACGCAAAATATATGGCAGCAGCGCATAGCGGAAGCGCAGCCACTCACGCACCATTGACGCTGCCCCCGGATATTCCCACGGCTCGCGTGGAGTGGTCCCATGAAACCGCATGTGTGACGACAAAACGCCAAACTGCACCCAGCGCAAATATAGTTTTTCGCTTGGGCGGTTGTTCATAAAATCGGGAACTCCGTAAAAGCCACCTACATCGTGACTCCAAAAGGCAAACCCTGAAAGCCCCAGGTGCAGCCCGCCGTATAAACTGCCTGCCAAACCATCAAAGGTACTCGCGCTGTCTCCGCCCCAGTGAACCGGGTAGCGCTGGCTGCCCGCCCAGGCCGAACGCGCCCAAATCACGGTGTTCTCTTCGCCTTTCACCCGGCAGGTCGCTTCCCAGGCAGCCTTCTGATATAACAGGGCAAACAAATTGTGGTACTTTCGCCCTGGCAGTGAAGCATAGGTAGCGTCTTCATCCACGTCCTCACCAAAGTCGGTTTTTATCGCGGCCGCGCCTGTTTCTAAGAGAGGAGACAGCAGGCGCTGGCTGTACCACTGAGCAGTTTCGGGTCGGGTAAAGTCTAGCGTATAGCCAAGCCCGACACCGCTTTCGGCGCGATGCTCTTTGCCCACGTAAGGATATGCCAAAGCTTCTTCTACCAGTGTCGATTCGCGGTGAATATAAGGATACTGCCACAGGCTGACATGAAACCCTTTATCTTGCATTCGTTTAAAAAACTCAGAAGGGTCAGGGAATCGCTCAGTAGAAAAGCGCCAGTCGCAGACCCATTCCCGTTCGAACCATCCCGTGTCCAGGTGAATAACATCCATCGGATAGCCTTCCGCGCGCAGTCGCCCTGCTATCGATGTAACTTCTTCTTCAGACCGGTATGTCATGCGGCTCATCCATGCTCCAAAAGACCAGGTTGGTGGCATGGCTGGAAACCCGGTCAGGCGGCGGTAGTTATAAAGGATTCGTTCTGGAGATCCTCCCCCGATCAGGAACAGATCGAGTTGATCATCTTCTGTCAGCCACTGTAAGGAACGTGTTGAATGTGCCCCAATATCCAGGTGCATGATGCTGTGTGAGTGAACGAACAAGCCATAGGGCCGAGAACTAAGCAAGAAAGGAATATTCTTATAGGCACGTTCATTGTTCACGCCCAGCGCATCGGTATTGATTAAGTCAATTTGCCGCCCAAACAGGTCAATCCGGTCAAACCGTTCGCCGGTACCACAAAAATGCTCGCCGGGTTTCGCCTCAAGGGCGAAGCCTGCTAAATGGCTTCCCTCCGCCTTATCTAAAAACAAGGCAGGTAGTGCGTCCCACAAGTTGTCAAAAAAGTGATCTTCTCGCTGAAACTGCACCCACACTTTGCCATCCGGTGAAAGATGAGGACTAAAGTCTTGGCGATCCACCCAGGCGCGCTCTTGACCATCCTCTGTCAGCAGCCGCCAGCCATCCTCTCTTGTCTCGATCTGTAAGGCTTGCTGGTTCAGTCCTGGGGCAATCTGTAGCATAGGGCTGTCATCCCGAAATGGGCTGTAGGATCGAGCGATGCCTACCCTGAGGATCTCGTTCCCATAGGCGCGCAAATGGATAAAAACCTCTCCGGCAGTATCTTGTGGATCAAAATGCTGTAAGTCAGAGCGTGGAACTTGCTGCACAAGCGATGCCTTAAACAGTGCATCACCGTCTTCCGTCCAGGCCGCAGAAACAAGCCCTACTCGGTAAAGAATATCTTTAGAGAGGTCCGTTTTAAGAATCTGCCTGAGAAAATGTCTGGCTTAAATCATGATCGTCTCTCTCCTGTAGAAAACTGGCGTTTGGCTCAAATTCAGGGCCAAACGCCAGCATTAGGTTTTGATCAGGACATTCTCAGCTTTAAGGTGATGATCTGGAATGGGCGAAACTTGAGTGAAAGAGAGCCACCCTTCCATTCTGTTTCACCGTCAGGTTCCTCATCCTCCAACAGGTTGCAGCGTGCCGCCGATTGGATTGGCAAAGGACTGCTTAGCTGAGCTTCTCCGTGTGATCCTCGCGCCTCATACAGGCGTACGATCACGTCGTCCGAATCCTCAGCTTTCTTAACGGTATCCAGGATTAATGCCGGGCTGCTGACTTGGAAGAAGGATTTTTCCACTGGATCCCTACCAGTGGGGAAGATTTGCAAAGGATCGTTAAAGCGGTAACCTTCTTCAATAACGCCGGCTTCCTGCGGGATGCCTGTGTGCGGCAGCAGCGCATAACGGAAGACGTGCTGTCCCTGGTCAGCCTGTGGATCAGGCGCAGTTGGCGCGCGCAGCAGCGACAGCCGCAAGATATTGTCATGCACTGAGTGCCCATACTTGCTGTCATTCAGCAGGGCTACACCAAAGTCAGGCTCTGAAACATCTGCCCATTTATGCCCCACTACCTCGAAGCGTGCCATATCCCAACTGGTATTCCAATGAGTAGGTCGCTGTACGTTGCCAAACTGGATCTCATAGGTAGCTTGCGTGGTGTGCAGGTTGAGCGGGAATTCCACTTTGAGGATCTTATGATTCTCGTGCCACGCCACTTCATTATCAAAGTCCAACCGCGGCGAAACAGCCGTCAGCGAAACGGTCTGCCGAACGGTAGCTGAGGAAGTCAGATCATATTCGAATACCACGGCTGCCCGCAGTGGGCCTTCTTCCACCACCTTATAGTTCTTTGCTCCTGCCACTGGGAGGGGCTTTTCGAGATGGAAAATATCTACGTCCCAGGCATCCCAACTGTTCGGGTTATCATCAAATAGAACGAAGCGGTTTGCTGCCTGTCCTGGCTCTACACCCTCCCGTTTGACCCGCTTATCGAACAGGCTGATGAGCGCGCCATCCTGTCGGAAAACCGCTCGCACTAAGTCATTTTCAAGGACAATGGTTTCGCCAACTTCTTCAACGCGCACCATCTGGTCGAGATTTTTGTCTGGCGAAAATACCCGGTAGCCGTAAGATGGCACACTTGCAATTCCCAGTGATTTTCCACCTGCCGTAGTCTGAATGCCTTCCAGTCCCGCTGGCAGCACCACCACTTCGGTCCGGTCCACGCCAAGGGTATTGAGCGCCGCCACATTCTTTCCGTCCTGTTCGGGCTTGCCCAATAAGGTCACCATTGACTGGTTGCGCAGCGTAGCGGCTGTTGCCAGCACCTCCTGGTAGTGTGCATTCGAGTCTTCATACACCTCTGCGATCGACGATCCGGGAATAATGTCGTGGAATTGATTGGTCAACACCATTTTCCACATTCGGTCCAGGTCTGCCTGGGGATAATCCGCATCTTCCAGCGTGTGGGCTACAGCGGCTACAAATTCCAGGTCGTGCAGCAAGAACTCGCTCTGTCGGTTGTATAGTTTGTTGCGGGCCTGCGTAGTATACGTGCCGCGATGCAGTTCAAAATACAACTCACCCACCCACGTCAATAGATCTTCCGAATTCTCTTCCAGCCGGGTGAAAAACTCATGCGGCGACCGCATTTCAACTCGCGGCAGGCCATCTACGTTTTCCATGCGCTTAATCTGTTCCAGCATATCGCGCGTAGGCCCGCCGCCGCCGTCACCCCAACCAAACAGCAAATAAGCTTCCTGCGATCGATCCAGGTCCTTATAGTTCGTCTGGCTGAAGAGGACTTCCTTCACGTTGGCTGCTGAGTTATAGGTATCAGCAGGGGGGAAGTGGGTGAGAACCTGGCTGCCATCCAGCCCTTCCCAGTAGAAAGAGTGGCTGCTGAGCTTATTAAACTGGTTCCATGAGAGTTTAATCGTCAAGAAGTGCCGCATTCCCACCTGTCGTAGGATTTGTGGTAGGGCTGCTGAATAACCAAAGACATCAGGCTCCCAAAACTCCTGACAGGTAATTCCAAACTCTTTCCGGAAGAAGCGCTGACCATAAACGAACTGCCGCACCAGTGATTCGCCCGAAGGAATATTGCAGTCTGGCTCTACCCACGAGCCGCCTGTTGGGATAAACCGGCCCGCTTTAATCTTTTCTTTGATCCGCTCATACAGGTCAGGATGCATCTCCTTGATCCACTCGTACTGCTGCGCCTGTGAGCAGGCAAACTGATACTGTGGATACTCATCCATGTAGCGCACAGCCGTCGAGAAGGTTCGGGTGCATTTGCGCCGGGTTTCCGCCAGGGGCCAAAGCCAGGCCGTGTCGATGTGCGCGTGACCGATTGCAGAAAGGTTAAGCTGGCCCTCGCCGGTTTTCGCCGCCAGATACAGCTTGGCGACTGTTCGCGCCTTCTCCCACGTGCTGCGATCTTCCAGGTCAATCAAATTGACCATTTTGTTCGCCGCAAACAGAGCCTGCCCGCCGCGGGGCGTGTTTGGGCCTAACGCTTCAGCCATATCAGCGACGACTTTGAAGTCCCATAAGAGATCCCAGGCTTCACGATCAAACACTGCAATTTCCGCCTGTCGTAAGACTCCCACTTGCGCCATCCGCATGGGGGTTTCATTGACTCCCAACCCAAACAGGTTGTTGACTGCCATTTCAATATAGAGCGTATAAGTTTCGCCGCCCTTCGCTTTTTGTGTCAGTGTAAATTCACTGCGCACAGGGCCTGACATCCAGGCCCCACCTGTTCCCGCCATTCCCTGAACCGGGCTGCCGTCTTGCCAGACGGTGGCTTCTGAGGAGGAATCCCAGAGAAAATGCACCTCTTGTCCTGCCCAGGCCTGGGGAACGTTGATCTCAACGCGGAACCAGTGCGTGGACCAAAAGGGTCCAAACCGTTCGGCAACTTGGGTGGGATGATATTCGCCTTGCATCGCTTGTTCGAAGGGAATGCGGTCGGGTGCATGGTAAACCGAAAGGCTGACCGGAGCCTTATCTGTGTACAATTTCCCGCCTAATCCCCGCTCCGAAGCAAATAATTGAATGCGTCTTAGGGTAAGCTCAGCGTGTTTCTGCATGCTCTAACTCCGTGATATGAGATTGTAAAACATGATTCATTAACTTTAGGAACCTTTTGGGGACCGTACTTATTTGGCGCTTTGGCTGCTTTTCTAGCCTCAATAAAATCGACTCTAGACACAAGCGCCGCTAAGTTTGGCTCAATTCCGTCAATTGCCCCTGTAATGAGGACGGTTTCTAACGTGCTTTTAATAATATATCATAGGTATGGCAAAACCAAAACTTGCTGGGAAGGGTTTCACACTTCCAAAGTTTTTATGATAGGATATGAATATAAATATAGAAGGGGTGATGATTCTAGAAGGTGGTGAGGAAAAGATGGCCGAACTCACAGATGCAGAAATCCTACCGCTGTCGCTCGAACATAATTTTTGGACCTGGTCCGCGCAGGCGCACGTCAACCCAATCCCTGTTACAAAAGCTGATGGCGTTTACTTTTGGGATGCAGACGGAAAGCGCTACCTCGATTTCAATTCAATGGTCATGTGTGTTAATATTGGTCATGGTAACCAGCATGTGATTGAGGCCATGGTGAACCAGGCCCGTGAACTGCCCTTCGCTGGCCCCAGCATGGCGACCAAACCGCGCGCTGTGTTAGGTGATCTGCTCACTCAGGTGGTTCCCCAGGGCCTGAACTCATTTTCTTTATACCCTGGGTGGCGCAGACGCCAACGAAAATGCCATCAAGCTGGCGCGCGGCTATACCGGGCGGCATAAGATCCTGACACGTTACCGTTCTTATCATGGCGCTACTTTTGGGGCGCTCGCCGCGACAGGAGATCCGCGCCGTTTAGCCTGGGAGCCGGAAGTCATGCCCGGTGTGGTTCACTTTCTTGATCCCTACCGCTACCGCTCCACTTTCCATCGTGGCCGGCCTGATATTTCCGATGAGGAATTTGCACGGGATTACCTCAATCATCTTGAAGAAATTATCCAGTATGAAGGTCCGCAGACCATTGCTGCTGTTTTGCTTGAAACGGTAACCGGTACCAATGGGGTCATCATCCCCCCTGATGGGTATTTGCAGGGAGTTCGCCAAATCTGTGACCGTTACGGCATCCTTTTGATTTGCGATGAAGTGATGAGTGGTTTTGGCCGCACCGGTCAGTGGTTTGCGGTAGATCACTGGAATGTAAAGCCCGATCTGATGACGATGGCAAAAGGGTTAACCTCTGGATATGCGCCCTTAGGGGCAGTCGCTATGCGTGAAGAGATTTCCGCGGCCTTCAACGATCGCACCTATCAAGGCGGGCTGACTTATAATGGGCATCCCATTTCACTGGCTGCGGCTGTCGCCAACATCCAGGTCATGCAAGAAAAATGCCTGGTAGAACAGGCCGCCCGCACTGGCGAAGTTTTGTCAGAGATGCTTGCTGAACTGGTTGAACGCCATCCCTCTGTCGGTGATGTGCGCTCGATCGGCTTGTTTGGAGCAGTTGAGTTGGTGCGCAGTCGTGAAACACGTGAGCCTCTCGCACCTTATAATGGTACCAGTCCCGCGATGAATGCCCTGCGTGCTTATCTATTAGAACACGGTGTCTACTTGTACACGCACTGGCACACTCTGCTGATTATCCCTCCGCTGATCATTACGCCCGAGCAGTTACAGGAAGGTTTTGCTGTGCTGGATCAAGCATTGAATATTACGGATGCAGTTGTCAATTAATGTCACCTTTTTTAGAGAACCTGCATCTAAATTAAGTTATCATTTTTATTTGGAGGAGCTGCGGATATGGAATTTAACTTCACCGGGTTAACCGGCGTGCAAACAGAAGAAAACGGTCAGCCGTTGAAGACGTTGGTTTTAGGTTCAGGCCCTGCGGGACTATCAGCCGCTTTATACGCTGCCCGTGCTGAATTAAAGCCAGTCGTAATCACTGGAATGGAAATGGGTGGGCAGGCGGCTCTGACGCACACAATTGAAAATTACCCGGGTTTCCCAGAAGGGGTAGGGGGCAGCCAGTTAGGTGAGCTGTTTCAGAAGCAGGCCGAACGCTTCGGCGCGCAGATTGAATTTGACACAGCCACTGCGGTCGATCTTTCACAGCGCCCGTTCAAAGTGACCACGTATAATCGCGAATACCTCGCCGAATCCCTGGTTATTGCCACAGGCGCCAGCCCGAACCGTCTCAATATCCCCGGCGAGTCTGAGCTGACCGGTAAGGGAGTCTCATGGTGCGCCACCTGTGATGGGTGGTTCTTCCGTGAAAAAGAGGTGGTCATCGTCGGTGGTGGTGATTCGGCGATGGAAGAAGGTATTTTCCTGACCCGCTACGCGAAGAAGGTCACCGTCATTCACCGTCGCGATACCTTACGTGCTGGGGCCATCTTACAGTCACGGGCGATGAGCAACCCAAAAATCAAATTTGTCTGGAACACAGTGGTGACAGATGTGCTTGGGAAGGATGCCGTAGAGGCTGTCCGTATGAAGAACGTTCTTACCTCAGAAGTGACCGATTTCCCCACTTCCGGCCTGTTTATCTTCATTGGTCACACGCCCAACACCCAATTGTTTAAAGAACAGTTGGAGATGGAAGAAGGTGGATATATCAAGGTTAACACCTTGATGGAAACCAGCGTGCCGGGCGTTTACGCCGCAGGTGAAGCTGCCAATTCGAACTATCGCCAGGTGGTTACCTCGGCTGGTATGGGCGCTGCCGCTGCTATGCAGGCGGCGCGTTTCCTCGAGAAAGAGGAAGCGTAGTCGAGTTTCCCGATCATAGAAAAAACGGGCGACAGTTCAAGATGAACTGTCGCCCGTTCATTTATTAGACTTGTGGTGAAATAGCACGTTAACAACCAAAGAGAGAAAGGGCCAATCAAAAGGCTATGCGAGCGCGGCGTAGGTTTTGAGCGGTTTGACCTCAATTCTCCGATTGACTAAACCGGCGACAATCCGGACCAAGCGGCCATGCCCCTTGCGACTGTGGCGAAATACCTGGGCTAACACCTGGAAGTGGTTCATCTGAGCCAGGGCATGTTCGACGAGAATGCGATAAGCAGAAAGCAAACGGTTGTAGGCTTTTTGATCTTCCTCCAAAGGATGATTGCGACGGGCCTTAAAGGGCAAAGTCAACCGCAG
Organism: uncultured Chloroflexia bacterium; assembly: GCA_963791025.1. Classification (GTDB taxonomy): domain Bacteria; phylum Chloroflexota; class Anaerolineae; order Anaerolineales; family Anaerolineaceae; genus DSYU01. Next base: position 338,661 of record CAWBQF010000001.1, on the reverse strand, counting down.
CTGCGGGTAATCGTTCTGGATGCCATCATACCCTTTATCCAACATCGCTTCTTCTCCATCGGCCAGTTGATCTAGCAGCTTGCTCTGGCGCAGGAGGGTGATGTCGTGATAGCTGCCCCCAGGAACACTCTCTGACACCGCTTCGATGTGTCCATCGGGTCGGACGGCAATCTGGCTTTTGAGGGTATGAGCCTTCTTCTTGCCAGAGTAGTAGGGGCGCTGCTCGGATTGCCCTGATCCGCCTTTGGGGGTCTTGGGCCGTTGGATGCGCTGTTCCTTGGCATCGATCACCAAACCCACCTGGGGAAAGGCTTCCATCACCGCCTCCGGGGTGTGTAACTTCCGCCGATCCGGCGAGGGGTGATCGAAGGTGAAACCGGTCATCGTATCCAGGGTTGCCAGGATGGCTTTCAGGTTGTCCTCGATGTTGGTCTTGTCCAACTCATAGAAGAAGCCCAGCACTTCGTAAGTGGTGTAGGCTTTCAACCAGAACAAGGTCATCAGCAATCGGTCCCGCAGATCATACTTCGCTTTCCGCCCACCGCCATAGGCCCGTTGGCGTGGTTTCCCACTGTACTGCGCCTGGGTTGCTTGCTCCAGCCGCTCCCGATGCGCTTCAGCAAACGCTTTGTACAGTTCCTCAAAGGCTTCCAAACTCATGCCAGTGATGCTTTTTGCCGCTTGCGGATGGGCTTTCAGTTTCTGGTAGGTGATCATGCCTGGTAGTATAGCCCGTTTCTCTCTATTTCACCACAAGTCTATTACATGGTCTTAAGGTTGTGGTGTTGTAGCAGCGGCTCCAGGTCCAGCCATCCAGCTAAACGAGCGCTGCGCGCTGACATCTCCCGCTGGTTCCCAGGTCGGCGTGCCTGAGTCCTTCTCTGTTCCAGTCTGCCGCACTGATAGAACCGTCCAGTAGAAGATATGAGGCGTGTTCCCCGTAGGATGCAAGCTGTCGGGCACGATATACTTGGTGTCAGTCACATACTCAATCGTCTTTTTCGCATTTCCGTCCGTTACGTCAATGATCGTGACGGCGTAAGCTTCGTTTTGCCGTAAATCTCCGACCGAAGCCCATTGCAAAGTAATTACATCACTGGCCTTGAACGAAGCACCGTCGGCAGGCAGCAGCAAATTCGCTGCCGCGTAAGGGGGAATGGAGGTCGGCGTAGGCGGTTCGAGGGATTGTTCGCATAGTGGGATAATCAGCTTTTCCCCGACTCGCACAATATCATCCGGCTTCCCACTGTAGATCAGGATCGATTCCTTGCTGACCGCATAGTTCCCAGCAATCCCACCTAACGTATCGCCGTCTTTTACGATGTATTCCACCTTCTGGCAGTCAGCCGAGGCCTGTTCTGTTGGGTTCAAGGTGCTGGTTGGCTGTGGCGAAGGGGTGGGGGTTGGCTGTGGGATTACCAGTTCCTGTCCAACGGAAAGAATACACTCTGGTGAAAGTTTGTTTTCTTGGATAATGCTGTTGACAGACACATTGTAAACGTAAGCGATCGATCCACACGTGTCGCCATTTGCGACTTTGTAGTCAATCCCCGGAAGGGGCGTCCAGGTGGGTTCAGGTGTCCCTGTGGCGGTGGGAAGTGGCGTCGCGGTAATGGTTGCCGTAGCAGTAGGCGTGGGTGTCATCGTTACCCCAGCAATGGCAGCTACCCCTTCCACTTTGCCATTAAGGTTCTGTAAAATAGCATACACCGAACCCGCCCCGATGACCATCAGCAAAAGGGCCAGGCCTACGATCACTGGAAGGCTGAGGGTTACTACGGGAACACGCGGACCTTGTACGGCTTTATTGGAAGCGACGGCGACGCTTGGTGAAAGGGTGCTGCCACACACCGAACAGCGTGTAGCATTGATGTTCAGCCGGGTTCCACAGGTTGGACAAATTTTTGTGGTTGTATTTGAAGTTGTTTCAGGACTCATAGTTTCCTTAACGAAGTACCGGGGGATGGAAACCCCCGGCGTGCGGGGAATTATAACACAGTTACTGGTTAAGGGTGCAGCTTCTGCCCAGGGTTCAGTGAGGAGAGGATTTTGTGGCAGTAAATGTAACCTGTTAAAGAGTAACTGTCAACGGTTTGAATGAACCGCCTGCCTTCAAGTGTTGCGAACACGAGTGGGTTGTGTTATCCTTGCTTCCGAAATGGACAATTACAGTCTTTATTTGCATGTGCCCTTCTGCCGCCATCGCTGCAGTTACTGCGATTTTAACACGTTTGCTCACCAGGAGCGATGGATTCCTGCCTACGTTGAGGCAATTTGTAAGGAAATTCTTACCGTTTCTAATACTGCCAAAGCCGATGCAGGTCACTGCTTGCCAGTGCATACCGTCTTTTTTGGCGGCGGCACACCTTCCCTGCTTTCCGTGCAGCACTTTGCGGATATTTTAAAGACCATTCATTCGTCTTTTGATGTCCAGCCTGAAGTGGAAATCACCATCGAAGCCAACCCAGGCACAGTCTCACAGGATTACTTGAAGGCGATCCGAGCTTTGGGGGTTAATCGGCTAAGCTTTGGCATGCAGTCTGCTCACCCTGATGACCTGCGCTTGCTGGAACGGCAGCACGACTTTTATGACGTGGCGCAGGCTGTCCATTGGGCGCGTAGTGCGGGCTTTGAGAATTTGAGTCTCGATCTGATTTTCGGCCTCCCTGGGCAAACCTTAGATCGCTGGCAAGCGACCCTGGAGCGTGCCCTTGGCATGCAGCCAGACCATCTATCCCTTTACGCTTTGACGATTGAACACGGCACCCCCCTGGAGCGGCGCTTCAGACACGGCTTAATTCCCCTTGTTGACGATGATCTGGCAGCGGATATGTATGAGCATGCGATGGATCGACTGGGTCAGGCGGATTATAAACAGTATGAGATCTCAAACTGGGCGCGCCAGGCGAATGACGGCGCCTGGCTAACCTGCCGCCACAACTTACAGTACTGGTACAACCGGCCTTATCTCGGGTTTGGGGCTGGGGCGCATGGCTTTGCGGGTGGCATGCGCACCATGAATGTGGGCGGCATCAAACCTTTTGTTGACCGTTGCCAGCAAAAACCGGCTGGTTTATTTCCAACCGGTCCCGCCACCCGGCGCACCATTCCAGTCGATCAGCAGACAGAGATGCAGGAAACGATGATGGTCGGCCTGCGTCTGACAGAAGAGGGGGTTTCGAGCCGTAGGTTTGCTGATCGGTTTGGTCAGAAACTCCAGCAAGTGTTTGGACAAGAAATCGAGCAGCTCATTCAGTCTGGCCTGCTGGAATGGTACGACTCAACAGACCCGCATTTGCGTCTGACGAAACGCGGCCGGCTTTTAGGAAATCAGGTCTTTATGCAGTTTGTCGGAGCTTAGGAAACAATGACGAGCGTACCGTAGCCGCGTTCTTCCCAGGTGCCTGGTTCGGCTATCGGGGTCGTCCAACGGTAAATCCACTTGGCAATCTCTGTCGGCAGGTTCACACAGCCGTGGCTCATCGTCATGCCAAAGTTTGTATGCCAATACGTTCCATGCAGCGCTACCCCGTTTTCAGCAAAAAAGGTTGTCCAGGGCACGCCGGGCAGTTCATAGGCTTCAATATCCGAGGTTAACTGTCCATCCCCCATATGTTTTGATGGCATTTTAGAGTAAACGCGAAACTCACCTTTGGGGGTGTCTGTCGAGATATGCCCTGGCTCACTCCGGCTGTCTGGCATACCGCTCGAAACCCGTGACTGCAAAACCATTTTGTCTTTCTCATAAGCCTTCAGGCTTTGCTGTACAATGGATACTTCAATCCGCTTGTCCCACCGAGAAACATCGGGTGAAATCGGCGCGAACTCTTCAGGCGGCACCAATCGGAAATGAGTAGCCGGAGCATGATACTCAACTTCGGTCAGTTCATCATGCAGCCGGTACCAGGGGGTTCCATCGGGCCCTTCATCCACACCCATCACCCAATGGGTAGATTCGAAATATAAACGATAAAGCGGCTCCCAAGATTTTAGATAAGGAAGGTAGCGCATGGTCTGGGTGAAGGGAACGGTCACCTCTGCCAGTTGCCCATGTTCTTTTGGAATGTCATTAATCACTGGGTTCAGCCGGACTTTGACACGCTGCATATGCGCGCTGTGAACGTACCCACGCCAGACCCGATACCAGACCGGGTTATATCCTGGGCCGTCTTCGGAGACTACCTCATAGTACACATTAACCAGTTCATCACGGTATCGTTGATAGAGAATGGTGCTCTTATCAGAAGGTTGGCTGTAGACACTGACCGATTGTGTGCCGACGCGAGCAAGATCCCCGCTGTCGGTATCATCGCCAGTCCAAAAAGATGGGCGAAAAGCCAGCCCTCCCAGGCCAAGTGCAGATATTTTGAGGAAGTCTCTACGATTAAGTTTACCGTTCATGGTAATCATTATACCAATAAGAAGTCTTTTTGTTGCTATAATTAATCTCAAAATGGGAAGTTTGTAGACAGAAACTCTCGTAAATGGGTAAATTAGGGGGATTTTTCAAGGCTAAGGGAAGAGTGGATCAAGGAGAATTGCATGGCTGAACGAATCGATTGCCCGGCCTGTGGAGCCCCGCTGGAATATGCTCCCACGGATGAAGTCATCCAGTGTGCCTTTTGTGGCGCTGAGTTTGAGGTGAACCAGGAGGAAGATCAACCTGGTCTTCGTGTTCGCGCGCAGCCTGAACCTCAGAAGCAAGTGCTTGGTTTGCGAGATGAAGAAATTGCAGAAGAAACCTTGCGAGATGAATCTGCTGAACAGGGTCCAGAAACAGTACAAAAGGCCGGTGGTGAAGGGGTTAACCACGGGTGGTATCCAGAGAATTACGGTGACGAGAGGGTCGTAAATGAAGATGCATCGATCACGCGCGCTGCGCAGGCGGCTGAAACTGTTCCTGGCACAGCTGCCATTTACGATGTTGATCGACAGCAGGTTGGTGTTCCCTCAGGTCGTCGTAACCGCTGGGTGATCCTGGGCGTTTCGGTCGTCGTAATCGCTTGCATCATTTGCCTGTGTGCCGCTGGAGCCGTTCTGGCCCTGAATGCCAACCTCCAAATCACCCCTTAGCGCGCATGTTTTTCGAGAAATATCTTCGCAATCTGAGGGTCAAAGTGATGTCCGGCCTGTTCACCGATATAGGCCGCTGCGGCTTCTTTACTCCACGCGGATCGATAGGACCGGTCAGAGGTAAGGGCATCCCAAACATCGATTACACTGAATATGCGAGCTGCCAGGGGGATCTCTTCTCCCTTTAACCCACGCGGATAGCCTGTGCCATCCCACTTTTCATGATGACAATAAGGAATGTCCAGCGCCGGGTGTAGATAGAAAATAGGCGAGAGTAAATGATATGCGTTCACTGGGTGCTGGCGTATGATCTGCCACTCCTGTTCATTTAACGTGCCTGGTTTGGACAGGATCGAAATCTGGAATCCCCATTTTCCCAATATCATGCAGCAGCACCCCTCTCCGAAAATGGATTAGTTCATCTTCTTGTAAACCGACGGTTTGCGCCAGCTTCATCGATAGTTCAATCACCCGCCGTGAATGCTCTTCGGTATCTTTATTATGAATTTCGAGCGCATGCGCCCAACCAGAAAGGGTCGCTTCGTAAGCTTCGCTCAATTCCTGATTTGATTCCTCCAACCGTGAGATCATTTTCTTGCGTTGCAACAATGACCAAAGCTCATTCATCAGGAGCAGCAACTGATCCACATCTGCTTCGTTGTAGGTTTGTTCCTTGTTCGCCACACCAATTACTGCCACAACTCTTTCTCCCTCAATAAAAGGGACATTGAGGCAGCGGTAGATGGAAACATGTCCTTTCGGAACACCTCTCGTAAAGGGATTGGATTCCAGGTAGTTGTTGGTAATGACGGCTCTGCGTTGGCGCACAGCCTCACTCCATAATCCCGTTGCTGTAGAACCATGTTCCATTTGTGCATTCTTGATATGGCAGGTGTCAAGGGCGCTTCTCGACCAGGCATACGTTGTCACAGTGCTTTCATCATTTTGGATGAATGCCAGATAACCAAACTGGCTCTGCGTCAGTCGGATCCCTTCTTCCAGCGTTTGATCAGTCACCTCTTGCGGTGAAGCATTCTGCATCTGGAAGAGAGTCACCATGCTTTTCAGCCTGGTCTCATTTACTTGCAGTTGCTTAATCATTTGATTCAAATGTTCAGCCACAGCGCTCGAAAGCGCGGCAAATAAAAATAGGATGAAGAAATTAAATAAATCAGGCAGTTGAAGCTGCTGTCGAGAGCCAAAAGCGATTGAATATCCGAGCGTAGAAACGCCTGCAAACAGGAAGGAACTCTTTGGTTTAAGGATAAAGCTAGAAGCCAGCACAGGGAGAGCATAAAACAGCAGAACTTGATACAGAATGCGAAAGTCGAGGCAAAAACTGATTCCACCCACCATGCAAAGCAGCAGGAGGATCCCGGCATAGCTGGCATAGCGCGAGCAATTCAACCAATATAACAGGCTCCACAACCCGATGATGATTAAGTCATCCCTCAGGAATCCAACAAGCTCTCCTCGCTGCTCAGGATAAGCGATGAGTTCGCCGAGATTGATCGCCGTCAGAATGATGATCCACAGCGTAATCTGAATTAAGGCGCCTGTGATCTTTTGCTTACTGATCGAAAGATCGTTAAAGTTGAGCAGTTCGCGCTTTACGTAAAGAAACGGTTTTTCGAACGAACTCGAAAGCCAGGTTGTAGATGGCTGCATCAGTCCCCCTATGAACAGGTAGCTCAGGGAATAGGTTTCGCGTTGTTTGCACGCAGCGAAGGATACCTTTATCTTGTTGTAGTGAATTAACAGTAATGTAACCGGAACCTAACCAATATTTTACACCATTTCGTGAAAAGGAAAACAGGCCTTGCTTTAAAACGCAAGGCCTGTCAATTCATATGTTTTTTATCAGCGGAACAGGTGGTTAAACTTCGCTCTCTTCTTCTTCGGTTTCAGTGTCGTCGCTGCCTGTATCCAGGGCAGCAATTACCGCTGCCGCTTCTGATTGAGCTTCCTCGCATGGAATACAGGTGCCATCTACTGTAACTGGTTTGAGAAGTCGCAGCAGCGCGACCACATGAGCCTCGCTCATTTCTTCCAGATAGGGAATGCTGCTAACGTATTCCAGGTAGCGCTCTAGATCTCGTTCGCTCTCCAGGAGGTTTTGCAGCGCATCGTGTGTTGTCGTGTAATCATCTGGCCCTAGAACCAATCCACGTGCTTCAATCGCTGCCACAGCCTTTGCGAAGTTCGTGCGCAGGTCTTCCGCCGAATATGGACGCTGTCCTTGAGACTTCTTTGTTCCGTTCCCGTTGGTCTCACCGGTAGATGGAATTTCAGTCGTGACGGCGCCATTCCCATTACTCGGAGAAACATTCTGCGGGTTGTCTGCCTGTTCCATTTCTTCAGTGGTATACAGCCCGCTCAGCTCGTGCGGGAAGGCCCGCCGTAATCCGAGCGCCTCAGCACATTTTGCCAGCATACCAGCCGGATCAGTCTTCCAGCGGCTTACGGGATCACCCTGCGAATTGGTTTGAACATAACTCTTATAGAGCGCAATCGCATATAATGGTTGGTGGAAGTCGTGACGCAGAACCCCTACCTTAGCAGCAGCAGGCGGCTCATCACTCAACCAGACCTCTTTCCACTCCCCATCTGACCCGCACCACCACGGGCCTACCTGTCCAGCATACTTATGTGTTCGATCAGCAATCAGCCGGAAATCCGTCGATCGAAACTTGAATAACCTGCAATTCTTCATAAGAACGGGTTTGCGAATTCCACTGTTTTCTGCGGACTGCATAGATTTGCCGGGCAAATGGGTCCAGACCGGTTCGACGGCACTGTTCAATAAACAGCGCCAGTTCATCTTCGGTAGCGCCGCGCGCAATGGTGCGCCGCAGCAGGTTAACCTTTTCCTCGTCTAAGTCGAGGTTGTACAAGGCGTTTGCGCCGGCTTGCTGCTCAGTAAAGGCAAAAGTAGTATGTGTATCCATATCTTTTTCTTCCTCTTTAATAGTTTCCACAAATCGTCTCAATGACCAACGGCAATCTCTCGTTTAACGGCAATCGGTGATAGGATACTCCTCTAGCTTCCCAGCCGGTGGGTAGCAGTGTGGTAAATAGAAGCGGTGCGGTGGCTTGTTGTAGTGGCGAGGAGCGGGGAATGTGAGCTGCAAAGGCCGGAAGGGCAACCGGTTCTATCGCCGGCCGGGGAAGACTTCTTTATGGTATTTGTCTTGTCTACAGGGATGCGCTTTTCAGAGCAAACCTGTTAGGTTCTATATCAAATTATAGCACGGTTGTTCTAAAAATGGAAGAGGATTGCAAGCGGTGATTACCCATAAGTTAAAGATGGAAGAAAAGTTGATGAGGGAAAGGCGAGATAGCGGCAAAGGAAAGGGTAGCGTTGGTCAATAAAACCATGGCGATCCCACGGAGGAGGATATAGGGGCCATCGCGATCGGAGGGTAGGCCGAGTTTCCCACCCAACTTGCGCAGCCAATAGACGGCTTGAGCGGGCCAATGGTGCAGGATGTGAAAGACCAACTGGGTAGCGGCCAGGACCAGGGCAAACAGCCGTTTCATGTGTTCGAGGGTTTGCACGCGCAGATCTTCAACATCCAGTCCTTGCTCCTGATCAAAGCGATAGCCGTGTTCAATCCGGCCGCGTAAGCGCCAATCGCCATACACCTGGCGGATGGTGGGATCGTCTAGCAGGGGAATGTTGGTGAGCAGGACCAGCGTGCGGTCTTCCCAGGTGTTATAGGCCACCAGCGCCCACAATTCCTGCTGGGTGTCAGGCAGGCGAATGTGCAAGACCCCAGCTTGGAGCATCACCCCATGCGTCCGTCCGGCATGCTGGAAAGCGGCTTGGTAGCGGAGGGTGAAGGGCAGGCTGTCGACCAAATCTTGCAACTGCTCGCGTTCCCAGCGATCGAGCCGCTCATTGTAGACTTCCACCCAGCGCTCCAAATGGGTGGCGGGGATGGCAAACTCTACCTCAGGGTGATTGAGCCAGGCAAAGATCTTCTGATCATCCATGCCACTATCCATCACAAAGCGGATGCGATAGCCGGGGAACAGCTGGCGTGTCTGCTCGATTGCCTGCTGGATCTCCGTATTTTGACTGATGAAATCGATGTGATAGGAGAACCAGTTGGCATAGCTGACCCCTGGCACCCGCGTATTGACCACGCTTGCGGTGATGGCGGGGTAGCCGTGGGCCAGGCGGGCGCCCCCATCCAGGGCTGGCGGCGTGCTTTTGTGAACGGTACTCACCCCCTCTAGCTTTTCGGTATAGGGTTTTTCGAAGTTGACTGGATCCACCGCGACCACCAGATAAGCGGGCTGTTCCTGGGCGACATTCGCCTGGGTCATTGCATATAACCCGGCAAACAATGCTTCGTGGCTGAACCGCTCATTATCCAGAAAGCGATAGATCCGTTTGGCCGCCGCCCAGCATTCCGCTTCCACCCGACTGACCGCCCGGCTCATCGCCGTGATCACCGGCGTTTCAGTCGCTAATATGCAGCGCACTGCCAGCGGGATCACCGCTTTCAGCCGCGCATCGGGTAACCCCGTCTGCATCGGCTGGGTCACCCGCTCGATCGTCGCTTCGATTTCCTCCACAGGTAACTTGGCAATTTCCGCACTTCCGGGTAAAGTCAACATCGCTCCATCTCCTGGTTGATCTTTTTCGCTAACTGATTCATACCACAGGAAATGGAGCTTTTCTATCCCCTTTCGACTTGTGGGTAATCACCGCGATTGCAATTATCTCATTCGTTCTTCAAGATCCGATCCAAGCTGCTGGCGCAGAATCGCTTTAATCATCAGCAGAATCAGGAATGAGAAGGCGATTAGGATGAACGAAAGCGCCAGGGCCACATCCAGGTTTATTTCAAAGCCGATGTAAATTGCTAACGGCATGGTTTGGGTTCTTCCAGGCAGGTTCCCTGCGAAGATAATCGTAGCGCCAAACTCTCCCAATGAGCGCGCCCAAGTCATCGCGCTGCCTGTGATCATCGGCAAGAACGATAAAGGCAAAATAATATAACGAAACACTTGCCAGTTGCTCGCGCCGTCTAGCGCTGCCGCTTGCTTTAGTTCCGCGCCAATGGCAGTAAAGCCAATAGCAGCCGCCTTGATGTAGAGTGGCGCAGCGACAAAAGTTTGTGCCATGACCACGGCGATGGGCGTGAAGGGGATGGTGATCCTGAGCGGCGCCAGCCAGCTTCCGATCAATCCTCTGCGTCCAAAGGCCATCAACAGCGCCACGCCTGCTACGGCTGGAGGCAGCACAGTCGGCAGATCTACCAGGCTGTCCAGCCACTGTCGCAGTGGAAAACCAGGACGCGCCAGCAAGTAAGCGACTGGTGTGCCCAGCAGCAGCGTGAGCAGTGTGCTGGTCAAAGATGTCCATAGGCTGAGCTGTACAGCTTCTTGAACCACCGGTTGTTTAAGACTGCCGATCAGTTCCGTGGGTGTTACCTGGAACAGCAGTGCAAGGAGCGGCAGTGCAATAAACAGCAAAAGCGGCAGGCTCATGATCTGCCAGGCTCCATCCGTCCAGCGGGACAGTCCGGGTGACTTTGTGCGAACCTGCCGCTTGAGCAGTGGCATGATAGAGAACCTCAAGGGGTATGTTCTTCATCGTCTAGAATAAAAAAGGAATTGACTCCTTCGTGCTCGTTTAGATACCAATCTTGTACATAGTTAGTATCATCAGCTTCTCCTAAATCGACAATGATCAGTTGAGCATTGCTAGCGAGCACGCTTTGTCCCTCTTCAAACGGGAAGCCTTCGATAATATCATAAGGATCTTCGGCATCTGGACGGACATTAATATGAAGTTCGACACCCATATCTACCCCTACTGTGATTTATTGGGCTGAATTTTAACATGAAACAGCGGCGAAAAACCAGTCGTCGGGCGCTTGGATTGCTGGATGAGCCTCTCAGGTGATTGGTTAGCCCCATCCGGTTGAATCCTTCTGATAAGACTACTTCTTAACGATTGGGAGCCAGAACTCGCAGTTGTTTTCACCCTCCTTATTGAGATAAACTTCCATCTCTGGGGCCAGTGCATGTCCATACCCTGAGGCAGGTAACCATTCCATGAAAGCATACATTTCAGATTCCACAATCGAGTCAGGCGCCTCTCCTCGGCATTCAAATACGGCCCAGGTGGCAGCTGGCACCTGATACCTTTCCAATCCAGCTTCTTCAAGCTGACTTATCCCTTCTTCCTCAGGTGCTTCGATAGCGATCATATAGTAAAAGTCTCGTCTCGCAGGGTCTTTTTCAACACGCGATACCCCTAACACTGCGCCATTCGTTTGTGGGCCAGCCCATTGATCATGCTTTGCCTTAATTTCATTAAAAGACTCGAGCAGCCCTTCGGCTTTACACTGCTCCCAAAAATGTCCAAACTGTTCATTGTCTGGTCCGCCGATCCAGGTTTGCTTACCCAGGATATAAAATGCGGGTCGCGAGAGGATGCGTACGTGGATCATTTGAAGCCTCCCTTGCTCAACAAAAAAGGTTCAGTGGATGAAATACCATTATAGGATGTTGCCTGAAGAAGAATTGGCCTGTTCCGCAAACCATTCGGTGCTGAGAGGACCCTCTCACAAACATAACTTGCAGATCTCTGGTTAAATCAAAGATCTCTTGGGTGAAGAGACAATTCACTCAAGAGATCTACGTTCGTACCCTGTCGGGGCGAGAGGATTTGAACCTCCGACCTCTTGCACCCCATGCAAGCGCGCTAGCCGGGCTGCGCCACGCCCCGATGTCTTTCGTACTGACGGCCCATATTATAGCTTCATTCCTTCAATTTGACAACCCTTTTGCCAAAGTTCCAATGCACAAAAAAAGCCCCCTTCCCTTATTCCTTCTTCACGCCAAACGCATAAAAAGTGGGCACATACAAAACCCGCTTCCCCGTCTGCCACGCCTCCGCATCCACCGCTCGCAGCGCCTCTATCTGTTCCTTAGACAGCATCCCTTCCAGGTCGGCTTCCAGGGTATCCCACTCAGACTGCCAGGCCTGGTTGGTAGGCGGCTGGCTCCACTGACCTCCCAGCACGCCCGTTTCTACCTGATCCAATCCAACCGCGTGAAACAATTCAGAGAGCTTCCTTCCCATAAACGCATCTGCACCCTGTCGTTGGATTGCTTCAGTCTGTAGCTGCCCCAAAGCAGCCATCTTTTGCGGATAGTCAACTCTCCCGCCGTAGTCTGGCTCTGCAAACGCCAGCACAACGCCTCCGCGGTGGCAAACGCGTACCATTTCCGCCAGCGCGGTCTCCGCGTGGCTCACCCAAAGAAGGAAATAATGACAAAAGACAGCCTCGAAGCTGTTCGCCGCATAGGGCAGCTTAAGCCCATTTCCGGCAGTAAACCGCGTCTGTGGATCTTGAAGATGGGCCAACTTCAGGTAGGCCCAATCAATATCCAACCCATATACATTGGTTTGCGTATAGTCACCGAGCCATCTGGTGATTGCACCTGTTCCGCAGCCCACTTCTAGAAGGTGGGCATCTGGCTTGAGCTTCAGACGCGCCGTATAATACCGTCGTAGTGCCTCTGTCCAGGTGGCTTGTTCCTGGTATCGCTTGTGCCAGTGCCTGGCCCGCGCTTCTTGCTCATGCACGATGAGAAGAAGCTCCCGCCTGGTTTTCCTTCCAGGATTGAGCTTGCTGCCAGATGCCTTCCCACGAATCCGTCAGCAGATTGCCGAGTACCGCCTGATAATGTCCTTGCCCCGGCAGTACATCGCCGTCCGGTTCGACATACAGCCAGGCCTGTCCCGGCCCGGTAGAAGGCGTTTCTACGTCAAGACTTTCATCTGCCAGTTCTAACGCTACCGGATGAAACTGAGAGTAGGGAACGGGCAGATCCCAGATCAAATGAAGGTGTCTTTCTGCCAGCGCCTGGCGCTTAGCCGCTAACTCGTTTTTCAACGCCAGGCTTTCCGTGCTTAGCGATACATTTTCAACGCCCATCTTCACCAGTCGATCTAACGTATCGTCAAACCCTGCTAAGTTGCGTTCTGTCAGCGTCTGGTGAACGACCACTGCAATATCCTCAGCCAGCGTATCCCGCAGCGCTTCCCAGCACTGATCTTCCCCAGGATTTAACAAGATCATCATGTGATCCAATCCCGACTGGAGCAGTTCATGCAGGTAGCGTGTCTCTGCCAGGCGCAAGCCATTTGTCAGCAGCCCGGTCACCATGCCCAAGTTTTCGGCATGGCCGATTAACTTGCATAAATCTGGCCGCAGGGTGGGCTCGCCGCCGGTGAAGATGACGTGCGGAATGCCGGCATTCCAGGCTTTGTCAAGAATGGCGCTCCATTCCTCGCTGGTCATCTCTCGTTTCACACGATCAATTGGCGCATAAGGCTGTTTGCCATCTTCCGGCAGATGGTAAGTCAGCGCGCAGTCCAGCCGGTAGGGCGCTGAGACCGCGCCTGTATAGGGTTCGCTCCGGCCAAAATCGAGGAAGGTGACCGGATCGAGATCAGGTAGATCTACCAGTGTGCGCAGTCTGCCGATTAAATCCTGGTAATCCTTACGCACTGTTCCCTGGTCTACCTGATAACGCCGCGAGATTTCCGTGATCGCTTGCTCTTCAGGCGTATTCTGCACCAGATGATAAGCATACTCAGTTGCAGTTTGGTTCAGGTGAACGACCGTGCTGGCATTCACCAGCAGCAGCCCGCGTCCGTCAGGCTCAACGCGCAGGTGCAGCCGGTACGGAAAAGGCGCCTCTGGCGGAGCCTGGTAATGGTACACGCCAGCAGGGATAGGTTGGATTGGCGGAAAGAACCGGTTGAGGAGGGGTCTAAACAGGTCCATACAGTCTCCTATAAGAGGATTGGACAGGTAGTTTCGGCAGTCAAGCCGCGTAAATCGTCTTGGGCTGCATCTGTGGGTTCGCTTCACGCGCCAGCGGGCACCCGCCGCCGCATTCCACCAGCAGGGCACAGGTCTGACACGCCAACGGCACGTCGCGCCGTTCGCGCAAGCTGACTGCCAGTTCATGATTCCAAATTGCATCCCAGGGATCATACAGCAGGTTGCCCAGAGATTGGTAGTACGACTGGCAGGGAATCACACTGCCATCGGGTTCTACACACATATTATAGAGCGCCGCTGTGCAACCTTTAACCCCTAACTCCAGCATCACTGGGTCAAAGTGGCAGTATTGAGTGGGCGTGTACCAGATCAGGCGCTGTCCGTGTTGATCTGTTGCGGCTCGGGTTAATTCTAGCAGCGGCTGTAGTTCCGTTTCTGGCAGCCCATCGCTGATTTCTAACCCGTGGCCTGAGTAGATTAACGCATTAATCCCGACGGTTGGCACGCCCAGTTCAGCCAGAAAATCAAGCGTTTCTGGAAGGTAGGCTGCGTTGGACCGCAGGAGGGTGCTGTTGGTCATCACATACAGCTTTTCCGCTACCGCGTTTTGAATTCCTTGCACCGTGTCCTGCCATGCTCCACGCGCCCGCACCATTCCATCGTGGATCGCTTCATCGTGCGATTCGAGTGTAATCTGCACGTGATCCAGTCCTGCCGCCACCAGTTCAGAGAGAAAGGCCTTGTCTTTTAATCGCCGTCCATTGGTATTTATTCCGGCAATCTGCCCATTTTGTTCTGCATGGGCAATCAGTTCTGGCAGATCAGGGCGCAGGGTGGGCTCACCCCCTGTAAAGACAACGTGCGGAATGCCAATATCCCACAACTGGTCGAGGATCCGTTTCCATTCCTCGGTGCGCAGCTCTGGATACTGGCGCGAGCGCGCGTTGTAACAGTGCGCGCAGTTGTTGTTGCATCGGTAAGTGATTGCCAGGTCCATCCGGTACGGCGCCGAGGGCCGGGCCGAGAAGGGAGCCGTGGTTTCTAGATCCAGCTCACAGATCGGGCAGTGCGCTTTCGGATCGGTCAGCAAGCGCACTTGCTCGCATACCTGCTCGTAATCCTGCTGGGCCTGCCTTTTCGTGACGCGGAAGCGTTTATTCAACGCCCGCACCGCCTGCTCCTTCGTTACGCCAGAAAGGTGCAGGTAAGCCATATATGCCGCGCTGGGGTTCAATTGAAGGATGCGGTTGGCATTGACCAGCAGAATCCGCTCCCATCTGGTTCAAACCGCAGGTGTACCCGCGCCTCGCCTTCGGGTGACTTTTGCCTGTAATGGTAAACTCCCGCCGCCGGGATCGCCGCGCCCATGGGGGGATGTGCCGCCAATCTTGTCTTTACCTTACTTAAAATGCTCATCTTGCTTCCTTCAAGCTAACGCCCGCCGCCCGCACAGGCGCAGGCACATCCCGCGCAAGCGCACGCGCATGCGCACGAATGTCCTCCCGCCGCCGCCGCTGCGCCCGCCGCCCGAGCTTGACTTGGGGACGGGGTTCGTCTTCTGGGTTACTCCGCCAGTAAAACTCGTCAGGTCGCCGACCACATTTGTAGCAAACGCCTGCATCCCACCTACCATCGAGGCGGCAAAATCGCCGCCGGGCAGGCTGGGCAGATTAACACCTTGCGGAGGCATATTTTGTGAAGTCGAAACCGAAGGTCGTCCGGCTCCAGCGCTAGGGCCAACACTGCCCCGCATTCCAGGATCAAAGCGCCACCACCACATCGGCACAATAACCGGGCGCGGACCAAATACTTCCCGCGTACGGTCATCAAAGCGCCGGTCCAGCATCGTCCAATCCATCGCCTCGTCAAAGGTTTTCATCTTTACTTCTGGCGTATCTGCCGATTCCACCTGCTGCCAGGCCTTCTGCATAATATCCTGGTAGTAATCTAGGGTTTCTTTCCGGCTGAACCCCCGCATCTTTTCGGAAACTGACTGGACCAGGTTCGTCATCAGTGTCTGCAAGCGGTCGCGCTGCACAGAGGACTGGTCAGCCTCCATCGCGTGTACAAACTCCACTTCATAGGGCCGTAAGTCTTCTGGCTGCGGGCTGGTTGGCTGGACTTTCATCGGTGTGCGCGAAACGACGGTGGCTGCCCCTTTCTTAAGCACAGAGAACAGGATCATCGTCAAAATCTTATCCATCGGCTGCTGCATAACAATTGCTGCTTCCACAGCGGTCAGCCCACGCTTGATACCATTGCCCTCCACCGATATGCGCGGCGGCAGGTACTGTAATCTTCGTTTGCGGTCACTGGCAATTCCTGCCCAAACCGTAAACACCAAAAAAACGCCAAACCCCAGGCAGAACAGAACCGGTAAAATTGCCCCCGCGTTAATTCGGAAAGGCACTTCGGTCAACAGAACCGATTCTGGCACCACCCGTGCTGGAAAAGCCGCCCCAAAGATATAATTGTTTGAGATGTTGGCATTGGTCGCGCTCCAGCGGTAGTAGACTCGGCCCGCATCATCGATCCCTGTTTCATCTGGTTGGTCGCTGCCAGGCCATCCGCTCTTGGGCGGGAAATAGCGAGGTTCTTCTGAGGTCAAACCTGGTGGCAGGTGCAGCGTTACCGTCAGATTCGTCGTGCCATTCACAAACTCAGATCCAAAGTAGTTTGGCGTATATTGGAAACTGGCATATGGCTCTGATTCCTGCGTGTTAGCCTTGAACAGCATTCCCCGCACGGTCCCAATATGCACCGATAAAGTCCCGCTTTGTCCAGGTTGGATCGCGTTTCGCCCCAGGTCAATCGCCACTCCCGGTTTCACGTAGGGAGAGGGTTCAATGCCGGCAACCGATTGCCCGTTGATTTGAGCCGTTATACTGCCAATGTCATAATTATCGGTAGGAATACCAATATAGACCACATCGATCGGATCGGCGCTCGGTGAGTTCTGGAATACATAGTTGTAGTCGATCGAAGCGGTTCCATCTTCATTGATGTACAGATCCGCTGAGGCTTGTGTTACCTGGAAACGGTAGGTCTGTGCCATCACAGGCTGTGCAGCCAGCACGACCACCACCAACAGGGCCAGTACCATCCATCCCCAGCGCTTCTTAGCACGTTTACGCGCAAGCATTTGCACGTTCATTCTTTACTCCCTGATTTCAAAATCAAAAAACAAAGTTGGCTTGATTGCGACCTATAGACAAAGACTCTATCGAAAAAGACTGCTTGTATGTTTGTGATGTGTGGTTACGCCGCATATCACAAACATACAAAACAATTTTGGATAGGTTCTTAGTCGATTACCACTTTGGTTCTTCGGTGAGTTGATAAACCGTACCGCAGTAAGGGCAGGTTACCACAGGGGCTCCCGCCACCATCTTAATATTTTCAGATGAAAGCGCCCCCCCACAGGACTTGCATTTCATCGTGTCAAGGTTCACATCGCCCGAAAGATCCACTTTGTAAGTGACATTGTCCGGAACTTCCGCCTTCGGTTTTCGAGAAGCAAACCAGATCAGTCCAAAACCAATCAAGATCAGAATGATGCCGACGATCAGCCAGCCCAACTGGCCTGTTGAACTGAAGGTAGCCATAATGAAAAGAACGCCCAAAAAGAGCGAAATTGCAGCCGCTACATAGCCAATAATTTTTCCAGCGCTCATAGATGCCTCCATTGTTGATCAGTGTAGCATTTTGTTATGGGATCGACAACTGAAGTTTATCATAACTGAATTTTCAAAATATCCTGATCTGCTCCTTTTTTCGGGATTATTTTGCGGTTTAAAGGGCTGCAAGAGCCTGTTACGGTCAATTTCAGAATCCTCAGGTACCCCTGTGCCTGAACTTGAAGGACTGATGGTAGAATCATGTCGGAGTTTATTTATAGGGAGATGCAATGGACGACACAACCGATACCCTTCAGCAAGAGCTAGAGCAGATCCGCGGTCAGCTCAACTATCATAGCTATCGTTACCATGTGCTCGATAGTCCGGTAGTCAGTGATGCTGAGTATGATCGCTTAATGAACCGGCTGCGTGAGATTGAAGCAGAACATCCTGAATGGGTTACGCCCGATTCACCCTCGCAGCGTGTCGGCAGCGAGATTACCGGTAAGTTTGTCCGTGTGCCTCATCCAGGGCCAGTTCTGAGCCTGGGGAATGTCTACAGCATCGAAGACTTGCGGGCCTGGTACGAGCGTCTGATCAAGCTGGATGAGCGCGTTCGTTCTGCTGATTTCGTGATTGAACCGAAGATTGATGGGTTGTCGGTTGTGCTGCATTATCGCGCAGGCGTATTTGTACTGGGCGCTACGCGTGGCAATGGCGAGGTTGGCGAAGATATTACCGTCAATTTGCGTACGGTGCATTCCCTGCCGTTGCGCATTCCTGTGAAGAAGGATGGCCCGCAGCCCCCAGAATATATCGCCGTACGTGGCGAAGCCTTTATGAATATCGCCGACTTTGAAAGGCTCAATCAACGCCTCGAAGATGCGGGCGAAAAGGTTTATCTCAACCCCCGTAATACTGCCTCCGGCTCGCTCCGCCAGTTAGACCCCAGTCTCACTGCTTCCCGGCCTATTCGTCTCCTGGTCTATCAGGTGGTGCAGTCACAGGGTTCCGTACCCAACAAGCAGTGGGATTTACTCCAGTACTTCCGCGATCTGGGCCTTCCGGTCACCGAGAGTGCTCAGTACTGTGAAAATATCGCCTGCGTGGAAGAGGCGATCGAGCGTTGGAGTACCCTTCGCAAAGAGCTTCCTTTTGAAGCCGATGGAATTGTGATTAAGATTTAATGATCTCCGCCTGTCAGAAGAATTGGGCTATGTGGGCAAAGATCCTCGTGGCGCCATTGCCTTCAAATTCCCGGCGCAAGAAGTCACTACCCAGTTGCTAGAAATTGGCGTAAATGTAGGTCGGACTGGTGTGCTAACGCCCTATGCCGTTCTTGCACCGGTGGAGATCGGCGGCGTCATTGTCAAACAGGCTACGCTGCATAACTTTGACTTCATCGCAGATAAAGATATTCGTGCCGGTGATCGGGTGCTGGTCAAGCGTGCGGGTGAGGTTATTCCCTATGTCATCGGCCCCATTGTGGACTTGCGCGATGGCAGTGAGCAAACATATCAGCCGCCCAAAACCTGCCCGGCATGTGGTCAACCCGTTGAGCAGTTTGAAGGTGAAGTCGCTTTATACTGTGTCAACAATGCCTGCCCGGCGCAACTCGTTCGCAACCTCGAGCACTTTGTCTCGCGTTCCGCTATGGATATTGTCGGTTTAGGCATTCGCATTGTCGAACAACTTGTAGAAGCCGGCCTGGTGAAGGACCTGGCTGACCTTTACGCAGTTAAAAAAGAGGACTTGCTGGAACTGGAAGGCTTTGCTGAAAAGAAGGCTGATAATCTCGTTCAGGCCATTCAGGCTTCAAAAAGCCGCCCCTTAGACCGTCTGATCACTGCGCTTGGCATTCACGGCGTGGGTGAGGTCATGGCGGCTGATCTCTCCCGCCACTTTTCAGACTTGCAGGCGCTCAGTGAGGCCAGTCCAGAAGATCTGATGCAGGTGGATGGAGTTGGCCCTAACACAGCCGAGGCAGTGGTAGAATGGTTTGCTCGCCCTGCCAACCAGACTTTAATCAGAGAATCTCCGTATGTATGGCGTGTGGCCCACCAGCCGGGTGCAGGCTGCTGAAGAGGAACAACCGCGGCCCTTCACCGGCTTAACCTTTGTAATTACCGGTACGCTTCCTTCTCTCTCGCGTGAAGAGGCGAAGTCGCTGATAGAACAGCACGGTGGCAAAGTGACGGATTCGGTCAGTAAGAAAACGAGCTATTTAGTCTTAGGAGAAAACCCTGGCTCTAAGGTGGATAAGGCTCGTCAATTGGGGGTATCGATTTTAGATGAAGCAGGTCTTCACCAGTTGATTGATGAGAAAAAGGTGGGGTAATAGATCATGCCAATCTTAACGCTCAAGCCCGGCCGGGACCGTTCGGTTTTGTTCCATCATCCCTGGATCTTTTCTGGTGCGATTCGTCAAGTGCAGGGAGATCCAGACCTGGGCGAGACGGTCGATGTCCATTCTTCCGATGGACACTCCCTGGGTTGGGCCGCTTTTAGCCCGCATTCCAAAATTCAGGCCCGAATGTGGACCTGGGACTCCGCGGAGCAAGTCGATGCGGATTTTCTACGCCGCCGCCTGCAAGCTTCTCTCGATCTGCGCCGTACCATGATCCCTCCTGGAGAGACCAACGCCTTGCGTTTGGTCCATGCCGAGTTGGATGGATTGCCGGGCCTGGTAGTGGATCAGTACGATAACCTCTTAGTGGTGCAGTTCCTTTCCGCTGGGGCCGAACGCTGGCGAGAAACCCTCACGGACCTGTTAGTTGAGCTGACTGGCATCCAGCAGGTTTATGAGCGTTCGGATGTGGAAGTGCGCCGTTTGGAAGGTTTGATGGAACGGG
This sequence comes from uncultured Chloroflexia bacterium, assembly GCA_963791025.1. Taxonomy (GTDB): domain Bacteria; phylum Chloroflexota; class Anaerolineae; order Anaerolineales; family Anaerolineaceae; genus DSYU01. The sequence continues at coordinate 318,300 of CAWBQF010000001.1, read as the reverse complement.
AAGGGCCGCTTCGAGGGGGAGAACCCGTCGTCCCGATTACGGTTGTTGAAAATGGTCTGAGTTTCCTGATCGATCCAGTCCACGGACAGAAGACCGGTTTCTATATTGATCAACGTCGCAACCGCATGCGCTTGCGCGACTTCTCAGCCGGACGAGATGTGCTCAACTGTTTCTGTTACACTGGCGCTTTTAGTCTTTATGCCCTGGCTGGCGGAGCCAGCTCGGTGCTGTCTGTTGACACTTCGGGTGAAGCGTTAGCAGTCGGGCGTGAAAATGTCTCCCGTAACCAGTTAAACCGGCCCGAGGTGGATTGGTTGGAAGCCGACGTTTTCCAGGCGCTGCGCGCGTTCCGCGATCAGGCCCGCAGCTTCGACCTCATCATTCTCGATCCTCCTAAGTTCGCGCCTACTGCCGCTCAGGCCGAACGGGCGGCTCGCGGGTACAAGGATATCAATCTCCTGGCCTTCAAACTGCTCCGCCCTGGCGGCTTACTCTTTACCTTCTCCTGCTCTGGTGGAATTTCCACTGAATTATTCCAGAAAATTATCGCTGGGGCTGCCCTCGACGCGGATGTCAATGCCCGCATCGTTCAGCACCTCTTCCAGGGCCCCGATCATCCTGTTGCCCTCAACTTCCCTGAGGGCGCTTACCTCAAGGGTTTCATCTGCTATGTAAAGTGAAGGCTGCCGTTTTCGTGGTTACTTCTCTAATCGTGTGACCAGCGTAACCAGGAACAAAATGCTCCAGAAGTACATGGCCAGGTTCGCATTGAGGGCTGCAATTCCAATTGAAATCAGGAACACTGTGGTGGTAATCAATCCAACTTGTATCTCGCGCCGGGTCTCAATACGTGTCAGGTCCGGCCCTGTCAGATGATGGCGAACCGCGTACACCCACATCGTAGTTCGCACTGCTGCCAGAATAGCGACCACGGTAGCATAAAACTGAACAGCGAGCGTGCTTCCTGGAAATCGTCCTAAGACCGAAGTAGGGAAGGGGATGCTTGCGATTAAAACAGAAAAACCAGGTTGATCCAGATTAACCCCACGTTATAGTGGCGGATATAGGTGAACATGCGATGGTGTCCCAGCCAGAAAATACCGATCACAAAAAAGCTGATGAAATAAGCGATGAATCTCGGCGTTTCTTCCAGGAGCGTTGTAGGAAGCTGCGCCGCCGTCAAAGGAATATCTGGTAGTCGGATTTCTAGCGCTAATAGCGTTATCGCAATTGCGATAACGGCATCACTAAAAAACACCATCCGTTCAAAACCAATTTCTTCTCTATCCGCTTCAACTGTGCTGCTCTCATTCATAGAGGCCATTGCATCCACCTTTCCTCTTCGGCGCTTACCTTACAGGCACATGTCCAATCTCTGAATGTTTTATCATGGATAAGCCCGATCAGCAAGAAAAGTTTACCCATAAGCTCCACCCTCTTTTCTCCCAACTGCCTCAATACGCTGTTCAAATAGAGACACTTCTTCTATCGCATGTGTGAGTGCTTGCAACTTTTTACAGCTTTTTAGTACACAAAACAATAAAACAATGTGTTCTTCATGAAAACAGCGTACAACCTTTAAATGCAAAAGATGCCCGGTTTGGGCATCTTGCAAAAGTGGAGATGGCGGGAATTGAACCCGCGTCCGAAAGATTCGACCCTCGAGTTTCTACGAGTGTAGTTCGTCCTTATGGTCATTGAACAGACGAGACGAACAAAACGTCCATTCAACCAGTCGCTTGGACCCGAAGGCCCTCTATTCGCGCGGCTCGCGACACTTACGCGCGGCACGTTGACTTTGTGTCGCCTGTCCTACGAGCGGTCAATGAGCGTTGTAGGCAGACGTGGCTACATATGAGCCAGACTCTTAGCTCGCTACGTTATGCAGCGAGGGGCAGAGCGGAGTAAGTGCGAGTGTTGGCACTTGATTTTTTGAGCTGATTTTACGAGGTCGGCACCTCTCGACTCGCCACCCGGGACCAGCCTCCCCCGTCGAAGCCTGTCATCCCCAATATGGACTGTAATTATACAATAAAATGTCCACTTGTCAATTCTTATTACGGAGCGGTGATTACCCATAAGTTAAAGATGGAAGAAAAGTTGATGAGGGAAAGGCGAGATAGCGGCAAAGGAAAGGGTAGCGTTGGTCAATAAAACCATGGCGATCCCACGGAGGAGGATATAGGGGCCATCGCGATCGGAGGGTAGGCCGAGTTTCCCACCCAACTTGCGCAGCCAATAGACGGCTTGAGCGGGCCAATGGTGCAGGATGTGAAAGACCAACTGGGTAGCGGCCAGGACCAGGGCAAACAGCCGTTTCATGTGTTCGAGGGTTTGCACGCGCAGATCTTCAACATCCAGTCCTTGCTCCTGATCAAAGCGATAGCCGTGTTCAATCCGGCCGCGTAAGCGCCAATCGCCATACACCTGGCGGATGGTGGGATCGTCTAGCAGGGGAATGTTGGTGAGCAGGACCAGCGTGCGGTCTTCCCAGGTGTTATAGGCCACCAGCGCCCACAATTCCTGCTGGGTGTCAGGCAGGCGAATGTGCAAGACCCCAGCTTGGAGCATCACCCCATGCGTCCGTCCGGCATGCTGGAAAGCGGCTTGGTAGCGGAGGGTGAAGGGCAGGCTGTCGACCAAATCTTGCAACTGCTCGCGTTCCCAGCGATCGAGCCGCTCATTGTAGACTTCCACCCAGCGCTCCAAATGGGTGGCGGGGATGGCAAACTCTACCTCAGGGTGATTGAGCCAGGCAAAGATCTTCTGATCATCCATGCCACTATCCATCACAAAGCGGATGCGATAGCCGGGGAACAGCTGGCGTGTCTGCTCGATTGCCTGCTGGATCTCCGTATTTTGACTGATGAAATCGATGTGATAGGAGAACCAGTTGGCATAGCTGACCCCTGGCACCCGCGTATTGACCACGCTTGCGGTGATGGCGGGGTAGCCGTGGGCCAGGCGGGCGCCCCCATCCAGGGCTGGCGGCGTGCTTTTGTGAACGGTACTCACCCCCTCTAGCTTTTCGGTATAGGGTTTTTCGAAGTTGACTGGATCCACCGCGACCACCAGATAAGCGGGCTGTTCCTGGGCGACATTCGCCTGGGTCATTGCATATAACCCGGCAAACAATGCTTCGTGGCTGAACCGCTCATTATCCAGAAAGCGATAGATCCGTTTGGCCGCCGCCCAGCATTCCGCTTCCACCCGACTGACCGCCCGGCTCATCGCCGTGATCACCGGCGTTTCAGTCGCTAATATGCAGCGCACTGCCAGCGGGATCACCGCTTTCAGCCGCGCATCGGGTAACCCCGTCTGCATCGGCTGGGTCACCCGCTCGATCGTCGCTTCGATTTCCTCCACAGGTAACTTGGCAATTTCCGCACTTCCGGGTAAAGTCAACATCGCTCCATCTCCTGGTTGATCTTTTTCGCTAACTGATTCATACCACAGGAAATGGAGCTTTTCTATCCCCTTTCGACTTGTGGGTAATCACCGCTTATTACGGAATGTTTTACAAAGGATCTCTGCCCTCATTGATGCAGTTCAATTAGCGCAGTGAAATAGAATGATCCAATAGGAATGAAGGGTACAATTGAGACGAAGTGCAGTGGTGGAATAGACTACCAGGCGGTCAGCCAGGCAAAAAAATACAACGTAACCACATAGGAGGAGCGGTGATCACCATTTACAAAAGCAGTCAACGGGGTTTGGAAGTCATTCAAGCGCCGGAGAACAATGCCTGGATCAGTGTAGTAGACCCTACCACAGACGAGATCGAACAACTGACCGCTATGGGAATTGCGCAAGACTTTATCACCTATCCCCTTGACCTGGATGAACGGTCGCGCACCGAGCGTGAGGATGATGGCTCCATGCTGATCCTGATCCGCATCCCTTACTTTCAGGGCTTGCGAGTCGATGTTCCCTATATCACCATTCCTTTAGGGATTATTACCACGGATAAATGCATCATCACGGTTTGCCGACGCCAAAACGACATCATTCAAGAGTTTACCTCTGGTCGTATACGCGGTCTCGAAACTGGCAAGCGCAATCGTTTTATCCTGCGCATGCTCCTCTCGGCTTCTATCCGCTACCTCAGTTACCTCAGAGAAATTAACCGCATTGTCGACGTGCTGGAAGATCAGCTCCAGGCTTCACAGCGTAACCGCGAACTGCTTGAGCTGCTCAAGTACCAAAAAAGTCTTGTGTACTTTACGACTGCTCTAAAGTCCAATGAACTCATGATGGAACGCTTGCAGCGCTGGCAGTTGTTCCGCGCCTATCCTGAAGATGAAGATTTGCTGGAAGATGTTATTACTGAAAACCAGCAGGCCATCGAAATGGTCAATATCTCCACCAATATCCTCCTTTCCACCATGGATGCCTTTGCTTCTATTATTTCGAACAATCTAAATGCGGTCATGAAGTTCCTGGCCTCCGCTACCATTGTCATCAATCTGCCCACCCTCGTTTACAGTTTCTTTGGCATGAATGTGAATCTGCCTTTTACCAACCTCGAACCATTTGCATTTTGGGTCATCTTGGGGGTCTCTATGGCCATTTCACTGGTTGTAATCGTTTTCTTCTTACGGCGCGACTGGTTTTAAGTCGATCGGGTGCTGTCTTTTTCGATCCATTTACGCTCTACAATGATTTTACAAGCGCGCTTGCGGCTGGTACAATCTGCCAATAACCTGTCGTAAAGAAGTGTTTTCAATGAACTTAGCGTAACGGTTGTGCAATCAGATGCGATTCGTTGGAAAACGGCACAAAAAAGCAAGATTTTCAACGAAAGGATCTGGACGAAGAACAGCCCGGAAATTTGAGAACTTTTCCAGCAAAAACACTGTGTTCACTGAACTTTTAACAACTTACCTTCTGAATCCTGGATCACCTGTGCGGAAACATGGGCGCCCACTTGCACCTGGCGTTTGATGCCCATTTTCTCGATTTTCAGATTTTGTGGCGTCGTCTGGGTTTGACTGGCTAACCAGAGTGTAGCCAGGCGGATGAAATTGGCAGCGAAGATCACAAAAACTTCCTGTAAATAAATCGCTGGTTCAGAACGCACCTTAATTTTGTGCAGATAGAAGACCTGCTTGGTTTCTTTGATGCCTGCCTCGATGGTTTGTCTGCCATTGTAGTGTTTGAACCATCCCGGCGGGTTTTGGGTCACCGGATCCGCGCCAAAGTGCAGCAAAGCGCTGTGTTTGATCGTTTTTCCGATATAAAAGCGCTCCAAACCGACATCCAGGGGATAAGGGCAGTGTTTGAGAGGCATATTTTGCCAAACGACCATCTCCGCGTTAGCGCCGACCCGTTCCCAGCTTGTTTCCGAAGACATGCGTTTCTTCAAAGCATTCACCAAATGGTGGTTATGGGCTTTGGTATAAATCTGGTAACCCATTTCGATGAGCAAAGCGATGTTAGCGTAGGTCCCAAAGCCCGCATCCAGGCGAAAATCGGCTTCCACCGGCTGCGCATTTGCGGCGTTTTCCTGCTCGAAACGGACCAAGCGGTCTTTCATCTGCTCCAGTTCCTGGTGCTGTTGGGTGGATAGGGTTTGGGTCTTTTCCAAACGCTGCTGAGCCAGCAGCAAATCTTTCTTGCGGTTACGCTGACGGCGCTCTATGGCTGCAAATCGTTGGCGCGCCAGGGCTAACTGGCTGGTCGGGCGTTCTTTGCGCTGCTTTTCCTGAAACTTGGTTTCCAATTCAGCCACTGCATTCTGTCGTTCCTGCACTTCCCGGCAGACTTCCTCTAGATCCTGTTGGGCAGTTTGCACGGCCACTTGTTGGCTCAATTGGCGCTGTTGGGTGGCACCGATCTGCTGTTCAAACATCAGGATCCGTTGTGCCAGTAAATCCGTACGCCGTTTAGGACGCAATCCGGTTTTGGCTTCTGCGGCTAACACCAATGCCTCAGCCTGCGTACAGGAAACGGTGTCGCCGGGCAGATGCGCTGCCGATAACCACCAGCGCCCATAGCTTTCACTCACCAGCGACACCATCCCAGCCTGGTATCCCAGCCGGATTTCATCATCCATATGCCCATAACTTGCATTTGGGTAGGTCTCGCTGGTGTTCGAAACGGGAATTCCCGTCAAGTCACCATCGTAGTGCAGTCGTTTCCCACCTTTCCGTAGTAGATCTAACTCTGCCTGCAAAAACGGCTGCGTGATTTCATCCAGCACTTTCACCACCGCGTGGGCTTCTTCCCAACTCAGCCCACTGAGCGTCCGGCTCACGCCCGAATAATCCGCCCAATTTGCCTGTCCCCAGGCCGCTGCTACTGCTCCATCGAGATCCAAAGGATGCGCCGATTGACTGATATCCTGCAAATGCTTCGCCCCTGACAAATTGGCCACAAAAAACTCCAGCACTTTCGTCTGCGGGGTGTGCGTGTAACGTTTTTGATGAAGATGAACCTTCTGAAGGGCTTGAAATCAAGCCGATATGTTCACCAAACCAACCCCAGGCGACCAAAAAGGCATGTTGCGTTTGCTGGATTTGTGGTTCTTCTTTGTTCATGACCATTTCCTTTGACTTCAGCGATGGTCACGAGAATACTGGTTTCTCCTTCAGTTGGTAAGGTTCTGAAAATCTTTCTTTTTTATGCCGTTTTCCACGATTCGGCAATTGGTTGCACAAAACTTAGGTTAGACATTGAAAACACTTCTTTACAGTAGAATGCGTGGATCAAAGAGAAAGCTATGGATCGAAAAAATGGTCGGGTGGCTGCCCCGCTGTCTTCAACCGCAGCCGAAAACCAGCCGCAGGACTTTTTACGGTTGGAGAACTTGCAAAAAAGTTACTATGAAGGGGATCAGAAGCACGTTATCTTCCAGCATATTAATTTACAAGTGGCCCGCGGCGAAGTTGTGGCTATTTTAGGAAAAAGCGGCAGCGGAAAGACCACTCTCCTCAACCTGTTGAGTGGCATTGATCGGGTCGATGCTGGCGAAGTTTACTTAGCGGATCAGCGCCTCACGGGTTTAAACGAGCGCCAGCGTACCCTTTTCCGTCGAGCGTATATAGGCTTTATTTTTCAGTTCTTCAATCTCATCCCAACCCTCAGTGTCTGGGAAAATGTAATCTTACCTTTAGAGCTAAACGGTCTCACTGCCCCATCGGATCTTCAACGTGCAGAGATGCTGTTGGATGTGGTCGGTTTGAAAGATCGCAAATCGGCTTTCCCCGACCGGCTTTCAGGAGGAGAGCAACAGCGCATTGCCATCGCCCGTGCGCTCGTCCACAACCCTCAACTGGTGCTGGCGGATGAACCTACCGGCAATCTGGATGAAGATACGGGGCGTCAGGTACTAAACCTGTTAGAACGTCTCACGCGCAAGGCTGGCAAGAGTATGCTCATGGTCACCCACAGTCCAGAAGCAGCCGCAATTGCCGACCGCGTTTTCTCGCTTCGCGATGGGCAGTTGGTAGAACAGGTACAGGCAGTATGAGGGATCCGTCGAAACAAGGGCAGTTTGGAATGACGCCTGCTTTATGGAATGTGGGCTGGCGTTATTTAATCGCGCACCGCTGGCAAAGCCTGCTGATGATTCTGGGGATTGCTCTGGGCGTTGCTGTGGTGGTCTCGATCGATCTTGCCAATGCCAGTGCTGGCCGAGCCTTTGAACTGAGTACAGAGACGGTGACTGGCCGTGCTACCCATCAAATTACAGGGGGGCCACAAGGCGTGGATGAGCAGGTTTACACCCATCTGGTCCGCCAGGGTGTGGCTCAGGTAGTAGCCCCCGTCATCAGTGAATATGTGGATTTGCCTCAATTGGGGAACCATCCCATGCAGCTTTTCGGGATTGACCCATTTTCAGATGCTCCCTTCCGCAGTTTCCTCGGGAACCAGAGCGTGCCGTCAAGCAATGTCCCTAACGGCCCGGATTTGTCTGCCCTGACAGCCTTTCTAACCCGTCCGGGCGCAGTCCTGATTTCGCAGCCCCTTGCTCAGCGCTATGACCTCGCCGTCGGTGACTCAATGACGATCCAGGTGGGAGGTCGTCAGAAATCTGCTTTCATTGCCGGATTGCTGCGCCCTGCCAATACCCTCACCGAGCGCTCTCTGGAGGGTGTCATCCTGGCAGATATTGCTACTGCTCAGGAACTGACCGATCAAGAAGGCCGCCTCACCCGCATCGACCTGATCCTGCCTGACAATGATCCCCAGGCAGTGCAGCGCATCGCGAAATGGCTGCCAGAAGGATATCAAATCGAACCGGCAGCGGCTCGCATTGGAACCATTCAGCAGATGACGCAGGCCTTTCAATTAAATCTAACTGCGCTCAGTTTGCTGGCGCTGGTTGTGGGCTTATTCCTGATCTACAACACCATGACATTCTCGGTCGTGCAGCGCCGCAGCTTGTTTGGCACACTGCGCTGCCTGGGAGTAACCCGTCGCGAGGTCTTTGCCCTGGTGCTGAGTGAAGCCTTTTTGGTCGGAGTGTTAGGGGGGTTGTTAGGCATTGGCCTGGGTTTGCTGCTCGGTCAGGTTACGGTTCGAATGGTGACCCAGACCGTGAATGACCTTTACTTTACGACCACTGTACAGGCTGTCGGCGTTTCTCCCGACAGCCTGTTGAAAGGGGCTGGCCTGGGTTTGCTTGCCACAGTGCTTACTGCCGCGCTGCCTGCCTGGGAGGCCGCTTCAGTGCCCCCACGGGCGGCCCTGCTTCGTTCTGGCCTGGAGGCCAAAGCGCGCCAGCGTGTCGGCTGGACAGCCTTGGTGGGTTTAGGGGTTGCTGTCTTAGGCGGGGCGCTCTTTGCTTTGCCTTCGAACAGCTTGCTGCTAGGTTTTAGTGGCACGCTTGCTGTCGTCGTCGGATTTGCCTTGTTATCATCTGCCTCGTTAGTCGGCTTAATGCGCGCCGTGGTGCCACTCACCGGGCGGTTCTTTGGTCTGATTGGCCGCATGGCCCCTCGCAATATCATCAATGCCCTCAGCCGCACAGCAGTAGCGGTGGCTGCCCTGATGGTTGCGGTTGCCGTCATTATTGGCGTTGGCCTCATGATCGATAGTTTTCGCTATACCGTAGTGGTTTGGTTGGAACAGACGCTCCAAGGGGATATCTATGTCAGTGTGCCCAATTTTAATGCCAACCGCTCCTCCGTCGCAATTGACCCTTCCGTGGTAGATGCTGTCCGGCGCTGGCCTGGAGTACAACGGGTAGATGTGCTGCGTTCGGTAGTGGTCTCTTCGCATCAGGGTGAGGTGAATTTATCGGCCACTGAAAACCCACATTTAGGATATGAGCGTTTGTATGCCAGTCTTCAGGGAGACCCGTCTTCTGTGTGGGAGAAGCTCCAAAATGGCGGGGTGCTGATTTCAGAACCATTGGCGCACCGCGCCGGTATCAGTGTTCCAGGTGGTCAGATTGAACTCTATACAGAGTCCGGCTGGCGCGCCTTTCCGATTGTGGGCGTTTTCTATGATTATGCCTCTAGTGAAGGAACCGTGTTGATGGCCCTCTCCGTATATCGCCAGAACTGGCAAGATCAGGCCCTTACAGCCCTGGCGCTTCGTTTGCAGCCTGGCGTCGATGCTGACCAGTTGTCGCGTGATTTGCAAGATCATCTGGAAAATGCCCAGCAGTTGATCATCCGCCCCAACCGTGCCCTGCGTCAAAATGTCCTGGAGGTATTTGATCGTACCTTTGCCATTACTGTCGCCTTGCGCCTGTTGGCTACAGTGGTCGCATTCATTGGTGTTTTGAATGCCCTCCTTCTGCTGCAGCTAGAAAAACAGCGTGAGGTCGGCATCTTGCGTGCGTTAGGTTTAACCGGTCAGCAGTTGTGGCAGCTGGTTATGGTGGAAACGGGTCTGATGGGTCTGGCGGCTGGTTTACTTGCTATCCCCACAGGCTATGTACTGGCTCTGATTCTGGTTTATATCATCAATTTGCGCTCATTTGGTTGGACGTTACAAATGGCCGTTCACCCCCAGACCTTTTTACAGGCTCTGGCAATTGCCTTGTTGGCGGCGCTTTTAGCTGGTGTATATCCGGCTTTACAGATGACCCACATGGCTGCGGCGGAGGCTATCCGCTATGAATAGAACTTTACAAAAAGTGCTTTTTCCGCTCCTTTTGCTCATTGGACTGGTTGCCTTTACCCTTTATCTTGCCCTGCCGCGTCAAGGCGCCCAGGTGCAGGCCAGCCTGATTGGCTTGCCTACCCAGGGCGACCTCACTGGTTTTGCTAGAGCGGATGGCCCGCGTGAATTCTCTTTCCCCCGTGACTTTGGCGCTCATCCTGACTTTCAAACTGAGTGGTGGTACTACACTGGCAACCTCGAAACCGCGCAGGGACGTCAGTTCGGTTTTCAATTAACCTTCTTCCGCCGCGCAGTTGAACCACCATCTGCGCGTGTGGATCGACCTTCGGATTGGGCAGTGCGGCAGGTTTATCTGGCGCACTTTACCCTCACCGATGTTGCCGGACGGCAGTTCCAGGCTTTTGAACAGCTGGAGCGGGGCGCGGCTGGGTTAGCTGGAGCGGTCAGTGAACCGAACTTCCAGGTCTGGCTGCGTGATTGGTCCGTGGAGCAGGTAGGGGATAATGGCTATCACTTACAGGCGAACGCCGATAATATTCGCCTGGACCTGTCCTTGACCGATCGAAAAGGCATTATCTTGCAAGGACAGCAAGGGTATTCTCAGAAGGGCTCCCAGGCAGGTGATGCCTCTTACTACTTTAGCCAGCCTCGTTTGCAAGTTGAAGGCACAGTTTCCTTGTCTGGCGAATCCTACCCGGTGCAGGGTTTAAGCTGGATGGATCATGAGTACAGCACTTCCGCGCTGAGCCAGGGGCAGGTCGGTTGGGATTGGTTCTCCATTCATTTGGACGACGGCAGCGATCTAATGGTATACAACATCCGTCGTGCAGATGGTACGATCGATCCATTTTCGCAGGGAACCTACATTGCCCAGGATGGCACTGTCACACATCTGGATCGCGAAGACTTTCAGATAATAGTCGAGGACACCTGGCACAGCCCTCACACCAGTGCTGTCTACCCGTCCCGGTGGACAGTAGATATCCCTTCATTAAACCTGACTCTCCACATCCAGCCACTGCTGGCTGACCAGGAACTCAATGTTTCCTACAGTTACTGGGAAGGCGCGGTGCGGGTCAGCGGTGAAGTCGCTGGACAGGCCATCAGTGGACATGGCTATATCGAACTAACAGGTTATACGCGTTCCATGGAAGGTAATTTCTAAATCAGTATCCTAACTTCTTGTCGACTACATTGACCAATGGCTCACCTTTGACATACCGTTCCAGGTTCTCAATGAAGATATTCATTGCCCGCTGATCATAATAGGGGGTGCTGCCAGAATAGTGTGCCGTAATGATGACATTGTCCTGGTCCCATAATGGAGAGTCTTCTGGCAGCGGTTCCGTCTCAAATACATCGAGCCCTGCTCCCCCCAGCTTTCCACTTTGCAGGGCTTCGATCATGGCCTGTTCATCAATCGTCCCACCTCGCCCGATATTGACGATATAGGCTCCCGATTTCATTTTATCAAATGCTTTTGCATCGATCATATGCAGGGTTTCAGGGGTTTCTGGTACAGTTAACACGATGAAATCTGCCTCAGGCAGCAGTTGGTCAAGCTCCTCCGGGCCAACCATTTTTTCAATGCCCTCCGCTTTTTCAGCAGGATTGCGCCGTATTCCCCATACTTTCATACCCAGCGCGCTCGCAATCTGTGCGGTGCGCTGACCAATCGCACCCACGCCAATCAAGAGTAAAGTTTTCCCTGCCAGTTCGAATACTTCCGACTTTTTCCCTCTTTTCCAATCGTGAGCTTTTTGGGTCGCAAAGCTGTTTGGCAGGTCGCGCGCAAAAGCCAGTAGGAAAGCCATGATATGTTCGCTAATTGGAATGGAATGCACGCCAGAAGCGTTTGTAAGAACAAAATCCTTTTCGATAGCTTCTGGATGATCCATCAACCAGTTTGCACCTGCTCCCCACTGCTGAAACCAGCGCAACTTGGGGGCGCGCTCGATCCATTCATGTGGAAAACCACCTGCCGCGACCTCTACATCTTGCAGGTGTTCTTGCATCTTTTCACGATTGTGGCTAACGATAATTTCTCGGTCAGGTGCCAGAGTCTTAATCTGTGCTATCTGCTCCTGGGTAAAGGCTTTTGGCTCCAAAGCAATTAGAATGGTGGACATAGCGATAATACTTTCTCCCTTTGAATAAGTTTTCAGTTGATTTGAGAAGATTAATTGCAGGCGGCTCTATCAGATGAGACGACTACTCGGGTGGGCTTTCGGCTCCAGGTGCTACAGGCTGCCGTACAAAGTAGCGTGGCTTGCCCCACCGGTAGGTCCAGATCACTCCCGCTAAAATGAGAAACCCCAGAACATACGCAGCCAGAACATCCGACCCCCAGTGTTCCCCCAGGTAAATTCGGGATGGACCAATCAGTACAACGAGGCCAATGAATAAGGTGAGCAAGGCTGCGCGCAGCCAGTAGTTTTTCATCAAGGTAAAGGTCAAAAAGGCTAGAAAGCCAAAAAACGCTGTATAAAACATTGTGTGCCCGCTGGGAAAGCTGTAGCTGTTAAGAACCTGCACCACTTCAACCATGTTCGCAGACGGACGCGGCCTGCGTATGGCGAGCTTTACCAACGTATTAATGGCGATAGATGCAGCGGCTGCCAGCATGACAGTAACCGCCTCCCACCGCAATCCAAGCAGGTATACAACGATCACGATCACCACTGTCATGATAACCGATTGAGGTGGAAAGCCAATCCAACTTATCCAGGCAAGAATACTGCCTGCCCAAGGAGGAAGAATATTCTGAATTTCGCGCGTTAGTCGCAGGTCAATGTTGAGATAGGTCGTTGCTGTACTGACGATCACAGCCAGGGCGACAAAAACGAGAAGCGACACCAGAATATAAGCTTGAAATAACCAGGCCCGATACCGGCGCAGAAACTCTGGTACAGTCGATCGCCGCACAGAAGGATAAATATTAACCTTCGCAGTTTCGTCAAAAGCTTTAATGGGGTTTTTTACATCTTGCTTCAGATCATCATCCTGCATTTCCAATGTCCTTCGTAAATGGTTGCAGAGTTTTCCCCCTCTTTACTATTCTAACATAAAGCAGATTTGGCTCTGGCGAATACTGTAACGAGGTTGAGGGAAAGTGCAAGTGCTCATAAAAAACCGGGTTTCGTATGAAAACCCGGTTTCGAGAAATAATCTGGACAGAAAGGGTTATGCTTTCGCCTGAATACGATTGAGAATCGCGCTGAGGGCATCGGCAGCCGTCTTGAATAATTCCGGACTGGTTTTGCCATAGTTTGCTTCAGCGAGCGAAAGGTGTGGTTCGAGAGTCAAGAAATTGTCGTATCCGGCAGCGTAGGCCTCACCGAGGATCTTTTCGACCTCGCCATCGCCCTGTCCGGCGGGGACAACCTTCCCGGAACCAAGCAGTGCATCCTTTATATGGAAGTAAGTAATATAAGGTTTTACCTTCACCCAACAATCTTCATATGGTTGCTGGTCGCACTGGACGAAATTCGCAAAGTCGAAGATCCCAGTGAAATTCTTCGATTTAAAATTCGTGTATAGGTCCAGGCAGCGCTCTCCTGTATCGCCGTAAATACCCTTTTCGTTTTCATGCGCCAGAACGATCTCGGTTTTTTCAGCCTCAGCAATCATCTTGCCTAACCAATCCAGGATCTGTGCGCGGTACTTTGCGGTATCTTCGCCCCTCGGAATATGGAAAGAAAACATGCGAATATAAGGGGCCTCAAGCAGTGCAGCGTAATGCAGCGCTCGCTTCACACCTTCTAACTGGAGATTGAAGTCGCCATCCAACGGGAATTTTCCAAGCGGCGAACCGACTGCTGAAAACCCCAGGCCATGATCGGCAGCCCGCTTCTTGACCTCTTTAACCTCGTCTTCGCTCAGCGTCATGACATTTTTCCCCCATATGCCGCGCAGTTCGATATTATCGACTCCGTTCGCTTTCAGGGTGGCAATTTGGAGGTCGAAGTCATCGCCGATTTCGTCGGCGAAAGCACTGATCTTATTCATAATTTCATTTCTCCTAAAGGATAAGTTTTTCCCGGCCCCAGGGGCTTGAAAGATTGCTGCTCTAATTGTACGTTCGATAACAGTAAGCGTCAAATGAAGTGGATACTTTGTGATAAAAAGAAAAAACCTCTTCTCGTTACATCACGGAGAAGAAGTTTCCAAGACGGAGTGGGCAAGACAGGGCTCGAACCTGCGACCTCATCTGTGTAAGAGATGCGCTCTAACCAACTGAGCTACTCGCCCATCTGATGGGCCTTATTATAACCTCAAATAGACCAGGTGGCAATCAATTTATATGCTACACTTTTTCAATAATATTTTCCATGAAGGAGCAGGAAATGCGTTTCATCCGCTATCGAACAGGCAGTGAAGAACCGCGTTATGGTTGGGTGTATGAGGACCGGATCGGCCCCATTGAAGGTGTCCCCTTTGGTGATTATCGTCGTCTGGAAGCTGAGATTCCTATGCATATGGTGCGTTTATTAGCGCCATTGCTGCCTGGGAAGATTATCTGTGTGGGTCGTAACTATCCTGAGCATGCTCGTGAGCAAGGTTTTGAAGTGCCCGAGATTCCGATGCTGTTTATGAAACCACCTTCATCGATTATCGGACCAAGTGAGAATATTATTCTTCCACCCCAGTCTCAGAAAGTGGAGCATGAAGGTGAGTTAGCTGTGGTGATTGGACGGCGGGGTCGTTGGATTTCGTCAGAGGACGCTCTGGACTATGTCATGGGTTACACCTGTGCCAATGATGTAACCGCGCGTGACTTGCAGCGCCGTGATGGTCAATGGACGCGTGGTAAGGGGTTTGATACCTTCCTACCACTAGGCCCCTGGATTGAAACTGATCTGGATCCGGCTGATGTTCTGGTGCAAACCCGTGTTAACGGCGAGATGCGCCAGATGGCTTCTACCCGTGAAATGATGTTTACTGTGGAGCAACTGATTGCTTTTATTTCCTCAGTAATGACTCTGGAACCTGGCGACTTGATCTTGACGGGTACCCCTGCTGGGATTGGTCCCTTACAGGCGTCGGATGTGGTAGAAGTATCGGTGGAGGGAATTGGCAGTTTGAGTAACCCTGTCGTAACAGGGAGCAGCCGAACCGAATCGGCGAAAGGCTAATCAGTAGTATCGAGTGCGTTTAACAAGAGTGCAGGCCCAGTATCAATCATACTGGGCCTGCTAACCTAAGGAGAGGAGATCTTTCGCTGAGTCAGGAGGGGAGATCCAGACTCGGAGGAATAGTTACAGAGGATCAGTATGCTGCCATGCCAAAACTGGCAAATTCTAACAGGTGCGAAGTTTGCTCGACAACCGACCGGACCTGACGGTTGGCAGGAGAAGCGATAATAAACATACGGCCCCAGGAAGGATCTCCATGCGCGTCGATGCAAGTCTGGAAGACCAGACGGTTACCAGGGGCATAGATGCGGTTGAAAAGATCACTGGCTGAAAGCCGTTCGCTCGAATTATCTAGATTAATAAAATCGGAGAAGGTGCTGGTTGGGCTCAGGGCCTGATAATTCTGGACTTCTTCAACGACGAAATATTCTACATGCCCATCGCCAAATACGACGATTGCATACTGGTTCATCCCAATCGCAGAAAACTGCGCGCCTGCCAAATCATTATGGGCCAGAATGCCTACTGTGCCATACTGGTTGGCTAATCCAAACTGGGTGCTCTGATTGGGGTCCCGGGTTACATAACCGGCATTTCCATGCGGCTGTTGACTTACAGGGAGGGCCATAATGCTTGGGAGGTATACACCAACCACGGACCGAGCATCACCGTTCGAAACGCTGCGAATAAAGTCTTGTAGTGATACAGAGGTAGTAGACTTGGTAACGTTAAAATGAGGGAAAAGTTTAACCGCCGGGTTTAGCGTAGCTGTCATAGGAATACCTAGTAAACTTCCAGATAGAGTACCCATGAGGGTTAAAATGAGATAGGAAGCAAGCAAAAGTTTTGGCAAAGTTTTCGCCATGGGTAACTGCCCTTTTTATTCATTGAACCTTTATTTGGTTGGTTCCAATTTAGGAGTTCTTACTTATTTTAGTATCAATTTGTAGAAAGTGGAGGTCGTTTGTCCGATTGTAAGGGTCTTGTAAGGGCTGCATATTCAGTCCGTTGGTTAATCGTAGGGTGAGCGTAGGGAGCGCGTTTTCTTCCTTAATATTGTTCAGAGGAATGCGTGTGAAACATCGTTCACTGCCCCAGGCTGCGTCGAACCCATTCTTGCCACTGTCCAGTCACATAGCAGCATGGTATAATCGTTTCACAGGATAGATTCCCAATCTGTTTCGATTCTAAAAGCTCTTATGGAGAAAAAGTATGTCTGGACATTCAAAATGGGCAACCATTAAGCGAAAGAAGGGCGCAACAGATGCGAAGCGTGGGCAGGTATTTACCCGGCTCACGCGTGAAATTGTTCTGGCGGCTCGCGAAGGCGGTGGGGATTCGGAGACAAATTTCCGGCTCCGTCTGGCTGTTGAGCGGGCGCGTGCCCAAAACATGCCGAAAGAAAACATTGAACGCGCCATCCGCCGTGGTTCGGGTGCGGATAAAGAAGGCGCTGACTTTGAGGAAGTTTTTTATGAAGGCTATGGTCCTCATGGAGTAGCTTTCATGATTGAATGCGTCACCGAAAATCGTAACCGCACCGTAGCAGAAATTCGCCATCTTCTCACAAAGAGTGGCGGTAACATGGGTGAGGCTGGCTCCGTCGGCTGGCAGTTCTCACGTCAGGCCTATTTTGCCATTCCAGCCGGCAAAGTAGATTTTGACACTGTCTTTGAACTGGGTGTAGAAGGCGGCGCCAACGATGTGACGATGGATGATGATCTTATTGAAATTTATGCCCCCATCGAATCCTTTAAGTTGTTGAGTGATCAGTTGCGTGCGGCAAATATCCAGCCTGAAGACGCTGAACTACGGATGGTGGCAAATCAGGAAATGGATCTGAGCCCTGAGCAAACGATGCAAGTAGTTCGTTGTATTGAATCGATTGAAGAGCTAGATGATGTGCAAAATGTTTACTCAAACCTGCACATTTCTGATGAACTGATGGCTTCTTTGGAGAGCGAAGAATAGGACTGATATGTTGGTCCTGGGAATTGATCCGGGCACTGCTACCACAGGATATGGGCTGATTCGGGAAGTTCCTAACGGAAACCTGGAAGTTGTCGACTATGGTGTTATACAAACACCTGCCGGCATGTTACCCGAAAAACGCCTCTTGTTACTGTACCAACGCTTAATGGATTTGCTGCTTCTCCACCGCCCCGATACAGGAGCGGTGGAGAAGTTGTTTTTTCGACGCAATGTCACCACTGCCATTGCCGTAGGCCAGGCGCGCGGTGTAACGCTGCTAGCGCTGGCTCAACAAGGGTTGTCTGTATCCGAGTATACGCCGATGGAAGTTAAGCAGGCGGTTACTGGATATGGCGGCGCAGAAAAGCATCAGATTCAGGTGATGGTACAGTCCTTGTTAGGTTTGTCAGAACTGCCTCGTCCGGATGATGCCGCGGATGCTTTAGCAGTGGCAATGTGTCACTTGCAAAGTTACCGGTTGCGCTCATTAAGTGAAGATTTGTAAGCCAGAAGGAAAAGAACGAGGGGTGTTTGGAGAAGAACTTGATTACAAGCCTGGCAAATGAGCGCGTCAAAAACATTCGTAAGTTGCAGGATCGCAAGACACGGCATGAAAGCGGGCTGTTCTATGTGGAAGGGCTGCGTCATGTCGCTGAAGCTGCTGAACAGGGGGCCCAGTTTGAAACCCTGATTGTCGCACCTGAACTGCTGCGGAGTGAGTTTGGGCAAGAACTGGTGACGCAGTTGCAGAAACATGGCGTGCCGCTGCTTGAATTAAGTGCTGAAGTCTTTAAGCGGTTAGCCTTGAAAGAAGGTCCACAAGGGCTGGCGGCTGTGATACACCAGCACTGGCTTCCGATTGAGGCCGTCCGTGTAGAAGAAGGGCGGCCTTGGGTGGCCCTCGATTCGGTTGCTGATCCCGGCAACCTGGGCACGATCCTGCGAACACTGGATGCTGTAGGGGGCCAGGGCGTTATCTTGCTGGACCAGTCCACCGATCCTTATGATCCTTCCGCCGTTCGCGCTAGTATGGGGGCGCTCTTTACACAGCATTTGGTTCGGGCCAGTTTTGAGGAGTTTGCCAGGTGGAAGCAAAGTCAAGCTGCATCTGTAGTCGGCACATCAGGAGCCGCTTCATCAGACTACCACGTGTTTCATTATCCGCCTGCTTTAGTGCTTTTGATGGGAAGCGAGCGCCAGGGGTTACAAGCTCATCATTTGGCGCTGTGTGACGCATTGGTTCGCATTCCAATGCTCGGTCAGAGTGATTCTCTGAATCTGGCAGTTGCTACTGGAGTGGTCTTGTATGAGATTCTCAATCATAAGCGAGATCAGCAGGAATTCTGATTCGCACCACTGAAAGAGAATCACACTGTAGACAGTGCTTTTTGAGTCAATCTTGAAACGGTCACAAAATTTGGGAGCAGTATGATTGCGACACTGGAAGGTGAAGTGATTGCCCTGGGGGATAACTTTGTAGTGGTGAAGGTCGGGGGAATGGGCTTGCAAGCATTTGTTCCAGCTCCCTATCGAAGCCAAATGCGCTTGCATGATCATGTTTTTATGTTCACCCACTTGATTGTAAGGCAAGATTTGCTGGCGCTGTACGGCTTTGAGACAGAACAGGAACGCCACTTTTACACCTTGTTGTTAGGCGTAGATGGCGTTGGGCCCCGGTTAGCCCTTGCAGTGCTGTCTGTGCTGTCAGTAGATGCTATTCGCCGGGCAGTAGTCAATGAGCAAGGCGAGATCTTCAGCCGGGTGCCAGGCGTAGGGCGGCGTACTGCACAAAAGATCTTGCTTCATCTTCAGGACAAGGTTAAGAGCGATGGTCTCATCGAGGCTTCCATGGCTTCAATGGGGGGCGCCGATGAATCCGTGCTAGAGGCATTAACTGCGCTGGGGTACAGCGTGGTGGAAGCGCAAAGCGCGCTGCAATCCATCCCGCGTGATACGCCTCAAGACGTGGAAGAGCGCTTGCGAATCGCCTTACAATATTTTTCTGGATAATTTTCTCTTTCCTGTTAAAGGGGATCGCAGTGGTCAGGATGGTCCTGTCCACTGTTTTTTTGGTGAGCGCGTGAGCCTGAAGCCTCCGGTTGAAAACTATTTTGTACAAACAGGGCGCAGTTCATAAAAGAAGTGTGAGCTTGACGGCTGCTCAACTGGACATTCTTTTTGCTTTCATGTATCATAATATTCACAATGAGGAACCATATCCCAGGGAATAAGCAAAAGGAATTACGCTCTTTTCGGGTGGAAAGCTAATTCATGGGAGATACTTCTCAGTTGATGTTCTTGCCAGTGTAATCTCAACCCGTAAATATTTTCAACTGAAGAGGAATAGAATGGATGAGACTGTCCGAATGCTGCAAGAGTTAACCGAGGCGCATGGTGTGCCGGGTTATGAAACGGAAGTTCGGGGTGTCGTTCGGAAGTACCTGGGTGATCTGGGTTCGTTAACCCATGATCAGTTAGGCAGCGTTATTTGTCAGGTCAAGGGCAGCGCCGCTTCACAAAACGGTTCGCTCCCGCGCGTGATGGTAGCTGCACACATGGATGAAATTGGCTTCATGGTCAAACTGATTACCCCTGAAGGCTATCTCCGTTTCCTTCCACTGGGTGGGTGGTTTGATCAGGTGCTGCTGAGCCAGCGTGTAATTGTCAAAACGCGTAAGGGAGATATCGTCGGTGTGATTGGCGTTAAACCACCTCACATGCTTTCGCCTGAGGAACGCAAGAAAGTAGTCGAACGCAAAGAGATGTATATCGACATCGGCGCGACCAGCCTGGAAGAAGCGCAGCAAGCCGGCGTCCGTCCAGGTGATCCTGTTGTGCCACGCGCTGATTTTGTAGTGTTGAGCAATGGCAAAAGCTACCTGTCGAAGGCTTTTGATGATCGGGTAGGGGTAGCGCTGATGATTTCGGCCTTGCAGATCCTGAAAGATCAATCGCATCCAAATGATATCTTCGCGGCTGCCACGGTAATGGAAGAAGTAGGTTTGCGGGGGGCGAACACAAGTGTGGAAACCGTCAATCCGGATGTAGCAATTGTGCTCGAATCTGACATCGCGGGAGATGTGCCCGGTGTGAGCAAAGATGAGAGCATGGTGAAGTTAGGAAATGGTCCCACTGTCTTGCTGTATGATGCTCGCATGATTCCAAATTTGAAGCTGCGTGATTTTGTGATGGATACTGCGCAGGAGATCGGCGTCAATGTTCAGACGTCGACGATTGAAGGCGGCGCAACCGATGGCGCGGCCATTCATATGTATAAAACCGGTGTTCCTACTGTTGTCATTGCTGTTCCCGCCCGTCATATTCATTCGCATAGTTCAATTATCCACCGGGATGACTATGACGCCGCAGTGCGCTTATTAACGGCACTGTTGCAGCGAATGGACGCGGCTCATGTGACTGATTTTCGAAACATATAGGTTCTAACCGAAAAACAATATCTGTTGGTTTAGTGCCAGTACCCGCTGACACTAAACCAACCAAGTAATTTTAGATCGATCCATTGTAGTTGTCGTAGAGCATGTTGCGGGCCATGAGTGAACGAAACCGTATCTCGGCGGAGGTTCAATGTCTGACCTGATAGATCAAATTACAGCAGAGTTGCAGCGACGGATTGAAGAATACCAGCCCGAACTGGAAGTGCGTGATGTGGGGACTGTGGAAGAGGCTGGTGATGGCATCGCTCGTGTATCGGGCTTATCGAAGGTTCGTTCTCAGGAACTGGTTGAGTTTGAGAATGGAGTGCGGGGGATTGCCTTCAACCTGGAAGAAAGCAGTGTGGGAATTATCATCCTGGGAGACTATGCTTCCATCCAAGAAGGAATGACAGTTCATACCACCGGCCGCATCGCTTCTGTTCCAGTAGGGGATGGGCTGGTTGGCAGAGTTGTGAACGCATTAGGCGAACCGGTGGATGGCAACGGCTCGCTTGCCTTTCGCAGTTATCGTCCCATTGAAAGAATTGCGCCGGGTGTTATCTATCGTCAGGATGTAGATACCCCTGTGCAAACCGGTATTAAAGCCATTGACGCAATGATCCCCATTGGCCGAGGGCAGCGTGAGTTAATCATTGGCGATCGTCAAACTGGGAAAACAGCGATTGCGCTGGATACCATCATTAATCAAAAAGGGAAAAATCTGCTCTGCGTTTATGTGGCAGTTGGGCAGAAAAAAGCTGCCGTAGCGCGTAATATCGCTCTCCTTGAACGTTATGGTGCTATGGATCATACTGTGGTGGTGATCGCTTCCGCCGATGAGCCAGCCGCTATGCAGTACATTGCCCCATACGCCGGCTGCGCGATTGGTGAAGAGTTTATGGAAACAGGCCGCGACGCGCTCGTGGTTTACGACGATCTCTCCAAGCACGCCTGGGCCTACCGTCAGGTATCTCTGCTGATCCGCCGTCCTCCCGGTCGTGAGGCCTACCCCGGAGATGTGTTTTATCTCCATTCACGTTTATTAGAACGCGCTGCTCGCCTGGCTGTAGAATATGTGATCGTCCCAAAGCATTTTTCCGATGAAACGGCTAAATCTTCAGCGGCTGTAGATGATCATGTCTATACTGGCCCACTTTCACTGTTGGATGCTGAACATGCTTTGCAGCACATGCCAGACTCGGAAAACCATAGGATTGTTAAAGTGCGCGGGACAGGGGGTTCATTAACCGCACTGCCAATCATCGAGACTCTGTTAGGAGATGTCTCAGCCTATATCCCTACAAATGTGATTTCTATTACAGATGGTCAGATCTATCTGGAAAGTGACCTTTTCAACGCCGGTATTCGTCCTGCGATTAATGTGGGCATATCTGTTTCTCGCGTGGGCGGCTCGGCCCAAACGAAGGCCATGCGCCAGGTAGCCGGTCAGCTGCGTTTGGATATGGCCTCTTACCGCTCGTTGGCAGCTTTTGCCCAATTTGGTTCAGACCTGGATAAGGCGACCCATTCTCAACTCAATCGGGGTCAGCGTCTACAGGAGATTCTAAAGCAGCCGCAGTATCAGCCCTATGAGCTTGATGAAGAAGTAATCGTACTGTTCGCTGGTACAAATGGCTTCGCGGATCAAGTTCCGGTCCATAAAATGCACGAGTGGGAAGTAGGCTTACTCCACTTTATGGAGACTTCATATTCGGAAATTAGCCGCGCTATCCTGGAGAAAAAGCAGATCGTGCCAGAAACGGAGGCGAAACTGCGCGAAGCCATTCAGGCCTACAACCTGACCTGGAAGTAATCCGAATCGAGTGGAGGCTGTAAAGGGGATCGATCATATATGGCTTCAACAAGAGAACTTCGCTTACGGGTTCGCAGTATTAAAAATCTGGCCCAGGTAACCAAAGCGCTTGAGACTGTCAGCGCCAGTTATGTGCGGAAAGCTGTACAGGCTAACGATTCCACCAAACCCTATGCCGAGAAGGCCTGGAAGGTGCTCCTGCATCTGGCCCGTCAGCCAGGCCGTGCCTCCTTACATCCTTTGCTGGCGCCGCGCATTGGATCCCGCCGAGTGCTGGTTGTGATGATCAGTGGCGATCGCGGTCTGGCTGGAGCCTACAATATTAATATCTTGCGTCATACCCTCAACCGTTTTAACGAATTAACGGTTCCGGTGAGTTACGTTGCCGTAGGCCGAAAAGGACGAGACCTGCTGATCCGTCGGGGGAAGAACGTCATCGCAGCGTTTAGTCACCTGCCCAGCCCACCTGCCTATGCAGATGTTTCGGCTGTTGGTCACCTGGTAGTAGATGACTTTGAGAAAAGTTTGTACGACCAGGTTTATATCGCCTACACCCGCTTCGACAACATGATCACCCAGACCCCGGTGATCCGTAAACTGCTGCCATTAGAAGTAGAGTTCAGCGCCGATCTAAACAAGCACGCCGATAATATCACCCATCACCACTCGAATTCCGTCTTCCTATACGAACCAGATCAGGAAGAACTGCTCAGTGAAATCATTCCACGTTTCACCGCACTGCAAGTCTATCAGGCGATCCTATCCTCACAAGCCAGCGAACACGCTGCCCGGATGATAGCGATGCGTAATGCGACGGACAACGCCAATGACTTAGTGCGTGCGCTGCAGTTGGAATATAACCAGTTGCGCCAGAGCATCATTACCAATGAAATGCTCGATATAGCTGGCGGTGTAAATGCGATGCGTGAGGATTAACAAATTGTAACCAGATTGGTTGAGGAGGCAAAAGAGATGGAAAGAAAAGCAACTGGCCGAGTAGTTCAGATACAGGGTGGTGTAGTAGATATTGAATTCCCGAAAAATGATCTTCCAGTTGTTTTTGAAGCGGTTGAAGTCCCGATAATGGGGGATGAAAAGTTAGTGTTGGAGGTCCAGCGTCACATGAAGAATAATCGGGTGCGAACCATCGCGATGGCAACCACAGATGGCTTGCAGCGGGGTGTTCCAGCATTTCGTACTGGCACACCCATTATGGTGCCGGTTGGTGAACAGACGTTGGGTCGAATCTTTAACGTTTTAGGACAGCCGGTCGATAACAAAGGCCCTGTTCATGCAAAGCAAAAGTATCCCATTCATCGGGTGGCGCCGTCCTTTGCAGAACAGTCCACCCGTGTAGAAGTGTTTGAAACCGGTTTGAAGGTGGTTGACCTGATCGCACCTTTTACGAAGGGGGGCAAGACAGGCATCTTTGGCGGCGCCGGAACCGGGAAAACCGTGATCATTATGGAGTTAATTCGTTCGATTGCCGCAGTCCATGAGGGAAATTCAGTATTTGCTGGCGTGGGTGAGCGCACCCGCGAAGGGACTCAGCTTTACCGCGAAATGGTTGAGTTGGGTGTAATGAAAGACACCGTCATGGTTTTCGGCCAAATGAATGAACCTTCTGGCGTTCGTCTGCGAGTAGCCCTCACAGCCCTTTCCATGGCTGAGTACTTCCGCGATCAGGGACGTGATGTACTCTTGTTCATTGATAATATTTTTCGTTTTACAATGTCTGGGTCAGAGGTTTCGGCGCTGTTAGGGCGTATGCCATCCGCTGTGGGGTACCAACCTACCTTGGCGACGGAAATGGGCGAACTACAAGAGCGTATTACCTCCACGCGCAATGGATCTATCACCTCTATGCAAGCTGTGTATGTGCCAGCCGATGACTACTCTGACCCTGCTCCGGTAGCCACCTTCACCCATCTTGACGCTACGATTACACTCGATCGCTCGATCGTTGAAAAAGCAATTTTCCCTGCCGTCGATCCCCTAACCTCAACTTCACGTATTCTGGACCCGAACATTGTCGGAGACGAGCACTATGATACGGCTCGTGAAGTACAGCGGGTGCTGCAGCGCTATAAGGATTTGCAGGATATTATTGCCATTCTGGGTTTTGATGAGTTGAATGAAGACGACAAGCAGGTTGTTTCACGCGCCCGTAAGATTGAGCGTTTCTTCTCACAACCTATGTTTGTAGCAGAACAATTTACGGGCCGCCCTGGACGCTATGTGCCCTTACGAGAGACGATCCGTGGCTTCCGTGAAATTTTGGATGGGAAGGTTGATGATTTGCCGGAGCAAGCCTTTTATATGGTGGGAACGATTGAAGAGGCGGTTGAGAAGGCGAAAGAACTGCAAGCGGCTTGATTAATGGTTAATCCGCTTTAACTGGCCCATTATTGGGTATAATACAGAATACCAAGCAAGGAGCCTCCATGCCCATCCGGTGTGAGATTGTTTCTCAGGACCGAATTGTATACCAAGGGGATGCTGATATTGTTGTGTTGCCCGGAGGATCTGGTGAAATGGGAGTGCTCCCTAATCACACCCCGGTGTTAACTGTTCTCCAGTTTGGCATCATTCGAGTGCGCAATGGGGGAGAAGATTTATACTTTACGGTTTCGGGCGGTTTTGCAGAAGTACAGCCCGACCAGGTAACCGTGTTGGCAGACGCGGCGGAGAATGTCGCAGAGATTGATACTCAGCGAGCGCAAGCTGCCCGCCAGCGCGCAGAGCATGTGCTGAAAGAGGGTGCTGGGGAGGACCCAGACTTTTACTTGAAGATTCAGGCAGCCCTTCGCCGTTCAAACTTGCGGCTGGGCGCTGTCCAACGGTATCGCCAGAATCATCGTTCTTAAAAATCGTGTCGGGGAGGAGTTTTTCAAAATATGCCTGTCTTTAGCCTGAGTTGTGAATTAGGGATCGACCTTGGCACGATGAATACTGTGATTGCTGAAGGCAATCAGATTTTGCTTCAAGAACCTACAGTCGTCGCAATTGTCGTTTCTGAACAGAAAATGGTAGAGTGGGGTACACAGGCGCGCGATATGTATGGGCGCGTTTCAGAGAATATCGAGGTGGTATGGCCTTTACAGCATGGCGTCGTTGCTGAATATGAGGTCACCGAAAACCTTCTCCGTTTTCTCGTGCGCAAGGTCGCTGGGCCAATGCGCATTTTCCGGCCAAAAGTGATGATCACTGTACCATACGGTGTAACCAGTGTTGAAAGCCGCGCGGTTCATGAGGCTGGTTTGGGCGCGGGAACCAGTGAAGTGTTTATGATTTCGCAGCCGTTAGCTGCCGCGTTAGGAATAGATCTTCCGATTGGAACGCCTTCCGGAAATATGATTCTTTCTTTAGGCGGAGGAACGGTGCAGGCGGCTGTGCTTGCTATGAACGATGTTGTCCGCGCCGAAACTTCACGTACAGGCGGCCTGCGCATGGATGAAGCCATTTCATCTTATGTCAAGAAAAAATATGGGATCAACCTCGGTCAGCCAACTGCTGAACAGTTGAAGATCCGCATAGGGGCAGCCGTGCCTCAAGATCAACAGCAGTCGATGGAGGTGCAGGGACAGGATCAGGTGACTGGTTTGCCGCGCCCTGTGACGCTTACCACCGATGATATTGTTGATGCCCTTCAGGAACCCCTCACGGAAGTAGTCAATAACACCAAACGCGTCCTCGAACGTACCCCACCCGAGTTAATCTCCGATATTATCGATCGCGGAGTCGCGCTCTGTGGAGGGGGCGCTCAGCTTCGTGGAATCGATAAGTACCTGACAAAAGCCCTGGGGATCCCGGCCTACCTGGTGGACAACCCCATTACCTGTACGGCTGAAGGGGCCGCCCGCGCGATTGCCATGCGCGATGCCCTGCGGCGCAGCCTGCTTCCCACATAAAGTCTTTTTAAACGAGACAAGGGCTGTCCAAAAATGGTTTTTGGACAGCCCTTGTTTTCGTTTTAGAGATCAAGTCAGTGGTCTGATGTGTTCAGTTTTACTTTACTCAAGATAATAGGTCATTCGCTGCAGGAAGATGATAGGATCAATATATTGTACGTGTACATCTGCCGGAACGGAGAGTGTAATGGGCGCGTAATTGAGAATGGCGCGCACGCCAGCCGTAACGAGATCGTCAGTGACAGCCTGTGCTGCGGCAGCAGGCACAGTTAACATCGCGATACGAAGTCCCGCCTGCTGTATCAGCGGGATCATGTTTGCGATATCTTGAACTAAGCAGTCGCCAATTTTTGTCCCAACGCGCTGCGGCTCGTTGTCAAAGATCATGGCTACCCGGAAGCCATGCTTAACAAACCCTTGATAGTGGGCAATAGCAGTACCCAGATTCCCCGCACCGACTAGCACCATATCCCAAACCTGATCTACATTCAAAATAGACTTGAGCTGCCTGACAAGGAATGGAATAGAGTATCCTTTGCCTTGTTTACCAAACTCCCCAAACTGAGAAAGATCCTTCCGGATTTGTGCCGCTGAGATTCCAATGACTTCCCCCAACTCTTGCGAGGAGGTGGTTTGATGTCCCTGGTTTTGCATATGTTCCAGGGCCTGTAGGTAGATGGGTAAACGCCCTACGATAATACCTGGAATGGATTTCTCCATCCTATAATCCCTCCACGTCGATGATTTTTCCATACTTTATCACAAAGGTTTAAATTGTGCAAATCCACACAAGAAGGAATATTCGCTGGTGCGCCGCATGACGGCATGATTGATTGTACGTAACGTATCGCAGGTTGAGGAAAGTACCTGTGAGGTCATCCGGTTTACCGAAAAGGGAAACCTGAACGGGAAAATAGCACGCCGGAAAAGGGATGAAGCGGGAAACCGTTTACCGTATGAGTTGTCCCAAGACCTGGATGATATGGGTAAAGCTAAACTGCTTGAAGTCCAGTGGTGAGTTGGAGACAATTCCTCCTTTGACACAACGGTTAAGGTCAAACCTCGGTAGCAGCATCTTGTAGAAGCTGAGAGTTGTGAAATCCTCCTACCGGGAACAAGGGCTAACGAAGCCTATCAAACCACGAAAAGACACCCTACGTCGTCCTGATAACGTCAATCATGACTGTACTGCGGGATCGCCTACGGGGCGCGAGCCCTATGGCGACGGAAACTCCATAGTAGTCGGTGGTGTCACGACCACCCAGGGCGGTTGGGAAAGCCAACCACAGGGCGAAGGGAGTTAGGAACTTATGCTTGAACGAAATGGGAGGTATGCGTAATGCAGAAAGCCGAACAAATTCTACAAGCCATGCAAAAGATGGGTGAAAAGCGAACCCCATTGACCCGGGTGTATCGAAGCCTATTCAGTGAGGACTTGTTCCTTGCCGCATATGACAAGATCGCCCGAAATCGTGGCGCATTGACTGCGGGAACGGAAAACGACACCGTGGATGGAATGAACCTGGCTCGAATTCGCAAAATCATCGAGCAACTTAGGAGCGAACGCTTCCGCTTTCATCCTGCACGTCGTATCCAAATCCCAAAGAAAAGCGGAGGGACACGCCCGCTAGGACTACCAAACTTCACCGACAAACTGGTGCAGGAGGTACTGCGAATGGTTTTGGAAGCCTATTACGAACCCCGGTTCCGGGACAGTTCACACGGCTTTCGATCCGGACGTGGTTGCCACACGGCACTCACTGCGGTGACGCATAAATTCATCGGCGGGGCGTGGTTCATCGAAGGCGACATTCGGGGCTGTTTTGATAACATCGACCATGAAACCCTGATAGCAATTCTCGCGAGAGACATTCAGGATGGCCGGTTGCTCAACCTGATCCGGAAGGGGCTGGAAGCCGGGTATATGGAGGATTGGCAATACAACCGCACCTACAGCGGAACGCCCCAGGGTGGCATCCTTAGCCCACTCCTGGCCAACATTTACCTGAATGAACTGGATGCTTTCATCGAGGATACGCTCATCCCGCAATACACGCGGGGCGAAAGACGCGCACCAAATCTGGAATACTACAGGCTCGGGTACTACATCAAATGCGCACGAAAGGCAGGCGACCAAGACCAGGTGAAACAACTGGAACTGAAGCGCCGAACCATGCCCTCGCAAGATGTGTATGACCCAAACTACCGGCGATTGCAATATGTCCGGTATGCAGATGACTTTATCCTGAGTTTCAGCGGGCCGAAGTCAGAAGCAGAGGCGATCAAGACAGCCATTGGTGTGTTTCTGAAAGAGCAGCTTCACCTCGAACTGAGCGCGTCCAAAACCCTCATCACACACTCGCGCACAGAACACGCGCGGTTTCTGGGGTATGCCATCAGCATCTATCACGCAGACGATAAAATATCACCCCGGACGGGAACCCTTACCAAAACGCGCGGCATCAACGGTCGTGTCAGGCTTGGGATACCGTATGGGAAGGTCAAGGAAATGCAGAGACGCTACATCCGTAACGAAAAGCCGACCCACGAAGCAGGCTTGCTGGCGTACTCCGATGCCCAGATTATGGACATCTTCCAGCAGCGGTTTCGAGGGGTGGCTGAGTACTACAAGTATGCCACGGATCGAAATGAGCTCCGCTATCTAAAGTATGTGATGGAAGTCGCCCTAACCAAGACGCTGGCCAACAAATTCAAAACCAGCGTGCCAGAGATCTATCGCAAGTATGCAAGCAAGCGAACGGTAGACGGGTACACCTACAAGGTTCTGGTTGTTGAAGTCCCAACGCAACACGGAACCCGGTGTATCTACTGGGGTGGCATCCCCTTGAAAGTCGTCAAGCCAGGCACAGAACCGATTGATGACAATAATGGACGGCGCAACGTTGCGCTAAGTTCACGTACTGACCTGATCCAACGGTTACAGGCGAACGAATGTGAAATCTGCGGGTTCAGAGGACCTTGCGATGTACACCACATTCGTAAGCTGGCGGATTTGAAGAACCGGTGGCGCGGAAGGCGAGAGAAACCGGCTTGGGTGATCCGAATGATCGCGTTGCAAAGAAAAACGCTGGTGGTGTGTGAAAAATGCCATGTAGCAATACATGGTGGTAAGCCATTACCTAATCGAAGCATGTAAGTTCTGGAGAGCCGGATGATGCGAAAGTATCAAGTCCGGTTCGGAGAGGGGTCTGTGGAAAAGTGCCTGTAAAGGTAACTCGCCACTTTCCTACTCTACTACGCCTGAGGGAATCAAAAACCGGGGCTGCGTAGTGAAGCGAAATGCATCGCGCAGCCCCGGTTTGGGTAATCATCTCAGAAATCAGTCGCGCCGTCGGCCAGTGAGTAAGAACAGGTAGTATAGGATGGTAGAAACAGCCTGCACAGCAGCCGCAACATAAGTGAGGGCGGCGGCGTCTAACACGCTGTTTACACCACGCATTTCCTCGTTATAAAGCACGCCGCTGTCAGATAGCCATGCTTTTGCCCGCCGGCTGGCGTTAAACTCAACCGGTAGGGTGACGAAAGCAAACAGGGCGGTTATCGAGAAGAGAATGAGCCCAACCCATGCCAGACCATCAAACTGCATGAAAAAGCCAATCAGGAAGATAATGGGTCCAAGCCAGCTTCCTAACTGAACCGTCGGGACAATCGCCGAGCGAATCTGAATAGGTAGATAGGCATCCTGGTGCTGCAGGGCATGCCCGGCTTCATGAGCAGCCACACCAGCCGAGGCCAGGCTGTTGCCACGATAAACATCTGGGCTTAAGCGCAGTACGCGTGTTCTTGGGTCATAATGGTCGCTTAAGAAGCCGTTGACCATTTCAACTTTCACGTTATATAAACCGCTCATATCCAGCATTCGGCGAGCCACTTCCGCGCCGCTCAAGCCTACTCTGCTGCGAACAGTCGAATATTTCCCAAACGCAGACTTTACCTTGAATTGTGCCCAAAAGCCAAAGAGTAAAGCTGGTAGGGCAAAAAGAAAATACAAACCAAAACCACCACTACCTAAACCGTATAAGAAGGGCATCTTATGATCCTTTCTGACCGCATTCCATAAAATAAGAGCATTGTTCCAAACAGGTTGCGAGGTTTGATGAAGGCAGAAATCCTGCGCATCATACAGACCATGTTGATAGCGTTTGAATAATTGCTTCTACACGTTAAATTTAACCGATAAACATAAAAATCTGCTTAGAATTTTGTATGAAATTTGATAAAAGTTTCATCAATAGTTTGGCAAAAACCATAAAGAGAATGTACCTGGCCCGTTCACATAATAAACCCTGTGAACGGGCCGGAAGATTTTGCTTTCCAGCGCTTTAGGCTACTCCAGCCCCATTGCCTTCAAATTATCGTAACTGATCTTCAAGCTCTCAAATGGGTCTCGCTGGCAAACATCCTGCTCCACTGCATACCATTCCACGCCAGCTTCCTGACAGGCGTCCAAAATAGCAGGCCAGTTCAGGTTACCTTCACCAATTTCGGCCATAATCTGTTTGGTACCGGTCGGTTCGACAGTGACCACCATATCCTTAAAGTGAACCACCGGCATGCGGTTCTTCATTCGCCGGATCCAAAGTGCCGGGTCGCTTCCACCGTGCTGCACCCAGTAGGTGTCGATTTCAGCCTGGAGATAGCGTGGGTCAGATTCTTCATAAACAATATCCAAACCGGTGCGCTTACCATAGCGCACGAACTCGAAGCTGTGATTGTGGTAGCTGAAAGTGAGTCCTGCCTTAAGCAGCTTTTCACCTACCGCTGAAGCTTCTTTTGCAAAACGTTTGAAGCCTTCTTCACCTGTGCGGTACTCATTAGGCATACTGCCAATCGCCACGTTCTTGCAATCCCACAGCTTGTGCTGTTCAATGACCGAATCGAGCTCATTCCATAAGCGGTTATATGGGATGTGTGTGATGACGATCTTCAGTCCCAAATCATCTGCAACACGCTTCACTTCCTCATTTGGAACCGGGCCAATTCCAGAAACCTGCACCGCTGTGTAGCCAATGTCGCTGACCTTCTTCATACTGGTTGCGAAATCTTGCGGTGTCTGTGCAAACTGACGGACTGTGAAAAGTTGTGCGGTCAAAACGGGTTTAGCCATTTGCTGCTCCTTTAAGATAAAGATGAAATTCGCTCGCGAGCAAAGAGCAAGGTTTAACCAAGCTGGGCGACAAAAGCTTCAGGTAGAACAGGGGTATCTGAAAGAATGGCGCGTCGTAACTGTTTTAGATACCCGGCTTGCCAGGGATTACGCTGCTTTTCAGGCCAACTGTTCGACATAGCAGTGTATGTCAGGATTTGCCGGTAGGTTAAGAAGGTATTGAGTTGTCTCCACCAGAAGCTGTCAAGCTGGTTTTCCTCATTATACCCTTTCATAAAACTTTGGAGGAACATCTGCGCGAAAGGCTGGTACTTTTCAGGGTATTTGCCTGCACTTTCGCTCATCGCGTGATGGAGAGCGATTGTAATATCTGTGATAAACCAATGGTAAGTACAAACATCAAAGTCGATGATCGTGATCGTCTCTCCGTCTGGCGACTTCGCATCATACAAAAAGTTCCAGTGATGGAGATCATTATGGATTAAACCGTAGCTGGCGCGGGTGATAGGCAGGTGTTTCAACGTTTCAGCTAGCGGCAGCCACCGTTTAATCACTTCTGGTTCCATCGACCAGTGTTGGAAGAAAGTATGCTCCATTTGCCAGTCGACGATATAGGTGTCCGTTTGCCCATCATAAACAGGGGCAGGTTGGCTAAATGAATTATTAATCACTGGCTGGATCGCGTTTTCCGAATGCATGCGCTGCCACTTAGGATAGCGGCGTGCCAGCGCATGCATTTTCCCCATAATATTCCCCCAGTTGTAAAATAAGCGCCCATTCCATTCGTTCGGCGTGCGCTGACTGTTGACGTGCTTTCCTTTTGCAAAAGGCGTGACGATTACCAGGTAGTTTTGTCCATTAACTTCCAGGCACTCAAACAACTGCTCTTGCTCAGATAGAATTGGGTAAGCCAGGAGTACTCCGTTCTTTGCCAGATAATTAACAAAGGCAAGTTTTTCTGCATACTGTGGAATGTGCTCAACCTGGACTGGGATGAACTTGATGACGTATGCCCGATCGCCTCGTCGGCAGACATACACAGCCCCATCGTTTCCGTTGAGTGAGCGAAAAGAATCAGGGTCCACAGCAAACAGCGCCGCTCCTGCGCTGCGCACTGTTTCATTTACTTCCATTTGAAGTGTCCTTTCCAGGTTTATTTCTATGTTAATATGACAGATATCCGTGTTTTGTGTCAGTCATAGGACCTTTAGAGTAGAATGAACAGAAATATTCCTTCTGGAGCGCCCAATGGATCTGGAGTTCTTCGATTGTAATATATATTTTGGTTTGCCGACTCGCCGTCCGTTAATGCCAGTCGAATGTGCGGAAGATCTGGTGGTTGAAATGGATCGCTGCGGGTTGGCGAAAGCCCTGGTCTGGCACATCGCCCAACATGATGCTTCGCCTCAGGTGGGAAACCAGATGCTGGCAGAAGCTATTCAACCCTACACCCATTTGGTTGGTTGTTGGTCCATCTTGCCCAATCAAGCTCATGAGTTTCCTAACGCCGATCAATTTTTACAGGAGATGAAAGCGAACCGTATCCGTGCGATCCGCACCTTTCCCGACTCGCACCGTTTCCTGTTGAATGCAGTTTCGATGGGCGACTGGATGGAAGCTTTTGTGGCGCATCGCGTTCCGCTGCTGCTTTCCCTGCGCTTTGGCGTGGACTGGCGTAATATCTACGACTTATTAGCATCGTATCCTGAATTGGTTTGTGTGATATGTGACCATGGCTGTTGGGGCGAAGATCGTCTGTTCCGACCTCTACTGGAGCGATATCCGCATGTATATGTCGATACAGCCCAGTATCTGTTGGATGGCGGCATTGAAGCGCTGGTGGCCGATTATGGCCCTAACCGGTTGTTGTTTGGCAGCGGCTTCCCTGACTTATATATCGGCGGGATGATGATGGCGCTGAAGCATGCTCGCATATCAGATGATGCGAAAAGGGCTATTGCGGGTGGTAATTTGGAGCAGATCTTGATGGAGGTGCAGTTATGATCGGTACTTCTCCTCTTCTTAAGGTCTTTTGGGAAAATGGTAAGTCAGAAGACTGCCCGATTTTGGATATGCACGGGCATATGGGCGCTTTTTCCTCTATTTATTTCCCCCGCGCTGAACCGGACCAGATGTTGAAAACAATGGATGAGTGCAATGTGAAGTTATTGGTGTTCTCGCACCATCTGGCCTTATTTGCACCGAATCAAGGGAATCGTCCTTCCATTGATACCGTTCGACAATACCCTGACCGCTTCCGCGCCTATTGTCTGATTAACCCCAACTACCCGGAAATAATGGCGCGGGATATTGCTTCATTCGAATCCCATCGCGATGTGTTCGTCGGCTTCAAGTTTCTTCCAGACTATCACCGCATTCCCTTAACCGATTCGCGCTATCAAGCAGCTTGGGAATATGCAAATGACCGCGAACTGCTTGTACTGACTCATACCTGGGGCGGTAGCCAGTATGATGGCCCCTCTGTGATTCGGTTAGTGGCTGAACGCTATCCACGTGTTAAATTGTTCATGGGCCATTCCTGTCATGGTGATTGGGATGCGGCAGTACAGTTGTCTAACGACTTCCCAAACGTTTATCTTGAACTGACGGCGGTCTTTGATGACCGCGGCGTGCTCGAAAAGTTCTGCCGTGAAGCTGGCTCTCACCGGATGTTGTTTGGCACAGACTTGCCCTGGTTTGATCCTCACCAGGCTGTGGGAGCGCTGCTCTCTGCCCAAATATCAGATGAAGATCGTCATAACATTTGCCATCGCAACGCCGAAAAACTGCTGAAACCTTTTCTGCCTTAATCTCAAAGGATGCAGTCGAGATAGCGGCTGCATCCTTTGAGTTGCTTTGGCTTTTACTTCGCTCTAGCGTGAAGATACGCCATGTTTTTTGAAATCAACTCGCAGCGCTGCTGCACAGAAGCTGCGCTGCGCAGGTCGTCTTCGGGTGTGTTCATCACATAGTCAAGCATTTTGTCGATGGTAGTACGCACCACATGAACCCGCGTATCAGAAGATGCATAGTAGATGAACAGTTCGCCATCCTCGCGTGCCACCATGCCGTTGCAGAACAACACGTTTGAAACGTCGCCGACCCGTTCTTCTCCTTCCGGCGCTAACAAATAACCGCCTGGTCGATGGGTGACCTTCCATGGTTCGTTCAGGTCGCTCAAGAAAGCGTACAGCACATACCGCAAGCCCGCCGCCGTTGCGCGAACGCCATGCGCCACATGCAGCCATCCTTTTGGCGTCTTCACTGGGGTAGGGCCCTGTCCATTCTTTAGTTCTTTCATGGTATGGTAGGCGCGTGGATCGATAATAAGTTCTTCATCTACTTTAGCCGGATTCACGCTCTTTGAAAGTCCCCAGCCAATGCCGCCCCCGCTCCCTGCCTGAATAAAATCATCCTGTGGTCGCGTATAGAAAGCATACTGCCCATCGATAAACTCTGGGTGCAGCACCACATTCCGCTGCTGCGGTGACTCCGACTGAAGGTCGGGCAGGCGTTCCCAGTTGACCAAGTCATGGGTTCTGGCGACGCCAGCCTGGGCAATTGCACTGCTCAGATCGCCAGGGGCAGCGCTTGGATCCTTGCGCTCAGTGCAGAAGATGCCGTAAATCCACCCGTCTTCGTGCTGGGTCAATCGCATATCGTAGACATTTGTGTCAGGGTCTTCAGTTTCCGGCATCACTACTGGATAGTCCCAAAAGCGAAAGTGATCCATTCCATTCTCGCTTTCAGCGACTGCAAAAAAGGATTTTCGGTCAGATCCTTCCACCCGGCACATCAGGCAGATTTTACCGTTGAACATTATGGCCCCAGGGTTGAATACTCCATTGATCCCAATCCGTTCAATGAAGAAGGGGTTGGTTTGGGGGTTTAAATCGTAACGCCAGAACAAGGGAGTATGTGCCGCAGTCAGCACTGGAAAACGAAAGCGCTCCATTAAGCCGTTCGACCAGTTTGAGTCTACTTCATTCTTCCGAGTGAGAAGAGCTTCGTGTTTTGCTTCTAGCTGCTGTAGACGTTCTTCAAATGCGCTTTTATCCATTGAAAAAATCCTTTTCGGCATGGAAACTGAAACAGAGGTGTGTGAACAAGGAAGTTGAGAAAATTATATTGCCTTTTATAGCAATACCTTCGCCATTGTGCCAAGAAAAGTCCGAGATATAGGGAAAGGAGATGAAGAAAGCGTAGCAAATCCTAGAAATATGTCAATGTTGTCCAATGGGTGCGAGCCGAGTATCACGGCGGAGCTCAAATCCCATCTGATCAAAGCCTAGCCAGCAGGTCAGTAGTGAGAACTCACGTGCAAAACCAGTAATGGAAGTACGGAACTGAGTGGAGCAAGAACGCAGGCCGTGTGATAGAACCCCGAAATAGTATATGGTCGTGGACTAAGGATAACCGGGAAAGGAAACCGGGAAAAGCCGACGTTGTTGGCGAAACGGAAGGCAGCAGTCCTGAAAGCGAAATGGCGAGCGAGCAGGACACCACCGGGGTCTGAGAGCAGGGCATACGTTCAAAGGGACAACGCGGAAACTTGGGAGAGCCATTTGCCTCCCCCCAGGAGCGCCAGAAGAGCAAGGGTACTGGCTGACCAAGAGCCTTGGTGTCATAGGGTGGCTTCCAACCGATATGACAAGCCGGAAACGGGACACAAAGGAAAGGGAGCAGGTCAGGGTATCGGGGAACGACAGCGAAAAGCGAAGTGAACCGAGACGGGCAAATGGCAGTCGTAGCGGAGCATAGTACCGATGATCAGGCATAAGACCGGATCGAGAAGGTGGGGAACTAAGACCCAAAGGACCCACTGGAGGGAAGGCGAAGCCGGGCATAACGTTCAGTTGGAAGGAAAGACGAGAGATACAATGGGATCACAAATCGTCTCAACAAAACTTCAACGGATTGCAGAGCAAGCAGCCAATGAGCCAGACAAAGTATTCACCAACCTGATGAATTTGGTGGATGAGGACTTCCTGAAGGAGGCCTACCAGAAGATCAAAAAGGATGCGGCACCAGGGCTGGACGGGATAACCGCCCGGCAATACGGTGAGAAGCTGGAAGAGAACCTCCAAAACTTGTTCGAACGAATGCGAACGGGACGCTATCGCGCCCCGGCCGTGAAGCGCATTTGGTTGGAGAAGGAAGACGGAAGAAAGCGACCGATCGGTATCCCGGAAATCGAAGACAAGATCGTGCAAAGAGCCGTGAGCATGTTGTTGGGAGCGGTGTACGAGCAGGATTTTTATGACTTTTCACACGGGTTCCGAGCGGGGCATAGCCCCCACCAGGCAGTGAAAGAAATCTGGAAGCAGTGCATGGGAATGAACATTGGATGGATCATTGACGCAGATGTGAGTGGATTTTTCGACAACCTGGACCATTCCCTGTTACAAGACATCATCAAACAGCGGGTGAACGACGGGAGCTTGTTACGCTATATCGGGAAATGGCTAAATGCGGGGATCGTGGATGGGAAGAGCCTCAGTTACCCTGAGACAGGCACCCCACAAGGTGGCGTAGTTTCACCAATACTGGGGAATATCTTCCTCCATCATGTGCTGGATGAATGGTTTGTGAAAGAAGTACAGCCTCGGATGAAAGGGCGCTGCTTCTTATGCCGATTTGCGGATGATTTTATCATCGGTTTCGAACGAGAAGAGGACGCCCAACGGGTGATGGAAGTTCTGCCCAAGCGGTTTACCCGCTATAAGCTGACGATCCACCCGGAGAAGACCCGGTTGGTTGCATTCAAAAAGCCAAATGCCCAGCAAGCCGCCGGTAAGGGCGAAGACACCTTTGATTTCTTGGGGTTCACCCATTACTGGGGAAAATCTCGGCGGAACAACTGGGTGATCAAACGCAAGACAGCCGCAAAACGGCTGCGCCGCTCCATGAGAAATGTCTGGGATTGGTGTCAGAAGAACCGCCATTTGCCACTACGAGAGCAGTATCGCATGTTGTG
The DNA here is from genome assembly GCA_963791025.1 of uncultured Chloroflexia bacterium. Lineage (GTDB taxonomy): Bacteria > Chloroflexota > Anaerolineae > Anaerolineales > Anaerolineaceae > DSYU01. Next base: position 280,854 of record CAWBQF010000001.1, on the reverse strand, counting down.
TTTGAAGCTGAAAGGACACTATCAATACTATGGCATCCGAGGAAACTTCATGATGCTATGGGTGCTCTATAGAAGGGCTGAAAACGCATGGCGGTACTGGCTTAGTCACCGTAGTCGGAAAGGTGGCATACCTTGGGAGAAGTTCGATATGTTGAGAATACTGTACCCACTCCCGATGCCGAGAATTGTCCACGCCATCTAAAGCTTGCAGGGTAGCAAAGTTATGCGCCAGAGAGAAGTAAACTCTGGTTACCGAAGAACCGGATGAGTGAATTGCTCACGTCCGGGTCTGTGGGGGGAGCGGACGGGTAACCGCCGCTCCTACCCGGCAAAGTAGGCTGAAGTAAAGGGGCTTCTGTAGTAGAGTTGAGTTTACCAAGACATCAGCTCAGGAACTACAAAAGCCCACAATGGACATTTTAGCACTTTTACAACCGATTGAAGATAGTTTATCCAAAGCAACACTCCGTCAAATGAGCCGGATCATCATAGCAATGCTGGCGATGACTGGGCGGGTGACGATGTTAGGGCTTTCACGCTGGGCTGAAGACGGTGGCAGTTACCGAACGATTTAACGCTTTTACATGACCGCTATTCCCTGGGCGCAGGTGTTTTGGTTGTTCTTTCGCCAACACCTGTTTCGACAGGAAGCGGTCTACATCCTGGCAGGGGACGAAACCGTCGTCAGCAAAGCCGGGAAGAAAACCTACGGGCTGGACCGTTTTTTCTCGGGGTTGCAGCAAAAGGTGATCCCCAGTTTATCATTCTTTGTGTTCTCGTTGGTCAGCGTCAAGGAGCGACGTTCGTATCCGGTATGCGTCGAGCAAACAGTGCGCAACGAAGCAGAAAAAGCAGCCTGCAAAGCCAAGCAAGCGGCGAAAAAAGTCAAACCGATTGGACCGAAACGCAAACCGGGACGCCCGAAAGGCAGCAAAAACAAAGACAAGACGGAAGTCGCGCTCAACCCAGAGTTGTTACGGATCCAAACGATGCTCAAAGCATTGCTTTTACGGATCGGTACGTCACTCCACCCCGTCTATCTGGCCCTGGATGGTCATTTTGGCAACTATCCTGCGTTTCAAATGGTGCGTCAGTGCGAATTGCACTTGATTTCCAAAATGCGTGGGGATGCAGCACTTTACTTCCCGTGGGACGGAGAAGGTCGCAAGTGCAAATATGGCAAGCGGGTGGATTATGCGCACCTCCCAGAGCAGTATCTTCAATCCAGCGTGGTGGAAGACGGCTTTCAGACTTGCACGTACCAGGCCCAGCTTTTGCATAAGGATTTTCCGGTGCCGCTCAACGTGGTGATCATCGTCAAAAAGAACCTTGCCACCCAGGCCTGGGGTCACGTCATTCTGTTCAGCAGTGATCTCAAGCTTTCGAGCGAGAATTTGGTCGATTATTATTCTTTGCGGTTCCAAATTGAGTTCAATTTTCGGGACGCGAAACAGTTCTGGGGATTAGAGGATTTTATGAATGTCAAATCGACTGCCGTGACCAATGCCGCCAACTTATCGTTGTTCATGGTCAACCTGTCTCAACTGTTACTGTGCGATTTTCAAAAAACCAATCCTCATTTTGGGATTCTGGACCTCAAATCATATTACCGAGGCTGCCGTTATGCGACCGAGTTGCTGAAAATACTTCCGGAAAAACCCGATGGTATTTTAGTTGCACAACTTTTTCGCAATCTCGCCGCTTTAGGCAGCATTCATGTCGATAATTCGCCGGTTTCTTCAGCTTGATTGGCGAAGGTATTGTTATAGGGCTGTCAATTCGTAGATTCTTTGTAATCCGTTACTTCAATGCCAAACTGGCTCAGGAATGCTCGCAGCTCGGAAAGCTTACTTTCATCCACCAGGAAAATCCCTGGCGCCAGGTTTTGGCGGATGAACGCACGTAGTGCTCGGCTTTGCTGAACAGCATAACTAACTTCAGAGCTGGGGGACCGCAGCACGACAATCCGCGCCACTTCCAGTTCTACCTTTTCACCGCCCCAGGCTTGCAGCGCCAGCCGTAGGAAAGGCGGAATCATCAGCACGCACCGGTTCTCAAGAAGTTTTATAAGTGTTGGCAGAGATTTGCCTACTTCAATAGCAGTTTGAATACTTTGGGCAGTAAAGCGGAACTTTCCATCCATTCCTTCTTCTGCCCAGGCTTTCAGCCGGCCCTCCAAAACCAGGTCATGGCTTTGTGGCTGTAGCGTGAAACACCCATCTTCTTCTAGATTGATCACCCGCTGAAGGGGACGATGATAATCGACTGTTTGCTGAAACAGCCGCGTTTGTGCTTTTGGCAGTTCATCTGTTAGCAGCAGGTAGCGTTCACCGACTGGTCTTCCCTTCACCCCGGCCAGCACTGCTTTTTCGCGTGCCCGCGCGCTTGGAAATTCTGCCAGTTTCGCCGCGCGCCGTAGGGCAACACGGTCTCGCAGCGCGGCCCACTCACGAATCTCCACGGTTACATTCTGTGGAAGCTCTTTACTGCATCCTCGCTGCAGCCCTTCCAGTAACTCTTCCAACAGCGTACCGCTTTCTAATCCCTGGTAAACCGAATCACGGGTCAGGCGGTACTCCGCTACATATTCTTGTGTCCCTTTACGCTCAGCATGACGTTCGATAAAGGTGAGTTGTGCGGTAGTGAGTTGATCCATATAGACGACAACATCAAAGTTGGGCTGCACAATCCAGGCGGGCTGCCAGCTATCAAAGGTTTCCGTTGTTTCATCCCCGTTGGTTGGCGTAGGATGAAGTACAGCCCGTCCCAGGTCTGTAAGCCGGAGGCCCGATAGTTTCCCTTGTCCATTAAATGAAAGCGTCACGATCCCCAGGAAGTATAGCCAGCTTACCAATGCGCTTTCGAGCCAGTGTCGTTCTTTCGCCAACCAGTTCTCACGTTGCTGTGCCAGCCACCGCACATACTCTAACTCTGCGGCTTTACGGTCTTTGCCCTGTGTGTAGGGCCGGAACACCCGCCCATAGAGCGAAAAGATAGAGCCGATCCGCTGGAACATGACCATGTCGAAGTCATCTATTGAGTAGAAGCTGCTCTGATCGTCGGGCAGGGCTTGCAGCAGGATATACAGTGCCAGGCGGCCTTGCTGAAAACTCTTGTGGTAGGCCCATCTTGATTCACCATCTTCCAGCCAGTCAGGAGCTTGCAGCATCCCATTGAGCAGGAGCCGAACCTGTGCTTCAATCGAATAGGTTTGAAACGTCCGGGCATATTCAGTGGGCTGGATGATGAGGTCTTCCATCCCCAGCACGCCAATGTGTTGGAGTGCCTGCACCAGGGCCGGAAGGGCGTTTCGGAATATACAATTCCCATCCTGCAAGGCCCCATCGTTCCATCCTAACTGTTTTGCTAACTTACGCAAGTCCGAAACGCGAATATCCCCATTCTTGGTGGGTTTTAGCCCATGCAGTACTTCAATGGCTTGTAAGATGCCCACAGTTTGCATCGCCACCAGGTTGGGGGCGCGTTGATACGTTTGTGCCTGTACTTCTACTGGTTGAATATCTAATGGTACGATCTCAGGTGGGGCAATTAAGTCTAGAATGCGGTAGTCAGATAACAGGACATCGTTTTGGTTGTATGAACTGCTGATGATATTCATCCCATAAGGGTTCATGTTAAACATCAACCCATGCTTCATGATCCTATTGAGAAGCGTATGAAATGGGTCATAAAAGTCGTGCTGCTTAAAGGGAATGTTCATCCCCGACGCATATAAAGCCGTTTGAAGGATCTCTAAGTTAGCCGACCCGCCCAGAACCTTCAGGAACGCCATTAAGTTCCGCTCAATGGGTTGGAGGCGCTGTAAAGCTTGTTCAATCCGCTCGGGGATCTTCAAACTCTCTTGAATATATTCAAGGCATCGGCTCTTGCGCCAGGTGATATTCCCCCCAAATGTTCTCGCGATGTATTTTAACGATTCAGCATCCAGGCGGCTTAGATACCCGTCCAGATATTGTGGAGAAGGAGCCTTTTCAGAAAGAAGGATCATTTACGCTTTGGAAATTTTAGGATAGTAGTCCAATTTACGCATGCGTGCATAAAGGGCTTCAAATTTATCAGGGTCTACCAGCGCCACCCGATCGGATAAGCGTTCCAACAAATATTCAGACGCCTTTCGGTCAGCAAAGAGCGCCTCTAAGATGAGCGGATCCTCAACTTCTAGAACAGGTATGTTTTTATGCAAGATATTGTTCGCGCTCATTGCTCCTCACGAAGTACATCCTGGTCATACAAGATTTCATAACCGTAGCCTTGTTCTGTAAGGAAGCGCTGGCGATTAGCGGCAAAGGTCTGGTCTACAGTATCGCGGGTGACCAGGGTGTAGAAGTGTGCTAAGGAATGATCCATTTTTGGCCGCAAGATGCGCCCCAGCCGTTGCGCTTCCTCTTGGCGGCTGCCAAATGTTCCGGATATTTCAATTGCTACATTTGCATCTGGCAGGTCAATGCTAAAATTTGCCACTTTAGATACCACTAAGGTTTTTACCGCACCCTGTCGGAATTGATCATACAGCTTTTCGCGCTCGCGCACAGGTGTCTTGCCCATAATCAGGGGCGCGTTCAGCATACTGGCAATACTTTGTAACTGATCCAGATACATTCCGATCACAAGGATATTTGCGCCCTCATGCTTCTGCAGCAAAGCGCGCAGCACCTCGACTTTTGCCGGGTTGTGTGCAGCAATCGAATACTTCGATCGCTGCTCTGCCACTGCATACTCCATGCGTTGACTTTCTTCCATTGGAATACGAACTTCATGGCAGGCTGCGGTGGCAATCCAGCCCTGGCGTTCCAGGTCTTTCCAGGGCATGTCATGTTTCTTAGGCCCAATCAACGAAAAAACGTCTTCTTCGCGTCCATCCTCTCGCACCAGTGTGGCAGTCAGCCCCAGCCGCCGGCGGGCTTGCAGTTCCGCAGTAATCCGAAAAACGGGCGCTGGCAAGAGATGCACTTCATCATAGATGATCAATCCCCAGTTACGAGCATTGAACAACGCGAAGTGAGGATATTCCTCCTCGCTGCCGTTTCCATTGCTGCTGTTTTTACCACCTCGCCCGCGTTTCCGGTAGGTCATAATCTGGTAAGTGCTGATGGTCACCGGGCGCACCTCTTTTGTCAGCCCGGAATACTCGCCGATCTGATCCTCTTGCAGAGAGGTTTTTTCTAACAGTTCGTCAATCCACTGGCGCACTGCGATTGTATTGGGGGTCAGGATGAGTGTGGAAGTTTGCAGCTTATCCATAATGCCCATACCTACAATCGTTTTTCCTGCCCCACAGGGTAACACGATGGTGCCACTGCCGCCGCGCGCGGAACCATTTGCGTAAAACAAGTCAACCGCCTCTTGCTGATATTCACGGAGTGAGAAAGACCTGCCAGTGTTGGTGATAGCCTTAAGTTGCAGTGCCAGGCTTTCACCAGTGATATAGCCTGCCAGGTCTTCCGCCGGGTAGCCGATCTGCACCAGCGCTTGTTTGACATGCCCGCGCATCGCCACCCGCACCTGCACGCGGAAGGTATCCAACTGCGCTTCGATGAACGGTTGAACCTTTTTACTCCTGACAATTTCAGCAATCAGCGCTGGGTCCTCACTGACGAGAATGAGCTGATCGTCCTCCCGAATGAGCTTTACCCGCCCATATCGCCCTACGTAGTCTTGAATATCTTTAACCACATTCCCAGGTAGATCGTACCGCGCGTACATTTCAAGCTGCGCCAGGATCTCCTCTGCTTTCATCCCGGTTGCAGCGGCATTCCACAGAGACAGCGGCGTGATGCGATACGTATGGATATGCTCAGGAGACTTTTCTAGCTCAGCAAATCGTACCAGCGCATCCCGCACTTGCACATAATTAGGGTGATCTACTTCCAGTAGGGCAGTCTTATCACTCTGAACGATGAGTGGGTTATCGGAGTTATACAAAATGCCTTCCCTCTAAAAATAACCAGTTCTCTTTAAATGCAGTTTGGTAACCCTAGCAGTATAACTTAATTACCAGACTTCGTGTAGCGAAGTGTCAAAATGGTCTTTTAACTGGTTGACAATTTCTTCTAAAAGATGGTCGTACTTTTTAGGATAAGCAATCGTCTGATCGCGCTCGTCTGTATCGACTGGGATATGGCGTTCTACCATCGCATTTCGGAAAGCCTCAAAGGCAGTTCGTGATCCATTAAACCGCAGCATCACTCGCTCTTCTCGTCGGATCACCACCGGTTCGATTGGTACTTCTTCCTCAGCCGGTCGGGAGGGGGTCGGGAAGACAGTATGCGCCTGGTCTGGCAGTATCGATAGCGCCTCAGGGCCATGCTGGATAGCGAGAGGAACCAGGTCTAATGCATCTAGCTTCCGGTAAACCAACTGCGGTTTTCGCACCAGATGCAGTCCGGGCGCGATTTGAGCTGCCAGATAACGTTCGACTTCTTCTGGCGGCTGCTGGCTCTCCAATAAAGCCGCATCTTCGTATAGTGTAAAGACATTGCTGTGCGCCGACCATTCTTTCAGTTCTACAATTACATTTTGAGCCAGAGGTTGCGACGAAAGCTGCGTGAGCAGTTCAATAATATTCAGGTCTGGTTGGTTCGCGACTTCGGCTGCGACATGTTCCTTTTTCAACCGCAGTGTATAAACTGAAGGGCCAGCCTGCCCGATACTTTCGGAAACAATTTCGCTAAAGGGTAAGAGCCTGTCCATTTGATCGGATGGATAGACTTCAGAGACCACTACAATTTCAAAATTGGGCTGCACCGTGATCTGGGTTTTGGGAATCTCTGCCTGCATCAGGTGGAGGAAGCGGTCATTTACGCGAAAGGCTTGCAGCATGTTCTGCTCAGGATAAACGCCCTGATAAGGAGCCGTTTGGTAGGCAACCTCAACATAGCGTAGGAGAAGAGGAATCCCTTCCAGAAAGCGCTCGATGAACCGGCCTTCCACCCGTTCAAAGCTGTCAGAGTCCTTTTCATCGATGAATTCGCCGTACTGCCCCCAGGTTTTCTTTGACTCACTGAAACCCATATAGCGTATTGCGGGCCGGCCTAAATAGACAGGCTGAACTTGCTCTGGAATTAGAAAGTATGGCCTGTTTTCTTTGACGTACTGAGCCAGCGCATCCGTCCGGTACCATGTTCCACTTTGTAGTTCCGCCAGCAAGGAAAGCAGGTAGCGGCGTGCTTGCGAAAAGTTGACTTGCGAGGCAACACTGTTGGTTCGTCCCCACGAGATAAAACTGTGCAGCCGCCCCACCTCACTCGTATCAAAAAACTCGTTGTATTCCTCTAACTGTTGGTTAACCAGAGCCGCGCGAATCATCTCTTCTTGCTTGATAGGGGCAAGGCTTCTAAAGCCTTGGGCACCAGTTTCATTGACAACTATATAGTTATCTCGAAAGGTCAGCGAGGTGCTGGTATAACTTGTATATTCTCCTTTTACATCATAATTAACCAGGCCCAGCTTCCATGCCAGACGGTCAATGAAATTTACCCAGGCGGATGATCCACTTTCTTTCACTTTCTCCTCACCGCTTGGGTCTGACATTCGTCTGGCAAGCTGCAGCGCATCCGCCTTCGTGAGACTGTTATCCCGCGCCCCTCGCTTAACGCTGCGCGACCTTACATAATCGAGGTAGATAAAAACATCGTGATGCGAATCGTAAATATTATTGAAGACTTCTAATCCGGCCAGGTCCACTGTTTTTAGAATGATCATATCCTTACAGACTCATCCTTTTGATTACATGTTCAGACTTCTTTAAAATCTTTTCAATGGAAGGGAGAAGATCCTTCCGAAAAGCCAGATATTCTTCTGACAGCCGAACGTAATCTACCCCGGCGGTGAAAGCTCGTTCGATCTGCACCCGTAGATCCAAATCAGTAATACGCGCAATCATCAGCCCAGTATGCAGGATATTACGCCCCCAGCGCTCTCTTACTTGTTGAAACGCGATGGCAAACTGTGGCTCATGCTCTGCCAGCCATAAGGGGAGCGCTTTCTCTTGCAAATTGATCCACGAAAGGCCAATTTTCTTTAAGTTTGGGCTGGCGAGTAACCGTTCTCCTTCCAGTTGAAAATCCGCCATCTGATTCAGCACAGCCAGTTCGTTGTAGGGAACCTTGCGTAAATCCACCCATAAGCCTTGATCGTTGCTCTGCAAACATTGCAGCAGGTTGAACAGGGATTGATCTTCGCCTGTATTAAGCCGCATTGGGCTGTAGTAGATGCGTTTTTCCTGCTCATGGCGTGCTAGCAAGCCCCACTGCCACCCAGTTTCACAAATCACTTCTGGCGCTGGGGCCTCAATGCCAAAAGAGAATACCTGTAACACGGTTTTTAATTGGGTTGGCAAAAACCATTCGCCTGATTGTAATCCCTGGGTTGCCCGGTCAATGGCTTCAATCGGATGCAGCATCTCCGTTGAAAAAAGGATATTAAAGGAGGTTTGTTGGGTCCAGCACAACCGCTGCCATTCCAGCATTTGTGCTGTCATGAACGAGTTCGCTCCCCAGCAAAGGCTGCCTTCTCGAATGGAAAACTGGTAGTTGGCATTTTTTGCCAGTGGATCATCCTGCTCTTCGCCCACTAACTGCAAGATCTTTTTTCGTACGGCCTGTTCATTCACTTCCCCTTCAACATTTCGCAAGTCAGGATGAACGAGAGCAGGGAGGTGAGGAATGAATGCCTTCGGAAACTCAAACCGCCATTGTTCTAACCTGACCGACCGGCCCGCATCCACGTCTGGGTAGATCATCAGCAGTCCTTTTCGCACAAGGCTTCCTCGAACCTCTTTATATACATCTCGGAATTGCTGGTGAAAGGTTTGCAGGTAAACTTCTTTTATATTCAGGTCTTCTTTATAGGTCCGCTCAAAAAAGGAAACATCTACTGGACTGTCGATAATCATCAACAGATGCAGTGTGGCAAGTTCTGCAGCCGTAAGTGCAGAAAAGTTTTCTTCCAGGCCAATATCTGTGAGAAACATATTCTTTAGAGCAGAACGCGAAATTTGGCTTCCACCCGGAAAATTTCTGGCGCGGGCAACGGCTTTCACCTCTGCTTCAGTGAGCGCTTTTTCAAACATTAAATCAAGGCACCGAGAAGATTCCAAGCAAACTCCGTAAGGATGAATCGTTTAAAGAGGATCGATCCCATTCTCTGGATGAGAAGCATCTGCTGTCTACGCTTACTGCCCCAGTAACTCCCAGAGACTTTTTTTAATGGGTTTTTGGGTTTTGCCGGGATGTTTCGTGCGCCCGCGCTCACCAAACATCTCACTTACACCCTGACCACGCCCATTCCTACAGACCCTTTGTAATCATAACAAGGATCTAATTTTGGGGGATTATAATAGATAATAACTGAATGGAACGATGTATAAAGCAATTAATACGCAAACTGGAGAAGAAATAATCATTTTGCATCCGCAGTGGCGAAAACGCCTTGAGGATCTGCGCGCTATGGATCGTGCTGACTGGTTGGTCTGTCAGGGCTGCCGCCAACCGCTGCGCGTAAAAGCGGGTGCTGTTAAACGGCCTCACTTTGCTCATAAGCACCTTCAGGCTTGTTCATTTGGGACCGAGTCACCTGAAATCCTGATGGCTCGGGCTGCCCTATACGATTGGCTGATTGAAAGGTTTCCACGGGGCGTGACTTTAGAAAAACAGCTTGAGCCTGAGGCAGGGCTGCCTCGCCCTGTAGATTGTTGGGTGGAGACGCCTTCAGGGGCGCTTGCTTATTGGATTATCGATGTTGGCATTAAACTGGAGACACGCGAGGTGATCAAGGCGGCTCTCACACGACCAGGTATTTCGCCGACCTGGGTATTCTTATACTGGATGCTTAATGAAGAAAAGCGCGTTTTTCACAGCTTACTGTTATCGCCTACTGAGCGCGTTTTTTTACAGTCAACGCCATTAGATGAAATGCTGTCAGCCAGCGGTGATTTGGGTAGGAGCATTCATTATCTAGATGCGAAAAATCAAATCTTAACGACCTACCGCAACTTAACCCTGCTTCACCGGCCCAATTGGTTCCAGGGACTGAAAAAGAACACTCCCTTCGATAGCGTGGAGGTGGACCGGTCGACGGGTGGATTTATGCATCCGGGCGAGGAACAACGTAGGCACGCTTTTTTGAAAAAACGAAAAAGACTGGCTGAAAAGCGTAAGAAGTTTGAAATAGGTGAAGTGGAGGATAACCCACCCCGGTTGAAGAAAAAAGAGTTCAGCCGGCGTGACTCCTGGGGACTGAAAACAGATTTTGAACTACCCGAACCAAAGGAGCCAGAAGCTTTGCGTTGTGTTCAATGTGGTGAGATAACGACTGATTACTGGACTACCTTCTTCGAGGGAGACCAAAAGGTCTGCCGTTGTCGAAAGTGCCTGGAATAGACGCTGCGCTTTAGTGGACAAGAATGGATCGTAAGTCCTGGTATTGAAAAGTGAATGGGGTTGCAGAAGCAGATGGCTTCACGAACTCCACGTCATCGCTGGTGGTCGTTTGGCTCGTGCCATTGCGAAGCTGCGCGGTGACGGTGTGGTTTCCGCCCTGGTTCGGCAGCGTCCAGTTAAACTGATTGTTGAAGGGCTGCCAGTTCGTCCACGCTCCGTTATCATTTCGCAAACGCATTTCCTTCCAATCCCCATAAATGTAAACACTTACCACCTGTGAATCGACCTGTGCTTTTTCACCTGCAATCACCAATGGGTAAACGCCTTCACGGCGTCCAAAGTTCTGATCCCAATAATACTGGTAAGTGCCGCCACCGTAATAGTAACCCGCGCCAATTTCCCAGTACTGCTTGCTGAGGATATTCTGGCGATGCTCCTTGCTGTGCATCCAACCATCCATTGCCATTGCAGGTGAGTTTTGCCCCGCCGCGATATTTTCGCCCATCGCAAGCCAATCCGTGTAGTAGTTCTCCATCCGCGCCCAGGTATCACAGATTTCCTTCAGCTTGCCGTTTGTGCGATCATAAGTGTTGTGAGAAAAATAGTCATCAACGCTCATGTCTTCAGCATGGTAGCGTGCCACATTTTCTAGCCCATCGACTTGCTTTAGCGGCGGAAGCCCATTTTCCTGCCGAATTTGATTGGTTTGTTCAATCACCTTTTGTTCATACTGTGCATTCACAACTGGAACAGGCGAACCCACGCAGCCGCGAAAGTTTGCGGCGCTTTCTGATCCTGTTACAGGCACAGCAGCTGGTGCTGGTGTGCCATCAGCAAACAAAGTTCGATCCACAATCGCTGCAGCAGGGCACAGCAGAATGATCGCTGCTGATAAGAAGATGCCAAAAAAGAATTTAGAATACCCCATTTTCTCCTCAAAAACCGGTAAGAGTCCAGGTGTTCCACTTAGTTACATGTATAACATTGATATACGATTATTGCTTAAAAAGCAATGCTCTTCTATCAAGAAATATGGTTTTAAACCATATCTTTCCTTTTCCTAATCATCGTAATCGAGCAGGATGATTGCAACCATTAGGGAACTTCCCAATAGGCGGGAGGGATTATCCATAAAAAACAGCCCCGGCTGTTTGGAGAGCCAGGGCTGTTGAAAAGACGAAAAACGGGGAAGTCTGTTTTCTAGCTCAATCGCCTAATATTGGGTTATGGTCCTGCTTTGAGCAGCTGCGCGAAAGGACGGGCATCCGGCGGCTGGCAGTCTCTTTTTGGAATACGAACTGCAAACATCCCGCGCATACGAATGTATACGCCAACATGTGCGGCAGATCCACAGCGAGCTCGCGAACTGTGTTCGCGCCGTATCCCCCTGCAGTGGATAAGATCGACTGCCAAATTCCAGCGAGACCAAATAAAATCATTCCGAAGGCAATGAGCGCCCAGGGCAGGTTTCCCTTTTTGTCTTGGCGGGTAGGCGAACCCATGACGAGGATGCCTCCTACCACAATCACCACGTTGAGGAGAGGGAGAAGCAGATCTACCCCGACTTTAACACGCAGCCCCATCAACAGTAGATCGAGTATTGGGCGCACGAACAGCACAGCCACCAGTGAGAGCAGTGACAGTCCGATCAGCGCAGCCAAACGAAGCCGCATTCTGCTGATGTGAATCTTCTCCTTTGTCAGGTATACAGGAACAGCCACGATCAAGGGGAGGTAACCTGCCACGAAGAAAAGAGAAGAAGGGATGTTGTTTACAACGAAGAACTGCGCGCTAACCCACAAGCCGATACCAGTCGTGAGGAGCGCCCACGGAAGAGCGTTGTTTTTGTTTGCCGCATTCCAGGCCAACACAGCAGCACAGATCGCGAAGAACCCGCTGATCGCTGCACTGGTAGCGCTCCAGTCCTCGGCTACACCTGGGTCACTTGCTGTAAACGAAGAAAAGAAAAGATGAAAGCCGGTAAAGATTGTGATGATCAGGGCGATCCATGCCAATCTCGTCATTGGTTTTTGCTGCATTGAAGGTCCTCCTGCTGTCACATAACGATATTCTGGATGGTGAGTTTAATCGACTTGCTAGCAGGTTGTCGGAGAGGGAGCGGAAGGGAAGGATTTATGAAGCTGGAATGGCCCGCAAAGCGAAAACATGCAATCCAGGCGGTCTAAAGGACGCATTTGAGGGGAGAATGATCCTAAACTTCTCGCAACAGGCGCGCTAATAGAGTGCTTGCGCCAGCCAGATGGAGTGGATGCGTTTCAAATTGAAGGCGAGGCAAACCAAACACCATTCAGCGGTCACATTTTTTAGACCCCGCAGCGAAAACTGGCGAAAGCCGAGGATTTCCTTAATGATGCCGATCACCGGCTCAACGGTACATTTACGCAAGCGATAGATTTCCTTGCCGATCTCCAGGGCCAGTTTATAGGCCATTTTCTCTTTGGGGCTGGCATCGGCGGCGGGCGTATCGGGCAGGTTGCCCAGCAAGGCATCCACGCTCTTGTAATGCGCCTCGCGCCCGGTCGCAATGTAGGGCTCCAGCTTACGTTGTTCGCAAGCCACAATGTTGCTGGCACTGAAATAGCCATTATCCATGGCAATCCCCCCTGGCTGACCTAATTCGGTTGGCAGCGCATCCAAAGTCGGTTCCGCCTCTTGTTTATCGTTGGGGTGATTCGAAAGCGAAGTGGCCACAATCAACAGGCTGTTCTGGGTCACCGCCACCTGCACGTTGTAATGCTGGTCATATCCCTGATCGGTGCTGTTTTTCATAATCCGCGAATCCGGATCGGTAAAATTGTACTGGTCTTTATCGCCTGGTCTTTCTTGGGGTGGTTTGGGGGCTTTTCCGCGTGGTTTTTGGTGCCGTTTGCGGGCTTTGGCTTCGCGCTCGCGCAATTTTGCGTCGTACTCGGCCTTTTCAACGGCATAGCGCTCCTGGGCGTGTGCGTCCAACGCTGCTTTGGCTTTGGCCAGGTTCTCCAGACGCTCTTTGCGAAAAGCGATTTCATCCTCGATCACCAAACCTTCGGGCAGTTGCACTTCGCCCTGATCGGCGCGCTCTCCCAAGGCAAACAGGCTGGCCACTTCTTCGCGTAAGGTTGTTTCTAATTCTTTCAGCCGTCCGTAACTCACCGCTTTACTTTTCGAAGCATCCGCGTGGATTTTGCTGCCATCCAAACTCAGATTGCCCACCTTCAACACTCCCGAAAGTTGGGCCATCAGCAATATCTGGACAAACAAGCCTTGCAGCTCGGGCAAAAAGGTCTTGCGAAAATTCGCGATGGTATCGTGATCTGGATGCAGTCCCCCGGCCACAAACCGAAATCCCAAATCTTCGTAGGTCGCCTTTTCGATTTTCCGCGAACTGAACTTCCCGGTAGCATAGCCATAAAACAGCAAGGCCAGTAAGACTTCAGGCGCAATGGCCTCTCCACCGGAAGCAGCATACCGCAGATAAATCAAGCTCAAATCTAGTCGGGCCACGATGTCCACTACGAATTGCGCCAGATGGTTCGCCGGGATGGCTTCTCCAAGGCTGATAAGCGCATTGGAGGTCGCTACGTAATCGGGTTTTGTGAATTTTCTCGCCATGCCTTGAGTCTATCATCTTCTTACCCTTTCAGCCTCTCCGACAACCTGCTAGCACATCTGCTTTTCGAGCGATACGGATTGAACAGAAAAGGGTGGTTTGTATCTTGCCCTTTACAGTTGAGGATGGATCACGATGCCGCTGGCGATGTCTGGTTCGTCGGGTGCTGAATAAGGACTTACCACCGTCACGCTGATGCCAGGTCGTAAGGTTTCCCATTGACTATCCGGTAGCAGGCGCGTTTCTGGCGTAATTTGAAAGGTCACTTGAGATCCATCTTTCCTTTCAATCGTGATCCTTACGCCGCTTTGATAGTCGGTTACCGTTCCCACATCATGACGATACCTGGGTGTTTCCGGTATCTCTCGTATTCGCGCGGCTCTGTAACTTCCATCCTCATTTTTTACAGCTTAAATCGAAACCTCCATCCCGGGTACCAGGCTGATGGTTGTTTCAACACGCTTTGATCCTGCTGCTTGAAAGGCGCTGCTTTTATTGAGTTGAAAGCGAATGAGTGAACCATCCTTTAGCCGGATGGTCAATTCGCTCTTTGATACACTGACAACTTCCCCCCTGAAGATCATACTTCTACCCTGTTGTGAGCCGTTTTCACGGCTTTGCGTCGTTGTTTTGTAGGCAGTCTTAGTCGGGCGCGAAGCGATTACACTTTATTTTTCCAAGTCTCGCTGTCATTTTCTCGGATCAATTGTTAATAGTACTGATTTACTCGTTCTGTTTTGGGCTTGTTCTCCTCCCCCTTATTCTCCTATCAGTCCTGCGGTTCGTAGACCACTGTGAGATAAAGAAAATCCTGATTTCCATCCACATCACTGGCTTCCAACTCAAGGATATTAATCCCTGGGTTGAGCGAAAGCGTTGCCGAAATGAGGCAGTCGTTACTGATCAGAAAAATCTCGTCATTGATGCTCAACACTGTTCCCGGGTCAGCTTTCCCGCGCAGTTCTATCTGCGGGGTATAAACTGTTTCGTTATCTGCGGGTTGCTGAATGACGACCGAGAGAGGCCCCTGGACCCCCGCGCTTTTTCTATGCGTACTCAGTAACTTGAAGTTAGCTGACGACAGATATTCAGGCTCTGGGGAGAGTGTCGTTGGTTCCAGTTCTTGAATAACCTTTCGCGCGGATGGTTTAATCGTCACAGTTTGTTGAGCATATGCGCTCAACAGTACCAGGACTGCGACAATAACCAATCCTCCAACTGGCATGGAGATCATTGCATCCCCTCCGGAATACTGAATACATTAGACTTGTGGTGAAATAGCACGTTAACAACCAAAGAGAGAAAGGGCCAATCAAAAGGCTATGCGAGCGCGGCGTAGGTTTTGAGCGGTTTGACCTCAATTCTCCGATTGACTAAACCGGCGACAATCCGGACCAAGCGGCCATGCCCCTTGCGACTGTGGCGAAATACCTGGGCTAACACCTGGAAGTGGTTCATCTGAGCCAGGGCATGTTCGACGAGAATGCGATAAGCAGAAAGCAAACGGTTGTAGGCTTTTTGATCTTCCTCCAAAGGATGATTGCGACGGGCCTTAAAGGGCAAAGTCAACCGCAGCTGCGGGTAATCGTTCTGGATGCCATCATACCCTTTATCCAACATCGCTTCTTCTCCATCGGCCAGTTGATCTAGCAGCTTGCTCTGGCGCAGGAGGGTGATGTCGTGATAGCTGCCCCCAGGAACACTCTCTGACACCGCTTCGATGTGTCCATCGGGTCGGACGGCAATCTGGCTTTTGAGGGTATGAGCCTTCTTCTTGCCAGAGTAGTAGGGGCGCTGCTCGGATTGCCCTGATCCGCCTTTGGGGGTCTTGGGCCGTTGGATGCGCTGTTCCTTGGCATCGATCACCAAACCCACCTGGGGAAAGGCTTCCATCACCGCCTCCGGGGTGTGTAACTTCCGCCGATCCGGCGAGGGGTGATCGAAGGTGAAACCGGTCATCGTATCCAGGGTTGCCAGGATGGCTTTCAGGTTGTCCTCGATGTTGGTCTTGTCCAACTCATAGAAGAAGCCCAGCACTTCGTAAGTGGTGTAGGCTTTCAACCAGAACAAGGTCATCAGCAATCGGTCCCGCAGATCATACTTCGCTTTCCGCCCACCGCCATAGGCCCGTTGGCGTGGTTTCCCACTGTACTGCGCCTGGGTTGCTTGCTCCAGCCGCTCCCGATGCGCTTCAGCAAACGCTTTGTACAGTTCCTCAAAGGCTTCCAAACTCATGCCAGTGATGCTTTTTGCCGCTTGCGGATGGGCTTTCAGTTTCTGGTAGGTGATCATGCCTGGTAGTATAGCCCGTTTCTCTCTATTTCACCACAAGTCTATTGATGTGGGTTTCAACTTAGATAACGTTATACTTTTTATTCTGTTACAGTAATTTTATGGTTTGGCGTTGAATTCTTCTTTTGTTTCAGCTTTTTGTTCCAATGCCAGGCTTTTCTTGTTGCGGCTGTCGATCCATAAAGCCAGGCCAGCTAGCAAAGTGGCTCCTAAAACAATAAAGGCAGCAATGCGATAGGTTCCATTCACACCTGCCACCAGAGCGCTGGCTGGGGCGGAGGTAACATCTGCTCCGGTCGCCAGGGTAGAGGTAGCGACAACCAGTGCTGTGAACATAGCCCCCATTAAAGGCAGACCAGTTGTCTGTCCTAAAGTGCGCGAAAGGGAAAGCAAACCGCTTGCGACCCCTAAACGATTCTTTGGTGCAGCTCCCATGATGGCACTGTTGTTAGGAGATTGGAACATCCCCAGGCCTAAGCCAATCGGAAGCAGGCGGAGTACAAATCCGATCGGTCCCACGCCCTCATTCAAGGTGCTCAAGGTCAAACAGCCAACTACAACGAGGGTTAACCCAATTACGCTGATGCCGCGCGAACCATAGCGGTCAGACAGCGAACCAGCCACCGGGGCGATTAGCCCCACTACAATTGGGTTTGCCATCATCAACAAGCCAACAATTTCAGTAGGATACCCCTTCACCAATTCCAGGAAGAAAGGAATAATGAAGAACCCGGCATTCACGATAAACACCAGCATACCCATCAGCAGGTTCAAGCTGAAGAGCACATTACGGAACAGGCGCAGGTCGATCATCGGCTGGTGAATCCGATTTTCAACAAGGATTAACGCAATCAGCCCAATCAAAGCTATAACCAGAAGCACGCTTGTAATTGGGTTGCCAAAACCACGATCCTGTCCCAGGGTCATTCCAATAGCGTAAGTCCCCATCGAGAAAAACAAGATTATGGCTCCCGCAAAGTCGAAGCGCTGCCCAGGCCGGGTCGGTGAGGATGGAACGAAGCGCGTGATAACGAACAGCGCAACAATGCCAACCGGCACATTGACCAGGAAGATCGAGTGCCAGCCGATCAGACCGATCAGGAGACCTCCCAGGGGCGGGCCAACTGCAATCCCAACAGAGACGGTAGAACCGACGACACCTAACGCACGCCCGCGCTCCTCTGGTGGGAAGATTTCTGTCACAATCGCTGTGCCTAACGCCTAAGTCATGGCTGCCCCCAACCCCTGCAAAGCTCGAAAGCCAATTAACCAGTTGACGTCGGGTGAAAGGCCGCACAGTAATGAACTAACTGTAAAGATAGCGAGGCCGGCAGTATAAAGCTTTTTTTTGTCATACATATCCCCCAGGCGCGCCACCCCTAACATCAGCGAGGTGAGTACGAGTACATAGCTAAGCACTACCCATTCAATGGTTGCCAGGTTGGTATGGAACTCTTCTACTAATGTCGGCAGAGAGATGTTGACGATACTGGCATCGAGTGTTGCCATAAAGACCCCGATCCCAAGGCCCAGCATAGCCAGCCATTTTTCGTTTCCCGTTACAGTCGTTTGTTGAGGCGTCTGATGCAATGAATGCTTCTCCTATGAATACCAGTTAAAAACTGCCGGTATCTTTTCGAGGTGTTTTGACAGTTGAACGTTATTTTACCAGAAGGGGTTAAAAAAGCGGTCGAAGTAGAAAACATCGGCCGCCTGGAAAGATCGCCACACCATGTTGTTATGGGATTTGATGAACCCACTTTGCGGGTAACCCCAGCATATACACGTCCGTTTCCACTGTGTTGGGTTGCCCCCAGTTGCTGGTAAATAAGATGCGAGTCAGATCGAGATTGGGGCTGGCAGAAGGGTAGATGACCAGGTTGTCTTGCTCGCTTGTGTTGGCGCTGTGATGGGTGTGTGCGAGACGGACAACTCGACCCTCGGGCTTTAGCTCAATGGCAAAGATCGAATTATCCATCCATGTCTGGTCCACCCCACCATTGTCGTTGATCGTTGAGATCAATGCCCAACCAGGCAGGTTTAATGCCCTTCCTGATACTTGTAAATTAAAGCTGGAGCGTACACTATCCACTAACCACAGGTCGGTTCGCTCACCTGTTTCCAAATTCACCATTGAAATGCTGTTCAAGTCCAGATCGTAAAAAACCATGATTTCACTGCCTTGTTGGTCCAGCCCGGTGTCTGCGCTGCCAATTGCATTTACCAGAGTAAACTGACGGTTCAGGTCACGATCGTAGACCATCATTCCGCATGGGGTCGCATCGCTGCCCTGCTTTCCTGGCGTACATTCCTGTTGATACCAGCTCAAAAGATAGTTTCCCGTTGGGCTAAGAAGTACTCCCTGGATCATGGTCTGGTCAGGCAGGTCGCGATGGACAATAACCTGATCGTTGCTCAGATCATACAGAACCAAAGCGAGCGCTTGTCCATTCAGGCCCTGTACGACCAATCCCCAGTAATGGCCTTCCAGGGATGGACTGCCGGTGTTGTTTGTCCCGACTCGTTTGATTTGCAGATTAGGGAAGTCTGCATTGAAGTCGTGTAGAGTCTGAACCTCACCACTACTTAACATATAGCGGTAGAGGCGTGAACCTTTAAAGTAGTACAAACGGTCAGGAACTAAAGGGTCCCAACGAACTTCGAGTTCTCCTTCAAAAGGCAGCGCTGCAAACAGCTGCATCGACTCGACTGAGTAGACTAGCCAGGTATCATCCAGACCGCGTACCAACATCAGGCTGGAATCTGCGTTGAAAGACTGTACATTCGAAGCTTCTGTGCGGATTCCCTTTGGGCTAGCATCAGGCGAAAGATCGTTGTTGTGGTCCGTCACTCGTGCCAGACAGGCGCCAAAGATTGGGTCGTGAAAGGATACGCGAGGGGTAGGCGCTGTGATCAAAGGGGTTTGATAAACATTTAAGTCGTTTATTAGTGGAAACTGCAAGAGCGGGCAAAACAGGTTGCTCACATCTGTCATCAGTGACATGGAAGTGACAGGCTGTTCAACTTCCGGCGGCTGGCCCAGGCTGGAACCTTCTAAGAAGTTGGGCTCAGGTGGGCTTGAGCTTGAATCAGGAGAAAGGATACAAGCTGAGCTTACCATGCCCAGGATGATAACAACAGTGATGGTAAGTACGGAGGCGTCATACTTCTTCATTTCCGCTACCATTGAGATCCCCCAGTAAAGATCAATCCTGTTTTTTGTAAACAGTTCTTGGGTGCAGAAAACAACCCCAAGAAACAAATTGAGATAGAAAGTCAGGCCTTCGTGGCAAGAGTACCATTATTGAAACCGCTCAGTTGCCTTACATTTCTCTAGCAAGAGACGGAGTTGAAATGCTCTTATTAAGATTGTAGCTCAAAAGAATCAGAAAACAATTCCAGACACATGACGGATCGCTTACAAATACGGCAGTTTAAGTCCTAGGCTGTTAATTCTGTCAATCGATTCAACGGCTGCTGTAAATCAGGAAAGAGGTATTGGTAAACTTCTTCATACAAGCGGCTGTAGAAGTCATGCTGCCTGAGATCTGGTTGGAGAACTTTCGGCGAGATCTGCGCCATCGATTGGGCAGCCTCCGAAACGCTTTCAAACCATCCTGCTCCCCAGGCTGCCAGAATGCCTGCCCCCAGGGCTGAGGCTTCCGGTGCATCAGCGCGTGCAACAGGGCGCCCTGTCACATCTGCGATGATCTGGCGCCATAATGTGCTGTTTGCCCCACCTCCTACTGCGATAAACCGTTCCAAGGGATGTCCTAATGCAGTTTCAACCCCGCTCACGTGCAGGCGTAGTTCAAAAGCGATCCCCTCTAAGATTGCCCGATACAGGTGTGCCAGTGTGTGAATCCCTCTCCAGCCCACTACCATTCCGCTGGCAGCCGCGTCCCAATACGGATTCATAACGCTGTTCCAATAGGGCACTAACATCAAACCCTGCGCGCCTGCCGGAAGACGAGCGGCTTCCGCTTCCCAAACCATTTCTGGTGACTTGGATCCTTGTTCACCTCTTGGTTGGTTGCCAGCGAAGGTGTCAGTAAACCAAGAAATGGTATATGTTCCGCCCAGCAGAACCGTTTCCAAGACATACCGGTCGGGTTCACCACTATACATTGTTCGAAATGCCGTGTCAGTCAGATATTGATCGGTATGCGTTCCGGTAACGACAGCCGTTCCCAGGTTGAGATAAGTTTCGTTGGCCTGAGTCACATTAATACCCAGGCCGGCGGCTTGACCATCTCCCAGGCCTGCAAAGAGCGGTAGTCCTTCCGGCAGCCCAGTCAGCCCAGCCGCTTCAGCCGTCAATGAACCAATCTTGCTACCAGAGGGCAGGGCCTCGGGCATTACCTCTAGCGGCAAACCAATGGAGTTGATTAATGCTGCGTCCCAGGTGTTGTGAATCATATCGAACAACCCGGTTGGATCCGCGCACCCCCAGGCCGTCACGCACTTCCCCGTCAGCTTTTCAGCCAGAAAAGCATGTACATCCAGCACCCGACCGATCCGTTGAAAGCTTTCCGGCTGCTTTTCTCGCAGCCATACCAGTTTCGCAGCCGTCAGGTTAGCCGAAAGCGGCTTGCCAGTCTCACGGTGAAAGCTCTCCTTTCCGTATTCTTGTTCCAAAATGGATAGCACTTCTCTGGCGCGTTCATCCATCCATAGGAAAGCGTTCTGCAAGGGCTTTCCCTGCTCATCCTCCGTCACAAAGGTTTCGCGCTGAACTGAAATTGCCATCCCCGCGATTCGTGCCGGGTCGATTTGCTCAGCCAACTGGCGTAAAACCTGCTGAGTGCCTTCCCACCAACTCTCTACCGGTTGCTCATGCCAGGTGGGCTGTGGCTTTAACATTGGCAGGGGATGGCGGCTGCTGGCAGCCGGCTTTCCCTGCCTATCCCAGGCAATTGCCTTACAGGCCGTGGTTGAACAGTCCAGGCCAATGACCAGATCGCGTTTGGTGGGCATTGCTTCTCCCCTTAAATCACGCCCGAACGTTCGAGGATCTCATCCGCCGCTTCTGGGAACAATCCCAGTTCCCAGAACAGGTCAAGCACTGTATAGCGCGGGCGGTAGATATTGCCATTAAGCAGCGCTTCTCGTGCTTGTTCGCGTGTTCGGTGAATCGCTTCCAGCTTCGTCGGTACACCTGCCCGGAGGAATGGTTCGCGGATATGCTCCACAGAGGCTACGTATGGATCAATTGCCTCCCAGATCGCATCCCATCGATTCAAAATCGAACGAACGTATTCCACATAGTCTGCGTCCGGGATGCGCTTCTGACGCGCCACCGCTACAAAAGCATCTGCCTTATCTCCATACAGTGCGCGTGACTCAGCTTCGATCTCTTCCAGTGAGCGGCGCTTGCGCAGCAGCGCTTGTGGATCGATTTTCTTTGGATCGATTTCGCGTAGATATGCATATGCGTTCAGCATTATGAGCGTGGCGATGCCCACCTGTGTCCCGTGGAAGTTCTTCGGCACATCTCGCAAATGGACCAGCAAATCCCAAAAGTGCGAAAGCACATGTTCTGCGCCTGAGGAGGGCGATGTTTCCCCCTCTAGAATGGTCATGGACAGCCCCGAAAGCAAGATTGCTTCTGAGAACAATCCAATCGCTTCTGGCTCTGATCGTCCAATTCCAGGGGCCGCTGCCAGATAACGTTGTTCATTCTCAGCCGTCATCAGGTAGGGCAGTGGGCAGAAGTAGGTCTGGCGCAGCAGTTCCGACAACTTCCAGTCGGCGTTACAGACTGCCCTCGCAGCCAGGTCGCCCATTCCAGAGTGAATCATCGCCAGCGGCGCGTTCTTGAGAATTTCCACATCTAGCATAACGGCATTGGCCGGGTTGAGGAATTTACTGATCTTGATATCGTTCTCGGTCATCGTCGCTGTGATTGAGGTGTATCCGTTCATGGAAGGCGCGGTGCCGCAAAGGATAAACGGTCGCTCCAACAGTGTGGCGACCCACTTGGTCAGATCGCCGACCACACCAGACCCTGCTGACAGAAGC
The DNA here is from genome assembly GCA_963791025.1 of uncultured Chloroflexia bacterium. GTDB lineage: Bacteria > Chloroflexota > Anaerolineae > Anaerolineales > Anaerolineaceae > DSYU01. The sequence continues at coordinate 258,531 of CAWBQF010000001.1, read as the reverse complement.
AGGTCGGTTTGCGGACCGATTTCGCGCGCAGCCTCATTCCCGTTCAAGACTCCCGAGTTAAGCAGATGGCCCGGTTCCCCTCGCATCGGAAAGGGGATGATTGGCATTCCTGCTCGCCGCAGGGGTTCAAGCACCCCGGCTTCGATGATCGGCTCGATTGCCTGATCACAGATAACGACCGGGCGGCGTGGCGCGTGCCCCAGGATACGCTCTGCCAGTGCGGGCACCTCCTGGATAATTCCCTGCCCCATTTTAATCGTACCGAAGGGCACCGGGTGCTTACGCCCGCAAAGTGGGCAGGCTTCAAGGGTGGTATCCGCCAGGGCGGAAGCGTCACGTGAAAGAAAGTCTTCAACGGTTGTAATAGGCTGCATGATGTTCTCGTTTCTATTTCGATGTTTCCATTCTTTGAAAATGGAGTTTGTACTAAGATAAAGCCCAATCGACTGCGGACTGTGCGTGCAGAAGCGTGGTATCGAACAAGGGGACTGGACTGTCTTTAGACTGTACCAGCAAGCCGATCTCCGTGCATCCCAGGATCACGCCTTGTGCGCCTTGCGCCACCAGTCGTTCGATCACCCGGCGGTAAGCAGCGCGTGATTCTTCCCTGGTAATCCCCAGGCACAGCTCATCATAGATCACCCGATGCACTTGTTCGCGTTCGTCTAATTCAGGGATCAGCACTTTTAGCCCATACTTTTCGACCAGTCGCGTTCGGTAGAAATCTTCTTCCATTGTAAAACGAGTGCCAAGCAGTCCGACCGTATCCAACCCTTCGGCGCAAATCCGCTCTGCGGTGGCATCTGCAATATGCAGCAGTGGAATTTGCACACTCTCCTGGATTATACCGGCTAGTTTATGCATCGTATTCGTGCATAAAACGATGCAGCCTGCCCCAGCTTTTTCAAGGGACTGTGCCGCGCGCGCCAGTTCTTGTCCAGACTCTTCCCAGCGCCCATCGCGCTGCATTTCTTCAATTTCGGCAAAGTCAACAGAAACCATCACACTCTGCGCTGAGTGTAAACCACCCAGGCGGTTTCGAACCGTTTCGTTGATGATCCGGTAATACTCCAGCGATGATTCCCAACTCATACCACCGATCAGGCCAATCGTTTTCATAGACAGATCCCTGTAATGAAATTCTGGGCTTTTTTTGCTTGCCCGTCTGGTTGTTTTCCGATATTATATCGTTAGATGCGTTTATTCATCTACCCAAGACAGATCGATCTTATCAACCTGATACCTTTCCCTTGTTTTGTTCAACCCTGTTGTATAGGAGTTTAAAATGACTGTCAAAGCAAACCAGGACTCTTCGAGTGTGCTGGCGTTGAATGGCGGAACCCCGGCGGTACGATCAAAGCTGCCTCCCATGTATCCCGGTGGTTTACGGATTGGGGAAGAAGAGGAACAGGCTGTTTTAGAGGTGCTGCGGTCTCAGCGCTTGTTCCGCTACTATGGCCCTAACCCTGGCCCATCTAAGGTGCTTGAACTTGAAAAGGCTTTTGCCGAGCGGATGGGTACCGAACACGCGCTGGCGGTGACTTCAGGTTCAGCAGCCTTAATTTGTGGTCTGATTGCATTGGGGGTTGGCCCAGGGGATGAGGTGATTGTTCCTGCTTATACCTGGATCGCCAGTGCGGAAGCTGTCATGGCAGTGGGGGCAGTGCCGGTAGTGGCTGAGGTAGATGAGTCATTAACCCTCGACCCGCTCGACTTTGAGCGCCGCATCACTCCGCGTACCCGTGCTGTGATCCCCGTTCATATGCGCGGCGCTCCTTGCAAAATGGATGCCCTGATGGATGTAGCCCGCAGCCATCATCTGACGGTTCTGGAAGATGCGGCTCAGGCCAATGGGGGCAGCTATCAGGGTCAGCGTTTGGGCGCTATCGGAGATGTGGGCGCTTTCAGCTTCCAATTCAATAAGATTCTGACCAGTGGCGAAGGCGGTATGGTGATCATGCACGATCTGAAGCTTTATCAGCGTGCTGCCATGGTGCATGATGTGGTAGGTGGTCAGCGAAATCAGATCCCCCCAGAAGAAATCATCCCAGGCTTAAATTTTCGAATGAGTGAACTGCAAGGCGCGATCATGTTGGTTCAGCTGCAGCGGTTGGAGGATCTCCTGCGGGATATGCGCCGCAATAAGACCTTGTTGAAAGGCGCGGTTGAAAACATGGCTAGCCGTAAAGGGATCACTTTCCGTACGGTCAACGATCCCGAAGGGGATACAGCTATTGCGATGGTACTCTATGCGCCAGATGGCGAGGGGGCCGACCGGATGTCTCGTGCATTAAACGCAGAAGGAGTGTCCGCTTCGGTTCTGTATCACCCTGACAGGGTCGATTATCACATTTACCCACACTGGGCCCCATTGGTAAATCATCGCACCTGGTCTGAGAATGGTGGTCCCTGGCGTTGGCACGAAGGCGAAGTGAGCTATGATGTCAATCAGTGTCCGCATACCCTGGATTTGCTCAGGCGAGCTGTGCATATCGATATCAGCCCAGACCTGACCAGTGAAAACCTTGAAGAAATGGCTGAAGCTTTCAACAAAGTTTTCAATGCACTCCTGTAGAAATGCCTAAAAGGGATATTTTTAGAAGGAGCTGAAATGCAGTGTGTTGAACCTTTGCCCGCCAGCCGAGCACCTTTACAACCGACCGCCTTTCGGGCGCTGCCGCTCGGGGCAGTCTTGCCTCGGGGTTGGCTTCGAAGTCAGCTTCAGGTGCAGGCCAGTGGGCTGACCGGGCACCTGGATGAGGTTTGGCCGGATGTAGGGATAAACAGTGGTTGGTTGGGTGGCGATGGCGAATCGTGGGAGCGCGGCCCTTATTACGCAGATGGCCTGGTGCCTCTGGCCCACTTGCTGCAGGATCCACTTTTGTTGGCGAAGGCGCAGAAGTGGATGGATTGGACGCTGAATAATCCTCAGCCGAATGGTAACATCGGCCCTGCCCGTAACAGCGATTGGTGGCCGCGCATGGTCATGCTCAAGGCCCTTACCGCCCATTATGAGGCCGTTCAAGACCCGCGTGTGCTTCCTTTGATGCAAAACTACTTCCCCTATCAGAAAACCGCCCTAAAAGCTCGCCGTCTCGAACTGTGGGGCCATGCGCGCGGCGCGGATAACGTGCTGAGTGTGCAGTGGTTGTATAACCTGTGTGGCGATGTGGGTTTGCTGGATCTGGCGCAGGATTTGATGGAAGATACTGCTCCGTGGGAGGAGTGGCAGGGCCGCTACCGCCTGGCTGAAATTCTACCGCTCAAAGAATACTGGATGTATACCCATGTCGTGAATAACGCCCAGGGGATCAAAGCGCCGGCGGTGTTTTGGATGCATAGTGGCGACGACTGGCATCGTCAGGCTGGACGAGCCGCGATTGAAAACTTAATGAAGCATCATGGTCAGCCGAACGGCACCTGGAGTGGTGATGAGCATCTGGCTGGCACTTCTCCCACGCAGGGGACCGAGTTATGCGCGGTGGTCGAGTATCTGTTTTCGCTCGAAGAAATGCTGCGCATTCTTGGGGATCCTTTCTTTGGAGATGTGTTGGAACGAGTTGCATATAATGCCTTACCAGCCGCTTTTAAACCGGATATGTGGGCGCACCAATATGATCAGCAGGTGAATCAAGTGGTCGTTTCGGTAGCCAGTCGTGATTGGTCCAACAATGGGAACTGGTCGAATATTTATGGTTTAGAGCCAAACTTTGGCTGCTGTACCGCGAACATGCATCAAGGTTGGCCTAAGTTTGCGCGTAGCCTGGTAATGGCAACCCATGATGGCGGATTGGCGCTGTTGGCTTATGCTCCGTTTGAAGGAGCTGTTCACCTGGATAGTGGCGCGGATGTGCATCTGCTCATGGATACCGAGTATCCCTTTGATGAGGCGGTTTCTCTCGAACTCCATCTGTCACAACCCGCGTCTTTTCCGCTGCTTCTCCGGATTCCTACCTGGGCAGAAGGCGCCCAGGTGATCGTGAACGGTAAATCGCCATTGGTTCCCCAGCCTGGCACTTTTTATCGTCTGGAGCGGAGCTGGCAAGATGAAGATGTAGTGCAGGTACGTTTTCCCATGAGTGTTCGTATTGAGCGCGGTCACGAGGGGTTGGTGTCTATCTATCGCGGACCGCTGTTGTTTGGGCTCCAGATCGAAGAGGAGTGGCGGCCCATAAGCGGCACGCCGCCTGCTTTGGATTATGAAGTCTACCCGCGCTCTCCCTGGAACTATGGTTTACAGGTAGATCCCCAGGCTCCAGGCGAGTTCTTTCGGTTGGAGCGAAACCCGGTTGGAGAAACCCCATTTGATCCCGCTAATCCGCCTGTCCGGCTTTATGTTCAGGCCCGACGTTTACCAGAATGGCGGCTGGCGAATAATTCTGCCGGACCAATCAGTGCTGGTCCTCACGACTCACCTGAGCCGTTGGAAACCGTCTGTCTGATCCCGTATGGTTCTACTAATCTGCGTATAGCAGCATTTCCTCTCATTAAATCAGCCTTTAAGCCCTTAAAACACACCTCCCGGCACTTCTTCTGCCGGGAGGTGTGTTTTGTGCCAGGAATTTATTGAACTTTTACCCTCCGCAGTCTCAAACTGTTTGAAACCACAAAGATGCTGCTGAAGGCCATCGCTCCGGCTGCGAGCATGGGGTTGAGTAATCCAATTGCCGCCGCCGGGATCAAAATGATATTGTAGAAGAAAGCCCAAAACAAATTCTGTTTAATGGTACGTAGCGTACCGCGTGAGAGTGCAATCGTGCGGGCTACCCCTCGGAGGTCGCCGCTGATCAACACCACTGGCGCAGAGGCCATAGCCACGTCGGTGCCGGTTCCGATCGCGATCCCAACATCGGACTGCGCCAGAGCCGGGGCATCGTTAATGCCATCTCCCACCATCGCTACCACTGCGCCCGTTTCTTGCAGTTTCTTCACTTCATCTGCTTTATCCCCCGGCAAGACTTCCGCCAAAACCGCATTCACGCCCACTTCTCGGGCAATCGCGTTGGCTGTTTGTTGGTTATCACCGGTGATCATCACGACCTTTAGTCCCATTCCTTGCAGCCGTTGAATTGCTTCTAAAGAGCCATCTTTCACGGTGTCAGCTTCAGCGATCAAACCGCGCACAGTGCCGTCGATGCTTACGACCATCACTGTTTTGGCCTCGCCTTGCAGCCGTTCCACTTCTCCGCTTAATCCATTCAACGCCAGGTTACGTGCTGAAACCATCCGTAGGTTGCCGACCGCCACTTGTTGGCTGTCCACCTGAGCTTCTACGCCTTGCCCTACTTCTGCCTGGAAGGCTTGTGGATCGCTCAGGTGTAGTGCTCGATTCCCAGCTTCTGCCACAATTGCTTCGCCTAACGGATGCTCGCTGCCTTTCTCAACCGACGCCGCCAGCCGCAGTAGTTCTTCAGGCCCCTGCTGAAACTGATCAATCACTATGTCGGTCACTGATGGTTGCCCACGCGTGATCGTTCCTGTTTTATCGAGTACCACTGTAGTCAGTCGCCCGGCCCGCTCTAATGCTTCTGAAGACTTAAACAAGACTCCCAATTCAGCGCCCTTACCTGTTCCAACCATTACCGCGGTTGGTGTTGCCAGACCCATAGCGCATGGGCAAGCGATTACCAGGACTGCCACCATATTAATGAGCGCGCGGGTGAACAGATTAACATCCGCATCCGCTGGTAAGGGGATCAGGAAGTACCAGACCAAAAAAGTGACCAGCGCAATCAGGATGACTGCCGGTACAAAGATCGCTGAGATTTGGTCTGCTAGCTTCTGGATAGGCGCTTTGCTGCCTTGTGCTTCTTCCACCAGTCGGATAATCTGCGCCAGGGCCGTTTCTTTACCGACTTTGGTGGCTTCAAACTTTAACATTCCCAGCTTGTTCAGCGTCGCTCCAATCACTGGGTCTCCTGGGCCTTTATCCACCGGCAGTGATTTGCCTGTCAGCATCGATTCGTCCACTGCGGAACGGCCTTCCACGACTGTTCCGTCTACCGGAACTTTCTCTCCTGGGCGTACCAGCACCAGATCGCCCACGCGTACTTCTTCTACAGGGACTTCCATCTCTTCCCCGGCGCGCACAATTCGCGCCATTCGTGCGCGTAGCCCCATCAGTTTCTTGATGGCTTCGCTCGTCCGGCCTTTGGCGCGGGCTTCTAAGTACTTTCCCAGTTTAATCAGTGTGATAATAACAGCGGCAGTTTCAAAGTAGACATGTCCTGGGATCAAGCCCAACACAATCGGTAGGGAGTAGAAATAGGCTGCTGAAGATCCCATTGCCACCAATACGTCCATGTTAGCCGAGCCGTTGCGCAGCGACTTGTATGCCCCCACGTAATATTGCCAGCCTACATAGAACTGAACGGGGGTAGCCAGGGCAAACATTACCCAATCCAACCAGGGGGCCTGGCGAATTGACAGGGGTAGGGTGCCCAAGTCACGCGCCATGCCCAGCGCAAACAACGGAATGGTAAACAGCAAACCGATGATCAGGAAGCGCCGTTGTTGATTGATTTCTGCCTGGCGAGCTTTCGCTTCGACATCTTCTGCCTGTCCACCTGTTTCAACCGCTTCAAACCCGGCTGACTCGACTGCACGTCGCAAACCGGACTGGCTGATGACGGTCGGAACATAACGCACGCGTGCTCGTTCTGAGGTAAAGCTCACCTGGGCTTCTAATACACCGTCCAGGCTGTTGAGCGCCTTTTCTAATCGGCGTGCGTCGTTATCGTCACTCATCCGGTGAATGAGCAGGTCGGCTTCGCCGGTAGCGACTCCATATCCGGCCCGTTCGACACGCCCCACGAGTGCATCCAGCCCTGTTAAGGTAGGATCAAATTCCACCGTGGCGCGCTCCGAAGAAAGGTTGACATTCGCAATCTGCACACCTTGCACCTTTTTCAGGTTCCGTTCCACTGTGGCGACGCAGTTTGCGCAGGTCATCCCTGTAATCGGCAGGGTTACTTGTTTTGTCTCTGCCATAGACGCTCCTTAAAAGTAGGCCACAGAGTGGCCCACCCACATAACCAACTTTTACTTACAAGATCAACACCTGAAGGCTATTTTACCTGGGCCGGCGGGTAGTTGATTTCTTTTAATAACGTAACGATCTGGTCTTCAGTTGCTGGTTCCGCAAAAGTGATGGTGGTCTGTTTGGTCTGCGGATTGGCTTCCACCGATTGCACACCTTCTAGATCGCTCACTTCCGTTTTAATGGTGTGAACACAGTGATTGCATGAAATATTGGGAATGGTATAAGTAACGGTCTTCATCGTTTCCTCCGAAACAAACTGTAGATGGTTTAGAATGATGGATAGATTATCTTGCTGTACTTTAAACCTTTGTTGAGGCTTCAAACACATTGATGATTTCTTTCAGAACGCGTTCGCGCTCGCTTGGGTCATCACCCTTTACGGCTGTGATCAGGCATGAATTCAGATGCTGGTCGAGGATCTGCGAGCTAACTTTATTGAGGGCCGACTGCACCGCTTGAATCTGGCGAATCACATCAATGCAGTATTCACCATCTTCCACCATGCGCTGTATCCCGCGCAAATGTCCTTCAGCCGTTTTGAGCCGCCGGAGTACTTCCTGGTTTTCTTTCATAACTTATCTCCTCATAGAGCGGAAAGCGGCCCTGCGAGCGCTTCCCCTCCCCCCTGGGGGGGGTATATTAAATATATCTGACTTGGTCGGATTTGTCAAGAAGCAATTTGGAGAACTCCCCTGTTTGCTTTCGGAATTTCCCTACTTGCTTGACTTTTTCGTTTCTTTTACGCTCAGGCTGTACTTTTTCTTCGATTACAGTAAGGGAGGCGATAAATGACAGAGTTTGAAAAACCCCCAATGAAGTCTAGCAACGAAGCCAAACCGGATCAGTTGGAAATGGCGCGTGAACAGGGTCAAATGTACGTAAAAGCATTGAAGTATATGACTCAAAAAGAAGCGCATGATGGTAGTGAACAAAAGGCCGGCGAGTATGTCATCGGCTATGCAGTTGAGACTGCTGAGGGGTTATATCACTATGAGGATAGTAAGTTAGTCTGGGTAGAGCCTCAAAAAGAGAATGTTCACGTTGAAGTGTCTGTTCGTGATGGTGCGGATAACCGGTTCATTCCAGGGCTAACCGTCCATGTTACCCTTCTCGATAAAAATGGCAAAGAGATCGGCTCACATGAGCAGCCTTTCCTTTGGCATCCCTGGTTGTATCACTATGGTCGCAATTGGGAAGTCCCCGGTGATGGCGAATACAAAATGCGCGTGCGCATCGAACCTCCGAAGTTTATGCGCCATGATCCAAAGAATGGTAAGCGTTATGCTGAACCCGTTGAAGTGGAATTTCCCAACGTGAAAATCAAAACAGGGCAAAAGTAATTACAAGTTGCCTTGTTGAAGTTCCAGCCATGCTTTCAACGCACGCTTTTATGTAATTCCTTGCGCCTACTGCTTGATCGTATGGTTCAGCACCTTTTGTTGCGCTAACTGCAAGGCCGCTTTCACCAGGTTATATTCTGCCTGGATTCGTTCCAGGCAGGCCTGAGCCTCTTGCAAGTTTTCCTCACGGGCCATCATCTCTAACTTCAATGCGGATTCGGACAATCGCGCAGCGCCAAAACTTGCGCTGTTTGACTTTAAGGTATGCGCCAGGCGTCCCACTTCGCTGACTTGTTTCGAATCGACAGCCTGGTACAGATCCCGAATCAACTTTTCTGCTTGCTTGTAGAAACTGAGGATCAGGTTCGGCAGCATCGTACCAGCCCGTTCGCCCAGCGTCTCTTTTAGCCGCAGGAGTTCTTCCTGATTGATAACTTCATTCGCCGAGTGGTCTGCGCCGCTGCCGGGTGGAGAAACCACTTTTGTCTGATGTAAACTGCCCTGATCGCGCACCATCCTGGGCTCGCAGCGGTTTAGCGCGTTGACTAATTCTTCAATATGGATTGGCTTGCTGATGTAGTCATCCATCCCGGCTTTCAGACAGACTTCACGGTCCCCGCTCATCGCGTTCGCGGTCATGGCGATAATGCGCGGCTGCTGCGCCTTTTGAAAGTCGGCCCGGATGCGCCGGGTAGCCTCCAGACCATCCATCTCGGGCATTTGCACATCCATCAACACCGCGTCATACCCCTGCCTGTGCAGGGCTTGTAGTGCTTCCAACCCGTTGGCAGCTACATCGGCCCGGTATCCCATTCGCTCAAGCATGAGCATTACTAGGTTCTGGTTAATATTATTATCTTCCACTACCAGCACCCGCAGCGGCAGCCTTTCAGCCATGCGCGGATCAAATAGCGGCATTTTGGCCAACTCTTCTCGTAGAATGCTTTCTACTTCACTGGCAAAAATGGCAATCAATGCGTTGTATAGTGATGAGGCTTTCACCGGTTTGGTTAATGTCGTGATCTCTTCATCCTCACCTTTCGGAGGGCTTGCTTGCCCAAGCGAGGCGAGCAAAATCATGGGTAAACTACGTGCTTTGCAGCGCTGGAAAATCTCACTCGCCAGTTGTACGCCGCTCAAAGCAAGGATCTCTGTATCAATCAGCGCGGCGTCAAAGTTTTCGCTCTGCCGCAGCCAGTGTAATGCTTCGCCTGCTGATCCGGTCGCGCGGGGCAGCATTCCCCATGCCTGAATTTGCATAGTTAAAATCCGGCGGTTGGTTGCGTTCTCATCCATAATGAGAATCCGTTTTTCACTCAAGTTGAGACGGGCTTCTGCGCGTACTGGTCGTTTATAACTTGAGGCTGCTTCTGCATAAATGGTGAACTGGAAAATAGAACCTTGATCGGTCCGGCTTTCCACCCAGATCTCCCCACCCATCATCTCTACTAACCGCTTGCAAATTGCCAGCCCCAGTCCTGTTCCCCCATAACGCCGGGTGGTTGAAGCGTCACCCTGACGGAAGGGTTGGAAGAGAAAATGCTGTCGTTCTTCAGGAATACCGATGCCTGTGTCCTGCACGGTAAACTTAATCTGGTACTGATTTTTTCCTTCGGTTAGAAGCTCCTGCTTGCTCGGCGCTTTTACACGCTCGGCGCCTACGCTAACAATGACCTCACCCTTTTCGGTGAACTTTACTGCATTACTCAGGAGATTAGAAAGCACTTGCCGCAGTCGGGTTTCATCTCCTAGAACGGCACTTGGTACATTGTCTTCAATCATGCATGCCAGATAGATATTCTTTTCACTGGCTTTTTGGGCTACCAGATCCAGTGCGCTTTCTACGCACGTCCGTATTGAAAATGGGTGGCTGTCCAGGTCTAGCCGCCCTGCCTCGATCTTTGAAAAGTCAAGGATATCGTTAATCAGCGACAACAGGGTTTCACCGCTTTGACGGATCGTTTCGGTAAACTCGCTTTGCTTTTGAGTCTGAGGCGTATCAAGCAGCAGGCTGGTCATGCCAATCACGGCATTCAGCGGTGTGCGTATTTCATGGCTCATTGTCGCCAGAAAGGCGCTTTTAGATCGGTTTGCCGCTTCGGCTATAATTCTGGCTTCCTGAGCTTCCTGTACCGCTTGGGCTAGTTCAGTTGTTCGCTGCGCCACCTTATCTTCAAGATTCTGGTTATATTGCTCTAACAGTGAGCGAGCTTCGCTGACCTCCTGGTGGGTCCGGCGCTCCGTTTCCAGCACAGAGATCATGAAGCGGTAGAATACAATCATCAGCGCCAGGATCAGGACGATGATTAACAGGGTGTAAGCCCCTTCTGTCAACCAGTTTCCTAGCGAAAAAGGTTGTTCCATTAAGGAGGGCAGCACCCATTTTTGCAGCCAACCCAGTTGAGCAAACACCACAAAGGCCAGGATCGTCAGGCTGCTGAGAACCACCATAAAGATTGCAGCCGTGACATCCACCAGAATAGCAGCCAGGATAGGTAGTGTAAACAGCAACAGGCGTCCATCACCAGCCAGTCCACCCCTGGCAAACGAAAAAATCGCCACCACATAGACCAGTCCTAGCAAAGCCCAACCGCGTAAAGGATTACTGAGGCCTTTTTTGAAAGTAACCCATAGGAAAACCAGGTAAAGGGTCACAAAGATAACCGTGACGGCCAGTTGCCGGACATTGGGAATCGTGTCAGTAACGATCTGAATTGCCAGCCCAGCCAACCCGATGACTGCCACGAGTTTGAGAATGACATCGAGCGTCATACTGCGCCAGTTGCTGAGAGTGGTTTCAATCTCGCTGCGTACTTCCGGTGATGTGCTCTGGGTCATCCTCATCTCTGGTAAACGATCTCGCCGTTCACAAATACTTTTTCAGCTACAGTACGATAGTCGAAGGGGTGCCCGCTAAAGATCACCACATCGGCGTCTTTCCCAGATTCTAGGCTCCCCACCCGATCTTGCACACCAATAATCTCTGCCGGATTGATGGTAATCGCCCGCAGCGCTTCCTCTTCTGGCATTCCTTCGCGCACTGCCAGGGCAGCATTGATGCTCAGATATTTTACCGCTGACATTTCATCCGTTTGAATTGCCATCTTAACTCCGGCTTTCGCAAGTAAGCCAGGGTTGCGAGGCGTCATTTCTTTTAATTCGTACTTCACTCGCGAGAACAGGATAGGCCCTACTGTAACCGGGATTCCTTTTTGGGCCAGAATCTCCGCGATTTTATACCCCTCAGTAGCATGTTCCAGGGTCAGGTCAAGGTTGAATTCTTCTGCAATGCGAATAGCCGTGAGCATATCGTCTGCCCGGTGTGCGTGAACTCGCGCTTTCATTTCGCGCCGCAGCACTTTTGCGAGGGCCTCATGCTTCAAGTTGCGTTCGGGTGGGGTCGGCGCTTTCGCATCCTTGTCTCCCGCCGCTGCCTTCTGATCGTACTCCGCCTTATCCTGCTCATACCGCCGCCACTTTTCCATATAGTTTTGTGCATCTACCAGCGCGGCGCGCAAAGCAGCTGCGTTTCCCATACGTGTAGAAGGTGTCTTTTGCTGTCCACCATACACCCTACGTGGATTTTCACCAAGCGCCATTTTCATTCCAGCCGGCTCTAACAGAACCATCTCTTCTACACTGGGACGCGGTACTGTTTTGATGCAAATCCACTGCCCGCCAACAATGTTAGCGCTGCCTGGGCCGGTCAACACAGTTGTGACTCCTGCTGCCACCAGGTCGGGAAAGGCCATATTTTCGGGGTGCAAGGCATCCAACGCGCGCAGGTGCGGTGTAATCGGATCGGTCATTTCGTTTCCGTCTGCATACTCGTATCCCACCCCATCGTTAAAAACCCCTACGTGGCAGTGTGCATCGATCAAACCCGGCATAACCACTTTTCCGGCTGCGTCGATGACTTCCGCCTCAGTAGGGACTTCCAGATTCTCGCCGACCGCCGCGATTTTACCGTTTTCAATCAAGACGGTTCCTTTTTCGAGGGTCCCATTCGTAATCGTCATAACCCGACCGTTTGTAATGGCAATCATGTTGGCTCCTTTTGATGAAACATTTAGCAGAAGATCTGTTTTACTTTAGTTTTCGCTAAACAGAACAGCCGGAAAATCAATCCGGCGTCCCAGAACCTTAAAAACTGAGCCTAAAACTTGCCTCAAAGTTTCGTAACAGAGGCCAAAGCCTCAATTTTCGGTCGGCGAGCGAGAAAACCTTTGGGCAAATGGACTGTGACCGAAGCTTTTTTGCGAAGTTGCTCTGGCAAAGGGTAACTTTGCGGAAAAGGCTTCCCCATCAAAGTGCGGCGAAAACGCCCTGGCGTCCGTTTCGGCTGGCGATCCCAGAAACCGGTGGGCGCAACGGGAGCCGTAGCGGCCAAGAAACTCAGGATCGAACCCGCCAACAGCGCCAATTCAGGCAAACGCTGGATACTTTCATCGGCATGCACAAATTGACGGTGAGCCCCCACCATCTGCTTGGCAGCCAGTGGAATTCTGTTCCACCGGCCAACGATCACGGTAGATCGCTGTGAGCGTAGCCGCCTTTAGTTTGAGCGGTGTTGCCAATACCCAGGGGGTTGTGTAGGTCGGATCGTAGATAGCATACACGTTGAAGGTTTTGGCCCGCTCATTAGGGGTCGCATTCGGCAAGACGAGCCCTTCCCAGATCTCCGCTTGCATCTCACGCCCATCTTCACGCCATGTTTCAACTCGGTCGGGAGCCGATTTGGCCAGGGTTTTGTCCTGATAGTGCCGCTCGAGAGGGCGAATGCGTTGCCCATACGTCGGTTTGCGCCCTTTCCCCAAATGCTCAGGGAGGTAATTGCGCCGTGCCGTAAAGTTAGTTGCCAGACGCACCACATAACGCTCAATCTTAGCCTCCTGTAAGTCACTGATTTTGACCCCAGCATCCACGACTGCGATTTCATCCTCACCTAACGTTTTGCCGACATGACCCAGCATGACGCTCCACAAACGGCTCTCACTGGGATCTTTGGGAATCACACGCTCAAAAGCACGTGGACAGGCAATTCGCTGTCCACCGATCTCGCCCACTTCACCCACGATCCCAAACACTACCGCAGGAAGGGCCCGTTGTGCACCCGGATGGTAGTGTTTACTCGGGCACTTGTGTAAAGCGGGTCGCCAAAAGGCGGTTGTGTCGATCACAATCACGCGATAGCCTTCATGTCGATGAACTTGCCAGCCAGACATCCCTGTGATCTGAACTTGCCAGAGCCTCAAGATCACGGCTGTTTGCCAAACGCCCCCTCTGAAAGCCGCCCAGGCTCGCCGAATGGCCTGGTCAGATAATCCACTGGCTTTTAGAGCTGGAAAAAGGGCCCCACGCTGGGGTAGCAAAGCTCCGCTGACCAGCATCCAGATAAATTGTAAAAGTGCAAGATTGGTTCCGATGGGTAGATCTTGGGTCAAGGCGACCAGTATTTTCATGGTATGATCGATGGCAGTAATGGGCTCACCTCATGGCGTTTTTGTTTGGCAAAACAAGCTTACCATGTTTCGGGCCCATTATCTTTTGCCCGGCTCTAATCAGTTAGCGAAATCTAAAGTTTTACAGAGGTTACAAACACTTTACGAGCGGATCATCAGGCTTTTCTGGGGTGTGCCCAGGAATACTGCGCCTTCTTCGGTGACCACAACATCTTCTTCAATTCCCATATATCCATACCCTGGCACGAGCAGGCTGGGTTCAACTGTATAAACCTGCCCAACTTCCAGTACACGCCTTGGTGAGTCGCCGTAGCGATCCCACTCTGGCCCCATCAATGCCCCGCCATCATGCGCTAACCGTCCCAACTGGTGCCCTGTTGCGTACATAAACTCAGGGTAGCCTGCCTCCGTCACGATGGATCGGGCAACTGCATCCAGTTCTTTGGCTTGTCTGCCTGGCCTCATTTCATCTACGACTGCCTGAATGGCGCGAACAATGATGTCAAAACCGCGCTGCACCGCTTCTGGCGGTTGTGTCTCGCCCGGAGCCAGAAAATACACCACTCTCTGAATATCAGAACAGTAGCCATTCTGGCGCACCCCGAAATCAAGGTGCAGAATTTGTCCTGCTTGAATGGTGAAGTCACCTGGTGCGCCGTGTCCGACGGGTGAATCAGGGCCAGCATTGACGATTGGGCAGCCTTCGTAGCTCCAGGCTGGTTCCAGGCCGCGCGTCGCCAGTTGGCCGTGCATAAACTCAGACACTTCCCGCTCGCTCATTCCGATCTGGACGTGCTCGAAGGTCTGCTCGTATATCTCATGCGTTGTCTGAATAGCGGTCCGAATCCGCTCCATCTCAGCCGGCGTTTTTCTTCCTCGTAGTGCACTGATCACGTTTTCTGCCGAACAGAATCGGTCGATGTAAGGCGTTCCTTCCAGGATCTCACCCAGAATCTGATACATTCCATGCGTCAGCCCGTCTGCCAATACATCACTGGTTGAGGTATTAATCGCGATTTGTTGTGGGTCTAGCTGCCTAATAACCTCACGCAGGGCTGGCCGCACAGATTGATCATACGCAATCACGCGTGAATAGGCCCCCGTTTCTTCAGCCGCGTGGGCTTCATACTGCCCTACCATGGCGATACGCTCGCCCGAGCGTGAAATCATCAACGCGCTTTGCCAGGTCAGTCCCCCGTCGCCGTAGATCAGCGGCAGAACCGGGTCGCCCCCAGCGGAGGTTTCACGTACAAAGGTCAACCACAGATCAATCCCCTGCTCGTTGAGAATCTTAACGGCCTGATCGACCTTTTGTTGAACGAGGAAAGACATTTGCATTTTCTCCTTCGGTAGCGATTTGGTTATGAAAACTTTCGGCAATGTTCATCCGGCTTTATCTCAGGGATGAATAACTTCTGCCTGGTTGAGTATCCCTTCGTCATACTGGAACCCCAATCCAGGCCCATCCGGGACACGGACAGTTCCATTCCGAATCGCCAGGGCTGGGCTGTACCAGTTTTCTTTCGGTCTGCGTTCCGCCTGAAACTCCTGATAAGGCCCCAGGTTCGGTACAATAGCGGCGAAGTGGAGCATATATCCTGCTACCGGGTCATGCTTAGGGCTGTGTGGCGTAACCGATAAACCAGCTTTCGCTGCCATTTGAGCCACTTGCAGGCAGCGGATCATTCCACCGTTATACAGCAGGTCCGGCTGAACCATGTCTACCGCCCGGTTGCGGATCATCCATTGGAACATTGCCATACTGGTATCTTGTTCCCCACCTACCACCGGCAGTTCGAGCGCATCTGCCACAGCTTTGGTTTCCTCAAATTCTAAAAATGGGCAGGGTTCTTCCAGGAATCCAACCTCATAAGCCTCCAGCATATGTCCCACTTCAATGGCTTGCTGGGCGTTATAAGAGCCGTTAGCATCCACATAGATCGTCACTGCTGGGCCAAACCGCTCGCGTGCCAGTGAAACCAGCTTCTCCGAACGGCCGGGTGTGGCATCGGCCCCTTTACTCATCCGCCCGCCGATCTTGATTTTGATGGCGCGCGCGCCACTTTCTGCCAGCCGCTCTTCCAGCCATGCCACTTCTCGTTCAGGGGTGGTGTCGCGGTGACCACTGGAGAGGTAAATAGGAATCTCCGGGCGCAGGATTTCTGAAAATAGTGCCCCCACTGGCTTTTCTACCATCTTGCCCATCATGTCCAGTAGACTAAACTCTACGTGGGCCACACAGTTCCAAAACGCAATCCCAGCCAGCTTATAGTTGCTGGCGTGCGCGAAAACGCCCTCTACCCCACTTTCGAGCGCACGGGCATCTTTTCCGAGGAAATAGGGAATAACCAGGTTTTGCAAAACAGGCAGCAGGTGATTAAGCCGCTCGTTAGCCAGTGCGTAACCCGTATCTCCCTCATGCGAACGGCTGCGCACCAGCAGCCTGTTTTGTACCCGCAACACATCAATCGACTCGATGACGACCGGCGCATTCGGTAAAGAGTCACGTTGCAGCAGCATGATTTCCTCCTTTAGTCTTGAATAACAACCGGGTGCGTTTTTAAGAAGTCCTCCAACTGTGTCCGGTTTGGGAGGGAAGGTTGTGCGCCTGCCGCGGTCACTGCGAGCGCTCCTGCGGCATTACCCCATGTGGCGGCTTCCAGGATGGTGTGTCCTTCTGTCAGCGCTACAGCGAAGGCCCCCACGAAAGCATCTCCAGCCGCCGTCGTATCCACGACTGGCACTGTGTATGAGTCGATCTTCAGGGTATCGCTGTCATCCAGCAAGAGCACGCCTTCCGATCCTAGCGTAACCACCAACCGTTTTACCCCAATGGATCGCAGGCTTCCTGCCGCCATGGCAATCCCTTCCATTCCGGTCAGCAGTCCCAACTCACTTTCGTTTGGGATCATGTAATCAATTTTATTCAACAAGTCTGATGGAAGCGTTCGTGCTGGTGCTGGGTTGAGAATAACTTTAACACCCAGTTGCTTTGCCAGATTTACTGTTTCCCACACCGTTTCAAACGGAATCTCCAGTTGCAGCAATACAGCTTCTGCGCTTTCCAAAGCCGGGCGCGCGGCACGGATATCTGCCGGGCTGAGCTTGCCGTTTGCGCCGGGTGCGACCACAATCGTGTTTTGCCCGATTTCACTCACCGTAATGAGCGCCACGCCAGAAGCGATATTGCTTGTTCTCTGGATAAACTGCGTATCCACGCCATCCTTTTGCAGGCTCGCGAGCAGGCTTTCCCCAAAAGCATCACTTCCCACCCTTCCAATCATCTTCACCTGACCGCCCAGCCGGGCGGTCGCTACAGCCTGATTCGCGCCTTTCCCGCCTGAAAAAGTCTGGAAGTTGTTTCCAAGAATAGTTTCACCTGGCTCAGGATGCCGGGGCGCGCGGACCACCAGATCCATATTGATACTGCCGACAACGACGATGTGACCGGGCATAATGAACCTTTCACAAGCTATTTAATCTGAATAAAAAGTTGATAGAGCGATTATAGCAACTTCTGTAGATTAAAACCAAGTATAATCTTTCTGTCTTATTCCAGACCCAGTCCCGGAAATAGGAGTTCCGTTTCGAAATGCAGGAAGATCAAATTCGTTTGTTGTTAGAAGATGTCAGCCGGGGTACATTAGCGGTGGATGACGCTGTCAATCGATTGCAAACCTTACCGTTTGAAGCAGTTGGAGACTTTGCACATCTCGACCAACACCGTGCCCTCCGTTGTGGTTTCCCCGAAGTTGTTTTTGGTCAGGGCAAGACCCCTGAGCAGGTGGTTCAGATTGTGCAGCGCCTTTCTGAACGCAATGACCGCGTTCTCGTTACCCGCGTCACTCCTGAAATGAGTGCTTTCGTTCAGTCTCAAATCCCTGAAGTTCTTTATCATGCCTCAGGTCGCATCCTCATGCTGGACCGCAACACGGATCGGGTAAGACAGCCCGGCATCACGGTTGTAACAGCTGGTACGGCGGACATTCCCGTAGCTGAAGAAGCTGCCTTAACCGCCGATTTGATGGGGAATGAGGTTGTTCGCGTGTTTGATGTTGGTGTCGCTGGCATCCATCGCCTGTTAGGTCAGGTGGATCGTTTGCGAGAGGCCCGCGTTATTGTTGTGGTCGCTGGCATGGATGGCGCTTTGCCCAGTGTGGTGGGTGGCCTGGTTTCCGTTCCGGTTATTGCGGTGCCCACCAGTGTTGGCTATGGCGCCAGTTTCAATGGGCTGGCTGCTCTGTTAACGATGCTCAATAGCTGTGCTTCTGGGGTTGCAGTAGTCAATATCGACAACGGTTTTGGCGCAGGTGTTCTCGCCAGCCGCATTAACCTTCTAGGCGATGGCGCATGAACTGGACCAATCGTCTCGAATCGCTCGACCCGGCCTTACAGTCGAAAAGTCAGGCTCTTTTTGAAAACATTCAGGCGATGGGTGCCCTGGTCGTGGCTTTCTCCGGTGGTGTGGATAGTAGCCTGGTTGCTGCTGTAGGCCAATATGCTTTAGGGGAAAAACTGCTGGCCGTCACTGTTCACTCTCCCGTTGAAACACCTGGCGATGGAGCGGCAGCCGCTGCGCTCGCAAAGCAAGTGGGATTCCGCCACAAAGTGGTTGCTTTTAACGATCTCGCCAACCCGCAGTTTGTTTCCAATCCGCCCGACCGCTGCTATCACTGCAAGCTGGCCCGTCTTCAGGCGATCCGTCAGATGGCCGATGATCTGGGTGTTCGCTGGGTGGCCGAAGGATCGAACGCCGACGACGCTCACGACTACCGTCCGGGTGCGCGTGCCGTCGCGGAACTGGGCGTGCGCAGCCCATTAGCCGAAGTGGATCTCAGTAAGGCAGAAGTTCGCCGCCTGTCACAGGCCCTCGGTTTGCTGGTTTGGGACCGCCCCAGCGCGCCTTGCCTGGCTACTCGTTTTCCATATGGCACACCCATTAGCGAGCAAGGGCTGCGCCAGGTAGCGCAGGGAGAATCCTTCTTGCGCGCGCGGGGTTATCAGCCTGTTCGTGTCCGTCACTTTGGCGATACAGCCCGTCTCGAAGTTGCTCCGCAGCAGCTTCACCAACTGGCTTTAGAGCGTGAAGAAATTCTTGCCTATTTCAAAGAATTGGGCTTTATCTACATAATGGTCGATTTAGCGGGTTACCGTTCGGGAAGCATGAATGAGGTATTGAAATCATGAGGTATGCGTATTGCGATTGTTTTTCAGGCATCAGCGGCGACATGTTTCTCGGCGCTCTCGTTGATGCTGGTTTGCCCATTGAGACTCTGCGCGAGCAGTTGGCTTTGCTGGACTTGCCAGAACCCATCGAGATCCGGGCAGAGGAAACCCGAAAAGGGCCTATGCGTGCCTGTTCAGTGGATGTAATCGTCGGCGAGAGCCATCATCACCGTCACCTTTTTGATATCGCCGCTTTGATTGAGAACAGTGGTCTCTCAGAGCGTGTCAAGCGCACCAGTCTTTCCATCTTCCGGACTGTGGCTGAAGCGGAGGCCCGCGTTCATGGTTCTACCGTAGACCATGTTCACTTCCATGAAGTGGGCGCGCTCGACTCGATTGTCGATATTGTCGGCGCTGCCATTGGCCTGGAAGTGTTGGATATTGACCGCCTTTACGCTTCTGCTATCCCTTTTAGTGGCGGGCAGGTGCAAACTCAGCACGGCGTTCTTCCGGTTCCCGCTCCGGCTACCCTCGAGATCCTCAGCCGCGCTCATGCGCCCATGACGCCTTCTCAGGCTCAGTTCGAGATGGTGACCCCCACCGGCGCTGCCATCCTGGCTACCCTGGCGACTTTTGAGCGTCCAAACTTCGTCGTTACAGGCGTAGGCATTGGCGCTGGCAAGCGAGAGTTGCAGTGGCCCAACATCTTCCGCCTGATTTTGGGAGAAAGTACCCCCGAAGCTGAGTATCCTCTGGTGCTGATTGAAACCAACATTGATGATATGAATCCCCAGCTCTTTGGGCACGTCATGAATTGTCTTTTCGAAGCGGGCGCCCTCGACGTATACCTGACGCCCATCTATATGAAGAAGAATCGCCCCGGTACATTGATGGGTGTCGTGGCGCGCCGTATGGATGAGCCGCAGCTCGCCCATATCATTTTGTCTGAAACCAGCACCCTCGGCTTGCGAGTACAGCCAGTCTATCGTTACACCGCTGAGCGTGAGTTTAAGAAGGTCTCTACACCCTATGGGGAAGTTCCTGTCAAGCTAAAACGCCTGGACGGTCGTACGATCCAGGCCATGCCTGAGTATGATGCTTGCGTTCAGTTAGCTCAACAGCAGGATGTCTCTCTTGCAGAGGTGTATACTGCTGCTCTTGTAGCTGGGAATACCTTGCTCAATTCATAGCGCATTTAGATCGTTCAGCTTACCCCTTCCTTCGAAAACCTCAAGCCGTGGCCCGCCAGGCTGCCTCTTGAGGTTTTTTTGATCTATCCCGTTTTTTCTTTGTGTGCTCATTGAGGAAAGATGCCTTATGTTAATTATGGGGGAGTTTCATATAGTCACTTCCGTCAAGGGGTTTATCCTCAAGGAGTTTTTTCATAAAGGTTTAAAAATGGCAAAATTCGCAAGTTTATTCCCATCCGCATCTGAAGCTGAGCATACAGCCAGTGAATTAAGCGAAACGAAATATGGCGATGATATTCAGACTCAAATCATCACCCGCAAAGACTGGAATGCCATCTGGCAAGATAGTGATAAGAACCGCACCAAACCGGGGCAGCTCGATCCACACAAACCCGGGGCCTACCTGGACCTGTGGATCAAGGAGCGCACCCTCACTTTGTTTGCTGATGGTTTGCAAAATGATGGGGCCGTCTTGGTCATCAATGTGCCAGAGGTCTTTTCTGAAGAGGCAAGAAAGATCATTGAGAAAAATAACAGCAAAATAAGCTGATCCATCAGTTTGGAACAAGCGCATTGAAAAAGCAGCCGGGGCTTCGCGAGGAACGGAGTCCGGCTGCTTTACAATTCAGGGATATCTATCTCATGATAGGAAGTTCTTGGGTTTCTTACGATCTATGCAGTCCTTCCTGCCGGCCCCTATCTACCCATTGTCCAGCGGTAAATGCCAGATACAGCATCAGCAGGCCAAACAGAATCGCATAACCACCAATTGCCCAAACCAGGCCCAGCAGTCCAGCGCCCGGGCTGATAAAGATGACTGCGCCCAACAAGATCGACAATACACCGGTTAAGCCCAGCACCCATTCGTTATCAATCTCTTGCCGCAGTCGAACTGCCGCCATAATTTCCAAAACACCAGTGATGATCGCCCATGCCGCAATGATGAACAGCAGCGCAATCCCGGCTGAGACGGGAAACAGGAAGGCAATGACTCCTGCAGCGATCCCCACAAGCCCTTCTAGCAGCACCAACCACCACCGGTCGTTAACCTCGCGGTTGCGGACCGCCGCGAAAATGGAGAGCAGTCCATCAAAAAAGGCATAGGCTCCAAACAAGAATACCAGCGCCACCGCTGTCAGTCCCGGCCAAACAAACGCCAGAACGCCGAATACGATGGCTAACACACCGCGCAGACCGATCAGCCAGCGGCTTTGGTTTAGATAATTGACCATCGGGTTTCCCTCCTATACTGATTATCGATTTGAAAGTATTGTCTGTATGGTTCTTTCAAGTTGCTGCTGCTCTTATCGCGGCGGCTGCTACCCTTGCAAGAGCGACTTGCCTCCGTCAATCCATACTTCCGTTCCTGTAATGAGTTTCGCGTCGTCCGAGGCCAGGAACAGAACCAGGTCGGCTACCTGTTCAGAAGTCCCTGGCTTTCCTCCTGTTAAGGGAATACTTCCTTCTGGGAACTTAACCGGTTCTTTGATCTTTTCCACATCCTTCTTAGTAGTGTTCTCTGAAATTTCTGTATCGATAGCACCAGGGCAAATCACATTGACACGGACCTTGTGCTTTGCCAGTTCCAGCGCTACCATCTTGGTAAAAGCCACCTGCCCGGCCTTGCTGCTGGCGTAAGCGGTTGCTCCCGTGTTGCTAAACTTGCGCGTCCCATTAATGGATGCCGTGACAATCACCGATCCGCCCCGCTTCTTCAAATAGGGCACCGCATATTTCACCGTAAGGAAGGTTCCCTTTAAGTTTGTATCCAGCGTACGATCCCAGTCTTCCGGGGTCAGTTCCTCCAGCGGCGCCCAAACCCCATTGATCCCAGCATTCGCGAAGACAATATCCAATCTGCCCCACGTGTCGATCACTTTTTGTACCGCTTGCTGCATATCGTGCGGCACGGAAATATCTGCTGTAATCGGAATCGCTTTTCCCCCGTTGTCCTCAATTTCTTTTACTGTTTCCTGCACTTCCTCTGATGTCCGGCTGAGTACGCCGACTTTGGCGCCTTCTTTCGCCATCCTGACCGCCGCCGCTTTCCCAATCCCAGATCCACCACCTGTCACCAGTGCCACTTTTCCATCTAGCTTCATCAAGATGCCTCCTCGACTCCCCCTGATACTTCCTTGTACTGGATAACCTTGAAACAAGTTGGGTGCATTTGCATCCAAAGCAAAGGCACCCCTTACGCATATCGTAACAGTTCCTGGCTCAATTTGCTGCAAAGAATTCAAAATCAAGGATTAAGAAACAGTCAAAAGATTGGCAAACTATATCAAAAGAAAACCTTGATGCTCTATTGACCCCAGAAAGAATGATCTTTTTACCTAATTGATGATGGTAGCCCTTAAGATAAAGTAATGGTTATGCGAGCAGTACGAGCTTAAGCAAGAGAAAGGATTTAAGTGGCAAAGATTATTGTGAACTTCGACTCTGAGCAGAAGGCCCAGGAACTTATCCAGCGTCTATCCCAGGCGGATCTGGGTGAGGTACGCACGCGCGTTTTGCACAGGTCGCAGCAAACAGGCACTTCAGATGATGATGTGCAAAATTCGATGATTGCGCCTGGAATGGGGAGTGTAGACGTGCGCCCTTCTTATGATCCAAATGTGCCCGCCGCCGAATATAATGGCGAGGGTTCAGATCAGGAAGTATCTGCCAACATTCCAACCACGGCACCCGAGAAACAGGGACTCCAGGTGTTGATCCAGGTCGATGATCAGCACGAAGATGCGGTTCGCGGTATCATTCGGAAATATGCTCCCCAGCGAGGGTCTAAGTAAACATGAACTTGGCGAAAGGGGGAATCAGCCTGGGTTGCGTTCCATAAGCAGGGATAAGGAGGATTGAATGGCAGTTGTTGCAGGATTTTTTGATTCGGAAGATGCGGCAACCAGAGCGATGGATGCACTGTTGCAGTCTCCTGGTTTTAAAGATGTCGATACGCAGGTAATTTCAAGTCTAAGTGACACCACTAATCAGCGCTTTCCAATTGCCTTCCCATTTTTTACGGGCGGGGCTGGTGGAGCAGCGGGTGGAGCCATTCCAGCGACGGGTGCATCTTTTTTTGATCAGCTAGATGATGACGAAGCGGCGTTCTTCAACCAGGCGCTCAGCAAAGGGGGCGTTCTCGCCTTGGTCAATGTGGATGACGATAAGGCAGATCAGGTTCAAACGATCCTCATGCGCAATGGCGCGCGCACTTATGAGGAAGATGACGATTAATTCAGTGCTGCCCGGCTGTTTGTTGATCCTGGGGTTTTGCTTCAAAAACTGATAGCAAAACCCCATTGTTTTAAACACTGTTCACTAACGAATATCTGTGTAAAATATAACCATCACTTCCACTTCTTACAATTTGGAGGACTTTGAGCATGGGAGATCCCGTCGAGTTTACACGGAACTATTCGGATCTCAGCACACAGAATGGGTTTCAGTTCGAGTTCTTCTGTGACCGCTGTGGGAATGGCTACCGGACCCGCTTCAAACCATTTAACCTGGGGATGATGAATGGTGCGATTGATGCGGCCAGTAGTTTGTTGGGTGGCTTCTTGGGGCAGGCTGCCGATATGAGCAGCCGGGTAACAGATGCGCGCCGCGAAAGGGCCCGCGAAGAAGCGTTTCTGGAAGCAGTGGGTGAACTTAAACCCCATTTTATTCAGTGCCCTCGCTGTTCAGGTTGGGTCTGCCGGAAAAGCTGTTGGAATAACAAGCGTGGCTTGTGTAAGGAGTGCGCTCCAGACTTAGGAGTCGAAATGAGCGCCGCTCAGTCCTCGCGTTCAGTGGAAGAAGTCTGGGCCCACGCTGCGATGGCTGAGGAGGACAAGAAACTGGCGGAAGGGAACTGGAGCGAAACCATCCACGCCTCTTGCCCCGAGTGTAGTGCTCCTCTGGCGACCAATGCCAAGTTCTGTCCGGAGTGCGGCGCGAAGCTGAAGGTATCGAAGCACTGTCCCGAATGTGGAGCCAAGCTCCAGCCGAAAGCCAAATTCTGCGCCGATTGTGGTCATAAAGTCGGGGATTAGTCAGAAAGTGATTGGGTAACTCGAATGAATGGTGGGCCGCGCTTTCGCCTGGTAGGGGATAGCGCTTTGTTGGTCTCATTTGGTGACCAGATTGACCCGCTTATTAATCAGCAGGTACATGCCCTGGTGTGTGCCATTGAGGTCAACCAATTGCCTGGCATCGGCGAAACGGTGCCGGGCTATGCTACGCTCTTAGTCCACTATGACTCGCTCTTGCTCGAAGCTGCACAGGTAGAAAGTTGGCTGCGGCAGCAGGTTTCTGCCAGTCAATCCGAGGTTGTTAGCGCGGCGCGCCTTATCGAAATCCCTGTCAGGTACGGTGGGGAATATGGGCCAGACCTTGCCTTTGTGGCTGAGTACCATCACATCCCGCCTTCAGAAGTCATTCGCCTCCATTCTTCTGCTGTATATACAGTCTATATGATGGGTTTCACCCCCGGGTTCCCTTATCTGGGGGGGCTGGATCCTGCCCTTACCACGCCTCGGTTAGATACGCCTCGCAACCATATTCCAGGCGGCTCGGTGGGTATTGCTGGAGCGCAAACTGGCGTTTATCCCATTGATTCCCCCGGTGGTTGGCGTATCATCGGCTGGACTCCTTTGCCACTGTTTGATCTTCAGCGGCAGCCGCCCTTCTTGCTTGCACCCGGAGATGAGATTCGCTTCGTCCCACAGGACAGCAGCAGTGGCGCTTAACGTCCTTGCCCCCGGTTGGCTTACTACGGTTCAGGATTTAGGACGTTTTGGCGTCCAGCGTTTTGGGGTCCCGCCATCCGGTGCAATGGATCCGTTTGCTTTTCGTGCCGCCAATGCGTTGGTGGGGAATTTGCCAGAAGCCGCTGGCGTGGAGTTTTCCCTGGAAGCGCCTGTTTTTCAGGCGGATGAAGATTGCCTGGTTGCTGCTGCTGGTCGGGGGTTTAATCTACGGGTGCAGGATCGCCGGGTTGGCTTGTGGCGCGCGGCTTGGGTGCGGCGTGGTGAGCAGGTCCATTTCATGCCAGAAGGCAGCGGTGGCTGGGCTTACCTTTGTGTTTCCGGTGGAATTGAGGCGCCTCTGGTAATGGGGTCACGCTCCACCTACTTGCGTGGTAGATTTGGGGGCCTTTCCGGCCGCCTGCTTCAAGTTGGTGACCGTCTACCCGTCGGTCAGCCGTTTGTCAAGAACCTTTACGAATTGGCAGGACGCTGGTTGCCACCCCAAGATCGACCTGCCTACGCTGATGCTGTTCGCCTCGGGGTTGTTTTAGGCCCTCAACAGGAAGCGTTTACAGCGGCTGGATTGGAAACCTTCTTATCTGGCGCGTATCAAGTGAGTTCGACCTCTGATCGTATGGGCTACCGCCTCGCTGGTCCGCCTGTTACTCACCGCGCCAGTCCGGAAATTCTTTCAGAGGGAATGGTTTTTGGATCGGTCCAGATCCCACCAGATCATCAGCCCATCGTCATGATGGCTGACCATCCTACCACAGGGGGGTATCCAAAGATTGCCACGCTGGCGCGGGTGAGCATCCCGCTCCTCGCTCAGTGTCCACCGGGCGCAGGGCGCGTGCGCTTTGAGGCGATCACGGCTGATGAAGCCAGGGCTGCTTATCGCGCCCAATTGCAGCGTCTGGATCAAGCCCTACATGCCTGGTAGACTCTTGTTTGTCGGAGATGTCGCTTATGAAAATTGATCTCAATTGTGATTTAGGAGAAAGCTTCGGCCGTTATACTTTAGGTGAGGATGCTGCCGTTATGCAGCATATTACCTCAGCGAACGTCGCTTGCGGTTTCCATGCTGGTGATCCACTGGTCATTCAACAGACAGTTAAGGTAGCCGTTAAGCAGGGCGTACATATTGGCGCTCATCCTGGTTATCCTGACCTACAGGGATTTGGCCGGCGTGTGATGGATCTAACCCCCGAAGAAGTCGAAGCGTTTGTGCTCTATCAGGTCGCTGCTGTAGCGGGTTTTGCTCGCGCCGAAGGCGTAAGCCTTATCCATGTCAAGCCGCACGGAGCCTTATATAACCAGGCCGCTCAAGATGAACAAGTAGCCCTGTCCATTGCGCGGGCTGTCGCCCGTTTTGACCCCCATCTCATTCTGGTTGGTTTGGCTGGCTCTGCTTTAATCAGGGCTGGCGAACAGACTGGTTTGCGTGTAGCCAGTGAGGGCTTTCCTGACCGGGCCTATAACGCGGATGGCAGTCTGCGTTCGCGGCGTCTCCCGGGCGCGCTTCTAAATTCAGTAACTGCCATTTGCGATCAAGCTGTCCGCTTAGCAATAGAGGGCATTCTAGTATCAGAAGGGAGCCGACCCGGTGTCGTTCCGGTAGATACTCTTTGTCTTCATGGCGACCACCATGGTGCGGCGGACAATGCCGCTGCGGTTCGACAGGCGCTCCGTTCGAACGGGGTGATGGTTGAGGCGCTTAGTCTGGCAGGTTAGATCGGAGCATGGAGTTGGCTGAAAGTTCTTCCCAACTCTCGTCAGGGTTGCTGATGGCGTAGTCAACCTCTGATACCAGTTCGTTATAAACTTCTTCCGTGATGATATTGTCATGGAATAAACTGGAAAGCATACTGCGTTGGGCGCGTAAAGCTTCACGCCAGGCATCATTTAATTCTTCCTGCCGTAGACCTGGGTTTTCCTGCAAAATACCGCGGGCTGTCTCGTTATAACCCTCAATTTGTTCTTCAATGAGGGGCTGTAGCGTTCGCCACGAATATTCCGAAAGTAGTCCACTTGAACTTAACTGCTGTAGGCGGTTGTGAGAAGCCTGTAGGGCAATTGCTTTTGCGTGCAGCCGCTCATACGATTGTTTAGAAACCTGTGTTTCCACCAGTCCTAATGTTTGCACCAGGGGCTTCATGGTTAGGCCTTCCACAAAGATCGTAAACAACACAATCCCGAAGGCCATCGCTTGCAGTTGCGATCGATAGGGTAGGGTGCTGGTCAGGCTCAAAGCCAGCGCTAGAGAAATCGCTCCGCGCAAACCGCCCCAGAAAAGCACATGTCTCCACTTCATCGGAAGTGTACGATCGGTCAGCGATAAAATATACACGCTGACTGCTCGGGCAACCAACACGCCTACAATGGCAACGACAATGGCCTGAATATTATCTAACATCAATTGCACTTTTACTTGTAGGCCAATCAATAAGAAGACAAATGAGTTCGCTAAGAAAGCCGCAAATTCCCAGAAATTGAAAACGACAATACGTGTTGTCGGTGACATTCCCCTTGGTCCAATGTTTCCCATCAACAATCCGGCTGTTACGACTGCTAATACACCCGATACATGCAGCACAGCTTCTGCCACCACGTAAGCGCCGTATGCCACCACAGTTGTGAGGGCAGTTTCGATCAAATGATCATTAATCCGGCTCGTCAAACGCGAGACAACAACCCCCATCACAAATCCAGTCAGGATTCCCCCACCTGCGATAATGGTAAAGGTCAGTAGGCTGCTTGCCAGGTTAAATTGACCGGTCAGTGCAATCGTCAGCATCAGGTTAAAAAGGACGATTGCCGTGCCATCATTTAACAGGCTTTCCGCTTCTATAAGAATCTGTAGGCGGCGCGGCACACCGATTGCTCGAAACAGCGCAACCACTGCCACCGGGTCAGTTGCCGCAATTAATGCCCCAAACACCAGCGCCGCAGAAAGCGGAATCCCGGCTCCAAGTGAGACCACTCCGCCTACCATAAACGTGGTCAGTACCACCCCGGGGATCGTAAGCAGTAGCAGCAATCCCAGTTCGCGGCGTAATTCTTCCATATTAATGTGAAAGGCCGCTTCAAAGACTAACGGCGGTACCAGAATCGTTAAAATAAGTTTGGGGGCTAACGTAAGATAAGGAAATTCACCAAAGAAAGTAAGGATTAACCCAACGGTCATTAAACCGACTGTATAGGGAATCCGCAAACGCTGGCTGACCAGACTGACAATCACAGCGACCAGTAGCAGACCCAATACAATTTCCTCGCCCAAAATAAGCGCGGATCCTTCCGAAGAGCTTTCCTGTCCAACTTCTTGACTTGCTTGGGGTCCAAAGGGAACACAAGCTGCCAGGATTGCCATAAGTAGCAAACCGATGAAAAAAACCAATAGAAAACGATGCTTTGATCGCAGTTTTACCAAGTGCCTTTCCCCTTTTCTGTAGTGTAATGAAATGACAGTAAAAACGTAGTGGAAATATTTTACCAGTATTCAGTCCCGCAGTTCCACCGCGGCGCGTAGTTCTATCGATGCTTGTCCATCGCGAAAGCAAATGGAATTGATTCTCTCGTGAACTACTTCCGCTAGAGGAGTTGGCTGGTTTCTACTCTCCGAAAGTACTCGCGGTAAGCGGCGGTCTCTTCAATCAAGATTTGAATTTGCTTGAATAAAGCCGCTGCTTCTGATGTTGATCCTGGAACGCTCTCGGCTGGTCTTAACTGCATCTGCCCGTCTGCCACAAATGCAACCTTAACCAGGCCGCGTTGTTCCAGCCATAACAGGCCTTTTCGAACCGTCCCCTCACGCTGGGCTGTGGCGCTTGCCAGGCGTTGGAGATGAACCTCATCTATCTCATGTTCCAACGCGTACTTGACCATGCCAGCCAGACGCTTTAAGAACCCTTCTGTGCTGGCATCTGTAGGATGAATCGCAAACAACACGACTTCACGCGGCTTCACAATATCTAACGCTGCCCGAAACGCGGTTTGATCTGCTGGAGTTGTCCAAACCACCAGTGTTTCGGCACGAATAAGTTGGTCGCGTCCTCGCGCGCCCTCCAGGCGGCGCGCTTCGCCTTCGCCCCACACGATGACCTTTTCCTGGTTAAGATAGCTACGGAGAACCGTGAGAGGGTGCGGCAGCCCGCGCTGATCGACAATCGATAGGGTTGGCAGCGGGACGACAACTTCATCGACGACAGTCTGGCGCGAATCAACCCACTCTACCTGCACTTCCTGCTGTCCACGGTAATTGCTGGCCCTTACCACACAGGCCAGGTCAAACCGCCCTTCTGGTAGTGACTCACTCGCCCCGCGCCACCAGATCACCTTTTGTTGTCTTCCATCCGGGTCTTGAACAATGATCTGAACGTGTTCCTGTTCCCGTCCAACTGGCGTATTGCTTTGGCAGGCCAAATTGCGAACAGCAAGTACAGGGGCCGGATTTCCCGCTCCAAACGGCGCGATACGTTCCATCTCATTAACCAACTCAAGCGATAGTTCTTTAAGGTCCACGAACCCATCAATCTGAAGAGTTGGCAGTGGCGCTGCTTTACCCACAATCTGTGCCACCTGGCGCCCCAACCCGTGCCGAAAAGCGGGCAGGTTTTTCGGCTCCAGCGCCAGCCCGGCCGCCATCGCGTGTCCTCCGAAGCTGTTCAACAGGTGCTGTTGCGTGCCAATTGCCTCTGTGATGTTCACGCCCTCAATCGACCGCGCGGAACCATGCGCGGCTTGTCCGGCGGGCGTAGCCAAGAGGACTGTGGGACGGTGAAAGCGTTCGACCAGTGCGCTGGCGACGATCCCGATAACGCCCGCCGGCCATTCTGTATGACTTAAAATGAGTACGGGCTGTTGTAGTAAGGAAGGGTCCTTTTCGATCTGTGTGAGAGCTCCGCGGAGGACTTGCTGAGTAAGCAGTTGGCGCCGCGCGTTTAACCCTTCCAGTTGTGCAGCCAGTACGCGTGCGCGCCTAACATCTTGTGTGGTCAACAGTTCAACAGCCGGATTAGCGTCATCCAATCGTCCGAGCGCATTTAATCTTGGCCCTAAAACAAATCCAATATGTTCTTCTGTCAACCATGCTGGTTTTACTCCAGCCAGTTCCATCATCACTTGCAGGCCAACGCGTTGGGTCGAACGCAGTACCGGCAGTCCGCGCTGCAGCAGGTAGCGTGTATCGCCTGTCAGGGGAGCAAGGTCGGCGACAATGCCCAGTGCCACCAGGTCCAACAGAGCTTCCACCTCACCAGCCTGTCCAGCCGCTGTTAAGAGCGCCTTCGCGAGTTGATACGCTACTCCGGCCCCTGGCAGGCCTCCCATTGGATGCTCCGCAGGCAGACGCCGTGGCGTAACCGCGGCGTAAGTTTCCGGAAGTGTCTCAGCGAGTGCGTGATGATCCGTCACAATGACGTCCACACCCTGTTGACGCGCATAATGGAGTGCCTCATGCGCGGTGATGCCTGTATCACAGGTGACCAGTAACTGGACGCCATTCTGCAGGATGACTTGAAGGGCGGGAACGTTGACGCCGTGCGACTCACGCGCTCGTACTGGAATGTGGTAGCTGACCTTTGCGCCCAGCCTTTGCAAAGTTGAAACCAAAATGGCAGTAGAGGTTTGCCCATCGACATCGAAGTCGCCCCACACGCATATCTTTTCACCTTGCTGAATTGCTCGTTGAATGCGCTCTACTGATTGTGGAATATCAGGGAGTGCCTCAGGCGGTTGGGGCGCATAAGTGTTAGGGTCGAGGAATGCGCTCACTGTCGAAAGATTGCGCAGCCCTCGGCGGTACAGCACCTGTGCCACTAACGGATTCCCACCAACTGCCTCTTGATAGTCCTCCGGGAGGTGCAGGTCTTCTGGCTCCATCCACTGATACTTTTGTCCCTTTGATGTCAAAAGCCAATCTCCGCAACCTGTTCCAGATCATCGAACAGTCCGTTTCGCTCATCGGCTTCAAGTGCGTAATCCTCATCCAACGCTGCTGCTTGAACGCCCCGCGTGCATAGGGATCGATAAACACAGTAGCCACAGTGTCCATCATTGTCTGACATACAGAAATCATCCTGCTTCAAGGATTGAATTTCGTGCACCAGCTCTCGCAGGTACGCGCCGTCTTCTTGCCAGCGCTGGTGGTTGTATGCAATTCGTTCTGGTTCTTGTCCAGGTTCAGCGAACCAATAGATCATCTCCACCTGTTCGGGTGTAAAAGAACGCCCATGGTTCAATGCTCTCCCGGCTGCGACCATCAAGAAAGGATAGACTCTGCTTTGCAGCCGCTGGCGCAGCCAGTGCGAGCGCGGGCGATGTTGAGCGGTTTTCCAGTCAAAGATCATCACGAGCCCATTTTGTGACACAACGACCAAATCATACTTCGCTCTCAGCCGGCAGCCGTCTAGTGGCGCTGAGAGCGTCACCTCTACAAATCGTTCTCCAAGCAGTCCGGTGAGGCTGCTGTCAGTAAAATTTTCCCACCAGCGCAGTAGATTCGCATCTTCATCTGTCTCAGCCAAACGCGTCAGCTTTGCTTCTGGAATCCCTAACAGGAACTGATGTGCCAGCCGGTGAAAGCGCGCGCCCCGTTCGATATGCTGCTCATTTTCTCGGGCTGGCGCCGCCTGGAGCGCGGGCCATGCAATCCGTTGAACATAGCGGAGTTGAAAACGACGACGACAGTCAACGTAGTCTTGCAGGCTGCTTTGGCTGTATACAAAGCGCTCCAGTGGGTCCATAAGATGACCTCCAGTGTTAGGTATGATGGGTTAGCCTGAGTGCTGCGTTCAGGCGTTTGTGCAAATCTTGTCTTTCTAGAGTCTGGTGATTTCCAATACCAGGCTGTTTCTGTCAGCTTTGCCCAGTTTGCTGGAAGGAGGAAGCGTGATAAATTTCCTGCTCCCAGAATCGCATTAATTCTAAAAAGGGACTCGATGGTTGTTGTCCACCGTTGCGCCCGGTGTTCCAGGTGACCATCAGGGCCCGCCTGGCGCGCGTGATTCCCACATACAACAGGCGCAGCCGCTCGCGCACATAATCTTGCCGCGCTGCAAGCGTGGCCCGGCCTTCTTCGTACCATTCATATTCATTTCTGGAGAGGGCCACTTTCATTTGTTCAAGCGCCTCTGCTTCCAGGTTGATTTTCCCCCGGATAAACCACTTCTCTGAAATGTACGAGTCATTTTGCATCCCAGAAGGGAAATCGTAACTGTTAACCGATAACAAAATAACCCGGTCCCATTCCAGCCCCTTCGCCTTGTGAATGGTCGATACTACCACTCGGCCTTTGTACCGGTCTGGGTCGAACCCGGAATCGTCTTCGCTAAAGCCCAAGAATTGCCGCTCATTGCGGGCGACCACAGCCAGTTCTTCGCTCAATTCTGGCAGGTGCCAGTCGGGGTGACTGTCACTGGTTTGTCGCAGAACGCCTGCCAGTTTATGGGTCACTGCCAGGTCACCTGGCTCGTTGAACAGGTCTTGAGCCACCGTCAGCAAAATCTGGTCGATCGGCAGTAAGGCCGCCCCCAGCCACCGGCGGATCAGTTCGCGAAACGCGATCAACAGTGGATAGGCCTCTGGATCTTGTTCCGCCAGGCCAGTTTGTTCCAACCAATCTCGGTCAGGAAGTGGGTAGAGGAAGTCTTCAACCTTTTTGAGTTGGCGCAGGTGCTGTAGCGTACGTTTTAACAGCGGAAGAGTTAGCTTATCATCCCGGTCATCCCGCCGCCAGACTTCGAAGGCTCTTGCCAGCAGCGAAGGAGACTTTGGATTGGCCAGGTAGCGCAGAATGTGGGTCAGTGCCCCTGCTGATATTCGGGTAGCGGTGGTGCTCCGCATCAGGCTGTCGACAGGTTCCATGCCGTTCTTTCGCAGCAGATCGACCAGTTCGAACCCACGCGTATTGCGCGGCGCCAGCACAGCCAATGTTTCGCGCTTTTCTTCAGGCTTTTCTAACTGCGCTTCGTGCCACTCCAGTAAAAATTTAACCGCGCTCTGAAGTTCTTCTGCTGGACTGTGCTTGTAAGAGGAAAAGTAAATCTGCGAAGGCTCATCAGGCGGGTTCGGCTGCGGGTCACCAGGTCGAGTAGCCTGAATATGCGGTAGGGCCAGGGCATCCCGCACCTCCGCTATCGGGTGCTCAAGCCGGGTCCAGTCGATCAAGAAGTTCGCCATCCGGATAATGCTCGGAGTTGAACGGCCCGACTCGGGAAGTTCGCGCTGCACCACTCCCGGGCTGTGGATGAAATCGAGCAGGTAGCGCGGGTTAGCTGTCGTGAAGGTTTCGTAAATTGCCTGGTTCGGGTCGCCCACCCGCACCCAATTCCCACCCTCGCCCGCGATGATCCGCAGCATCTCTTCTTGCAATCGGCTCGAATCCTGCGCTTCATCTTCCAGGATGTAAGGCCACTGCTCGTGCAGGCGTTTCACCAGCGCCGGGTCGGCGCGCAAGGCAGCCAGCGCCAGGCGAATCAGATCATCAAAATCTACCGCGCCCCGGTACGATAGAGAACGCTGATATTCCTGGTACATGCTGTGTCCCATTTCTGCTAATGGCAGCGGAGCAGGTAGTTCGTCCAATCGCTGGCGGAGCGCTTCTGGGGTGAGTTCGCGATCTTTGGCATAACGAATGAAACTTAGCGCAATGGCTTGAACCAGCCCGGGCAGATCTTCGCGCCGGATGCGTTCAAGCTGATAATCGCTCAGGTCGGAACTGAGGAGGTTTTCAAAAAAATAAGGGTTGGTGCGCAGCCATGCCAGCGCGACCTGCTTACGAATCGCCTCAGCTTCGCGATCATCAATAATCGTGAAGTCATTTGCCAGGTTGACGAGCCCGGGGCGTTCGCGCACGATATCGTGCGCCAGTCCATGCAGTGTCCGTACGCGGTGTCCCAAGTTTGGCAGCAGCCCACCTTCTTGAAGAAAGCTGCCAATGCGTTGAGAAAAATTATCCACTGCTGAGTTAACCAGGGTGACAACAAGCACTTCCTGGTTGGTATCCAGGTCCCCTGAGAGAATGATATCTGCAGCCAGGAGAGAGAGTGTCCAGGTTTTGCCGCTGCCAGGGACAGCAGAAACGCCCATCTTGCCTCCTGGATAATCCAATATAAGCGCCTGGCTGGACCGCAGTTTTCGCCCAGGCGAAGGTGGTATACTGTTGAAGGGAGCAGCGCTCATGCGGTCTGTTCCCGCGATTGCTGCAAGATGTGTTGAATAGCCCTGAGCAGCATTCCGCGTGTTTCATAGCCGCCCTCATTTACCTCGCAAATCCCCAGGTGAATCTGCTTTTTGCAGCGGCGCACCAGCCCTAATACCAGTCGATAGAGTGTATCGCGGTTATATTCGTATTCTTCAACATCTGTCCACAGCCGATCGCGCGGCCATTCGCGTGTGAGAACAATGGGATGGGTCAAGGGTTGGTAGAGCCTCTCAAACCAGGCCGAGCTACCAATATCCAGCCAGAATTGGTGTTCAACCGGTTGGTTCGCCAGTAAGAAGGTATAAGCTGGCGCTAGCAGCACTGCATTGTCAGGTGGGATTTCCCAGGACTGCACATATTGGGCCGCCAGGATCCCTTCCTCGATCATGTCTACATATTCTTTCCCAAGCGGATCTTCTTCAGATTCTGGGTTTTCTGGTGCGGGGGTCCGGTTTTCTACTGACCAGCGAAACTTCTGGGCTGACTCGATCAGGTCTTCTGCTACGCGCCTGGCGTTATAGTCATTGTGAAAACCAAATCCTGGCTGCGACAGTACTTCTCCGAACAAGCGGCTGAAAAAGAAATCAAGTTCGGCTTCCGGGGCAGCGCTGTAATCTTCCAGCCAGAGCCGCAGGGTTTCATAACGGTTACCCAGGGTGTAAGTGATGCGCTCGCGTGTATCTGGTTTGATCTTCTCAAAAGAAGCCAGATAGGGCAAGCCCCCTCGTGTGGTATAAGCCGCTTCAACCAGCAGTTGTGCCCGTACCAGATCCAACCTCTCGATCGCCTGAATCAACCCATAGGCCACTTCAAACTTAGAAGGGCGTAGACCCCATGCCGGATGGGCGAGTGCTGCCAGCGATAGCAGCGCCTGCGCGGCTGGTTCTTCGCGCAGGGAGCGAGAGGGACGGTGCGAGCGATATGGAATTCCGCGCGCTTCCAGGCGGTTGACCAGGGCAAAGCACAGCGAATCTGGCAGGAGTGGGGCCAGAATGACAATGTCGCTGGGATCTACCCCTTCTTGCAGCAGCCCTGCAACCTGATCCACTACCCAGTTTAGCATTTGAGGATAGAAGCGCAGGGGAACATCGGGAAGGTGGATAGTGGCTTGCAGATCGTGGGATGGCAGGGCTAGTGGGTCTGACTGTTGGGGACGATCCAGGGCTTGCCCCAACTGCGCGCCAAAGGTTCGCAGTGCGGGCGATGCGATCAGGGTATCGCGAAAAATGTGATGCTCAGTGCACGCTTCCACCAGTGTTTGGGCGGTATAAGGGTCTGCCCCTAAGAACCTGCGGTAACCGGCTTCTGTATCATAAACGAGCAGCGCTGAATCCAGGTCTGGCAGCCAGGATCGCAGCAAGTCATGGGCGACGGGCGTATCTTCTTCCAGGTTGTCCGCCAGGACATGGCAGTAGGTGCGCTTGAGGTATTCACGACATAATGCGGCGGGCCACAGGTGGCGGCTAAAGATTTCAGTTTGAAGCGAAAAGTCCAGCAGGTTGTTTTGCAGGCAGTATTCCCGAAACAACGTGGCGCAGGATTGTGCATCCTCATAGACGTTAGCCTGTTCAGTGTTATCCAAACAGACCGACTTGAGGCGGCTGCCAATTTCGGTATAAGGAAAACCAACAATCGCCGCTTTGTTCAGATTATCAAGCACCTGACTGTAGATACGGTTACGGTCGATTGTGACGGAATCAAAAAGCCCCTCATTCAGTTTTGGCCGAACCAGGTAGGCCATGTAATATAAAGATGTTTCCAGGGTTAGAAAAGCTGGAGGACGATCTGGACGCGAAAATCCAACCTCTTCGGCGATCAGCGGCCAAAAGAGCCCTACCATGCGCTTTGCCAGCCCACCAACTGTCAGAACAGTCACTTGCCCCCCTGCGTCCAGATCAGGGGATAGGAGCGCGTTTTGATAAGGCACAGCCAGCGTGCGCTGTGGAACCAACAATAAGATTGAGCTGGCTGGTACCCCTGCTTTGAGAAGGGCAAGAAGCCGCCAGATGGCTACGGTCGTCTTTCCGCTTCCAGCCTGGCCTTCTAAAAAAATCTTGCTTGCAATGGGTCGTTCAATTATTTCTACCTGGTAAGGAGCAAGAGGGGCATAAGTCATTAAGGTTATTGTAACTCGTTGAGTAGGGGCTAAGTCAATAGGTGAGCGCCGGATTTACAGAATTTTAAGGGAAGCAGCAGCATGTTTTACTGTCCCGGTGCGACATGGATAATACGCGGCAGGAGCCACTGTGCCCGATCCAGGTCTGAGGGGCCATTTGCCAGCACGGTCAGGATGAAATTAACTGTCTTGCCAGATAAGCTGCTTAAATCCAGCTTGACCGAGGTGTATTTTTCATCATAAGTTTCATTCCAGGCGGCCAGAGTTTGGATAGGACCATTGTCGATTTGATAGTCGAACTGGAATCGCACGTTGCAGGTTTGCACGTTGCGCTCACAGCCCACAATTGTTTCAAAGTAGTCGCCGTTCTGAACGGTATAGGCCGGGAACTTGCCGCGAATGACGCCATCATTGACGTAAGGGGGATTGGTGATCAAAGCTGGTTCATCGTCTACGTACCCGCTTTCCAGAATGGGATGGGCACGGTAGAGGATAAACCCATTGGGTCTGCTGTCTTTTTCCATACAAGACAGGGCTTTGTCGTTTGCGGTCCATTGAGCCACGCAGTAATTGGCTGTAAAAT
This sequence comes from uncultured Chloroflexia bacterium, assembly GCA_963791025.1. Classification (GTDB taxonomy): domain Bacteria; phylum Chloroflexota; class Anaerolineae; order Anaerolineales; family Anaerolineaceae; genus DSYU01. The sequence goes on along the minus strand of CAWBQF010000001.1, from coordinate 221,703 downwards.
CATATCCGCTGCCGCTGGCACTCGGAGCAGTCACTTTAATATCCACGTAGAAAGCGCTGTTGCCTTGTGGACCAATGCCAAAGTGTGTACCGGCTGCGTTGCGCAGCTTCCAATAGCTGCGGAATTCACCAGGCTGCCCTGGCGCTTTTAAGTCTACTGAAACATCCACAGTTTGCCCCGGTATGACTGCTGCCGGCAGCTTTTGCACGGTGCTTCCGTTCATGGCTTCTCCCGACTCGAATATCAGCGCGTAGTCAGTGCTCCAGGTGCAGGTGCCGGTGTTCTTCAATCGCCATGTTTTTGTAAAGGATGTTCCAGAAGTGATCGTGGTGCCGTCGGGAATGGTAACATCGTCTACGAAAGTGGCTTGATCGCATGTGGATCCTTGTGGTTCGACTGTAGCGGTGGGACCAGTATCGGAGGGTGTATCGGTGGCGGGAATGGGGGTGTTCGCTGTTGGGGATGGTGGCGCAGCGGTTGCGATGCTGCCAGCCGTGGTTGGGGTCGCCTGGTCAGCGGCTTGGGTCATCAGGACTGCCAGAGTCTGGGCTGCCTGGGTGATTTGTGCTCCACGCACGGCATCATCTGAGGGCTGGGTGGGCATGTTACAGGCCCATCCAGCGGCTAACAGCACTACTGCCGTAATCATAATGCGTTTCGATAATCGGGACATCATACACCCTCCCTTAAAAGTTGATCCCTTCACTAGTTCTTATTATATGACGCACTGTAAGATCGAAAGATCCCTTTTCCCATCCAATCGTGCCTCCTGCGCAGTATTCCCCATCGACATCAGCCTGACAATAGAACGCTGAATGAACCCATATCGATCAGGATCCATATGGGAACAGATGGGGCAGCATTACTGCGTGATACCGAAAATTGAGGTGAAAAATATGAAAGCGGCTGCGGCAGGATACAAGTGAAGGCGCTGTCTTGAACCTTCACTTGTTTGACCTAAAGCGCTTAATCAAACTCAGTGGGCAGTTCAGGATGACGGTAGTGATCAAACAGTGTGGCAATTTCCTCAGGCGTCACCCGGGCAATGGAAAGCTCTGGTAGTTCATGCTCACCAAAAAAGTCAACGCCACTGGTTTCAATACTATTTTGGGCTGCTCCCCCAGTTAGGTCGCAAATGAAAAAGAACTTGTAAATCGAAAAAAAGTAGGGTGGATGCCCGCGCCGGTTGCGGTCATAAACCGCCGCCAGCTTAACTGGACGTGCCTCAAAGCCCGATTCTTCGCGAATCTCACGAATTACAGCTTCGCTGGGCGAATCGGTTACATCTGCCCAGCCGCCAGGAAGAGTCCAGTGGCCCGCGTCTAAATTTTCACTAACGAGTAAAATCTTGTTATCACGGAACACAGCCCCACGAACATCGACCTTAGGCGTGGCGTAGCCCGATTGATCCGCAAACAAACCATGCAGTTTCCCCATATCTTCACCGGCATAATCCGCAAGGATCTCCGCCGCGACCTGTTGGATTTGCTGTAGGCGCTCGATGTTAAAAGGGTTATTCGTGTAGGCTAGACTGTTTTGTGTCAGGGACTGGAGGGCGCGCGCCCAGGCTAACCACTTTGGATCGTTCATCCGCCGCTGCCCGTTCCGCGTTGATGCTCCAGAAACCATTGATAAAGTTCTGGATTGTCGTAAGTTTGGGACCAGGAATCGTGTCCGCACGCTGGATAAACGGTTAGACGTACATTCCCCCCGCACGCTGTGAGTGCATCCACCATACTCTTTGAAGCCTCAACCGGTACAACCGGGTCTTTTTCGCCATGAAATACCCAGGTTGGAATATTTTTGAGGCTGCACACGCGTTCAGGAAAACCATACTGCCAGGGACCGCCGCCGCAAATGGGGGCAATGGCGGCAAAGCGTTCAGGATGTTCCGCTGCCAGGTGCCAGGTGCCAAACCCACCCATACTTAGCCCCGTCAGATAGATCCGGTCGGGATCAATGTCAAATGTCGTAATTGTGAAGGTCAGCAGATCATCGAGCGCGGGCAAAAAGTCTGACCACCAGTGATCTGCCGGGCATTGTGGTGACAGCGCCACAAACTGAAGATCCATCTCCTCAGCAACTTTTGGGATGCCATGCCTCCTGATAAAGTCCAGGTCGCTGCCGCGTTCACCCGCGCCATGCAAGAACAGGATTAACGGCCATTTCTGGCCTGGGTTGATGCCATAACGCTTTGGCAGGTAGCGTAGATAATCGAGATGGACGTGTTGAATGTAATCCTTTTCATAAGTCAGGGCTTCTTGTGGCATTTTGTTCCCTCCTTAAGGTATCTGAGGTGTTGGGGTTTGATTATTTTGGCGTTCCCGATAACACCCAGCCCACTTATTGTATACCTAAATCTTCTTTCGCAAATAATCTGTCTGAATGATTTTGAAGGAGGGCTTGAGAACACAGTCCTTCTACCACTTCGCGGAATACGATACGAAATTCCCTCAAACCGAACAGAGCGCACCGGGCTGGTACTGAAGAAACCATCTGCTCGCAGCGTCATGCTTCAGTAGACTATATCTTTGGCAGGATGATCGACTGCTGGTTCTGGTACTTGCCCTTCTTGTCGGCATAAGAAATTTCACAGGTTTCGTCTGCTTCAAAGAACAACACTTGCGCAATCCCTTCATTGGCATAGATGCGAGCTGGCAAGGGGGTGGTGTTGGAAATTTCGAGGGTAACGTAGCCTTCCCATTCAGGTTCAAAGGGGGTGACATTAACAATCAATCCGCAGCGGGCATAGGTGGACTTCCCAAGACAAACGGTTAATACACTGCGTGGAATGCGGAAGTACTCCACAGTCTTCGCCAGCGCAAACGAGTTGGGTGGGATGATGCAGACATCCCCTTTAAAATCCACCATTGAGCGAGGGTCAAACTGTTTGGGATCGACCACCGCCGAGAAGACATTGGTGAAGATTTTAAATTCATTTGCCACGCGAATATCGTATCCATAAGATGATACCCCGTAAGAAATGACCCCTTGGCGCACCTGATGATCTACAAAGGGTTCGATCATGCCCTTTTCCAGGGCCATTTTACGGATCCAATGATCAGGTTTCAGTCCCATTATGACTCCTATGATAAGTTCTTGTCCGAAAACTATTTTTTATGCGATGGAGGTACAGCGGAGACTTACCATCCGCTGGCTTTAAAGACTGTGGTTAGCAAATCCTGCCGTTCTTCAGCCGTCATTGGCCGGGCGCGCGCGTAATCGACAAACAGGATGGTTAGCAGTTCTGTATTGATGTAGTGCCCGTTGTAAAAGACATGCCGGTCGATAAAGGCTTGACGGGTGGGGTAGCCTTCATCCATCTGGTCGAAAAACAAATTCCCCAAGCCATAGTGCAAAAAAACATTAGTCTGGTCTGGTTCCGGTTGAAAAGTCATTGCGTGAGGCTGGTGCGCCTGGCTGCCGCTGACGATGATAGCGCCCGCGTCTGCTACGCGCTTGAAATCGGCCTGCAAGATAGGGTGCGCATTATAACTGTAATACTCTAGATGCTGGAAGGTAACAATGGGTAAATACCCTTGTTGCCGGACTTCTTTTACTTTGGCGGTTAACTCGTCCAGGTCACAGTGTACAGCCCCAGGGTAATCTGGTGCGGCGCTGGCGTATCCGGGTGGTTTGGCATTGCAGCCCAGGAAAGCAATTTTGTTGCCGTTGTGTTCAAATAAAGCCGGGGATTGGGCTTCCTCAATGTTTGCGCCGCCGCCATAATACTTCCAGCCGCGCTCTTTATACAGATCCAGCGTGTAGAGCATGGCATCCTTGCCCCAATCCTGGAAATGATCCCCCGCCAGGTCGACTACATCAGTTCCAATATCTTCCAGTAGTTGGATATATTCTGTTTGGCTGCAAAAGGCCAGCCCTTCCCAGGGATAAGGAGCCGGACAGTTCTTGGCAAAGGCCACTTCATTGCTGATATGTAAAATGTCCGCGTCACGCAGCCAGGGACCGATATCCTGGGCGGGATAATCCATACCACGGAGTTCCATTAAGGAGGCGGTGCCGCGCACTAGTGCTGTGACGCCCGTCACCACCACGGTGGTCAGGCGGTCGGCCTGTCGATTGCCAGCCGCCAGGGGTGAATCAGAGGCCAGGCTGGCGAGCAGATTGGAGTCGCCCTGCAAGCCAAAATGGAAGGTGAGTGGATATTGAGAAGGGTCAAAGGCTTTTTGAATGGGCGATTGTCCGTCGATAGCGATCACTTTCCAGCGCGGTTCAATCTGCTCGAACGGTAGAATAGCCCAGACCGTTTTTTCTCGCCAGGCGACATCTAGCAGATCTTCATCCGGCAGCGTGCGGACCAGATCTGCGGCAGGCCCCCAAACTTTTTCAAGAAGGGTATGGGTAAATTCATCCACCAGCAAAGCGCTGATCTGGAAGCCTGATACTGGCCCTCCCTTCCAGGCACTTTGCAAGTCTTGCAGAGTCACCTCGTCGGTTATGGTGGGGAAAGGGGCAACCAGGGCATAGACCCAGGGAATGCTGTTGCTTTCGTCCCCAGGCAGCAGATCCATGCGCAGACCTGCGCCCGCTTCTTGTTTGGCAAGTTGAAAGCCGCTGGGCAACTTCAGCGATTCGCGCAGGGCTTGCGGTAGGTAGGGTGGCAGCCAGATACCAGGGGGAGGGGGAACGGGAGTAGTGGGAACGGCTGTTGGCGCTGAAGTGGCTGTTTGGGTGGGAGCGGCTGTTACTTCTAATTGACTCAGCACAGTGGTCGTCTGGTTCCTGCCAGATTGGCCGCCTACCAATGGAAAACAGGCCGTCAGAAGAACAGACGGCAGGAGGAGCAGCGACAGAAGATTGAGACAACGTCGTATTCGTACCTGTAAGAACATCAAGCGCTCCTGATGAGTTTAGAAAGCAAGGTTACCGCGCTCGGCGAGCGCTTGCTGTAAGTCAAATTCTAGTTGATCCGCCTGTTGATTAAGCTGTTGAAGTTCATCCAGGAATGGCTGTGCAGTCGATGGGTCAGACAGGTTGGGGCAGTTGATGCGCACATTGAGCCCTGAGCCGGTCAGTGCGGCTTTCGCCAGGGCTGCGCCGCTGGCAGCATCAGATATAGCGTTGAGGTTTGCTTTTTGGGCAGCTTCTACTGCAAGGCGCATAACTTCAACCGCTCGGACGGATACAGAAAGTGGCACGCGAATGGTTTGCAGGGTCGCTTCCTGAATGGCTTGAGCGCGCGCAGTTTGCTGCTCTGGTGTGGCTTTTGGCATCCGAACTGCCTTAATATAGCTTTCGAAGGCGGCTGAATCTTGTTTGACAGCCTCCGTCAGTTCAGCGCGCAGGGCTTCGGCCCGTTCCACCAGCTCCCACATCCGGGCTTCAACATCGGCGTACTTCTTCTTGCCGATCGTCAGGCGAGCGACCATCGCCACCAGGGCAGCCCCTGCTGCGCCTGCGTGGGCCGAGGCTGAACCACCGCCTGGGGTAGGGCTGGCCTGAGCCAGTAGATCGAGGAAACGCGTTTCAACCGTCTCCGTTTGATCCATAGGCCCGGTCTGCTGCATAGCTTCCTGCAAGCGCCGCTCCAAGATCTGCCGGGGTTCGAACTGATCTAGCTGAGTATACCAGGCAGCCGCTTCGACCAGTGCTTCCTGGGGAACCAGGCCCACCAGCTCACTGCTGCGGATGGCGACCCCATAACGCTGTGCTTCGCGTCGGATCATCTCAACCACGCGGGCAATGGGCGTCTGCCGGAAGTTTGTCAGGTTCATGGAAACCTGAGCGCGGCCTTCTACTAGCAACCCCAGCGCTTTGACATAGTGTAAACCACCTGATGAATTGCGCACTGCTCTGGCTATTTTTTGCGCAATGGATACATCATCTGTGGTTAGATAGACATTGAAAGCAATGAGCGGCTGGCGTGCGCCAATTACGGTTGCGCCAGCCGGCGTCAGATGGGCGGGCCCATAGTCTGGCGCGCGTTCTGGTCGAACGCCAATTTCCTGCTTTAAGGCTTCATACTCTCCCCGGCGGATGTCTTCTAGATTTTTTCGCTCTGGTCGAGTAGCGGCTTCCTCGTACAAGTAAACAGGAATACTTAGCTCTTCGCCGACCCGTTTTCCTAACCGGCGTGCTATTTCGACACACTCGATCATCGATATATCTTGAATTGGGACAAAGGGCACTACGTCTGTCGCGCCCAGGCGAGGATGCTCACCGGTATGATGATCGAGGTCGATTAACTGAGACGCGGTGGCGATGGCCTGAAAGGCAGCTTCTTCCACAGCTTCGGGCGAACCAATATAGGTCACCACGGCGCGGTTGTGGTCAAGGTCAGAGTGCTGATCGAGAACATGAACGCCAGAAACGGCGCTAAGGGCTTGTACAATGGCTTGAACCACCTCTGGACGGCGGGCTTCGGAAAAGTTTGGAATACATTCAACCAGGGGATTTGGCATAATCGGGCCTCTGTGAGTCGTGATAGGGTTTATTATACCCACTCCTCTCAGATTCTTGTCTTGTTACCTAATTAAGCGGTGATTACCCACAAGTCGAAAGGGGATAGAAAAGCTCCATTTCCTGTGGTATGAATCAGTTAGCGAAAAAGATCAACCAGGAGATGGAGCGATGTTGACTTTACCCGGAAGTGCGGAAATTGCCAAGTTACCTGTGGAGGAAATCGAAGCGACGATCGAGCGGGTGACCCAGCCGATGCAGACGGGGTTACCCGATGCGCGGCTGAAAGCGGTGATCCCGCTGGCAGTGCGCTGCATATTAGCGACTGAAACGCCGGTGATCACGGCGATGAGCCGGGCGGTCAGTCGGGTGGAAGCGGAATGCTGGGCGGCGGCCAAACGGATCTATCGCTTTCTGGATAATGAGCGGTTCAGCCACGAAGCATTGTTTGCCGGGTTATATGCAATGACCCAGGCGAATGTCGCCCAGGAACAGCCCGCTTATCTGGTGGTCGCGGTGGATCCAGTCAACTTCGAAAAACCCTATACCGAAAAGCTAGAGGGGGTGAGTACCGTTCACAAAAGCACGCCGCCAGCCCTGGATGGGGGCGCCCGCCTGGCCCACGGCTACCCCGCCATCACCGCAAGCGTGGTCAATACGCGGGTGCCAGGGGTCAGCTATGCCAACTGGTTCTCCTATCACATCGATTTCATCAGTCAAAATACGGAGATCCAGCAGGCAATCGAGCAGACACGCCAGCTGTTCCCCGGCTATCGCATCCGCTTTGTGATGGATAGTGGCATGGATGATCAGAAGATCTTTGCCTGGCTCAATCACCCTGAGGTAGAGTTTGCCATCCCCGCCACCCATTTGGAGCGCTGGGTGGAAGTCTACAATGAGCGGCTCGATCGCTGGGAACGCGAGCAGTTGCAAGATTTGGTCGACAGCCTGCCCTTCACCCTCCGCTACCAAGCCGCTTTCCAGCATGCCGGACGGACGCATGGGGTGATGCTCCAAGCTGGGGTCTTGCACATTCGCCTGCCTGACACCCAGCAGGAATTGTGGGCGCTGGTGGCCTATAACACCTGGGAAGACCGCACGCTGGTCCTGCTCACCAACATTCCCCTGCTAGACGATCCCACCATCCGCCAGGTGTATGGCGATTGGCGCTTACGCGGCCGGATTGAACACGGCTATCGCTTTGATCAGGAGCAAGGACTGGATGTTGAAGATCTGCGCGTGCAAACCCTCGAACACATGAAACGGCTGTTTGCCCTGGTCCTGGCCGCTACCCAGTTGGTCTTTCACATCCTGCACCATTGGCCCGCTCAAGCCGTCTATTGGCTGCGTAAGTTGGGTGGGAAACTCGGCCTACCCTCCGATCGCGATGGCCCCTATATCCTCCTCCGTGGGATCGCCATGGTTTTATTGACCAACGCTACCCTTTCCTTTGCCGCTATCTCGCCTTTCCCTCATCAACTTTTCTTCCATCTTTAACTTATGGGTAATCACCGCTAATTAATGATTGACGAATTCATCAAAATCGGTCATAATAGTACAGGAGTTCTAACAAAATAAGTGGCCGATCGCAGGTCACGAGGAGAAAGATGATGTGCGGTCGATATACAATTACACTGCCCGCTAACGCAATTTTGGAAGGGTTGGAGTTAAAAGAGATGCCAGCCGATTGGGTCGAGCGCTATAATGTGGCTCCAACTCAGTCTGTGGCGGTGGTAGCAGATGCAGAGAAACGCCAGGTGCAGTGGATGCATTGGGGCCTGATCCCATTTTGGGCGAAAGATCCCAACATTGGCAGCCGTTTGATCAATGCCCGCTCAGAAACGGTAATGGAAAAGCCCTCTTTTCGCCAGGCTTTTGCCAAGCGGCGCTGCCTGGTAGTCGCAGACGGATTTTATGAATGGCAGAAAGGGGCTGGCCCCAAAGGACGCTCGCAGCCGTTTCACTTCAGTCAATTGAATGGTGAGCCATTTGCCTTTGCGGGGCTGTGGGAGTTCTGGCGCTCGAAGGAAGGGATGGAAGTTACCTCCTGTACTATTCTCACCTGTTCAGCCAATGCCTGTGTTTCGCCGGTGCATGAACGGATGCCGGTGATGCTGTCTGGGAAAGAAATGTGGTCGTGGCTCGAAAATGATCGCTCGGATGACCTGTTGGCGATGTTGAAGCCTTATCCGGCGGAACAGATGCGGCGAGTTCGCAGTATCTTCGCTGGTGAACCGCCCGGAGATCGACCGCCCCGATCTGGTTTTACCACAGGTAGTATAGTTTCAAGAGAGGTTGGGCGGGATGGATTTGCGGCGCGCCCAGCGATATCCTGATGATCGAAAATAAGTCGAAAATTGGTAGCACCAATTGCTTGACCACTTCTCGGGGTAATGGTAGAATACCGTCCACAACGAACTGAAACGCCTCCATCGTCTAGGGGACCAGGACGCAGCCCTTTCAAGGCTAAAACCAGGGTTCGAATCCCTGTGGAGGCACCAGTCTTACGGCACTCCGTTTCTTATGAAACGGAGTTTTCGTTTAATCCATTCCCAGGTTATTTGCATAGAATCAAAAAACGGGTCGTCCGGATACCCATCCGGACGACCCGTTCGCTCTTTATGAGAGGCCCATCATGAACTCGAAAACTTTATCATTCACGCCGGGCAAGCCCTCATGACCAAAGTCAGGATAGACGACCATCGACTTGGGCGAGGTGATCTTATTGTATGCTGCAAACTGAGAAGAAGGTGGGCAGATGGTATCCATCAGGCCGATGGTCCACATGATCTCGCCACAAATGCGTGGAGCGAGGTACTGGATATCGACATACCCCAACTTCTCAAAGACCTGCTCTTCCTGTTCATGGCACGGATCAAAGTGGCGGAAATATTCTTTGAGCTCTGAGTAAGCGTCCTTCGCCAGATCCATTTCCCATACGCGCTTGTAATCGCTAAGGAAGGGGAAAACTGGCGCGGCGCGCTTTATGCGCGGCTCAAGTGCTGCACACGCAACCGTCAACGCGCCGCCCTGGCTGCCGCCGGTTGCGCCCACACGTTTGGGATCGACATTGGGCATTTCGATCACGAGTTTGGCTAGCTGGGCCGTATCGAGGAAGATCTGACGGTAGAGCAGTTTTTCGGGTTGGCCCTGGACGGCTTCATCCAGCCCGCGGATAATATGTCCGTGTTGGGTGTTGCCTTTTACGCCCCCAACGTCTTCCGAGAGCCCCCCCTGACCACGGCAGTCAAGCGCCGCCACGGTAAACCCCTGACCAACATAGTTGAGCTTATCGGCCCAGTCGCCCGAATTGCCGGTGTAACCATGAAACATCACCACTGCTGGGCCGGGGTTGGCCTGAGCCTTCGGGCGCAGCAGTTTGGCGTGTACCCGGGCGCCACCTATGCCAGTGAAGTACATGTGAAAACATTCGGCATTGGGCGCCTGGAACGCTGCCGGAACCAGCTCGACCTGTGGGTCAAGGGAATGCATTTCTGCCAATCCTTTTTCCCAGTATGGGTCAAAGTCAGCGGGGCGTGGGTTCTTACCCATATAAGATTGAAGACGATCAAATGAATAATCAAAGGTAAGTGGCATGGATTATCTCCTGTTTCGGATGGGTTCTTAATCTTTATTATACTTTTCTGGGCTTGTTTCTATGGTATCATACCCAGCGAATTTCACTCTATAACAAAATTGGGTTTGGTGGGCGTTGGCGTGGTTAGGATGGTTCAGAACGATGGCAAAACCCGCGGGCCCGGAAGGTGGTTTCGTGAAAGCAAAACTTTTCTTGACTGGAAAAGCGGGTTTCATGGCGCTAATGCTGGTAGCCCTAACGTTGTCTGGCTGTGGTCTGGCGAACCCGGCCCCTGCCGCCACTCAGGACCCGGCTGTGGTCGTTGAAATGGTTGTCGCTACTGTGGATGCTCAGATGACAGAAGAAGCTTTGCGTAATCCATCTCCCACGCCGCCGCCAACTTCTACGCCTCTGCCGACTGCCACAGCCACACTCGAGCCGACCGCGACACCCGCTGTGACCAATACCCCCGCCATGACGGATACACCTGTTCCGACCGATACGCCAGTCGTCATGGTTTCTGCGCAGGTGTTGTATACCACCACCTACCCGGAAAACAGACGAGAATATGTTCCGAACGAACTGTTTAGTTTGGCGGTTGGGGTAAAAAACACAGGCACCATCCCGTGGGGGCCTGGGTATACGATGAAGCTGGTTTCGTTTGAAGGTGAAGTGACCTGTGCTCCCGAAGTTGTTTTGGGGAAAGGGGTAGACCCTGGGGCGAAGGCCGAGTTTGATTTCTGGGCGTTTGGCTCTGAAACGCTGGGCAAGCACGTATGGAACTTCCAACTGTATAATGCCGCTGGTGGGGCAATTCCGGGCGGTTACGCCAGTTTCTCTTACACCTCCCACTAGGTTTTCATTTACATCCCTTGATAGAAACACCCCCCGCCTTGCAAAGGCGGGGGGTGTTTTGTCATCTAAGGGGCTCCCCTTCCCCTTAAATTCGGTCGCAAAGATACGACCTCAATTATGGCAGATCAAGTAAAAATCCCATCCAAACAGTATTCAGTCGTTGGTTCGCGTTTGTTTCTGAATACTGCCACTTTTCTACTTGTTATAACGAGAAAGTTGCAGAATTGTTACAAATTCTCAAAAACTCGTTCTATGATCTTTGACACTGGTGCTTATATTGCTATTTTAATAAAATATGAAGGATTAATGTGTATCGATATTCATCTTGAGATTTTATGACGGGCGGAAAAAGCGAGACCGGTTGGGAATCGAGTCTTTTTGACTTTATTGATACCCTTTTTCCCTGAAGCAGCAACTTTATCGTCTACTTTGTCGTATGTATAGAGAGAAGAGACCCTCTCGTACCGTCTTCACAAGAAAGGGGTAATCATGTTTTTATCTGAGTGGATATCTAAGAAAGATAAAAAGAACCTGAATGCAGATGGTTTATATCGTAACGGCAATGGTCATTTGATCGAACTGCATCAGGTGATGAAGGTCTATAAAACGGCTGCGGGTGGGTTTACAGCTTTGAATGGCATAGATCTGGAGATCGGTAAAGGCGAATTTGTTGGAATTATTGGTAAATCCGGCAGTGGCAAATCTACGTTGATTAATATGATGACAGGCATCGACCGGCCTACGTCGGGTGAGGTTTTAGTAGGCGATACGGCTGTGCACCAGCTCAATGAGAATCAGATGGCGCGTTGGCGCGGTCGCCACATGGGGATTGTGTTCCAGTTTTTTCAACTGCTGCCGACCCTTTCGGTGATTGAGAACGTCATGCTGCCGATGGACTTTTGTAATTCCTTTCCACTACGTGAGCGCAAACAGCGAGCGATGGATTTGTTAGCCCTGGTTGAAATGACGGATCATGCCTATAAGCTGCCGTCGGCTTTATCGGGCGGTCAGCAGCAGCGAGTGGCAATCGCTCGCGCCCTGGCAAATGATCCACCAGTGATTATCGCGGATGAGCCGACGGGTAACCTGGATTCGAAGACCGCAGATTCAGTTTTTAGCTTGTTTGAAACCCTGGCTTCTGAAGGAAAGACGATTGTAATGGTGACGCACGACAGCAGCCTGGCGCGTAGGGTGACGCAGACTGTCATTATTGCGGATGGTGAGGTGGTCAATGAGTATGTGGCGCAGGCGCTGCCGTCGCTGACTCCTCAGCAGATGCTGGAGGTCAGTCGTAAGGCGGAATCTGTTTCATTCCCGGCTGGCGCAACGATTATCCAGCAAGACGCCGTGGGTGAGAAGTTCTACGTCATCACACAAGGGACAGCCGAAGTGGCTTTGAAGCGGAGTGATGGGAATGACGTGATTGCAGCATATATGACCCCCGGTCAGTTCTTTGGCGAAATTTCACTTTTCAGCGGCAGTCGAACGACTGCCAGCGTGCGCGCCCTTCCAGAAGCGCCAGTTGAAGTGCTGGCGATTGACGCGCAAAACTTCCAGTCATTGTTGGCTGATTCATCTGCCTTCCGAGAGGCGGTTCAAAGTATGGTGCACACCAGAACAGTCCACAACAAAGCCGTTGTTGAGGAACTGTGATGCTTATTACGCCGCGCTGGAAAAAGGTCATAAGCGACTTGTGGGGCAACAAAGTCCGCACCTTGTTGGTAGTCATGTCGATTGCCGTCGGGATTTTTGCTGTTGGCGTGGTTAGTGGCACCTATCAGATCTTACAGAAGGATGTAAACGCCGATTATCTGTCAGCTAACCCCCACCGCGCTGTCATTTACTGCCAGTTGTTTGATGATGATTTATTAGCTGCGCTGCGTCGCACACCTGGAGTGGCCCAGGTGGAGGGCAGCACCAGCATCACGGCGCAGATTGCAGACCGGACGGGTAAGCTGCTGCCAGCTCAGATCAGTGGCATTCCAGCGCTCTCAGAGCTGCAAATTGATCAACTGCGGCTGGAGTCAGGCGCAGCGGATTTGGGTGATCGAGAAATCTACCTGGAGCGCTCGTCTTACAAGGGGATGGGGGTAAATATTGGTGATATGGTTAAGATCACGTTGGCAGATGGGCGTGTGCGCGATTTGCAAATCGCTGGGGTAGTGCATGATGTGACGGGTGACCCATTTATGTTCTCCAACTCAGTTAGCGGGTTTGTTAATCTTTCCACGATCGAGTGGTTAGGGGGCAGCCGTTTGTATAACAGTGTGCTGCTGACGACTGCTGAACGCGGCAGTGATGAAGCGCACGTGCGTGAGGTGGCTTCATGGGTGGCGACGAAGATCACCAAGTCAGGACGCGAAGTATTTATCACGATTGTATTTCATCCTGGGCAGCACCCCATTCAGCAGATTCTGGATCCGCTTTTGGCCCTGTTAGGGGCGCTTGGTTTGATGGCAGTGTTTTTGAGCGTTTTCCTGGTTGTAAATACGATTTCAGCCATGATGAGCCAGCAAATCCGCCAGATTGGCGTGATGAAAGCTGTCGGGGCTGATATGGGCCAAATTGTCGGCATGTACCTGACTCTGGTACTGGCGTTTGGTATTGTGGCGCTCTTGCTGGCTGTACCGCTTTCTGCCGTTGCGGCTTATCTGTTCTCTAGCTTTATTGCGCAGTTGATGAATGTCAATCTGGCAGCCTTCCGGATACCCTCTCAAGCGCTGACTCAGCAGGTGTTGGTGGGCTTGTGCGTGCCTTTAATTGGTGCCTTGTGGCCTGTGCTGGGGGGCGCCCGCCTGACGGTGCGCGAGGCAATTAGTAACTATGGTCTGAGCGCGGGCAGTAGGCGCGGGTGGTTTGACCAGGTTTTAGAAACGGTTCGCGGCTTGCCGCGCCCGCTGCTCATTTCGCTGCGTAATACGTTTCGGCGCAAAGGGCGCCTGCTGCTGACCCTCTCCACGCTGACCTTGGGCGGTGCGATTTTCATCTCAGTCTTCAACGTGCGCAACTCTATGTACCTGGCCCTCGACAAGACCTTTGGTTACATCCTGTCAGATGTAAACGTAGACTTTCAGCGCAGCTACCGGATGAAGCGTATTGAGGAGGCCTTCGTGGGGGTTCCGGGTTTTGTCTCGGCAGAGGGTTGGGGCTTGAGTAATGCCCAGGCAATCCGTCCGGATGGTGAAACTGGGGATGATATTGTCATCTTTGCGCCGCCGGCTGGTTCCAGCATGATTAAGCCGGTCATGACTTCTGGACGCTGGCTGATTTCAGGGGATGAGAATGCAATCATCATTGGAAATCATTTCGTCAAAATGCGGCCAGAGGTCAAACTGGGCGATGAAGTCAACTTACGGATCGAAGGCCACGACTTTCCCTTCCGGATTGTAGGAACTTACGAAATGGCCGGGACTGTCATCCCACCGATCGTGTATGCCAACTTCGAATATCTCGCGCGGATTCGCAATGAAGTAGGCCAGGTGTATAGCCTGCGGGTGGTCACGGAACAACACGACTTTCTGCACCAGCAGGAAGCGGTTGATGCGCTGAAGGCTCGCTTTGATCAGCTCGGTTTGGCTGTAGCCGGTATTCGAACGGGTACGGAAACAATAAATCAGCAGCGCGCAGCTGTCGACATTATGATCTATCTCCTGCTGTCTATGGCGGTGTTGATTGCTGTTGTGGGTGGCTTGGGCCTGATGGGCACGATGAGCATGAACGTGCTGGAACGGACTCGTGAGATTGGCGTCATGCGCTCGATTGGGGCGGTGGATTTAGCGATTATGCAGCTGGTGGTGGTAGAAGGCATGTTTATTGGCTTGATCAGTTGGGCGTTGGCTTTGCTGGTGACCATTCCGATAACCTATCTATTGGATACGGTGGTAGGAATTTCCATCCTGAATGTCCCCTTAGCATTTGTGTTTTCAAAAGAGGGTACGCTTATTTGGGTGGTAGTGGTGCTGTTCCTTTCGATGCTAGCGAGTGTTGTGCCTGCTCAAAACGCGGTGCGCCTGACCGTGCGCGATGTACTTGCTTATGAGTAGTTGATGAAGGATATACAGGAGATTTTTCAGAAGTGACTGGAATGGAAACTAAGCTGGAGGAAAAGAAATGCGATTCATAGGAGTTTATCGTTGGGCTGGGCTGTGCCTGCTCTTGTTGTCTATCTTGGGATTGTCGAGTTGTTCAGGCGGGGCGATGGCAGCGACGCCGCAGGTAGTTCCGACACAACCGGCAGTCAAATCGAGCAACGTAATTGTCGCTGAAGGACGTGTGATACCGGCGCAGGAAGCTACACTGAGTTTTATCTCCAGCGGTGTGATTCAGGAGGTGCTGGTTCACGAAGGCGATCGGGTGGAAGCCGGGCAGGTGCTGGCACGGCTTACCGGGAACGAACAACTCGAGGCTGCTGTAGCTAGCTCAGGGCTGGATGTGTTGGCAGCCGAGCAAGAACTGAAGCGTTTGCAGGATGGCTTAGAACTGGAGCGAGCGGATGCGCAGCTGGCCTTGACTCAGGCCCGTAAGGAGCTGGATAAAGCGCAGAAGCGGTTGTACAGCAAGGCCTATCAACGCGGTGACCAGGATCAGGTGGACATTGCTCGGGCCAATTATGTGGTGGCGGAAGATGGTGTTTCGAAGGCAGAGCAGTTGTATGATCAGGTGGATGATCGGTCCCAAGATGATCCGGTGCGGGCAGAAGCGCTCAGCCAGTTGGCGGCGGCACGCCAGCAGCGAGATGTGTCGCTGGCGAATATGAATTATTTGCTCAGTAAGCCGAATGAAATGGATGTAGCGGAGATCGACGCACAGCTTGCTGTGGCCCAGGCGCATCTAACAGAAGCCGAGCGCCGCCTGGGAATGTTGCAGGATGGGCCAGATGCATCCCAACTGGCGTTAGCGCAGGCTCGTTTAAAGAGCGCTCAAACGAACTTGGATGCGGCGCGCGCCAGCCTGACAAACCTGGAACTAAGCGCACCTTTTGCTGGTACAGTCAACGATATTCAAGTCGCGGCAGGCGAATTTGTTTCAACGGGTGTTGCGGTGGCGCGTTTATCCGACCCCTCGGCTTGGTTAGTAGAGACGACCGATCTGATTGAACTCAATGTGGCCCGGGTTTGGGTCGGTATGCCTGCCACTGTACGCTTCGACGCGCTGCCAGATATTGAGTTGTTCGCTCGTGTCGTTGAGATCAAGGCGTTTGGCGAAAATCGTCAGGGTGATATCGTTTACCCGGTGCTGCTTCGGATCGAACAATTAGATGCGCGGATGCGCTGGAACATGACGGCATCTGTCTCTTTCATTGAGAAACTAGATGAGTAAAATAGGCATATAAGGAGAAGGAGGTAGGTATGGACTGGCGAGAGGAGCGAAGAGAGGAGCGGAGGGAGCGCCGGCGAGCGCGGCGCAGCGAATATGGACCCTCATTGTTTTTCCCAATTTTGCTGATCACGATTGGCGTGATCTGGCTGTTGATTAATACCGGGCGCGTTCCGGTGGAGAACTTATATTACTTGCTTCCACTCTGGCCTATTCTGCTGATACTGGGAGGGATCAATATCCTCCTGCGGCGTGTCTCGTGGATGGTGAGTGGTTTGGTTTGGTTGGTGGTGGCAGCGACAGCCGTTTATGTCCTGCTGGCGCCACCCAGCTTCTTGTCAGTGATTCCTGTGCCGGAACTGAAACATGAAACCTTTCAGGCCCCGCTTGGTGAGGCTCAGTCTGCTGATGTGAAATCTTAACCTGTCATTCTTACCGGCCCAGGTATCTGCTTTACAGAATTCACAGGATCTCATTCAAGCAGATGTAGACTACACCGGCAGCATGCTCTTTGATGTCAGCGGCAGTACGAGTAAAACCGTTCGGCTGGATGAGAACTTTAGCAGCCTGGGCTGGAATTTCCCATTCTTTTCAGCCTCTCAACAGGGCAAGGCCTGGATGATTGGATTAACGCCCAAAATCCCACTTAACCTGACGGTGAACGGCAGTACGGGAAAGACAACCCTAAATCTATCCGGCGTCACACTGCAATCTCTCGCCGTAGATGCCAGTACAGGCAACATGGAAATTGACTTGCCGAATCAAGATCAGCGTTACCCCACAACGCTGAACATGAGTACCGGTAATATGGTGGTCAGCGTGCCGCAAGGAGCTACCTTTGACATGACTGTCGATGGCAGCACCGGGAACCTGACGGTTGACCTGCCTGAGGGCTCGGGTGTGCAGGTGAATGTGCGCAGTTCTGGTCCGGGCCGGTTAATCCTACCCGACGGATACCAGAAAGTGAGAGGAACGAATCAAAAAGAGGGGGTGTGGGAAAACGCGGCCTATGCGACGACCTCGAGCCCAATCCACTTTGTGGTGGATCTTAGCACGGGGAATATCGCACTGCGCTAAAACGAGAACCGGGTTGCAAGTAGCAACAAGCGAGGAAGGTTCATCAGGAAGCCCTGCGCCCTTCCTCGTTTGTTTGTTGGTAAATCGGGAGGCTGGTGGCTAATAAACGATGAGAACGAATTCGCTTTTGCGCTGCCCTAACTTCTTTTGTGCTTCGCCAATTGTCCCTCTAAAAATATTTTCAGAAGATAGGGTTAAGTCCATGCCCAGGGTGACGCTGGCTCCCGAACCATAGACGGTTTCCAGATCTGCTAACAAGGGCGCCAGGCGGTAAGGGGCATCCATCAGAATGATCGGGAAGCGTGTTGACCGCAGATGCTTGAGCGCTTTGCGCCGTTCATCTCGATCGCGCGGCAGAAAACCAGCGTAAATGAAGCGATCCAGCTTGAAGTCCAGAATTGAAAGCGCCGCCATGAGCGAAGATGGGCCAGGGATAGGCACAACCGGGATCCCTTCCTCGACGGCTCGATGAATCAGGGTAGCCCCAGGGTCCGCGAAGACGGGGGTTCCGCAGTCAGAGATGAGCGCCAGCGCTTGCTGTTCATGCAAACGCTGGGTAATCGAAGGAGTCTGTTCGGCTTCGTTATGTTCGTTCAGCAGGATGATTTCTTTTGAAATCCCCAACTTTTTTAGCAGCGTGCTGCCTTCGCGGTACTCTTCACAGATGACCGCGTCCGCTTCTTGCAGCACGTCTAACGCCCGTAAGGTAATATCCCGCGGGTTGCCGATTGGAGTCGCGACAATATAGAGATGACCTTTTTCTACCATCGAGCTATCTTACTCGCTTGTCGTATAAAGAAGGGTTGGTTGAGTGCCTGGTTCCAACTACGACTTGGCCTGCTGGCACTCTTGGCACGTACCAAACAACTGCAGCCAGTGATCTTTCACCTGGAAACCTGTTTGGTCGCCAATCTTTTGAAAGAGCTGTTCTAAATTATCCCCTGCAAAAAATTCAACTTTTCCACACTGGCTGCACAGGATTAAATGCTGGTGTCCATTAAAGGCGGCGATAAAGGCCTGACAGCCCTGGGGTTGATGTACCCGCTGGATCATCCTTAACTCCTCCAGTTTTTCTAGTGTCCTGTAAACCGTCACTAATCCTAAACCTGGATGTTTAGTACGGGCCAGATCGTAGACCTGGAGCGGGCTGAGGGCGCGCTCGCTGTTGGCGATCACTTCTACCACAATTCGCCGTGACCCGGTCAGACGGTATCCATTCTCCTGTAAGGTATCCAGCCAGGTTTGACTTAATTCAAGCAAGAGCAGTTCCTTTCCTAACCTCTAAATATCTTATTTGAAAATTGTTTTCATTATATGAGGGGATGGAATATTAAGTCAAGGAGTGCTTCCTGAAAATTTTAAAATTAAGGGAAGAAATACAATTTTGTGCTATGATTCAGGCCGTATTATCCATCTTCTACCAAAGGAATCCAGTAATCTCGGAGATCGAATGTCACGTCTGACGCGAATATCTATTCTCCTGGCCGCTTTTTTTGCGCTCGATAAGGTAATGGCCTTTCTGCGAACCATCATCCTGGCGCGCCAGTTTGGCCTTTCAAAGGAACTGGATGCTTTCAACGTGGCGAACAATGTTCCCGATCTCCTCTTTGCGCTCATTTCAGGAGGCGCGCTGGCGATTGCCTTCATCCCTGTCCTTTCTGAGGTCATGACTCAACGTGGGCGGGCGCAGGCCTGGGATGTTTTTTCGAGGGTTGCCAATCTAGCCTTTCTGGTGACGGCAAGTCTGGCGGTCATCGTTGCGGTACTGGCTGGGCCTTTAGTGCGTTCGGAAGTAGGAATTGCGCCTGGTTTTGAGACGGTTCAACAAGATCTGGTGATCAACTTAATGCGCTTCAATCTCATCGCCACCATCATATTCTCAATCAGTGGTTTGGTGATGGCTGGACTGCAAGCCAACCAGCACTTTCTTTTACCTGCCATGGCGCCGCTGCTCTATAATCTTGGGCAAATCTTTGGGGCAGTCGTGCTTGCTCCTCAGGAAGGGTATCTGGTAGGGGGCCTTCGTTTGCCCGCTTTCGGCTTAGGGGTGTATGGGCTGGTATATGGAGTCATTCTTGGCGCTGTTCTGCATCTGGCGATCCAGGTGCCTGGTTTGATCCTCTACCGCTTCCAGTGGACACCGCGGATTGGTATCCGTACTCCGGCTGTCCAAAAGGTGCTGCGCCTGATGGGCCCGCGCCTCGTGGCGATGTTCACGATCCAGTTGGTGTTCATCATTCGAGATAACCTGGCCTCTCGCCTGGGCACTGGGCCAGTTACAGCCTTAACCTATGGCTGGATGATTATGCAGGTTCCCGAAACATTGATTGGTACGGCCATTGGCACGGCGCTCTTGCCGACTCTATCTGAACTGTTTGCCGGTAAAGATCAGGAAGCATTCCAGGTGACCATCCAGCGGGCTTTGCAGGTGATTGTTGCCATCACGGTTCCCATCGCAGTCGTATTGGGAGCAGGGCTGCGTCCGCTGCTGTCAGTGGCCTTCGACTTTGGCCCCCAGGGCACTGAAATGCTTCTGTGGGTAACGCGCGGTTTTTTGGTGGGTCTCGTTGGGCAGTGCATGCTCGAGGTCGCCGCGCGGTCTTTCTACGCGCGCCAGGATGCGATCACTCCCATGCTGACCGCTGGGCTAAACTTGCTCATTTACGTTCTTCTGGCGGTTGGCCTGTCACGTGGGGCTGGTATGGGGGCGGCGGGTATCAGTCTGGCTGATTCATTGGCTTTTACCCTCCAGGCGGTTCTGCTGCTATTTCTCCTTAACCGCCAGTTGATCCGGCGTCTGTCGCCTGGCTCCACCGTGCTGCGAGCCGGGCTGGCGGCGCTGATGGGTGGGGCAGTTGTACTTTTGACTGCCGAACTGCCTATGTCGGCGCGCGAGCCAATTTTGATGGGCGTCGCCGGGTTAGCGTTAGGGGGCAGTCTGGCGCTGCTTCCCATTTGGAAAGAAGTGCGGCTGCTGCTTCGCCTTTAGCATCAGTTTCGAGAACCACGGCAGCCTTGAGGTATAATAAGCGCTATGCAGGATTCAAAAAACGAGAATACGTTACCAGGTAACGCTCACCCGAGTGATGCTTCGCGTTCGTCGGGGCGTTCACAACAGCCTTCTGGTGAAACCATGCCGGTTCACCCATCGAAAGAGCCTTCTACTGCCGTTTCAACCGGTTCATCGCTCCCTGCGGATGCGACTGTTGCACTGCGGGCTGCCCAACCAGCCACCAGCAAGCCTGAAAAAGAAGGCAAGCGCCGCCGGTGGCCCATACTTGTGTTTGGGGTATTTTTGATTGCGCTGTTTGGTTTCAGTGGCGGATATATGGGGTATCGTTCTGCCATCCAACTACGCCAGGCAAAACAAGCCGAGGCGATGGTAACGCGTGCTACCGAGTTTTTTATGCTGGGATACCAGGCCCAACAGAATAAGCAGTACAGTCTGGCAGAACAGTATTACAAGCAAGCGATTCAACTTGATCCGAAGTTCCCCGGAGCGGCCGAAAAATTGACGGAAGTGCTCATGTCTCAGATGGCGACGGCTACGCCGACCATTCAACCCACACCGACTGTTCCAACTTTGACCCCTACGAAAGATATTCGCACCCAGGAAGAGATCTTCAATCAGGCCAAACAGCAGTATGCCGACAAAGAATGGGATGCTTTGTTCAGCTCTATCAACTCGCTGCGCAGCGTGGACCCTCATTATCGGGCAGTGGACGTGAACGGCATGTTGTATATGGCGCTGCGTTTCCGTGGGATTCGCAAGATTTATCAAGAAGCTAACCTGGAAGGTGGCATTTATGATCTGGCGCTTGCGGGAAACGATTGCCCCGCTGGATTCAGATGCGATGGGAGCGCGCAACGCTGCCCGCCAGTATCTCAATGCGGTTGCTTTTTGGGGTGTAGACTGGGTGCAGGTAACTACGGCCTTTGAGCAAATCTCGCAAGCCATGCCAAACATGCGCGATGGTTCGGGCTGGACAGCGCTGGAACGCTATCGCATTGCGGCGAGCAAAGCGGCTGATCAAATGGCTGCTCAGGGCGATATGTGCAGCGCGTATGATTATTATGATAAGGCGCTCCAAATTGGGTCCGATCCTAATTTACAGCAAACCGCGGATGCTGCTTATCTGGCCTGCTACCCACCAACCAATACCCCTATGCCAACTGCCACGTTTACACAGACGGCGGAAGTTCCGGCTGTGGTAGTCACCGAAGCGCCGCCTGTAGTCGTTCCATCCCCGGAGACTCCGTCTCCAACGGTTATCCCGGCAGATACGCCTGTACCTACACCTGCTCAACCAGAGGTTCCTACTGAGACGACTGATCCGAATGCGCCTGCCCAACCTTAATTGCAGAGGTGCTTTTGAACGAAACGGCTGCCCCCCCACTTTTTTTGACCATCACTTACTGGCTGCACATGCTGGCAACTGTGGTTTGGATTGGTGGACTGGCGGCCCTTTCGTTAATTGTGCTGCCCTCAGCACGCCAGGTACTGGACGCATCCGCTTACAGTAAGCTGCTTACACAGCTTCAGAAGCGCATTCAGCAAGTGGGTTGGTTTAGCCTGGCGGTCCTGATCGTGACAGGCATGTTCCAGATGAGTTCCAGCCCGGCTTATGAGGGCTTTTTAGCGATTGGCAATAACTGGGCGATGGCGATCCTCACCAAACACTTGGTCATCGGTGTGATGATTTTGGTGAGTGCTTATATCACCTGGGGGATTGTTCCAGGATTAAACAGGGTGGCTTTAATGCAAGCTGCTGGTCGCTCAGTGCCGGCCGGGCAGGCAGAACGATTGCGCCAGCGCGAAGTCTGGATGCTGCGTGTAAACCTGGCGCTCTCGTTTTTGGTTCTGCTGCTGACGGCCTGGGCTAGAGTATCGACCAGCGGGATGTGAGTAAGTAAAAAAAGCAGAAAAAAGAGGTATGTTTGGAAGGTTTCTGGACATCACAAACATACCTCTTTTTATTGTCGCGGAAAATCGAGTGGAATTTCACTCAGCCTGCCTGTATCCGGATAATAATGCAAAATGACCCGCTGTGAGAACTTCTTCGCCAGAGCCTGCTCTTCTAAAGATCCTTGGCTGACGGTCAGCACAAATTGTGAGTCCAAAAAGGGGCTGCTCAAATCAAGCATGCATCCATAATCGATCCATTTTTCCTGCACGTGCACAATCACCAGCGCTTGAGACTGCATATGTTGTTCCTCAGCCAGGAATGGCTGATAACAGGCGCGAGAAACGCCGTATAACCCACGCATATCATCCAGACGGGCTGGCAGGAAAAAGAACAGGTTGGTGACCACGAGCCCACTCACGAACAGTGTTACCAGCCCTGGACGAAGCAGGCTGCGCTGTTTCCAAAAACCGGGTCTAAAGAGTTGTTTCAGAGGAATGCGCCCCATCAGCCAGCGAATGCCAGCCGCAGTCAGCAGCACCAGGCTAAACAGGCTTTCATAGTAGTAACGTGGGCCAAACAACCATGAACCAATCCAGTACAGCCCATACATCAGCACGGTGGATACAAAAACGGCTGTGAGCAGCCACGGACGCCAATCTTGTTCGCGGCGCGTTTTCTGCCAGAAAGCAACCAGGCCAAACGGCATGAACAGCCAGGATAACCACGGCCAACCAAACAGATCACTGGCGCCTACGCCCAGGCTGTAGCTGGCATTCGTGATAGCGTTTTGCGGTTGGTAGCCTCCAGCTTGCAGGCCGGCCCCTGGCCCAAAACCGATTTTGTCATAAGGCCACCAAAGCGTATAAGGGTTTAAGAGAGGGTCACCGGTGACGGCAAACTGCCAGGCAAAGTGCAGCAAGGCGATCGCTCCGGCTACCGCTCCAAAACGGATTAGCCGCAAGCGAACGGCTCGGTCACCGTGCATCAACAGATACACTCCGTGGAACGCAAACGGCAGAGCAATTGCTACAGCCGTCATAGGGCGTGTCAGGGCCAGACCGCCCATTGCCAACCCGGCAGTGATGGTTGGTAGGCTGCGCTGCCAGCGTTCGGGTAGGCGGTTATTAGGAAAAGTAAAAGCATCCAGCCAGGCCAGGGCAAAAGCCACGCCGAGCAGCAGAGACAAGGGGTGGCTCAGGAGCGACCCTGAGTTCATCAGGAAGAACGGCGAGAAGCTGGTCAGAAAAGCCGCCAGTAGAGCTGTGCGCTCATCCAGCACCTTCTTTACCAACAGATAGATCAGCCAGACGGTAAACCCTCCCAGGAGGGGGTTGATCCAGGCTCGGATCCCAAGTTTCTCGCCTGCCGCCAGCACGACCGGCCAGCCCAACGGGTACTTACCAAAGCGCAGCCCGTGGTAGTCCACGACAAAAGGAACCAGAAAGCACTTCGGGCAAGGCTCGGGTGTAGGCACGGTCAGTTGACCGCGCGCGATCACTTTGGCCTGCCAGGTGAAGGCCATCTCATCTTCAATGTGCGGCAGACCCTCAAAAATGACGATGGATACGAACGCAGAGGCCAAAACGGCAGCGACACTCAGCAGCAATGCAAAACGGTCTATGCGCGACATCCTGACTACGCCATTACTTTTTCGTTTCTGTTACCAGCCGCCCGGTCAGGTCGTGCACCATCGCTCCAGTGATTTGCACTGGCACAAGCGCCCCAACCTCGGCTGCGCCTTCGACAAACACCATTCCGTCGATTTCCGGCGCATCATGGTAAGCTCGGCCGACAGAGATGCCATCGTTGTACCCTTCGATCAGTACCTGCTGCGTTTTCCCGACAAAAGACTGGTTGCGCGCCAGCGAAATACTTTCTTGCAGTGTCATCAGCCGCTGCAAGCGCTCTTCTTTGACTTCCTGCGTGACAGGGTCTCCCAGGGGTTCGCTGGTGGTGCCTGGCTCGAAGGAGAAGGTGAATGCGCCCACATGATCAAATTTGATCTCAGAGATGAAATCCAGCAGGGTCTGGAACTCTTCCTCTGTTTCTCCCGGGTAACCGACAATGAAGGTCGTGCGCAGCGCCAGGCCTGGGATGGTGGCGCGCATCTTTTCCAGAGTGCGATATACCCACTCCATATTGGCGGGACGGCGCATCCGGCGTAGGGTCATCGGGTGCGCGTGCTGCAGCGGCATATCCATGTAAGGGACAATTTGAGGCTTATCAGCCATAATCTGCATCAGCCGCTCTGTGACGTAACCCGGATAAGCATATAAAATGCGGATCCAGGGCATTTGGGGCACGGCCTCTGTCATGCGTTCGAGCAGCTGCGCTAGCCCATCCTTCATACCCAGGTCATGACCGTAATCGGTTGTATCCTGCGCAATCAAAAGGACTTCATTAACGCCGTTATCGTATAAAACTTGTGCTTCTTCAATGATGGCTTCTGGGGGGCGGCTGACCGCAGTCCCTTTAATCAATGGAATGGCGCAAAAAGCACATGGTCTTCGGCAGCCGTCAGCAATCTTCAAATAAGCGCTGCCGCCCTGCATTGCCACGCGTAGCACCCCTTTTTCATCAGTGCCAACGGTAGGCGCATCCGGAAGATGGTAAAGCGGCTGCGGATAGTTGGTTTCGCCGCGCAGTTCATGGACCAGGTCGACAATATCCATCCAGCGGCGCGTGCCGAGGATGCCGTCGATGCCTGACACCTGTTCTGCTACCATCTGACCGTAGCGTTGGGTCAGGCAGCCCGCGGCGATGAGTAGTTGACCGCGCCGCTTCTGTCCGGCCAGTTCGTTCAATACCTGCAGCGATTCCTGCCGGGCAGGATGAATGAAACCACAGGTGTTAACAATCATCACGCCGGCTTCCGTCATGTTTTCGGTGGCTTGATAACCGGCTTGTTCCAACAAGGTTGCCATGGAATCTGAATCAACAGTATTCTTGGCGCACCCTAAAGATACCAGGTAAAACTTCTTACGATTCATAACTTTTATGGTTTAGGGATTAAGGGGGTAATAGTAGGACCTGCCTGGGGCGTCTGAGAGGTGGCTGTGGGGGTGGGAGTGATGGTGGCAGTCGCTGTCGGAGCCGGAGTAGGGGTAATCATCCCTTCTTCTGGCACAAACATCAGGTTCAACACTTCCCCGGTAATGCCCAGGGTTCCTAGATCCTTTTGATTGTAAAAAACTTGTAGAGCGGATGCGTCTCCGCTCAAAAGGTCAATACGCTTGGTGCCAGAAAAAGCATACGCATTTCCCGGCACGACGCGTCCATTAAACTGTACTTTGTTATCTACCGTGATCCGCAAGAAAGCGCGCTCTCTGGCGACAATGTAGATCTGAAGGGGATCGCTGTTAATGGGAGGCAGGGTGGCGGTCACGGTAGTATTTAGATCCGTAGAGGGGAGCGGGTTGGCAGGAGGCAGCCCGCCGCCTGCGTTTCCTTCTACAGGGGGCAGGGGAGTCTCTGCGGGTTGGGTTCCCTCTATGTTAAGTTCTCCTGCCAGGGCTGTAGATACCGCTGTAGCATCAGCCGTTCCACCAGGAGTGATGGTGAGATCGGAGGGCGTGAGCAGGACTTCGGAAATAGCCCGTGTGGTAGGCTGGGCTTCCTGCGCGCGCATCTTGTTGATGGATATTGCCGTCCGGCCCGCAAAGAACAGAATTGCCACTACCACCACGACCCCAAAAATCAAGTCGGGGGTGAGAAAACGCCGCAGGGGTGATACCTGGCGCGCCGGGCGTCTTTTATTAAACACCGGTTGGGGCTCTGGCGGCGGCATCCGCTCAATGCGCCGCGTCTGTAAACCCTCAGCGAAGCGCAGCAGCAGTGCTTCTTCGTCCAGGTTCAGGAAGGCGGCATAATTGCTCAACATTCCCCGGCCTTGCACGGGCGAGGGCAGCGCGTCAATACGGCCTTCTTCTAATGCTTGCAGGTAGTGCTGGCGCAGGCGCGTGTATCGTTCCACCTCGGCCCGCGAAATGCCCAATGCTTCGCGCTGCTGGCGCAGCTTTTCACCCACTTCGATGAAAACAGCCCGCGAACCGCTTTCATTTCCGTTGCTTGATGTGTCGGTCTGAAACTCAACCGGAACTGGCGCAGGCGGCCCAACCAGTTCGAGTGGATCGGAAGGAGGAGGAACGGCGCTCTCTGTATCTGGAGCAACCGCCTGTCTTTCAGATAGCGCGCTGTCTCCAGCCGCCTCGCCCGGTTCTTCGCCTGGCAGAGGCGCTTTTCGATCCCAAGCGTCCAGCAGTGGCTCGATTGGTAACTCGAGAAGACCCGCGTAGAGACGCAAAAAACCACGCCCCTGCACCGCCGATGGCAGGGTGTCGTGTTGATCGTTTTCGAGGGCTTCCAGGTAGTGTTTACGAACGTAAATAGCCTGTGAAACTTGCTCTAACGTCAGTTCTCTTCGGATCCGCTCCTGTTGGAGCTGTTTGCCAACTGTAGATGCCATTGTCTAACTTAAGATACCATTATAAACGAAGTATAGATACTTGCGTGCTCCCACGAACAACTTCCAACAAAAAACCGGCCTACCAGCACTAGGCTGAATGGTCGGCCGGTTCAATTTGTGTGAGATCAGGAGTGTCAGCCGGAGATTAACCAGCGTTCTCTTCTGTCGTCTCAGCGGTGGGTTCTTCGGCTGATTCGTAAATCTGAACGATTGTGGTTGGTTCAGCCACCTCAACTGTTTCCGTTTCGCTTGGTTGGGCCTGCTGTAGAGCGGCAGGTTTTTCACCTTCGCGATGAGCGATGACCGTAATTTCAGGATTCAAGTCAACCGTCAGGTGTACGACAACAACATGCTCACCCAGCGTGCGGATGGGTTCTGTTTCGATATCGCGGCGATCTACCGTTTCACCGACCCGGCGCGAGACTTCCTCAGCAATCATCTGTGTGGTGATAGAACCATACAGTTTGCCGGTTTCACCAGCGCGGGAGGGGAAACCAATTACCATCCCGGATAAACGTTCAGCAAGCCCACCCATGGTCTTATTAAGTTCAGTACGCTGCGCAGACGCCCGTTGGCGAATGCTCTCAGCCTGTTTAACAGCGCCCTGGGTTGCCAGAACAGCCAGCCTTTGGGGGATCAGGTAGTTCCGCCCGTAGCCGTCCGCCACGCGCTTTACATCACCAGCCCGCCCCAGCTTATATACATCTTTCAGCAACAGTACTTTCATTGGATCAAGCCCTTTCAAACAAAATGATTGCCATATGGCAGCCAGTGCGAAGGGTACAACGCACCAGAAAATGAATTTTACCAGAGGGCGGGGGGGAAGTCAACGGATACCGAAAAACCGCTGCATAGTTCAATTGTGAAAGCCGTCCTTTAGCCAGCTTCCCAGGGAGGACGACCCACCCCGTGTGGGGCTTGCAGGGCATGCCGGATTGGATCGGCTAACTCAGGCAAGAGGTCGGCTGTGGCAGATAACAGGCCAAAACAGCCAGCAATCATCATGTCTCCAAACGGCACAGCAAAGTAAGGCTGCCATTTGGAGGTGCGCAGCATGTTGCGGCGCGGCCCGGTTACCACCAGATTATGCTTCAGGGCGTTCAGTTCAAGTGGGCGCGCTTCATAGATCAGCGCCCCATGACCATGATCGTCAAACACGTCAGTGTGGCGCAGCGTTCCGTCTGACAGGGCCAGCAGCAGTTCTTCCAGCCGAGCCAGGTCGATCAGACCGGTATGATGTTCAAACACTCCTTCAATTCCGCCCGGCCCCATCCGAAATGCCAGGGTATGGAAGTTCCCTACATTGGTGATCACGGCTCGTTCGAGCGCTGCGACGCGTGGATCAAAAGTAGCTCCCAGCACTGCCGCAGGGGCTGTATCCATCACAATCAGCGGGGCTTGCAAATCTTTCGCTGAGTCGGCGACGGCTTGCAGGCGGGTCATGATAGGAGGAATATTCTTCCTAAGGTAAGCAAACGCGCTCAACCGGTTTTCAGAGCGGATGCGCTCATCGAGGTAATCAAAGCGGAACTGCCGGTCAGAGATCTCGGGGGGAGCGGCGCCGTGGTCAAACACAGCCACTGCCACGGCTGCCAGATCATCCAGCGTCACGCCAAACGATTCGAGCGCCGACTGGATGGCTTGCAAGTCGAAATCGCACAAGGAAATTCGCTCCACGTCCCCTGGCAGCCGCCGTGCCTCATCTTCAGAGATGACGCGAATGCCCATTTCTGCCACTGCGGATAGATCATCGTTGAACGTGCGCGCTGCGTCAGGGGTGGCGTAAATAGGTAAACCTGCCCGTGCGTGGTCTTCAGCCGCCCATTGGTTTGGCCCGCCGCCCATGGTAACCCCGGTCATCAGTACGCTCTTGCCCTGTTGGGTGGCTTGTTGCAAGCGGCGGCGAACCATCATGGTGGGGGCGGGCAGCACCAGTTTATAAGCGTTTTCCACGTCCAGGCGCGGGTCAAACAGCAGGATGTCTTGTGTCCCCGTGCCAACATCCACTGCCAATATTTTCATAATCTGTCAGTTTACCGGTTCTTGGGTTCGTTCGAGCGTTCGCGGCTGCGCTTCTGTAAGCCATAAACGCGCGCTAACGGAAGCGCTGTCAGAATGCCCGTGTCCGGCTGGTCTAGCTGCCCAATGATTGCTTCGGTGACCTGAACGACTTTTTCGACCACTTCTTCATTTTCGACAATGGTAAACATGGTACGATTTAACATTTCTTCACGGTTAGATTGAAGCAGATCATCCAGGCTGGGAATTAGCGGAAGGTCATCCCGCAGGGCTGCTTTCTGGCGCAAACGCCCTAACCCAGTACTGGGCAGGATGGTTACACCACCGATACCGACCTCTTCCCAGGCGTCGAGAACGCGATCGAAGTTTTCGACCTGGTGTAAGACAAACAAAATGAGATACATCAGGAAACCTCCTGTTTGGTCAGAATGCAGTTGTTAAGTTGAGCTGCTCGCGCAGGAAATTGATGCGCAGCATGAGTGGAGTGAACAGTTGATAAGGAAAAAGGCCCTTCCACGAACGAGGAAATTTCAGGGTTTCTTAGCACCTCAATAAAACCTACAGAAATCGCGGTCCATCTTGTTTCGCCACACAAGCCCCCGTCGCCAGGCTTTCAGGAAGTTCGTCTAAAGTTTACCATAGATTTATTCACTGCCTGCCTTTGTGAACTTCAGGGTATACTCAATAAGCTTGTCACCTCTTGGTATTATTGTATAAGCAAATAACCTCTGACACAATCTTTAATAAGGGGATCGTATGAGCTTTGAAGAAGAACGAAAACACTGGGAAGAGAAGATTTTAAAGCCAGTTATCCAAAAGTATCCAGAACGAAAGTCGGAATTTAATACTCCTTCCGGTATTCCTGTCCCGCGAGTTTTGGGTCCGCGTGAAGAGGAGTATGCGAAAAAGTTGGGGCTTCCGGGCGTGTATCCCTTTACGCGTGGCGTTCAGCCGACGATGTACCGGGGGCGCTTTTGGACAATGCGCCAATACGCAGGCTATGCCTCAGCAGAGGAATCGAACCGCCGCTACCGCTTTCTATTATCGCAAGGGCAAACCGGTCTTTCTGTAGCTTTTGATCTGCCTACTCAGATAGGTTACGATGCCGATGATCCATTAGCCGCAGGAGAAGTCGGGAAGGTGGGCGTTTCGATTTCTTCTTTGGAAGATATGGAAATGCTCTTCCGCGAAATTCCTTTGGATAAAGTCTCGACCTCTATGACCATTAACGCCCCGGCTGCTGTTTTGCTGGCGATGTATATCGCCGTGGCGAAGCGCAAGGGTGTAGACGAACGCAAACTGCGTGGAACTATTCAAAACGATATTCTGAAAGAGTACGTTGCTCGTGGTACGTATATTTTCCCACCCAGTCCTTCCATGCGGCTGATCACCGATACGTTCAGCTACTGTACCCAACAGGTGCCAAACTGGAACAGCATCAGCATTTCGGGGTATCACATCCGTGAGGCAGGTTCGACAGCAGTGCAGGAAGTAGCCTTCACCCTGTCAAATGCGATCGCCTATGTGCAGGCTGCGCTACAGGCGGGCTTGCAGGTGGACGAGTTCGCGCCTCAGCTTTCCTTCTTTTTCAATGCGCACAATAACTTTCTGGAAGAGGTTGCTAAGTTTCGGGCGGCGCGGCGTTTATGGGCCCAGATCATGCGTGAGCGGTTTAAGGCCCAGGATCCGCGCTCGTGGATGCTGCGCTTCCATACGCAGACGGCTGGCTCTACCCTCACGGCACAGCAGCCAGAGAACAACGTTGTACGCGTCACCCTTCAGGCACTGGCTGCCGTGATGGGCGGTACGCAGTCGCTGCATACCAACAGCATGGATGAAGCGCTCTGGCTGCCGACTGAAAAAGCGGTACAGGTAGCGCTCCGCACCCAGCAGATCATCGCTTATGAATCAGGTGTGGCTGATACGGTGGATCCACTGGCGGGATCTTATCTGATCGAACATCTGACGGATGAGATGGCTGAGCGGTCGATGGAGTATATCTGTAAGATTGACGATCTGGGCGGGGCGTTGGCAGCCATTGAAAAGGGCTATATGCAGAAAGAGATCCAGGACGCTGCGTATGCGTATCAGCGGGCGGTGGAGCATAATGAGCAGGTGGTGGTGGGTATGAATGCCTTCCAAACGGAAGAAACGCTCCAGCTTGAGCGCCTGCAGGTGGATCCCACAATTGAGCAAGGACAGCGTGCCCGGTTGGCTGCAATCCGTCAGCAGCGCGACGCAGCGCGGGTTAGTGAACTGCTCAGCCACCTTGAAACGGCTGCACGCGGCAGCGAGAACCTGATGCCGGTTTTCATCGCGTGTGTTGAGAATTCAATCACCCTGGGTGAAATATGTGGTTTGCTGCGCCAGGTGTGGGGCGAATATCAGTCTCCTGCCTGGATTTAACCTTTCCTGTTTATCGAACAGCTTTCCAGTGTGCTTGGAATGCCAGCGTCTTTCCAAACAAATTGGCGAATTGAATAAGGTAACCGATGGCAAAAGTAACCAAAATTAATCATGTGGCGGTTGTGGTGCCCGATATCGATGGGGCATTGACCTTTTGGCATGATGCGCTTGGCCTGGAATTAAGCCATGTGGAAGATGTTCCCAGCCAGAAATCACAGGTGGCTTTTTTGCCTGTTGGAGATGGTGAGGTAGAGTTAGTCCGTCCCACCAGCGATGACTCTGGGGTTTCAAAGTTTCTGACCGAACGCGGCGCCGGGATGCATCACCTGTGCTTCGAGGTGGATGATATTGAGGGCATGCTGGCGCAGCTTAAAGCCCAGGGCATTCGGCTGATTAATGAGGCCCCGCTCCAGCTTGATGGTCGTCTGGTCGCCTTCGTGCACCCAAAGAGTGCCAATGGAGTGTTGGTAGAACTATACCAACTAACCGAATGAGTTTTAAGGAAGTTTTGCAACCAGTCTCGTTTTGTTCAAAAACGAGACTGGTTGGATTTAACCAGGCCTTTCATCGTTTCTATCTGAACGAATTGGGTCTACAGAGTCCATTTCGTCAACTTACCACCTTTGCTATAATGATTACCAGTGAAAACCCTGTTTGAATGGAGGACATTGATTCATGGAAGGGGTTCGTAGTGCAACTGGCTTAAAAATGATCAAAAGAACTTTCCCTTGGCATGGCTGGGTAGGATTGGTTTTAGTGCTTGTGATGTGGCCAATGAACTGGCTCTTACCAGGGTATCGCACTGCCTGGCTCTTTTTCCCTTTATGGTGTGGTTATGCCCTTACAGTGGATGCGCTGACCTTCTGGCGTAAAGGAACTTCGTTGTTGACGCGGAGCTGGCGGCGGTATATCGGTTTGTTTTTAATATCGATCCCTGCCTGGTGGCTGTTTGAAGCGATTAACCTTCGCACGCAGAACTGGGCATACACGGGTAGGGAGGCATTTTCGCCTCTGGCTTTTTTCATGCTGGCTAGTATGAACTTTTCAATTGTTGTTCCGTCTGTCTTTGGGGCGGCTGAGTTTATTTCGAGCTTTGAGTTCATCCGTCGAATGCAGCCCTGGAAAGCCATTCCAGACGATCTGCGCACCACCCAAATATTCTTCGCGTTTGGCTGGCTGATGTTAGCGTTGATGTTCGCTTGGCCGCTTTACTTCTTTCCCTTTGTGTGGATCTCAGTTTACTTTATTACCGAACCCGTAAACGTCTGGCTCGGTAACCGCTCATTGGTGGAATTTACCCGGCGGGCCGATTGGCGTCCGGTGATCAGCCTGTTCCTCGGGGTGCTGATGACAGGCTTCTTTTGGGAAATGTGGAATTACTTCTCTTTTCCAAAGTGGTACTATCAGGTACCTTTTGTTGGATACTTTCACATCTTTGAAATGCCCTTACTCGGTTACGGCGGTTACCTGCCCTTTGCACTGGAACTGTACGCGCTCTATCATTTCTTGATGGGCGTGTTGGGAGATCGCCGCACCAACTATATTCAAATTGAGCCAGAAATGTAAAACCGTAGTGAAGGCATAGAATCAAAGGATTGTGTGTGAGGCCTGGCAGAAAGTGCAGGCGTGGCAGTTACAGCAGGAGAATTGTGAAGGGCTGACACAAAGCTTAAGCCAGCCCTTCAATGATTTGAAGATCTGAGTTTTTCTAGAACCCTAACTCATTCCTTTTCTGTGAGTAGCGCAGTACGTCTTCACGTGAGAGAGTCCCGACAACGCGATCCTGGCTGCCCACCGGCACTTCCGCGGCGTTTATCTTTTCCATCTGCTGAAGGGCATTGAACAGTTCCATCTCAGGGGTTAGCCAGACGATATGCTTTAAGGGGATCATGGCGTGGCGGGTGGTGGTGAAGGGCCACTTACGCCGTGGAACGGCGGCAACTTCTCGCAGGGTCAGTACTCCTTCCATGCGATCGTCATCCCCCACCAAGAAAACCTGCCGGTCGCTGCCCAAGATCCGCTGCTCAACCAACTGGTCCAGTGTCAGCAGACTGGAAACCTGCTCGAAGTTTTGTTTCATCACCTGGCTAACGCGTGTTCCCGCCAGCGATTGTTCGAAGGTGAATTGCGCATAGGCATTATAGGCGGCGTTTTGTAAGAACCAACCAATGAAGGCCAGCCACAGTCCGTTGAAAAAGTTACCTTGCAGTAAGGTCAGAAAGCCAAACGCGATGAAACCAAACGCTACCACCTGACCACTGGTCGATGCAAATCGCGTCGCTTTCCTGGCGCTGTCGGTGAGCTTCCAGACCATGGCGCGCAACACCCGCCCGCCATCTAACGGGAAGCCGGGGATCAAGTTAAAGACAGCCAGTAAGAAGTTGATACGCATCAGGTATTCGCTGGGCGCAGCCAGGAAGGGGATGGTCTGGTCTAAGCGCCACAGGATAGCGAAAAACACAGCCAGTAACAGTGACATGGCTGGCCCTGCGATGGCAATACGAAACTCAGCTCCCGGTGACTTTGGCTCTTGTTGTAGTTCGGCTGCTCCCCCGAACAGGTACAGGGTGACACTACGTACAGGAACGCTGTTACGAATGGCTAAATAAACATGGCCCAACTCGTGCAGTAGCACCGAGGCGGCGAATAGGATGGAGGTAGCTGCGCCTACCATCCAGTATGTCAGAGGTGCCATATTGGGGTATTCATTAGGTAGATAGCCTGAGGCTAGCGACCAGGTGATCAAGCCGAAGATCAAGAACCAGCTTGCGTGCAGCCGGACGGGAATGTTCCAAACTCGTCCAAGGTGGATATTCACGTTACTTACTCCTCAATCCATTTACGCTCTAAAGTACCTCACAAGAAGGTGGGAGGAAGTTGACTTTGCTTCGCTCCACACTTAATCACTCATTCTCCTACATTATTTATAACAATAAAATATATGATATTTATATAAAAAAAGCACCAATTTTTCAAGAGGGAAAGATCCACCTTGTACAGCCATAAAAAAACCGGCCCTCACGGTATGGGCCGGTTGCTGACCTGAGTAGCAATTGGTTTTGGTCAGGAAGGCTAAAGGGTGCTCCTCAGCATACTTTCCTCTTCCCGTGCTGCTGCCTCAACACCATCTTGAACGTTGACCAGGCTCAGCAAAGAAGCCCCAATAATAAAGAAAATGATCAACGAGATGATCGCCAGCCGGGAATTGCCCATAGTCTGACCTACCAGGCCAAACACGAACGGCCCCATAATTCCGGCGAACTTTTCGCTGACACTGAAGAAACCAAAGAATTCAGCCGACTTGCTCTTAGGCACCAGCCGCCCAAACAGCGAACGGCTGAGGGCCTGACTGCCGCCTTGCACGGTGGCGACGGCAAACCCCAGCGCCCAAAATTGCCAGGCTTGATTCATGAAGTAGCCCATCACCGCAATGCCCGTATAAACCAGCAGGCTAATGTAAATGGATGATTTGGTGCCAATTTTCTTTGCCAGCCAACCAAACAGGAAGGAGAATGGGATGCCGACAAACTGCACCATCAGCAGCGTGCCGATCAGGGTGGTCTGCCCAATGCCAATTTCAGCGCCATAAATGGTCGCCATCTTAATAATGGTGCCGATGCCATCGTTATAAAACCAGAAAGCCACCAGGAAGATAAACAGGTCGCGGTAGCGGCGGATTTCGCCAAAGGTATGTCCCAGGCGGCGAAAGCTGACGGTAACTGGGTTGCGCCCGGCTTCGTTAGGCAGGATGCGTCTTGGTGGCTCAGAGACGGTACGCAGCAGCGGTATGCTGAACACAAACCACCAGACTGCCACAGTCAAGAAGGATAACCGTGTCATTAGTCCGGTTAGCTCAGGGGGAGCCAGCATAATCATCGCAAGGTTGATCGCCAACAATAAACCACCACCTAGGTAGCCCATAGCATACCCGCGTGCTGAAACCTGATCGATTTCATCAGGTTGGGCAATATGTGGCAGAAGTGAGTCATAAAACACCAGAGACCCGGCAAACCCAAACTCACCTAACACGAAAAAGAGCGAAGCCATCAGCCAGTCGCCGGTGCGCACGAAGTAAAGGAGGGCTGTGCCTGCCACCCCAACGATCATGAAGATGGTCAGGAAGCGTTTTTTAGTCCCACTGAAATCGGCGACTGCCCCCAGAATCGGCGAGAGTATAGCTGCCACCAGCAGTGAGATCGAAGTGGTATAGGCCCAGTAGACGGTCGCCATGTTGCCGGGCAGATTGGCCCCAGCCACTGAGGCATAATAAACAGGTAAGACTGCCGCCATGATGGTGGTGGCAAATGCCGAATTAGCCCAGTCATACATTGTCCAGGCCCAAACCGTACGCTTATGTTGGGTTGATTTCATCACTTATCCTACTCTAACCTTATAAAATCGAAGTTGCCCAAACGGTATCAGGATAATTATACATCGCTGATCTCAAACCTCACTCATACGGATAAATTAACCATGAGGTTTTGAAATCCTTGGCTGTCATCAGCAGCGCAGGATTCGTTCTATGATATGATTGATAGCGTATCCTGTAGTCAGGAAAGAGTATGAACTTTAGCTTCCCAGCATCCTTGCGTGTCATTAGTCAATCGTTTGTCGATTGGTGGGCTACCTGGTTAGATCTGCTAATCGTCACGCTGATCTGGTTGTTTGCTCAGGTGACGATCTTTTTAGGTCCGCCTGCCACCTTTGGTTTATATTACGTGGCGCATGCTTTGGTGAATGGGGAGAGCCTGGGCACGCGCGGGCTGATGGAAGGCGCAAGGCTCTATTTTTGGAAGGCCTGGTTGTGGGCGCTTATCAACGTGTTTGTGCTGGCGGTACTGTACGCTAATCTCCGTTTTTATGGTCAGTTAAACGCTTCCTGGGGGATTTACGTCCAGATCTTCACCATAATGCTGACTGTTTTGTGGTTAGCAGTTCAGTTCTATGCACTGCCCTTTCTAATGGAACAATCCAATAAGAGCATCCTGCTGGCGCTCCGCAATGGATTCTATGGGGCGCTGGTGACCCCCTTCTTCACCTTTGTCATTCTGTTGGTGGTGGTGGTGATTGTACTGCTGTGCGTGATCGCGGTTGTACCTGCTTTTTTGGGCGTCCCGGCGCTCATCCCGATTCTGGGGATGCGCGCTCTGTTTAACCGGCTCGAAAAGTTTGGCCTGCGTGAACGCGAAAAAACGCCCAAAGAAATTGAGCTTGAGGAGAGTGGGCATTCTGAAATACCCGGCCGGCGAAGAGATAGACCTCGCTGACCGCAGTGTCTAAAATCCATCCAAAATATCCTGTTATTTTTGTGCTATTTGACGCTGGAAACATACCGGATTTTTGGGGTTTAATCTATAAAGCTTGTCCCTATTCTTACCCAGGGGTAAATCGATGGCCCATTATCCTATCAATCACGACTCAGAACCGATTCGCCTGTTTAAGTCCGACTTTTTAGAGTTTTTTACTCACATTCACCCGGCTGTCATTGTCATCATCTGGCTGCCGCTGGCAGTCTTTTTTATGGTGGTGGGAATCAACATTGCCCAACAGAATCAGGTGAGCCTGGCTTATCTGCCGCTGGCGTTTACTTTGGGGTTGTTTATTTGGACACTAACAGAATATACAATGCACCGCTTTGTGTTTCATTTCCGCCCGCGGTCACCCCGGCAAGAAAAAATTGTCTTCCTCTTTCATGGTGTGCACCATGCCCAACCGCAGTGTAAAACCCGCCTGGTGATGCCGCCTGTGGTCAGTGTTCCTCTGGCCCTGATTTTTTATGGGCTGTTTCTGCTGGTGTTTGGTACCTTGCTAGGCGCTCCCGAATGGGTCTACCCAACGCTGTCAGGTTTTACCATTGGCTATCTCACGTACGACTTGACCCACTACGCGACCCATCATTTCCCCATGCGGGCCAGGTCCCTCAAGTTCCTCAAACGCTATCATATGATGCACCACTACAAAACGCCCAACCAGCGGTTCGGGGTCAGTTCTCCCTTGTGGGATGTGGTCTTCCATACAAAGCCAGCTTAAGCTGATTTCCGCCAGTTACGCAGGATATCCTTAATCTGTTCCCACAGGCTGCCGGCCTGCTGCGCGGTTGAATCTTCTACTGCGTGCTGGCTGTATCGGGCCTCGATAAAGGTGTCTGTCAAACTATTCAGCTCCGGTTCCATTTCGGGCAGCGCCTCACTCAGGCGCTGTTCGTACTGGTGCGGGGTCTGGTTGGGCCGCCGCGCCAGCCCGCGTTCGCTGCCCAACTCTACCAGGTTCAAATAAAACAGGATCACCTTTTCTCGTGAACTCAATGATCGGGTATGCATGATCTTCCGCAGGCGTTGAGTGGATAGGGAGGGTCTTTGCGTACGCAAGCGTTGAATGCTGTCGTTCACCAACTGGCTCACTTGCCGGTTCACTCCACGGATCCAATCTCTTAAAACCTGCCAGGCTTGCCCTAACCATCGAATGACTGGCAAGCGCTGTAACGACTGCCAGAGAGAGGTGTTTTGGCGCAGGTAGTAGCGAAAGGCAAAGAAGATAATCGCCACGAAGATCGCCCAGAAAGCGATGGAGCGTAACGTTTCCAGCCACGTGACTGGTGTTCCATGCACCTCAATGGGTGGGTTGTTCAATATCTGAGGAGTTTGTTGCGTTTGTGGTCCACTGGCAAGCGAGAACAGCGAGAGGCACAATCCAAAGGGAATAGTCAGCAGGATTAACAACAGGGTGACCAACTGGATAACGATATTCACGACCACGCGCAGCGTGTCGAATAATCCTAATGAGTATTCGGTCGGTAGGAAGAAAACGATCACAGCCAGTACTGCAAAGAAAATCAGGCTCCACTTTAACCAGTTACCGGATATCTTGGTGCTGATGGGCAGTCCTTGCCACAGCCAGCGCGTGCGTAGCATGGCTAACTGAGTCAGACTGAGCAGGATCATTGCCAGGATGAAATAAACCAGCACGTTTGCCACCGGAGCTTTATAACCGGGCGATGTCAGCCCACCGAGGCGCAGCAAAGCCGTGGCGCTCAACCGCGACAAAATCGCCAGCAGCACGACCAGCCCCCCCAGTAGAAACACCCGTCCGATAATCCGTTTGCGAATATCTTGGAGTGCGTTTTGCAGCTTGCCGAGTTCATCCCAGGCGGCGTCTCGCTCCCGGTCGTGAAGTTCATCCAGTTCTCCGGCAAACGCGCCGCTGGCAGACCATGTGATCAGGGCGACTAACAGGGCCAGCATGTATTCCGGCGTGAAGAAGCTGCTGAGGTTTTCTTCCCACCTCGGCAGATCGAGTAGAATCAGGTTAAACCCGTGCAGCAGGTAGATCAACAGCTTAATCAATATCGCGAAAGCCACCCACTCTGAAATCCGAAACAGCACCTTTTCACGAAAATCCAGGTCGCGTGTGGATCGCTTCGTATAGGCTGCCTCCAGTGAAAGCAGCAGCGCCATCCAGACCAGGTAACTGCCATTCCAGTTCTCGTTGACTAACTTGCCAACCTGAACAAACCCAACGGCTACACTTGCCATCATGAAAGCAACCAGCAGATTGCCGATGAGAATCGAAACCGTCTGGCTGGAACGGTAAGGCTTCAGAAAGTCTCTATCTTTCAGACTCATTTGCGCCACACATCCATATCTTTTTCATTGCGGAACCAGAAAGTTGGGATGTGAAACAGTTTACCCAACTGCATCGCCTGACGTTGGGTAGGGTGTTCTCCGCACAGGATCAGCACCGGAATCAATCCAGAGCGCTGGGCCTGGAGCAGTTCATCAAAGACATCTTGTCCGGCGGTACTTGTGATGAGGATTAAAGTAG
The DNA here is from genome assembly GCA_963791025.1 of uncultured Chloroflexia bacterium. GTDB lineage: Bacteria > Chloroflexota > Anaerolineae > Anaerolineales > Anaerolineaceae > DSYU01. The sequence continues at coordinate 182,840 of CAWBQF010000001.1, read as the reverse complement.
TGCCCCAACTCAAGTTAACCCGCTGCTGGCTGATCAGTTTTTGAAAAGGCATCTCGCTTTCCACGGCGCGCACCCGTGCCAGCCCTTCGAGCAGCCGCATCAGGTGTCCGCGTCCCTTGCGCGGAGAAAGCGGCAGGACAGCATTATCGATCGTCAGCGGATCAAAGCCATTTGTCACCAACCCAACCGCTTGGCGCTGCGCTGTAATCCAGTTCGCCACGGATGCTGCCACCACAATTGCCAGTTCGGTGGCATAGAGCCGCGAACGCAGGAAATAATCGTTGAGGTCAAGATTTAGGAAAATGACGGTTTCGAATGCGATAGAAGGCTCAAACAGCTTGGTCTGCATGCGCCCGGTTGAGGCGGTGGCTTTCCAGTCAATACGGCGCAGCGAGTTGCCGGTTTGGTAGTCGCGCTTGCCGCCTGGTCGGGAAGGATCTTCAAATAGGGGTTGTTTGGTACGCAGTGTGCCCATGGGGGAGCGCGAAGGGAGCTTAATATTGCGCAAAGGGACAACATGTGGGTAAACCGTCAGGTGGTCAGATGGACCTTCGCTGTACCGTTCTCCGGTAATGCCAAGCAGGTCTCCCGAAGAGAGACTGAGCGGCCCAACCGTATAATAGCCCCTTTTTTTGGCTTTCAGAGTGTAACCCAGAGACACCTTCTCGTGCGGCCCCAGGCTCAATACCTGTTGAAACGTGTTCAGGTCAGCCACTTCCAGTGGATAATAGTCCTGCACCCGCAGCCATATGGCTGGCAGCCAGCTATGATTTTGAATTTCTAACTGAATGGGAATGACTTCGCCTGGAAAGGCCTTACTGGTAAACTTGCGCCGGAAATGGATGCTGTTGACGACCCGCCCACTCGACCAGCGGCTCACCAGCAGCGCGCCAGCAAACAGATACAGCAGGACAACTACAAACGTCTCCTTCGTGAAAATTGCCAGGAACGCCAGGATCAGCAAAAAGCCAATCAGTGCCTCGCCCATGAGCCACCTTTGGGGGGATACATCCTATCAGCTTTCTTTCACGCCCCCGATGTTGAGGGGAGTTTTTTCAAGAATATCCGTTAGAATGCCTTGCGTGGTGCGCCCGCGAAGTTCGGCCTCCGGGGCGAGTAACAGGCGGTGGGTCAGAATGGCGGGAGTCAGGTATTGAATGTCATCCGGGATTACATGATCGCGCCCGTGGATGGCTGCCAGCGCCTGGGCGGACTTATACAGCGCCAGGCTGGCGCGCGGACTGGCACCGAGTGTCAGGTCGGGGTGGCTGCGGGTTGCGGTAACCAGTTGAATAATATAATCTTGCAGGCTGTCTTCTACGTAGATCTCCCAAACCTGCTCCTGTAAGGCGATCAACCGGTTGGCCTCAACTACGGGTTGTAGTTTCGTAATAGGATGCTGCCGCCGTAGGTTGTTGAGCAGCAGGCGCTCATCTTCCGGCGAGGGATATCCAATGGACAATCGCATTAAGAACCGGTCCAGTTGCGCCTCTGGCAAGGGAAAAGTGCCTTCAAACTCGATTGGATTTTGGGTCGCCAGCACCAGGAAGGGCCGTGGGAGTGGATAGGTAGTGCCATCTACCGTCACCTGTTGTTCCTGCATGGCTTCCAGCAGCGCGGATTGGGTGCGTGGTGTCGCCCGGTTGATCTCATCCACCAGCAGCACATTGACGAAGATGGGGCCAGGCCTGAACTCAAACTGCCCGTTTTGTTGGTTGTAGACCGAAACCCCGGTCACATCGTTGGGCAGCAGGTCAGGCGTGCACTGCAAACGGTTAAACTGCCCGCTCAGGCTGATTGCCAGTGAGCGAGCCAGCATTGTCTTCCCCACCCCAGGAACGTCTTCCAGCAGTACGTGCCCTTCACACAACATGGCGACCATCAACATCTCAATGCTGGCACGTTTGCCTACGATCACTTTTTCAACGTTATCAACAACGGTGTTAACAAAGTCTTGGACTTCCGACATAGCAGGATTCCTCAATGCGTCCGTCTGTGTGGATGGGGTGGGTAAAATGACTGCACCGGGGGAGTGGAATGAAAGCAAGTAGTTGGTGCTTTGGGTAGTGTACCATAGTTTATAGAGCGATGCTAAAATAATAGATGAGGCGCATGATGCCCCGGCTGGGGAGATTGCCTGTTCCTTAAAAGTCTAATCCGATCCCTTTGTTGCGGAGTTATATTTCACAATGAATTACATCGCACCTTATTTTAAGCTGACGTTTGGCGCTGCTGCCAATCCTGAGGCTGTGGTGGAAGCTGGTCAAGCCCGCTTTACTGTGCTGGCGGCTCCCCTTTTCCGTATGGAATACAGTTCAAACAGCGCCTTCGAAGATCGGGCCAGCCAGGCCTTCTGGTATCGCGAACAGCCACTGCCTGAGTTTACTGTCCATCAGGCGGATGGGGTATTGGTGATCGAAACTTCGGCCTTGCGCTTGCATTACTGCCAGGGACAGCCTTTCTCTGCCGAGTCATTATGGATTGACCTGAAAGAGATGGGCGCCACCTGGCGCTACGGTGATCCTGATCCGGGGAACCTGGGCGGTACTGCGCGCACATTGGATGGCGTCGATGGCGCGATTCCGATCAGCTTGGGGTTGGTCTCGCGTTCCGGCTGGTCACTAGTGGATGACTCTGCCAGCCTGGTTTTTAGTGGAGAAGGCTGGCTGGAGCCGCGTGACGCGTCAGAAGGCCAACTGGATCTGTACTTCTTCGGGTATGGTCACAACTACTTGGAAACGCTGCGTGACTTTACCCGCATCTCGGGGGCTGTATCCATGATCCCGCGCTGGGTGCTGGGGAACTGGTGGAGTCGCTATTGGGAGTATACGCAGGAAGAGCTAACCGGCCTGATTGAGGATTTTCAGAATCACGAGGTGCCTCTTTCTGTCTGCATTATCGACATGGACTGGCACATCACAAATACTGGGAACAACTGCTCTGGTTGGACAGGGTACAGTTGGAATCGCCAGCTTTTCCCTGATCCAGAAGGCCTGCTGCGCTTCTTGCATGAGAAGGGCCTAAAAGTAGCTCTCAATCTGCATCCTGCCGAAGGAGTGCATCCGCACGAGGCAATGTATGCTGAGATGTGCGAGGCCGTAGGTCAGGATCCTGCCCAGGGCGAACCCGTCGCCTTCGATATCACTGAGCCGCGCTTTGTGGATGCCTACTTCCGTGTTCTGCACCATCCCATGGAAGCCTCGGGAATTGACTTTTGGTGGATGGACTGGCAGCAAGGGCAGAAGTCGCGCCTGACCGGTTTAGACCCGTTGTGGTGGTTAAACCATCTGCACTTCTATGATCTGGCGCGCAACGGCTCACACCGCTCCTTCATCTTCTCGCGCTGGGGCGGGCTGGGCAACCATCGCTATCCAATCGGCTTTTCCGGTGATACCGTGGTGACGTGGGCTTCACTGGCTTTCCAGCCGTACTTCACTGCAACTGCTTCCAACGTCAATTATGGTTGGTGGAGTCATGATGTGGGTGGGCATATGCGCGGCATTGAAGATGCTGAACTGAATGCCCGTTGGGTACAGTTAGGGGTTTTTCTACCAGTTCTACGCATCCACAGCACCAAGAACCCTTATCAAGACCGGCGCCCCTGGGCCTACGATGCAGAAACGTTCGAAGTCATTCGCGACGCTCTCCAGTTGCGGCACGCTCTTATCCCCTATATCTACAGCATGGCCTGGCGCTTCCACCGTGAAAATGTCCCGCCGCTGCTGCCGATGTACTATAACTACCCTGAGCATGAAGCAGCCTATGCCTGCCCGAACCAGTATCTGTTTGGCGATCAACTGGTTGTTGCGCCTTTCATTATGCCGAAAGATGCGGATACGCTCCTCAGTCGGGCCACAGTTTGGCTGCCGGAGGGAGAGTGGTTCGATTACTTTACCGGACAGTATTATCACGGCGATTCCTGGCAAGCGGTCTATGGCACGCTGCGCGAAACGCCGGTTTTTGCGAAAGCTGGCGCGATTGTGCCGCAGGCTCCGAAAGTGGGTTGGGACGGCATTGGAACACCGAAAGAACTCACCCTGCACGTCTTCCCAGGCGCGGACGGTCGCTTTGAACTGTATGACGATGAGGGCAATACGAACGATTATCTCACAGGGGTTTATGCCCTGACCCCCATGGTGCAGGAATGGTCCGGCAGCCAGACCAAACTCTCGGTGGGCCCGGTGGTGGGAGAACAAAGCCTGGCTCCTGCGCTCCGCACTTACAACTTTAAGTTCCGTGGCTTTACTCAGCCAGAGCAAGCGGAAGTGCGCGTGAATGGTCAGCTGCGCGAACTTGCCAGCGATTACGACGCTGGTACCTATACCCTCTCGATGAATGGGCTTGAGATGGCTCCGGGCGATTGCGTGGAAGTGACTCTTTCTTGCGAAAATGGCGATCTTGTCAATCGGGAAGATGCTCGGCTGCGTACCTGCCTGAAACTGCTTAAGAACTTCCACCTCGACTCGGGTATCAAAGCCAGCCTTGCGCCGCGTTTATCCGAAGTGATCATGGATCCACAACAATTGGGCCGCTTTGCGCCTTCTCTGAAAGAGAGCCAACTGCGGGCCTTCCTGGAAGTGATCACTGAAGCCGGGATGGATGAAACCACTTCGACCGGTAAGTCACTCGTGGTGGTGTGGAACAATCGCGGCACGGACGATATCACCCTCTACACTGCCCTCGATCGCTCCTATCGGGCGCGGCGTATCAAAGAGCGCTTCCCCTGGACCTCGGAGGCGCTGCCCAAGTTCCAGGCATTCCGCCCGGCCTCGGACTTTGATTATCACAACCGCTGGATCATTCAAACCAACTACTACAACTTTTACAGCATCAAGGTAGAAAACAGAGAAGCGCTGCCGGTGAAGCGCTAAGTAACAGGCGTTTAATCCATTACAGGGGCTGCCATTTTGGCAGCCCCTTATATGATTCCAACTTCATTCAGGAATTCGTCCAGCTTCTGCTCATATTCCAATGGGTTTACCCAATAGGATTCAGCATGTCCGGCATTGGGCGCCAGATATAATTTTCGGTAGCCCTGTGTCTTGGCCCGGTACATGTCGATGCTCATCTTTGGCGGGATATAAGTATCTTCCTTCCCGTGAATAAAGAAGATGGGCGTTTGAATTTGGGGAATGTACTGCATAGGAGCAGCTTTCCGAAAGGTCATGCCGCTCATCGTCCACACAAACAGGTTCGCCAGTGGCAGCAGCGGGAAGGGCGGTAGATGATAGTCTTCTCGCATCCGAAAGGTAAACAGATCTGACAACACCGAGTAAGAGCAGTCAGAGATGGAGAAGGCGACGCGGGGATCAATCCCGGCGTGCTGTAGGGTCGTCGCCGCGCCTAATGATTCGCCCATTGTCCCCACGATTCCACCTTCGCCGAGGCGTTCAAAGGCCCAGTCTACCACGACCTTAAGATCATCCTTTTCGTAATACCCAAAAGTGGTGTTCGGTCCGCCGCTCAGGCCATGATGGCGCAGATCATAGATGAGGATGTTAAATCCGCGCCTGCGGAACAGGGCGGCATACTTAATCATCCAGTTCAGGCTGACGGTGATACCGTGTGAAATCACAATCGTCTTCCGTGAGCCTTGTACAGGATGATAAACAGCGTGCAGCGTATAGCCATAAGGAGAGGGGATGGAAAAATCCTCTTTTGACCACTGCTGATATTTTTCTGGATGGATCCGCCCGGCTTCCGCCTCCATCCGGTAGGTTTCTTCAAACGGAAAGACTTTTGGGTACAAAACGACTCTGGCAAAGTAGTAGGCCATTCCCACCAAGACCGCCAACAACAGCAGCAGAATGGGGAGAATCATAAGTCTTCCTCAGTTACAAGCCAATCTGCACCCCGTTGGTTTCCCATACCATTTCCTCCCTTTAATCCACATGCAAGATCTGTACCATTTTCTGGCCCCCCGACAGGCCTATGGTAACGCACATCCCTTTTAAGACACGAAACGGATCACTTCCTGGAATCCACAAGTTGACCAACCTGAAACAAGGTGGATTTCATCTGGCGATTTATTTAGATCGCTGCATACCCCCGGGTTTCATCTTTGGGCAGGGTATATTCCCGTAAGCGGGCAGCCAGGCGTGTGTTGCGTTCGGTAGTCCGGTTGTTATGTACAGCCATTGCAATGGCCTGGCGGCTGCCAACCAATACGACCATCTTGCGGGCGCGTGTTACAGCAGTATAGAGCAGGTTGCGCTGGAGCATCATGTAATGCTGCACCAACAGTGGAATCACCACGACCGGGAACTCACTGCCCTGCGACTTGTGAATGCTAACCGCGTAGGCGTGGACGACCTCGTCCATCTGGGAGAATTCTGCTGTCACCAGATGCCCTTCAAAATCGATCAGCACTTTTGATTCCTCCAGGTCAATCTGCGCAATCTTTCCCATGTCGCCATTGAACACCTGGCGGTCATAGTCATTGCGGATCTGCATTACTCGATCCCCTTCACGGAACACTCGCGAACCATGCTGAAATTCAACTTTCCCTGTCCCGGCAGGGTTGAGGGTCTGCTGCAAGCGTTGGTTTAACTCTGCCACCCCAACCGATCCGCGGTGCATGGGGCTGAGTACTTGAATATCGGTCCCTGAATTGAAACCAAACTTTTTCGGAATGCGTTGAGCCACCAGATCCAGCACCCACTCGGCGGCCTTTTGCGGATCCTTCTCCTGAAACAGAAAAAAGTCTTTGCCGTGCTGCGTGATGGTGGGCATTTCACCCTGATTGATACGGTGCGCGTTGACGATAATGAAGCTGTCCTCTGCCTGGCGAAAGATCGTTTCCAGGCGGGTGACGGGTATGACTCCACTGGAGATCAAATCGTGCAGCACATTTCCCGGTCCTACTGAAGGCAGTTGGTCCACGTCGCCCACCAGCAGCAAGTGACTGCCCTGGTCAATGGCGTTTAGCAGGTGATTCATCAGCAGCAGGTCAACCATCGAAGTTTCGTCGATAATCACCAGGTCAGCATCCAATGGATTGGCTTTATCGCGCATGAAGGCATTTCCTGCGCCAGGTTTGAACTCCAGCAGGCGGTGGATTGTTTTTGCTTCCAGCCCGGTCGCTTCGCTCAACCGCTTGGCTGCCCGACCAGTCGGCGCAGCCAGCAGTACCGAACACTTGCGGGCCTGGGCCAGCTTAATAATGCTGCCCGTAATCGTACTCTTGCCGGTGCCTGGTCCCCCCGTCAGCACACTGACTTTTTCGGTCAGCGCCATTTGCACTGCCGATTTCTGCTGCTCTGTTAGCTGGATAGGGCTTTGCTGATCAAGCCACTCGAAAGCGCGGTTCCATTCAACGGTCTTGAACACCCCTAACCGGTCGTGCTGTGTAAGCTGAACCCGCCGGATCTTGCTGGTAACGCCGCGTTCTGCCAAGTAGAAAGGTGGCAGGTAAATGGCCTGTCCTTCTGGCGTATCTTCTTGAAACAGGTCCCTCTGCTGGATTAAGATTTCTAGCTGATCTTCGCAGGCGGCGCGATTCACTTCCAGCAGCCGGGTTGCCTCATTGAGCAGTTGGTCGCGGGTGGCAAAACAATGCCCTTCATCGCTCAACATGCTTAACGTGTGCAGCAGCCCAGCTTGCAGCCGCTCTGGTGCGTCGAGGGCAATGCCCATCTGGCGCGCAATCTTATCTGCTGTGCGAAAGCCAATGCCGTAAACGTCACGGGCCAGTCGATAGGGATTGGTTTGCACTACGCTGATCGATGACTGCCCATACTGCTTGAAGATCTTCACTGCCAGGCTGGTACTCACACCGTGCCCCTGGAGGAACATCATAATTTCTTTGATCAGCTTCTGATCTTCCCAGGCAGCAGAAATCTGTTTAGCGCGTTTTGTGCCAATCCCTGACACTTCACACAGGCGGTGTGGCTCGCTTTCAATCACCTCCAGAATTTGCAGCCCAAAGTGATCCACAATCCGGCTGGCGGTCACTGGGCCTACGCCGTGAACCAGGCCGCTGCCCAGGTACTTGCGCAGCCCCTCGATGGTAGCCGGGTAATGCACGCTGAAAAACTCTACCTCAAACTGCCGTCCATACTGAGGGTGACTGGTCCAGGTTCCTTGTAAATGCAGCAGTTCACCGACATTCACTCCTGTCAGTGTACCAACGACTGTCACTTCGTGGCTTTTCCCTTTCGGGATCAGTCGGGCGACAGTATATCCATTCTCTTCATTTTGGAAAGTCAGGCGTTCTAGCGTCCCTTCTAAGAACTGGGTCGGACGCCCATTGCTGGTTTCGTTCTTTAACACAGGTTGGCCTCAAATTCTATGTAGTAATTTTACCCTTAACAGTGCTTTAAGGAAGGGCAGGCTTGGAAGTGAGGCTAACAGCTTCAGGTTTTCCGCTGCGGGAGCGGTTTCGTCTAAGAAACGAAAGATGCGCTGGATGGGATTGTTTTGAAATAAACGGGTAAAAATCTCCTGGGTGCGCTCGCCCTGACGCAGCATGACTTGCAGCATGATTGTGTCGAACTGATGGTAGCGCCAGGGGCTTTGCTGTACATCGAAAGGATGCCCATATTCCGCCAGCGAGCGCACGATGGCAGCCGAGTCTTGCTGAATGCGCAAGAAGGCATACCCAGAGGAGGGTTTCACGCGTCCGCCCTTGGTGCCGATTGCCATGATTCGTTTCCCTAACTGACGTGGAAAAGGCATATCGGTCATTGGGATGACACCGCTCTCTACTGCCCGGATGCGATATTGAGGAATCTGGCGCACATTTTCGAGATAATCGCTGATTGCCCGGTCGTACTCATGCGGTTGGAGCAGGTTTGCTGAAAATAAAGTATATTCGACCAGCGCGCGCCGTTTGGAGAAAGGCAAAATGTAAAAGAAGCGCATTTCGCCTTTTTGGGGCGTGCGGAAATCAAACAAGGTCACCACGCCTGGGTTAAAGGCGTCGGTGGGAGTTTCAATCTCCCAACCCTTAAAATCCTGCTTGAGATAATGGTATCCCTTAGGCCCATTCGCATAGTCCGAGGGCTTGAAGATACTGTCAAAGACCCAACTGCCCTGGAAGGCCTCCTCCTCTACAAGCACCTGGGCCGCATTGTTAGAGTCCTGTACTTCTTCTACTGATCCCTGGTAGAACTCGATATTCGGCCTTTCGCTCAGGTTGGCGCGCATGCCTTCATAGAAATCGATCCCACGCAGCATCTTGTAACGATAAGGGTGCAGATCGTAGACTTGCTGGAAAGTATCGCTGGCAAATTCTACCTGATCCCAGGTGTGGTAAAGCAGATGCTCAAAAGGGGTATCTTGCTCGGTCCAAAAACACCAGGTGCGGTCATTGTGCGTCTTACGATCCCGATCGATAATGAGTATCTTCTGATCCTTCAAGCTGCTCTGGCACAGCGCGTATGCCAGGCTCAGACCGGCTGCTCCACCCCCGACCAGGATGAAGTTATAGGTTTTCAAGCACCTTCCTCCTTTCGGTAAGGCTTACAGCCGGTCGCGTTCGCGTTTGAAGTCGCAGTTTGCCCCACAAGCACGCTTAGTCCTTATTCTGGATCCATACAGTTTGCCCGCTCCGCGCCGCTTGATAGAGGGCCTGCGCTGTTTGGATGTGTTTGCGCGACTCTTCCAGGCCGATGTAAGTCGACTTTCCTTCCAGGATGGCATCCTGCATATTTTCGATCTCACCCTGGTAAAGCTGCTCGTCGGGTACCTCAAGTGTTTCAAATTCCCCGTTAGCTGCTGAAAAGATCAACTTGGCCTCCACCGTGTTGACCTCTGTGAAGGGCCGGGTTAAGGTGAGTGAGCCTTCCGTGCCGATGACTTCTGCCTGGGTGTAGAAGGGTGAACGGAACGCGCAGGCAATTTGCGCCATTCCACCGCCAGTGTAGCGCAATAGGCCTGCGAAGCTCTCATCAACCCCGCTCTTTCCAATCCATTGTGCGCCTGAGACCCACTGAGGTACCTCGTCGTAAATATATTGGGCGAAGCTGAGCGGGTAAACCCCTACATCCCACAGCGCGCCGCCGCCGTAATCAGGTTCCAGGCGCACGTTCCCAGTCCGGTTACCCATGGAGAAGTTGAATACTGCCCGCACCAGGCTGATCTCGCCTAACCGTCCACTCCGCACCCATTCCCCCACCATTTTCATTTGAGGATGGTGCCGGTACATGAAGGCTTCCATCAGAGCGCGTCCGTTTTCCCGGCTCGCAGCGATCATGCGGTCCACTTCTTCCACCGTGAGGGCAAATGGTTTTTCACATAACACATGCTTCCCAGCTTGTAAGGCGCGCACGCTCCATTCGGCATGCAGATGATTGGGGAGGCTGATATAGACAGCGTCCACCTCATCTGAGTTAAGCATGGCTTCGTAGCTGTCGAACCAGCGTGGAATTTCCCACTCTTTCGCGTAGGCGCGTGCTTTTTCTGCGCTCCGGCTGGCAACAGCGGCTAACTTACCTCGTTCTGAACTGCTTATGGATGGGATAACCCTGCGGTTGATGTTGGCAGTTGAGAGAAGTCCCCAACGAACAGTATCCATGATTCCTCCATGTTAAACAGATTAGCAAAAAGGATAGTATAGGTGATATAAAAAGTCAACGAAAAGTAGAACGCCTTCTTAACGAGTTGCGTCCGGGGAAATGGGTGGGCAGATGATCCGAGTGGCTTTTGGAATTACATGAGCTTGCAGAGGGGTTGGCGAAATTTCTTCTCCATCTGCCTGCGCCTGTAGGGAAGGCTTAGTGGCAATCTGAATCTTCCGCGCCTGCCAGTGCAGCAAGGGTTCCGGTTCGCGCGCCGAATCCAGAATCGCTGCGGTGGCGACCGAGATGAGTGCGGGCAGGTTGCCTTTACGAATGATGATGATATCCAGCAGCCCATCACTGACGTTCATGCCCGGTGCGATATCAATCCCAGGCAGGCCCACATTTCCTGAGTTTGCAATCATGCAGCTAATCCCATCGACTTCGACTTGCAGGCCGTCCAGGTTCATTCGGTAGGTGGCGCGGGGAGGATTTGCCAGGGTATTGATCGCATTGAGGATATAGGCCAGGTTTCCCCAGCGATTTTTTGCTCCGCGCCCGGCGTTTAAGACCATTTGGGCTTCCGTACCGATTTCCCACCCTTAATAAGAAGTAGCTGTCATTCACCTGACCCATATCCACTTCTCGCAGCGTGTTTTTGCCTTCTGCTACCAGTGCCACCGCCTGCGTCAGATTGGCTGGAATGCCCATCTCCATCGCCATGACGTTGGCGGTTCCCACTGGAAAGATCCCCATCGGAACGCCAGTCCCCAGCAGACCCTGGGCCACTTCCATTACAGTTCCATCTCCGCCACACGCCGCGATAACGTCCGCGCCTGCCTCGGCCGACTCGCGCGCCAGGCGGCTGGCATCCCCAAACTGTTTGGTCACCTTTACTTCCCAATTGACCTGGTGGGTTTGAAAGACTTCGTTGAAGACCGCCAGTAGAGGCTGTCTTTGCCCGGCGGCTGGGTTCGTAATAACATGTACCCGCTGTGGATGGATGGCTTGCCCTGGCACGTCTGAAGCGTCCCCTGAAGAAGTCTCCCTTACGGATCGATTTGAAGAAGATCGGTTGGCAGCGTTTGAAGTTGACAAGCAGCCCTCCTGACTGGACATTGTTAAAATCACCAATCCATACGGTTTGTTGCCCCCTCCTTTGCAATCCGTAATGACTTTTCCTTAATTATAAACAGATCCCTGGCTTGTTCCGTTTTCTTGATCGTTCTCTGAGGTAGGTAATGCTATACTTGACCTCAATCCAAATCCAGGGCAATATGTTGATAAAGGTGTTTTTGTATGACTGACGAACCCCGTTCCCGAACGGTATGTTCTGGCTGGCGAATTTTTCACACTTGGTGGCCGTTAGCTGCTTCGTGGCTGTTAATGAGCGTGGAAATGCCAGCGCTGAGCGCGGTGATTGCGCGCCTTGCCAACCCAGAAATCAACCTGGCGGCCTACGGGGGGATTGTATTCCCGTTGGCATTAATTGTAGAAGCACCCATCATCATGCTTCTGGCTGCTTCTACGGCCCTCAGCCGTGACTGGCAGGCTTACCTGCGTCTGCGCCAGTTTATGATTGTGGCGGGCGCCATCCTGACCACCCTGCACGTTCTGATTGCTTTTACACCCTTGTATTACTTTGTCGTCCAGAAGATCATTGGGGTGCCTCAGGAAATTGTCGAACCGGCCCGGATTGGGTTGATGATCATTACCCCCTGGACCTGGTCGATTGCTTACCGGCGTTTTAACCAGGGAGTTTTGATTCGTTTTGGATACTCGAATGCTGTGGGGGTGGGCACGGTGGTGCGCTTGACAGCGGGCGGGTTGGTGCTGCTGGCAGGATTTATGATGAAGTCATTTTCAGGGGTGGCAGTGGGCGCTGCCGCCCAGGCTTTAGGGGTGATGAGTGAGGCCGTATATGCCGGTTGGCGGGTCCGCCCGGTGCTGCTCCGCGAACTACCTGCTGTGTCCAGCGGTGAAGCGCTCACCTGGCATGCGTTTGCCTCCTTTTACGTTCCCCTGGCGATGACTTCGCTGCTGACGCTGTTGTGGCAGCCTATTGGCAGCGCCGCCCTCAGCCGCATGCCAGATGCGCTGGCTTCGCTGGCAGTCTGGCCGGTGCTTTCAGGATTGGCGTCTATCTTGCGTAGTTTTGGGGTCGCTTTCAACGAAGTTGTAGTGGCCTTACTCGACCAACCCGGTTCTTCTGCCAGCCTGCGTCGTTTTGCAATCCGGATGGCTAGCCTGGTAACCGTCATCCACCTTTTGCTGGTGGCGACCCCTCTCTCCTCTTTTTACTTTTTGAATATATCCGCCCTTCCACCCCACCTGGCCGAGCTGGCCCGCAGTGCTTTCTGGACAGCGCTGCCACTGGGTGGATTGGCTGTATTGCAAAGCTGGTTTCAGGGTACGATTTTGTATGGAAAACACACGCGTGGCATTCCCAAATCGGTGGTGATCTTTTTTATAACGATCCTGTTTGTACTGGGGGCTGGTGTTGCCTGGGGCGCTCTGACGGGGCTGTATGTGAGTATGGCTGCCTTTATCCTGGCAAACTTTGCCCAGGCGGCCTGGTTATGGCTGCGCTGCCGTCCCGTCATGCGGCGTGTCACAGAACGTGATCTGGTTCGTGCGTAACCACAAGCGTGCCGGCAGTTAGGGCTGCCGGCACGCTTGTGGTTTGTTCAGATGAGCTTAAAGATTAATCTCCTCTCCCGCCTTCATGCCCGCCGTTGGCATGGCACTCCGCACAGTTAGCGAAATTGCTGATGCCTTCCTCGCGGTGCTTCTTTTCAATCTTACTTTGATCATGACAGGTGTAGCACGTATAGGTGGTGAGGGAGCTGGTATGGCAGTCGCGGCAGGTATCTGCGCGGCCGTGATGGATTGGGAAGGCGTGAGCCTGATTGAAACTGGCAGGTACCCAGGTCGAGGAGGAATGGCAGGCGGCGCAGTCCGCGCCAAACATCCCGGTGTGGAAGGCTGGCTCGCTGTGGCAGGCGCTGCACTGCGCTGAAGTCCCGCTGAACTGTCCGTTGGCATGGCACTGCTGGCAAGCGATATTGCTGTGGGCCCCGTTCAACGGAAAACCGGTCTGAGCGTGATCAAAACTGGCCCCACTCCAACTCGAAGTGGAATGACAGGCCGCGCAGTCGGTACCGAACTGCCCGTTGTGTTTATCATCGCTAGCGTGGCATGCGGCGCAGTTAGACGGCGTCGCTTTGAACTGCCCATTGGTATGACATTGCTGGCAGGTAGCACTTCCATGCGCGCCGGTCAGTGGGAATCCAGTCACGTTGTGATCAAAACTGACGTTCCCCCAGCTTGAGGTGACATGGCAGGCGGCGCAGTCGGTGCCAAACTGCCCGTTATGTTTATCATCCTGAGCGTGACAGGCGGCGCAGTTGGCAGGAGTTCCTTTGAATTTCCCATTGGTATGGCACTGCTGGCAAGCGACATTCCCGTGCGCCCCGCTGAGCGGGAAGGCGGTTGTGCTGTGGTCGAAGGAGACGTTTTTCCAGCTTGAGGTGACATGGCAAGCCGCGCAGTCGGCGCCAAACTGACCCCCATGTTTATCGTCACTAGCGTGGCAGGCGGCACAGTTGCTCGGAAGGCCGCGGAATTTGCCATCGGTATGACATTGGGTGCAGGCTACGTTACCATGCGCTCCAGTGAGTGGGAAAACGGTGTTGGCGTGGTTAAAGGTGATGTTACTCCAGCGGTCGGTGGTATGGCAAAGGGTGCAGTCTGTACCAAACATGCCGCCGTGTTTATCGTCCTGAACATGGCATGTGTAGCAGTTCGTCGGGGTGCCCTTGAACTTCCCGCCGGTATGGCACTGTACGCATTGCGCCTGGGCGTGTGAGCCGTTCAGTGGGAAGGCTGTATTGGCGTGGTTGAAGATCACCTGGCTCCAGTCAGCGGGCGTGTGGCACAAAGCACAGTCGGTGCCGAATTGCCCCTGGTGCTGATCATCTTTCTGATGACAGCCAGCGCAGTTGGTGGCTGTTCCGCTCAACCCTTTCGTATGGCAGGCTGTACAGTCCACTGTCGTATGTTTCCCGACCAGGTTGAAACCTATGGTGGCGTGGTCGAAGATCACCTTGTCCCAGCCTTCGGTAGTGTGGCACTGCGTGCAAACTGTGCCAAACAGGCCCTGGTGCTGATCATCTTTCTGATGACATCGGATACAGTCGGTAGGCGTGCCCTGATAGGTGCGGTTGGGATGACATGCGGCACACTGCACCGTCTGGTGTACACCATCTAAGGGGAAAGCGGATTTAGCATGGTCAAAGGTCGGCGGCTGCCAGCCTTGTGAAGTATGGCAGGCCGCGCAGTCGGTGCCAAACTTCCCTTGGTGGGCATCCTCTTTTTGATGGCAAGAGACACAGTCGGTGGGCGTGCCTTTGAAGGTGGCGTTGGCGTGGCAGCTCACACAATCTACCTCGGCGTGTTTGCCGTCCAGGGCAAAGCCTGAGCGGGTATGGTCAAAGGTAGTCTGATCCCAGGCGGCGGGTGTGTGACAGAAAGCACAGTTGTCACCCATCAGGCCCTGGTGTTTGTCGTCTTTCTTATGGCAGTCCACACATTCAATGGGTGTCGACTGAAGCGCCTTCAGGTCGGTCGCGCCCTGATGACAGGCCTGGCAGTCGACCAGGTTATGCTCTCCCATCAGGGGGAAGGGGATCATATTATGGTCGAATGCGGAGCCTCGGCTGTCTTTGCCATCATGACAGGCTAAACAGTCCGAGCCAAACTGGCTGGTATGCTTTGCCATGAAGTCCGCATTCATTTTTTCATGACATGTGCTGCAAACCACCTGATCCAGCTTCATTAAGTTGTCGCCGTGGCAGTCCTGGCACTGGAAATGTGCGCCATCCGTAAGTTTGGTATGGGCGGTGAGTGAAAAGCCAGTGGCAAAGTGCGGGAAAGTTTTGGTATCAATCTGGATGATCGAAGCATCGGCCCCCTTGTGTTCGGTATGGCATTCCCGGCACTCAAAACTGTCGCGCCCAACCCGCAGCGCGCCGTGTATCTGGTTTGCGTCGGCCAGTTCTGCCTGAATATTCTGATGACAGTCCAGACAGCGGGTGGACATGGTTACGGAGGATAGGGGTGGGGTGTGGCAGGCGGAACAATTCCCGCCGATCTCGGCGTGAGAATGGACGCCATTCAGCGGCGCGCCTTGCACCGCGTTGAGCGGTCCGGGTGAAAACATTGCCCCCCCATGCATCATCACTGCCGCGCTAATCGCCAGCACAGCCGCCAGGGTCGCCAGCATGCCAATCGGTGTAAAACAACCCAGAGGTGCTTTTTTCATCGCAGGCCGCCTAGTGGAGTAAGGTAGCGTAGTAGATTGCCGCTGCAATATGGACAAAGGCTGAGGTAAACAAGGCCAGTCCTAGCGGAAGGTGTACGGCGTGCCAGGTGGCGAGTAGGCGGCGAGCAGTAGCCAGCGAGGCCAGTTGGCGCTGCAAAGTTTGCTTCTGCCGGAAGAGAGCATCCATCTGGCCCACCTGCGCGCGCGTTTCGCGGTCCATGCGTTGTTTTTCGCGCAGCCATGCCAGGCGTCCGGTTAGATCTCGGAACACCCGCGTGAAGACCATGCCCGGCACTCCGTTGGCTGGTAATGGCATATCAAAAAGCCGCTGTCCCACCAGATCTTCAATCCTTTGTCGTGTTTCCGCTGATTGAGAGGCCAGCCAGTGGTTAAAGGTCGTTTCGATTCGCCGGATTTGGGTCTCAATTTCGTCTGCTCGCATTTCCACGCCGTCTGCTGTGCGGGGGACAGCTGTGTAGATGTAGCGTCCAATAAAACCGCTGAACACGACCACTGTCGTCATCAGCATGACGACACCTGCTAACCCGTTGAACTTCCACGAGGTGTGCAGCAGGACCATGTAAGGCCCTACCAGTCCGGTAAAGATGTGAAACTGTAGCCAGTTAGCCATGCGTCCCCAACGCGCATTGCGGCTGCGTTTGCGAATGGAATATAAGGTTTCGGTCATGATCATCAGGATAATTCCCAGCACACCGAGCGAGTGTCCAAAGAAGCTCTGCGCGGCCGGGATAGAGCCAAGGCGTGCCACGACCCCCAGATAAAGCAGGCTGATCAAGACGATGGCGAGCAGGGCCAGCCAGAGTTCACGGTTCCGGTTCTGCAAAGTTGTCCCTCCGTTCCGCCCAGAATCGGGCAATGGTTTCGCCGGGTTGAGATGTTGTGAGTAGATTTTCACGGATCGAGCGAATGTCCACTTTCTCAGAAATGAGCTCTTGCAGCGGCTGCGACAGAGTCTGGTCGCCCATCACAATCGCGCCAACGATTGTTTTCTCGCCGACCAATACGCGCAGCCGGTTTACTTCATAGCTGCTCGCGGCGGTCAAAGCCTCAGGCCGGTACTGCCAGGTTTCGCTGTCACCGCGCACAATGCCCACTGGGTTGTGACCCTTCCCCTGCCCAACCGTGCCAATAATCGTGGTGGTCACTCCGGCTAACCGGGTCACATTGTAGGGCACGCTCTTGATGTACTGGCTGCTGCAGCCAGCCATATTTAACCCGGCTACATGGCCTTGCTGGCGGGCCGCGTTCCACAGCGTATCCAGCACGCTGCGCTGACTGTAGGGATCATAGACCTGGGCCGCATCTCCGGCAGCATAAACATCGGCTGCGCTGGATTGTAGCATCTGGTTGACCTCAATGCCTCGGTCAATTTTCAATCCTGCGGCTCGCGCCAGTTCAATCCGCGGCTGTACCCCAATGGCGGCTGCTACCAACTCGCAGCGCAGCGTGCGCCCATCCTTGGTCACCACGTGAGACGCGCTCTCTTTCTTTCCTTTAATTTCGGCAAGTTCTGTCCGGTAGTGAATTTTTACACCTTCATGCTGGAGCCGGTTTTCCACAATCTGCGATTCGGTTTCGTCCAGCACACTGCTCCAGTAGCGGTCGCCGCGCAAGAAGTAATTCACATGAACGCCTCGCGCGCGCAGTCCCTCCGCCAGTTCGAGCGCCGTGATTCCGCCCCCTACCACGACTGCCGTGCGAGTGTGGCGGCAGCGCTTGAGGATGTCACGCGCATCTTGCATGTTATCCAACTTTGTAACGCCGCTCAGATGAGCGCCCGGGACGTTGAGTGGCACGGCCTCCGATCCCGTAGCGAGCAGGAGTTGGTCGTATGAAACCACCCCGCCTTCTACAAGTTGAACCAGATGCTTTTCAACGTCGATTTGGAGGACGGTATCTTTGCACCATTGAAGTTGAAGTTCGCGGTAATCTTCTCGTTTAAAAGGGAACAGCAGGCTTTCATCCATTTCGCCCGATAAGTAATAGGCCAAACCTGGGCGGGAATAGTAGCCAAAAGGGTCATCCGAAATCAAGACGATCTCACCCTGTGCATCAATCGACCGGATTGCCCTGGCAGCCGAGATTCCTGCCACACCTGAGCCGACAATTAGATAACGGCGCATGCTTTCTCCTCACTTCGATTTCAACTTTTGAAGAGATTGGTTTTCTCAAAGCGAAGTACGCCGCGCGGGCAGCGAGCGACACATTCCCCACAGGTGATGCAGTGGCTGTCTTTCACTGGTTCTCCCAGCCATGCGTGCCGGCGGACGTCAATTCCAAGCGGGCAGTTGTACGAGCAGATGCCGCATTGGACACAACGGCTGGTTTCAGGAACCACAAAGGCGGAGGTTAATGCTTTACGCCGATTGCGATCGGTATTCAGAAATGTTTTAAAATTCATCTGGTTTGATAAAGTAGTGATGGCTGTGCTTTCTCACCCAACTACCCTCACCTTTTAAGAATGTTGGTAAAAATACTTACCCTTAAATCGTTCTAAGGACAGGTCAACATGACTATACTTGCTCTGTAACCGCTTTAGTTGTTGTCTGGTCGGTGCGCTTGGTAATGCCGCTTACACCAACTGCCATCCTATTTCTTGAGTAGAGGCTGTGTTACCATTTTTTAAGTTGAATTTAATCTAAAAAAGTAACGGTTAATATTGGTCAATTTGGAGTATTTATGGAAAATTAACGCAGCATTTCGTGCGTTCCTCTTTCCAACCAACCTTCAGAGTCGAAAACAGGAGAAACAATCATGGTAGAGCAGCATGAAAATCGTGTTTGGCCGGATGGTCATCGGGCAGTCGTGAGCCTGACATATGATGATGGCATTCCCGCTCACTTTGAGCGTGTGGCCCCGCAGTTAGAAGATGCCGGGCTGCGCGGCACGTTTTATGTGCCGGTATATCGCGGTCTGATCGATTACAGTGAGCAGTGGCGCGAACTGGTGGAGCGCGGGCATGAGCTGGGTAATCACAGTCTGTTCCATCCCTGCCGCTCAAATGAGCGCCGCGCCTGGGATAAGAACTATGATTTGATCCACTATGATGAGCGCCGCTGGAATGGCGAAATGGAAGTAGCAAACTTTGCCCTGCAGCAGGTGGATGGCAAGCATGAGCGTAGCTTTGGAAACACCTGCTACGATATTCTGATCGGTCCGGAGGATGCCCCAATTGCATTGGATCCGCATATTCGGCGCTTGTTTACTGCGGCGCGGGGCGAGCAGACCCATAAACCGGTGAATTTGCAGCACCTTAACATCTACAACCTGGGCACTGCGGCGGGGGATTATCGCACCTTTGATGAGATCCGTCCGGAGATGGAGGCAGTAGTCGAGCAGGGTGGGTGGATCATCTACACCATGCACGGCGTTGGGAGTGGCACGCATAACCATTTTATTGAGCAAGAAGAACATGACCGCATGGTAGCGTGGTTAGGGAAACACCAGGATTTGATTTGGACGGCCCCATTACTTGACGTGGTGCAGCACCTGAAGTCTTAAAGTAAAAAGGAGGCGCGGCGTGCTGCGCCTCCTTTTTCAACTTGTGTGTGAGTGGGCCTTCGCTACTCCCCTAACAGTTTCAAGTAGCTTTCGTAGCGGCGCGTGGTGATCTTACCTCGCTCCACAGCCTGGCGCACTGCACATCCTGGCTCGTTTTCGTGAATGCAGTTGGATGAAAACTGGCACTGGCCTAGATAGGGCCGCATTTCCGGGAAGTAGTTTGCCAGATAACTTTCGTTAATCTCCCATAAGGTAAACTCGCGCATCCCAGGCGTATCGATCACGCCGCCGCCGTTTTCCAGCGGGAACATTTCTAAATGGGTGGTGGTATGGCGGCCTTTGCCAACTTCGCCCTTGCCAACCGCTTTGACCTTTAGACCCAGGTCTGGCTGGATAGCATTTAGCAAGCTGGTCTTGCCCACCCCCGATTTTCCCATCAGGATGGATACTTTCCCGGTCAGCGCCTCGCGCACCTCCTCTATTCCTTGCTGTTCGACCGTGCTGGTCAGCAAAATCGGGTATCCAATCTGGCGATATACTGCCAGTTCGGCCAGGTCCTCTGGTGTTGATAAATCCATCTTGGTGATGATCACCAGGGCTGGTAGACCTGATGCTTCCGCGCTGATCAGGTAACGGTCGAGCAGGTTCCACTTCGGGGCAGGTTTGGCAGCTGCAAATACGATCACAATTTGATCGACATTGGCGACCATCACTTGCTGCAAGGGAACGGTGCCCGGTGCGCGGCGTGAAAGTTGTGTTTTACGCGGCAGCACTTCCTGAATCATGCCAGTTCCGTCGCCCGCTTCGATAAATGATACCAGGTCGCCGACTGCCACCGGGTCAACGACATCAATTTCATCCACGCGCTTTACGCGGTGCGGCAGCGAAGAAGGGTCAGCGGTGGGGTAAATCAACTGCTTGCGCAGTCGGCTCGAGATCGCGCAGGGAACGGAATTTCTGCCGTTTTGGACCATGTACTGGCCTCGGTTTTTACGAATGACCATTCCCGTTTTTTGTGCAATCGTTTGTCCAGAGTCAAAAGACATTCTGTGTCCTCTTATTCAAGTGAAGGGGTTTCTTCTTTACTAGTTCGTTAAATCAAATGCCACGGTAGGTCACCGTGACATTAAAAAAGCCACGGGCAAAATGCGCCCGTGACTTGCTCGAGTTTAAAGGGTAAGGGCGGGTTAGTGTCCCGCCCAGAGGCGCACTCTTAATGGAATCAAACCATTGACAAGTTTCATTATTTTCATCTGTGCGCCTCCTTTCCTTCTGAATAAGGGATCGATCAGGATCACCACGAAGCTTTTTCGCGCCAATCCTTTTATAGAAATATTAATTCTATCTTTAATAAAGAGTAGCTGGCTTGTCAAGGATTTGCTGCAACCTGCAAAATCACTTACCGGACCCGCCAGACTTTCTCTGCGCGCAAGACGGGTTCTCCAGTGGAGGTGTTCAATTCCATAACCCCTTCAAAGATTAATGGAACGGATGTGGTGGACAGGGCAGTCCGGCAGCGCTGATACACCTCTGGAAAGAGGATCACGTCCAGCATCCCTTCCAAATCCTCTAAAGATAGAAAAGCCATCCAGTCGCCGCGCTGGGTACGGCTGCGGTGCATGGTCTGGCGCATTCCTACTACCTGCACCGTCTCGCCGATCTGTAAGGCCGCCTCCAGGGTAGAGATGGCTTGGCTTTCTGCAATCTGGTTGGCGTAGAGTTCCAGGGGATGGGCTTCCAGGCTGGCATTCAACAGCCGCTGTTGGGCGGCCACTTTTTGTTCTGTTGACCAGTCTTCTTGCGTGGGTTCTTCTGTGGCAAACAGGGACAACTGTCCAGGGCGTTGAACCGGGCCAGAGAGCTGGCGTAACAGCTCTGGAATTTGCCCCAGGCCTTCAAACGCGCCCACCTGAATCAGCTTCTCCACTTCTTCACGGCGCGGGTCAGCTTTTAACAGAAACTCGCTGAGGCTGTGAAAAGGCCGGTAGCGCAAAACTCTTTCCTGAGTGCGATTGGTCAGCCCGCGAACCTGCTCTAACCCCATATAAAGCACCGCTTCCCCTTGAGGGTAACATACGCTGAAGTGTTGGGCGGCGTGGTTGATATGCGGCGGGCGAACGCGCAGTCCTAATCGAAAGGCCTCATTCAGATAAACACTTTGTGGATAATACCCGCCGTGGTTTGCCAGTACCGCCGCGATAAACTCAGCCGGATAATGCGCCTTACACCAGGCCGAGCGCCAGGCTACCTGAGCGTAAGAAGCTGCGTGTGCTTTAGGAAAGCCGTATCCGGCGAAGGCGGCCATCATGTCCCAAATGTGAGCAGCCAGGTCATCTTCCACCTGATGGCGCGCAGCAGCCCCAGCGATAAACTTTTCTTTAATGGTTTGCATTTGCTTACCAGGGTCAAAGTGGCTCATCGCCCGGCGCAGCAGGTCGGCTTCTGCCAGGTTGAGCCCACCCAGTTCGTGTGCGATTTGAAGTACCTGCTCTTGATATAAGATGACCCCGTAGGTTTCTTGTAAAAGCAAGGTCAATGCGGGGTGTAACTGTGTAACGGTTTCCTGCCGGTTATGACGTTTCACAAAGGTATCGCGCTGGCCGCCTTTTAATGGCCCAGGCCGGTACAAAGCCAGGGCCGCCATAATATCTGGCGGGCTGCTGGCCTTAATCTCTTTGAGCGCGGCTTTCATGCCGGGCGATTTCGATCTGAAAGCAGCCAATCGTCTGCCCGCTGGAAACCAGCGCCGCTGTTTCAGCCTCATCCTCTGGAATACGTTCCAACACGTCCAGGCTGGTCCGGAATTCTTTCCGCCGCCAGGAGCGGATGCGAGCGCTAACATCGCCTAACACGGTCAGGCCGCGAATCCCGAGTAAGTCCAGTTTGATCAGCCCCAGGGCTTCTACAGCATCTAAGTCGAACTGGGAGAAGGCCAGTCCTTTACTTTCTGATTGTGCGACCGGCAAAAATCGCGTTACTTCGCCGGGGGTGATGACCACGCCGCCCGGATGAACGGATAGGTGCCTGGGCAGCCCAAGCAGCGCTGCCCCCTCATTCAGGATGACTTTATGCTGGGGGTACAGAGCCGCGATTTCGGCGAATGGATGGTTTTTGCCGGTGCCAGGCGGAGCTGCTTCAGGATTTGGACCAAAACGATAGGGCAGCCGGTTCGCGATGGCCCGGATTTCTGCAGGGTGCAGGCCGTGGGCTTTGGCTACATCGCTTAACGCCGAGCGTGGACGGAAGGTATTGACCGTACCTACCAGAACAGTCTGATCACGCCCATAGGTATCAAACACATGCTGTAAAAGTTCGTCCCGGCGGCGCGAACAGATATCCATATCAATATCAGGGGGGGTAGTACGCGCCGGATTGAGGAAGCGTTCAAAGTAAAGGTCATGGACGAGTGGGTCGGGGGTAGTAATGCCCAGGCAGTGGGCGACCAGAGAGGAAGAGGCCGAGCCGCGTGATGCGGTGGGAATATCTGCCTGGCGAGCATAGTTCAGAATTTCCTCAGCGATTAAGAACACGGTCTCATACCCGCGCTCAGCAATGATGCTGATCTCATGCTGCAGGCGCTGTTGAATGGCTGGCGTCATCTTGCCGTACAACTGGTGCGCGCCGGTCTCCGCTTTCTCACGTAGAAGTTCAAGCGCGGAAACACCGGGTGGCAGCGGGATCTGTGGGGTGTGCGCCTGTCCAAGCGCTAGTTGAAATTGGCAGCGTTCGATCACTTCACGTTGAGCAGTCAGCGCCTGGGGCGTATCGGTAAAAGAAGCTTCCAGGTCTTCGGAGGATTTGAAATAAGCCCCGGGTGGGGCTGCCAGATCCTCTGAGAGCTGATCAAGTCGGGTGTTGCAGCGAATGGCAGATAGGGTGCACTGCAAACGTGCCTGTCGGGCCTGTAAATAGTAGATACTATGCGTGGCGAGGGTGGGAAGGTGGAGTTGTTCCGCCGCTTGGATCAGGCGGGCAGCCGTCCGATTCTCTTTGGCGCTGTGTCTTTGAATCTCAACATACAACCTGCCTGGAAAGATCTCATGTAAACTCTCCAACAGATCCAGCCCGTCTTCATCTCGCTGGTCGAGCATACCGCTTGGGCTTTGCATTCGGGCCACGGCCCCTCGGATGCCGCCTGTTAGGCAGATGAGTCCTTCGGCCTGTTGAGCAATCTGCTGAAGGTCGCACGTTGGAACCTTATGCGTTTGGGTCAGAATTGTACTGCTTAAACGGCACAGGTTTTCCCAGCCGGCCTGATTCTCTGCCAACAGGACTAACGAGCCTGTCAGGGGAGCGATGGGTGGAACTGCCAGCCGGTAAGGCAGAAGCAGGTCGATCTCCAACCCCAGGATGGGCTGAATACCAGCTTGCTGACAGGCCTGATAAAACGAAACTGCCCCGGTCAACCACAGATGATCGGTCAGGGCCAGCGCCTCCATCTGGCTTTGGGTGGCAGCCTGAACCAGATCTGCTGGAGTGATCAGACCTTCAAGAAAGGAAAAACAGGAATGAGTATGTAGGTGATAAAACACAGTCCGTTTCCAGGGGCAGTAAGCTGTGGAACATTGAAGAGAGAGGTGATTTCAGGCGCGTGGATTCAGGAAACGGCCTGTTGTTCGGCGACAACCTGAGCTGCGCTTTGAATGGCGCGCAGGCTGGTTTTAAAACTCATGGAAGGCATGGCTGCGGCAGCGCGTGCGGCTTGCTCAGGCAGCGGTGGCAAATGAATGAACCCCGCGGGGATCTTCAGCCCGGTTTCTTGCAGGCGATGCAGCAGGCAGTACATGACCTGATTGCACAGATAAGTCCCAGCGCTCAACGATAGCTCCGCCGGAATGCCCGCCGTGAGCAGCCTTTGCTGAATGGCGCGCGCCGGTAGGGTGGCAAAATAAGCCGCTGGACCGTCTGGTAGGATGGGCTGGTCACAGATCTGGTTGCCAGCATTATCCGGAAGGCGGAAGTCGAGCAGGTTGATGGCGATGCGCTCAACCGAGACCTGCGAGCGCCGGGCGGCTTCGCCCAGGCAGATTACTGCATCAGGCGAAACTTGTTGTATAACCGCCAGCAAAGCCTGCGGACCACGCTGGTGATCCACCGGTAGTACAGTTGTTGTAACAGTCAGCCCTGGGCTGCTGTATCCCTCCAATGCGCAGGCAACTTTTTCCGAGGGATTGCAGTGACTGCCGCCAAAAGGCTCAAAGCCAGTGATGAGAATTTTCATAAAAGCTGCTGTTAGAAGAGCATTGCGGCGTCTTCATCTACCATCCACACCAGATTCCCGTCGGTGGGTTGGATGATCTGAGCCGGGTAACGTTCAGGCTGGTAGGAGCCGTAGACTACTCGCTGGAGGGTGGTACTCTTGTCAGATCCTGAGATGATGAAGAGAATATTGGAAGCCCGGTTGAGGATGGCTGGGGTCAACGTGATTTGCCAGGCGGCTAGTTTGTCTACATATTGTGCGGCCACCCACCGCGTCTGTTCTCGGATCGCAGGACTGCCGGGAAACAGTGAAGCCGTATGCCCGTCGTCGCCCATCCCCAACAAAACCAGGTCAAAACTGGCCTGGTTACGTTCTTGTTCGTCCGGGCAGGCGGAGAAGTAGGCCAGCAGTTCTTCTTCATATGCTTCGGCGGCGCGTTCAGGAGGCGTTAGCTCGGTTGGGACGCGGTGAATGTTTTCGGTTGGAATAGGGATTTTTGAAAGCAGCGTCTGCTGCGCCTTCAGATAGTTGCTGTCTGGGTGATCAGCCGGTACGTAGCGCTCGTCACCCCAAAACACCTGCACTTTTGACCAATCCACCTGTTTACGATATGCGGCTGAAGCTAGCAGGGCATACAGGCTTTGCGGAGTAGATCCTCCCGAGAGCGCGATACTAAACAGATTGCGTTTTTCAATCACTGTGTTTGCAAGACTGATAAACAATTCAGCGGCAGACCTGGCTAAGGCATCCATATTGGGATAGATCTGAACGTTTGCCATTCTTCTCCCTCTTCTTGGTATCTATCCAATGCCTGTACGGCACAAGTATGATTTTACCGCTTTTTCGACTGAAAGCTGCAAAACCTGGTGACGGATGTTTTGTTTAGCTGCGATAAACACAAAAAACGGGGCTGGCATTTCCATCGCCAGCCCCGCATCGGTTCCCATTATGCTTGTGGCTCTTCGACCTGCGCCTCTTGATCCAACGGCTCGCGGTTTTCGGCCATGGGCGCTTTCTCCAACGCCTGTTCAATGCGTTGCCTGAGCGACTCTTTGCCGGGTTTCCGTTTGCCGATGTTCTTCAACGAGTTTAGCAAGTAGCCGGTGACTTCTCGAGTCAGGCGGCTGAGGGCGTCCTGTGAAAGACGCTCCCCGGTTTCAAACCAGACCGAAGCGCCGTACCCCATCACCACGGTGGTCGAAGAGGCAATCGCAGCGGACAGCAGCCAGCCGGGTAAACCGCCTAACTTGCTCAACTCCTGGAAGAGAGTTCTGCCTAAAAATCCCAGCCCGAAGGCTACCACCAGTTCACGCGCCCGTTCCAGAGTGATTTCATAGTTGTAAATGCGGGCAATGCTGATTACCATCACACTTTGTATAACTGCGAGCGGGATAAAGTCAATCACAGGCAGCGGGGTCAGGGCAATGACTGCCGAGGCAGAAGCAGCGCTAACAATGGTACGCCAGGCTAACTGCCAGCGGTACTGAGGTAGCGCCTGTCCTAGAGCTGCCACAATCTCTGGTTCGGTGACGGCGATAGCGACCAGTACATCATCCAGGTTTTCACCAGTCTTTGCCACAATCGGAATCACCTGGTCCGGTTCCAGATGCAGCGTGGCGGCTGCCCCATCCACCACCTTTTTGGTTTCTTTGCGCACCAGATCGATCTTGTTGAGTACCACGACATAGGGTTTCCCCAGGCTGATCAAGAGATTGTATAGATCCAATTCCGTTCGCTTAATTCCCTGGATGGCGTCAAAGACGATAACCAAAAAATCAGCCTGATCCGCCGCCGCCAGGGCTTCTCCCTGCTCGTGCTCGCCGACCTCTCCGACGGCATCTGCGCCTGGCGTGTCGACTACCGTAAACAACCCGGCATCGGCGGCTTGGTTCATTCGGGTTGTCCCAGGCAGTGGGCCTACTTCGGCGTGATCTTCCTTGCGCCGCACCAGTTGATTGTAGAGGGTAGATTTGCCTACATTGGTGGGGCCAACAATGGCTACTTTCCGTTTGTTCCCAAAGGCCGTTTTGAATTGAGCGCTGGCTAGCTTCAGCAGTAAGCGCATCAGGCTGGCGTCGTTGGGGACCGCGTTAATGAGGTTTTGTAGTTCGCGGCGATCGGCAGGGGAGAGTGTATCCCATAGGATGCGGGCGGCTTCCTGGGTGCCGGGAGGGAGTTTGCGTGTAACCGATCCTTTTTGTGCCATTGTCTTTCTAATAATCCTTTCAGAAAGAAGCTGTGGAGGTTGCCGCTTCTTCTCTTACTAATCTTAACATAAAGTATTACTGCAATCCGTACAAGAGAAGGAGGTTCCTACCCTGAAATAGGGAACCTCCTCTGTTATTCTACATAATGGAGCAGCACTGCGTCTACCTGAAAACCATAGCTTTCGCCAAACAAATTAAGGTGATTTAGCAAATGATATAGATTATACAAGTCGCGGCGCTGCGTGTAGCCAGGATCGAGGGGCCAGCTTTCGTTGTAAGCTGCATAGAAACCGGTGCTGAAACCGCCAAACAGCTCCGTGTAAGCAATTTCGGCTTCGCGGTCGCTGTAGGAAACGGCTGGGTCAATCAGCGCCAGCCCCTGCGGACCAGGGATGACGTTCCCGCCCCACAAGTCGCCATGGATGAGAGCTGGTCTGCGTTCCACATCGCCCAGTAAGTCGCGCAGGCGCTCGATCAATTTTTCCAGGCGGCGCTGACGCTCAGTGGGCAAGCGGTGGTTACGACGTGCCATCTCAATCTGAGGTTGTAAACGGAACGCTGAAAAGAACTGAACCCAGTCCTCCTGCCAGTCATTTTTCTGCACGCTGCTGCCCAGATAGTTGTTGCGATCCAAACCATAAACGGGTGGTGTTTGCGGAGAGACGCCCTGCCGATGCAGTTCTGCTAACTGCTGTCCCAACTGTTCCTGACTTTGACTGCGCCCTTCTAGCCATTCCAGCAGAATGAAGGGGGGATGCGCCTCTGTCGCGGCTTCAACATGATACACCGCCGGTACCCGCACGGTGTGAGTTGCTGCCAGCAGTTGCAGTCCGTGTGCTTCCGTCTCAAACATCCCTGGCAGTGGATCAGCGTTCCACTTCAGCAGATAAGTTTCTTTGCCTGTCTGCAATCGGAGCGCGTTATTGATGCAGCCACCGCCTAACGAACGGGCATCATGAATGCCGGTCTGGTCGTCTAGCAGGCGCAGCGCGGCCTGTACAGGCTCGTTTAATTGGTTGGGTAGATCGCTCATAGCCCTTCCTGTTGGCGAATATATTCCAGGAGTCCCTGGCTGCCAGCGGTGACCAGTTGATAAACAGTATCGAACTTGCCATTGTAATATGGGTCGGGCACATCAAGAGGCCCGCCGGAGGGAGCAAACTCCAGCAGTCGGGGCACTTTGAGACCGAACAGGGCTTGAATATCGGAGACATTCTCGGCGTCCATCGCAATAATATAATCATACGCATCCAAATCAGTCCGTGAGAGCTGCTGGGCGCGCTTTTCACCGATGTCAATCTGGTTGGCTGATAAAACAGTGCGCGTGCCGCGATGCGGACGCTCACCAACATGCCAACCGCCTGTTCCGGCGGAAGCTACATCGATCCGCGTTTCCAGGCCCGCCTCTTTGACCATTTGACGGAAGACCGCTTCCGCCATAGGCGACCGGCAGATATTCCCCAGGCACACAAATAAGACTCGAATGGTTTTCGACATATAAACTCCCCGCATCCTGTAATCACTTCAGGTATTGTACCAAAAGCAGGTTTCTATCGCGCCCCGCCTAACTATTGACAGCCGGGAGATCTGGTTGGTATAAACCAGCCAGTTTGATTTATCACAGGAGAAAATGATGACAGACAGGCTTGAGGCGTTCCAGTCGTATCGCTTACGTATGAATGATCGCATTGCCCAGGTGGATCACCTGGGGATTAAGCGCTTTTTTAACCTGGATATGAATGCTTATCACGATGCTGCGCTGCCCGCCAAAACCAAAGAACTGTTAGGGCTGGTGTCTTCTATGGTACTGCGCTGCAATGATTGTATCGACTACCATATCCTACAGTGTGTCGACGTTGGTTGGACAGACGAGGAACTGTACGATGCCTTCAATGTAGCGCTGGTGGTTGGCGGGAGTATCGTCATTCCCCACTTACGGCACGCGGTCGAGACCCTTGACCTGTACCGCACTCAGAAAGAAAGTCAGGCTTAAAGTAGTGGGCCGCCCAAATATTCTTTTGGGCGGCCCCAGATCTTCCTTATTGGTTCGTTAGAGCACTTTTTGAATATTCTTGACGACTTCGGCGGCTTCGATCACATCTGCCGAACCCAGAACGACCACGGCGCCATTCTGGTTAAGTTCTTCCAAAACACGCCCAAACTGATGGAAGTTTGCCAGGGTAGTAGAAAGCACCTGATCGCGGCGCTGCTGCCGTTCTTCGTTCGTCAAGTCGATTAGATAGTAGCGCATGGCGGTAAACCCTTTTGCGTCGGGCAGTAGATAGGAATCCATGTCACCAATTGTACCGATGATCGCCTTGGTCAGTTCGGAATCAGTTAGATCCAGGTTTTGCAGGTACTGAGCAGCCCCATCGTATACTTCCAGGGTTTGCAGCAGGTTCGGGTCGCGGTAGGATAGGAAGGTCAGCACACCAGACTGGCTGTCAAATGTACAAAAGCCGCCATAGGCGCCGCCTTGCACGCGCACTTTATCCCACAACCAGGTGCCGCGTAAGTGGTTGGAAATGACATACGCTGACCCATCCAGTTCATAGCCTAACTGGTAGAGGTTAGCTCCTTTACCGACATAATTGACCTGCGCCGGGATGGTGAGCCCTTCGGTCCAGGGCTGCTGTGGAAGTTGCCAGTCGTTTCGCTGCGTTTTGCGCTCTGGCAGACCTTTCAGGAAAGCCTCCACTTGGGGTCGCAGTTCTTGCCAGCTTGTTGCATCCACGGTGATATTGCACAACACATTCTGCTTGGTTATGAGTCGTTCGCGAATAGCCTGGAGGGTTTGCGAAACAGCGCCCCATTCCTGGTCGATCTTCTGAATCAGATCACGTAAGAAGAACAGATAGCTAACGCCGCCCATTTGTTCGGTTGCCCAGTCTGCTTCGGTAAAGTGACTCTTGAGCCGTGAATTAACAATCACATGGCCCATATTGATCAGGCGTGATTCCAGGCTGGCTTTTTCATCCAGCGCCATCTGGCGGAAGCGTTCCTGGTTATCCAGCCGCGCGCCAGTCAATACGTCGTTGAGGATATTGAGCAGATCGCCAGTTTGGTTGACCATCGCCTTGCCGCGTAGGAAGAACCAGGCAGCGCTGCGCCCCTTATCTTTCACTTCAGAGGTCAGTGTGGTGGGGCGAATACCCCCGGTCGTGCGACCAATGCGCTGCACCAACTGCACGAAACTTTCTTTTTCCGTCCCTGTTTCCAATAAGGCTCGCCCAAACAACGGAATATAGGGCAGCCATTCCTGGGGCATAACGTGCATATCAAAGCCCAGGTCCATATACAGGATCCCGTTCGTGAACAGGTCGTGGAACAGAATCTTACCCTGATCGATCACCTCTATTGGAAAATGCCGGATTTCACGGTCCAGGTCTTCCCGCGTCAGCATGGGAATGGTTTTGAGCATCTCGACTGAATCGGGTGCTTCCTGGCGTCGTTTGAGGGTGCGCGTGTTTTCAGCGATGGCTTGCAGGTCCGATTCGTTCATCTGGGCCCGGGCGTTTTGCAAACGTTCGCGCTCAGCCGCATCGCGTTCTTCTGTCAGCGTAGGATCAGGTGTCAGAACGACAGAGGTGCGGTGGGTGTTATTTACCAGGTAAGCCTCGATGAGGTGTTCAAAGTAAGGTTCCCCCGCTTCTAAGCGAGCTTTGACTGCATTCAGGGGTTCTTCAAAGGCCAACAGCGCCAGAGGATCTTTGTCATACAGCCATGTTTCCAGCGAGCGCAGCATGAGCAGCAGCCCGCGTGGATAGGAGCCGGTGTTGTTCTCGCGCAAGCGGAATTCGATCGTATTGACAGCCGCAGCGATATTATCGGGGTCGAGACCTTCATGCGACAGCCGGGTAAGTGTTTCCAGGATCAGGTTTTCTACCGTATCGACGTTTTCCTTCTTGACCCCTTTCAGGCCAGTAGAGAAGAACATCTGGAGCATACCAGTCTCCAGGCCGCGCCCGGTCAGATCTTCGCCGAGGCCAGAATCAATCAGTACTTTACGCAGTTCAGCAGCGGGTGTGCCAATGAGAATCTGTTCCAGAATGATCAGTCCAAAGGTCAGTTCAGGATCGCCTTCTGGCAGCAGCCAGTTAACCGTCACAAAGTCTTTGGCGTCCGGCTGATCATCCCCGATGGCATAGGGCAGTATCAGGCGCTTGGGCGCTTCAAAGATGGGTTGGTACGCCACCTGCGACTGAACCGGGATGCGCTCATAAGCTTGCAGATATTCATCCATTAACAGCAATCGCTGCTGTGGGTCATCATCTCCATAGAAGAAGATGCGCGCGTTCGACGGGTGATAGTACAGATCATGAAAGTTTTTAAATTCATCATACGTAAGATCAGGGATTACCGCCGGGTTGCCGCCGCTGTCGTAATGATAGGTGTTAGCTGGATAGAGCGAATGCTGTACCTGCTCATCTAGCACGTTATCCGGCTGCGAATATACCCCCTTCATTTCATTGTAGACCACACCTTTAAAGGTCATAGGCTTATGCGGATCGTCTAGTTCAAAGTGCCAGCCTTCCTGGTCGAGCGTGTACGGAGAAAGCAGTGGGTAAAAAACAGCATCCATGTAGACGTCGATCAGGTTGTAGAAGTCTTGCAAATTCTGGCTGGCGACCGGATAGCAAGTCTTATCCGGATAGGTCATGGCATTCAGGAAAGTATTGAGTGAGCCTTTCATCAGTTCGACAAACGGCTCTTTGACAGGATACTTGCGTGAGCCGCACAACACAGAATGCTCCATAATGTGCGCAACACCGGTCGAGTCGCCGGGAGGGGTGCGGAAGGTGATCCCGAAGACTTTGTTTTCGTCATCGTTTTCGAGCGAAAGCAGTTCCGCGCCAGTTTTAACGTGCCGGTATAACCGGGCAACTGTATTGAGTTCCGGTATTTGCTGTTCATGCAGCAGTTCAAATCCGTTGACAATAGTCATGGTATATCTCCTCTAGGGTTTTAGCTGGGTGGAGGGCAGGGGAGTGCCTTCCAGTGGCGCTGTTTGGGCGCTTCCAGGAACAGGGCCGGCAGGTAAGGCTGCATTCTTCACCAGCAGCAGTTCGGCCCGGCGCTGTGCCATCATCCCCCGCACGCGTTCAGCATCTTTTGGATAAGTAAAGTAAAATAGGGAAAACACGACGCCGCAGATCAACCAGGGGAAGGGAATGGTCCACAGCAGGGCCTGCGTCAACCCAACAGAATCAGCCAGAAAACCGGCGATTATCCCAGAGAAAGCGGAAAGCCCGCCTTCAATCAGGTTCACCACCGAGTAGGCGCTCGAACGCATTTCGGGCGGAACGACGGCTTGCATCATCGGTTCTTTTGCGCCGCGACCAGGCCAGCCAATAATCAGGGCTGTAAACAAGGCCAGTCCCATCAACTGCCAGAAGGTCATGTGTTTGGCCTGGGCGATGAAGATATACATCAGCGGCGCGCCCGCGAAGACCGCGAACTGCCCAATGATCGTACGTCCATAGCGTGGGTTGTGTTTTTCGGCAAAGTCGCCGATTATGCCGCCCAACAGGTTGCTGACGGCTGCGCCGACCACGACAATCGCGAAGATCAATGGCGCGCTGCCTTGCGCTGCATCAAAGGTAATGGCAGTGCTGTAACCCAACTCCCGTACCATCCAGTTAATGATATAGATGCTCATCACGACCCAGGGCATTGTGCCGCTCACACCTTGCAGAATAGCCGCCCAGATGGTGGGAATGCGCAGCGTGTTGAACATGTCCTTCCAGTTGATGGCGTAGCGTTTTTCATCTTCATAGGTAATCAGTCCCGCCAGTTCTGGTTCTGCTGCGCCGCGCGGCGGCTCCGAAACCATCAACCAGATAAACAGCCCTGAGAGTACGCTGGCTGCCCCCAGGCCAACAAAGCCCCAGCGCCACTGCTCAGGCGATGCCACAAAGCCTAATGCCAGCACGCCCAACACGTTGCCCATCAGTCCGACCAGGCCGATTACACCCAGGGCGCGCCCGCGTTTTGCTTGTGGATAGTGATCCCCAAGCAGGGAGAAGGTGGCTGGCATCAGGCAGCCCAGTCCCAAACCAGAGATCGCGCGGATGACGAGCATACTGGAAAAGTCAGGCACGAAGCCAACAGCCACAGTCCATAAGCCCCAAATACCTGTGCCAAAGATAAGCACCTTTTTACGAGAGAATCGGTCGGCGGTATACCCCCAGACAGGCGCGCTGACGGTTTGCAAGATCGTACGGAGCGTTTCCATCAGTCCAATCATGCCGAAGGAGATGCCCCAGGCAGACTGGATGATTGGGGATAATACGCCCATGGCCTGGCCTTCTCCCTGGTCAATGAGATACCCAAGCCCTAGTGCGAACAATGTTTGTCCGGAACGCTTTTTCTCCCTCATGCAGCATCCTTGTGTTTTGTTTGTTAAGGAATTGTATGGCAGGCGGCTCTTTCTGTCCAGCAGGAATGTAACTCAGGTGTTTACACCAAGCGTATTGTGAAATATTTCTCAATCCTTAAAAATTGTTGACAAAGATGTCTTTTTGAGTATTATGAACTATGAAAACTCATGAAAGAAGTTAACATTATTTCGAAATATCTACCGAAATAAGAAACGGTGACATTTCAAACAACGTGGAACACAAAAAGTCTCGGATCAGCTTGTTAGAAGTGGCCCGGCATGCAGGTGTTTCGGCCGCGACCGTATCTCGGGTGATGAACAACAGTGCTCCAGTGAGTGAGGCTGTACGTTCGAAGGTCCTGGCTTCTGCCAGCCTCCTGGGATATGAAGTTGCGCCAACCCGATCTTTCAATGCGGGTGTTTCGCGAACGGTTGCCGTGCTGATTACAGACATTCTTAACCCCTTCTTTCCTGAGCTAATTCGGGGGATTGACCAAGAGGCCAGACCAGATGGAATTGGCCTCTTGTTATATGATACTGCCGAAGATTCGCAGGCCGAGCAGCATATTCTAAAGATCCTGGCCCGCCGGGCTATTGATGGCCTGATTGTATGCGGGTCGCGAATTTCGACGGACGAGCTTACCAGTTTTAGTAAGCGCTTTAATATTCCACTGGTTGTGATCAACCGCAGCACACCGAATTTAGACGTACCTTGCGTGCGGATCGACTTTGAAAAAGCTGTTTATCAGGCTGCCCGGCACCTCCTCAGCCTGGGCCATACCCGGATTGCTTACTTGGCTGGCCCATCTACCACCGAGGTTTCGATTGTGCGCCAGTGCGGGTTGGAAAAGGCGCTGGCAGAGGCGGGTTTATCACTGCGGCCTCAGCTAAAAACCAACAGCTTCCCAAATGTCGCCGGCGGCTTTCAGGCAATGAGCGCGCTGCTTTCACTGCCTGAATCCGAAAGACCTACTGCCGTGCAGGCATACAACGACCTGATGGCGCTCGGAGCGCTGCAGGCCATCCATGCGCATCACCTTACTGTCCCTCAAGATATATCGGTAGTCGGATTTGATGACATAGCCCTTGCGGCTCATGCGAATCCCCCGCTCACCACCATCGAGCAGCCGAAGGTCTACATGGGTGCCCTTGCCATGCAGATCTTAAGAGAGTTAATGGAAAACCGAATGAGATTACCCAATGGTTTTACCTTACTCGAGAGCCGGCTTATTGTGCGTGAATCGACGGGTTCAGTGCGAGTCGTAAAAGACAACGTCTGAGAATTGACGTGTTTTCCTTATAGAAGCAACAGTCAGGCAGAATGATTCTGCGCTGTCGTGTTAGATTGTTGTTTTTATTGGTTGGTGAATCTGCTATCGATAAAGGAGGTGGTGTAAACCCCCAGTGTTCGAGCTTACTCTTTGATGACCGGTTTTCAATGTCGTAGGCCCCCGGCCTGCCCTTCTGTAGTTGAACCGTTTTAGGAGGAGCCTGAAATGTCTCGTAAAATGCCTGCAATCCTGGCAGTCGTTGTTATTCTGTCGATGATTCTTGCAGCCTGCCAACCGGCTGCTACAACGGTGCCAACGGAACCGCCAACCACGACCGAAAAAGCAACTGAAGCGCCTACCCAAGCTGCTGCACCAACGACAGCTTCTGAATCCACGATGGCGCCTGAACCCACCCAGGCCAGTGAAACTGGCTCGATGATGAACTATCAGGAAGCGCCTATGTTGGCCAGTGAGGTCAAGTCGGGCGGTCTGCCTGCTGTGGATCAGCGTGTATCTGATGAACCCCTGGTAGTCGAACCGATTGACGAAATCGGTCAGTACGGCGGAACCTGGCAGCGTGCCTGGATCGGCCCGGCAGACTTCCATGCCTACGGTCGTCTAAATTACGACCCGGTGCTGCGCTGGCCTCGCAACCCTCAAGACCCGGTAATCCCTGGCCTGGCGAAGTCCTGGGAGTTCAGTTCAGATGGCACCGAACTGACTTTGTACTTCCGCAAGGGCTTAAAGTGGTCGGATGGTGAACCCTGGACAGTGGACGACATCATTTTCTGGTGGGAAGATATCGAACTGAACACCGAACTGACCAATGCCCCCCATGCCGAATGGGTCGTAAACGGCAAACCCATGACGCTGGAAAAGATTGACGATTCCACCATTAAACTCAAATTTGACGGCCCGAATGGTTTAGTACTGCGCATGCTGGCTTTCCACGGCAACCAATGGCCGCTGAACTTTGAACGCTTTGGTTTCTTCGCTCCGGCGCACTACTTGAAACAGTTCCATCCCAAATACAACCCGGACATGAAGGACTATGTGAAGTTCAATGAAATGGCGGACGATCTGACCCCCGGTCGCCCTGCCATGACCGCCTGGACGGTTACGCGGTACTCTTCTGGCGATTCCAAACTGATCGCTACCCGCAACCCTTACTACTGGAAAGTGGATCCGGACGGCAAGCAGCTGCCTTATATTGACGAAATTGAGATGAACCTGGTGGAGAACACCGAAGCCGTGGCAGCCAAGACGCTGGCTTGCGAAATTGACATGCAGACCCGTCGCATGGATCTGAAGAAATTCCCACTGTTTAAGGAAAAGGAATCAGACTGCAAATACCATGTGTATTTGTGGCCGAATGCCTCTGGCTCGAACCTGGTCTTCTGGCCCAACCAGAGTTATACAGCGGATCCTGTGCTGCGCGATATCTTCCAGAACAAAGACTTCCGCATTGGCCTGTCTTACGCCATTGATCGCAACCAGATCAATTCCATTGCCTACCTGGATCAGGGCGTTCCCCGGACAGAACCTGTTGTGCGCAACTCGCCATACTTCCAGGAAGATATTGAGAACCTGTATGGTGAGTATGATGTGGCGAAGGCCAACGAGTTGCTGGATAAGGCTGGCCTGACCAAGGGCGCTGATGGAGTCCGGATGCGCCCGGATGGGAAGCCGCTTGAAGTAACCATTGAGACAGAGCGCACCGGGGTTGACCTGGACTCAGTCCAATTGGTGGCTGAAATGTGGACGGCCGTCGGTGTCAAGACCGCCGTAAAGACCATGACGCGCGACCTGTTCTGGCCGCGTGCCACAGGCAATGAGGTGCAGATTGCGGTATGGGGTACTGACCGCGGCCTGGAACCTTTCGTTGACCCAATCTATATCTTCCCCTTCGACGAACGTTCCTGGATGGGACCCTTGTTCGGCGTCTATTATAAGACCCAGGGCAAGGACGGCGAACAGCCAACCGGCAAACTGCTGGAAGCGCAGCAGCTCTATGATCAATGGAAGACTACCATTGATGATGCCAAGCAGCTTGAAATCGGCAAGCAGTTAGTTCGCATGGCGACTGAAGAGGCCTGGACGATCAGCACAGTGGGTATGGTTCCGGCTCCGGTGATTATTAAAGATAACTTCAAGAATGTGCCGGTGCAGTACACGCAA
This sequence comes from uncultured Chloroflexia bacterium, assembly GCA_963791025.1. Taxonomy (GTDB): domain Bacteria; phylum Chloroflexota; class Anaerolineae; order Anaerolineales; family Anaerolineaceae; genus DSYU01. The sequence continues at coordinate 146,261 of CAWBQF010000001.1, read as the reverse complement.
GACTGGATCTACATGTCCCCTGGCAATCTTGATCCGTCTCAGTTCTTCTTCCAACAGTAACCAGCAATGGGTACTGGGGAGCTGCGGGTGGAAGTGCGCTCGCAGCTCCCCAATGCAAAGGAAAGAGGATGATCACTTTTATCGTTCGCCGACTTCTGGGGATGATCCCCACACTCTTCTTTGTATCGGTTGTGACGTTCATCATCGTCAACCTGCCGCCAGGCGACTTCATGACGTCTCTTCAAGCCCTGGCAGCCAGTTCTGGATCGGGCGCTGACCAGGCGACAATGGATAACTTGCGTCACCAGTACGGCCTGGATAAGCCGCTGTACGTCCAGTACTTTAAGTGGATCACTGGTTTTGTGCGCGGTGACTTTGGCTACTCGTTTGAATGGAAACGCCCGGTACGTGAATTAATCGGCAGTCGTTTACTGTTGACCATCGCGCTTTCATTCATTTCACTTTTTTTTACCTGGATCATTGCTATTCCAATTGGCGTTTATTCCGCCAGGCACCAGTACTCTCTGGGTGACAATGTGCTGACCTTTTTCGGCTTTTTGGGTCTATCGGTTCCCGACTTTCTATTGGGCCTGGTGTATATGTTTGTCGGCATTTTTGCGTTTGGGGTTTCTGTTACTGGCCTGTATTCTCAGGGAATGGAGGATGCGCCTTTGTCTTTAGCGAAGGTGCTGGATATGCTCAATCACCTCCTCTGGCCGGCATTAATCCTGGGGGTTGGTGGTATGGCTCAGTTAATCCGGATTATGCGCGGCAGTCTGTTAGAGATACTGAACCAGCAGTACATTACCACCGCTCGTGCGAAAGGCCTAAAAGAAAAGATTGTCATCAATAAGTATGCTGTTCGTGTGGCGATCAATCCACTCATTAGCGTCATGGGGATGCAGCTTCCGCAGCTCGTCTCCGGGGCTACTGTCTTAGGCATTGTCCTTTCGCTGCCCACCATTGGCCCCATGTTTGTGCGCTCGCTGACCAGTCAGGATATGTATTTGGCTGGCACGTTCTTGATTTTTCTCAGCTTTATGCTCATGATGGGAAACTTACTGGCGGATATTGCTCTGGCCTGGGTTGATCCAAGGATACGTTACGAATGAGTGAAGACGTCAACTTAACCCCCAGTATCGAAAAGCGCATTCCCGATCTGCTCAAAGTGGCAGAGGAGGAAGATCGGCGGTATGGCTTATCGCAGTGGCGTTTGATGTGGCGAAAATTTACCCGCAGCCGTACTGCCATCATCGGCGGCATTCTGGTTCTCCTGTTTTACCTGTCGGCGCTGTTTGCTAATTTTCTGGCTCCTTACCTCGGAGATCAGCGTTATGTGCAGTTCTTGTATGCGCCGCCCCAGGCTGTACACTTCGATCCGAGCATTGGATTATATGTTTACAGCATCAAGCGCAGTGTCGATCCGAACACGCTGGAAACAAGTTATACCCTCAATACAGATCAAAAAGTCCCGGTAAAGTTCTTTGTAAAAGGCGAACCTTATCAGTTAATGGGATTCATTAACAGCGATATCCACTTGTTCGGTACCACTGACGAGAACATGGGCGTCTTTTTGTTTGGCACCGACCGCCAGGGGCGCGATATGTTCTCACGCATTTTGCTCGGCAGTCAGATGTCGCTGACGATTGGCCTATTGGGCGTATCGATCAGTTTAGTCATCGGTTCGGTGCTGGGGGTCACTTCAGGATATTATGGTGGGGTAGTGGATGAGGTCATGCAGCGCACCATTGAGGTCATCCGTTCCTTCCCGTCAATCCCCCTATGGATGGCTCTCTCGGCGGCTTTACCGCAGCATTGGCCTCCCCGGCAGGTTTACTTTGCCATCACCATCATCCTTTCCTTTATTGGATGGACATGGTTGGCGCGCCAACTGCGCGGCAAGGTGCTCTCGCTCCGTGAAGAGGAGTTCATTCACGCCGCTCAACTGGCTGGGGCCAGTGATAGCTGGGTGATTTTCCGCCACCTGATCCCATCGGTGCTGGGGCACATCATCGTGATTGCCACCCTCGCCATGCCTGGTATGATCCTGGCGGAGTCGGCGCTGTCCTTCCTGAACCTTGGGCTGCGTCCGCCGATGATTAGTTGGGGCGTTCTGCTGCAGGAAGCCCAAAACCTGGAAACGCTGCGCCACTTCCCGTGGCTGTTAATGCCGGCCGTCTTCATCTCTGCTGCTGTGCTGGCGTTTAATTTCTTCGGTGACGGCCTGCGGGACGCTTCCGATCCATATACGAGGTGAAGATGATGGCAACTCAGCAAAATGGAACGCCTTTACTCGAAGTTCAGGATCTTAAAACGCACTTTACTACGATGGATGGTGTGGTCCGGGCCGTAGACGGGGTTTCCTTCTCGATCGCTCCTCAAGAGGCGTTGGGCCTGGTGGGTGAGTCGGGCTGCGGTAAGTCTGTCACTGCCTACTCTGTCCTGCGCCTGCTGCCCGAGAAAAGCAGCAAAATTGTCAATGGTCAAATTATGTTTCGCCGTCGAAGTGGGGAACTGGTGGATATGACCACCCTCGACCCATTGGGGGATACAATCCGCAGTATCCGCGGCGATGAAATCGCCATGATCTTCCAGGAACCCATGACTTCGCTTTCTCCAGTGCATACCGTTGGCAGCCAGATTGCTGAGGCCGTGGAACTTCATCAAGGGGTTGGTAAAGTGGAAGCGATGAATCGCGCGATAGATGTGCTGGCCCAGGTTGGCATTCCCAATCCCCAGCAGCGCGCGCGGGAGTATCCTCATCAGTTCTCTGGTGGAATGCGCCAGCGCGCGATGATTGCGATGGCGCTCACCTGTAATCCCAGTCTGTTAATCGCGGATGAGCCGACCACAGCCCTGGATGTGACGATTCAGGCGCAGATTTTGGAGTTGATGAAGCAGCTTCAGCGTGATTATCACACATCCATTTTGATTATCACCCATAACCTCGGTGTCGTAGCAGAACTGGCAAACCGCGTGGCGGTCATGTATATGGGAAAGATTGTTGAGACCGCGTCGGCAAGCGTCATTTTCCACCAGCCGCTCCATCCCTACTCAATAGGCCTCATGCAGTCAATTCCAAAAATGGGCCGCTTGAAGAAAGAGCGGTTGGTGCCAATCCCGGGCAGTGTCCCCGATCCCTTCTCTATTCCTCAGGGCTGCGCTTTTTATCCGCGCTGTCCGGCTGTGAAAAAGCCGGCCTGTACTGCCCCGGAAGGTGTCCCTCTCACTGAAGTAGAGCCGGGTCACTGGATTCGTTGTACATTATTCCAGGACTAGACACGACAGGAGCGAAGATAACATGGAAAAAGAAACACAGAGCCCCGTTCTTGTCGAAATCAAGAACCTGAAGAAGTATTTCCCCATCCAGCGTGGGTTGTTGAAGCGCGTGGTTGGGCAGGTGCGTTCGGTTGATGATCTCAGCTTTTTCATTCGTGAAGGTGAAACGCTGGGGCTGGTGGGTGAGTCGGGCTGCGGCAAGACAACCACCGGGCGCGTGATTTTGCGTGCCCTGGAACCAACCGCCGGACAGGTCTTTTACCGGCGAAAAGATGAACTGGTGGAAATAACCAAAATACCGCGCCGCCAGTTGAAGCCCTATCGGCGTGATATGCAGATCATTTTTCAAGATCCTTACTCCTCCCTGAACCCACGGATGACAGTGCTGGATATCGTAGGGGAACCGCTGCGCATTCATGGGCTAATGGATGGCGACGAACTTCGGTCGCGGGTGCGCGAATTGTTAGAGCAGGTGGGGATGCGCGTGCAGCATATGAATCGTTATCCCTATGCTTTCTCTGGAGGACAGCGCCAGCGGATTGGCATTGCCCGCGCCCTGGCCTTGCAACCTCGCTTCATCGTATGTGATGAACCTGTGAGCGCTCTGGATGTTTCCATTCAAGCACAGGTGCTCAATCTACTGACAGACTTGCAGAAAGAGATGGGGCTAACTTACTTATTCATCTCTCATGATCTTTCCGTAGTCGAGCATATCAGCAGCCGCATTGCCGTGATGTATCTGGGTAGTCTCGTCGAGCTTGCGCCAGCGCGTGAGTTGTATGAAATGCCGCTGCACCCCTATACGGAGGCCCTGCTTTCTGCGGTTCCCAGTTCGGATCCGGACCATGCCGCGAACCGTATCCTTCTCCTCGGTGACGTGCCCAGTCCATCCAATCCGCCCTCGGGTTGTAAGTTTCACCCACGCTGCCGCTACGCGCGCGATATTTGTAGTCAAAAAGAACCACAGTGGCGTCAACTGCGCCCTGACCATTGGGTCTCCTGTCACCTGGCAGAAGATCTCAAGTTGAAAGGCATCACATATCATTAAGAGAAATGAGGTTTGCAGAGCAGCCTTCTTTGCAAACCTCATTTTTTGAAACGGGTGTATGATTTCAGGTGGTTGCCCAGTTTAATGATTTCTAGAGGTGATATGAACATTGAGGAAATTCAGGAACTTCTTAGTATTAATGCGCCTGCTGAGGATCTTGTTTCAAAAGTTCGTCAATCCCCTTCCACTCCCCTGATTATAGAATTGCTTCGCCGTCAGGCCCCAGACCTGACCCAAATTCCCCAAACAACCTACACCCTATACCGTCAGTTTGAACATTCTGGCTGGCGGGATGGCTATCAAAAAGTCTATTATGCCAGGCGCGCCATGCTGACTCGGGCCGTGCTCGAAATGATGCTGGGTGACGACTCCCTGCGCGACGTGGTGCAGGACTTGCTTTGGAGCATTTGTGAAGAGACTACCTGGGTTTTGCCTGCCCACGAAGAGCAAGGCCCAGAGTATTGGGATATTCATCCTCCAATCGTGCGTACAACTCCACTGGGCGCGCACACGGCCCTCACGCGCGAACCGGATGCAATTGACCTGTTTTCCGCTGAAACGGGCGCAAGCCTGGCTGAAACCATTTACTGGTTGGGCGACCGCCTGGAACCAGAAGTAGTGCAGCGAGTTCGCCAGGAAGTGGAGCGTCATATTTTCAAGCCTTATCTGGCCTATGGGCGGAAACATTGGTGGTTTAAAGGCGCTCTTAACTGGAACGGTGTCTGTAATGGGTCGATTGGTCTGGCCTTTATGCGCCTGGAACGCGACCCGCGCACGTTGGCGGAAGCCATTGCGATGGTTTTAGAAGGCTTCGAAGCCTACATCGCCACCGGCTTCGAACAGGATGGCGGCTCGGTAGAGGGCATTGGTTACTGGAATTATGGCCTGATGTACTTCGTCACCCTGGCGGAACTGCTGCGCGAGCGTACGGCTGGCAAACTGGATTTGCTGGCAGATCCGCGTCTGGTTAAAGTTGCTCACTACCCGCTGGCGGTAGCCCTGCGGCATGGCACTTTCATTGCCTTTGGCGACGCAACCGAAGACTTAGCCATTGAACCGGGCATTGCGCAGCGGCTGTCTGAGCGGACGGGCGTTACTGACTTAATGGGATTGATCGTGCATCCGAAGCAGCGCGAAGGCAAGGGTGTCATCGGGGCTAAGCTGGCGATCAATTTGCGGGATGCCGCGTGGTGGGATGGTGAGATCCACCCCTTCCCAGCTTCGGCCTTCCAAGATTACGATCTGCCGGACTACGCTGTGGTGAAGTTCGTCGGTCAGACGGCGGCGAAACAGCCGGTGATCCTGGCCGCTAAAGCCGGGCACAATGATGGGCATCACAGTCACACTGACGTTGGTTCATTCTTGCTCAATATTGATGGCGAAAATCTGCTGTGTGACCCTGGACGGGGCCACTACTCACGTGAGTACTTCCGCCAGACCCGTTACGGGAATATTTTCAATAATTCGATCGGGCATAACCTGCCGCGCATCGGGAATCAGCTACAGGCAGCCGGCCCAGAGTTCGGGGGGCGCAGGCAGTTCCAGGGTGCAATCATATCGCAGGGATTGGTCGATGGGCACAAACAGGTGGCGATTGATTTTCACAAGGCTTATGACCTGCCTGCTTTGCTGTTGGCCCGGCGTACCTTAGCGCTGGCTCCTGAGACAGGTGAGTTCGTGCTGGACGATCACTTTGTCTTCGATGGAGAGCGTTTGGCAGTAGAAGAAGGTTTGGTCACCTGGCTGCCAGTCAAGGTGGAGGGTGCTCAGGCACAGATTCAAGGAGCCTGTTCAACGCTTGAATTAACCGTAGAAGAGCCTGCTGGGGCAGTCTTCAAAACACAAAGCCTGGAGGAAGATTGCCAGGCGAACCACCGTGAAGGGGTATTAACGCGTCTGGTCGTAGAACTCTCTGGTGATCAGTCGAAAGAGACTGCATCACCAGAGATTCTATTTCCGGATGCGTGCAGTTCCAAAATTTGTTTCATAGAAAAGGAAAGAGGAGCATGATCGGACAAACTTGGGAGTCAGAAATACGCTGCTTCAAGGATGAAAAAACCGGTCGCGAGATTCAGCAGTTAACGACTACCGGTAACAATATTCATCTTTACTTTACAGAGAATTCATTTGATTCAAATGAGAACAAGCTGATCTTCCGATCAGACCGTGCTTCGGGGTTGGATCGAAAACCACACGAAAACCCGCTCATAAACCTCTTTAGCATGGATCTGAACACGGGTGAAATCACGCAGCTAACCGATGAACCCAAGGCGGTTGAGGGGGTCACCAAGACCCCGGATAGTCAACTGGTGGTTTACATCACAGATGGCAAAGTGAAATGCTTGAACACGCTCACCGGCGAGAATAACGTGGTGTATGAGGGCGATGAAGCCTATACCCTTGGCGCGCCTTCGATCGCCAGCAACCGTCGCTTTATTGCCTTCTGCCGGAATGAGAATGTGCGGATTCAGCACGGCCCGAACTACGCCGGCTTTAAGGATCGCTTTTATAAAGTAAAGGATGGACGGGTGACCCTGGCTTATCTGGATGGTTCGGGTTGGTTTGATGCCTTCAAAGATACCCATCAAGTGGGTCACTTCCAGTTCTGCCCCGATGATCCTACCATCGGTACCTACTGTCATGAAGGCCCCTGGAATCTGGTCACCCAGCGCATCTGGCTGCTTGACTTTGTTGCCCGTGAGTTTAAACCCTGCTTCCGTCAGGAAGAGTGGGACTCGATCGGACACGAGTTCTGGACCCAGGATGGTTACGTCTTCTTTGACGATCGTGGCCCGGGTCACGATGGCACCATCACTTCTGATCGCACGCAAGCGGTCGCGACCGACACAGCGGTTAACGAGAACGATATGGTCCCCTTTGTAGGCTTGATCGATCGCAAAGGCAAGCTGGTCAAGAAGATCGATATGCCCTACTACTGCAACCACTATCATGCTAATCCCGATAATACCGTCCTGGTCGGGGATGATGTGGACGATTTGGTGCTAATCGACATTGCTGGCGAAAAAGCTTCCCTCGAAGTCCTTTGCAATCACAAGACTTCCTGGCACACCCAGTTCAGTCACTGCCATCCCACCTGGAGTTGGGACGGCAGCCGGATCTTATATGCCTCAGACGTGGATGGGAAAGTGAACCTGTATATGGTTCGCCCGTAAAGATCTGAGGATAACGTTTTGAATACGTTTGGGGCCGGTTGGCGCACTGCACAACCGGCCCTGCATCCCACAGCTACTTTGATAGGAATATGACGATGATTGGACAAACCTGGCCATCAGAACTGCGAACCTTTCAAGATGAAAAGACGGGTCGCACTGTTCAGCAGTTAACCTCTACCGGTAATAATGTTCATTTCTACTTTACCGAAAACTCGTTTGACTTCACAGCAGAACCAGATCTACTTCCTTTCAGACCGCGCCTCCGGTGAGAACAAGGCGCCTCATCAGGACCCTTGCTATAATATCTTTCGGATGGACTTAAGCTCGGGTGAAATTGTCCAGCTAACCGACGAGCCGATTCAAGTCCACAGCGTGACCAAGACTCCTGACAGCCGGATTATGGTATATATCAACGGCCTCAACCAGATGAAGGCGCTCGATACGGTTACGGGTGAAACCACGCTGCTGTACGAAGAGCAGGAAAGTTATACCATTGGCGCGCCTTCCATTGCCAGCAACCGGCGTTACGTGGCTTTCTCTCGAAATGAGATTGTGGATGCGCCTGAAGGGCCGAACTACACGGGTTTCAAAGAAAGCTTCTACCGTATCAAAGACGGGCGCATCACCCTGGCCTATCTGGATGGCTCTGGCGCGTTTGATGTCTTCAAAGACACCCATTGGGTCGGTCACTTTCAATTCTGCCCGGATGATCCTACCATTGCTACTTACTGCCACGAAGGCCCCTGGAATCTGGTCACCCAGCGCATCTGGCTGCTCGATTTCGTTTCGCGTGAATCGAAACCCTGCTTCCGACAGGATGAATGGGACTCGATTGGACACGAGTTCTGGACCCAGGATGGTTACGTCTTCTTTGACGATCGTGGCCCGGGCCATGATGGCACCATCACTTCTGATCGCACGCAAGCGGTCGCGACCGACATAGCGGTTAACGAGAACGATATGGTCCCCTTTGTCGGGTTGGTCGATCGCAAAGGCAAGCTGGTCAAGAAGATCGATATGCCCTATTACTGCAATCACTACCATGCTAATCCCGATAATACCGTCCTGGTCGGGGATGATGTGGATGACCTGGTGCTGGTCAATATTGCCGGAGACCAACCCTCTCTTGAGGTGCTGTGCAACCACAAGACCTCCTGGCACACCCAGTCCAGTCACTGCCACCCAACCTGGAGTTGGGATGGCGGCAAGATCTTATATGCTTCGGATTACGGTGGGAAGGTAAACCTGTATCTGGTGAAACCGTAACAGAGAACGGAAAGAAAGGAACGGGTTAGGCGTTGATTCTGCCCTAACCCGTTTTTTGGTTCACTGGAAAAGAGACCTGATACTGTAGCTTGGCGACTCCCCCTGGTTCTTGATGCAAAAAGGCAAGGTGATCAACCTGCCATTCCCAGTTGTAGGTTTGGAAAGACAGCCACTGTAGGATCGGTCCGACGTTTTGTGGGGTTACATCCATGAAGGCCAGGGTGATATGCGGCACCCAATGCTCAGGATCATAGTATGGGCTGAGGACTTCACTGTTTTCTTCGAGTGCTTCCCACACCAGGCGATGATACGCCACCAGTTCGGCTGTCTTGATTAGCGGAATGTAAATTACAGGGTGTTCGCCGCTAAAAATCCCCAGCCCGGTGGTGCGCACTGTGAAAGGCTGTGTGCGTTCCGCAATGGTATGGAGGGTGGCTTCGATCCAGTCGATCTGATAGGACTCAGCAATTTGCCAGGAGAAATGTGGAAATGGAGTTACGCGCACACCGCGGATATCAAAGCGGTTTTCCAGTTCGTCCCACAGGGTATTAACCTGTTCAGTGTATTTGCTAGAAAGAAGCGAGACGATGCCGTGCATAGTTCTATAACCTTTCTGCGTGCGTTACACTGCCAGGCCGGCAGTGGTGATCACCTGATCCAGCATGGATAGGAACTGCTCTTTGTTTTCTGTAGTCAGCAGCGCCTGGCGCACCTCGCCGCTCAGCCCATAAGGCGTGAGATAACGCTTGGCATACTTGCGGAAAAACACCAGCCCACGTTCAGGCCCATAAAAACTTAACATGCTGTCCAGGTGGCTGAGCATAGTACTGTGTAAGATATATGGCGGTACATCCTCGCGGTCCAGGCGTGAAAAAATCCAGGGATTCCCTATGGCTGCCCGCGCGATCATAACCGCATCACAGCCGGTGTGCGCTTTAATGCGCTCAATATCGGCCACCGTGCGCACGTCTCCATTTGCCACCACCGGGATCGAAACGGCTTGTTTCACTTCGGCGATGGCGTCCCAATCCGCTTGCCCGCCGTAAGCCTGTTCTTTGGTGCGCCCATGAACCGCGATGAGCTGCCCGCCATTGTCTTCGATGATGCGCGCCACCTCCAAATAATTCTTGCTGGCTGCATCCCAACCAAGCCGGATCTTCCCTGTCACTGGGATATCCAATATCCGGCTTAATTCCCGGAAGATCTTCTCGACTTTTTCGGGGGTGCGAAGCAAGCCGGCGCCTGCCCCGCGTCCTGAAACTGTGCGCGCCGAACAGCCCATGTTCACGTCGATGATATCCGGGTTTCGATTGCGCAGCTTTGAAACAGCCCGCACGAACCGGTCTGGGTCATCGTCGAAAACCTGATAGACGATCGGGCGCTCGCTTTCCAGGTAAGTTAATTTCCGTTCCAGGTGCGGGTGTCCATTCAGGACGTCAATCGCATTGATGAACTCAGTGTAGCTCATGGCTGATCCCAATGCGCGCGCCATCTTTCTGAATGGCATATCAGAATAGCCGTCCATCGGGGATAAAATGAGATCCCCGTAAACGGGAATATTGCCTACCCAAAACGTGGGCGTTCGATCTATCGTTTCAAGCATGGCCCCGATAATATCATATTTTGTCGATAATAGTAATATAGATAAATCCAATCTACTAAATTCATAAATTCCAAAAAAGTGCTTGACATTCCCTCCTCATCACGCTATACTACTTGAAATAACATGAAAACAACTACCAGCTTCTATTATTATTTTGCGTTTGCTTTTTATTTTGGCTCCCGGTCCCCGGTTGCTGTTGGCGGCGCTTAAGCTTAGAAGCTTAGAGAAGGAAGTAGAAAACGCGAGGCCAATGGCTCGCGTTTTTTTATTCTCATTGGAGGATTTCTTGATGACTGTCAGAGGTATTCGCGGTGCAACGACTGTCTGTGAGGACAACGCCCAGGCCGTTTTAACGGCTACGAGCGAGCTGATGCTGGCGATCTTAGAGGCCAACCCAACCCTACGGCCCACCGATGTCGCCAGCATTTTGTTTACTGTTACGGAAGATATCCGCGCGGCTTATCCGGCTCAGGCAGCACGTGCGTTGAGCGCCGAGTGGACAGAAGTCCCGTTGATGTGCGCCCGTGAAATTCCAGTCCCTGGCAGTCTTCCATGCTGTATCCGCGTATTACTTCATTGGAATACAAACCTGCCGCAGAATGCCGTCCACCATGTTTACTTGCGCGAAGCTGTTCAGCTCCGTCCAGACTTGATCCAAACCAGTCTGCATTAACGTTTCAATCTTCTTATCCTTTCGCCAGGAGAAAACCTTATGATGATTATCATGTCCGCTGAAGCTTCCACTGACCAAATCGCTTCGATTGTAGCGCGCGTTGAGTCAGAAGGGCTGCATGCCCATCTTTCCCAGGGGGTTGAGCATACTGTGATTGGTGTGGTGGGCGACATCCGCCGCATTAATCGCGAACAGTACACGCGCCTGCCCGGCGTAGACCGCATTGTGCCGATCTCTCGGCCTTACAAACTGGCTTCTCGTGAGTTCATTCCCGAAGATTCGGTTTTCCCGCTGGACGGTGTAAAAATTGGGGGGCAGGAACTGGTGATTATCGCCGGGCCTTGCTCGGTAGAAGACCGTTCGCTGTTGCTCGAGACCGCCCACGCGGTGCGCGAAGCTGGCGCGCGCGCTCTACGGGGTGGGGCCTTCAAACCACGCACTTCGCCATATGCTTTCCAGGGCCTGGGTGAGCAGGGCCTGGAATATCTGGCGGAAGCTCGCGAGGCCACTGGTTTACCGGTGGTGACCGAAGTGATGTCGCCTGAATTGGTTCCGCTGGTAGCGCGTTACGCCGACGTGCTTCAAATTGGCGCTCGTAACATGCAAAACTTCACCTTGCTGCACGCCGCTGGTGAAAGTCAGCATCCCGTTTTGCTGAAACGTGGCAATTCAGCCACTATCGAGGAATTCTTGATGGCGGCGGAATATATTCTCTCGCACGGCAACCGGCGGGTCATCATGTGTGAGCGCGGCATCCGCACCTTCGAAACAGCCACCCGCAACACCACTGACATTAACGCCATCCCAGTGTTGAAAGCGCTTACTCATCTACCGGTCATTCTCGACCCCAGCCACAGTACGGGCAACTGGCAGTATGTCGCCCCGGTGGCGCGTGCTGGCATTGCTGCTGGCGCGGATGGCCTGATTATTGAAGTGCATCTTCATCCAGAAGAAGCGCTTTCGGATGGCGGTCAGTCGCTCAAGCCGGAACGCTTCGCTGAGATGGTGCGTCAGATCCGGATGATCGCGGAAGCTGTAGGTCGCACTGTACCGCCGGCGAAAGAAGCTCCCGCGGCGGTTGCAGCGGACGCAGCGGCCTAGGTGGAGCATTACAATGGATGGAGATGGCTTTCTAAGCGCCAGCCGGGTCGCGATCATTGGGTTGGGATTGATGGGTGGCTCGCTGGCGATGGCTTTGAAAGGAAAATGCGGCGCGCTTTTGGGGATCGATTCGGATCCTGAAACAGTGACTCTGGCGCGGGAATGGGGTATTGTAGATCAGGCCGATACTCGCCTGGACAACCTGCTGCCGCAGGCGGACCTGATCATCCTGGCGACCCCGGTGCGGACCATTTTGTCACTGCTGGCGCAGTTGCCCCAATTGCATCCTGGCGCTGCTATGATAATGGATCTTGGATCAACCAAGCAGCAGGTCATGGCAGCCATGGACAACCTGCCAGACCGGTTTGATCCATTGGGCGGGCATCCTATGTGCGGTAAGGAAAAAGCCTCGCTGCGTTTTGCAGAGAGCAGCCTATATCAGGAAGCGCCTTTTGCGTTGTGTGCTTTGTCTCGTACTTCATCCCGTGCCCGTTTGATGGGTGAGGCGCTGGCGCGCGCAGTGGCGGCTTGTCCGTTGTGGGTAGAACCCGCAGAGCATGACCGCTGGGTAGCATCTACCAGTCATGCCCCTTATCTGGTCGCCTGCGCCCTGGCGCAGGCGACCTCCTTAGACAGCACGCCTATGCTGGGTCCTGGCTTTCGCAGCACAGCTCGGCTGGCAGGCAGCTCAACCAGGATGATGCTCGATATCCTGGTGACTAACCCGGATAATATTCGCATAGCCATAAAGGGCATTCGTGAGCAGTTGGCTCAGTATGAGACCTTGTTAGAATTGGGTGATTTTGAAACGATGGCAGCCTTGCTGGAACAAAGTGCTGCGCAGTATCATCAACTGGTAAAAAAGTAATCAAGGTAACAATTGAAGGAAACTTATGCGCCTGATCATTCAACCTGGAAATCCATTGAGGGGCGAGCTTGAACTGCCCGGGGATAAGTCGCTCTCACACCGGGCGGTTTTGTTTGCTGCCTTAGCCCAGGGAGAGAGCCGGATTGAGAACTTCCTGGTTTCCGGGGTGACGCGGGCGATGTTGAATGCCCTCTCCGCTCTAGGCGTAACCTGGAATTTAGAGGGCACAGTACTGACTGTACAGGGTCAGGGCCTGGCGGGTTTGCGCGCGCTGGCCCAACCTATTGACTGCGGCAACTCAGCCACTACCCTCCGTCTCCTGGCCGGCGCGGTCGCCGCGGCCGGTATCCCAGCTGTGCTGACAGGCTCGCCCGGTCTTTGCCGCCGTCCCATGCAGCGTATTGTCGAGCCGCTCCAAAGAATGGGGGTTCCGATCACCGCCAGTGAAGGCGGGCGCGCACCGCTGACCCTCGCCGGACGCGAGGCGCAGCACTTGCGCCCGTTAGATGAAACCTTGCCGGTTGCTAGTGCGCAGGTTAAGTCCTGCTTGCTGCTGGCGGCGCTGGCAGCCGATGGCGTCACAGTGCTGCGAGAGCCCGGTCCTTCCCGCGACCACACCGAACGAATGCTTGTCAGCATGGGGGTAAGTATCTCCAGTACGGTGCAAATGGGGGAAGATAGCCAGACGGTATCCTATGAAACGCGCATGGATCCGGTGAATACGCGCGCCTTACGACCCTTCTACATGAGTCTGCCCGGGGATATTTCATCTGCGGCCTTTTTAGTAGTTGCTGGGTTGGTGGTTCCAGGCTCTGAAATCCGCATTCGTGGGGTTGGTATCAACCCAACTCGCACCGGGCTGCTGGATGCGCTCCAGGCAATGGGTGGCGACGTGCGGGTAGAACACCCGCGCGACCAGGGCGGAGAACCTACCGGCGATTTGGTTGTGCGCTCTTCTTCTCTGCACGCCGCGCATGTTCAGGGTCCGCTGGTGGTGCGGATGATCGATGAGTTTTCCGCTTTTGGCGCCGCCGCCGCATATGCAGGCGGTTGTACGCAGGTGCGCGAAGCGCGTGAGCTGCGTTATAAGGAATCTGATCGAATTGCCACGCTCTGTCAGGAATTATTGGCGTTGGGGATCCGTACCGAAGAGTTGCCGGATGGTTTCAACATATGGGGCGGGCAGCCCCTGGGCGGATTGACCCACGCCCACGGCGATCACCGCCTGGCTATGGCTATGGCAGTCGCTGGTCTGGCCGCCCAGGGTGAAGAGGTGGTGGAAGGCGCCGAGATGATTGCAGAATCATTCCCTGAATTCATCACCATATTGACTGCATTAGGTGCAGATTTGCGTCTGGAAGGTGAACGACCTATCCAACACGAAGAAGACGAAAGGGAGGATGCATGAATCAGCTTGTTTACCACCTTGGTTTGATCGGTTATCCGCTTGGTCACAGTCGCTCGCCGCAGCTTCACCGCGCTGCGCTTGAAGCCATTGGGCTTCAGGGGGAATATACTTTATTCCCTATCCCACCGCAGCCAGAAAGGGAAGCAAATGAAGAAATCCAACAGTTGCTCCTTAAACTGCGCCAGGGAGAACTGCAAGGATTAAATGTCACCATCCCTCATAAGGCTTCTGTCATGCCGTATTTGGACCATTTATCGCCGGTAGCCCAGGCAGTTGGCGCAGTCAACACCATTTATATGAGCGCGAACGGCGTGCTGGCAGGGGATAACACCGACGTGCATGGGTTTTTAAAAGATGTTCAGAGCCTGACCGGCTCAGATGTCGGAAAAGCATTGGTACTGGGGGCCGGTGGGTCGGCTCGGGCGGTGACCTATGCGTTGGCAATGGCGGGATGGGACGTGCGTGTGCTGGCCCGCCGTGAAGCTCAGGCGCAGGAACTGGTGCAGACCTTGCAGTCAGACTTAGCGGGTAAGCCTGTGCAAGCCGGCCTTTTGAGCGAAGACTCCCTCGCGCAGTTGTCTCCCGGCAATCGCCTGGTGGTCAACGCCACGCCAGTGGGCATGTACCCCAATGTGGAAGAGAGTCCCTGGCCTGAGTCGGTGCCGCTCCCGTCAGGAGCTGTGATATATGATCTGGTTTATAACCCGGATGAAACGATGCTGGTGAAAAGAGCGCGTCAGGCGGGCTTGCAGGCGGATACGGGGGCGGGAATGTTAATAGCGCAGGCAGCGCTGGCCTTTATGCGCTGGATCGGTCGGGAGCCACCCGCTGGAGTCATGGAAACCGCATTTTACGGGGACGAACAATGACGTTACGATACCTTACAGCCGGTGAATCGCATGGACCGGCCCTGACCGCAATTCTAGAAGGCTTACCGGCTGGTTTACCCCTATCCGAGGAGCAGATTGATCAGGATTTGCAGCGCCGCCAGTTGGGGTATGGCGCGGGGCCGCGCATGAAGTTGGAACGCGATCATGCCCAAATCTTAGCGGGCGTGATGAGCGGCGTGACCACAGGCGCTCCGCTGGCGCTCTTCATTGAAAATATGGACCATGCCAGGTGGCGCGGGAAAGCCGTAGATGCCTTCACCACTCCCCGACCGGGCCACGTGGACCTTGCCGGAGCAGTTAAGTATGGCTATCACGATCTGCGTCCAGCGCTCGAACGGGCCTCCGCGCGCGAAACTGCCGCCCGGGTGGCAGTGGGCGCAGTTTGCCGTCTGCTGCTGGCGCAGTTTGGCATCCAGGTGGGCGGCTACGTGACCTCGATTGGAGAAGTGGATGCAGACCTGGAGCCGCTCGATTACGAAGAGCGCTTTCGTCTGGCAGAAGAATCGGAGGTGCGCTGTCCGGATGCTCAGGCTGCGGAGGCCATGCGCGCTCGCATTCGCGCCATTATGCAGGAGCGTGATACCCTGGGCGGCGTGCTGGAGGTAGTTGCCTTAAATCTGCCGCCCGGCTTAGGTTCGCATGTGCAGTGGGATCGTCGCCTGGAAACGCGCCTGGGCGCCGCCGTCTTAAGTGTCCAGGCCATCAAAGGCGTTGAGTTTGGTCCAGCTTTTGCCAACACGCGCAAACCCGGCACTCAAGTCCATGACGCCATCCGTCACAACGGCGCGCAGTTGGTGCGCCCCACAAACCGGGCCGGCGGGTTAGAAGGCGGCATTACCACTGGTCAGCCGCTGGTCATTCGCGCCGCCATGAAACCCATTGCTACCACCCTCACGCCCCAGCAGACGGTGGATTTATCCTCCGGACAGGAAACGGAAACGCGCTATGAGCGTTCTGACTTTTGCCCGGTGCCGCGCGCGGTCCCTGTGCTGGAAGCGGTGATTGCATTGGTGCTGGCAGATGTTTTATTGGAAAAATTGGGCGGTGATTCCCTGGAAGAAATGCAGCCACGTTTTGCCGCGCTGCGCCAGGCATCTCTGTCGGATCTCCTCATGACAGGCGGCAGTCACGTTTTTTGGCCCGCGAAAGGAGAAGCTGGAGATGCATAACGGTTTCATCTTCCTATACGGTCCGCCTGGTTCTGGCAAAAGTTCCGTGGGCCGCAAGCTGGCAGAAGGCCTCCATTTACCTTTTACAGATCTGGATGATGTGATTGAGTCCCAGGCGGGTCACCCCATCCCCGCGATATTTGCCCAGGAGGGGGAAACAGGCTTTCGGGCGCGAGAGCTGGCGGCTTTGCAGTCTGTCTTAGAACGCGAAGCGCACGTGGTGGCCTTAGGGGGCGGCGCCCTGCTTCAGTCCCAGGCGCGCGGCCTGGCGGAGCAGCATGGATATGTGGTTTGCTTGCAGGCCAGCCTGGATGCGCTCCTGGCTCGTCTGGCTTCTCAGGGAGATCAGCGTCCACTCTTATCAGGGAATTATTCGGAGCGTCTGAAAAATCTGCTGGATGTTCGTGCTGCTCACTATCGCTCTTTCCCACTTTCTGTGGATACTTCCTGCGCCAGCCTGGAGGAGATTGTCTGGCAAATTCAGGTGATGTTGGGACGTTTCCATGTGCGCGGGATGGGCGCCGGTTATGATGTCCTGGTGGAGCCAGGCGGGTTGGCGTATTTGGGCGATGCGCTTCGCGTCCGTAACTTGAAAGGTCCGATTTCCCTGGTCAGCGATGAAAATGTAGCCCCACGCTATGCCCAACCGGCGCTTGAATCGCTGCGCCAGGCTGGCTTTGACGCCGAACTGGTTCAGATTCCGGCTGGAGAGCAGCATAAAAATCTCGATTCAATTCAACAAATCTGGCAGGGGATGGTTCAGTCCCGTCTCGAACGCGGCAGTACGGCTGTGGCCTTAGGCGGCGGCGTAGTTGGGGATATGTGTGGCTTTGCTGCCGCTGCTTTCCTGCGCGGTATTCGCTGGGTCAATGTCCCCACAACCTTGTTGGCAATGGTCGATTCCAGCCTGGGCGGCAAAACCGGTATTGATCTGCCCCAGGGCAAGAATCTGGTAGGAGCATTTCATCCCCCCAGTCTGGTGCTGGCTGACCCGCAGGTACTGGCCAGTCTGCCCCAAAGCGAGCTGCAAAATGGGCTGGCAGAGACGTTGAAGCATGGCGTGATTGCTGACCCAGACTTGTTCGCGCGCTGTGCCGCAGGGTGGGAGTCACTCACATCCAACCTGGACAGTCTTGTGCGTCAGGGAATGGCTGTTAAAGTCAAGGTGATTGAAGTCGACCCCTATGAAAAAGGCGTGCGGCAGGCGTTGAACCTGGGGCACACCATCGGTCATGGGGTGGAATTAGCCTCAGACTTTCATCTTTCGCACGGTCAGTCTGTGGCAATTGGCATGGTCGCTGAAGCGCAGTTGGCTGAGCAGTTGGGCATTGCTGTGCCTGGCCTGGCGGATCAAATATCCTCTATCCTGCAAAACTTGGGGCTGCCGGCCCACATTCCAGCATATCTTTCACAGCAGCGCATCATTACCGCCATGCAAATGGATAAGAAACGCGCTGCCGGGCAGGTGCGCTTTGCTTTACCTGAGCGTATAGGCGCAGTGCGTGTAGGCATTGAGGTGACTGACTGGCCGCAGCGCATCTTTGAAACCACGAACGATAAATGATAAGGGGAGAGCAATGCAGCCCATTCTGGTGTTACATGGACCAAACTTAAATCTGTTAGGCCAGCGTGAGCCTGGCATATACGGGCAGGTGAATCTGGCGGAAATTAATCAGCGGCTCGTATCGACCGGTGAAACGCTGGGCCTGGAAGTGCGTACCTTTCAGTCCAACCACGAGGGGGCTTTGATTGATGCCCTGCACGAAGCGCAAGATTGGGCCAGGGGGGTGGTTTTTAACCCAGCCGGATATACCCACACCTCAGTTGCCCTGCGCGATGCTGTCGCCGCCATCCATATTCCGGTGATCGAAGTGCATCTCTCGAACGTCCAGTCTCGCGAGACCTTTCGCCACACCTCGCTCATCTCTGCCGTGGCTTCCGGATCAATTGTTGGTTTTGGTTGGCGCTCTTATCTTCTAGGTTTATATGCATTAGAAGGGATATTAAAGGATCAATCTCTGGGGGAGCAAAAATCTTCTTAAGAAGGCCCTGGTTACTTCATTGTCAAATAAAACAGATGCCCCGCCAGTAGTTTATAGAAGTGGACTGGCGGGGTGTGGTTGTTAGGGATACCGACGGTGCCGGATCGCTTGCTCCAGCAGGCCATCGCGCGGTGCTTGACGCCACGTTCGAGCCATTGTTTTCGGCCTGGGCGGAGTGCGCATGACGCTGTAAAGCAAACCCAGGAAGATGTGCAAGCAGGCTGTGAATGGGCGGTGGATATCGATCTGAAGAATTCCCTCTTTTCCTCCGACATTTGGCATAGAAAGAAATAATCCAAATAAGGGGCGCCTATTCTGTGAGTTGATCGAGCCAAAGGCTGGTCGCCTGGTCGAGCAGTTCTAGGGCTGCCTGACTCCCGTTTGCTTCGCCTTTTTCGAAATCATTCTCGACGCTGCCCATCCGGTTGGTGATTTGGGCAAAACAAACAACCGGCTTTTCCCGAGCACTGGCAAAGGCATATAAGGCAGCTGCTTCCATTTCGACACCCAATATCCCTTGTGCTTGCGCGTTGCTGATCGCCGACTCTGTCTCCCGAAAGGGCGCATCCGTGGTCCAGGTTGCCCCCATCAGGACTCGATGCCTTTTCCAGGATAAAAGAGGCTGAAGCGTTGACAGGAGCCTGGCATCCGCTGCACTATAAACGGAAGGCGGTAGGTAGTGGTAGCTGGTTCCTTCATCTCGTAAAGCTTTGTCAATCAGCACAAAATAAGGTGGCGGAGCGACATCCAGGATTTGCCCGGCAGACGTTATGCTGAGCAGCAGCCGGCAGCCGGAGGCAAACAATTTCTCCGCGACCAAAACAGCGAAAGATGCGCCAACCGCGTTCCCAATGATCCCGAACATCCGGCCGTTGTAGGCAAAGTCATACAAGGCGGTATGGTAACAGGCCCAGTATGGATTGCGCTGAGCCTGCTGCGTTTCCAACAGGTTTTGGACGATATCGCCATCCGGGTCTAATATGCAGACTTCTGGGATCTTGCCAACCGCTAATCCCTTTTGCCGGCGGGCTTCGCGTAATAAATTCTCGGGAGTAAAGACAGAGGGGACACGATAATCTTTATGGGTCAGAATGGGTAGGTCCATTGGATCGGTCATCATCGTAGGATTGGTTGAGAGTTTCCATTTTTATTATAGTGACTAGTAGTCAGTCAAACCTCAATCCTTGGATAGAGGTGAGCCAGTTTGATACGAGCATCGGTAGTGGTGAACCGCCAATGAACCTTAACAACCGCAGCATTGCGTTCTTCTTCCCAGGCCAGCACTTTGCGCGTCAGGGTTTCGATATCCTGGATACGACCGGCCAAACATTGGCGACCTAAAACACTCAGCTCGATTTCAGCCATATTGAGCCAACTACCATGCTTGGGGGTGTAATGAAATTCAAACCGTTTCGCCAAGCGTCTGGCTTCTTCCGGCGCAAAGGCTTCATAGAAAGACGCGGGGGAATGCGTGTTGAGATTATCACTGACAACCACAATCACTTGGGTGTCTGGATATAGATCATCGGATAGTTCGCGCATGGCCAGCGCCCAATCTTTGCGCGTGCGCCGTTCCGTCACTTTGACGTACCGTTTTCCGGTCAGCGGCTCCACAAAGATGAAGAGATTGACGGTCCCATTGCGCTCGTATTCATAATCAATGCGCTCGACCTGGCCTGGTTTGGCTGGCAGGGGTTCCTGAATATCTTCCAGGAGTTGCTTGTTGGTCTCATCCATGCAAATTTGGGGCCGTTTGGGGTCGTATGGCTGGGTGTACACCTCCAAAATGTCTTCCATATGGCTCACAAACTCAGCATTAGCCTTGGGGGGAATGCACCACTCTTCGTTTTGCCAGGGCTTTAACTCGTTTTTTTTAACGTTGTGCGCACGGTCTCGTGCGAGATGGTTTCAACAACCTCCAATTTGATCAAATGATTACGCAACAAACGTAAGGTCCATCGCTCATGGCTGTCGGGCGCTTCGCTGCAAGTCAGTGCGATCAAGTAAGCTTCGCCTTCCCCATCCAGGCAATGCGGATACTCCCGTTCTGGTCTCTTGCGATTGAGCACTTTCTCCAGGCCGCCTTCCAGGTAGCCTTTGCGCACATCGCTGATGGTTACATTCGATACACCAAAGGCTTCCATGATCATTTGGTAGCTCCACGGCGCTCCTGCCTGGCTCGCATCCGATTTCAGCAGGATATTGGCTCGCCGTATTTGGCGGGCAGGCCCAGTACCGGAAGAAATTAGTTGTTTCAGTTGATAACGTTCTGCTTCGCTTAGCTGCACGATGTACTTCTGGTTCATGTCGTTTTGCTCCTCGTTGGTGGTTCCTTGGGAGGTAGCAAGTTTCGTGCCAATTCATACCTTTATGTTTGACAACCTCAAAGGTAGCTCCTTGCTAATGCCATTTTATAGGCAACAATTAAATAGTGTGAACATTAAAGCTAATTGTTAGGGAATTTCGGTGGGTGGAGGATAAGGATTTTCTTTATCCTCGGGCAAAATGATATTAGGAGCAGGATACGCATCCCCTTTAGTTTTAGGTATGATGTCAGATTCAGGATGCTTTATTTGTTCAAGAACCAGCTTTAATGGAACTGGGGGAAATACCTGATTAGCATAAGGCCAAGGACTTTCGGGTATTACTTGTTCTGGATCAGTAATGTCGAAACGCCAAGGATGAATGGGTCCAATAAAATATTCACCTGTAGGAAAACCAATCAGATCAGAAAGAAACAATAGGTACTTCTTTTCAGACTTAATGGGTATAAAATCGAAATTTTCTTTAGCACGAGTTATTGATTTATTGGTCTTTAGTTCCTTTTGGCTTAAGAAGCCTTCAACCTGCACTACATAAATTGTCGATTTACCGTTACCTTTAATATATTCATCAACTTTAAACTCGTAAACCTGCCCAATTTCATATCTTGAGGAAGAAGATTTCATCATATCTTCATCATCTCGTGCAATATTTACATTGTCGCGAACTGCGACCATTTCACCAATTACAATAATATTTACATTGTTAGTTAAGTCGCTGTATGAATTGCCAGTGATATAACTGAATGAAACTTGTCCTTGTTGTCCATTAATAGCATTTCCATTACATGAACTTACTAGAATTATTAGCAATAAAGCTGCCGAAATTCTTAATATTTGAGACTTACTTCTTGACTTCGAATTGATCATTTCTTTCCTCCTTTTTTATCCGCATTATTTTTGCGGATGAATCATGGATATATTTGGTTTACAAATGATACATCAAGGGGCTGGGGTATAAAATAGGTATTGTTATCAGGATTGTATCCCATTAAGGCTATTGCTGGATTGTCGATATGCCCAATAGACTGGCTATGACCAAGCTCATGGCCTGCTATTGCATGACGTGCATTTGTGCTTGGAGTATAGTAAGCATTACCGAATACATCGTAATATGTAGTGGTCGTTCCATTGCATAGAGGAACAGCATAACCCGCAAAGCCATCATTCAAACTATAGGTATTAATCAATACTTTCTCAAAAGAATGATAATAAAAAGTTACATTAGCGTAACGGTTGTGCAATCAGATGCGATTCGTTGGAAAACGGCACAAAAAAGCAAGATTTTCAACGAAAGGATCTGGACGAAGAACAGCCCGGAAATTTGAGAACTTTTCCAGCAAAAACACTGTGTTCACTGAACTTTAACAACTTACCTTCTGAATCCTGGATCACCTGTGCGGAAACATGGGCGCCCACTTGCACCTGGCGTTTGATGCCCATTTTCTCGATTTTCAGATTTTGTGGCGTCGTCTGGGTTTGACTGGCTAACCAGAGTGTAGCCAGGCGGATGAAATTGGCAGCGAAGATCACAAAAACTTCCTGTAAATAAATCGCTGGTTCAGAACGCACCTTAATTTTGTGCAGATAGAAGACCTGCTTGGTTTCTTTGATGCCTGCCTCGATGGTTTGTCTGCCATTGTAGTGTTTGAACCATCCCGGCGGGTTTTGGGTCACCGGATCCGCGCCAAAGTGCAGCAAAGCGCTGTGTTTGATCGTTTTTCCGATATAAAAGCGCTCCAAACCGACATCCAGGGGATAAGGGCAGTGTTTGAGAGGCATATTTTGCCAAACGACCATCTCCGCGTTAGCGCCGACCCGTTCCCAGCTTGTTTCCGAAGACATGCGTTTCTTCAAAGCATTCACCAAATGGTGGTTATGGGCTTTGGTATAAATCTGGTAACCCATTTCGATGAGCAAAGCGATGTTAGCGTAGGTCCCAAAGCCCGCATCCAGGCGAAAATCGGCTTCCACCGGCTGCGCATTTGCGGCGTTTTCCTGCTCGAAACGGACCAAGCGGTCTTTCATCTGCTCCAGTTCCTGGTGCTGTTGGGTGGATAGGGTTTGGGTCTTTTCCAAACGCTGCTGAGCCAGCAGCAAATCTTTCTTGCGGTTACGCTGACGGCGCTCTATGGCTGCAAATCGTTGGCGCGCCAGGGCTAACTGGCTGGTCGGGCGTTCTTTGCGCTGCTTTTCCTGAAACTTGGTTTCCAATTCAGCCACTGCATTCTGTCGTTCCTGCACTTCCCGGCAGACTTCCTCTAGATCCTGTTGGGCAGTTTGCACGGCCACTTGTTGGCTCAATTGGCGCTGTTGGGTGGCACCGATCTGCTGTTCAAACATCAGGATCCGTTGTGCCAGTAAATCCGTACGCCGTTTAGGACGCAATCCGGTTTTGGCTTCTGCGGCTAACACCAATGCCTCAGCCTGCGTACAGGAAACGGTGTCGCCGGGCAGATGCGCTGCCGATAACCACCAGCGCCCATAGCTTTCACTCACCAGCGACACCATCCCAGCCTGGTATCCCAGCCGGATTTCATCATCCATATGCCCATAACTTGCATTTGGGTAGGTCTCGCTGGTGTTCGAAACGGGAATTCCCGTCAAGTCACCATCGTAGTGCAGTCGTTTCCCACCTTTCCGTAGTAGATCTAACTCTGCCTGCAAAAACGGCTGCGTGATTTCATCCAGCACTTTCACCACCGCGTGGGCTTCTTCCCAACTCAGCCCACTGAGCGTCCGGCTCACGCCCGAATAATCCGCCCAATTTGCCTGTCCCCAGGCCGCTGCTACTGCTCCATCGAGATCCAAAGGATGCGCCGATTGACTGATATCCTGCAAATGCTTCGCCCCTGACAAATTGGCCACAAAAAACTCCAGCACTTTCGTCTGCGGGGTGTGCGTGTAACGTTTTTGATGAAGATGAACCTTCTGAAGGGCTTGAATCAAGCCGATATGTTCACCAAACCAACCCCAGGCGACCAAAAAGGCATGTTGCGTTTGCTGGATTTGTGGTTCTTCTTTGTTCATGACCATTTCCTTTGACTTCAGCGATGGTCACGAGAATACTGGTTTCTCCTTCAGTTGGTAAGGTTCTGAAAATCTTTCTTTTCTATGCCGTTTTCCACGATTCGGCAATTGGTTGCACAAAACTTAGGCTAGTTTGAGTTGTATTCCAATCATTTATCCCTGCTTCAAATGCAACTCTCCAAGGATTTCCAAGAGATTGCAAATTGCTTCCCCACTCGTAAAATATTGAAATATTATTAGAGCCATAAATGGGTTGCCAACGACAATTCGGCGTATCAAATTCCACGATATCAATCCTTATAATAGGCAAAAACAGTTTGAAGGCTCCCACCGATGATCGCACCTGAGAAAGATTAGAATATAGGTCAGAAGGTTCAACCCTCAATTTATTTGTAGAGCAGTTGATACCCATAACGAGAACTAGCGCAAAGTTTACAAACCAATTATGATACATAATAGTTTTCCTTTTTAAATTGTGGATAATTTCAATACCTTCGCCATTGTGCCAAGAAAAGTCCGAGATATAGGGAAAGGAGATGAAGAAAGCGTAGCAAATCCTAGAAATATGTCAATGTTGTCCAATGGGTGCGAGCCGAGTATCACGGCGGAGCTCAAATCCCATCTGATCAAAGCCTAGCCAGCAGGTCAGTAGTGAGACTCACGTGCAAAACCAGTAATGGAAGTACGGAACTGAGTGGAGCAAGAACGCAGGCCGTGTGATAGAACCCCGAAATAGTATATGGTCGTGGACTAAGGATAACCGGGAAAGGAAACCGGGAAAAGCCGACGTTGTTGGCGAAACGGAAGGCAGCAGTCCTGAAAGCGAAATGGCGAGCGAGCAGGACACCACCGGGGTCTGAGAGCAGGGCATACGTTCAAAGGGACAACGCGGAAACTTGGGAGAGCCATTTGCCTCCCCCCAGGAGCGCCAGAAGAGCAAGGGTACTGGCTGACCAAGAGCCTTGGTGTCATAGGGTGGCTTCCAACCGATATGACAAGCCGGAAACGGGACACAAAGGAAAGGGAGCAGGTCAGGGTATCGGGGAACGACAGCGAAAAGCGAAGTGAACCGAGACGGGCAAATGGCAGTCGTAGCGGAGCATAGTACCGATGATCAGGCATAAGACCGGATCGAGAAGGTGGGGAACTAAGACCCAAAGGACCCACTGGAGGGAAGGCGAAGCCGGGCATAACGTTCAGTTGGAAGGAAAGACGAGAGATACAATGGGATCACAAATCGTCTCAACAAAACTTCAACGGATTGCAGAGCAAGCAGCCAATGAGCCAGACAAAGTATTCACCAACCTGATGAATTTGGTGGATGAGGACTTCCTGAAGGAGGCCTACCAGAAGATCAAAAAGGATGCGGCACCAGGGCTGGACGGGATAACCGCCCGGCAATACGGTGAGAAGCTGGAAGAGAACCTCCAAAACTTGTTCGAACGAATGCGAACGGGACGCTATCGCGCCCCGGCCGTGAAGCGCATTTGGTTGGAGAAGGAAGACGGAAGAAAGCGACCGATCGGTATCCCGGAAATCGAAGACAAGATCGTGCAAAGAGCCGTGAGCATGTTGTTGGGAGCGGTGTACGAGCAGGATTTTTATGACTTTTCACACGGGTTCCGAGCGGGGCATAGCCCCCACCAGGCAGTGAAAGAAATCTGGAAGCAGTGCATGGGAATGAACATTGGATGGATCATTGACGCAGATGTGAGTGGATTTTTCGACAACCTGGACCATTCCCTGTTACAAGACATCATCAAACAGCGGGTGAACGACGGGAGCTTGTTACGCTATATCGGGAAATGGCTAAATGCGGGGATCGTGGATGGGAAGAGCCTCAGTTACCCTGAGACAGGCACCCCACAAGGTGGCGTAGTTTCACCAATACTGGGGAATATCTTCCTCCATCATGTGCTGGATGAATGGTTTGTGAAAGAAGTACAGCCTCGGATGAAAGGGCGCTGCTTCTTATGCCAATTCGCGGATGATTTTATCATCGGTTTCGAACGAGAAGAGGACGCCCAACGGGTGATGGAAGTTCTGCCCAAGCGGTTTACCCGCTATAAGCTGACGATCCACCCGGAGAAGACCCGGTTGGTTGCATTCAAAAAGCCAAATGCCCAGCAAGCCGCCGGTAAGGGCGAAGACACCTTTGATTTCTTGGGGTTCACCCATTACTGGGGAAAATCTCGGCGGAACAACTGGGTGATCAAACGCAAGACAGCCGCAAAACGGCTGCGCCGCTCCATGAGAAATGTCTGGGATTGGTGTCAGAAGAACCGCCATTTGCCACTACGAGAGCAGTATCGCATGTTGTGTTTGAAGCTGAAAGGACACTATCAATACTATGGCATCCGAGGAAACTTCATGATGCTATGGGTGCTCTATAGAAGGGCTGAAAACGCATGGCGGTACTGGCTTAGTCACCGTAGTCGGAAAGGTGGCATACCTTGGGAGAAGTTCGATATGTTGAGAATACTGTACCCACTCCCGATGCCGAGAATTGTCCACGCCATCTAAAGCTTGCAGGGTAGCAAAGTTATGCGCCAGAGAGAAGTAAACTCTGGTTACCGAAGAACCGGATGAGTGAATTGCTCACGTCCGGGTCTGTGGGGGGAGCGGACGGGTAACCGCCGCTCCTACCCGGCATCAAGCTGAAGAAACCGGCGAATTATCGACATGAATGCTGCCTAAAGCGGCGAGATTGCGAAAAAGTTGTGCAACTAAAATACCATCGGGTTTTTCCGGAAGTATTTTCAGCAACTCGGTCGCATAACGGCAGCCTCGGTAATATGATTTGAGGTCCAGAATCCCAAAATGAGGATTGGTTTTTTGAAAATCGCACAGTAACAGTTGAGACAGGTTGACCATGAACAACGATAAGTTGGCGGCATTGGTCACGGCAGTCGATTTGACATTCATAAAATCCTCTAATCCCCAGAACTGTTTCGCGTCCCGAAAATTGAACTCAATTTGGAACCGCAAAGAATAATAATCGACCAAATTCTCGCTCGAAAGCTTGAGATCACTGCTGAACAGAATGACGTGACCCCAGGCCTGGGTGGCAAGGTTCTTTTTGACGATGATCACCACGTTGAGCGGCACCGGAAAATCCTTATGCAAAAGCTGGGCCTGGTACGTGCAAGTCTGAAAGCCGTCTTCCACCACGCTGGATTGAAGATACTGCTCTGGGAGGTGCGCATAATCCACCCGCTTGCCATATTTGCACTTGCGACCTTCTCCGTCCCACGGGAAGTAAAGTGCTGCATCCCCACGCATTTTGGAAATCAAGTGCAATTCGCACTGACGCACCATTTGAAACGCAGGATAGTTGCCAAAATGACCATCCAGGGCCAGATAGACGGGGTGGAGTGACGTACCGATCCGTAAAAGCAATGCTTTGAGCATCGTTTGGATCCGTAACAACTCTGGGTTGAGCGCGACTTCCGTCTTGTCTTTGTTTTTGCTGCCTTTCGGGCGTCCCGGTTTGCGTTTCGGTCCAATCGGTTTGACTTTTTTCGCCGCTTGCTTGGCTTTGCAGGCTGCTTTTTCTGCTTCGTTGCGCACTGTTTGCTCGACGCATACCGGATACGAACGTCGCTCCTTGACGCTGACCAACGAGAACACAAAGAATGATAAACTGGGGATCACCTTTTGCTGCAACCCCGAGAAAAAACGGTCCAGCCCGTAGGTTTTCTTCCCGGCTTTGCTGACGACGGTTTCGTCCCCTGCCAGGATGTAGACCGCTTCCTGTCGAAACAGGTGTTGGCGAAAGAACAACCAAAACACCTGCGCCCAGGGAATAGCGGTCATGTAAAAGCGTTAAATCGTTCGGTAACTGCCACCGTCTTCAGCCCAGCGTGAAAGCCCTAACATCGTCACCCGCCCAGTCATCGCCAGCATTGCTATGATGATCCGGCTCATTTGACGGAGTGTTGCTTTGGATAAACTATCTTCAATCGGTTGTAAAAGTGCTAAAATGTCCATTGTGGGCTTTTGTAGTTCCTGAGCTGATGTCTTGGTAAACTCAACTCTACTACAGAAGCCCCTTTACTTCAGCCTACTTTTGGCGAAGGTATTGTAATTTATAACAATTTATAACATCGTAAAACTTATAACATAGCAATACTCGTAAAGTAATTAGTAAGGGATTAGTAAAAAAAACCACAAAAATTTACAATATTTTACAATATATAAGAATAAGAACAAACAAAATTAATCACAGAAGAATAGTGATAATAATCACTATTGTATTACTCTATTTAAGACCTATTAAGACTTCCCATTTGTGCATTAAAAAAGCAAATAAAATTCCACCTTTGTACTCACCACTTCAGAGTAATTTTCTGCTCCTTTACCTCGACAATGATGCGAATGGCGAAGACTTCGGCCTGCTTGGCTGCGGTTGTTGGGATTGCGATGTTCTCCATTACTTTCTTACTCGCGTTATCTATTGACGAAGATTTTAAAAAGTTACGTCGCCAATTTAATCCGGGAACATGGATTTTATTCTTGTAATGCTGATCCGAATAGTGCTTCCGTAAATGGAGCGTATAACTCCTTGCATTGATGATGTTCGCATTAAGTTAAAATACCTCTATCCAAGGAATGAGGTTTGACTATCTAC
This sequence comes from uncultured Chloroflexia bacterium, assembly GCA_963791025.1. GTDB lineage: Bacteria > Chloroflexota > Anaerolineae > Anaerolineales > Anaerolineaceae > DSYU01. Next base: position 117,760 of record CAWBQF010000001.1, on the reverse strand, counting down.
TAGCTACCTGACAGTTTAAAGACAGAAGATGATCGGCGTTGGAACTCTAGGTAAAATCGGTTTTGCGGAACGATGTTACCAAAAGGAGAAAACCAATGCCGATCACCAAACTCTATCATACCTGGGTGAAGAAGATCACGCAACTGCTTCCGAATGAAAGAATAACACGCGTGCAAAACTTGGCCTGACTGCTGACCGGGATCTATGCGAGCAAGTCGGTTCACTTGAGCAAAGTAACCAGTAAGATCCCGGGGACGGCCATGCTGCTGAGTATCACCCGGCGGTTGGACCGTTTTTTAGAGAACCCTGAATTTCAGGTGCGGGATTGGTACGAGCCGATTGTGAAAACGCTGCTGGACCAAAGAGCCGGTGGCGAATATCGCTTGATCGTGGATGGCAGCAAGGTGGGCTTTGGTCATCAATTTTTGGTGATTGCCCTGGCCTATCGGCATCGCGCCATTCCATTGGTGTGGATGTGGGTACGCAGCCGCCGCGGACACAGCACCGCTGGACGACAGTTGGCCTTGTTGCGTTACATTTACAACCTGCTGCCTGCCGATGCGCGGGTGCTGGTACTGGGCGATTCGGAATTTGGCGCGGTCGAGGTGCTTAAACAAGCGGTTGTGCTTTTGTTCCTGGAATTGGTCGCCTCCGGTTCGAAAATCATCAAGAATGGCTTGCGCCGCCTGGTCGACTGCTCTGATCGACGCGATTTGAGCATTTTTCGAATTGGTTTGTACATGCGTGAAAGACATTTGGCAAACTCAAAAAACTTTATGCTTGATTTCTATCCGCTCTTATGACAAACGGTCAGGTAGCTAGTTATGCTTTTTGTTATACTCTCCTCTTCCTTTTGTATCCTTTGATTCCCTGGAAAATTATTCGTTTAGGCAGCACCATAACCATCCTCACGGTGGATGGCTACTGGAGCTGAAAGCCTTATGCTAGATGCAGATGAAAGTGAGGGCGCTTTCAGCCTTCGGGAAGCAAAATGCCCAGGCAGCGCCCGTCAAAACCGCATGATGTCATTTGTGATATAGTATAGAGGTGAGCATGTATAAGAAAATTGGTTATATCATAATAACCTGGCTACTGGCCCTGTTTCTTTTAGGGGCATGTGTTCCTCCTGTGGTTCCTACCAGTGAAGGTGTGCCAACCCAGCAGCCCCAATCTGCCCAACCTGAGACTGCGGAAGCAACTCCCACTCTGTCTCCTACCGCAGTCCCGGCTTCAACGGGTGCAGCGGAGACCGCTTTGAAGTTCTACGAGTTGTATCAGCAGTTTGCCATTGCTTTCCAGCCGGCGCTGGGCAACCATGCCTTTGACGCGCAGAAGTACCTGAGCCCCGATTACCTCAAGCAGGTGGCCGAAATCCAGGTGGCGGTTGAAAGCGGCGGCTTTGATCCGGTGATGCAGTCGCAGATGGTTTCCGCCTGGCCCGGTGGAGATCAAAGAGGCCAGCGAAAACGGCGATGAGGCCACCGTTATCTTGCAGTTTGGCCGGGGCGTTATCGAGCCACCCTTTGAACGGATTGTATCGCTCGCTCACCTCAATGGGGCATGGAAGATTGTCCCCGACAGGGTGGAGGGAAGCGCTGCCAGCCCAAAAGAAGCCGTCGATGGATTTTACAACTGGTATCTGACGTACATCAACAGTGGAACCGAACAGCGCAATCCGCTTGCTGACCAGGCATACCGCGCCGCCCCTTACCTGAGCCTTCAACTTGTGCGTCAGGTGGATATTCGGGCTGAACAGAATGACGGTTTCCAGTATGACCCGTTCCTGTGTGCCCAGGATATCCCGGCGGAGATGAAGTCGGTCGCCCATTTTTATAACGACGCCCACCCGCTGGTGCTGGTCCAGAGCAGCTTCGAGGGGCACTACCTGACGGTCGAGCTGTATCGCCCGAATTTCAATCAATGGGAGATCCGCTCGATCACCTGTGGCGGCAGCGCCGTGGGAACCGCTCTGGCGCTGTATACTTGGGAACTTGGCTACATCACCCAGTCTGAGGAGATGCACAACCCGTGGGTAGATGGCGCTTACCGCGAAAGCCCCTTCCTGGCGCAGTCGTTCGTGAAAAACATCGATGACCTGTTGGCTTCTGGCGGCGGCTTGGGCGCGGACCCCCTGCTGCTGGCGCAAGACCTGCCCCGCGCAATCCACGCGGAAGCCTGCCCTGAAGAAGACTGCGCCCTGGCATATTTTCAGTATGGTGATGTCACTGTCCAGCGGCTGCAAATTGGCATGGTCAGAGAGGGTGGAAGGCTGCAGGCGGCCACGATTAACCATTCGGACAGGCCAGAGAGCGTCCAACCTGAGAACGCCCCGGCCGGAGTGGAGAATTGGATCCCCTATCAGGACGAACAGTACGGCTTTGCCATGCGCTTCCCGGCTGACTGGATCGTCAAAGGCCTGCGGGTAACTGACCACCACTTGCCTTCCGAATACTCACTGATGCGCTCGGTAGGCTTCTTCTCGCCCAAACTGGACGGCAGCGTCCGGCCAATCTCATTAGATGTGGTCATTGCGGACAGCGAGTTGGTCATGGGCACCTATGGTTACGGCGAGAAGCTGGATGAAGTGTCGGCAAACGGATCTGCCTACAGCGTTTACCGCAGCGACCCAGGGATCATTAACTACATTTTCCAACACCCCCTGCGGGCGAATACCTGGGTGATCTTGACCGACACGGTCTCGCAGTTCCAGGGCCGTGAGGAGATGGCTGAGGAGGTCCAGGGTATTGTGGAAGCGATGGTTTCGACGATGGTATTCAGCAAGTAGCAAAAAACCCTAATGAGCGGCGGCCCCGGGAAGATTTTCCCGGTGGCTGCCGCATTGCAGTTGTAGATGGGGAATCAATCTACTCTTTATACTAATGAAGAACCCGGTTGCATAGACATGAAGAAGCATCTATACCTCCTGACCGTGCTTTTGGTTTTTCTAAACGTTCTGCCTGCCAATGCGCAGGCTTATGCCCAGGATGAACAAGTGCGGTTTGTGCATCTCACGGTAGAAGATGGTCTTTCGCAGAGCACGGTGCGCGTCCTCATGCAGGACCCGCTGGGCCTGATGTGGATTGGCACCGAAGAGGGACTAAACAGGTATGACGGGTATACGTTCCAGGTTTACAGCCACCAGGCCGAGGATGAAAGTGCGCTGGGAGATAACCTGGTCTTGGCCCTGCTGGCAGACGGCACAAGCGGATTGTGGGTTGGGACCGGTGACGGCCTCGACTACCTCGATCGGGCTACGCAGGTCTTCAGTCACTACGGGATGGAGGGAGCAGAGCAATTGGGAGCGGTGCAAGCGCTGTCGCAGGCCGCGGATGGACGTATCTGGATTGGTACGGCTTCTGCCGGGTTGTGGCTGCTAGTTCCCAACACGGGAGCGTTTACTCATTACCGTCACGACCCGATCGACCCGCGCTCGCTGGCCTCTGATACAGTTTTTTCCGTACTGTGCACCCGCCGGGGCGATACCTGGATCGCAACAGGTGCGGGGCTGGACCGCCTGGACGCGCAGACCGGTGCATTTATACACTATCCTCACTCGGCCACCAACCCCAACAGCCCCTCTTCCAATCGAATCCGTGCTCTGTATGAAGATGCATCTGGGGCGTTGTGGATTGGCACCGATGGGGGCGGCTTGAACCGGCTGGATGGGGAAACAGGTGTGTTTACCTTTTACGGTAGCTCCGACGTGGACACCAGCAGTTTGAGTGATAACCACGTTTCGGCGATTGTGCAAGACCAGTCTGGCAGTATTTTGGTCGCCACCACCCGCGGGTTAAACCGTCTTGACCTGGAAAGTAACGAATTTACGCGTTTCAACCACAACCCCGCAGATCCTGACAGCCTAGCAGGTTGTCGGAGAGGGAGCGGAAGGGAAGGATTTATGAAGCTGGAATGGCCCGCAAAGCGAAAACATGCAATCCAGGCGGTCTAAAGGACGCATTTGAGGGGAGAATGATCCTAAACTTCTCGCAACAGGCGCGCTAATAGAGTGCTTGCGCCAGCCAGATGGAGTGGATGCGTTTCAAATTGAAGGCGAGGCAAACCAAACACCATTCAGCGGTCACATTTTTTAGACCCCGCAGCGAAAACTGGCGAAAGCCGAGGATTTCCTTAATGATGCCGATCACCGGCTCAACGGTACATTTACGCAAGCGATAGATTTCCTTGCCGATCTCCAGGGCCAGTTTATAGGCCATTTTCTCTTTGGGGCTGGCATCGGCGGCGGGCGTATCGGGCAGGTTGCCCAGCAAGGCATCCACGCTCTTGTAATGCGCCTCGCGCCCGGTCGCAATGTAGGGCTCCAGCTTACGTTGTTCGCAAGCCACAATGTTGCTGGCACTGAAATAGCCATTATCCATGGCAATCCCCCCTGGCTGACCTAATTCGGTTGGCAGCGCATCCAAAGTCGGTTCCGCCTCTTGTTTATCGTTGGGGTGATTCGAAAGCGAAGTGGCCACAATCAACAGGCTGTTCTGGGTCACCGCCACCTGCACGTTGTAATGCTGGTCATATCCCTGATCGGTGCTGTTTTTCATAATCCGCGAATCCGGATCGGTAAAATTGTACTGGTCTTTATCGCCTGGTCTTTCTTGGGGTGGTTTGGGGGCTTTTCCGCGTGGTTTTTGGTGCCGTTTGCGGGCTTTGGCTTCGCGCTCGCGCAATTTTGCGTCGTACTCGGCCTTTTCAACGGCATAGCGCTCCTGGGCGTGTGCGTCCAACGCTGCTTTGGCTTTGGCCAGGTTCTCCAGACGCTCTTTGCGAAAAGCGATTTCATCCTCGATCACCAAACCTTCGGGCAGTTGCACTTCGCCCTGATCGGCGCGCTCTCCCAAGGCAAACAGGCTGGCCACTTCTTCGCGTAAGGTTGTTTCTAATTCTTTCAGCCGTCCGTAACTCACCGCTTTACTTTTCGAAGCATCCGCGTGGATTTTGCTGCCATCCAAACTCAGATTGCCCACCTTCAACACTCCCGAAAGTTGGGCCATCAGCAATATCTGGACAAACAAGCCTTGCAGCTCGGGCAAAAAGGTCTTGCGAAAATTCGCGATGGTATCGTGATCTGGATGCAGTCCCCCGGCCACAAACCGAAATCCCAAATCTTCGTAGGTCGCCTTTTCGATTTTCCGCGAACTGAACTTCCCGGTAGCATAGCCATAAAACAGCAAGGCCAGTAAGACTTCAGGCGCAATGGCCTCTCCACCGGAAGCAGCATACCGCAGATAAATCAAGCTCAAATCTAGTCGGGCCACGATGTCCACTACGAATCGCGCCAGATGGTTCGCCGGGATGGCTTCTCCAAGGCTGATAAGCGCATTGGAGGTCGCTACGTAATCGGGTTTTGTGAATTTTCTCGCCATGCCTTGAGTTTATCATCTTCTTACCCTTTCAGCCTCTCCGACAACCTGCTAGGCGCTATTCAATCGACCCAAAACCCTCCCTTGGAGGTGGGGAAGGTTTTTATTAATCCGCAAACGGGGACAAAGATCAGGCCATTGAATTGATGGGTGTACTCACCCACTACACAAACATGCACGCAATTTACAATTTGGGAAGAACTGGGTGAGGGGGATACCATCATCCATCGTCATGAGTTCGAGCCCATGCCTATGCATGAACCCTTCCCATTTGAAATGGAGCATTTACTTTATCGGGTAGGCCTGGAAGTATTAACCGTCTATGGTGATTTTAGTGAGCGGCCATTTACGGATGATAGCCGTGACGCAATTTGGTTAGCGTGTGAACCTGATAATAAATAGAAACAAGAAGAATGATGTGAGGCGTTGAACATTGTACTCGTACTAGTAGACCATAGACAATAAAAATTATGGAAATCCATCATAGCTCACTTCCCGAATTTGCCGCTCTTACGCTGCTCAATGAAATTCTCCCTGGCAGTACATTGTGTTCTATCCGCCCTGTGAATGGGGAGTTTTATAACCGTCAGTTCTACCTGGATGCGGCGCCTCCACAGGGGACGGGCTCAAAAGAGAGTGAGGAGCTGCATTTTGTTGTGAAGCTATACCAGGGAGAGCGCGATTTTTGTGTCCACCGGGCACGAGTAGAGTACCAGGCGCTACGCTGGCTGCATATTCACCAGCGTCCTGCGCCAGAGCCAGTCTTTCTGGATGATACCGGAACCTTGTTGGGTGGTCCGGGCCTGGTGACACGCTTTCTACCTGGCAGTCCGATCCTCGACCCACCCTACCCGCCTGATTTGGGGTGGGCTGATGGCCTCGCTCAATAACTGAATATGTTTCCCCATTTTCAATCGGCCGGCTAGCGAAGACTTTATAGTCCTGCGTATCTGATGATAACAGAGTCAGAATTCTCCAGGCGTAGCCTGGCGAGTTGAAGATACTCATCGCGATGAACATGATTAAGATCAGCGCAATAAGAAGCCCTACGAATCCACCAAATATATTCCGTATTTTTTTCATGTCGATCGCTCCTATGGTTGTGCCGGCAACAAAGATACTGCGATAAATGAGAAAATAGCGATGTCACTCAGTAAATGGATCCACCAGGACCAGAAAAATCCACGCGTTTCGACCATACCTTTGCCCAGGATCCAGCCCATGAAAATGGAAGCGATGCCACCCAAGATACCGCCTGGCGTACCGAAGTAATGCGCAATCCCAAAGTAATAAGCGGCAATCCAAAGGGCTTGCTTGCTGCCGCCAACGGGCTCGAGGGTGGCCAGCATTGGCGATCGGTATGTGATTTCTTCGTTGAAGGCATTCAACGCGGCATACCATAGGATCGATGGAAGAATTGGGAGAATCTGGATCAACTGGGCGCTGCTTGGTCGTTGACCCAGATACAGCATTACCACTAATGCCACCGCGATATAGAGCCCCCACTGCAGCCCAAATCGCGGCCAGGGGTCTCGTTTCGGGAAGCCCAGCAATGGCACTGGCTCGATCGGCGCTCGCACATCACCACGAGTTCAGGAAAAATTCCTTGCGTTGGTAGCCAAGGACGAGCAGGATAACGATCATACACAGTGAGACAGCCAGTTTGCCGGTCTGTTCGGCCTGCATGCAGCTATCGAAGAAGCTGCCACCCAAAAGAGCTTGTAGGGCGGGGATCGTGAAGTTGAACCGTTGCCGCAGCTCAGACAGGCCAAAGAAGGCAAACAGCATGATGAAGTAATTACGCAGGGGTCGCAAGTCATCGCAGAACGCGGCAGCCAGGGCAAGAATCAGTAAAAGTCCCATTCTGATCGTGATCAACCAGGCCGGGCTATCCCCAGTCAACACAATGAAAAGGATATCTGGTAGGACGCTAATGAAGATGGTCGTCACCCAGGCTACAATCGTCAAGGTCCGGCTACTTTCCGGTATAGGATATGGGTTGGATCGCAAAGAAGTTGAAGTCTTCCGATCCATTCGAAGTGGTTGTGTGGTCTGGTGGATCATATTCATTCTGCCAATCGGGCTAATGCGACGCGGACCGTTGATTTCTGCTTCAACAGCCAGAAACCGTAGATCCCAACCAGGATTGCCAGCGTCAGACGGACAATAATTTCAAACGATGAAGTCGGTTGGGCCTGCGCACCCCACCCGTGACCCAGCTTGCCCAGCAGGTCATATAGGCCATGCACGATAATCAGCGGCCAGATGGCTCCACCACCTTTGAGATATGGCGCGGCAAACCCTAACCCGATCAAGCCAGCATACACCACGTATAGTAAGGCCATGCCAATCGACATCCCATAAAAAACCTGGATTAGATGCATGGATCCGAAGATGAGGGACGAGAACAGCGCTGCTTGCAATGGCCCGCGTGACAGGAAAGCTTGAACCATGATTCCGCGGTATAACGCTTCTTCGGCAAAACCGATCATAGCGGTAAACACCACCAGCATGGTGATTTGGAGGGTATCCATGCTGGCAAAGCCCATGGTTATCAAGAGGAAAATGGGGCCAACGAGAGGTGGCATAGCGTAGAGCAGGGTGTTCCAGAAGATGGGTTTTAAAAAACCTGCCTTTCGCCACCCACCAAACAGGGTTATCAGGATGGCAGACAAAATAACGAGAAGCAGTTGTTGAATGAGGATGCCGCTGTTGACCGGCAAACCCGCCGACTTCTCGATCCATGTGCCGAAGGGCGTGCCAACCAGCGCCATTGCTAAAAACAACACGGCGCTTCCGATCGATACGATCCAAGGAAAACGTTGATGGGTTATGAACATGAGAAATTCCTTTCTAATCTGAGGTTCTAGCAAATATTTACTTTTTTTCTAGCCACCTGACAGTTTAACAAAAGAAAAGTTGATCGGCAACGGAACTGCGGTATAAGTAGTTCTTACCACAGAAAAACCCAACCGGAGGGGTTCCATGCCGATCAACACACTCTATCATACCTGGATTCAACGAATTCGGGAACTGCGCTGCGAGCAACGCATCACGCAAATTCGCGGTTTCGTCTGGCTGATGGTCGGGATTTACCAAAGCCGTTCGGTCAATTTGAGCCGGGTGGCGGGCAAGATCCCTGGACAGGCGAAACTGGTCAGTGTCACGCGGCGTTTGAGCCGCCTGTTGGCCAATCCGGCGATTGTCGCGCGGGATTGGTATGAACCAATTGCGCGAGAATGGCTGGAAAGTCAGGCCAGGAACGGGCAACAGATCCGCTTGATTGTGGATGGCAGCAAAGTGGGTTTTGCGCATCAATTGTTGATCATCAGTTTGGCGTATCGGCGGCGCGCCATCCCGATTGCCTGGACGTGGGTCGGACATGTGCGCGGGCATAGTAACGCAACGACCCAATTGGATCTGTTGACCTATGTGCGCAGCTTGTTGCCGCAAGGTTTTGCGGTGCTGCTGGTGGGCGATAGCGAATTTGGGCCGGTGGAAGTGCTCAAACAACTGGATCAATGGGGTTGGGATTACGTTTTGCGCCAAAAAACCTCGGTGCATGTCTGTTTGGCGCGGGAAACTGAATGGCATGACTTGGGCAGTTGGGTGAAAAAGGCGGGTCAGAGCCGCTGGTTGGGAAAGGGTTGGCTGACCGAGAGCGAAATCTATCCCGTCAACCTGTTGGTGCATTCGGCTGTTGGCGAAGAGCAGCCCTGGTGTTTGGTGACCAATTTGCCGGATCGAGCGCTGACCCTCAAAGCGTATGGCCGCAGAATGTGGATTGAAGAAATGTTTGGCGACCTCAAAAGACATGGTTTTGATTTGGAAAGTACCATGCTGCAGCATGCCGAGCGCCTCTCCTGCCTGACCCTGGCCGTGGTTTTGTTGTATGTTTGGTCGGTGTCGACCGGCGCTCGCACCATCCATGAAGGCCGCAGACATCTGGTCGACCGGAAAGATCGCCGAGATTTGTCTATTTTTCAAATTGGTTTGCGCTTTATTGATCGCCAATTGATCAACGCCCTTCCGATTTGCCTTTCGTTGTGTACCTACCCGTGATTTCTCAAACTGTCAGGTGGCTAGCTTTTTTTCCTAAGAAAGAATACTGGATTGGGTGAAGGTACCACATCGCGTAATAGGATTATTGGAGGGATCAATTTAAAATCTTCCAATTGTCCTTGACAATGCATGATCGATCAGTCATCGAGCCGCTCAACCAGAAGCAGAAGCATTCCCAGATCACGGACTTGATTGAGCAGTCCATGTAAAGCCGCTTGATCAGTCACTGTTCCGCAGATCGTCGTGACCATCTGGTCTTGATCATTTTTATCTGCTTGTATTTCCATATTTTCGAAAGTCGAGGACCATTCCTGTCCCAGGCGTCCAAGAAATTGGATTTGGTAGACAGCGGGCTTATCAATGTACGTTCCAGAATACCGTTTCATCATCGATTCTCAATAACCAACTTGCTCAGGATGAAATTGTTTGTACCCTGGCATGCGATACAGACCCACCTGGGTGAATTCCAAAGAGATCCGCCAGAGAGGAATGCCGGCGGTGCAGCAGCCAGGTGATGACCAGCCCGAGCAGGAAGGTGGATGAGGAGGTTTCGATCATATGGCTGAAACGAACGCTAGCGGTTGGGATCAGCGGGTTCGCCAGCAGGTGACCGATGTTCATCGGGACGCCCAGCAACATGCCAACCACCAGCGCTTTGGTCCAAGCATTTCCGCGCGTCATACGCAGCACCGGCAGAGCAAACAGAACCCACAACATACTGCGTCCAATCTGGAAGAGAAACAGCAGCGGATCATTCTGCCAGTTATTTGCCATTGCCGCGAAAAAATTGGCCGGGTTCGCCCCATGGTAGAAAGCCCGTACCGCGGGGTTCTGCCAGGCAATGAAATAACCGGCGGCGAAGTACAGCAGCAGATATACCGGCGCGATGATGGCCAGCTTCCAGGCCCATTGCTTAACAGGCATGCGCGTTTCTTCTTCAACCGGGGCAGACTTTGGTTTTCGCACTTTCCATAAAATGAACACCGCCAGCGGAATGAAGATAAAGGCCGGCGCGAGCCCAGTCAGAAACATCCAGGGAAGCATACCCACTGGAAGGGTTAGATCCGACAGGAAGTACCAGGCCTCAATACCCGACATAAATGTTACTACCCCATAATAGGCGAAACCGCTGGCCAAGGACAGCTTCCACCCCGACCAGCGCGAGGCGAGCAAGAGGATCATAATCACCAGCGCCTGCACCGCCGAGACCACCAGAAAGTCAAAAGGGCTGGCGATGGGGCCGGGTTCCACCGATGACAGCGACGGCATGAAAGGCGCTAAAGGGGTAGAACTTGCAGCGTAGATAGCTGCGAACAAAAAGATAAGCAAGACAAATTGTACCGGCCGGAGGAGAACAGTTGAGATTAAGCTTTTCATCGTACATCCTTTCAATGGAATTAGCGATCTGGCAATACTGTACGTGAAAAGAACCGCGGATCCTATTACCCCGCGGTAGTATTCTCGCTCGTTTAGAGTAGTATTTATTTGAGGCAGAATTACGGGAGAATACCCAACCGGCGCGCTTTTTCGACGGCCTGGAGGCGGTTGGCTACATCGAGTTTTTCAAAAAGGTGGCTGACATGCTTTTTCACCGTATTGATTGAAATAGTATATTCCTCTGCCAGGGCTGCATTATCTGCGCCCTGCGCGATGCGCTGCAAGATTTCCATTTCGCGGCTGGTCAGCGGCTCGGAGAGCCGGCCATTGGCCTGTTCCAACAGCGTTCCGGGGGAGATATTCATTTGGCCGAAGGCTTTGAACAGCCTGGCCCGGTAAGCGGCTATGATGGGCTGGTTCACTTGTCGCAGCAGCAGGATTGCTGGTTCACCCAGATCCAAAAATGTGCGCTGATAGCCTTCCTTGGCTCCTAGCAGGAGCGCTTTTTCAAAAGCCGCTTGAGCAAGCTCAGGCTGATCCTTCTTTGATAACACAACGGCTTGGAGCGCCAGAATATGGATGGAATGCCCTTCCAATCCGGCATCCTGCGAATCCTTTGCCAGGCGTTCCAGCAAGACTTCTGCTTCTTCCAGAAAGCCGGCTGTGTTCAAAGCTTCCGCCAATATCAAATCCCGTTCCATGGTTTGCGGTTTCAATCGTTGCAGGACGAGCACCGCTTCAGCGGACTGTCCACGCCGAGACAATAAGAGCGCCCGGCAGGCCTCTTCGGGCGGTGCGATCATCTGTGGCGCACTTGGTTTGTAAATATGGAGACTCTCCAGGGTTTCCCATGCACCTTGAAAATCACCGGCTGCATGCAAGGTAAGCGCCAGGCAGGTGTAACTGGGCACCAACCCTTGCCAGGCAGCCCAACTCCTGGCCAAAAGGATCGCTTCCCGGAGCAGTCGTTCGGCGGTTTCCAGGTCGTTCCGCTCGTAAGCCAGGCTCCCTAAACCGGCCTGCGAAACGCTGAAAAACGCGTCACGCTGCATGCCATTCTCCTGGGCATAGGATAGGGCATCCTTCCAGGTTCTTTCCGCCAAAGAAAACCGCCCTTGGGCGGCCTGTATTTTCCCTAGATAGCCCATTCCGAGCGCGACTAAAAAATGGTTATGTAGCTGTTGGCTGAGGTGGATCGACTCCGCATATGCCTGGCTTGCCCGCATGGGATCCCCTAGCAGATCATAAGGCATGCCAGCCTGGAATAACATAATCGGGCGCATCGCTGATGGGCTGTTATTGGCGTAAGGCTCGCCATCTCGTTCAGCACAAAGCCAGGGCAGAATCTGTAGATACTGTTCCAAGGTCTGCGGCGTAATGCCCTGGTCGATGAGCAGGCGGGCTTTGATGACCACGGCTTCGACTATGCCCGCCAGCGTTTCCTCCGGCAGTAAGTGCTGTTCAGCGAGCGTCATCGAAAGGAATTGATCCACGCTAAGCCCACAGGACTTTTCGATCCATTCGACAAAATGGCCGGATTGCTCCGGATGACCCGTGGCATGCGCGGCCCATCCGAAGGCGATACATAATCCGGGCATTTGCGCAACGATCTTTTCCGGAATCTGGCTAGCCCAACGCATCAGTGTTGGCAGCTCGTTCTCGTCAAACAGTTCATGAGATAAGCGGAAGATCAATGCGGCGGCTTCAGCAGTGTCGCCAGAATCCAGCAGATATTGCACGCCTTCCACCAATAATCCCTGCCGGATGCATTCCCCACTGGCGCGGCGAAGAAGGGTTGCCACAGCTTCCGGGCCGGAAGCCAATTCCAATTTTTTATTCAGTAAACGGGCAAAAAGGTGGTGGTAGCGGAACCACCCGCGTTGTGTATCCAGTGGGATCAGAAACAGGTTATCCGCTTCGAGCCTGGAAAGAATGAGATCGCTGTCATTCCGCAAGGTAATGGCGTTACATAGCGGCGTATTCAACCTTTGGAAAAGCGATGTTTCCATTAAAAACTGCTGGATATGGACGGGCTGGCGTTGTAGCACTTCCTCGACCAGGTAATCGGCAATGAAACGATTTTCCCCATGAAAAGCTGTAATAAAGGCGCGAGGGTCTTCTGAATCGCGGAGCGAGATAGCTGCCAGCTGCAACCCAGTGACCCAACCTTCGGTACGTGACTCCAGGATGGTCACATCATCTTGGGAAAGATTTAGTTGCATCGACCGGTGGAAGAATGCACCCGCCTCATCCTGATTGAAGCGCAGATCCGCTACCCGAACTTCGCAGAGTTGTTCACGGCTGCGCCGGCGCGCCAGATGCAGCGTTGGGTCAGAACGGGTGATCAGGATCACGCGACCATTCGCCGGTAGATGATCCAAAAAAGATTCCAGGCTTTCATGGATCTCATGGGTTTCGATCAAGTGGTAATCATCCAGGACAAGGAAGAATGGAGCCTGGCATGTAGCCAGGAAGTTTACCAGAATGGATATTATATAATCCAAAGGGGGGAGCTGAGGGGATTTGAGTATCTCGACCAACTCAGGACGGATATTGGAAAAAATCGTTCGAAAAGCAGCAATCACGTAACGCCAGAAGCGAAACGGCTCATTATCTGCCTTTTCGAGCGACAACCAGGCTGTCGGATGATTTATTTTCCGAGTCCATGCACTAACCAGGGTAGTTTTTCCGAAACCGGGTGGCGCTGAAACAAGGAAAAGCTGGCATCCAGCGTTCAGATGAAGATCTAGTTTCTGGTATAACCGCGGCCGGGCAACCTCTCCAGTGCGTAGAGCAGGCCGGAAAAACTTCGTGGTTACGATTGGAGAGGGCAATATCTACCTCATTTTTACAGATAGGCCAAGGCGAAAAGAAAATAACAGGTGATGAAAAGAAATCATTCGGTTCTATAACGCTGCGAATATTCTGCTCCCTATATTCTAAACCAATCGCAAGATGATAACTACTTTGTTCTATACACCACTTTAGCAGGTGGTTTCGATGATTGCCCTGAACGTTTTGAGGCGCGAAGATATTAGGGTATCATCTCTTCGTAATTAGCTCCGGTGAGAGAAAAATACTACTCCAATGACCTAAGAATATTACTGAGGTGTCAATGGTGATACCAGCGTGTAATATCGACCGGGCGAACCTTACAAGATTGAAATGCTTTCTTGTCAGTTTACACGACCCGATGTAGAATGACCTCAACAGGCAAGAAATGCTCATTATCCTTTATCCTTCCGCTTGCCCCTGCTTGATTAAGGCGATCCCCATCACGATATACCACTGCTGGTAAGCAATACCAAGGAGCCGCTCCAAGATTCCACCGAATGAACGCTTAGCAAAGGCGGCGGACAGGATCGCCAGCAGCAGGCCAGAAGCAAAACTGCCCAGGGAATAAGAGGCATACTCGGACCAGCGTTCATCTATCTTCATCCGCTTGGCGAAGGCCAGGATGGCAAACAGGATTAAGAAGCCGAGTGGAATTGCCAGGGCAATGTGCATTTTGCCTCGCCAGGTCACCGGGTTACAGCCAGGGTCGCAGGGAAAAAACAGGGTGAGGACAATTCCCAGCCCGCCTGCGCCGCCAAGAAAAAATGGGGCAAGCCTGCTGCCTTTCTCACTATTAACACCGATATGCAGTCCGTAGGCAAATGGGATAACCAGAATATGGAATCCAAGGATCATTGTGTCCAGTAGGCGCTTGTTGGGCGCACCGGCTTCAATCAGTTCGCTGACTGCCTGCTTGCGCGCCGAATAGCCTGGGCGCAAGATACCGCCCACAATCCAAGCTGCGATATACAGAAGTGCAGAGAACACTCCGCACACGCCAAAAACCTGCAGGCGTTTTTTGTCCATTTGCTTCAGCCCCAGTTAAATAGAACAAACAGGATTAGCGCAGCATCAATGAGCACCCCCAGCAGCCCTTTCTGGACGATCATCTGCGGGTCGCCATCCCAGAACGCCAGGATCGTAATGAATGAAATCCCAGCTGCTCCTAACAAAACCGGCTGCCACCAATTCGTTTGGGACAATACACCAATACCGCTGGCGAGATAAGCCATCGCCGCGACCACAAACAGCAGGCTGGCAATTGGTCTAAGCAACCCCTCCCCCAACAAGCCAGAAAGCAGCCAGGACTCACCCGTCCAGCCCATATCCGGCTGGAAGGCCACCAGCCGCTGGCTTAAGGTGACATACCACAAATGCACCAACCCATGCAAAATGAGAAAAACACCGAAAAGTAAACGTATCATTAATTCAATCCTTGATTTTAAATCTTTACCAAACAAATCCCCCAAGCTCCCACCCTTATTGTATCGAAGTTGTACAAATTACTTGGTTTCATTTGTCACCCTTGCTTTGGTTACTTTGTTCTTAATTCAGGTCTTGGTTCTGCGAAAGCATTTGAAGGGTGAAAGCAAGCGGCCTATTCTCCCCATCTAACGGCAGCATACTGGATCAATATGATCTTAATGAGGACCAAGCAGTGTTGTTCAGCACACCCCCCAAGATCAGTGGTCAAACTAGTTCTGATATCCGTCCGCAGGCGTCTAGAGATGAGGGAAGGCGAATGGTACAGGAAAACCGTTACCAAAGTGTTGGTAACATCTATTATCAAGGGAGATAACCATATTTTGTAAAATATATTAAGCGTTTTTTGGATTTCGTCCCATATATTTGTACAACGGGAACCGATTAATGAAGTTACAGCAAAAAATGAATGATCGGTGGATTTTCAAAAATACCTATCCGACAAACCGCACCGGTTTCACGGTGTTGACCATAGCGGTGTACTTGGTTGGCCCTCTGCCAGCGTGCGTTTTCCATGTGATGGCATTACTCTCCTAAACCGCGAAGAACTGGCAACGTATCAACACTATGCTTCAAATCAGCCAAACGGAGGAACGATGAATTGAAACCTCGTAAGGAAATTTGTGGTATTTTTTATTGGCCTGATAATTCTCACGCTTCCGGTTACCATGGCCATCGGTGGGCTGGCGAAGCAAAGACTGGCAGCAGAATATCCAGCCCCAGGTAAGTTGGTTGACGTTGGCGGCTACAACCTGCAGATCAATTGCCAGGGTGAAGGTTACCATACTGTGCTTTTCGAGGCCAAAATCGATATGTTTTTTATGGGGGAGGAACCGTACCAATGAAAACTGAGCGTATTGTTTCTCCAGATATTATTGACTGGCTGCTTGAGGCGGAAAACACAAGTGTTCGATCCCTGGCGTCACGCGATCTGCTCAACTATCCCATTGATCATTCGGATTTGGTCGCTGCCCGCAAGCCGGCCCATGCGCAGGGCCCCATTGCGGAAATCCTGGCGCATATGCAAGAGGTTGGTTACTGGTCCGAACCAAGCCCAGGTTACCTACCAAAATATTGGTCAACGGTTTGGTCTATTATTGTCACACTGGCACAGTTAGGCGACTCCGTTCATGAAGACCGGCGGATTGAGACAGCCTGACAACGCATATATACTCGATCACGCATTGACCCACGCATGGCCAGTTCAGTGCAAACGGCGCACCTTCTGGCACGGCCGAATGCCTACAAGGGAACCTCTGCTGGGTGCTGACTGCCCTCGGCTGTGACAATCCGCGGCTTGCCACGGCTTATGAATGGATAGCTCGGAGCGTGACCGGCGAAAGGATCGCGCCGATCCTGGAGCAGAAAGCGGAAATCCGTTATTACGCGGGCAAATGTGGCCCGCTCTTTGCTTGCGGATCGAATAATAAACTGCCCTATGACTGGGGTGGTGCGAAAGTGATGCTCGCTTTCGCCAATTGCCGGGGAGCCGCCTGATCCCGCTACTTCAACGGGCGATTTAACGAGGTGCGGAATTCTTCTTGTCCACCAACCTCGCGAAAGCCGAATATCCCAACGGCTGTGCAGAGAAACCCAGTCAGAACTGGTGGAAGTTTGGGTTCCCTGTGTTTTATGTGACTGATATTTTGCAAGTCGTTGATACACTCGTTTCCCTCGGATTCCGAACCGATCCCCGGCTCAAGCCTGCCCTGGATATCATCTGGGAAAAACAAGATGCTCAAGGGCGCTGGTCACTCGAATATGACTATTCAGGGAAGACCTGGGTCGATTTTGGCCTCAAAAAGCAGCCGAATAAATGGGCCACACTCCATGCTGTGAAAGTGATCCAGGCATGCGCCGCCAATTGAGCAACTTCAAGGGCTTATTCAACCGAGAGAGCATCATTTATGTGACGATCATCACTTGTCTGCGTGACTGCTCTGGCTTAAAATAAGAAACGATTGAGCATCTGTTCAGATGTTTGCTGATTATGATCAAAGACTCGCCTTCCTCCATCCTGTCCGAACACCTCGCCGCTCACGTGGCCGAGTTATTTCGCGCATTTTCCGATACCAGTCGGGTCCGGATCCTTTCCGCACTGCTCACTGGCGAAATGAATATTACTGCGCTGGCAGAGGTGGTGGGGATCAGCGAATCAGCCGTATCCCATCATATGCGTGGGCTGCGCCAGATGCACATGGTGCAGTCCCGGCGGGATGGAAAAGAAGTCTACTACCGCATCGAAGACGAGCACATTATCGCGCTCTTCCAGCAGGGGGTGAAGCATGTCCAGAACGGCTGATCCTTCTGCCGGTCAGCGGAAGACGGTTTACTCGATCGTTCTACTGATCATTGCTCTCTGTCTGATCACCCATTTCCTTGTGGAAGATGGTTCCCTCCAACGAGCCGTGGATACCACCTCCCAAAGCCATTCCACTGCTGGACTGGCCTTTGATGAAATGGAACATCAGGATGATCTGGCGATGACCACAAACCTGCCCGATTCCATTCTACATAATGATCAACCTGCTATCCCTGCCTGGAGCATCCGGCTGAAACAGCAGCGGGCATTCCCCATCCGCATCCCACCCAAAATCGCATAACACCCCGTTAACCAAGTACCGGTACGGCAGGTGCGACCTGGAGACAGGTCAAGATCTCCTAGTCATGGGATCGCAGGCCTGTCTCCTTGCGCGCCTGCTGCATGGCTGCGCCTTTGGATCAAAAACCCTTATTGCTTGTTAGGATTACGAATGAGTACACCTTTTACCGAAACCAATTTACAGGGTCTCACCGAACAGGAAACCCTCGAACGGCTGGCCCAGGATGGTTATAACGAACTGCCGGCCACGAAAAAACGCACCTTCTTTCATATTTTATTGAAAGTCATCCGCGAGCCCATGTTCCTGATGCTAATCGCCTGCGGCCTGCTCTACCTGCTGCTGGGCGACCAGGAAGAAGCCTTGATGCTGATGGGCTTTGTGTTCGTGATTATCGGCATTACTTTCTACCAGGAACAGAAAACCGAACGAGCGCTGGAAGCCCTGCGCGATCTTTCCAGCCCGCGCGCGCTCGTGATCCGGGATGGCAAGCAGCAGCGCATCGCCGGGCGCGAAGTGGTCCGGGATGATATTGTGCTGATTGCCGAAGGCGACCGTGTCCCGGCGGACGCCGTGCTGCTCTCGGGCAGTAATATCAGCATGGACGAATCGCTGCTGACCGGTGAATCGGTGCCAGTGCGTAAGAAAGCCTGGGATGGGCAGCTGGAGATCGGCCGTCCGGGTGGGGATGACCTGCCGTTTGTATATTCAGGCTCACTGGTGGTCAAAGGCCAGGGAATCACTCAGGTGCGCTCTACCGGCCCGCGCACCGAGATTGGTAAGATCGGTAAAGCGCTGCAAATCCTGGAGCCGGAAGACACCAACCTCCAGCAGCAGACCGGCAAGATCGTGCGTAACTTTGCCATGATCGGGATTGGCCTGTGCGTCCTGGTGGTAGTGGTCTTTGGCCTGACTCGCGGTGACTGGCTCAACGGCTTCCTGGCCGGGCTGACCCTGGCAATGGCGACCCTGCCGGAAGAATTCCCTGTCGTGCTGACCATCTTCCTGGCGCTGGGCGCGTGGCGCATCTCGCAGCGTAAAGTGCTCACACGCCGCGTGCCAGCCGTGGAAATGCTGGGGGCAGCGACCGTGTTGTGTGTGGACAAAACCGGAACGCTGACCCTCAACCGCATGACGGTGACCAAAATTGCGGTCGATGACCAGATTGCCGATGTCGATGGTAAGCAGCTTATCCTGCCGGACAACCTGCACGAAGTAATGGAGTACAGCATCCTGGCCAGTCCCGAGGATCCCTTTGATCCCATGGAAAAAGCCATGAAGGAGTTGGGCGGGCGCACGCTGTCTAATACCGAACACATCCACAAAGATTGGATGCTGGTCAAGGAATACCCGCTGTCCGAACAACTACTGGCGATGTCGCATGTCTGGCGCTCACCCAACGAGAAAGAATACGTCATCGCCGCCAAGGGCGCCCCCGAAGCCATCGCGGATCTGTGTCATATGGATGAGGCGCATATCGAGGACTTAGAAAAACAGATCAACCGCATGGCAGATGAAGGGCTGCGCGTGATTGGGGTGGCAAAATCCCATTTCCACCGGGTCACGCTGCCAACTGAGCAGCATGATTTCAAGTTCGAGTTTATCGGCCTGTTAGGCTTATCCGACCCGGTGCGTCCGGAAGTGAAAGACGCTGTGCAGGAGTGCTACACCGCCGGGGTGCGGGTGATGATGATCACCGGCGACTATCCCGGTACGGCCCGCAATATCGCTAACCAGATCGGGCTCAATTCTGGCAGCTTCGGCAGCGATAGCTTCCGCATCATCACGGGCCCTGAACTGGATGGCATGAGCGATGCAGAACTGCAAGAACGTATTAAAACCACCAGCATCTTTGCCCGCGCCGTCCCTGAACAGAAACTGCGCATCGTCCAGGCGCTCAAAACCAACGGTGAAGTGGTGGCAATGACCGGCGACGGCGTCAACGATGCCCCGGCGCTCAAAGCCGCGCATATCGGCATTGCGATGGGTGGGCGCGGCACTGATGTGGCCCGCGAAGCCGCCGCGCTGGTGCTGCTGGACGATAACTTTGCCTCGATCGTCCAGGCAGTCAAGATGGGCCGGCGCATCTTCGACAACCTCAAAAAAGCGATGGCGTTTATCTTCTCGGTGCACATCCCCATCGCCGGACTGTCGCTCATCCCGGTGCTGCTCAAATGGCCGCTGGCACTGCTGCCGGTCCATATCCTGTTCCTGGAGCTGATCATTGACCCGGCCTGCACGGTCGTGTTCGAGATGGAGGCTGACGAAAAAGACGTGATGAACCGCCCACCGCGAAAGCTAAACGAGCCGCTGTTTGGCCGCAGCATGATCCTGACCGGGCTGATCCAGGGCCTGGGGGTTTTGGCAGTTGTCTTTGCGGTATATGCCTTCTGCCTGACGCAGGGGTTGGGTGAAGCCGAAGCGCGCATGATCAGCTTCACCTGCATGGTCATCGCCAACCTGGGGCTGATCTTCACCAACCGTTCCTGGACGCATTCGATCCTGGCCACCCTGCGCATCCCCAACAAAGCCCTTTGGTGGATATCCGGGTTTGCAGTGGTCTTCCTGGCCCTGGTGCTGGCGGTGCCATTCCTGCGCGACCTGTTTTCGTTCGCGCCCCTACATCGTTGGGAGGCCGTGCTGATTATAGCAGCCGTTACCATCAGCATTCTGATCGCCGAAAGCGTGAAGACAAAACCCGTCCATAAGCTAATCTTTGGCAGTAAGTAAACAAAAGTCACAGCCCTGTTGAGGGAGGAAATGATATCCTCCCTCAACAGGATAAAGGAAGTCAACATGTCAACCAGAGCAAAGCACGTCTTTTTGTTCTTGGGCATCCTCACCGGCCTGATCACCGCCTGCCTGGGGCTGGAAACCCGCCACAGCAACCACCTGGGCTGGGCGCTGTTGTTCGCCGGTGCAGGTTTCACCACCGTTGGCAGCCTTTCTTTGGGAGTGTTGTTCCTGCAAACCGCTGCAACCGAGCGGCATTCAGCCGAACGGCGCCCTGATCGCACGCTCTGGCTGCCATGCTTCGCGGCACTGGTCATGAGCCTGATCACGCCGATCGAATACCTGTATCTGCCGCCCGTCCTACCGCGTGGCGACCACGCGCAAGACATCGGGCTGATCCTGTTGGCCGGTGGGCTGGCCTTTTACCTGCTATCGCTTCATCAAGAGAATCCCTGGCAGTGCACGGACGCGGTTTCAAGCCGGGGCATTTTCAATCCACCTGCCATCTTCCTCCATGCAGTCACGTGCCCAATCTCTGCCAGCCTGCTGCTCTTTGGGCTGGGTTTGGGGATTGGCTTCAGCAGTTGGACTGGCCTGCTGCTGAGCTTTATTCTCTTGTTCCCTGGCTTACTGTACCGGATGGGAAGGATCAACCAGCGGAGCTATCGATAAAAAAGTAAGAGGTGCCCGATGCGCAAAAATCAAACCAGTATCACCGCGATGGGAATTGCCGTCTTGCGCGCCGTAGAATCAGAAAAGCCAGAGGGTGAGCGAATTTGCTTCGATCCGTATGCCCGCCGCTTTCTACCCGGCTGGTTCTACGCCATGATGCGCTTGTTCATCCTCACCGGCTACGCAGAGCGACGTGGAAAGGGCGTAATTGGTTTTCTCGCCGCTCGCGACCGGTATATCGACGATTACCTGGAAAGCCAGCTGAAGGAAGGGTTTGACCAGCTGGTGATCCTGGGCGCGGGTTACGACTCGCGCGCCTACCGCTTCCCGACTCTACAGGAGCGCGGAATACGTGCTTTTGAAGTCGACCATCCGGCCACCCAGCAGGGAAAGATGGAGAAAGTTCGCAAAATTTTTGGCGAACTGCCCAGTCCTGTCACCTATGTCGCGGTGGATTTCAATACCCAAACCCTGGCAGACTGCCTGGCGGCCAACGGTTACGATCCGCGGGCAAAAACGGTGTTCCTCTGGCAGGGCGTCACCTATTACCTGGAGCCTGCCGCAGTCGATAATACCCTGGCCTTGATCGCCCAACAGAGCGGGACTGGTTCCAACGTGATTTTTGACTATATCGATGAAGCACTGCTGACCAGCCCAACCAGTCATGGCGAGGTTAAGGGCATGCGGCGCTACCGGGGCATGACTGGCGAGGCGCTGCGCTTCGGCATTCCAGTTAAGAAAATCGAGTCATTTCTCATCCAGCGCGGATTCGGGCAGGTGAAGAACATTCTCTCAGAAGAATTGAAAGCGCGCTATTTTCATGGCAAGAATGCAGCACGAAATGTGATGGCAGGCTATGCCATTGTATCGGCTGTGGTATGTTAGCCCGTATTAGGAAGGCAGAATGATCGAATGAACACGAAAAAGATGCTTACGGTTGGATTAACCGTATCGGCTGGACTGCTGGCGATCGTTTACTTTCAGCGCCGTAGAACCAGGTTCTGTAAGGCTGGTGTGCCTGAAAGCGCAACACCCAGTCAGGCCCTTTATCACAAGTTTGCGCCGGTTTACGATCTGTTGTTCAATGCAACCTACGCGAGAGCGCGCCGGCGCGCCGTGGCGCTGCTTGATCTGCAACCCTGCGAGTGGCTGCTGATTTCCGGCGTCGGAACCGGGTTGGACCTGCCGCAAATCCCGGCAGGCGTAGCGGTGACCGGTGTCGATCTATCCGCGGAAATGCTTCGCGAAGCCGCCAGAAAATCCTCCGAGGCCAGCGTAATGCTCATGCAAATGGACGCGCAGTGCCTGGACTTCCCGACAGAAAGTTTCGACGCGGCTCTGCTCAACCTGATCGTCAGCGTTGCGCCTGATGGGCGGACCGTATTTCAAGAGGCCTGGCGCGTGCTCAAACCGGGGGGCCGGTTGGTGCTGTTTGATAAGTTCCTTCCGGATGGGCAAACCAGATCATCGAATATCTCGAACAAGGCCATAGCCCAAAGGCCTGCCTGCTAACCCGGCAAGCAATCGCTGAGGAGATCAATACCATGCAGTTTCACTTCACACCCATGACCTCCGGATATGCCCACCGTATTGTGACATGGAAGTACGAGGATCCCTATGCCTTTTATAACTATGACAAGTCCTCCGACCATATTCTGAACACCAGCCTGTGGGGAAATACCCTCTTTGCTGTCCTGGACGATACTGCTCAACTCGTTGGCGAGCTGACACTTGGTTTTCTAGATCAAGATGAAGAATGGGTATCCCAGGCGGCGATGGATGCCGGCCAGTTGGCAAGATGCATCTTGTGGATTGGTTTTGGCTTGCGCCCCGATCTTACCGGCCACGGTCATGGATTTTCTTTCGTGAACGCTTGCGCGGATTTCGCCGTTCAGTTCGCCCGCCAGCGTTATCACTACAGCGGCGAATACATCGGCCTGGGCGTATACCAGTTTAATCAACGCGCAATCAAAGTTTATGAACGGGCCGGGTTTGTTAAGTTCACGGAGCGCCGACCTGTTATTGATGGACAGGAATATCCGTCCCTGCGCATGAATAAACGGATCTGATAGGAGAGAATTGACCACCGAACGATGCGTTATCTGCTCACCTGGCGCACGCGACAGACCATCTCCAGGATAACGATCAGGATCATCGAAAAGTGTGTGCCAGAAAACAAATTCGCTTCAATAACCTAACCAGGATCGGAGACCATATGAATTCACTTGAACTGAAAGTGACCGACACAGACCGGCAGGCCATCGAGCAGGCCGCATTGGACTATATCGAAGGCTGGTATTGCGGTGACGCAGAGCGCATGGAACGCAGCCTGCACCCCGATCTGGCCAAACGGATCGTATTCGCTGACCCGCGCGGTTTCGAGCGCTTAGAACCGATCAGCGCGCTGGGGTTAGTGATCGCTACCCGGCGCGGGGCCGGCACGCGCACACCACCCGAGCGCCAGCGCAAAGAGATTACCATCCTGGACGTATTTGGCAAAGCGGCCTGCGTACGGGTGGATGCTGCCGACTGGATCGACTACCTGCACCTGGGCAAGCTCAACGGCCTGTGGCAGATCGTCAATGTGCTGTGGGAAAGGCGTACGGAGTGAGCATTTCACGCCGCAGACTCGGGCGCAGCGACCTGTGTGTCAGTGCGATTGGGCTGGGATGCAACACCATCGGCGGCCCAATGTGGGACCACTCGGTGCGCAGTGACCTGCCGGTTGGCTACGGCAAAGTCGATGACCGTGAGTTGATTCGCGCCATCCGCAGGGCATTGGAGCTGGGCATCAACTTCTTTGACACCGCCGATGAATACGGCTGCAGGCACAGCGAGCGTGTTTTGGGCGAGGCGCTTGGCAGCCAGAAAAATCAGGTGGTTATCACTTCGAAGTTCGGTTTTACCTTTGACGAAGATACCCGAGAAGTACTGGGCAAAGACGCCTCACCGGCCTACATTCGGAGGACCTGTGAGGGCAGTCTTAGCCGTCTGGGCCGCGAATACCTCGATATTTACCTGCTGCATATCCGCGACCTGCCAATCGAAGAAGCCGCAGCAGCCCGCGAGACACTGGAAGCTCTGGTGGCGGAAGGCAAAATCTGCTGGTACGGTTGGAGCACAGATGATGTAGAACGCGCCCGTTTTTTCTCCCAAGGTGAGCACTGCGCTGTGATCGAGCACCGCCTAAACCTACTGCTGGATGCACCTGAGATGCTGTCCCTGTGCGAGGAACTCGACCTGGGCAGTATCAACCGCATCCCACTGCTGATGGGCGTGCTGACCGGCAAATATACGCCGGACAACCAGCCACCTGATGACGATATGCGCAGCATATTCTTCAACCACAGCGCCTTTGGCCAGGATGTGGCGTGCATCGAGCAGATAAAAGGCATCCTGGCAGCCAACGGGCGTAGTCTAGCGCAGGGCGCGCTCCTATGGATCCTCTCGCGCAGTTCGCGCGCGGTGCCGATCCCTGGTTTCCGTACTGTTGAACAGGTCGAGCAGAATGCGGCAGTGGCCAGTATGAACCAGATACCAGAGAGCGACCTCGCTTGCATCAAAAAGATTTTGGGTAGTCTTACGTGAACAAATCGAATACATCTCTTAGACCATTCTGGATGTTCCTGTTGCTTACCTTTGGGATCAGCTGGACCTGTTGGATTCCCGCCGCCCTGCTTGGTAAGGATGTGATGACCTTCCCGACCTTACTTATGCATACCCTGGGCGGCGTTGGTCCCTCACTGGCTGGCATCCTGATGATCTACCGGACGTGCGACAATGCCGGTCGCCGGGACTTCTGGCGAAGGTGCGTGGATTTTCGCCAGGTCGGGGCGGGCTGGGTCATGCTGATTCTGGGCTTCTTCCCACTGCTGGGGCTGGCCAGTATTGCCCTGGCTAGCGCGCCGCCCCACGTTGCCAACGGCCTTTCGCGGGTATTGGCCCAGCCGTTATCGATCCTCTTCTTGCTGCCGGTTGGTCTGATCAGCGGACCAATCCCCGAGGAGCTGGGCTGGCGTGGTTTTGCCCTGGATCGGCTGCAAGCGAGGATGAGCCCGCTGGCCGCTAGCGTGGCGTTGGGTTTGAGCTGGTCACTCTGGCACCTTCCGTTGTTCTGGATCTCAGGAACGACCCAGGCCGGCCTGGGTAGCAACACCCTCGACTTCTGGCTATTCCTGCTAAACCCCATCGCGCTCTCAGCATTGTTTGCCTGGGTCTACAATCAGACCGGCGGCAGCATTCTTTCTGCCATCTTGATGCATCTCGGCTTTAATGTAACGGCAGGCCTGCTGTACCCGCTTTCGCCACAGGCAGGGCTGATCCACGCGGCATTGCTTCTGATCAGCATGGCTACCACCCTTAAAGTGCGTAAAGGAGAAACCGTTGAGCTTCCACACCGATTATGAATCCTGGGTGCGTTTGTCGGACCCACAGCATTGTCCAGTTTGTCGGAATGAACCGATGCCTACCGATATGGTGGATATCATAGAGCTGCCCCATTCCTGGCTGATCGCGGAACCGGTTGAATGTCTTCGCGGGGCATGTCACGTGATCGCAAAAAAACATGCCATCGAGCTGTACGATCTAAATGAAAATGAACTGTTGGGACTGATGAAAGAGGTGCAAATTTACGCGTGGGCGTTGAAAACGGTGACCGGTTCGGTCAAAATCAATTATGAAATTCACGGCAATACAGCCCCACACCTGCACATGCACCTCTATCCTCGCTATATCGATGATCCCTTTCCAGGGCGAGCGATTGATTACCATCGAAAAGTCGAGCAGTACGCACCGGGTGAGTTTCAATCGTTTGTGCAGCGGATGAATGAGATGATCCAGACGGTTCAGACGGACTGACGTTCCTTTATAAGGAAGCCAGCCCTTCCCGCAGCGCGTACAACGCCGCTTGGGTGCGATTTGCCAGGTGCAGCTTGCTCAAGACACTGCTCATGTGGGCGCGGACGGTCCCTTCGGTGAGCACCAGCTTTTCGGCAATCTCTTCATTCGATAACCCCTGCGCCACCAGGCGCAGCACTTCCACCTCCCGCGCCGTCAACGGGTCGCCGGTTGGCTGCAGGCTGGGTGGGCGCTGCAGTTCGCGCATCAGCTTTGCAGCTACAGTGGGTGACATGGAAGGATTTCCGGCGTAGACTTCACGGATCGACTGCAGTAGCGCCCGAGGCGCGGTGTTTTTTAACAGGTAGCCGTCCGCCCCGGTTTTGATGGCCGGGAACACCAGGTCGTCCTCAGAGAAACTGGTCAGCACCACAATACGGATCCCTGGCAGATCGCGTTTGACCAGTTCAATCACTTCCAGTCCGTTCATTCCAGGCATCACCATATCGAGAAGCAGGATATCGGGCCGCAGTTTTTGCGCCAGGGCAGCCGCCTGGTCGCCGTTCTCAGCTTCCCCGATTAGCTCCATCCCTGGCTCGGTTGCAATCAACGCCCGCAGTCCCTCGCGGACCACACCGTGATCATCGGCAATTAATATCCGTAAGTGCTCGCTCATATCGCTCCTCCTGTTAATTTTTGGACGGCTCAGCTTGTTGAAAATGGTCCCTGCTTCGTAAACCGCACGCAGGTTCCCTGACGCAGTTTTGACTCGACCTCCAGCTGACCGCACAGTTTCTCGGCACGCTCGCGCATGCCAGCCTGCCCAAAACCGCCACTGCCTTGCAACGCTTCCGGGTCAAATCCCCGGCTACTGTCGCGGACCTCGAGCATCAGGCAATCGCCTTGCTCGAACAGGCGAATGATCACAAACTCCGCGCCGGAGTGTTTGAGGGCATTATTCAAGGCTTCCTGCGCCAGCCAGTAGAGGTCTTCTTCGATCCCCGGCTGCAGCGGCTGTGTCAGGGCGACTACCAGGCGAGCATTCACGCCGGCCCGGCGCTCGACTGCTTCCAGGCGGTGCTCGAGTGCCCCCGCCAGGCCGAGTTTCTCCAGTTCTGGCTGGCGCAGTTGGAAGACCATCAGGCGCATCTCCTGCAGGGCCTGCTGGGCGATCTCGGCCACCCGGTTCAGGTTCTTTAGACTCTGCACTGTATCGCCACGCTCCAGGGTGCGCCGCCCAGCCTCTACCAGCAGGGTCAGACTGTAGAGCGATTGGGTAACTGAATCATGCAGGCCGCGCGCCAGGCGGCTGCGCTCCTCACGGACTGCCGCCTCCTGCACCTGCTGGCTCAGTTCTGCGACCCTGCGCTCTAACTCCAGGTTGCGGCGCTGGATTTGCCCCACTCGCAGCCGGTAACCACCGGCAATCAAGCCCAATAGCAGCAGTAGTACCCCGATGCGGAACCAGGGTGTTTCCCAGATGGGCGGAGTGATGGTAACCGCGATCGAAACCTCACTTTCGCTCAAGTCGTTGTCGCCACTAGCAGCCCGTACCCGGAAGGTATAACTGCCGCCCTTCAGGTCGCTGTAGCCAGCTGACCGGCGTTCGCCAGAATCGACCCAATCCGGGTCGGCCCCCTCCAATTGATAAAGGTAGCGGCTGCGGTGGGGATCATTGTAATCGAGGGCCGCGAACTCAAAGGTCAGCAGGTCATCGCGGTGGGTAAACTGCAGACGCTCTCCGCCCATCAGGCCACGGTAGACGACCTGTCCGCCGCTCTTGACAGCAGTCACCAGCACTTGAAGAGGACGATTGAAACCCAAGACCTCGGAGGGGTAAAAGGCATTCCAACCCTGTACGCTGCCAAACAGCATTTCGCCCCGCGTGGTTAAAAAACACGCTCCGCTGATGAATTCGCGGCTCTGCAGGCCGTCGTCAACAGTGTAGACCTGGAAGCGCTCATTTTCGAGGTTAAAGCGGGTGATGCCGTGTGTTGTGCCTAACCATAAGGCGTCCAGTCCGCTGCCAGATTTGCTTTCGGGCAATATGCAGGTGACCATCCTACCCGGCAAACCATCCCAGACGCTGAAGCGGGTAACCGCGCCACTTTCCATATTCAGGCGGTTCAAGCCCTCTTCCGTCCCAATCCACATCACTCCCGCGGGCCCTTCCAGGAGGCTGAGAATCTGGTCCCCGCTCAGGCTGTTTTGATCTTCTGGATCGTAACGGTAATGCTGGAAAGCCCCCCCCAGCACGGTCCATACGGTTCAATCCGCCGTACAGCGTTCCAACCCACAGGTAGCCTTGACTGTCTTGGTACAGGGTTGTGATCGAGTCACTGCTCAGACTACCCGCCTGCAGTGGATCATGATGGTATTGAATGATATCTCCGGTAGCAGGTTCCAGCCGGTTCAGGCCGGAGTTGATCGTAGCAGCCCAAACCATCCCGGAGTGGTCCACCAGCAACGCCGAGATACTGTTCGAACTCAACCCTCCGGTCTGTCCATAGCTGACACGGTAATGGAAAAAGGTGCTGTCGCCGGGATCCAGGCGGTTGATGCCACCCCCAACCGTCCCGACCCACAGCCGTCCCTCTGAATCTTCCGCCAGGCTAGAGACCGAGTCGCTGGAAAGCGAGCCTGGGTCCTCAGCGCTGTGGCGATAGACCGTCCAGGCACCGCTGCGCAGGTCAAGCCGGTTCAGTCCGGCGTCTATTGAGCCAACCCATATCTTCCCACGGCTGTCCTCCAACACGTCGTTGGCGGCATGCTCCTTTACCTCCCCTGCCAACCGCGGACCGGCCGGGTAGCGCCGGAACTTATGCATCCCAGGCCGGTATTGGCTGATGCCGGAGCCGTTCAAGCCCACCCACAGCACCCCCGAACGATCCTCAAACAGAGCCGAAATGCGGCCGGCGCCTAGCAGGTTGTCGGAGAGGCTGAAAGGGTAAGAAGATGATAGACTCAAGGCATGGCGAGAAAATTCACAAAACCCGATTACGTAGCGACCTCCAATGCGCTTATCAGCCTTGGAGAAGCCATCCCGGCGAACCATCTGGCGCGATTCGTAGTGGACATCGTGGCCCGACTAGATTTGAGCTTGATTTATCTGCGGTATGCTGCTTCCGGTGGAGAGGCCATTGCGCCTGAAGTCTTACTGGCCTTGCTGTTTTATGGCTATGCTACCGGGAAGTTCAGTTCGCGGAAAATCGAAAAGGCGACCTACGAAGATTTGGGATTTCGGTTTGTGGCCGGGGGACTGCATCCAGATCACGATACCATCGCGAATTTTCGCAAGACCTTTTTGCCCGAGCTGCAAGGCTTGTTTGTCCAGATATTGCTGATGGCCCAACTTTCGGGAGTGTTGAAGGTGGGCAATCTGAGTTTGGATGGCAGCAAAATCCACGCGGATGCTTCGAAAAGTAAAGCGGTGAGTTACGGACGGCTGAAAGAATTAGAAACAACCTTACGCGAAGAAGTGGCCAGCCTGTTTGCCTTGGGAGAGCGCGCCGATCAGGGCGAAGTGCAACTGCCCGAAGGTTTGGTGATCGAGGATGAAATCGCTTTTCGCAAAGAGCGTCTGGAGAACCTGGCCAAAGCCAAAGCAGCGTTGGACGCACACGCCCAGGAGCGCTATGCCGTTGAAAAGGCCGAGTACGACGCAAAATTGCGCGAGCGCGAAGCCAAAGCCCGCAAACGGCACCAAAAACCACGCGGAAAAGCCCCCAAACCACCCCAAGAAAGACCAGGCGATAAAGACCAGTACAATTTTACCGATCCGGATTCGCGGATTATGAAAAACAGCACCGATCAGGGATATGACCAGCATTACAACGTGCAGGTGGCGGTGACCCAGAACAGCCTGTTGATTGTGGCCACTTCGCTTTCGAATCACCCCAACGATAAACAAGAGGCGGAACCGACTTTGGATGCGCTGCCAACCGAATTAGGTCAGCCAGGGGGGATTGCCATGGATAATGGCTATTTCAGTGCCAGCAACATTGTGGCTTGCGAACAACGTAAGCTGGAGCCCTACATTGCGACCGGGCGCGAGGCGCATTACAAGAGCGTGGATGCCTTGCTGGGCAACCTGCCCGATACGCCCGCCGCCGATGCCAGCCCCAAAGAGAAAATGGCCTATAAACTGGCCCTGGAGATCGGCAAGGAAATCTATCGCTTGCGTAAATGTACCGTTGAGCCGGTGATCGGCATCATTAAGGAAATCCTCGGCTTTCGCCAGTTTTCGCTGCGGGGTCTAAAAAATGTGACCGCTGAATGGTGTTTGGTTTGCCTCGCCTTCAATTTGAAACGCATCCACTCCATCTGGCTGGCGCAAGCACTCTATTAGCGCGCCTGTTGCGAGAAGTTTAGGATCATTCTCCCCTCAAATGCGTCCTTTAGACCGCCTGGATTGCATGTTTTCGCTTTGCGGGCCATTCCAGCTTCATAAATCCTTCCCTTCCGCTCCCTCTCCGACAACCTGCTAGCAGAACGGTGTTGGTGTTGACCAACAAAGCGAGCCCCCAGTTTCTGGCAGGGATGAGGATGACGTCCGCGTGGAAACTGGGCGTGTCGCCATCGTAGGTGATGACGGAGATGCCGTTGACCGTCAGCGCATACCACCCCATCGCATAATCGCCTGATGACTGCTTATGGTAGCCTAGCGGCGCGGCTGTCACGCTGGGCGCATGTAGTGTGTCGATTCCTTGCGGGGAAAGAATCGAAACATCACCATAACGGCCCTGGTTCAACTGGGCGATCAGGTAGTGCCCCAGGTCTTCCGCGCTTGAAATCAGGTACCCGGCCGGTACCATGCCCCGTGCGTAGGGGAGATCGCGTACAGCCACCGGAAAACCAAACCATTGGCGGTAGCCTACGGCCATCCCATGCGCTTGCGCTTCTGCCTGGGAAGTAAAGCTGTTCCGCATCTCCAGGGGGTTGAAGATCTGCGATTGGATATCGTCTTCATAGGATTGCCCAGAGACGGCCTGAATCACCATGCCTAAGATGATGTAATTGGCGTTGCTGTACTCGAATCCAGCCCCGGCGGGCCGGCGCATTCGCTCGAAACGCAGTGCGCGAACCTGGCTTTCCAGGGCGGTATCCGAGCTGTCCCCATCATCCATCATTTTTTCACCAGTGGTGGTGGAAAGGCCGCTGGTCTGGTTGAGCAGGTGACGAATGGTAATCCGTGCTGAGGCTGGCGCATCAGGAACCTCGGCTGTACCCAAATTCGGTTGCCCTGGAGGGGGTAAAACGCGAAACCAGGGTAGGTAATCCTGGATAGGTGTATCGAGGTTCACTTTGCCCGCTTCGACGAGCTGCATCACGGCTAAAGCCGTGAAGGATTTGGTAACCGAACCGATCAACATGGGGGTTTGGGGCGTCATCAGGCGTCCCGAAGGATCGGCGACACCGAAACCCCGCGAATGAACGATCTGGTCTCCCTGTATGATCGTAACCGCTATCCCCGGGAGGTGCTGGGCAGCCATTTTTGCGGTTAGATAGGCATCAATTTCTGAAAAATCGCGCTCCTGTTTATCTCCCAGTCCGCTGGCGAATGCCGGAAAGACTGCAAAGGCACAAATGAAAATATACAGGCAGGAAAGTTTCCATAAATAGAGTTTTCGTTGTAATGGTTTTCTCATCAATGTGCCTCATTCTTTCGGAAATAGGTGAAACACTTTGCCTATAGATTATCGATAACCCGCAGCGGTTTTCATCTGCCGAAAGGTATAAATGATGGGTTATTGTGAATGCAGGTAAGAAAAAAAGCCCGGTGGTGATCGACCAGGCATTGGGGAGGAACTGCGCTTAAGGCTTGATACTAAGTTTCGTTTTTTCGCTTCGAGGAGGGCCTGGGTACGATTATGGGCTTCTAGCTTTTCATACACCGAATGAATGTAGAACTTGATGGTACCCTCCGCCAGAATGAGCCGATCGGCAATCTGGCGGTTGGAGAGACCTTCTGCCATCGCCCCGAGCACTTCGATCTCGCGCGCGGTCAGTACATCATCCGGATGCGTTTCTTGGCAGTGTGAATCCTTCGCCTGGGCTGGGGTAGGATTGCCAGCGACAAATGCTGAGATTATTTTCTGCGCGTACCCTCGATGTTCTGTTGAAAGTGTTTTGAGATAGGCGGCCAGCAGCGCGCGCATGGACTCGCCCTCATCTAGAAAAATCCGCAGGTATCCTTGTGGTTCAGCCAGGCGCAGGGCATTCTCCAGCCGCTTGAGCGCTTGCTCCTGTTTCCTGTGGGCTTGAAGCGCCAGGGCTTGCAAGGCGTAGATCTCGATCAGGCGGCCGAACCGGCCAAACTGCTTTGCTGCTTCAGCGAGCGGCTCGAGGGCCTGGAGCGCGTGATCCGGTTGGCCTTCCGCGATCATCACCCTGGCGAAGGTGATTTCATCCAATTCCTGATAAATCAAATGGGTGTGTCGCGCGGGTGTTCTTTGGCTCTGCTCTCGCATCCACTGCGCGGCTATTTGGGCCTGTCCAGTGGATAGCCAAAACCAAACTTGCGCATAATTTAATTCATTTATCACCCCTGCCATCGGTTTACGACCTTTTATCGTTTTGAGCGCAGCGTTGAGGGCCGCCTCTGCCAGGGCAGGTTTGCCTTGTGCCAGATAGATCCGGATCAGGGTCGTATAGCAAGTGCAGATGGCGCTGGGATTTTCCCAGGGAATCACCAGGTCTACAGAACGTTTGGCCAGGGCTTCGGCTGCCTCCAACTGGTCCCATTCGCGCAGCACATCTGCCTGCCCGATGAATGCTCCGCCCGCAAAGCTGACCTGCCGGGGATCGCAAGCTTCAATATACGCTCGCCCTTCGCGCAACAATTCAATCGTATCCTTTAACTGGCCTTGCATGCGGTGGATTTTTGAAAGTATGTTGAGAGTCGGCGCGAGATAGTTGGTGGCCCCTGCCGTCATACAGTCGCGGCTGTTTTCAACCAGGATCGGAACAGCCCGAGAAAAATCGGAGCTCAAAAAATACATCCGGCCCAGTGAGAACTTTGCAAACGTGCGGTGAACCATGTTTGCCGGAGAAAGCGCAGATAAAGCCTGGCGCGCCAGATCGATGGTGGGCTGTGTCCCGTCGTAAATGTCAACTGAAATGGCCGCTCGCAGGCAGGCGATCTGCCCGCGCCATTCGTTCTGCAATTCGGTTGGGGTGTCCGGCGAGATATTGCGCTCGGCGGCTTGTAAGAGGGGTTCAGTTTCCTTTTCCATGTTGCTAAACATCATGGACCAGGCTTGCGCAATACACAACCAGGGCCGACTGTTGGCCGTTTCCTCCGGTAGTTTTTGGATCCAATTCAATAACATACCCATGCCGTTATGGATTAGCCGGTATGGCGCCTGCGCTTCGATCAAAGTGCAGGCGCGCTCAACTGCCCCACCCGCCAGGGCATGTTCGATAGCCTCTGGATCATGCTGGTGATGTTCATACCAGCGCGAGGCCCGGCTGTGTAGTTCGCAAGTTAACCCTGGGTCTTGCTGATCCAACCGAGCGCACAGTAGATCTGCAAACAGATGGTGATAACGGTACCAGTTCCGTTCAGAGTCCAGTGGAATGAGGAAGAGGTTGGCATGCTCCAGGTATTCCAGAATCTGCTGGCTAGAGCGGTGCCTATCTCGCGCTGGCGGGCTGATGACTGCGTCACATAAAGATGCGCATAGATTTTCAAGCACGGAGGTTTGCAGTAAGAAAGATTGGATATCCCCCGGCTGGTACGTGAGCACTTCCTCGATCAGGTAATCCAGAATATAGCGGTGGCTGCCGGAAAAGTTTTTGACGAATACTGCGGTATCTGGCTGGTTTGTGAGAGCCAGCGCCGCCATTTGCAAGCCGGCCGCCCAACCTTCCGTGCGCTCATCCAGTTGGGCCAGATACTCTGCCGTCAGGCCCAAAGCCATCTCATGGTTCAAGAAACAGGCGGTTTCTTCGATTGTGAAGCGCAGATCATCGGCCCGGATTTCAGTCAGTTGGCCGCGCACGCGCAGGCGGGCCAATGGAAAGGGGGGATCAGAGCGGGTGAGGAGTACCAGATGGACGTTGGTGGGAAGATGGTCGATGAAAAAAGCCAGGCCTTCCTGGATAACGGGGTGGGTGATGAACTGATAATCATCCAGAATCAGGAGGATCGGGTCATTTCGATCGACGAGGTCATTGATTAACAAGCCCAGGATGGTTTGGATAGGCGGAAGCGGGAACACAGAGAGGATTGCCAGGGAGGGGCAGTCTGCTGGAACGCGGTTGTTTCCCAGCGCCGTAACGAGATAATTCAGGAAGAGGGCTGGTTCGTCATCGTTCTGATCCAGCGACAGCCAGCAAACCGTCGGTTTTAAGCGGTCCGCGGCGCCATCCAGACTAGCAATCCATTCGGCCAGCAGGGTGGTTTTTCCATAGCCGGCCGGCGCGCAGATCAAGGTCAGCGGACGGGTCACCCCATCCGCCAGCAGGCGCATCAGGCGTGGACGCAAAACAAGACCTGCGCGCAGCTGCGGGGCAGAAAACTTTGTTTTGATCAGGTGTGGACGAGCGCGATCCGGTGATGGAAGCAAACCAAAATCCTCCCACCCCTTCATTATACGCTTCGTTTAGGAGGTGAGGGCTATGATTGACTCCAATCAGAGATGGAAAAGCCGTTTGCCGAGGATCAATCTTTAGTTCAATGCCAGGCCGCAGGCGCACAGTAAGAGCGCCAAAACCAGACTGAGAAGAGCAGTTTTTGGACTTGGGTGTATCTTGGCCTTCATTACTACTCCAACGTCCTTTTTAAATCCGACGATTGAAGAAGTGAATCTCACCTGGTTATTCAGCAACGCCTTCGTTTGTCCAGGGCCGGTTTTCACTGGGTTGGTTCACCTGGACCTGATAACCCGGCCTCGAACGCAGGTCGGCTAATAATTCCTCAAGATAGGTTTTGGAGAGCGCGGACGAAAGATAAACTTCTCCAGAAAATAAATCCTGGCGTTCTGTCAGTTTCCCGGCGCTGCGGAGATCGGCCACAATATCCTGTAATGGCGTCCATAAATACACGCCAATCGTGACCCATACCCCGTTGGGAATGGCATAATCGGCGAATACGCGCAGTGTTTCCGCGACGGTTTCGGGTGTCTCTCCGGGCGCGCCAAGCATCAGCGAGGCCCCAAATGGCATTCCCGAACGGCTCAAGGTTTCCAGGGCAGCCCGCACCTGCCGGACGGTGTACCCCCGTTTCATTCGCCGGAGCATTTCCTCAGAGGCCGATTCGATGGCCAGGTTGGCGTAGAAGCAGCCTGAGTCGGACATCAATTGGCAAAAGTCAGCCGTGATCCCCACCGGTTTTAGGTCTCCGGTTCCCCAGCGAAGATCCACCCCCTGCGAAATCAACGCGCGGCAGATGGCTTCCGCATGGGGTTTGGGAACATTGAAGCTGTTGTCGCAAAACATGATCTGGCGGCTGGTCGAATACTGGTGAATATGCTCAATTTCAGCCAGGACGCGTTCGGCGGACTTCAGCCGGTAACGCTTTCCCTCGATCTTACTGTAAGGACAATACGTGCACTCGAAGGCACAGCCGCGCTTTGTGAAAATCGCGGGAGATACGCCGCAGGCGGCATATTGCTCCAGGTCAACCAGATCATAGGCGGGTAGGGCTGTTTGATCTAAGTTTTCAACCGAATGAGGCGGGATCGACTGGTAACCTCTGTTCTTCCGAAATATGCAGCCGGGGATGGCGTAGATATCGCCGCCTGTCTCAAGTCGTTCCAGGAAAAGCGGGAAGGATTCTTCGCCTTCCCCCCGGATGCCATAATCGAGATGGAGATAACCTAGCCAATCGGCGGCGTAGTAATTAAAACCTGGCCCACCTAACACAATGAAGGCAGTCGAAACTTCCCGGATGATTTCAACGATCTCCCTTACGTGTGGGCGCAGATCGATATGGCGTGTTTGGAAAGGCGCCTGTGGGTCGGGGTTCGTCGCCAAAAACCAGGCGAATGGATAGGCCGATCACGTCCGGTTGGAAATCGTCGAGGATTGAGGCCAATTCATTGGAGAGAGGTTCTGCAAACAGTTGCTCAAAGATCTGCACTTCATGCCCGGCCTGACGGACTGCGCCAGAGATATAGGCCGGGCCGGATGGCGCGGCGGGCAGCGTGTTCGAAGAAATCATCAGGACTTTCATCGCAATTCCTTTTTCTGGAAAAGAAACCAGTTATCCTTATCAAGCCATTTGGTTCCACCGGACGATCAGGCGGGCGCGGAGAGTGCAGTTAATGGCTGCCAGGACAATCAGTCCCAGCGTTTTCCAAGGGATCAGAGTTAGCACTGGAAGGCGCCCGACACCAGTGATTAATGTTCCAAACCAACCCATCAGGGTTATGAAAGCTACCAGTGAAAGCAGGATGGTGAATCCAAGCGAAAGACGATAAACGAGAGACTGTTCCATTTTTTTACCCTCCAAAAAAACGAAAATATGGTTTTTATTCGTAAAAAGATCATACATCCAACCCGGGAGGGCTGGCTTCTATCGGAAGATAGGCTTATGGGTTGTTTTATCAAATTCGTGTTTAGACAAAAAGTAGTGCGGTTATCCCCTTGAGGAAAACCGCACCTTGGTAGAAACTTGGACTTGTGAAAGAACCAAAGTCTACCAAGGAGAACATTAACAAACTAATCGAGTTTCGTCAAGCTGTTTACGAGCATGGAATCACCTATCGTCGCGATGCTGTATTCGATCTGCTGGATGCGCTGCTATCTGAAGGGCCAGTATCCTCTTTTGCGATGCTGAGCCAGGCAGAAGCATTTCAACGCAAATGGCCGAGCGTCTATGCGGCGGTCGAAGATGGACGGTTGCAGGAAGCCTGGCTGCGAACGTATCTGGCCCAGCAAGTGCCCAGCCGCGGGATCTGCGTGTTTGCCCTGGATGGCTCCCCCTGGCCGCGGCCCAGAGCCAAGACGCTGGAGGATCGCCAGTACGTATTTCAAGCCTCCAGTGATGTCAATGGAGGAACGGTGGCCATCGGCTATCCCTACTCCAGTCTGGATTGGGTGGTGGAGCCCCATACCAGTTGGGCTCTGCCCGTCGATGAGCAGCGGGTCGCCAGCAGCCAAACGGCGCAAGCGGTGGGAGCCGATCAGGTGAAAGCGCTAGCGAAGGCACGCGCGGCATTTGTGGAAGCCCTGGACATCGTTGCCTGTGACGGTAAGTATGGCAATGCCGGTTATTTGCGATCCGTGAAAGGACTGCGCTATGGCATTACCGCTCGGCTGCGGGCCGATCGCGTTTTGTATCGCCCGGCCCCAGTCCATGCCCGCATCAGAAGGGCCGTCCCAGAGTGCATGGCGCTCGCTTTGCCTTCAAAGAAGCCGAGACCTGGGGCGAACCCGATGAGGTCATCGAACTGGAGGATCCTCGCTGGGGACAGGTGCGGTTGCAGCGCTGGAAAGACTTGCATGAAAAGAAGGGCGTGGATGTGCCTTACGATGTGGTTTGCGCCAGCGTGCATCTTGAACGGGAAAAGCCGCCCGCTGCCCTGTGGTTGGCCTGGTTAGCACCCAAGACGATCCCGGCAGGGATGGTCATCACCGTCGAAACGATCTGGCGCGCATACGATAGCCGCTGGCCGATTGAACCCGGGCTGCATTTTCGCAAAGAAACGCTGGGCTGGACCCGCCCCCGCTTTCAAAGCAAGGAAGCCGGAGACCGCTGGACCTGGCTCACCGCGCTGGCCACCTGGATGATTTTCCTCACTCGACCGATTGTCCAGGATGCACCCTTGCCCTGGCAGAAACCCCAGCAGCACTTGACCCCGCAGCGCGTCCAACAAAGCATTGGCCCGATTTTTGCGCTGATTGGCACCCCTGCTCGTTCCCCGAAACCGCGCGGAATTCCGCCTGGCTGGCCTTCCGGCAAGCCCAGGACGCCCAAAACCCGCTTTCCGGTCGTCAAAAAGGCACCGCTTGTGACAAAAACGGCTTAAAACTCGGTTGGTAAGGTTCT
This sequence comes from uncultured Chloroflexia bacterium, assembly GCA_963791025.1. Lineage (GTDB taxonomy): Bacteria > Chloroflexota > Anaerolineae > Anaerolineales > Anaerolineaceae > DSYU01. Next base: position 79,796 of record CAWBQF010000001.1, on the reverse strand, counting down.
GTTTCAGCCTGACTGGATAGTCAGGTTACTGATGTTTGTCTAAACTCGAATTAAAAAGAACGAAATAAAAAGGCCCAGGTTGAACTGCATTCGTTCTCTTCGGGCCCGATTTACAACCTATCTTTGGCGGTTTCGGTGTTAAACTTCAAGAAAGTTTTAAGAATTCCAGAAATTGGGAACTTTTTTTCTGTAGAAGACCGTATAGATAGGGTATCTCAATCATCATGAATCCTGGGTTTCGGATCATGATGTAATTTGCAAGAAAAAGGTAAAATCATGAACCAGATCATTACTTCACAGGTTGGACTGAAACCAGATGCGTTGTGCAATGAGACCATCCTTGTCACTGGCGCGGGAGGTGGGATTGGTTTTGAAGCTGCCCGGGCGCTGTTGTGGTTAGGAGCGAATGTCATTATCGCTGAAATCAACGAAACAACTGGCGCTCAGGCGGGAGAACAACTAATCACTGAATTTGGATCGGGTCGCGTTTTGTTTGTTCATGCGGATGTCGGCGACGAAGCCAGCGTTCAGAACCTGTACCAGGAAGCGGTGAGGCGCTTCGGGAAGGTGGATGCTGTCATCAATAACGCCACGATTGCCGCGCTGGGCGCAGTGGTCGACCTGCCGATCGAGCAGTGGGACCGCAGCTATTGGGTCAATTTGCGGGGGCCGGTCCTGATGGCGCGCGCTTTCCTTCCAGATATGATTTTGCGAAAACACGGTACGTTTGCATGCGTGTCATCCACTGGAACAGCGTTTCTTGGGGGCTATGAGACATTTAAGGCTGCCCAGGTTCATCTGGCAAATACATTGGATGCAGAACTGGAAGGGACAGGCGTGATTGCCTTTACAATTGGCCCAGGGCTGGTTCCCACTGAGACTGCCACCCGCGCAGTGGAACAACTTGCTCCACAGTTAGGCATGTCTTTAGAGCAGTTTTATGAACTGAATAAAAACGCAATTTTGACGGCTGAAGAAGCAGGGGCAGGATTTGCCGCTTCCATCGTTTTCGCGGAAAGATTTAAGGGGATGGAAATCTCCTCCCTCCAGGCGCTGAAGGCAGCCGACATCAACTTTGGTGCGGATGACGCGAAACGAGATGGAGCTTCTGACGGCATTGAACAAAAGATGCGCAGCGCAGAGCAACTGCGACAGATGGCGGCTTTATGTGAACAGGTGCGCAGCACCCTCAAAGAACAGTCGGAAGATTGGAAGCGCCGTTCCATCTTTGAACGGCAGTGGGTGATCCGTGATTTTAAAAAAGTAGCGGGTATGAGCGTGGATGAGTGGCTGGACGCCTTGCAAAGGCTGGAAGCCAGCCTGCAAACCGATGGAAAAATCGAGCAGATTCCCTTGAAAAAACTGGCTGATTATTACAATCATCTTGCCGACCTGGCAAAGGGATACGAGAAAAACCAGACCAAACTGGAAGAAAACCTGCGTTACGTCTACGGCTGGCGTGATGAGGTTGAAAAACTGGCTCGATTTTTGATTTCTCCGCAGTCGGTAGAGTATAGCCCTACTATTCCATGAGATGGTAAAACCGGGCGTCCTTCACCTTCACAGAACAGGGGTCCATTCCCGCCGTTGTTCAAAGATCTGCCGCTTCTGTCAGGAAGATAAGCGGAAACGGAAGATGCCCGGAGGCGAAACGCCGATCACCTGGCAGCAGCGGAAAGGCAAAGGTAGACCGGAGAAGAAAGTATCCACGGCAGGCTACGCGCCGCCCGAGCAACAGGCGTGGCATGAGCCCTGAACCAGCAGCCACGACTGATCCGCTGCCCTCTAATCCAGGGGTAAAGGGGTAGGTGCGCTGGTTTCCGTTGGGCTGGCCAGGCTGGACAGCTTGCATGCTGCCCGGGATCGAAAATTTTCGATATGATTGATTCGAAACCAGTTGACGATGGGCTCGCCTTCTGATTGAGCACCAACCGTCTAAGATGCACCTGGTCATTGCCACGCAGGAGGACCCGCCGCTGCCCCTGGCCCGTTACCGCGCCCGCGGTCAACTGGATGAACTGCTGCGGGCCGGCCTGCGCTTTACCCCCGCCGAAGCCGCAGCGTTTCTCAATCGGGTGATGGGCTTGAAGCTGTCCGCGCAGGATATCGCCACATTGTAAACTCGCACCGAAGGCTGGATCGCCTGGGGCCTGAATGACACCCTCCAGGGAGATAGGTTCAAGCACAATCACTTTTCGCATACCGAGGTTTCATCCTGTTTCAATCGTAAATTCATTTTATCGCGCCCGCTCGCACTACCGCGCCTGCTATTTTGCCGTGTTCAACCTTACCGCCTCACGAAAGAGTGCTTTTAGCGCCTCCTCATCGACCGGGTCGTTTTCGTGGAAGTCGATGGCGCGAACCGTTTTGCTGTCCAGACGCGTATTGAAGAGCTTGTGCGAATCCTTCATCTGAGCGCCTTTGGGGAAGGTCAGCCGCACGGCGTTCTTGAGGATATCGGCGACACAGATGTTTCCGTTATGCGACCAAACGGGGACTCCCTGGGGTCTGGAGGGCTTTTTCCACTTCACTTCTTCGACCACGCCAGGATCCGTCTGCTGGATCAAAGCGCGCAGCTGGGCCAGTTTCATCCCGCGCCAATCGCTCTGCTCCTGGATGATAGTATCGATCTGTTCCGATGGGGGTTTCTCTTCCGAGGAAGGAGTTGTACTTGCTTTCATTCTAAGCTCACCGCCTTCTTTACCTTACTGAAAAATCAACCAGGGTCTAATGCTAGATAAGCTGAAGATATCATCGCCCGACTTTGGATATTCTGGATTGAAATCGCTCGGGATATGCGGAACAATAACCCCAGACATCTAGCTCTGGTAGGCTGATACCTTTGTCGTTGAGTACCGTAGTGATGTCCGTTCGATGGGCGATGCCATGATAAACCACAGACATGAATATCAGTCGGGCTTGATAATCGAATGTCCAACCATCCCCTTCTTGATGAACATTCTGAGTTGCTAGGACATTCTGAAGGGTATCTAGCAGCGCATTATTCAATGCTGCTTCGTATGCCGCCATTTGAGACAGCCTTGGATTATCTTCCCACCTGAAGTCTGGTTCTGGGAAAATCCCATGAATCCGTTTCAAAAAGCTGGACTCTGCTTTCAAAATATGCGCAAATGTATCCCGAATAGATCCGTACGAGCCTGGGTTGCTGGCTGTAAGCATTTCATCGCTTAAGCCCATGCAGATAGCCATCAGTTCTTGATTGGCCCAATGATTATATTGGAAGAGTTCTACCAGGGTTGGTTCAGGTTCAGCTGACATAAACAGAATTCTCCACCTAAATGTTTTTACTTCGCTGCGGGCGTTGGATCGATGAGTACGCCATTTTTCGAGACCTCGGGTTCGGTGCATTGGTTCCGGTTGAAGCAGCATGGCCTGCGTTCACCGGCCTTGAGCTTCGATAATGCCACCTCGATGCGCCGGCTGCGCGTTTCCGGGCTATGGGTGGCGCGGACCCAACGCAGCCAGTCCCAGCGCGCCATGGGTGTGATTTGCACCCATAGGGCCTTCGCCTGCGGGTCAGACGCCAGCGCCTGATTCAAATCCGGCGGCACCTCCGGCTCTGGCCACGCTTTCGATGGCTCAACAGCCACCGTTACCGGATCGCCTGCAATGATATTGGCGGCCTCCCGAAGGCTAGCGTCAGCCCGAAACCAGTGACCGCCCTTGCCGTCTGGTTCGAGGACGATTTTGGCAGGGAAACCATTGATTGTTCCTTCGACCAATACCATCCCACGCGATGGAAGCTTTGCGCTAGCGCTTTCGGGCAGCCGAAGAATGGTCCAGTTGCCAAGGATGAACGGTGTCGTTTCAAAATAAAGGGTCGGCATTGTGGCTTATTCCTTTCTGTGCTTCCCCATTAGCGCGCAAACCGTTTCCAACGGCCTTCGGAGACGACTTCAACGGTGTCATCGACCACTTGGATGGCGGTCTGATCGTCAATTGCGTAGGTCGGCACGGGCACCTCGGCGGCCATTCTTTCCACCCTGGCCATGGAACTTTCCGGATGGTCCTTATGATCCAGGTGTGGAAGCAGCGCAAAGTCCACCAGTCCCAACCCCTTCGCAATGACGAAGGGCGTATTCGGGTCATCATACGTCTCTCCGAAAATAGGAGCGGTTACCATACTACCGGCGCTCACCCCCACATAAACGGTCTTGCGTAACAGCGGCAGGAGGTCTGCCAGCCCGGACTCGCGCATCCAGCGGGTCAGATACAGCACATCGCCACCATACACCAGCAGAGCATCCGTCTCTTGGACAGCAGCGATCCAAACCTCTTTTTCGATGCTGGGGAGGGCGGTGAGCTCCAGCACGCCTAATGATTTCCAACCCAATTCGCTCATCGGGTTGGCGGTGGTTCCGCAGATGAACCGGTAGGCCATTTTCGGCCCGCCGAGGAAGGGATAGATCGCGGTGGGGATACACAGAGCGTTGGACGCGGAAATCGGTTTGCCTAACAGGTCGACCAGTGCGTTGTGGATGCTCGTGTTCTGGATGCCCGCGGAAGTGAGCAGAAACTTCATGCTTTCTCCCCTTCGTGAATGACTTCATAGCGCAGGAGGATGTGGTCAGAGTCTTCCCAACGGCGGGTGTCGATGAGCCGGAGCGATGCGGGCGTCTGGCCTGCAAAAACAGGCACGCCTTGCCCTAAGATGCGGCTGCCGATCAGCAGATGGATCTCATCGATCAGATCATGGGCCAGCAGATCGTTCCAGAGGGTGCGGCTGCCGGTGATCAAAATATTTTTGCCCGCCTGGCGTTTAAGTTCGGCAATCTGCTGATAGGCGTCTCGCCGCCGGAGGATGCGGAGATCCTGCCAGTTCCCATGCAGCGTATCGGAGACGACGATGCCCTTGACTGACTTGCCTGCCTGGGAGATCTCACGCTGCGAGTCGGTAAACTCCTCAGAGGTTGGATTCTCGGCGACCCTAGGCCAGAAACTTTGGAATAACTCGAAGGAAACCCGGCCCATCAGCTGCACGTCGGCTCCGCGCAGCAGTTCGGCATTATACGAGTTGAAGACATTGCCCATCATGGGGAACATGACCGAAACATCATTCCCAACACCGGTATGATACCCATCCAGTGAGATGACGTTGTAGACGATGATTTTTCGCATAATATCTCTTGTGTCGGCAGGCTTTGTTTTCAGCGTACCGCGCTTTGTTCGACGGTCATGGGCTGGTTGCGGAACCATGCTTCCAGCGGTAAATACTTTCGGAACTCAGGCTGTTTTGCCATAGAAGCATCCTCCAAAGTTATCTGGTATGAGATGACCGGCGTTTAGTCGCGCCCTTTGGTGGTTGCAATGTCGGCCTCGTTCCCCGCCTTGTCGGCCAGCGTCCACCAGGACGGCGCAAACTCGTCGCGTACCAGCCGGCCACCCGCGGCAAGCGCCGCCGCGACACGGGCTTCTGCCTGCTCGTACGGTACCCAGACTGCGAGGTGGATCGCGCCGCCTCCGGCTGTCTGTTCGCCGCCGGCTGTCTGTCCGCCGCCGCCGCGCGGCTTGTCCATCTGCTCGAACCAGAACGGGGCTCCGCGATCGTGTGGGTCGACCAGATCTTCGCTAGGACTATCGCGCCGGGGCTCATATCCAAGCACCGCGCGCCAGAATGGCATGATTTCGTTGATGTTTGTTGCGCCGGGGATGATGAGCAGGCTTTGGACCGCGGACGGGTCCGTGGTGAGGCCCAGCTTGCGCGCGGCTGCCGAGATCTGCCTGGCCAGCTCGACATCCCGCTGGCTGGGACCGAAGTAGTTATCGGTGTAGGTGATCATATGAACTGTTACCCCGTCGTGCCGCACATCAACGCCGGGGCGGTGCTCCTCGACGCCTGACAGCTCGCTGATCGCCTGCACAAAGCGGGCGCTCTCGGCGAACGACGCGGTGCGGAAGAACGCGGTTGCGCCTTCGCTGGTCAGGCGCCAGTCCTCGACGCCATTTGCCTCGTGGAACTGACTGGGTGTAATTGGGTCAGTCATGTGATCCTCCTATTATCGAAACATTGGTTCATGCCGTTGGGCCTTTCACCTGCCTGGCGAACGGCTTTGCAAAACGGAAGGTGCGGTTGGCTGATTACCTCGTTGAATGCCCAGCGCACACATGCTGGTCGATCAGGTGGGGATTGCCTTCCGGGTGACTTGATAATGGAGGTAAACCACGCCACTGCGAAAGCGGCGTTCCTCCAGAAGCTCTAACGATAGGCGGAAATCCTTCGGAAGTGCTGGTTTGCCACCCCCTATGATGATCGGGGCGAGAAACAGCTGGCATTCATCGACCAACCCGGCCCGGAGGGCATGGGCGGCCAGCTCAGGACCACCGATGGAAATATCGTGCCCGGCAGATGCTTTCAATTGACGCACTGCTTCAGGATCGAAGTTTCGCTCAAGCTGCGTTTTGCGGGTGGATACCGTCCCCAATGTCTTGGAGTACACGGTTTTATTGGCTGCCTGCCAAATCTCTGCATAGTCGCGCGTGATTGGAGAATCAGCGGCTAAGTTGGGATCGGTCTCCCAAACCATCATCGTTTCATACATACGCCGTCCCAAAAGATACGTGCCGACCGCCCGTTCGAGGTCGTTGATAAATCCATGCACTTCCTCGTCTGGCGCTGCCCAGTCGAATTTTCCGTCCAAATCCTCGATGTAGCCGTCAAGTGACGAGTTCGTCGTGTAGATCAAGTGAGCCATACTGATTTCCAATTGTGAGTGGTACTTGTAATTCAAATCTCTTCAACCAACCGCGCGAATTGCTGATGAGCCACCTAATTCCTACTACAGCGCTGATCAATTGTGGAAAATCAGGATTGAGAAAGCAGTGAATGATGATCAGCTTCTTAATTAGTATAGATCGTTTGTTCTGATATTACAATCATTTTAGATAAATAAAGTCTGTAAAAATCCCTGCCGTTTTGGTAAACGCGAAATGGCAGGGATTTGCTTTCGTCCTGAAGGCGGACTACTTCCGCAAAATTTTCTCTATGGCTTTTCCGATCCCACTGTAATAGGTAGGTGATAACTCAAAAAATCACCAAGAATGGTAAATCCGGGCGTCTTTCATCTTAACTGCTCGGAGCCCAACCCTGCCCTTGTTCAACGACCTGCTGATTCTCCTTGCAGACTCTGATTATCCTGGTTGAAATCTATCGAAAACTGCGCAAGATCTGGTTGCAGCACCTGCTTTCGCAGAATAAAAAGATTAAGCGACCGCGAAAACCGCCCGTGCTGCGCCCGAATAACGAGCGCGACCGCCGCTTTTGCCCGGAAGACAAGCGAAAAAGAAGGGTAACGGAGCGTGAAGCCCCGCTTCTCTGGCATGAAAGGAAGGGGAAGGGTGGGTCAAAGAAGAAAGTGATCCCAGCAGGCTCCTTTTGCCCGAACGAAAGCTGCGAATATCATGCAATCACGAAGGAGGAAATCTATGCGATGGTGGGATATGAGACTCACGGAACGAATGAGGTGGTCAAGATTTTAAGCGCTAGGCCCAATATGTCTCTGCACGTGAGTCGCTATTGAAAGCTAAAGACGCAGCCGAAATGCAAGAGGAACGGGCCATTCTGTGGAAAATACTCGAGACGCGGAGTGAAGTCGAGAAAGCAAGTGGTAACGCAGACTTAGCTGGCAGCTCGTGTGACCAGGCCCGAGCAGTGCTGAACGATATCGCTGCGCACGCGGGTGAAATGCGCGCGGTGTTTCTAAGAAAGCGTCTGAAAACTCAAGCATGAGAAATGGCCAAGCGTCTGAGCATCAAACGGATCATGGCAACGTAGATAAAGGCTTCGCTGGTCTCCGGCAAGCGCTCATAATCCTTGCCCAAGCGTCGTGGGCGGTTAAGCCAGGAAAAGGTGCGCTCCACAATCCAGCGTTTGGGCAGTACTTGAAAACCGACCTGGTCGCCCAGCTTTTCCACTATCTGCAAGGTCCAGCCAAAGCTGCGCTTGACCCAGTCAATCAGCCCACCGCGGTAGCCACCATCGGCCCAGAAGACCTGCAAACGGCACCAACCGATAATGCGGTCTACCAGCGCCTGCAACAGCAACTTGGCCCCATCCCGATCCTGGACATTACCGGCGGTGACCACCACCAGCAGAACCAATCCCAGGGTGTCAACTAAAATATGTCGTTTTCGACCGGTCACCTTCTTTCCCGCATCATAACCGCGTTCTTCTCCGCCTTCGGCGGTTTTGACCGATTGGCTATCGATAATCGCAGCACTGGGTTCGGGTTCCTTACCTTGTTGGATCCGCACTTCTGTGCGCAAAGCCGTGTTCAGCGCTTCCCAGGTACCACCCTTGCGCCACAAGCGAAAGTAGTGGTAAACCGTTTTCCACGGAGGCAGATCGTGCGGCATCATGCGCCACGAACCGCCAGTGCGCAGGAGATAAAAGATCCCATTGAGAATGGCACGCCAGCCATGTTCACGCGGTCGGCCGGTAGTCGCTTCGGGTGGCAGGTATTGCATTACAATCTTCCATTCGGTATCATTCAGATCAGTCGGGTAAGCTTGTTTTGGTTTGGTCATCAGGCAAGTTTGCCCGACTGCTTCTTCTTTGTCTAGTTTTCAGACGCTTTCTCAGCATTAAAGGCGCGGGTATGGATTGAGCAAGGCCGGATGGCGGAGGCCATGGCCTGGGTGCAAGATCGGGGTTTACTCGTTGACAATGAGTTCAGCTATCTGCGCGAATTTGAGTATATTACCCTGGCGCGGGTACGCATTGCTCAGTACAAAAATGTTGGGAAAGCACAGTCCTTTGATGAAGCCGTACGACTGCTGGAACGGCTCCTCCGTGAAGCGGAAGCTGGAGGGAGGACAGGCAGTGTCATCGAAATCCTGATACTACTGGGGCTGGCATACGAGGCGCAAGGAGATCTGCCCTCGGCGCTTGTGCCATTCGAGCGAGCCCTGGTTTTAGCAGAACCGGAGGGCTATATCCAGCGCTTTGTCGACGAAGGCCAGCCGATGGCTCACTTGCTGGCCGAAGCGTTGCCGCATGGAAGATTGGAACGGCAAGCACAAGACTATATTCAGAAACTGCTGGCTGTGTTTGAGTCGAGAGAGCAGGGGGAAGAAAAGTCTGCTGGGCTCTTGACCCAACCTCTGATTGAACCCTTGAGCGAACGCGAGTTAGAAGTTTTACGGCTCGTAGCGCTGGGACTGACCAATCGTCAGATCAGCGAACGCCTTTTTCTGGCAATCCCGACTGTTAAAGGGCACAATCGGAATATCTATGGCAAACTGCAAGCCACCAGCCGCACCGAAGCGGTCGCCCGTGCGCGGGAATTGGGTTTGTTATAACCTCCCATTGACTTGCCGGAACACATTGCCACAAAACGACCCGCACGTACTCCAAAGCGAAAACTCTCAAACACTTCCCCGCATTAAATACCCATAACAATACCCCTAAACAATACCTCGGTGTCTACCCGTTAATACCACGCTGCCGATATGCTTTTTCCATAAATGGATGTGAAAGGATGTAGAAATGGCAAATCGAAAGCAGTTGACAATCCCTGTCCTTATTCTGGTAGTGTTCTTAGTGCTGTTGATGGGGGCGCGGTCAAAGCAGGAAAGGAAATTGAACCATAGCAGCCTTCAATCCGGCGCGCTGGCGTATGCTGTGCGCGGCCCGCATTGGGTTGGAACACGCGACCTGGTGATGGAGGGTGGAACCCCGCTTGAACTGACTATCTGGTATCCGGCGATGAATGGCAACAACCTTCAAGAGGCGATCACCTATGCCTATCGAGTCAAAATGGGCAGTCCCATTGGGATCGCGTCGATTGCCTCTTTTGCAGGACAAGCGATCTACAATGCACCTTATGATCTCTCACAGGGACCGTATCCGCTCGTAATCCTGTCTCCAGGTTTTTCCATTGGGTCTTCCGCGTATGCCTGGTTAGCGGAACATCTGGCTTCCTACGGTTTCGTCGTCGTTTCCCCAGATCATCGCGAGCACCTGGATCCAGAGAATGAACTGTGGCGGGCCGCGGTCACGCGCCCGCAGGATATCATCTCCGTGCTGGCGTTTATCCATCAACAGGTGGAATCTGGCGGAGATCTGGAAGGACTGGTCAATCCAGATGTTGTCGCAGTGGCAGGCCACTCCTATGGTGGGTATACGGCCTTGGCGGCTGGTGGGGCGCAAATCGATACCGCTGGTCTTGAAGCGTATTGTGGCCGCGTAGCTGAACAGGACGGGTCCAGCGCATGGCTGTGTAACATGCTGATGCCGCATTTGGCAGACATGGCACACCTGGCCGGCCTCGACTCCGTTCCAGAGGGACTCTGGCCGGCCTGGGCGGATCCGCGCGTGGATGTGATTGTGCCGCTGGCGGGGGATGCCTTCTTTTTTGGACAGGCTGGATTGGCGGAAGTTGCTGTGCCTGTGTTGGCAATCGGCGGCACAGCGGACAGCGATTTGCCCTATCAGTGGAACACCTACCCAACGTACGAATATACCGCGAGCCCGAGGAAGGTTCGCATTGCTTTGAACGAGGCCGAACACATGATCTTCACTGGCCCCTGTGAAGCGATACCACTGCACGCTAAGTTATTCTCTGGCGAGTTTTGTGCCGATACAGACTGGGATCGGTTGAACGCTCACGATCTGGTCAGGCCCTTCACAACCGCGTTCTTGTTGTCTGAACTGCATCAGCAGGATCCGGCCGCTGCTGCCGGACTCGCGCCGGACGCCGTCAATATCCCAGACATCACCTACGATGCAGCAGGGTATTCGTGGAAATATCAGATCCTATGCTGTCAACAATACCCCCAACAATACCCTGGTATCTGTCCAACGATACCCTGTTGTTGATAAGCTAATCACACATTGATCGAGGGACGCCGGATGTGTACTCCGGTCAGAACAGGGAAAGGGTGATGACAAACAAAGGTAAGCCAAAGTCAAATCTAGATCAGCCGGTGATCTACCAGATCCTTATCGAAGGCCATTTGGGCCGGCAGTGGCAAGACTGGTTTGGTGGTGTGACCATCACCCAGCAAGAAAATGGCAAAACGCTCATCACCTGTACGGTGGCCGATCAGGCTGCATTGTATGCCCTGCTTCGAAAAGTCCGGGACCTGGGGCTACCGTTAATCTCTGTCACGCGCCTCCCTCATGATCAGGCAGATCGCAAACTATGATTGGAACAGGTCACCGATCCAATGATGGGTCCACTCACTTAGAAATGGAGGATAGTTATGAATACGAATATTGCTAGTTTGAGAGAATCGCAAGCAGGGAATTGCACCGTTGATACTTCACTAAACAGGGCAGCCAGAATAGCCGGTATGCTGTATCTCGTCATTATCATCGCCGGGATGTTCGCTGAGTTTTTTGTCCGCTCCAGCCTTATTGTGCCCGGGGATGCCGCCACAACCGCCAGTAACATTGCAGCCTCTGAAAGCCTCTTCCGCTCCGGCATTGCCAGCGACATGGTGATGATTTTGGCGGATGTGGCAATCGGCCTGATCTTTTACGTGCTGCTCCGACCGGTTAGCCAGGCCCTGGCCTTGCTGGCAGCATTTTTCCGGCTGGCGCAAGCCGCTACCCTGGGTCTCAACCTGCTGAACCTGTTCTTCGGACTGCAGCTGATCACCGGCGTGGACTACCTGACCGCCTTCAGCGTTGAACAGCAGCATGGACTTGGGATGCTGTTCCTCAGCGCGCACGGCGTTGGGTACCGGCTGGCCCTGGTGTTTTTCGGCCTGAGTCTCTTGGTCCTGGGCTACCTGGTAGTCAGGTCGGGCTATATCCCTAAAATCTTTGGTATTTTGCTGGTCGTTGCCGCTGTTGGGTATCTGGTCGATAGCTTCGCTTATTTCTTGCTGACCAATTACGCCAGCTACCAGGAGATCTTCGATATGGTTGTGGTGATGCCGGCCTTTATCGCCGAGTTGGCCTTTGGACTGTGGCTGCTGGTGAGAGGTGTCCGAGTTCAACCCCAAGAGAAGCGCACGCTTGAGACTGCCTGATACCTCTCGCACCCTTCCATCGACCAGCGAGATATGCAGGTCGATGGAGGGGCCGGTTTCGATTGTATTTCCATAAAAATTATGTGCGACCAAAAATGGAGGATTACCCATGAAGGCAATTGTACAGACGAAGCCGGGACCGCCGGAGGTACTTCAATTGAGAGAGGTCGAAACACCCACTCCCCAAGACAATGAAGTTCTCATTCGAGTCCACGCGGCGACGGTCACCGCCGGGGACGTGATGCTGCGCAAACTCCCGGCCTGGTTGAGGCTGCCTATGCAGCTGCTGTTTGGCTTGCCTAGAAAAACAATTCCGGGGCACGAGTTCGCCGGGGAGATCGCAGAGATAGGCAAGGATGTGGACCAGTTTCGGGTGGGCGATCCGGTCTTTGGCACCACCAGCGGGTTAAAGGTTGGCTCGTATGCCGAATATCTCTGCCTGCCCTCAGACGGGATGCTGGCAACCAAACCGGTCAACCTGAGTTACGCGGAGGCCGCTGCCATCCGGGTTGGGGGAATGACCACCCTGTTTTTCCTCAATTCGGAGACCGTCCAGCCTGGGCAAAAAGTGCTGATCTACGGTGCTTCAGGCAGTGTAGGCACCTATGCAGTGCAGCTTGCCAAGCATTTTGGGGCGGAGGTAACCGGGGTAAGCAGCGGCGCGAGTTTTGAACTGGTGCAGTCCCTGGGCGCTGACCACCTGATCGATTATAAAAAAGAGGATTTCACCCAAAACGGGGAGACTTACGATGGCATTTTTGATGCTGTCGGCAAGATCTCGCAATCGCATAGCAAAACCTCGTTGAAACCAAACGGTTTTTATCATACGGTGAAATCGTCAACAAAAGAACAGATTGAGAAGCTGCGCTTCCTCAAAGAGCGCGCTGAAGGCCGAGACCTGAAACCGGTAATCGACCGAAGCTATCCACTCGAGCAAATAGCCGAAGCGCATCGCTACGTGGAGAAGGGTCACAAAAAAGGAAACGTGGTCATCAAGATATAGCGATTTCCAGGAAAGGCGTATGAAAACCCGGGTGCGTCCGCAATAGGTGATAACTCGGTCATCGCTGAAAGATGATAGAATATCGGGCTTTCAAATCAAAGAACGGAGAGGTAAAGCGCGTTTGGTTCAGGAACTCATTGGAATTCTTCGGAATTCCCATCTTACTGGTTGAATGATATCGGTATCTACGGAAATACTGGCTTCGCCGACTGCTGGAAAAGAAGAAAGAAGAAAAGCGACCTCGGAAACCAGCCGTATTGTGGCCAAAAAGCGAACGGGATTGTCGTTTGTGCCGGGCGGAAAAAGGGAAACGGGCAGCGGCAAAGGTTGAAGAAAGCCGGGCTGAGCGGCAGGATCAACACCGCATTCCTCGAAAAAGTCGAACTTAACCATTCAACAATGCGTATCCAAACTGACCCGCCGCACCGGAGGACTGGACGATTTAAACTGCAAAACGCCCCGACTGGAGGTTTTGCAGTTGTACACCATGGATAAAGGGTGTACCGGAAAAGGCAATACTCCACCAGTCCATACGCTGTATTGTCCTTAGGCAGTAGGAGGTATTCCAATAAAACCTCTCTACCCAAAAACAACCCCGAGATGACCCCTAGTTTCAAACCCCAGAATGGCAATGATGGCATCAAGTATATCCAAACCTTGCGAACTGCCATTCCAAACAGGATCAGTAGAACGACGACAGGAGAAGCATTCAACCATCTTGAGGCAGGGAACCGGATCAGACTGTATACAATGATGATCAGGTCGAAAAGGATCATGGAGATCAACATTTTATCCAAATGGATCCTTAAATAAAGATGCTTTTCGATGGTTATATGGGGTTCATGGCAACCAGGTCAAATGAATATTCAACTTCACTCAAATTTTCTATTTTGCAATCAGGTTCAAATACAGGTCTTCAACGCTCTTACGCGCCCATGGCGTTCTTCGCAGAAATTTCAGACTGGATTTGATGCTCGGCTCATGATAAAAGCAGCGGATGGGGATGCGCTTGGATAATTCAGCCCAGCCATACTGCTCAACCAGTTGCGTGAGCATCATTTCGAGGGTAATCCCATGCAGGGGGTTATTGGGTTGGGGGTTCGTGGTCATCGCGGGTGCCTTTCATTTATAAATCACGGCTCTGTGGAGTAAAAGGGCATCCCGATCTTTTCGATACCTGGGTTTCTCGTCGATTAAAGATCGGGGGTTCGCAAACCGTTCATCCCCAGGATTAACGACACTTCGCCGCCATGATGCAGATCGTGTTCCATCACATGGTAAATCACCCAACTGCGCGATAACTCGTACTTCTGCCCATCCCATTCATCCGGGAAGGTTTTGGCGCAGTCGCTGGGTGTCCAGCGCCGCAAGCGGGCTTCGATGAATGCCCAGGTCTCATCGAGGCCGCGGACCAGTTCCGCCGCACTGCGGTCGGGTGAATCACGTTGAGCCCACGAAGACATGTACGCATTCATGGCTTCGTCATCATCCTGTAAGGTCCCACTGAACCACCCCGCTCTGACCGATATGATGTGCTGGACGATTTGCCCTAACGGCCACATATGGGAAGCAGGTTGCAGCGCGAGCTGCTCATTCGTCAGCGGCGCGATGCAGTCCCGCAGCTTTTCATGATAGCCTCGCCAGTTCTCAAAGATTACCTCCAGCGTCGAATGCGTTTGCTCCTGCATGTGTTCCTCCTTGTGAATCAATACCCTGATAATCTTACTATAGTAGGATCATTTAGGTCAGGATACTGCTTCTGGCTCTTTGGGAATGAGCGTGGTGCCCACCAGATATGGGGGTAGCAAAGGAGGTAAAATCAGAGAAAAGATTACCTGGAAAGTCGAGAATGAAGCATGGCAAAAGCACAAATCACACTGCCCTTGGAGATCCCCGATGTGCGCGTATTGAAAACAGAAATCAACGCTGCCGGAGAAGTAATCATCACGGTGGAAAGTACGAGGAAGGAAACGCGCTGCCGGAAGTGCGGGCGAATGATCACGAAGTTTCATGGGTATGATGATTGGGTGCAGATCCGCTACCTCCCGGTGTTTGGACGGTCCAGTTATCTGCGCTACCAACCCCGGCGTTACCAATGTATGGACTGCGCCGATCATGCCACTACTACCCAGCGGCTGGAATGGCATGCACCGAGGGGTGCGTCCTCAGTCGATAGGGGATAACTCAACAAGAGTAAAACAATGATAAAATGGGCTGCTTTTACCCGAAAGAATGGAGAGAAAGAGCCTGTTTGATCAACGATCTACTAGGAATTCTCGGGGTTCTGATATTACTGGTTGAAATCTATCGATTTGTACGGCGGTATTGGCTTCGTCGACTGCTGGAGAAGAAGAAAAAAGAGAAATGCCAACGAAAACCACCCGTTCTGCGACCAAAAAGCGAACGGGTCTGTCACTTCTGTCGAGATGAGAAGGGAAAACGAAGGAATGCGAAGAGAGACATGCCGATTTCCTGGCAGTTGCGGAAAGGGCGCGGTGGACGAAAGAAGAAAGTTCGGACGGAAGGATACTTCTGCCCAAATAACCGTTGTGAATATTATAGGATCATCGAAGAAGTGGTCCATGCACTAGTAGGCTATGGGGTACATGGAACCTATGAGGTGATCCAGGATTTCAAATGCCAGGCGTGCGGGAAGAAGTTTACGGTGAGAAAGAACACGATCCTGTACCAACTGAAAAGTCATTCTGGGTTGATCGAGAAAATCTTGTGGTTGTTATAGCGTTAGGGGTAGACGCATCAGCCCTGGAAGAAGAACTGAGCCAACCCGTGAAACGAAAAGGAAAACAACAGCCCAGGAAACATCGGAAGTGAATCCCAGCCATGACGGCTGGGTTGACCGATAGACGCTGGACGGTAACGGATCTACTGCAATATCCTTTACCGTGATTCTGATTGAACAAGGGGGAAGATCATGGATATTTGGCGTTCAGCCTGCGAGTTGGGCTGCATTTCTGCCGGGAACCGGGCGGTTTAAACTGACAAACGCGTCTTTTGGGCGCGTTTGTCAGTTATCCACCACGGATAAAGGGTGCACCTATTGATCCA
This sequence comes from uncultured Chloroflexia bacterium, assembly GCA_963791025.1. GTDB lineage: Bacteria > Chloroflexota > Anaerolineae > Anaerolineales > Anaerolineaceae > DSYU01. The sequence goes on along the minus strand of CAWBQF010000001.1, from coordinate 63,730 downwards.
TGAAGCGGAGGAAACCGGCCAAACTTCGTGAAAATATTCATATCAGCGCGGGTACCCTTCGCAAACGGCGCTGGCGCGAGAACCGGAGCGCTGGCGCGGGCTGGCGCGAGATTTTCGAGTGGATGAAGCGCAAGTTTTTCGCCATTTTGACGCATTTTATCGTTTATACACCGATCGTTCGCAAGGCTGGTACAATCAAGCGGAAAATGGGTGTATAATAGAGCTAAGCAGCGCTGACGAGCGGGTTTAAAGGTACTCCTGGAATACCTACGCCCCGATGAAGGGGATTGTCACTTTGGCTGCTATAGCTGTTGGTCAAGATGGTCGTGCTTCCTGGAATCCTTATGCCCCGATGAAGGGGATTGTCACTGTGGGCGGAACCCCGTCGTGGACCTTATGCCCCGATGAAGGAGGTGACGAGTTAGGACTGGTTACGCCACTGATTACGCTTTACACGAAAAAAGCGTAATCAGTCACTTGACTGGTTACGCTTGTCGTTTCTCCCTTCTACAGTTCTTTAACAAATTATTCTGGATCACTCTGGCGTTTTCGGATGCGCTGTAACATGCGTAAATTGATCAGGATGTAAATGAGGGTATTCTGGTTGGCGATGGCTGAACCATTACGCAAGTAGGGTCGCTCAATGCCGAGTGCTTTGGCCTGACTGTTGATGCGTTCGGTAGCGGTGCGCTGCTTGTAAATGGCTTGGTATGCCTCACTGTCACGCGGCAGGGTGTAACGCAGGCGCGTGCCGATACTGGTTGGCAAGTCTTTGATACAGCCCCCCTTAGCCCAATTCTTGTGCTGCTTTGGGCAGCCTTCTCCCGTCACTTTCGGAAACAACCTGGGGCAGACATACTTACCGCGCTCATGCACAATAATGGCCCGGGTGCGGTCAGTGAAGGTGCCTTTGCACGGCATAGCCAGCCCGGCCGCGCAGATTGGCAGGCCTTCCGGGCTGAATTGGCGGTCTTCCTTCTTGATCCGGCCTTTTTCAGCGAACGGAACGGCCGCAAAAGCCTGTGGATCATCGGCGCGGTAGAAGTATTCGTACACATACCAGGCATCAAAGGCTGCATCGAAGGTGCCCCAACGCGGATGAAAGCCCAGCCGCTCTTCTGTAATGTTCATCAGCGGGAAAAAGTAGGTGGTATCGCCGTGGTCGAAAGTCTGGGTCAGCTCCGCCAGCACATATTCCCCCCAGCCCGGCACTTTGGTTACCACCACGCCCGAACCATAGCCCCAGTAGAACTCTCCGGAGGATTGGTTGTTGGCCGGGACCAGGTTTTTGGTGGGTGTGTTCACCACCACTGCTTCGCTGCCTGCCTTGCGCCGGTTGTGCCGCCGCTTGCAGCCCAACTTGCAGTCGGGATCGCCGGCTGGTTGTTTGGTCTTGTCAAAGCGTTCTTCCACAAACTGTTTTGGATTGTTTTCTTTGACCCAGGCCAGAATATGCTTGGTGTCCAAAGAAATACACTCCCCGCTCTCTACCCCGATCTGCGCCAGTTCGGCCCGGATCAGGCGCACACTGTCGGCCAGCAGAAACTGCAACACCTGGTTGGGCATCTCGCGCAGCAGGCGTGTCAGGTGGCGGACGGTCGGTAGGCTGGCCTGACGGTCAAAGCCTAATTGACCGGGGTTTGAACTGACCAGCGGAAAACCCAGCAGCCAGATCAGCTCGGGATGCTCGGTCATGTAAAGCCGCCCATCGATTTTTTGCCCTCCTCCAACTTGAGTAACAACAGGGGTATGAAACTGGCGTAGGGAATCGTGGTCTGTCCCCAGTTGCGTTCGAGATCGCGCTCCGGTATCTGACCCCAGCCCAACGGACCGAGCAATGCCAGGCTGCGCAGCGCGAGGGCGAGTTTTTGACGAAACACGGTAGACGTTCGGGATGCAGCCAGGCATCGTGCAGGTTATTGCAACGGGCGGTTCGAGCGGGTAAGATGCGCCGCAGTGGTTCCGCCAACCAGTGAAATCGGGATACAATGGGCTTGCCGTTCATGTTTTTCGCTCCTTTTGGTCAAAATAAGGTCTGGTAACCCCATTTTAGCCTCAGGAGCGGACCAGAATGGCAGGCGTAATCAGTCCAAATGACTGGTTACGCTTTTTCGCAAAGATCCCGGCACTGGTTACGCACTGATTACGCTTTTCGAACGGCTCGCTCGCACTGGTTACGGACTCGTTACGCTTTGGCGTAATCAGTCATTCGAACTCGTCCTACCCTCATGAAGGGGATTGTCACTCTGTTGATTGTTGGGGTCGTAGACTAAGACCAGGTCCCTGGAATCCTTATGCCCCGATGAAGGGGATTGTCACGGACGAAACCCCAGAACGACCGCCACGGGTCTTCCCTGGAATACCTACGCCCCGATGAAGGGGATTGTCACACAGGAACAACATCATAGATGCTGAACCCGTAAACCATGCCTGGAATAGGCGCGGTTTGCCCTGGGCCAGCTCTCTCAGCGCTTCCTGCCGCCTTTGGGTAAGCTGTTTCCAAACCTGTTGGCAGCGCCGGCGGTCTTCTTCTTTAACCAGCCCAACCGTTTCGCATCCAGCGCCAGGGGGGATTGGTCAAGCAGCGGCCCCAAGCCGAGAAGTAAGCAGCCCAGGGCACAAATGGCACTTCGATTAACTGTACGGCGCCCGCTTCCACATGCATCATTGCTCCAGCGCGCGCTTCATTCACCACTTCATCCGGGGTATACACATGCCAGATGCGATCAGCGGGCGTCAGGTAGCGCATGGCGGTTGCCAGAGCAATCAGCGCTATAAATTCGCCGGCCTCCGCTGATCGCCAGGTGCAGCGGGCGTTCTTGCGCCTTGAGGTCAGACAACAAGGTCTGGAAGGTGCGGCGAACGGCTTCTACTTCCGCCGGTTCGCGCGTATCCGAAAGCAGATGGTCCCCGCGCCTGACCTGCGCCGCCTGCAGGCGGCACAGCCGGCCTTGATACACCCCACCCGCAAATTCCTCCGCCAGGCGCTCAAATATACAGGCTGTCCGACCTTTGCGCCTTTACATTACAGTCTATAGACTTATGGTTCGGTCAACAAGCAGCTACTCTATCACCAATGGAAAAACACATCCTGATCTAAAGAAGGGAAATCGAACATCTCAATTCTAAGACTTATAAGGAAAAGAGAATAAGTACATTGGAAAGTAAGAAAGTTGCAGATTTTGACAAATAAGAAGCGGTAGGTGAAAATGGGTGGATGAAAAAAGAGCATGTAAAACTGACGGAAACAGATCGGGCTTTTTTGGACGCACTTATCCGGAAAGGTGAACTGAAAGCAAGAGCGTATCGACGGGCCTTAGGCTTATTGGAACTGGATCGAGGTAAGACTTTTACCGAAGTCGCCAAAACGCTCCAGGTGAGTATCCCCAGTGTCTCAAGCTGGGCGAAGGATTATCGAGCGCGAGGCTTGCAAGTCCTTCAGGATCAACCTCGCTCAGGCCGACCGATTGTAATCGATGGGCAGCAACGGGCCAAAATCACAGCATTAGCGTGCAGCGAACCACCGGAAGGTTATGCCCAATGGAGTTTGCGCTTGTTAGCCGACAAAGCGGTGGAACTGGAGTATGTGGAAGGGATTTCACATACCGAAGTGCGCACCATTCTCAAAAAAACGAACTAAAACCGCATCTAAAGCGAACCTGGTGCCTGGGAAAGCTGGATAGCCGCTTTCTGGCACGTATGGAAACCATTTTGGCATTGTATGCGCTGCCTTATGATCCGGACTATCCGGTGGTCTGCTTTGACGAACGACCCTGTTTTCTGATTGGCGATGCCGTGGAACCGTTGGCCTTGCAAAGTGGACAGGTGCGCAAAGAGCATTATGCCTATGAAAAGTTCGGTTCTTGTGCGCTGCTGGCTGCCATTGAGCCATTAACCGGTCGGCGGGTGGCCCAAGTCCATCCGCAACGAACCAAACGCGAGTATGCCCTGTTTTTTCAAGCCCTGGCAGCTCAATTTCCAACCGCAAGAAGATCCGCCTCGTGCAGGATAATCTCAACACGCATGACATCAGTGCCTTTTATGAGAACCTGCCTGCCGATCAAGCCTTAGCCCTGGCCGACCGCTTTGAATTCTTCTTCACCCCCAAATCGGCCAGTTGGCTCAATAGGATTGAGATTGAGTTTTCCGCTATATCTCGGCTGTGTTTGAACCGTCGCATTCCGACCCTGGAACGTTTAGAGAAAGAGATCCTGGCCTTAATTACAGAGCGAGATGCCGCTCACATCCAGATCCATTGGCAGTTTTCGATCCAGTCCGCTCGTTCGAAACTCAACTCGCACTATGTTAAGGTACAGCCTGACAACCAGAAATTTAAGGAAACTTAGTTTCCAATGTACTTTAGTTTTCGCTAAACAGAACAGCCGGAAAATCAATCCGGCGTCCCAGAACCTTAAAAACTGAGCCTAAAACTTGCCTCAAAGTTTCGTAACAGAGGCCAAAGCCTCAATTTTCGGTCGGCGAGCGAGAAAACCTTTGGGCAAATGGACTGTGACCGAAGCTTTTTTGCGAAGTTGCTCTGGCAAAGGGTAACTTTGCGGAAAAGGCTTCCCCATCAAAGTGCGGCGAAAACGCCCTGGCGTCCGTTTCGGCTGGCGATCCCAGAAACCGGTGGGCGCAACGGGAGCCGTAGCGGCCAAGAAACTCAGGATCGAACCCGCCAACAGCGCCAATTCAGGCAAACGCTGGATACTTTCATCGGCATGCACAAATTGACGGTGAGCCCCCACCATCTGCTTGGCAGCCAGTGGAATCTGTTCCACCGGCCAACGATCACGGTAGATCGCTGTGAGCGTAGCCGCCTTTAGTTTGAGCGGTGTTGCCAATACCCAGGGGGTTGTGTAGGTCGGATCGTAGATAGCATACACGTTGAAGGTTTTGGCCCGCTCATTAGGGGTCGCATTCGGCAAGACGAGCCCTTCCCAGATCTCCGCTTGCATCTCACGCCCATCTTCACGCCATGTTTCAACTCGGTCGGGAGCCGATTTGGCCAGGGTTTTGTCCTGATAGTGCCGCTCGAGAGGGCGAATGCGTTGCCCATACGTCGGTTTGCGCCCTTTCCCCAAATGCTCAGGGAGGTAATTGCGCCGTGCCGTAAAGTTAGTTGCCAGACGCACCACATAACGCTCAATCTTAGCCTCCTGTAAGTCACTGATTTTGACCCCAGCATCCACGACTGCGATTTCATCCTCACCTAACGTTTTGCCGACATGACCCAGCATGACGCTCCACAAACGGCTCTCACTGGGATCTTTGGGAATCACACGCTCAAAAGCACGTGGACAGGCAATTCGCTGTCCACCGATCTCGCCCACTTCACCCACGATCCCAAACACTACCGCAGGAAGGGCCCGTTGTGCACCCGGATGGTAGTGTTTACTCGGGCACTTGTGTAAAGCGGGTCGCCAAAAGGCGGTTGTGTCGATCACAATCACGCGATAGCCTTCATGTCGATGAACTTGCCAGCCAGACATCCCTGTGATCTGAACTTGCCAGAGCCTCAAGATCACGGCTGTTTGCCAAACGCCCCCTCTGAAAGCCGCCCAGGCTCGCCGAATGGCCTGGTCAGATAATCCACTGGCTTTTAGAGCTGGAAAAAGGGCCCCACGCTGGGGTAGCAAAGCTCCGCTGACCAGCATCCAGATAAATTGTAAAAGTGCAAGATTGGTTCCGATGGGTAGATCTTGGGTCAAGGCGACCAGTATTTTCATGGTATGATCGATGGCAGTAATGGGCTCACCTCATGGCGTTTTTGTTTGGCAAAACAAGCTTACCATGTTTCGGGCCCATTATCTTTTGCCCGGCTCTAATCAGTTAGCGAAAACTAAAGTAATAAGGATTTACCACGACTCTTATGAGCCGGCTGTTCGCTGGCATGTACCATCTCCCGCCAGCCGAGACCTACGCGATGCTGGTTGAGCGAAACCTGGCCACACCTATGCCAGATGGAGTGCTGCTGCGTGTCGCCAAGCAGCAAATCTACCACAATCCCCCAGTACTCCTCGGCCATCATCCTGCAGGTGGTCTGAAAGCTGAGCGCCTGCCCCTCACGCCAGCCCATACCGACGGGCGATATCTACGGCGTGCGTGCGGTTCTCAGCTTGCAGTTTATTCAAGATGTTCGAGACGTGATTTTTGATGGTGCCCTCGCTCAGCACCAGTTTCTCGGCGATGTCGCGGTTTGAGAGGCCCTGAGCGATCAGGATCAGCACCTCGCGCTCGCGTTCGGAGAGCGGCTCCAGCGGGGCCGCTTTGGGCCGCACTAGCTCGCGCAGGGTACGCGAGGCGATCTCGGGCTGGATGAATACTTCGCCAGCGTGTACTTTCTGGATGGTTTGCACCAGGTTGTCAGCCGGAGTATCCTTCAACAGGAAGCCCATCGCGCCTGCCCGCACGCCCTGGTAGACGTAATCGTCGCGGTCGAAGGTGGTCAGGATAATCACCCGGGCCGCGGGCCAGGCGGCGCAGATTGCGGCGGTCGCATCTACTCCGCTCATGCCGGGCAGCTGCACATCCATCAGGATCACGTCCGGGCGGAGTTCCAGCGCCAGCCGCACGCCGCTCTCGCCGTCGGCGGCCTCGCCCACCACGGTCGTTCCGGATTCCAACTCCAGAATGGTTTTCAACCCCTGGCGCATCAGCGTCTGGTCTTCGACCAGCAAAACTTTGATCGTATCCATTTAGCCATTCTCCTGTACGCCAATTCCTAATGGAATCCTGGCATCCACGCACGTCCCGCCGCCCGACGGCTGGGTCACTTGCAGCGCTCCGCCCAGGCCCTCTACCCGCTCGCGCATCCCCACCAAGCCGTAATGCCCATTCATCGGCAGCAGGCCGGTGGGGATGCCGGTGCCGTCGTCGCAAACAGCCAGCGTAACCTGGTAGCTGGCAGCCGCCAGGGTTAGCGTCACCTGCTGCGCCCCGGCGTGTTTCTCTACGTTGGTCAGTGCTTCCTGGGCCACGCGCCAGAGCGTCTCGATGACCGCCGCCGGCAGGCTGCTGGAGTTGCCTTCCAGCGCCAGCACTGCTTTCACCCCACTGCGCTGCTCGAATTCCGCGCACAATGCCTGAAGCGCCGGTTCGAGTGAGCGATCTTCCAGCCCTGGAGCGCGCAGGCCGGCCAGTGAGCTGCGCAGCTCGGCCATGCTGGCCCGGGTCAGCGCTTTGAGCGCATCCACCTGGGCCGATGCGCGTTCCGGGTCCACCCGGTACAGACGCTGTACGGCTTCTAACTGCACTGACAGTGCCGCCAGGGTATGACCCAGTCCATCATGCATCTCGCGCGCAAGCCGTTCGCGCTCGCGCAGCGCGGCCAGCTCGATCTCGTTGCGCCGCGATTCCTCCAGCGCGCGCTTGGCTTCCTGCAGTTCATCGATCAGAAAGGCGCGCGCGACACTGGCGCGGAACAGGCTGTAGATATACAGCGAAACGATAATCATTCCCAGCCAGCCGATGATCTCCCCGACAGAAATGGTGGTCAAATCCCAACCACGGATCCTCGCATAAAAGGTTAAGATCACCAGCGTCGCACCCGGGATGGCGAACCAGGGCTGCAGCAAACCGAACATCTGGCCGACATTGACCCAGCCGAAAAAGGCGAAGCGGGCGTCGATTTGCCACTCGACCGCCCACAGCAGCAGGCTCCCGCCAAAATATACGATTGCCCGCCAGCCAATCAGCGGCCAGGAACGGAGGCGCATCACCAACCCCACGTACAACGCCACCTGCCCCAAAACACAGGCTGCCAGCAGCGCGTTCCGCCAGCGCCACGGGTCGGGGTCCTGGACTAAAACCAGCGCCAGCATCCCAATCAGCATCCCCAGGTAAAGGACGTGCCAAACCAACAAAAACAGCCTGAAGTGTTTGAACGGCATGGGCAGATGACCGCCCGCAGTATTCGCCATCGTCTCCTCGCTTTTCCCGATCAACAAACCCTATCATACAACAAAACCGGGGCTGATGGTTGGGTGCGCCGCACCCAACCATCAGCCAAATTTTCTATTCTTTTGGCGCCCAGCGGAAGAGGGCCGCCGCCAGCAGTCCGGCCAGCAGGGTATAGCCCAGGCTCAGCGCCAGGTAAAGCCCAACTTGCGGCGACCAGGCGCCCATAATCAACGGTGGGCGCACGAGCTGAACCATACTGTACCCGGGCAGATAGACAGCCGCCGCTTGCAGCCATTCGGGCAGCATTGCCAGGGGCATTACCATATCGGTAACGAACATCTGGCTGAAATACAGGAGCTGACCCAGCGCCACGGCGATACCGGCTTTCACCGCTACCCCGCTCACAATTTGGCCCATACCGACACTCATTAGGATTGCCAGCAGAATCATTGGCAGGCTGCGCAGCAGGTTAAGTGGCGCCGGGTGGATGCCGAGTACCAGCACGCCAGCCGCCACAATCAGCGCCGTCTGCAGCAGGCAGATGAAGACGTTCACGCTCAGGTACGCGCCCACCAGGCTGAGGGCCGGTACCGGCGTGGCCTGCAGCCGGCGCAGCACGCCGCGTTCGCGCATTTCAACCATCGTACTCGAACTGCTCATCAGCCCGAAGGATAAGATATTCAGCACCAGCACCCCAGGCAGCATCCAGGCAACATAGTTGATTCCGTCCACCGCTTGCTGGCTGAAGATCAGCGAATATATTCCTAGCAGGAAGACTGGAAAGACCAGGTTCCAGAACAAGGTCATGCGGTTGCGCAGGTGCATACGCGCCAGCGCAAGGGTCAAAACCCAAAAGCGTCTCATATTTCCTCCTCGGTCAAGGCCTGGCCGGTCAGGCTCAGGAATACGTCTTCCAGATTGGCCACCCGATCTTGGGTTCTGCTCTCGACCGGCTGCCTGTTCAGGTTGGTAATCAATTGGGCGGGTGTATCACAGGCGATGATCTGCCCGTGGTTCATAATTGCCACCCGCTCGCACAGCGCTTCGGCTTCTTCCATCGAGTGTGTGGTGAGGATCACGGTGCGGCCCTCGGCGTGCATTCGGCGGATGAGATCCCATACCGAGCGCCGCGAGCGTGGGTCGAGCACGCCGGTGGGTTCATCCAGCAATACCACAGCTGGATCATTGACCAGCGCCAGGGCCAGCGCCAAGCGCTGCTGCTGCCCGCCCGACATCCGCCGCGGGAAGACGCTCACCTGCTCGGCCAGCCCAAACTGGGCCAGGCGCGCCCGGATCTCGGCTTTGCCTGGAAAGATTTCATACATAGCCGCGTAGGCTTGCATCAGTTCGCCGGCGGTCAGGTCGTCCATCAACGCGGTGCGCTGGAGTTGAATACCCAACTGGCGCTTGACCCGGTCCGGTTCGCGGGTGACATCCAGCCCATTGACCATGACCCGACCCCGTTCGGGTCGGTGCAGCCCTTCCAGGCTGGCCAGCAGGGTGGTTTTCCCCGCGCCGTTCGGACCCAACAGACCAAAAATCTCGCCAGCCTGTACGCTAAGATTTACATCGCGCAGCGCGTGCACCACGCGCGTGCCGTGCCCATAGTTAGCGTGTACGTTTTCAATTTGAATCATTGTTTGTTCCATCCTACCACCTCCAACTTCTCGGTGTTCGATAGTCTGATCATACCCAGGCGGCCCTCTAGATGGCAGTCGCAAAGGATGGATTTTCACGGTGCGGATGGATAGAATGCAGCGTAGGTCAAAAGACATACCACCCGCATGACTTTTCACCAAAGCCCGGCAAATCCGCGGCCCGCATACGCAAAAATGACTGCGCAATTTCTGGTAGTTCCACAGTTAACGGGGGATATCTCTTACTGTAGTAGAGAATGGTAGAATGGCAGGCATTTTAGCCGAGAAATGGATTTTTTGCCTGCTTGTTCGAGGATATTATTATTGTTACGGCGATTCCGCTTATCTTCTTTTTAATTTACCGTTTCCTGCGCGCCAGTTGACTTCGTCGTTTGCTAGAGCAGAAAAGAAACGCCAAGCGACCGCGCAAGCCGATGGTGTTGAAACCGAAAATCGGGCGTGACTGCCGTTTCTGCTAGGAAGGTTCGCATAAGCACTCTGTCCAACGTGCACGCGAGCTGCCTGAGGCATGAGGCACAAGCAAGGAGTGCGGGGGAAGAAAGAAGCGATTTTCCACACGAGGGTTCTTCTGCTCCATCTTACGCTGTGACTACTATCGAATTAGCGATGAGAGAGTTCACGCGCTGATGGGAAACGGAAAGCACGGCACGCATGAAACGATCCATGATCTCAAGTGCCAGGTTTTCGGAATGCGTTTCTGACAAATTGTAGAGTGCGGGAGCAACGATTTGTCAGAATCATTGCTCCATCTGCAAGTAAATTACCGCCTACAGGAATTCGCTCCTGGAATTACCAATTTTCCTGGTTATTTTCGTGCTTTACAACTCAAAATAATGGCTAAAACTGGGGCTTAAAACAGAAAACTGGCTATAAAAGGCCAGTTTTCTTGGCGGGAGCGACGGGCATCGCCCCATCTGCAAGTAAAATCGGGGGGACAGACTTTCAACCTAATTAAAGACTTGAAAGACTTCGATAACGCATTGTTCGGCGCGATTTTTGCTTTTTAAAGGGCTTTTTCTGCCTGTTAGCCTAAGTTTTGTGCAACCAATTGCCGAATCGTGGAAAACGGCATAAAAAAGAAAGATTTTCAGAACCTTACCAACTGAAGGAGAAACCAGTATTCTCGTGACCATCGCTGAAGTCAAAGGAAATGGTCATGAACAAAGAAGAACCACAAATCCAGCAAACGCAACATGCCTTTTTGGTCGCCTGGGGTTGGTTTGGTGAACATATCGGCTTGATTCAAGCCCTTCAGAAGGTTCATCTTCATCAAAAACGTTACACGCACACCCCGCAGACGAAAGTGCTGGAGTTTTTTGTGGCCAATTTGTCAGGGGCGAAGCATTTGCAGGATATCAGTCAATCGGCGCATCCTTTGGATCTCGATGGAGCAGTAGCAGCGGCCTGGGGACAGGCAAATTGGGCGGATTATTCGGGCGTGAGCCGGACGCTCAGTGGGCTGAGTTGGGAAGAAGCCCACGCGGTGGTGAAAGTGCTGGATGAAATCACGCAGCCGTTTTTGCAGGCAGAGTTAGATCTACTACGGAAAGGTGGGAAACGACTGCACTACGATGGTGACTTGACGGGAATTCCCGTTTCGAACACCAGCGAGACCTACCCAAATGCAAGTTATGGGCATATGGATGATGAAATCCGGCTGGGATACCAGGCTGGGATGGTGTCGCTGGTGAGTGAAAGCTATGGGCGCTGGTGGTTATCGGCAGCGCATCTGCCCGGCGACACCGTTTCCTGTACGCAGGCTGAGGCATTGGTGTTAGCCGCAGAAGCCAAAACCGGATTGCGTCCTAAACGGCGTACGGATTTACTGGCACAACGGATCCTGATGTTTGAACAGCAGATCGGTGCCACCCAACAGCGCCAATTGAGCCAACAAGTGGCCGTGCAAACTGCCCAACAGGATCTAGAGGAAGTCTGCCGGGAAGTGCAGGAACGACAGAATGCAGTGGCTGAATTGGAAACCAAGTTTCAGGAAAAGCAGCGCAAAGAACGCCCGACCAGCCAGTTAGCCCTGGCGCGCCAACGATTTGCAGCCATAGAGCGCCGTCAGCGTAACCGCAAGAAAGATTTGCTGCTGGCTCAGCAGCGTTTGGAAAAGACCCAAACCCTATCCACCCAACAGCACCAGGAACTGGAGCAGATGAAAGACCGCTTGGTCCGTTTCGAGCAGGAAAACGCCGCAAATGCGCAGCCGGTGGAAGCCGATTTTCGCCTGGATGCGGGCTTTGGGACCTACGCTAACATCGCTTTGCTCATCGAAATGGGTTACCAGATTTATACCAAAGCCCATAACCACCATTTGGTGAATGCTTTGAAGAAACGCATGTCTTCGGAAACAAGCTGGGAACGGGTCGGCGCTAACGCGGAGATGGTCGTTTGGCAAAATATGCCTCTCAAACACTGCCCTTATCCCCTGGATGTCGGTTTGGAGCGCTTTTATATCGGAAAAACGATCAAACACAGCGCTTTGCTGCACTTTGGCGCGGATCCGGTGACCCAAAACCCGCCGGGATGGTTCAAACACTACAATGGCAGACAAACCATCGAGGCAGGCATCAAAGAAACCAAGCAGGTCTTCTATCTGCACAAAATTAAGGTGCGTTCTGAACCAGCGATTTATTTACAGGAAGTTTTTGTGATCTTCGCTGCCAATTTCATCCGCCTGGCTACACTCTGGTTAGCCAGTCAAACCCAGACGACGCCACAAAATCTGAAAATCGAGAAAATGGGCATCAAACGCCAGGTGCAAGTGGGCGCCCATGTTTCCGCACAGGTGATCCAGGATTCAGAAGGTAAGTTGTTAAAGTTCAGTGAACACAGTGTTTTTGCTGGAAAAGTTCTCAAATTTCCGGGCTGTTCTTCGTCCAGATCCTTTCGTTGAAAATCTTGCTTTTTTGTGCCGTTTTCCAACGAATCGCATCTGATTGCACAACCGTTACGCTAGTGTACCCAAGGAATTGCGATGATACAACCTGTGCTCGGCATCGACATTGCGAAAGATACTTTTGACGTCAGCTTGAGTGTTGACGGGAAGAGCTGGCAGGAGCATATTGAGAACACCCCGGCCGGATTTATTCGCCTGGCCGGTTGGGTCGAGAAGCATACGGCCCTCAAGCCCCATGCCTGCATGGAGGCCACCGGGCAGTACGGCGAGGCCCTGGCCAAAGCGCTGTACCAGCGCGACTGGCCGGTCAGCGTGGTCAATCCCGCACGGATCAAGGCCTATGCCAGCAGCAAGCTGCGGCGCAATAAGACCGATAAAGCCGATGCGCAACTGATTGCCGAGTACTGTTTGCGCGAACAACCCGCGCTTTGGAGCCCACCCCCCGCCAGTTTCAAGGATTTGCAGGCCTTGGTACGGCGCTTGGAGGATCTGCAAGCCATGGATCAGCAGGAAAACAACCGCTTGAAATCGGGGACGACTAACCCGGTGGTGATCGCCGACCTTGTGGCTCACCGGCAGTACCTGGCAGAACAGATGGAGCGGATCAAACAAGCCATTGCAGCGCACATCCAGGCCAACCCGGAACTGCAACAGCGGGCCGCTTTGCTGACCAGCATTCCAGGCATTGGCAGCCTGACGGCCGCCAAAATTTTGGGGGAAATCCGGGATGTGTGTGCCTTCGACGATGCCCGTCAATTGGCCGCCTATGCCGGGATCACCCCACGGAATTTCCTCTCAGGTACCTCGCTTCACAAGAAGGCGCGGATGTCCAAAACCGGGAACGCCAATTTGCGAAAAGCGCTCTATATGCCGGCGATTTCTGCCAAGCGCTTCAATCCGATTGTACGCACCTTTTGCGAACGCTTGCTCAAGTCCGGGCTGCGTCCCATGGAAGTGATTGGCGCCGCTATTCACAAGTTGCTGCACTTGATCTTCGGTATCCTCAAGTCGGGTAAGCCCTTTGACCCTGATTTCCTTCAAAAACAGGGTTTATCCTCTTGACTTTCAAGACAGCATCTACCGATGGGGGTATATCACGCCAATTCCCAAAGACCCCCTGAGTTTGACGGCGGCGATCTGGGCTGGTTATGATAAAACGATGGCTGCGCCAATCTTAGCCACTATGTTGAAAAAACCACGTATACGGGTTCTACCTGGCAGGCGCCAGGGTCAGCAGCGAGATGCCGTGTACGGGCAAGATGATACTGAGGCTGACCTTCCCTTGATCGCAAGGGACAAGCTGGGGCGAGACGAGCATCTCTAAGCCTTCACGGGTTGTAATGGCCTGCTTCTGCCCGGCATTCGGATACATCGGTTTGCCCTGGCGGACCCACTCTGAGTAGGCGTTGCTTTGCGAGGCATCTATGCGGTAATGGGTCAGGAGGAGGTGGTCTGTAGCAAAGGGAAGATTTGTTACTTCGATCTCCACCTGCCAGTCTGCTTGCAGATCCCAGTTGTCGTGATGATTATAGATCAGGATGTCCACGCGCCTGCCATCCGTCAGGCTGGCGAAACCGGAGATATCGGCCTCTTCGTTCATCCCGATCCTGTCGCAATAGTTGAAGGGCTCTTTTTCGGCGCTGCTTGTGAAGGCAATCTGCTTGCGGCCCATTCTGGCATACATGCGGAACAGGTTGAGCACCGCTTTGTCGATGCCTTGAGTTCGAGAAGGTGCGCGTACCCTCAAAAGCGCGCTCACCAGGGAACAGGAAAGCCCAGGTCAGCAGACGTAAATCCCAATTGTGGGCTCTGGCGAACTTGCTGACTTTGTCGAACCCTGCGGCCACGAAGCTGGGGTAATACTCGGTATTGCGGAAGTTGAAATTAATATTATCGCTCGCTCCGCCGGCCGCCCAACCATCTGGATCTATTTCAGACAGGACGCATTCCAGGTTTTCGTAGCCGTACTTACTGACGATTTCATATCCAGTCTGGAGGCCTTCCAAAACACGGCGAATCGAGGGAGGTTCCCCCTTTTGGGCCTTGGGGTCCATTGGGTAGCCACCGCCCTTGACGTGGAAGGTGATGAAATCGACCTCAGTGCCCTTTTTACCCGTGACGTTATTCGTGCCATGACGCGTATGGTTGAGGAAGTGATCGAACAGTTTACCAGAGTTAGCGTGGAGATCGGGGTTCGTCACACTGGGGCCACCGACGCGGGCATAAGGTGCAGCAGCCTTCACAGCCGCTGCGGTGTAATCATACAATTTGTTGTAATCATCGAAAGTACCGTGCCAGTAGGGAATATCAGGCTCATTCCACAATTCAAAATACCAGCGCCTGATCTCCGCTTCGCCGTAGCGCTCCGCGCAGTGGCGTACGAAACTGAAAATTAACCCGTACCACTTTCGATAATCCTTCGGTGGGCAGGCCCAGCCGTACTGCTGGTACATCTTGTAATCGTTCGCAAAACCGACCATCTTGGGGAAGCGATCGAGATAAGCCGGGTCGACCAGGTCTTGGGGCATAAAACCCATCTCGACAAATGGCTTGCAGTTGTATTTTAGAATGGTATCGAAGATAAGGTCGATATACTTCCAGTCGTAAACCGGGTTACCCTGATCATCTTCCAGATATGTGTTAGTAGAGCCCCACTTGTAGAAGCCGTGGCAGTTGCCGGTGCAGAAGATGTGGTGCGTGCGTATGAAATACGGCTGCTCCTGGAACTGCTGGAATTTGGCTAACAGCGCTTCACCCTCGGGCGTGTAGGTGAAATTGCATTCGTCGTAACCGATATAGGTCCAGTTGTGAGCCAGCTCACCTTGCAAGCTGCTGGCGTCCACCAAAATTTTCGCTTTCTTATTTTCCATTCTGTTATCGGTTCCTCCGTAATTCGTGGATGATGACACCATAAACATGGAATGCGTTGAAGAATGCTGGCATGAACGGTGCGTTACGAAATTTTAAACGTTACCGCGTATGTTCTTTGCATAAACCGAGGAAACTTTTGGCTATCGAAAGGAGGGCACAGGACTGTATGTACCTGTGCCCTCCAGAAGAACAAGTCAAGGAAAACTTAGCTGACTTTGAATGTTACTGCGGCAACCGAGAGCGGTGGAAGACTGATACTCGCTTTTCCGTCAACCACTTTAACTGTATTAAGCGACTCACTACAAAGAGTGTCTGGACGCTCATAGGTATTGTTCGCTTTCGGGTCTGTCCAACTCAATACTTCAGCAGTTTCCACCGCTGTTATTTTTCCGCTGGCGTGGTCAATCTCGACTTCGGCCTTCTCGCTGGTGCTGCGGTTGATCAGGAAGGTATGCAGCACGCCATCGCCTAAAATAGCGCTGGTGTCGATATAATTCACCTGCCCATACGTAGGGCTTTCATAGCCTGGGCCTGATACAGCCGGTCGAATCGCAACGCCATCTCTCCGGCTGGCGTACATCGCAAAGGGGTAATAGATGCTCTGGAGCAGCATCTCATCTCCACGGGTGAGGATGGGCGCGATCACATTCACAATCTGGGCAATGTTCGCAATTTTGACCGAATCGGCGTGCCGGATAAAACTATTGAGGAAACCCGCCACAACGAGGGCATCTTCCAGATTGTAGTGTTCTTCGATCAGCGGTGGGGCGAACTTACCGCGACCGTTCGTGTAATCCGGGCCATGGGTGCGGTACCAGACATTCCATTCATCAAAGCATAGATACTGGCGCTTCTTACTGCGTGTTTTCGCCTGGACAAAGCGGCAGACAGCGTCCATCTCTTCGATTTGCTGGTCGATGGAATTCGTCACCGCCAGGTAATCGGAAGTATCATCCATGGGGTTGCCGACATAGCGATGCAGGCTGATGTAATCCACAAAGGGACCGATATATTCCAGCACCGTGCGATCCCAATCCATGTAAGTGGGCAAGGAGATGCTGCACGAGCCGCAGGCTACGGTTTCAATGGATGGATCGGTGTCTTTCATTAACTTTGCAGCCTGCTGCGCGCGGATGGCGTATTGGTCTGCTGGCACATGACCTAACTGCCAGGGGCCATCCATTTCATTTCCCAGGCACCACAGTTTCACGTTATGGGGTTCTTCGGAGCCATTTCTGGCGCGAAGGTTGGCGTACCTGGTGCCAGCCGGGCTGTTACAGTACTCCACCCAGTTGCGCGCTTCTTCGGGTGTACCCGTGCCCAGGTTGACCGTCAACATCGGGGTCCAGTTCATCATCCTCGACATCTTGATAAATTCATCTGTGCCAAACTGGTTGGGCTCAATGCTCTGCCAGGCCAGTTCGCTCACCGTTGGTCGTTGATCTTTTGGGCCAATCCCATCCATCCAATGATAGCCAGAAGCAAAGTTGCCGCCTGGGTAGCGCATAGCCGTCATATTAAGCCTGCGCAACGCGTCTAAAGTATCCTGGCGAAAGCCATTTTCATCAGCATGGCGTGATTTGGGATCATATACGCCTTCATAAACGGCTCGTCCCATATGTTCGAGGAAGCCGCCAAAGATACGCGGATCAACCTCGGCGATGGTGTAAGCTGGATCATAGACAATTCGTGTCTTTTCCATAGAAGTAAACCCTCTTTCTAAGCGTGATTCTTGCCCCGTAACTGCACTTGCACTGTAGCAACCGCAGCGGGTGGTAGGGTCAGGTGAAGCTGAGTGGTTTGACAATCCACGGTGAAGGCCTGCGGGGCGACCCGGTTGGGATCCTCGAAGGTGTTGTGAACGTGGATTTCGCCGTTCAGTATCTGGCCTTCCGCATCACCAATCTCGGCTCCGCCCAGTAGATCCACCACCACTTCGGCATCCTGGTTGGCGTGGCTGTTGGTCAAGGTAATAAAGAGGCTTTGGTCCTTGAGCGAAGCGCTGCCAGCTACAGTGGGGACGTTACCTTCCTGCTTTTCGCCTTTTTGCATCGCGCTTTGCCAGCTAGATTGCAGGATACTCGTCTTTTTGAAGCTGATGTTGTCCGTTTCGACCCGCGCGCGCAGCGACTTTGCGCCCTGATGTGGAGCATACATTTCGTACACATATCCGGTTGGCGTAACCAGCATCTGCTCGCCCTGGGTCAGAATCATCGCTTGAAGAACGTTGATCGTTTGGGCGATATTTGCCATCACGACCTTATCCGCGTGGCGGTTAAAGATATCGAGGGTGTTGGCGGCGACAATGGCATCGCGGATGGTATTTTGCTGGTAGAGGAAGGCCGGGTTGGTTCCCTTTTCAGCCGGGTGCCAGGTGCCCCATTCGTCGATAATCAGGCCAATCTTACGGCCAGGGTCCCAGGCGTCCATCGTCGCCCGCTGCTGGACGATTAACTCTTCCATTTTGAGCCCTTTTTCGAGCAGGCGATACCATTCCTCTTCTGTGTATTCTGTCGCTGTGCCAGCTGTACCGCAGTAGTAATGCGCGGCGAAGCCGTCGATGTTGTTGAAGGGCCAATAGTCTTTGAAGAGCTTGCGGAAGAAGCGGTCCGTCCATTCCACGTCGTTGTTGGCCGGGCCACAGGCGATCACGTCCAGCTTCTTGCCAAAGCCGCGAACGAAGGAAGCAAAACGGCGGAACTCAGTGCAGTAATCTTCTGGGGAGAAGTTGCCGCCGCAGCCCCAGTTCTCGTTGCCTACCCCCCAATAATTGATGTTGAGCGGTTCCGGGCTGCCATCCGCGGCGCGCTGTTGAGCCCAGGTGGAGCCGGTCGGGCTGGAATCGGGGAAGTTGCAGTATTCGATCCAGTCACGCAGCTCGCGCGGTGTACCCGAACCGACATTGCCGCAGAAATAGGGCTCTGCGCCCACCAGGCGGCAAAAGCGGATAAATTCCTGTGTGCCCACCTGGTTGGTTTCAATCACTTCACCCCAGTGAATGTTAATGCGGCGCGGGCGCTGGTCGCGCGGACCAATGCCATCCTGCCAGTGATAATCGTCTGCAAAGCAGCCGCCCGGCCATCGAATGACCGGAGGTTTCATCCGGCGCATGGCCTCGACGATATCCTTGCGAAAGCCATCGATGTTGGGGATGGGTGAGTCTTCACCGACCCAGATACCGTCGTAGATGCAGCGACCGAGGTGTTCGGCGAAGTGACCATAGATATTGGGATTAATGGTGGCAATGGTGTCTGCCGGATTGAGGGTGATACGAGTGGTCGTCATTAAAGAGCGTCCTTGTAGGTTTACTTTGAAAGGTAACATGCGTGAGTTTAAGCCAGACAGATGTCATAGAAGTCCTCCTCGGAATGGGGTAGATTTTCCGTTCCGAATCTTCACCTGTCAGGGAGATGTGGCTGCGCTTTGAGCCTCCGCTGTCGTGGCATGCCTGAATTGTTCCGTATACAGGTAGCACTTCACAGTTCGTGAACCAACCTGAACATCCTCGGGATCCGCCTGGAGACAGATATCCATAACGTGCGGGCAGCGCCCGGCGAACTTACACCCAACCCGACTGTACTCCTTCACTTCGGTAACGCCCAGGGTAATGTGCTTCGCCCAGGCTTCTTTTTCCTGCGGCTCTGGCTCAGGAACCGACTCTTTGAGCAGCTGGGAATAGGGATGGAGCGGATTCTCCAACACCTCCTGCACCGGGCCTGATTCGACCACGTACCCTCGAAGCATGATGGCAATCCGGTCGCTAATATAGTAAGCAGTAGCCAGATCATGGGTAATATAGATAACGCTGACCTTCTGCTCATCCCGCAGTTTACGAAACAGGTTGACAATCTCCATGCGCAGCGAAGCGTCTACCATCGAAACAGGTTCGTCCGCCAGGATGACGCGCGGTTTCGGGATCAGCGCCCGCGCGACAGAGACCCGCTGGATCTGGCCGCCCGAGAGCTCGTGTGGATAGCGCTTGCTTACTTCTGCCAGGGATAAGCCAACCTGTTGAAGGGCCTCGTCAACAACAATCGCGGCTTGTTTACGGTTGTGCGCCATGCCAAAGTTAGTGGCCGTATCGAATAGATATTCTTCCACTCTTCGCAAGGGGCTAAATGTCTCGAAGGGGTTCTGGAATACAGGCTGCACCTTCTTCATAAAGGCTTTGAACTCCCTTGCCTTCTTGATCTGGGCTAAGTCGCGGCCCTCGAACAAAATCTTTCCTGAGGTTGGATTCAGGTCTCTCAGCAGTAGGCGCGAAATAGTGGTCTTGCCGCTCCCGCTTTCACCAGCCAGCGTAAAGATTTCCGGGTTCTCACTCGAAAGGGAAAAGGAGACATCGTTCACGGCGACCAGTCTGGTTCCCCCAAGCAAACCGCCGATATGAAATGCTACCACCGCATGTTGAAGATCAAGCAATTTTTCGTCTGTACTCATAATTTCCCTTCCTTCACCAGGTGACAGGCAACCCGGTGGCGATCCTTCAACAGGATCATCTCCGGTACTTCGACCCGGCATTTTTCTACCGCATGAGGGCAGCGGGTATGGAACCGGCAGCCGGTTGGCGGATTTGCCAGGTTGGGGGGAGTCCCAGGCAAGCTGGTCTTGGTCGATCGGACGCCGATCATCGGCAGCGAGCTAATCAAGTGCTTGGTATAGGGGTGGCAGGGCGCCTTAAAGATGGTTTCGGTCGGCGCCTCTTCCATAATCCTGCCCGCATACATAATCATGACCCGGTCAGCCACATTCGCATGAACCGCCATATCATGGGTCACTAACAGGACTGTGTTTTTACTTTCGGCCTGAATTTCTTTCAGCATCTGTAGTACGCCGCGCTGTACGACTACATCCAGTGCAGTGGTCGGTTCATCAGCGATAATCAGCTTGGGTTGGAAAATGGTCGCCAGCGCGATTGTCACGCGCTGCCGCATCCCACCAGAGAGTTGATGAGGATAAGCGTTTAGAATATCCGAAGGAAGTCCCAGACGATTGATATGCGCCCGGGTCTGCTCATAGAAAGCCTTTCGATCTCGAATCCCCTGATGTGAGTCAACAATATCTTCGAACGTCTTAATCACTTTACGAACCGGGTTCAGAACGCTCATCGAACCCTGCATGACGTATGAAATTTCCTTCCAACGGATATTCCGGCGCATCTCTTCTTGAGAAATCGTCAGCATATCCACATCATAAGCGCCCAGCTGGTAGTTAACGCTGCCCGAATACGCCTTCAAGGGAGGCTTAGTGTTCCCGGAAATTACCTTAATTAAGGTACTTTTCCCGCAGCTTGACTCGCCCGCTACACCATAAATTTCATTGGGATTAAGTTCGAATGAGACGCCATCCACAGCACGTACCGTGCGCGAAATGCCGTAGACTTCGGTCCGATAGTAGGCACAGAGGTCATTTACAGTTAATAGGGCCATTATTAGCCTCCAATCAGGCGCAAGCGAGTCCGCGGATCGATGTACTCGTTCAAACTTGAGAAGAGCAGGTACAAACCGAGGAACAAGATGATCGCTACCAGCACCGGCGCGCCGATCCACCACCACACTCCGGCGACCAGCGCCCCATGCTGGTTAGCCCAGTACAGCGCAGTCCCGATGGTTGGGGTGCTCACGTCCGATAGGCCAAGAACGCTGAGCGTGACCTCCATCCCGATCGACCACAGCATATTGTTAATTGTGGTCGCGAAAACGATGGGCAGTACGAAGGGCAAGTGTTCATGGAACATGATCCAGAAGGGGTGCGTGCCAGAGTAGACTGAAGTGCGCGAGAACGAGCGCTCTTTCAGGCTCAACACCTGGGCGCGGATCAGGCGCGCGTCCCACGGCCAGCCGAACACACCCAGGATCAGACCCAAAGTGAACATGCTCATCTGACCGCGCAGCAGGAAACCGAGCAGGATCAGGATGGGCAGCAGCGGCATGACCACAAAACTATCATTAATCGACATCAGTACCTTGTCGATCCATCCACCCTGGTATCCAGCCGAGAGGCCAACAACGATGGCGATTACGCGAGAAAGCGCCGCAGTCACCAACCCTAAAAAGAGCGAGTTCCGCACCGCGAAAGTCATCCACCAGAAGATATCCTGCCCGCGCGAGCTGGTGCCGAAAAAGTGTTCGAAAGAGGGGGGCGTATCCATTGCCACCACAAATGTCTTGCCAGGATCATATGGGGAAACAACAGACAGGAGGATCATGATGACGATAGCAGAGAGAAAAATAAAGGCGATGCGGAAGCGGCCATCGTACTTGAGTAGATCACGGATTATTCGAATCATGGTGTTTATACTCCTATTGGTAACGCACCCGCGGATCGAACAGTGGATAGATCAGATCCATAATGAAGACGGAGGTGGCAACACCAATAACCGAGTAGATGGCGATGCCCATAATGAGCGAATAGTCGTTCCGGAAGATTGCCTGAAGCGTTAACATCCCCATCCCCGGATAGCCAAAAACCACTTCCATGATCAATGCGCCGCTGAAGACTGTGCCAAGGGAAAGGCCCAACCCGGTGATCTGCGGCAGTAGTGCGTTGCGGATGATATAACTGTTTAGAATCTTGCTTTCTTTCATCCCGGTGGTTTCTGCGTAGACCACATAATCCTCTGAAATGATATTCGAGGTCAGCGCTTTCATCCCAATAAACCAGCCGCCAAAGCCAACCAGAATCAGGGTGAGGGCGGGGAGCGCCGAGTGCTGGAGATATGTCCCAACGAATTCTAAGGAGAGGTTAGGTCGTGTCCCAATGGGGTAAGCGCCGCTGAACGGGAAAATGGGGATGATATAGGCAAGTAACACCAGCAGCACCAGCGCCACCACGTAGTAGGGGATGGGACGAACTGCCTGGCTCATCAGGTCGATCGCATAGATGGATTTGCTCTTTGGGTAATAGCTGGCTAATGCACCAAGCAGGTTGCCGATAATCCACGAAATGATCACCGCGGTGAGCATCAATCCCAGTGTCCAGGGCAGCGCCTGATTGATTAACTGGGTGACTGGGGTGGGAAAAGTGGAGAGGGAAGGACCCAGATCACCGCGGAGTAACCGCCCCCAGAAGGCGATATATTGCTGGAACGGGCTGCCTGACAGACCGTACATCTCGGTCAATGCCAGGCGCATATGCTCGATCGCTTCTGGGTCAACGGCGGAGCCGCTCTGTAAGATCATACTTACCTGAGCATCAACAGGGTCTGTGGGCGAAAGTCTGGGAATGATAAAGGTCACCGTCACGCCCAAAAAAATGACCATAAAGTATTGAAGGATGCGAGGAAGTAGGTAACGCAGCAGAAACTTCTGCATTTGGAATTCCTCCATATTGATAAAACCCTCCACAACGGCTGCTGGTAGTGACATCCGCTGTGGAGGGTGAAAATGCTGCTAATACTTTATTTCCTTGATCATCGCGCTCTATGTAGTGACTTGTGATCAGGTCGCGACTGGATCAAAGAGGCAGACAAACTACGCATTCTTCGGCTTGATCTTAATGTACATGTACTTGGTATTGGCCCAGTTGGGAACCGGGTCAGTGTACGGATCATCCGATGTGGGGTAGCCGGTGAAGTACGTTGTATCGCAGGTGGTGAAGACGTTGTACGACATGAGCGGGGTGATCGGCATATCTTGCGCGGCAAGTTTAATGAACTGCTGGCCAAGCTCGATGCCCTTCGGGTCGTCAAAGTCAAGCTGCTGAATGCTCTCGATGATCTTATCCAGCTCGGGGTTCTTCCAGCGCATGCTGTTACTGCCAGAAGCCCGCGTGCCGCTCGGCTGGTAGAACTTGGAGTGCCAGGAAGAGAGGAAGAAGAACAGGTCGGGATGTCCGCCCCAGGTCTCAATCGTCCAGGCCAGGTTGGCGCTGTAATCGCCCAGGCTCATAATATCCCATGGGTTGTCGCGCGCATCGAGCGTCGTGTCAACGCCGAAGTCGTTCCAGCACTCAACAACCATGCTGGCAGCGCGGTTCATCGTGGGGTTGCTCTGGTTCATGCTCATCAGCGGCACTTTCCAGGCCGATCCATCAGGGAGCTGCCACTTACCATCGCCGCCCTTCTTCATTCCGGCATCAAGCATCAACTGCTCAGCGGTTTTGAGATCGTATTTCCACCAGCCGCCGCCGATTGCTTTCTTGATTTCCGCGGGATCGGTGGGCACCAGATCACCCAAAGTCTTGCGGGCTTCTTCAGCGATTCGGTTGCAGGCTTCAGTATCAAAGGGTTTATAATCCTGCCCGCCAACTTTGATGGAATAGTCTTTTAGCCAACCTTCGAGCGGATCGAAGTAGTACTTGGGGTACATACCGGTGGGCGGAACGTGGATAGCAGAGATCGTCGCCGCGCCCTTATAGGAAGCCATCGCAACCCGGACGATATCAATTGCCAGAGTCAGCGCCCAGCGCACTTCTTTCTTATCCAGGCCCGGCTTTTCATTATTATAGATCACTGCCGGCAGGGTCGGATCGGGGTGCGCCCAGGGGAAGGACTTGAACCAACCTACGGAGGTTGGGTTGTTCTTTGCCAGGGTGATGCGCCCTTCAGGCGTAATATCATGGATGACGTCCAGTTCGTGCTGGGTCTGGGCAATCACGCGCTTGTCACTTGGGCCAGGAGCGATGTACATGGCGTACTTGATGGCGGGTTCGCCGAGGTTGGCAATCGAGGTGCGTTTCCAGTCTTCGCGGCGCTGCCATAGAAACCAGTTGCCGTTTGGATCGAAGTCCTTCAGCGTATACGCGCCCAGGCTGACTGGTGGATTGAACTTGTATGCCAGGGGATCATCTTGCTTTTCAAAGACATGCTTAGGCATCATGAAGCAGGCGCCCCAACGTACGGTGAAGAAGGAGTGGAAGCGAGAGTTGGGTTCCTTCAGGTAGAAGACGACGGTATACTTGTCGGGCATCTCCATATGATCGATATTGCCCTTGAACTGGCCCGTGTAAGACCAGCCATCGTTGTTCATCTGCACATCAACCGTGTAGAACAGATCATCAGCGGTGAACTCTACATCGTCGCTCCAGTAGAGGCCCTGGCGTAATTTCACAGTCATCTGGGTAAAGTCTTCATTGTAGATGGGTTTTTCAGCCGCTACGGCATTATCCCATACACCATCCACACCCGCATCAGGATCGATATACCACAATGCATCCAGCGCGATCTGCTGCAGGCCGGTTGAAGCGGTGCGGGTTCCTGGGCGCCAGCGGTTAAAGTCATCCGCCGGGCTGGCGGTCCCAGTGGGGTCTTCGAGGATTAAAACATCCTTTCTGAGTACACCCGGTTGGATCTCTCTGTCTCCAGCCCCGGAGGGCTGCGCTGCTGGACTGGTAGCTTCCCCTTGAGATGGTGCGGTAGTGGCTACTGGACCACAAGCGGTTAACGCACTTGCTGCCGCTAAAGCGGCTGCTTGCTTTAAGAACTGACGTCTCGTACTCGCTATCTTTCTCATCTTTCCTCCAGGAAAAACAGAGTGGAGCAGTTACCCAATCGTGCTGGTTCCTGCAAGCATGGTGCGGAAGCTGTCTAGGGGAGCCTGAACATTTCTGGTAACAAGGAACACAAAAACTCAACAATGTTCCGAGAAACACAGGAACTTGTTCTCTTCCCCAATGACGTTGGAACGATGGTTGGTCTACCAGTAAAATGGATACCACAGGGAGTTAAGTAACCAGTATATTCACTTGTAAGAAAGAACTTAGCGATCTTGATTTATTCTAGCATGAACAATATCTGCTTGTCAATAGACAAAATTTCGATTTTGTTTCATTATTAGCGAACAAAATAAGGCTTGTTTTCACCAAAACTTTCAATGTTTGTTCGTAATAACCCCTTTCTCTTGTTTTTTTGAACTGATTTTTGCGAGTTTTCAGGCGCACATTCAACTTTACGAACCCTTTTTGTTAAAAGTTATAGGTATCTTACCGGTTTGCCTATTGCAATCGATCGAACAAAAAGTTAAAATAAAAATGCTAATGTTCGAACAGTTTTATTGTTTCACTTTTACTGTTTGCAAAACAATACGGTAAATGTTATAACCACCTGGCGCCAATTTGTAAGGACAGGAGTATTAAAAACGTTGGTTATTCACATCAAGTCATTTCAAAGTAAAGCGCCTAATATGCGCGACGTCGCTGCCGCGGCTGGTGTATCCCTGTCAACTGTTTCTCTCGTCGTAAATGGAAAGTCGGGGGTGAGTCCAGACCGGCGCGAGCGGGTTCTGAAGGCTATTAAAGAGCTTGGATATCAAGCCAATGGTCGCCAGAATACGGCGACGGGAACAAAAGTATTTGGGTTAATAATGGAATCCCTATCCGAAGCATCGCGGAGCGAGGGGTTCTATACGGGTATCGTCTCTGGAATTGAAGAAACGGCTTACGAGCTGGGGTACCAAGTTCTCCTGCATGTTTATCGGCCTGACATCGATCCAGTCCACAGCATTCGTGAATTGATGGGGCGAGATGTGGATGGGCTGATCATTGCAAACGATGGGGATGTCACCCCGAAAGTAATTCAGAAGATCGGGGAAGCTGGTTTGCCGATGGTGCTGGTGGAAAATTATCAGTCGATCCCGATTTATTCTGTGACTGCCGATAACTTTACTGCCGGACGGATCATGACTGAGTACCTGATTGAATTGGGTCACCGGAGAATTGGCGGGATTGGCGGGCCAGACAAGTATAGTAGTTTGCATGATCGAATGCGTGGGCATCAGGTTACGTTGATCGAGCATGGTTTCTCTATCGATCCTGCGCTGCAACCTCTGCCTGTTTCCGGCAATCCACGGAAAGGGTATGTGCAAATGCAGCAGCTTCTCGCGCTGCCTGAACCGCCAACCGCCGTTTTTGCCGTCAGTGATCGGGCTGCTTTTGGCGCAATGGATGCGATCAAAGACGCTGGGCTGTGTATTCCTCATGACATTTCTGTGGTTGGTATTGATGATGTGCGCGATAGTGCTTACAGCACCCCGCCGCTCACAACCTTTAGTGTGCCAAAGTACGATCTGGGTCGAACGGCAGTTTATACCCTGCACGGATTGATTGATAAGAAATCCATTCCTCCAGCTAGAACGGTGCTGCTTGGCAAGCTAGTGGAACGACAGTCTGCTGCTGCGCCTCGAAAATAGATACTTTCCTGCAGCGTTATTCCTTTTAAAGTATCCTCTCAAAAGGTGGGGGTGAAGTGGAATAAAAACGACTACAGCGTTTTTATTCCACTTCACCCTTTTTCCTGAGAGGATACTTTTAAATTAATATTTTATGGGTCAGGGCGACCATCTGGGCTTGAAAGGTGGCATTGAGCCGCTCGATGAAGGCGGTGTTGAGGGCCTGTCCACCACCAGATCTACATTTTCTCAACCCTTCTCCAGGTTTTAGAGGACGCTGCCAATCTGTCAGATTTTTCTTTTTATTTCGTTTATCATCATAGAGCGCATTGAGAAACGCGCGTCATCCAGATGGATAAAGGCACATACCCATTGTTTCAATTACCACTTCGAAAGAAAACGCCATCGCTTACGCAGCCTGAAGATTTTGCCAGCTTCTTCGAACAGGCTCATCTAAGCGTGTTCCGCTATGTGATGGTGCTGTGCGCCGGGGATCAGGTTGAAGCCGAAGACGTTACCGCAGAGGCCTTCTTCCGCGCCTGGGAGAAGCGCGGCCAGTTTTCGGGCAGCCCGGCCGCGGCGCTGGGCTGGGTAATCACCATCGCCCGGAATATCCTGATCGACCAGCGCCGCGCCGAGCGCGGGCACCCCAGTGACGACCTGCTGGATGAAGCGCTGGAGGAGCCCGGCGCATCCATTGAGACGCTGTTGGTGGACGCCGAACAGGTTCAACAGGTACTCGCCGCGCTGCAAAACTTGCCTTTCACCCAGCGCAACATCCTGACCCTGCGCTACGTACTGGGCTGGAAGGTGAAGGATATCGCCGCCCACCTGCACCTGGCCGAAAACACCGTCTCGGTCGATTTGCGGCGCGCGGTGGC
The DNA here is from genome assembly GCA_963791025.1 of uncultured Chloroflexia bacterium. Lineage (GTDB taxonomy): Bacteria > Chloroflexota > Anaerolineae > Anaerolineales > Anaerolineaceae > DSYU01. Next base: position 36,411 of record CAWBQF010000001.1, on the reverse strand, counting down.
GAAGCTCCAGGCGCAGATCGTTTTCCAAGAATCGCAAGCCAGGAGGGTTGTATAAGATGCCTCCAACTAATCTACCTCCCAAACAACCGCTTTCAACGCTGCTCTCACAATACCAGCCTGAGCCAGGGAAAAGGTTCTACCAGAAAATGGAGAATGCCCCCTGGAATACAAAGGAAAGGGGGATGCATATGCATCCTGACATGCAAACTCGTTCTACTCAGCCCATCCGCTTTAGTAGATGGCAATTTGTACTGGTAACGATAGTCGTTTTGGCCCTGCTTAGTTTCGGTATCCCGGCGGTTCGCGCCGCGCTGAGCGCCTGGCTGGGGCTCTCGGTCGCGCCATCCAACCATATGCCGGCCTCCGCCGTGACTCTGATAGCCCCGCCCGCCGCTACGCCAACGGTTGTACTGGCCGCGACTGCCACCCAGCCGCCAGCCGTCACAGAACCACCGGCTGCTCCCACGCTACCGTCAGCAGTTGCGAAGCCTGACGAGGTCAGCGCCTTATCTGCCCAGGCCGGCTGGGAGATTCTCTACCCCGCCAAACTTCCTGAAGGCTACCAGTTTAAGAGCAGCTACTTTGACGCCAACAACAAAATGGTTATGCTGACCTTCCTGGTCACCCGGCCCCTGCCCGGCGACGCGACCCTCACTGTATCCAAGACCATCACCTTGCTCCAGGCACTCAAGAACGATTTCGTCCCCATGCAGGTCGCGCCGGGAACCAGCGTAGAAGATATCCAGGTCAACGGTCAGCCCGCCGCGTATGTGGTAGGCGCGTGGGACACCGAGTTTGTCAAAGATGACAAGGACCCAAATGGCGGCAAGATGATCTCTACCTGGCGCAGCGACCTGGCGATCCAGAACATCTACGGGCAAGTAGGCCCGGTGCACCTGGTGCTGCTCACCGATGACGACAATGTGAGCAAGCAGGATTTGATCGATACAGCCGCAAGTATGGCAGCGTCCCAGTAAACTGTAGTCCAACCCGTCACCCTATGATCTGAGAGGATGTGCTTATAGGGAAAGCTCACCGAACTGAGCAGGCAAGGGGTGGCGGTCGAAGACTTTGATTTTTCGGGAGTGATGATAGAGACCAACGCGTAGTGACGATAAGCTCAATGATTCGCACTTTTCGAAGCCGCTGGACTTGCTATCGGTAGACCACGACCCGTCAAACGCCATGCCTACCTTGTACCCTTATGCCTGAGGATTAAGAAAGATCTACGATAACGGGGCGAAAAGCTTACCCCGCCCGATGTTCCCTACGTTCCAGGCATTACTTCAATCCAACCTGGCCTGGGCTTTCCGCATGATCCCGGATGCCGTACAACATGCGCCGTTCCATCACAAAGGAAATAGGATCGAACACGGCGTTCACGATGCGTGCGGTGGAGTCCTGCGCGGGTTGGTCACGGTGGCGGATCAGCAAACGGGTGAGCGTGCTGCTCTTTTCTTCCAGGTAAAAGCCCCAGGTGGCATTCTTTTCTTCACCAGTGTCAGTATCCACCGAGCGTAAGACCAGTGCAGCCTCTGGCTCCATCCGGGCCACGTGATAATAGGGCAGCCCAGCTTGCTTCCCAATGCGAATGACGTCGCCGACCTTCAATTCTTGCAAGGCTGGATCGATTGTGTCGAGGGTATGAATATCACACCCCACCAGGTTTTCCAAAAAGTCGTAGCTGTATAATCCGCCGCGCCCCTGTCCCAACTGGAGCAGCCAGGGCCAGACCTGACCGATCGGGGCATGAATATCAATCGCTCGCGTAGATTGGTTAACTTCTCCTTGGACAATCTCGTCTCCAGCCAGCCTCATCTGGGTTTCGGCATCCGCCGCGCCCCAGCGGATATGCCATGGACGGATCACTGGTTGATATAAGCATGTGGTCGTTCCAATCATCAAAACCAGCAGTCCTAAAATCAATGCGGCTATTTTCTTCGTCATATCCTGTTCTCCATCTGTATCTGCAAATCTGTTCTATCGATTAGCATACTCAGGAAGGGGGCAGTCTGCATCCTGCGAAGGTATACTTGCGCGGAAGGCTTTCAGGTATACTTAAGCAGGCCCCAAATAATTTGGCTAAAGAAACCTGTTTTATGGAACTTACGCTCCTCCAAACCAAGCTGTTCATTCCCCCGTCGCGGGCGAATCTGGTCATTCGTTCCAGGTTGGAGGAGCGCCTGAATATGGCGCTCCAACCGAATTACAAACTTGTGCTCCTGTCTGCTTCCGCCGGTTATGGTAAGACGACCCTGTTAGCAGGTTGGATGAAAAAGTTTTCCGGACGGGCTGCCTGGCTCTCGCTGGACGCGGAGGATAATGACCCCGCCCACTTCTGGCGATACCTGATTGCCGCACTGGCATCTGCCCATCCTCAGTTAGACGATGCTTTCCGAGATCTCTTCCCATCTGCCCAAGTTCCTCCACCGGCGCAGCTGCTGACATTCTTGATCAATGCGATTGCCAGTCTGCCCGTTCATCCCCGCCTGATCCTGGTATTAGACGATTACCACATCATCACCAACCAGGAAATTCATGCCCACATGGCTTTGTTGTTGGAGCATCTGCCCCCACAAATCCTGCTGGTTCTTGCCACGCGCCAGGATCCTCCTTTACCGGTAGCCCGCATTCGGGCGAAGGGCCAGATGGTTGACCTGCGCGTCCAGGATCTACGCTTTGCAGGGGACGAAGCCAGAGAGCTGGTGCAGTCCATCACTCAGGTCGATCTCCAAACAGAGGAAATGCGGACCCTGGAAACCAAAACCGAAGGATGGGCGGTTGGCCTGCAAATGGCAGCGCTTTCTCTCTCTGGAAGAAATAACCTGGCGGACTTCCTCAACCATTTTTCTGGAAGGCACAGCTTCATCCTCGATTACCTCAGCGAAGAAGTTTTTCGTTCACTGCCAGAAGATGTCCAGCAGTTTTTACTGCGCACTGCCCTGGTCGACCAAATGAACGCCGGTCTATGCGCCGCGCTGCTGCCAGGGACGCCTTCTGCGCAGCCCAATCAGACCCTCGTCGCAATGGACGCGGAAGCCTCCGCGCAGCACATGCTCGAAACGCTGGAACGGGCTAATCTTTTCTTGATTCCATTGGATCATTCCCAGCAATGGTATCGCTACCATCATCTGTTTGCCGATCTGCTGCGCGCCCGATTGAAACAGATCCATCCAGCCGAGATCCCCCTGCTTCATCATCAAGCCTCAGACTGGTATCAACGGAATGGGTATCCCAGCCGGGCCGTGCAGCACGCGCTGGCGGGCGGCGATTCGGAGCTGGCGGCGCGGCTGGCGCTTGCGTATTGGAAGCCGATGTCGTGGCGAGGGGAAATCAACACGGTCCTCACCTGGTTCGAAGCCCTGCCACCCCTTTTGATCCGGAATAACGTGTTATTGGGCGCAGCCTATGCCTGGACTTTGAACCTGATGGGGCGCTTTCAACAGATGGATCAGGTGCTTGACGAGATCGAGAAGGATCTATCGGAACAGGCTTCATCTGACACAGATAATGACCGGTTGGCAGCCAGAATGTCCATCGGGCCCTTACGGGTTTCTCGCGCGATTCGTGAGGGGAACTACACGGCTGCCCGCGGGTTTGCGGAACAGGCTTTACGACTGGCCCCGGATGCGGAAATTCAGGAAAGGGGAGTGGCCTATTTTTCTCTGGGTTCAGCCAACCGGGCACTGGGAGATTTGCCGGCGGCAAAGCAGGCCTTTGCGGACGCGATCCCGCTATTAAGGAAGAGCGGCAACCAGACTGCCGTAAGCGCATCCGCTTACGCGCTTGTCAATTTATGGCTGCTGGAAAGCGAGGTGCACACCGCAGATGATATTGCCACGGAAGCCCTGGAGTGGATCGATATCGTCAATCCGCCACCCGCGGCGGCTCAGACGTTTACCGCCCTGGGTGAAGTTCGCTATCTAGAAAACCGATTGGATGAAGCTGCGCAGTGGTTGGATCGGGCTTATGGGCTATCCAGCCACAGTGGATATCTCGAAGGAATCCGCTGCAGCGCGATCGCATTAGCGCGCTTGCAAACTGCACAAGGGGCCCTGAGCCGAGCCGCTGCTACCCTTGAAGAAGCCGCCCAATATGTCAAAGGAATGCACGCGCCGCTGTCTGGGGTCGAAATAGCTGCTGCGCTGGCCCAGGTGCAGGTTAGCGCCGGAGATCTACAACCGGCTAGCGACTGGGCCGATTCGTTTCTGCGCCAACCGCCCGCGCTGGCAGTGATCCCCATGGAAACAGCTGTTCTTTCCGCGGCGCGGGTACGGATGGCACAGGGTCGCTCTGAGGAAGCGCTTACACTCGTTGAAAAGGTAGGCAGTCAGGCAGAAAGTGGTCAGCGGATCACTACCCTGGTACAGGCTTTGATCTGCAAATCCATTATTTTGCAGTCGCAACAGGATGCGAAAGCCTGGGAAACATTCCAAAAAGCCATTGACCTGGCGGTTCCAGGTCATCTGGCGCGCCTGTTTCTGAATGAAGCCAACACGATAGGCGCACTGCTCAGAACATGCCTGGATAACTGCCGGGGGAACGATCGCGCCCACGCCTTTATACAATATCTCCTGGATCAGAGCCTATCCACTACTGAGGAACGCAAACCGCCTAGACTCACCCAAAATCAGCGGCTTGATCGAAGTGCTGTCTGCTCGCGAAGTAGAGATTTTAAAATATCTCTGCCAGGGCTGGTCCAACCAGGAAATTGCGGATCACCTGTTTATTTCCCTGCCTACCGTAAAAAAACATACGGGGAATATCTTTGGCAAGCTAGGCGTGGCCAGCCGCACCCAGGCCATTGCGCGCGCCCATACGCTGGGGATCGTCTGACGGTTTTCCACGCTTTTCCTTTAATCGACTAAAAGGGTCGAGAATACTCAGCTAGACTTTATCCATTCGGGAGGTGAAAAAGCAGAGTAAATTTGTGCAAAAACTCCGCCAAGAGGTTTACGCATGTTTACTCTGCCTCCCGACTATAACACGATTATTGAGCTTTTCAAGCCGTACTTTACCAATCGAATCTGGTCGCACGTACAGCTCTTGCTGATCGGGGCGGTTCTGACGCCAGGCCAACGAACGGTGACCGCCATCCTGCGGATCCTGGGATTGAGCCAGGAGAAGCATTTCCAGACCTATCACCGGGTACTGAACCGGGAGGTCTGGTCGAGCTTGGCTCTCATTCAGGCCCTGTTGATAGCGCTGGTGACAACCTTTGTGCCTGCGGGGACGATCGTCTTTGGACTGGATGACACGATAGAGCGGCGGCGGGGGGGGCTAAAATTCGCGCCAAAGGCATCTACCGGGATCCGGTGCGCTCTAGCCATAGCCATTTTGTAAAAGCCAGTGGTCTGCGCTGGCTGAGCCTGATGCTGCTGGCCGACATTCCGTGGGCCAAGAGTGTGTGGGCCTTGCCGTTTCTGACCGCCTTGTGTCCTTCCGAGTGCTACTACCAGGAGCAGGGTCAGGAGCACAAACCCCTGACCAAATGGGCGGAGTGGATGCTGCGACAAGTGCGCCGTTGGCTGCCCAAGCGTTTCCGGTGGTCGTGGCCGACAGCAGCTTTGCCGCCATTGAACTGCTGGCGCAGTTGGCTTCTTTGAGCGAGCCGATTTGCATGATTGTCCGCTTTTGCCTGGATGCGGCGCTGTACGAACCGGCTCCGGAGCGAAAAGAAGGCCAACGCGGTCGTCCCCGCAAAAAGGGTCAGCGCCTGCCCACCCTGGAACAAGTCGCCGCCGATCCGCACACCCGCTGGCAGCCGCTGATCATTCCCAACTGGTACGGCCAGCGCAATCGCACCGTCGAAATCGTCTCCGACACGGCCGTCTGGTTTCACAACGGCCTGCCTCCGCTGCCCATTCGCTGGGTCCTGATCCGTGATCCTCAAGGCAAGTTTCAGACCCAGGCAGTTTTGTCGACCAACCTGGATCTCGATCCCTGTCAGATCCTGCTGTGGTTTGTGCGCCGCTGGCGGGTAGAAGTCACCTTCCACGAGGTCCGCACCCACCTGGGCGTCGAAACCCAGCGCCAATGGTCGGATCCCGGGATTGCCTGCACCACGCCAGCCTTGTTGGGGTTGTTTTCGCTGGTGACCTTGTTGGTACACCAATCCGCAAGACGCCGGAAAATGCCCATCCGGCAAGCAGCCTGGTATCACAAGACCACGCCTACCTTTTCGGATGTCCTGGCCCTTGTGCGACGACAGATTTGGCAGTCTCATCATTTTTGGATATCCTGTTCACAGGGCGATATCCGAAAATTCCCATTATCGCAACTCCGTCCCTGGCTCGACGCCCTGTGTTGCACGACCTGACGCCAGGGACTTTGGATAAAGTCTAGCTAAGGTATACCCGGCCCGTTTTTGAACATTACGACTTTAGCAGGTTGTCTCTCAAAATCGGCGCGATATACTGATTTTAAGCAACAAAGATGATCTCAACGCAAGTTAACGAGGCACTGGCTTGGAAAAATTCTGTTTTGAAATCTGGGTAGAAGGTGCGCTAAGTAACATCTGGTGTGACTGGTTTGAGGGCCTGGAACTACGGCAGGAAGGTGACCAAACTCTGATCATGCTCACCGCTAGAGATGCAGCGCTGCTGTATGGTGTGCTGGGTCAACTTGCGAATTTGAACATCCAGTTGATATCTGTGCAGCGGACAGCGGCAGACAGAACGGAAGACCTCTAATACACTCATCCATCCGTTAATTCTTCCTGTACCTTGTCGGCCACCAATCCTGTAGCCAAACCATACACTATATGCATCATCATCCGTTTCGCTACGGTCGAAGTTTTTTCATCCCACGGTCCGCGGGTCAAATCGAGCGTAGGGCCAAATCCGGCCAGGTTGATAGCATAAACCGCCAATCCATAGCCCATACCACTGAGCCAGACCGGGAAACGAAGCCGGGACAGCAGCAGACCAAAAGGAATCCCAATCCCGGTACTCAACAGCATATGTTCGATCATCGCTAGACCTAATTCTTGCGACCGGTCGGTTTGTTCCGCGAACCCGGCGCGTCGTTCAACTTCGTGTTCGATCTTTACTGGTAAAGGTGTTTTAATCATGCCCATCTTTTTGGCAGCGGCCAATCCCATGGCCATCGCCAGTCCCCCCGCGACACCGCCGGCAGCGCCAGCCAGAATAGAATTCTTCGTAGACATATTTCTCTTTCCTTTCTTGATTCTCTTTTCGTTTATCCGTTCTTTCGTGGTTAAACAAGGTGCAGCAGAGATGAGAGCAGATTTCTATCGCGTCTGGTGAGATTACTTCCGGGGCCGTTTGACGGAGGTTGGTGTAGCACCCGAATATTTCCGGTGCGGTTTGTCACGCGGTAACTTGTCTTTCCATCCGCCTGACGCCAGAAGGCAATATCCAGCAGCGTGTCCGCCACCCGCAGGCCTTCTAGTTTCAGGTCTGGCAACCAGACCGGCAACTGCGGGTCGATAATCAGTAGGCCAAAGGGCGCCATGGGGCGCATACCTAGCAGCGCCTGGACCAGCATCACCACCGAGCTGGCCGACCGGCTACAGGCTGCCCAGGTGGTATGCGAACGGATTGTAGGCAGGGTGCTGGCTGGATAGGGGGCGAATGCCCCAACCGGTGAATAGATCTGGCTGCATCACTCCTTTCCACCCAACTGCCTTGCCTTTCATCTATCGATTATCTTTGAAAGGTTCTGTTTATAATCCCCCTCCAGGTATCCAATATATAGTATACCATTATTGTATACATTACTTCTTTATTTTGAAAAGGGGCGTTGGGTCTTGTCGTGAGGCTTTGATAACTTAGTCGCTCTCAGGAGCAAAACTCGTTCCCCACTGCTCCTGCATAAAGAGTAGAAGGGAACGACAGCGCCGCTCCCTTCTACCTATCTTCTGGTTACTTCACCATTATTTTGTCAGGTCAGGTTTTCTTAAACGGATCATTCCTTACAACGAGCTTCCGGGTTCCTGACCCGAAAGTTCACTTTTTAGTAACGCGGGTTCGCCGACGGTTGTTTCGGTTTCTACTTTGCGAACGTTGAAGAGGCTCTGAATCCCGATGAAGATCAGGGTCAGCACACCAACCACAATTTTGGTCCACCAGGAGCTGAGCGTGCCGTTGAACTGGAGGATGCTGATGATGGTGCCATTGATCAGCACGCCAAACAATGTGCCGATGACGTTGCCAACGCCGCCGGTGAGCAGCGTTCCACCCATGACGACCGAGGCGATGGCGTCCATTTCCATGGCGGGGGCGTAGTAGCCGTACCCAGAGCTGAGCGAGATGCTGAAGACAATCCCCGCCAGAGCGGCGCAAAATCCGCTGAACGCATAGACGATCACTTTTGTCCGCGCCACGGGCAGACCCATCAGCATGGCGGACTGCTCGTTGTTGCCAATGGCATAGACGGTGCGCCCAAAGCGGGTGAAGAACGCCAGATAGATCGCGGCAAGCAGCAGCACAATGGCGACAAGCGAGTAGATGTACACATATGCGTTGAGGAACGGGATACGGATCGGGGTCAGCGCGAGGAAGCGGTAGAACGGGTCGTTGATCGTGACCGATAAGTTGCTGATGATCGCGCCCATGCCGCGCGCGAAGAAGCTGCCCATCAGGGTGACGATAAAGGACTCGACATTAAGATAGTGGATGATACAGCCCATCACAAACCCGAATGTGATCCCCATCAACAGCATCAAGGGGATGACGACGATTGGGCTGGCGCCGTTCTTCAGCAGCACCGCCGAGGTGATCGAAGTCAGTGCAAGGACCGAAGCCACCGAGAGGTCGATCCCTTTTAGGATGACCACAAACGTCATGCCGATGGAAATGATCAGCAGGCTGGCGTTATTGATAAACAGGTTGAAAAAGACCTGCGGTTTTTGCATTGTCGGATACACCTGACCCGCAATCAGATACCCGAGGAGAAAAACAGTGATCGTAATTAACAATGGGCCATTATTGATCAGGAAGAGCCTGTACCGCCGTGATACGAACTGTCTTCTTACAGGAGTGACGTCAACTTGCGCTGTCATGTTTGACTCCTTTCCGTTCCGAGAACCGGTTCAGGATGCCGCGTACCTGATCGGAATACAGGAGGATGACGACCAGAACGAGCACCGCTTTGGCTGCTTTTAGCGCATCGGCAGGCATACCGATGGTGTACATGGTCAGGGTGAAGGCCCAGATGATCAACGCGCCCATGATGCTGGCAAATAACGAGAAGCGTCCGCCCGCCATGAGCGTTCCGCCGATGACGACCGCCAGAATGGCATCCAACTCATAGTTCAGGCCGATGTTGTTCGCGTCCGCGCTTTTGACGTACGAACTGAGGATCAGCCCGGCGATTGCGCCACAGAACCCGCAGAAGGTGTAGGCGAAGAGTTTAATGTTTTTGTCGTTGATCCCGCTGTAGTAGGTGGACTTCGGGTTGATCCCGACCGATTCGATGAACATGCCGATTGACGTTTTACGGACGATCACCCAGGCGAGCAGGAAGACCACCGCGACAATATAGATCGAAACTGGCAGCCCGAGGATAAACCCGTTGCCAAACCAGAAGTAAGGGGTGTAGTAGATCGTCATAATCTGCCCGTTGGTGATGAGCTGGGCTATACCGCGCCCGGCGACCATCAGGATCAGCGTCGCGACCATCGGCTGGATTTTGGCTCGAGATACCAGGATGCCATTCCACAGACCGCACAGCGTTCCGGCTGCCAGGTCCGCCAGGATGATCAATCCAAGGGGGGTGTTGGTGGCGTCTCGTGTCAGAATGTCATTGGTGATCAGTTTGTTGCCCAGGGCCGGATTAATCAGTACTGCGCCCATCGCGGCGGAGATAGCGACCACCGCGCCAACCGAGAGGTCCACGCCGCCGGTGGCGATCACCAGCGTCATGCCAATCGCGACCAGGGCCAGGGGCGCGCCGTCGTTCAGCACATCAATCAGATTCCCGTAGAGGTGCCCTTCCAGGATCCCGATCTTGAAGAATCCTGGGGCGACGAGCGCGTCAAACACCAGGATCAACGCTATTGCGACCAGGGGCCAGAACAGGCGGCTTTCTCGAATCCGTTTGAGAAGGGTATTCTTCTTCATAGGTTACCTGCCATGGTATGGATAATCGTCTGGTCATCCACACTGCTGGGATATTCCGCAGCTTTCTTGTGATCACGCAGAACCATGATACGGTGGCTGCAGCGCATGACTTCTTCCAGTTCTGAGGAGATGAAGATGAAGGACTTGCCTTCATCGGACAGGTCAAGCACCAGCCGTTGAATTTCCGCTTTCGCGCCGACATCGATCCCGCGTGTCGGTTCATCCAGGATGAGCACCTGCGGGTTGGTCGCCAGCCAGCGCGCCAAAATCACCTTTTGCTGGTTCCCGCCGCTCAGGTTCTTTACCAGCTGGTCGGCAGAGGGGGTGACGATCCCCAGCAAGCGGATATACTTTTCAGCAATTTCATACTGCTTTGCTTTGTCGATAAACTTCAACCAGCCATTCCGTGCCTGTAAGGCCAGAATGATATTTTCGCGGATGGTCAAATCCCCCAGAATACCTTCTTCTTTGCGGTCTTCTGGGCACAGCCCAATGCCGTTCTTGATTGATTTCGAGCGGCGAGTAATGGTCGACTTTTTTGCCGTTGATGACCATTTTCCCTTTATCGGGCATGTCGATGCCAAAGATCAAGTTGGCGAGTTCCGTCCGCCCGGAACCCAGCAGTCCGGCGATCCCGACCACCTCACCTTTTTGGAGTTCTATGTCAATCGGGTCCAGGGTTCCGGCGCGGCCCAATCCTTGGGTTTCCAACACACAGGTATTTTGTTTCTCAGAAATCCGCTTCTCCTTCGCCTTCGACATCTCATCCAGGTCGGTCAGGATACGGCCTAACATCTTGGCGATCAACTCGAAGCGCGGCAGCTTGTTCGTCTCAAACGTGCCGACCAGGTTCCCATTCCGCAGCACGGTGATGCGGTCCGCGACCTGATACACCTGATCCAGAAAGTGGGTGATGAAGATGATTCCGATGCCCTCACTTTTCAAGCGGCGCATCACATCGAAAAGCTCATTGGTTTCGTTGACGTTGAGGCTGGAGGTGGGTTCGTCCAGGATCAGCACCTTCGCGGAGGCGATTTCCAGCGAGCGGGCAATTGCCACCATTTGCTGGATCGCGACCGAGTAATTCCCTAGCGGACGGGAAACATCAACATTAATACCCAGGCGCAGCATAGACTGCTTTGCTCTGGAATTCATTTTGCCCCAGTGAATTCCACCGTACCAGTGCTTTGGCTCGCGTCCGAGCATGATGTTTTCGGCTACGGAGATGTTCGTGCAGAGGTTAATTTCCTGGTATACGGTGGAGATGCCGATCTGTTGGGCGTGCAGCGGCGACTTCACCTCCACGCGCTTTCCGTCAAACTCGAAGGTGCCGCTGTCCGGGTGCATTACGCCGGTGATGACCTTAATGAGCGTCGACTTCCCGGCTCCGTTCTCGCCCATTAACGCGTGAATCTCCCCTTTCTTGAGGGAGAAATTGACATTCTCAAGAGCGACGACCCCCGGAAAAGATTTCCTGATTCCTTTTACGCTGAGAATTTCGGCCGTGTCCGTCATCGTACCTCCCTCATCTTTCTGCAGCCTGACTTTCCTGTTTTATGAGAAGAGAAGCGGTGTAAGTTTGACGCCGCTTCTCTTCCATATACCGTTTTATCGCTTACGATTCAACCGGGTTGTCAGTAACCGGGTTTAGTACTTGCGGGTCGGCAGCAGCTCGGTGGCCTTGTCAGGGAAGAAGACGCTCTCGTTGGTGAGAACTTCGCGATCCACTGCCTCACCGTTCATGAGCTTGAGGGCCATATCGAACACCTGTGGCCCGAGCAGCGGGTTGCATTCGACGTCCGCCTGGATCCAGCCGTCGATCATGGCCTGAAACCCACCACGAGTGCCATCGACCGAGATGATCTTGATATCACCGGGTTTCAAACCAGCGGCTTTCATGGCTTCAATCGCGCCGATTGCCATGTCGTCATTGTGGATGAAGACGCCCTTGATGTCGGTGCCGTACTTTTTCAAGAAGGCTTCCATAACGGGCTTGCCTTCCGCGCGGGTGAAGTTGCCGGTCTGTGAGTCGACGATCTCAATGCTGCTGGCGAGGGTCTCGCGGAAGCCCTTGGCGCGCCCAACTGCCGCACCGGAGCCGGTGGTGCCGGATAGTTCCAGGATCTTGCCGCCATCCGGCAGCAGTTTATTCATTTCATCGCCAGCCTTCTTGCCTTCCAATTCCATGTTCGACCCAATGTGCGCGGCGTAGAGCGAAGGATCAGAGGAGACGGAGCGGTCGACGATGATGACGGGGATATTGGCGTTCTTAGCTTCGGTGAGTACAGCGTCCCAGCCGTCTTCAACTACAGGCGGGAGCGCAATCACATCCACACCCTGCTGAATGCAGGCGCGGACGGCGGAGATCTGGTTTTCTGGTTTCTGCTGTGCATCCGAGAAGACGAGCTTCTTGATGCCTAATGTTTCCGCGGTTTCCTTGATGGAAGCGGTGTTGGCTGTGCGCCAGTCGCTTTCCGCGCCAAGCTGCGGATAGCAGAGGGTCATTTCTTTATATTCTTTCTTGGCAGTGGAAGCAGCAGGTGGGTTGGAGGCGGAGTTCTGTGCGGCGGGTGAGCAGCCGAACATCGCCAGTACCATAGACAAAGTCACTACGAACAGAAATAGCTTCTTCATAGATCCTTCACTCCTTTTTTCTACAGCTGGTTACGTTGGGAACATCTCTAGCCAAAGGTTTTGACCTGTCTTAATAATAGGAAAATTGCGGTCTATGCATGATTCATTCGTTTATGGAAACAGTTGATTTACTTACGATCAATAAACAAACCCCGCGCGCGCGGGGTTTGTTTATCAACTTTGAAAGTTAATTATTTTACGATTTCAGAGAAGGTAACCAGCAGCAGGATAGGACTGCGCTGGTCGCGGCCCAGGTTTGGGTCGATGAGCGGTTTTTGTAAGACGCGTACCACCCTATCGATAACGACAGCCCACCTGCCAGCATAACCACTGGTGCGTAGAAAATGGTAACTGTCCGGTTTCCATACTCGCTCAACCGGGAAGTAGGAAAAGGGATATCGGCGGCGATATGAGACTGTATTAGTACTTCCTGGACGGCAGAATCTGCTCGGCGTCATCCGGGTAGAAGATAGAATTCTTCGGAGGGGATCCACTTGGGGACTTCCTCGCCGTTGGCGACCTTCAGAGCAAGCTCGAAGAACTTTGGGCCGAGCAGGGCGTTGCATTCGACGGTGGCGTTGAGCTTGCCTTCGATCATGGCTTTGAAGGCGTCGCGGATAGCATCAATTGAAACGATCTTGATATCCTGCCCGGGCTTGAGGCCGTAACTTTCAATGGCTTTGATCGCGCCGATCGCCATATCGTCGTTGTGCGAATACAGCCCGTCGATCTTGGCGCCGTGTTCAGCAAGCAGGTTAGCCATCTCTTCTTTGCCGCGCGCGCGGGTGAAATCGCCATCTCTGGAGGCGATAATTTTGATGTCGGGGTAATCTTTTAGAATCTCTCGGAAGCCGTTGTAGCGGTCAATCGCGGGGGCAGAGCCGTCCGTGCCAGTTAGCTCAACCATATTCCCTTTGCCGCCCAGCAGCTTCACCATCACGCGGGCGGCGTTGCGGCCCTCTTCCACAAAGTCTGAGCCGAGGTGCGTGGCGAACAGGTCTTCCGGCACATCCGCGCGCCGGTCAACCAGGATGATGGGAATGCCCGCCTCTTTGGCTTCCTGGAAAACCGATTCCCAGCCGGTTTCCACCACCGGCGACACACCAATCACATCCACCTGCTGGGCGATAAAGGTGCGGATGGCTTTGATCTGGTTTTCCTGTTCTTGCTGCCCGTCCACAAACTTTAATTCCACCCCCAGGCTTTCAGCGGCTTCCCGGATCGATTCTGTGTTGCCGGTGCGCCATTCGCTTTCCGCGCCGACCTGAGCAAAGCCAACCACAAGGTTCTTATAGGTCTTGTGCCCCATGGGCGTCTGCGTAGCGGGAACCTGCGCGAACTGTCCCTGGCTGCATCCCACCAGTGACAGGATCAAAATTGCAAACAGGCAGCCGCGCAGTGGACTGCGGCGCAATGGACTGCGGCGCGAAATTCTCGGGAGAAACGAATTTTTTTTCATTCTTCCTCTTCCGGCTGCGGCTCGGTGTTGACTTTCAGCGGGATCTTCACGGTCACGCGCGTCCCTTCCTGGTATTTGCTTTGCACGGTCAGGCCGTACTGTTGACCGTAGTATAACCGGATGCGCCGGTTCACATTCTCTAAACCGAACCCACTTTCTGAGAAGGAAATATCGCCCAGATCATTCTCTAAAGATTCCTGGATCTTTGCCAGTTTGTAGGGCGTCAATCCGACTCCGTCATCGATAATTTCCAGCAGCACCTGCCCATCCTCGGCGGACCTGGCGCGGACGATGATCATCCCGCCGTTGCGTTTGTTCTTGATGCCATGATACAGCGCGTTTTCGACCAGGGGCTGGAGAGTCAGCTTGAGGATTGTGCCCGATAAGATGCTCTCGTCCACCTCAATCTTGTAGTCCAATATGTCGTGATAGCGCAGTTTCTGGATGGTCAGGTAGCAGCGAATATGCTCAATCTCCTGAGCAATCGTGATCCAGTCCTGGCCCTTAGAAAGGGCGATGCGGAAGAAGTTAGAGAGCGCCTGGACGATATCAATCACCTCGCTGGTCTTGTTTGCGTGCGCCATCCACACGATTGTGTCGAGCGTGTTATACAGGAAGTGCGGGTTGATCTGGGCTTGCAGCGCTTTCAACTCGGCTTTCTTGAGCGTCTCCTGTTCCTTAATTTTCGCATCCAACAACTGGCGGATTTTTCCAATCATGATATTGAAGCTCATGCCCAGTTCAGTGATTTCGTCCACGTTATGGCTGGTGACCAGCGCTTGCAGGTCGTTGCGTGTGATAGTGGTGGTCACATCTTGCAGCTTTTTAATGGGGATATAAATACTAGCGGAGATAATCCAGGCGGCAGCGAAGGAGAAGGCTACCACACCGGGCAGCAGGATGAGGTACAGGATCACCAGGCGGGTGAAGCGGTTTTTATTGTCCTTGTACTCCTGGTCCGCCTGGTTGACTTCGAACAGCATGTATTCTTGCGTGCTGGCTTCCACGACCGCCGAGACGCTGCGAATATCTTTGAGCACCTTCTCGTTCTCGCTGACCAGGCTGCCCTGCGCCATCTGGCGTCCCATGATGTCCACGTAACGCCGTAGCGACTCCATGGTCCGGCGAATGACCTCCAGCTTGATTCTGGACTTGTCAGAGCTGGTATTTGCCATCATGGATTCGATCTGTTGGTTGACCTGGTCAATGATCTCGTACTGCGATCCCTCGTTAAACTCTTTTTCCCCGCGATGATGTCCCACATTTCGGTGTCGATAGCGGGTTTGATGTAGCCGTTGATGCTGTTCGCCGTGGTGATGTTGGTGATGATGACATCATATTTGCGGTTAAAGCGCATAACTTCCATCGCCAGCAGGGCATTCGTCGCTGAGAGCAGGATGATGACGGTAAAAAACGAGACGATAATCTTCGAACGCAGCGATAAGCGGACACTGGAGAAGAAGCCGATGAACTTTTCCATATACGCGGGGATTTGCTCACTGTTCGGCATTTCCATATTCATCTTGCTCACCCTGTTTCAAACCATGCGGTTTGTAATGATTAAGATTGATTGGTGTTTCTGGCGTGTTTACTTCTGTGAGGCTGCGCGGTACCGCTTGGGCGTCATGCCGCAGTTCTTGTGGAAGATCATGCTGAAGTAGTGGGGATCGTTATACCCGCATAGGATGGCGATCTCGGAAATTTTGCTGTGGGTGGTGCGTAGTAGTTTTTTAGCCTGTTCGAGGCGCGTGTGTGTCAGGTAGTCGCGGAAGGTTCCCCCGGTCTCTTCACTGAAGATGGCGCTGAAGTGGTTCGGGCTGAAGTTTGCCTGCGCCGCGACCTCGTTGAGTGACAGCGCGGAATTGGGGTAGTGGTTGGCGATGTAAGCTTTGGTGTGCTGGACGATGGTTGCCCGGTCTTTGTTGGCCTGGCTGTCGCGAAAGACAATCGCGGCGGTGAAAATCTTCTCCGTTTCCTCTTTAACCTGGTCCAGCGTTTCGAGGTTTGCCAGCAAGGAATCGTTGTCGTAAATGGTGGGGATGATCAGGCTGGCATCGCCGCCGAGGTCACTGACAAACTGCGCCGCAGCAAGCACCATATCGATCATCACGTAGCGTTTCAACAAGCCGTCACGCAGCGCCGATTCCCCCAACGGCTTGATCGTTTGCTCGAAGAAGGCGTCAAAACCGGTTTCTTCCCCATTTTCCAGAAAATGACGGAGCGCGGAGTGGTCGATCTTTCGCAGCGCGTTCGTTTCGAGCTCTTCTCGCGTGCTTTTAATTTTCCCCAACGCTTCCGCAAACGAGCGGTGCAGATCACCCAGGCGCTGCTGGGGTGTGCCCGCCGAGGTCAGCAGCGTGTAAGGGGCCTTGCTCTCCACTTCATCGCGGATCAGATCTGCCAGAAAGGCGCATTCCTGTTCCACCTGGTCGAGGTTTTCGCCTTTGAAAATCAGCACAAATTCTTCCATATCTTTCTTGGTCAGCAAGACATCCATATTCGTGCTGACCATCCCGGTGATCAGGTTCTCCACCTGCTGGCATTCTGGATACTTGAGGGGTGGTCCGCCCGGGGTGGGGCGTAGTTCCAGGAGGATTACCTGATAGTACGGCGCAAGGATATTCAGGCCAAGCTGCTGGCTTTGCTCGATGGCAGAGATGGTCGAATTCGCCGCCAGTGACCAGGCGCATGAGGAATTTTTCGCGCAGCAGCGCCAGGTTATCTTCCACCTGGCTGCGGAGCTGCTTGAGATAGGCCCGTTCGCTTTTCTCCTGATCCAGCGCGACCGCTACCCTGGCAAGGACGTTCTGCAGGTCCTGTACGCTGACTGGTTTGAGCAGGTATTCCGTCACCCCCAATTGAATAGCCGTCTGGGCGTACTGAAAATCGTTATACCCGCTGATCAGGATGATTTTCATCCAGGACATGTGCTCGCGGACGATCTTGCACAGCTGCAAGCCGTCCATAAAGGGCATTTTGATATCGGTGATGAGCACGTCCGGCTGGAGCGCTTCGATCTGCGACAGGGCAATTTCGCCGTCCGAGGCTTCGCCGCAAAGTGTGAACCCTGCTGCCTGCCAGTCGACGTTATCGCGGATGCCGTCGCGGGTCGTGATCTCATCTTCAACGAGAAAGACTTTATAAGACACCTGGGTTTCCCTTCGCTGCCGATTCTGTTTTGCGTGATGGAGAAGTATTTTAATTACTATAGCACATTTTGGAGGATAACAAGTTTGTGAAACGCAACCCCTCGCTGCCCTTGTTCAACAACCTGCTGATGCTGTCAGAGAGACAAGCGAAAAAGGAAGTCTGCGGAGCGAGAAGTGCCAGTCGCCTGGGGACTGCGCAAAGGCAAATGTGGGCCGGTTTTTTAGCCTGAGCAGTGATCTTAAAAGAATATAAAAAATAAGGTACGGTATAATCTTTTTAAGATGAAAATCCGCATCCTTGCCACAAAACTGCATATTCCGCCGCTGTGTCCTTCGACGGTGCCCCGTCCACGCCTGCAAGAACATCTTACGGCTGGGTTGAATGAAAACCATAAGCTGACCCTGGTGTCTGCCCCAGCCGGGTATGGTAAAACGACACTCATTACGGATTGGATCCATTCGATCGAGGAGCGCGGCTTGCGCGCCGCGTGGTTCTCACTCGATCCGGCTGACAACGATTTGACGCGTTTTTTCTCCTACCTGATGGGCGCTTTCCAACAGGAGTACCCCTCCATTGACGGGGGGCTTCAATCCCTGCTGGATCTACCGAAGCTCCCGCCTGTCCATCCTTTGCTGGATGAACTGCTCAATGAGCTGGTTGTGTGCGAAACCTCCACCTTGCTTATCCTGGAGGATTATCACCTGGTGACCAACCCGCTCATTCATGAGACGCTGGAATATTTTCTTGATCACCAACCCGCGCATATTCACCTTGTTTTGATCACGCGCCAGGACCCACCCTGGCCGCTGCCGCGTTTGCGCGCACGTGGGCAGATGACCGAGATTCGCGCCAGTGATCTGTGCTTCACCCCTGAAGAAGCAGTCCAGCCACAGGCCATCGCCCGCGCGCGAGAGCTGGGGTTTTAATTCTTTGTAATACCAGAATGTATCTCCTCCTGGGCTTGCGGCTGCTTCTGGTCCGCAGCTGATCCATGCATTACCGGTGATCGATGCCATCAAGCACACCTTTCGAGGAAACAGAGCCAAAGGGAAGAGGAAGTCTCAAAATCCACTTTTGAGACACCCTCTTTTGTTGGGTAGGGGATTGAAACCTACCCAACAACCTATCTTAAGATAGAGGACAAATAATGGAGTGGGCCGTAAACTATGAGCGTAACAACAAACAACACCTGGAGGAATTCACTATGAAAACCAAAACACTTGTACCGTTCTTAGCGATTACGTTCGGCCTCACCTGGGGGCTGGCCGCGCTCCTGATCCTGTTTTACGATCAGATCACCGTCATCTTTGGTGAAGTCACGCTCACGAACCCGCTGACGATTCTCGCCATGTATGCGCCCGGGATCGCGGGCATCTTCCTGGTCTGGCGCTGCTGCGGGCTCAAAGGCCTGGGCAGTTTCTTGCGGCGCCTGACGCTGTGGCGCGCGCCGCTGCCGTGGTGGCTGTTCCTGTTCCTGGGCATACCAGCCGTCGTGTACACCGCCGCTGCCCTGAAGGGTTCGATCAGCGATCTATTTCCTTTCTCGCCCTGGTACACTGCGCTGCCTGCGCTGGTCACCGCCCTGTTCCTCGGCCCTATTGAAGAGTTCGGCTGGCGTGGGGTTGCGCTTCCGCTGCTGCAACGTAAGTTCGCTCCATTCTGGGCTGGTTTAATCCTGGGTATCATCTGGGCGCTCTGGCACATCCCCGCTTTCATGATTAGCGGCATGCCGCAGGCGGCCTGGTCTGCTGGGCCATATTTCCTCGGGATCATCGCCATCTCGGTCATCCTGACACCCCTATTCAACACATCGCGGGGCAGCCTGCTGATCGCAGTTCTGTACCACTTCCAGATGATGAACCCGCTCTTTCCAGACGGACAGCCCTGGGACTTCCTGATGTACGTCGCGGTGGCTGCTATCGTTGTCTTCATCAACCGCCGCACCATGTTCCGGCGCGAGGCTGGGGTAACGGAGGTGCTCATGCCCGCGCGGAACAGCGCCGGACAAGCAGAAGACCTTGCCGCTGCGAACTGGTCTGGGGCAGCTAGCCGGTAAAAATTCGAGGAGATGGGTATGAAGTCAAGTGACCCGACTGTTTACCAGGTAAGTGTCGAGGGATATCTGGATGCGCATTGGATGCGCTGGTTCGAAGGGATGGCGATCACTCAGGATGCACAGGGCAACACCGCCATCAGCGGTGAGATGGATCAGGTCTGCTTGTTCGGCGTACTCATCCGCATCCGCGATCTGGGGATGGTCTTAGTCTCAGTGCAGCGCATCCATTCGCAAAACGAAGCTGAATAAACATGGACTGTGTGTGATGTGGGCGGCGAAGGGACCCACATCACACACAACATCCTGTAGGAATTTTCTGATGAAATCTGGTTCTTCCCTGATTTAATAAAAGGAGACTTGTCATGACCTTACCATATCCTGCTCCAAAAGATGACATCGTTGGTGAGGGAAACCCTCGATCTCAGGCGACGGAAAACTTTGGAGGAAAAATTATCCGCTATCGGATATTTCTTTTACTGGCTGCGAGTTTTGTGCTTGCTTTTGTCGCACGCACTCTGCTGGCAGTACACTCTCCTATGCCGCGCCTGTTCGATATGATCGATAGCCTTACGGTCGTTGGCGCCCTGGTCGCCTGCCTGAGCGGCTTTCGCAACCTGCGCCGAAGTGACTGGATCACTGCCCTGGGTCTGGGCGCAGTCGTGGGTGTTGGTATGCTGTACGCTACGCTGTTTTCAGCCTATCCTCTCTTTGACGTGGCGCGCGCAAAAACCAGCCAGGCGCTCGTGCGCGGCCTCTTTACGTTGGTCGCAGCGCTAGGTGGACTGGTGATCATGCGGCAAGGAGGGTCTGTCCCTTTGCGGATCGCCAGCTGCGAGTGGAAGAAACTCTGGCGCGGCATCCTGTTGGGACTGGCAGTTGGGCTGCCGCTGGCGGTTGTCAATGTGTTTGCGCTGCAAGCAACAGGGGGGCATGGAATTGTCTGGCAGAACCCTATGGCGGCGCTTCTGGATGCCCTTCAGCCCGGTATTGTCGAGGAGGTGATCTACCGCTTTGCCTTGTGGGGCCTGCTTTGGATGGCGCTGCGCCGGACGCTGCCCGAGCGAGCCGCGCTCCTGTCAGGGCTGCTGGCGACGCTGGTGCATGCCTTTGCACACTTCGATGGACTCCTTGTTGAATCGCCGCTGGTCGCGTTGGGGATGGGGTTGGTTATGACCATCATTTGGGGGCTGCCTCCCCTCTTCCTGGCCCGACGACGAGGATTAGAATCGGCCATCGCCTTTCACTGGATGCAGGATGTGGCCCGCTTCATCACTGGATTTTGAATGGGTCCCTTTTGTTTTTTTTTGGTTTAAGATTGACTTGACAGGGGAAACAGAATACCGGCAGCTAATCAAGACATTCCGATTGAAGTAAGTTTTCCTGGTCAGGAAGAGCATTAGAACGGCGCGAAGTGTGATGATGAAGTTTTCTTAGAAATATCTGTATCAAGAGATCAATGAAAAAGCCTGTCTTAGAATGATCACCCTGCGGGTGATAATGTTGGAAAAACGATATTCCGTGGAATTTCGTTTATCCCAAAAGGAGGATTATGCAAAACCCATACGCTAACAAAGCTGAACTATACGCCCGCTACCGCTGGGACTACGCACCCCAGACCATGGAAGCCCTCCTGGCACTGACCGGCGCTGGCCCTCACACCCTGGTCGCCGACGTAGGCGCAGGTACAGGCATCTTTACTCGCCACTGGATGGGGCATGTGGAGCGCGTCTACGCTATTGAGCCGGAAGCCGAAATGCGCCGCTTTGCACAAGAAGCGCTGGAGGGTCGGGAGGACGCTATCGTGCTGAGCGACTGCCGCTGCCCGATCAGTCCGTGGATATCCTTTCTGTCGCGCAGGCCATCCACTGGTTCGACCCGCTGCCCACAAGGCGCGAGTTTGCCCGCGTGCTGCGACCCGGCGGCTGGCTGGTCATCCTCAACAATGTGAGCCAGGATGGCGAGCGCGGTCAGGCGGTAGGCCAGATCATGACGCCTGAAAACGGCGTTCAGCGCGCGGTGCAGCAGCGCAGCGCCCAGGGCCAGACCCCGCCCTGGTACTATGGCGCGGGACACTTCCAGATGATGACCTTTCCCTTCCAGTTCCAGCAGGAGTGGGAGGGTTTCTGGGGCGGGATGCTCTCGGCTTCCTTCATGCCCGCTCCCGGCGACCCCGGTTTTGACCGTCTGGAACAGGCTGCCCGTGACGTCTTTGCGCGCTTTAGCAGCGACGGCTGCCTGACGGTAGTCGGCGAGACCCATCTGTGGGTCGGCCAGCCCAAATTTTTCTTTGAGAATAATATATGTCCAATCAGTTGATGGACATCTAAAATAGCTAGGCTCTCAATGGCGAATTGTCTCCGGATTTCTTAAACCGGTTAGCTCGGTCGTTGGATGCTTGTGAGCCGCAATGTGAGCCGCGATATAAGCAGCATCTCTGCCCACACCGTGGATCATGGAAGAAGAAAGTCCATACTGAAAATGCAAGCCCAGGAAGTACAGCCCGGGTTGGCTGGCAACAACACCACGCGTCATGCAATGGTTCACGATCGCCATGAATTGGCAGGTCGATCCATGAAAAACCAGGCCTGAAGCCTGTGCACCAGATGACGTTCGCCACTTCCAGTACGCGACCATCTTCCAGCATGGGCAGTCCATCTTTTTGCCCAACCATTTTAGGCACACGTTCGACGCCGAGCGCAGCCAGGTCCTGATACTTCACACGGATTAGTGGTCCACCTTTGGCAATGGCCTTTGGGCGGATCTTGCGTCCTAGCGGGGTACCCACCGTCAGCACGCGGTGGAACAGGAAGCGCAGCACCAGGTTTACCCAGAGCAGGCGCGCCGCCGGGCTCTCCACACGAAATGGGAGCTGCCCAACACTTCTACCAGACATGTAAGTCGTATGGTACGGCAGCAAGCTCCCTGGCAATTTCTGCGCCTGAGTTGCCAGCCCCCACAATCATTAACGCGCCCTGCTGAAGTTGCGACGGATTCCGGTATTCAGCAGAATGAAGCTGGACGATTCCTGGACGAAGCTGTGGGGCAAAAGGCGGCCTCCAGGGCTCTTGATAATTAGACATTGCCACAACGACATTTTCCGCTTCATAACGCCGGTTTCCTGCCTCCGCGACAAACAACTTCCCGTTCTTATACAGCCGTTCAACCCTTACTCCGGTTTGAACAGGCAGATTGGAAGTGGGCAGCGTACTGCTCCAGATAATCGGCGAACTCGTCCTTGGTAGGAAAGTAATGAGGGGGAGCCGGGTATGGCATCCCCGCCAGACCATCGAAACGCGCTGGCGTAAAAAGCCGCAATGAGTCCCACCGTTTACGCCAGGCATCGCCAATGCGTTCATTGGCATCCAGAATTACGAATCGCAGCCCGCGCTGGGCCAGATAATAACCAACCGACAGGCCGGCCTGGCCCGCACCAATCACAATTGTATCAACCTTCACGCTCATCGTTCCTCCTTTTCGAATAAAGGCCACTTTCTTTGTTGCTTGACTAAAGCATACAGGCCTGGCTTAAGCACGTCATGCCCGAAAAGGGGTATCCTGAGAGGGGTATTTGGTTATCGAAGCAAGGAGAAAGGTGAGATTTATTCGTTAAGCAAACCGAGTGCGCGAGCCCGTGCGACCGCTTCGGTGCGGTTGCTCGCGCCGAGTTTTCCTGTGATACTGCTGACGTGTTTTTTGACCGTCTCGGGCGAAATCACAAAGCTGTTCAGCTATCTCTCGATTCGATAGGCCGGCTGCAACTAGATGCAACACTTCCTGCTCGCGCGGGGTGAGTGGTTCGGGCAGCATCGGACCCGGCGTATCCGAATGCCAGACCTTCACTTTGAAAAACTTGCAGCAGCTTCTCGACATACAACGGCATGACGCCGCGCGATTGAGCTTCTTGAAGCAGCCGGCCCATGGGATGCCCCAGGTCGATAAACAAGCGAATATAGCCTTCCGGCTCCGCCAGGCGCAATGAGCGTTCCAGGCTGGTAAAAGCGCCAGGAAGATCATCCTTTTGCCATTGTGCAAGCGCCTGAAGCGCAAGGCTTTCAATGATGGTTTTACTTCGGCCACTGCTTTCTGCAGTTTCGAGGACTGGATCGAGCATTGCCAACGCTTGTTTGATGGAAGGTGTATCTCCTTTATGCAATCAACACACGGGCAGCCGCCAGAAGGACGATATCGCTCTCCGGCTGGTCGTTGAGGACATCATGCTCCAGAATCATCCGGCACCACGCGGAAGCCGGCTGCAGCTTGACTTTCCGCGATCCATACATCTACCCTGCAGCGTTCAAAACGAGCTGTCCATTCGGGAAAATCTGCCTGTTCCACCAGCAGTTGAGCTTGCTCAATCGCCCCATCTGCTTTTTGGGTATTCGCCTTGTGCCATACTCAGGCGCGCTTGCAACAGCGCCCCCGCAATCTGAGCGCGTACATCCCCACCTAACCTGGCGCGTTCCAGACCGCGCGTCAGGTGGTCGGCGTGCCTCCTCAAGCCGATTCCATTCGTACTCCAGTTCTGCCAGCCGGATATAGATCCAACCGGCAAGCGGAAGCGGATAGCGGCCCCAATTTTCCTGTTCTTGAATAGAAAAGAGGGCTTTTTCCCAATACTTTGCTGCGGCGCGCAGTTGCCCCTGCTGTAAATTCAGATCGGCAATCGCGCCATAGATGTTGGCGGAGATCACCTGAATGGCAGGGGCATGAGGGTAGTCCAGCGCTTTCAAGTAACATTGATATGCCTTTTGCCAAAGCCCATTACGCCGGTACGTATCGCCTAACGCTGAATAGATATTGGGTAAAAAGCCATCCTCTCCTTCCGGCAGTTCCCGCAGCGCTTGATCGGCCAAGGATTCTGGCCAGAGGCATGTCATTGGCAATACAGGCGATAAAGCAGCGGACCGCTTTGACCCGGGCGAGCTGGTACCGCGCATCTTCATTCTTTGGCGGTGTGATTGCCGTTCAACTTCGTCAATCATGTTGAGGCAGGCGTCAAAAGCGCCAGTGAAGGCCATATATCCAGCCCGGGCTAACCCAAGCGCCGGGTATTCGGTAAACCAATCCGCGGGTAGGCCGTCCAGCCAGCGTTTGAAATCGTTATAACTCACCCGCATAGAGTTTTGCATTGGTATAGCGGTTGAACAATTGCGCCATTTGGGGTAAGTCACGCGCCGCCAGGGCATGATGGTAGGCCTGGTCTGGCATATCCTGCGCTAAGAACCAGTGAGCAGCGCGGCGGTGCAGAGTCAGGCGATCTGGTCTGGAGAGCGGCGGGCGAGTTCTTCGCGCAAAAAGTCCGCAAAGAGGGATGGTAACGGTACCATTCCCGGCGGTTGTCTAATGCAACCAGGAACATGTTTTCGCGCTCTAACGTTTCGAGCATCTCCTGACTGTCCTGCTGCTCAGTGACCGCATTACATAATGAAGCGCACAGACGGTCGAGAATGCTTGTCTTGCAAAGAAAACTGGCGCAAGTCGTCCGGTATACTTTGGAGAACATCCTGACGGAGATAATCAGCAATATACCGATTTTTACCCGAAATGAACGACTTCGGAATTCAGCGTGCCAGTGCTGCATGGTAAGTCCCGCCAGGCGCAAGCCGGCTGCCCAGCCTTCTAACTGAGCTTGAAGGTTCTCGATCTCTTGCCTGGCAAGGCCCAGCTCCATCGATTCATTCATGAAAACAGCGGTTTCTTCCAGCCGGAATTGTAGATCATCAACCCGCAGTTCGATCATCTGCCCTCGAGCGCGATAACGGGCGAGCGGCAGCGGAGGCTCTGTGCGGGAAGACAAAATCATATGGAATGTCCCTGGCAGTTGATCCAGCAGGTACGCCACTGCTTGATGGATTTCAGGATTTTAATCAGATGGTAATCATCGAGGATAAAGACAAGCTGTTCATCTGTACGACTGGCGAAGTTAATGAAAGATGGTGAGACCTGCTGGATATCTGGCATGTTTCCTTCCAACAGGATGCCCGCGTCGCTCTCGCGGATCTTGGGCTGCACCTGTTCTAAAGCGCGGTAAACGTATCGAAAGAAAAGCTCTATGTTATTTTCCGCTTCACTGAGTGACAACCAGGCAGCCGGGAACTGGCTTGCACGCGCCCACTCTGCCAGAAAAGTTGATTTTCCATAACCAGCCGGAGCCGTGATAAGCGCGAGTTTCGTAGATAGGAGGTTTGTATTCAGTATATTGGAAAGTTGGTGGCGGGGAACAACCCGGTCGGCCTGGGGCGGGATATGGATCTGGGTTTCTATCAGGGTAGACTTCATGCCAGTCGCATCTCCTATTGAACGACTTTGAAATCGAGCGGAACTTGGGAGGTGATGATGAAACTGCGCGGCGGGTAATCCAAGCCTTTCAATGCCCACGAGCTAAAAACCCTGGCAGCCAGATCGCACCGACCACACCATACGCAAGCCGCCTTTTCGAAACAAGAGGCCGAGCAACTCAAGAGTTGCTGCATAAATGTCTGTGGGCATATGGCAAAGACACCGGCCTGCGGATCCTTGAGTTAGTGGCCGAGGTGAGCTTCGGAAAGCTTGAAAGGGTTTCAGATGAGCATTTTTTCGTACTCCTGACCATCGCAGAGATCCTCAGACCAGATCACCTTACAGTCCAGGCATTTCGCGCTGTGAATGACCATTGCGTCCCAAAGCGAAACCTGGTAATGCCTTTGAATATCGATGGCGCCCAGCACATCTTTCGCATTAGGTGTATGAACATGCCAGAAACAAGATCTCGAAGGATCTGTGCAGCGTCTTCAATGGGTATCGGCTGGATGACTTTTCCGGTAACGGTAACATAGAACTCTTGCGGCACCTGTACACTCAAACATCCATTTCCCGTCTCCCATAGTCCGCGAATCAAATCTCGGGCAGTCCTGGGTTTTTCACCCGCCGACCGATCATAGGCGTATATGATAATAACCGTGTCGAGAAATTCCAATGCGGGTTTACCACTCATGAAGGTCATCCCGTTGCCAGGAGATGACGCCGTTGGTTTTCAAACTGACAGCTGTATCTAAACGGCGTAGATGACCATCACGGGCAACACGATAACCTTCTTCATTTAAGAAGTTCTCTTCCATCATCTCAACCATGAGTTTGCTGACAGACTTCTGCTGGCGAAAGGCGATCTCTTTGAATTACGCTAGAACCTTTTTGGGTACAGCTAATGTAATATTTTGCGTTTCCATCGCACTCCTTTTACGTATTTAAGTGTAGCACACAAAAATTTGGAACTCAAGGATGCCACTACGGCTACGGGGTGCAGCTACAATACCGGGAGGTTGGAGCGCCACACGGCGGTCCAACCTCCTGGTTCAACAATTGCGGGGTACATCCTCAATCGGTGGTGGATAACTGAATAATTGGTGAGTGTGATAGAATTGGGCGTTCTTCACCTCCATAGCCCGGAGTTGATCCCTGCCCTTGTTCAAAGACCTGTTGATTTTGCTGGCGTTACTCATCCTATTCGTCGAAATCCATCGAAAAGTGCGTCAGATTTGGCTGCACCACCTGCTTATCCAGAAGAAACAAGGGAAACGACCACGAAAACCGCCCGTGCTGCCCTTCAAGAGCGAGCGTGACTGCCGCTTCTGTCAAGATGACAAGCGGAAAAGGAAGTCTGTGGAGCGCGAACTGCCAGTTGCCTGGGCATTGCGAAAAGGCAAAGGTGGGCCGAGGAAGAAAATAGCTACAAATGGTTACTTCTGTCCGAACCAGGTGTGTGAGTATTACGGAATTCGTGAGGAGGGCATCCATGCGCTGGTAGGATATGGGACCCATGGGATGCAAGAGGTGATCCAGGATTTCAAATGTCAGGCCTGTGGGAAGAAGTTCACCGCCAGGCGGAATACCATCCTGTATCGTCTGAAAAGCCATTCAGACCTAATTGAGAAAATCCTGTGGCTGATGGCCTTAGGGGTAGACGCATCCGCATTGGAAGAAGTGTTTGGTGTGCGAGAGATCACCATCCGCACCTGGTTATGCCGCAGTGGGATGCAGGGCAAGAAGCTGCATGAACGATACCTGGCAGAACTGAAGTTGGTGCATGTGCAGCTGGACGAATTATGGGCGAACGTGAAAAATAAAGGCCAGGATATGTGGCTGTGGATTGCCAGCGATGCCAAGACGAAGCTCATTCCGGTCATGCAGGTGGGAGCCAGAAACCAGGACATGGCGTATTCGGTGGTGCATGAATTGAAAGGGCGACTGGCGGTAGGGTGTGTGCCCGTGTTCAGCACAGATGGTCTCAAGCACTACTTTTATGCCCTGACGGCGCATTTCGGAAGGTGGGAAAAGATGGAGGGGAAGAAGCCGGTCTGGGTACTCCTGAGCGATTTTGTTTATAGCCAGGTCATCAAGCATCAACGGCGGAGGAAAACCGTAGAAGTGGAACGGCGGGTGCTGGTGGGGGAAATCGCGCAATATAGTGGGCGCCTTCGCGAAGCGGGGCTGAGCGGCAGAATTAACACCGCTTTCGTGGAACGGCTGAACTTATCTATCCGGCAGTGTGTCAGTAAGCTGACCCGCCGTACCTGGGGACCGGCAAAGTACACACCGGAACTGATGGAGCATCTGGAATGGTGGCGCACGTATTATCATTTTATCCGACCGCATGAAAGCCTGGTCGAAGAACTGGCGCATCCGGTTCAAAGAAAGGGGAAACAACAGCCCAAGAAGTACCGGAAGCGGAACTCCGGCCATGCTGGCTGGGCTGACCGATCGAAGATGGACGGTAAAGGAGTTGTTACTCTATCCTTTACCGTGATTTTGATTAAAAAAGGGGGCAACATTGTGAATATTGGATGTTCTGCCTGACTCTCAGGCAGGATTTCAAACCGGGTTCCGGGCGGTTTTAACGAAAAACACGCCAATTGGCGTGTCTTCGAGTTGTACACCACAGATAATGGGTGTACCTCATAGTGCATGGTAACGAATTCGCCATGCACTATGAAACCAAATATCTACAGCTTATCCATACCGTTCATGCCCAGATCCCCGAGCGCCCTGCACTTCGATTTTTGCGGTAGCCATACTGATCTCTCGTAGATCGTCCGCACTGAGATGGAGATCCGCCGCGCGCAGGTTCTCATCCAGGCGCTCCAACCGGCGCGTGCCCGGGATCGGAACGATCCACCGCTTCTGGGCCAGCAGCCAGGCCAGGGCGATCTGTGCCGGTGTCGCATTCAGCCGAACAGAAAGATCGCTGAGCACCTCAACCAGCGGCTGGTTGGCCTTCATCGCTTCGGGGGTAAAGCGTGGGAAGCGGCTGCGGATGTCGGTGGGAGCAAATGTCTGGTTGGCGTCGACTTTCCCCGTAAGGAAGCCCTGGCCTAGCGGGCTCCAGGGGACGAACCCAACCCCGAGTTCCTCGCACGTAGGCAGCACTTCCGCTTCCGACTCTCGCGCCCAGAGGGAGTATTCATTCTGGACCGCCGCGACCGGCTGGACGACGTGCGTCCGCCGAATGGTATTGGCCCCTGCTTCGGATAACCCAAAGTACCGGACCTTGCCTTCCGCGATCATGTCCTTCACGGTCCCAGCCACATCTTCGATCGGCACATTCGGATCCACGCGGTGCTGATAATACAAACCGATCACTTCCATGTTCAGCCGTTGGAGGGAACCCTCGAGAGCCTTACGGATATGCTCTGGGCGGCTGTTCAATCCCCGCCCACCCGGTCCAAAATCAAACCCGAACTTGGTCGCAATTACCACCTTTTCGCGTACCGGAGCCAACGCCTCGCCCACCAGCACTTCATTGGTGAATGGGCCGTAAATCTCGGCAGTGTCGAAAAAATTGACTCCGCGATCGACTGCCGTACGCATCAGCGCGATCATTTCCGATTTGTCGGGCGATGGTCCGTAATTTGCGCTCATGCCCATACAGCCCAGCCCAATGGCTGAGACTTCTAATCCGTTATTACCGAGTGCCCGTTTCTGCATTTACTCTTCTCCTGACTGGTTCTGTGTTTAGGTGTTGCGCTTTGCCTGGCTGAGCATTTTTACCATGTTCGGATCGCGATGGTCGAAGAAGCTGCTGGTCTTCGTATCCAGCGTTGCAATCGCGGCCATATCCTCGGTGCTGAGTTCGAAATCGAATACGTTAAAATTCTCGACCATGCGCTCCTTGCGTACCGACTTGGGGATCGCAATGACACCGCGCTGAGTCAGCCAGCGCAGGATTACCTGCGCCACAGATTTCTGATGTTTGCCGGCCAGTGAAACCAGCAGCTCGTTTTGGAAAATGTTGTTTTTGCCCTCGGCAAACGGTCCCCACGATTCGATCTGCACCCCGTTCTCCTGCAAGAACTTCTGGGCTTCGATTTGCTGGTTGAAGGGGTGCGTTTCGATCTGGTTCACGGCGGGCGCAACCTCGTGATGTACGATCATGTCCATAACCCGGTCGGGATGAAAATTGCTGATCCCGATCGCGCGCACCCGGCCTTCGCGGTACAGTTCTTCCATTGCGCGGTATGCACCATGCACATCCCCATAGGGCTGGTGGATCAGGTACAGGTCCAGCGTTTCGAGCTGCAACCGCTGTATGGATCGATCAAACGCCTTCCGTGAGCTTTCATACCCGGCATCCGAGACCCACAGCTTGGTGGTGATGAACAATTCTTCCCGTGGCACGCCGCTCCGTTTGATGGCCATGCCTACGGCTTCTTCATTGCCATACGAGGCGGCGGTGTCAATCAGGCGGTAGCCGGTCTGAATGGCGTCGACGACGCTGTGCTCGCATTCTTCGAGATCAGCGATCTGAAAGACTCCAAACCCGAGGATGGGCATTTGCACGCCGTTGTTCAAAGTTACTGTTTGCATCATTTCCTCTTAATTCCTGGTATCAGTGGTGCCGTTATTGCGTCAGCAGCCTGGTGAACGAGAGCGAGACTAATATCCAGGAACCATTTTGCTGCACATACACTTCGGTCACAACAAAGGAGTTGGTGACCTCATTACCGCCTACCACTGCCACGAGCCGGATTTTATTCAACAGGATGGCAGTGTTCTCGCCAATAAACGGCACAGACATTTCCTGGATATCGATATCCTTGTAGTAGATCCCGCCACTTCGGATAACATCAAGCTCCTGATCTTTGGAAAAGGTAGCGCCCATGTGGACAAATACGGCCTTTTCATGGAAGAGCGCCGCCAGGGAATCAACGTCGCGCTCCGACATCCACCGCCATTTCTCTTTGGAGAGACGGATGATCTCTTGTTCCGGGTCCGCACTTTGCATAACTTTCTCCTTGTTCGGAATTCTCTGTATGCTGCCATTGTACAGATCTTCTTTTGAAAATGATTGCAGGATTGTGCAAGATGATTGGACGATTCTGCTCCTTGTCTTGAATGCCAGGTACACGCGGTCCTTTTTGGCAATATAATATTTCTCATACAGGCGTCTTTTATAGCCCTAAAACCGCTTGAGACGAAGATTTCCCGGGTTCCCTCGGTTCTAAATCGCTTAACTTGTGGGCTTGCGTGAACGGATGATAAAATGATCCTGGCTTATATTTGGATGATTCTGCAGAAAGAGGTATGGAATGGATCGAATCAATGGTAAGCAGCAAGACCGCGGTGCGCGTAATGCCGAACGAAAGATGGTGGCCCACGAGGTCGAGAGGATGCAGATCAATCGGAAAGAACTGATCGAGCGGATTACACAAGCTGTGCCAGAAGATGGGGTTGTCCAGGCATTGGAAGGTCTCTTTCTGGCCCGAGCTGCTTCGCCGTGGGGGCTGATTCATGGCGTGGTGAAGCCGTGCTTCTGCGTGATTGCGCAGGGGAGCAAGGAGTTTCTCCTCGGTGACAGCCGCTACCGCTACGATCCCGACCATTACCTGATTGCCACGCTTGAATTACCTTCCATCAGTCAGATCCTGGAGGCTACGGTAGAAAAGCCCTATCTCAGCCTTCGGATGGATCTCAGCCCTTCTTTAGTCGATTCTGTGATCGAGGAAGCCGGCCAGGGATCGTTTTCAGGTAGCGCGGACATACGGGCAATGGATGTCAGCCGGTTGGATGTTCACCTACAGGACGCTGTCGTGCGGCTGCTCCGGTTGATCGATACACCCGTGGAAGTGCCTATATTGATGCCGTTAATCCAAAGAGAAATTGTCTACCGGCTTCTCGTGGGACAGCAGGGAGCTCGACTCAGGCACCTGGTCGTTCAGGAAAGATATGCCCCGCATATCACCAGAGCGGTCGAACGCATTCGGCAGGACTTCGACCAACCACTGCGCATTGAGGAGCTCGCGCGCGAGCTAGGCATGAGCGTATCGGGACTGCACCACCGTTTCAAGGCTGTCACTGCCATGAGCCCCTTGCAGTTCCAGAAGCAGCTGCGGCTCCAGGAAGCGCGCCGGCTGATGTTGAACGAGGACCTGGACGCGACCAGCGCCGCCTATCGTGTGGGGTATCGCGATCCTGCGTATTTCAATCGCGAGTACAAAACCTTGTTCGGGGTTCCTCCCATCCGCCATGTTCAACGACTGCGGGAAGAGGTCCGGGTTGGCGCGGAAGGTTGAGCAGAGAGAAAGAATTTCCAGGAATAGAGCTGTACTGGAATAACTCGTTTCTTCCAAATTCATATGTCTCCCAGTTACTTTCCTGACAAACTTAATTAATAAATTTACTCATCGCTCAAGAGGGATTCAAGAGGGATTGGACTAAGCGCTACGCGCAGGGAAGAAACCCAGACAGAGGTACAGGTGAATAACAACGGATAGGGTAGGTTATTGCTATATTGCTTGTAGGCGAAATTCCTTTTCACTTACAGGAGGTAAAGCGATGACCACGCCCTTGCGGCAGAAGATGATGGAAGACCTGCAACTGCACGGGTTATCCGGCAGAACGCAGGCGCTGTATGTGCTGGCAGTGCAGCAGCTCGCCGAGCACTATCATAAATCCCCGGATCAGATTACCGAAGCAGAACTGCGTGCCTACTTTCTCTACCTGCTCAACGAGAAACGCGTAGCGCCCAGCACGCTAACGGTGGCTCTGAGCGGGGTTAAGTTTTTCTACGTGTATACGTTGCAGCGGCAGTGGACGACCATTCAATTGGTGCGTGCACCGCGCGAGAAAAAACTGCCGGTCGTCCTCTCCATTGACGAGGTGCGTTTGATCCTGTCGTGCGTGAAGATCGTGCGCTACCAGGTGTGCTTGAGCACGATTTACGGCTGCGGACTGCGGCTGCAAGAAGGCATCCACCTGCAGGTGGGGGATATCGACAGCCAGCGGATGGTCGTCCATGTGCAGCGCGGGAAAGGCAGCAAAGATCGCTTCGTGCCCTTGTCGGAGTTGCTCCTGCGAGTATTGCGTCAGCATTGGTGCACCCATCGCCACCCTTACTGGTTGTTCCCCACCAATTACAATCCGAAAGATACCGCTCGAGAAAATCTGGGGCCGATCACCGCAAGGAGTATTCAGAGCGCGTTTACGCTGGCGTTGAAAGCCAGCGGGATCCAGAAACCGGCCAGCATCCATACCTTGCGCCATTCTTGGGCGACCCATCTACTGGAAGCAGGAGTGAACTTGCGGGTGATCCAGGCATACCTGGGGCATGCTTCTTCCGAAACCACCACTCTGTACACGCATCTGACGCCCCAGGTGGAAGCACCGGCGGTTCAAGCGATTAATGATGTGGTGGGCCGCTTGTGGCCGTAGAACTGGCCGAGATCTTTCGCCAGTGTGGACCAGCCTATCGCCAGAAGTACGCCGATCGCATCCCGACCAACCACCTGCAAGCCATGCGGGCGATTGAGAACTGCCGGACCGCGGCATTGGGCGGGCAAGTGTTTGTCTGCCCGGACTGCCAGGAGGTGCAGTACAGCTACCATTCTTGCCGCAACCGGCACTGCCCCAAATGCCAGTGCGAGAAGGGACAAGAATGGCTGGAGCAGCAGCAGGCCATGCTGCTGCCCGTACCGTACTTTCTACTGACTTTCACCCTGCCTGCGGGTCTGCGCGAAATCGCTCGCCAACACCAACGGGTGATCTACGATCTGCTGTTTCGCCTCTCTGCGGAAGCAACCCAGCAGCTAGCGAAAGATCCCCAATTTGTGGGTGGTCAAATCGGGTTGGTGGGAGTGCTGCACACCTGGGGCCGCAATCTATCCTACCATCCCCACATTCACTACCTGGTGCCAGCCGGTGGTTTGGCGAAGGATAGCCAACGTTGGCTGGGCACGCGCTATGAATTCTTGGTGCCAGTCAAAGCGCTCTCAAAGATCTTCCGCGCCAAAATGCGTCAGGCATTGCAAAAAGTGGGTGGGGACTGGTCGATTCCAGCGGAGGTATGGCGGCGAGACTGGGTGGTGCACTGCAAACCAGTGGGGTGTGGGCGTCAGGCGTTGAAATACCTGGCGCCGTATATCTTTCGGGTGGCGATTGGGAATAAGCGTATCCTGGCCTTTGAAAACAACCAGGTCACTTTCCTCTACCGGGCGAGCGACACTGGTCAGGAACGACGCTGCACGCTGAGTGCAGAAGACTTCATTCACCGCTTTTTGCAGCATGTGCTGCCCAAAGGCTTTGTCAAAGTCCGTTACTTTGGCTTCTTCAGTGCGGGGTCGCGCAAGCGCCTGGAACGGATCCAGCAGCTGCTTGGACCAGCGAAAGAGGCAGATTCGCCAGCAGAGCAAACACCTGAAACGGAAACCCAATTGCAGCCACTGCATCGCTGCCCGGTGTGTGGTCATGCCATGCAACCGGGGAGTTTGATCCCGCCCACGCCTGGACGAGGCCCACCTTGAAACCGGTCAATGCCTTCCTCCTCTGGAACCGGTGCAGAACGCCGTTACAAATTTTAGGCGCTCTTGGTTGCACGATTCCTACTACCCGGACGGATGGCTGCTGGATTGGCTTTCTTTCCGTCTTAGAAGCTTTCGATGATCTTTCCTGGCTGCCAAACAGGGTTAAGATGGTCTGCATCGCACCCTGGTCTGGCAAAGGTCCTTCCTTAATTTCCAAATAGATCATCGCCAATCTGATCCCCTCGCTTCGTCCAACTCAGGATTGATGCTGTCGGGTCTCAAAGATAATGAGAGCAAACCGTCCAAAAAGGGCGGTTTTTTACAAAGATAATGAGAGTGAGTTTCACAGTTGTTGAGAGTAGCCTAATTTTGTAGCAAAGATAATGAGAGTAGCCTAACTGGCAAGATTTGTGCAATGTAAGGGGTATGCCAGTAAGGAAAGTATCGGGTAGAGGCAGAAACATGATTGGGCTTTTCCCATCGCTCAAAATAGGGCGGATGGTAGCTTTTGAGTCACTTATCGAGCAAGATTACCTGTACATTTTGGATTACGAAGCTGCCGTCACTGCCTTTGAAGAACAACCGGTCAGTATCGATTATCTCTGGGAAGGCGACCAGCATAAATACACACCAGATTTTCTGGTCTGGCGAAATGAGGCCTGTGAACTGGTCGAGTGTAAGCCTGCCTCTCTGGTTTCCAAAGAAGAAAATCAAAGAAAATTTTCCGTGGCAAGGGAATGGTGCCAGTCGAAGAACTGGTCGTTTTCCGTTGTTACAGATCAGGATTTAAGGAGTGGACACCGGCTAGCGAATATTAAACTGCTAACGCAATACGCCCGCTTAGGAATCACCCCTGAAACGGAAAAGTGGGTTTGGAGAAGCTTAGGCGCTGTAAATAACCCCATACCATTGCAAACAGGCGGACGGATTTTGTATCCCCATTATCCAGCCCAGGGGATATCTATCCTGTTGCATCTGGCATTTCACCACCGGATTGGCATATCTTTGGATGACCAGCCCATTTGCGGTAGCAGTTTATTTTGGAAAGCGGAGGAAATCTTGTCATGAGCAGTTATCGTTTCAACCCAGGACAACAATTTATCTGGCAAGCAAAGCGGTATGAGGTAAGAAGAGTGCTTGCACCCGAGCAAACAGTGAATTTTGAGTGTCTCGAAAACGGAATACTGCTCTTAGCAAATTTGGATGCGCTGATCCAAGAATTTTTCGCCGGTAACCTGTGGTTTGTGGAAAGAAATGCGGGCTCCAAAGACAAACCCTCTGCAGATATAGACTTGTCATCGTACTCAGCAGAGGATGTTGAGATTGTCAGATGGCGATTGCAGGTTATCCAACCCATCCTGGATCTTCCTCTAGGGCAACAAACTGAAAAGGCCGTTGTTGAACATGTTCAGAAAGTGCGCGCAAGCATTCCAACGACTACATCCAAAAATCTTCTTCAATCGGTGAGTAGAGCAACGGTCTACCGCTGGCTAAAAGCATACCGCCGCAGTGGGAATGATATCCGGTCGCTTTTGCCACAGTGTGACGAACGCGGTGGAATGGGAAAGTCTCGTCTTGAACCTGAGATAGACAGCCTGGTTCAGGCAGTACTCAAAGAGTACTACCTGCGTGCAGAACCAATTGGAATTGATGATCTGGTTGCCCTCATTGCAGTCCGGCTCGAGGAAGAGAATCATCTGCGTCCAAAAGAGCGCAATCTAGTCATGCCGTCGCGAGCAACCATTGCCAGGCGCATGGAAGCGTTGGATATCCAAGAGAAAATGACTGCCCAACATGGTCGCCGCACAACCGCCAGGAATTTCAGACAAGCTAACCAGATGGTGTATCCAGATAGGCCCTACGAGCGAGTGGAAATCGACCACACCCGTTGTGATGTCATCGTCATTGATGAACGCGACAGTCTGCCCCTTGGTCGCCCAACCCTGACTTATTGCCTGGATTTGAATACCCGTTATCCTTTGGGGTTTTACCTGGGTTTTGAGCCTCCCAGCTACTTCACGGTCATGGAGTGTCTGCACCATGCCATTTGTGCCAAAGAAGATGTTCGGGAAAAGTATGGGGCAGAACATCATTGGCAAGCATATGGAATCCTGGAACGCTGGTTGTGGATAACGGCAAGGAGTTCATTGGCGAGGATTGAGCGATGCCTGTGCGCAACTGGGAATGTGCTGCAGCAGTGCCCGGTGATGTCGCCAGATTTTAAAGCGGGCGTGGAAAGGCACTTTGGAACACTCA